>CAVRRJ010000001.1:0-380003 GCA_963723585.1 uncultured Solirubrobacterales bacterium
TCGCCTCCGTGCGCCGAGCGGTTGCGTTGAGCACGTTCGCGAGCACGCGCGCCTCGTTGGCGGTCAGGCTCACGCCGGCGGTCGCCTTGGCATGCCTCAGCAGGACGACGACCGAGCCGTCGGTGGCGGTCACTCGTAATCTGGCCTCCCGGCTCGAAACCGGGTGGATCGTGAACTCGTCCGTGTGCCGCTCGCCGTTCATTGGTCCTCCTCCTTCAGCCAAACCCCGTGCTCGTGCCCGCGGCGGGCCTCCTCGGTTACCTCGACGAGCTCGACGTCGCACAGCGCGAGCCCCTCGGCCGCCTTGAACAGGGCGTACGACAGCTTCTCGCTCGCGTACGTCGGCTCGGGTCCGTTCAGCTGGACCCGCTGCGCCATGTCGGCGATCGCATCGGCGGCGCCCATCAGCTCCTCCGCGACGTCTGATCGTGGTCTGAGGCGCGTGACGCGCCCGTTTCGTGCGCTCATCGTTTCTCACTCCTTTCGCTGGTTGTGCTCGGTCGTCGCTCGGCCGCTGTCCCCACCTGCCGCCTCGGGTTCGTTGCCGTTGGGGGCGAGCAGCGGCGCGAGCAGCTCGAGCAGCTCATCGGTCGCCTGCACGGCTCGATCGATCCGCTCGAGCTCGGCCTGCGCCGCCTCGCGCTTGAGCAGCAGCTGCGCCCGCTTCCCCTCGAGCCGCGACCGCTCGGCGTTCACCGCACGTGTGAACCGCGGGGCAACCTTGGGTGCGTCGGGATGTTCGTCGGTCGCTGCCTGTGCGCCGTTCGTGTGCTTCATCGTGTGCTCCTTTCACCGGGTCGGCCGCTCGCCGTCCCGTCGTGGTCTTCGATTGGCTCGCCGAATGCGTCGATCACGTACGCGCGGGCACGCTTGAACGCCTCGCCGCGCAGCTGTGGGCCCCACGGCCCGCCGAGCAGCACCGAGGCAAGGTCGTAGATCGCGCCGCGTGCCCCGCAGCCACCGGCGTGGCAGCGCCACCCCTGGCTCGCATCCGTCCCGACCGAGCAGGACGGCACCCTGTCCTCGTGTGCCGGGCAATGCACGAGCCCGTCGCGTGGGACGACGATCCCGGCGAGTCGCTCGAAGTACTCGCGCGGGCCGATCCGCTTGTATGGGTCCGCGTTCGTCGTCGCCGCCGGAGGGTGCGCAGGCGAGTACGTCGCAGGGTCGGGCAGGTCGCCGACGAGCTGCCGGATCGGGTACGCGGGCAGCGCGAGGTCGGCCTCGAGGATCCGTGCGTGCTCGCCGGTCTTGCCGTTCACACTGCCAGCGAGGCGCATGACTCTCGACCGCTCCGCGCACGCCGGGTCTGCGACGTTCGGCTTGCCGTCCGCGCCGGTGCCGAGGTGATGAATCAGACGCAGGTGCGCTCGCTCGATCGGCTCGACCAGCTCACCGGTCGACTCGATCAACACTGTCGCCGGCAGCGGGCGATCGAGCTTCCAGTAGGCGTGCGCGTGGCCGGCGCTGCTCTCGATGAGCAGATGGCAGGGGCGCTCGGCGACAAACGCCCATAGTGCTGGCAGCCCGTCCGACCGGTCGACGTCGACCCACAGGAACCGGGTCTCACTGACCGCGTGCTTGTCGCCCCGCGGCTGGGCCCGAACGGCCGGGGCGACGAACACCTCTTCGCCGGCGTCGGCGTGCCGTCCGGCGAGCGCCAGCAGTGGCCCCAGCCAGTCACCTCCGCCCGCCTGTCCGCCGCGTACGAAGTGATCGGTGCGGCGGCGGGTGGTGATCTGCAGCCGCCCGTCCCGACGGGCGCCCGCGGCGATCTCGACCAACCCGGTCGTCTCCTCGTGCGTGACGCCGAGCTGCAGGGCGCGATGGCGCTCCGGACCGAGTGGCCCGGAGAAGACGCGTCCGTCAGCGAGCCGAACGCGGCAGCGCAGCGTCTCGCGCGCGATGTTGGCGCGGCGCCGGGCGGTGGCGGCGGTGGCTGCGGGCATCGGATCCTCCTTGCTCAGGTATGGGCTCGCCGGCCGCCGGTCCCGCACCGGGCTCGTGAGCGCCGACGGTGGTCAGGTAGTCGTGGGCGATGGCCTCGGCCTGCGGGCGGCCGTCCTGGTCACCCGCGAGTGCATCGACGACGTGCGCCGTCTCGCCGCTAACGTCGACGTCGAGCACGTGCCAGTCGCCGTCGGCGGTCTGGCGGACGACGAGCTTGTGGCGGGCGCCGTCGGCGTCGCGGTAGCTCCCAATCTCGGGTTCGCTCATTGGTGCACCCTTCGGTTGTCAGTTGGATTGCCGGGCGCGGGTCAGGTCGGCGGCCTCCTCGAAGCGCGCGGCGACCGCGAGCAGCGCGCCGGCCTGCTCGGCGAACAGGCCGGGTAGCGGCCCGTCGAGCGAGATGAACGTGTAGGCGGCGTGCAGTAGCGCGCCGGCCGCGTCCTCGAGCGCCGCGGCGCTGTGCTCGAACAGCCCCTCGACGGTCCGCTCGCGCGCGAGCGCCGAGCGGGCCGCACTGGCCCGCTCGGCCGCCAGCTGCTGGTAGAGCGCGACGACGCTCCGTGGTGTCGACTTGTACTCGCTCATCGCAGCACCGACCGTGGTTGCATCCGATGCAATTCCCCATCAATCAGGCGGTAGCCGACGCCCCAGACGTTGATCACCAGCCGGTCGTCGCGGTCGCCGCACAGCTTCCGTCGTAGCCGGTGCGCGTGAGAGTCGAGCGTTCGCGTGCGCCCAAACGTCTGAAGGCCCCAGATGCCGCGCATCAGCTCCGCGCGCGTGAACACCCTCGTCGGCTCACCGGCGAGAGTGACCAGCAGGTCGTATTCCTTCGCCGACAGCTCAACCGGGCGGTCGAACACGCGCACCTCCCGGGAGCGCACGTCGATCATGATCGGGCCCGCGCGCAGGATCCGCGTTCGGCGGCGCAGCTCCGAGCGCCTCAGCACCGCGGCTATGCGGGCTCGCAGCTCCGGGTAGGCGAACGGCTTTTTGATGACGTCGTCGCCGCCGCGATCGAGCACCCGAATCCGCTGCAGTCGGTCGGCGTCGCGGCTCAGCACGATTAGCGGCGTGTCGGGGTCGGCCCGGCCGGCTAGTCCCTCGCCGGAGCGGATCGCGTCGAGCAGCTGGAGCGTCCGTCCGTTGACGTCGACCAGGA
Source organism: uncultured Solirubrobacterales bacterium (assembly GCA_963723585.1). GTDB lineage: Bacteria > Actinomycetota > Thermoleophilia > Solirubrobacterales > Solirubrobacteraceae > Palsa-465. Next base: position 3,113 of record CAVRRJ010000001.1, read on the forward strand.
TCAGGTCCGGGTGCGAGGTGCTCAGCAGCGCGAGCGCCTTCGCCCGGTCGGGCGCGACCAGCACCCGGTAGCCGTCGGCGATCAGCTGGTCGGCGAGGAAGGCACGCGTGGCCTGGTGTTCGTCTGCCACCAGGATGGTGGAAGTGGTCGTTGACATCTGACCTCCTTGAAGGTTGTGGTGGTGAAGGTGTGAGGCCCGCGACGGGCCCAGAGGGGGTGGACCGCGTCCAGCGGTCGGGGGCGCCGGCGGTCAGTCGTCGTAGAGGCCGACGCGGAGCTCGAGGCCGCCGTCGAGCAGCTGGCTCTCGAGCTCGCGGACGAGCTCGCTGGTCCGACGCTGCACCTGGTGGTCGCCGTCCATGCCCCACAGGTCGCCGCACGGGCAGCGCAGCCGCACGCAGCGGCTGTCGACGATCGCTGCCGCCTCGACAGTCACGCGCGTGATCGTCCCGTTCATCGCCGGGCGGCCAACCTTGGTGACGCGGACGATCCCGCGCTCCACCAGCCCGCGGGAGTGGTCGCGCGCGAGCTCGGCAACGAACTCGCCGGGCTCGGTGAACACCACATCCGGGTGCTTGCTCATGAATGCTCCTTCAGTCAGGATCGGCTCGGGCGCCGGGCACGTGCGCCGTCGCCCGAGCCGGTCTGTCGATCGATCAGAGGAACCGCGAAGCGGTTCTCTCCCACGGCGCCGCGATCAGGTCCTCCGCGGAGAACCAGTCGGGGATCGCCGCCCGCTCGCGGTCGCGCTCGCGCCGGCGCTGCCGCGCGCGCTCGTACGGACCGTCGTCGCCGACGATGCGCGTCGCATGCTCGCTCTGGATCACGGTGTCGGCGAGGGCCTGGCAGACCGGATCGGACGGGTCATACTCCCGGCCGAGGTCGTAGGCCAGCGCGGACAGGATCCGTGTTGACGGGGTGTGCATGGAGTAACCTCCTGTGACGCGCCCTCACGCCACTTGAGCTAGACACTCGGCGTGCGGGCATGGGTTTGACGGCCGTCCCGTTCGAGCGGGGCGGCCGTTCTTGTGTGTGTGTGTGCTGCTGGGCGCGTTATCTGAACGCCCGTGGCGTGGCGAGGCCGACTCCGATGCGCACCCGCGCTCGAAACCCTTGCCACGACGTCGCCCCCTTCCCCTTTCAGCCGCCTCTCATGTCGGCTGGCCGGATACGATCGCCCGCCCCAACCTTCGAGGAAGTGGAACGTGATCGACCGACTGCGTGAACAGATCCAGGAGCGCCTCGACCAGCTTGCCGGCGAAGCCGACCGGCTACGAAAGGCACTCGCCGCGCTCGACCCACGCTCCCCCAAAGCGCCCGCCCGGAAGCAGCCCGCGCGCAAGCCTGCCCAGCCGACCAAGCCAGCTACGTCGCCAACGAAACGCACACCGGCCCGGCGGACGAGCCAGCCGGCGGCTCGCTCCACTCGCCGGACGGCGCCCGGGGCGACCAAGGCCGCTGTGCTCACCGCGCTTGCCGGCGGTGAGGCGATGACCGCCGGCGAGGTGGCCGCCAAGGCCGGTCTCGCGCCCGGTACCGTGTCGACGACGCTGTCGAAGCTCGCCAAGGCCGGCGAAGTGCAGAAGGCCGAGCGCGGCTATCGGCTCGCACCCGATTCGCCGGCGAAGTAGAAGGCCGCCGGTCACTCCTGTTCATGCCGGGCGTCCGGCGCTACCGTCGCCGGCGTGCTGCCGCTCGGCTTCAGGTTCGACGTCGACGCCGTGATCCTCGGAGGCGTCGCTCACGGCGCGGACTGCCAGGAGCTGCCTCGCGACCTGCCGCCCGATGCGGTCGGCGTCCCCGTGGGCGGTGTTCATCGGGCGGAGCGCTGTCCGCGTGAGTGCCCGCGCTGCCACCCGCCGTTCGAGACGCTGCTCACCCATCAGCTCGAGCGCCCGGTCGAGGCGGTCATCTTCTGACCGGGCCGCTCAGTTCCCATCCGGTCTAGTGCCGCTGATCCGCCGCAGCGCGGCGATCAGCCCGACGTGCCCGACGGCGTGGGCGAGCTGCGCTCGTGAGCCGGGCTCGAGGTAAGGCAGCAGGTCGAGCTCGCCGCTGTCGTAGGCGCGATGGCAGCGACGCCAGCCGGGCACGATGCAGAGTGGATCCCCGCAGCCGCCGAGCGACCGCGGGATTACGTGCATCGGGTCGACCGCTGCGTCGCACCGCAGACGACGCAGGGCCGGCCGGCGACCGCAGCCCTCTGGCCGTCGGTCGCAGCGAATGATTCGGTTTGCCGCAGCGGCGTGGTTCGTCGCAGCGGCGTGCGGGCGCGCGGGCGTGCGCGCCGGCGAACCGGAGTGCGCTTCATCGGTGATTCCTTCCTCTTGAGATTGGTGGTGGCGGGCGGGCGCCTGTCGGGGCGGGCTGGCGGTCCGCCGCTGGTACGTTCAGCCGATGCCCGTCAGCAAGTTCGCCGGCGAAGACGCCCAGGAGCCGTTCCGTGTGTGGGTCGCGAACCGACCGCGTGGCTACGTGCTGAACACGGACGTTGGCCTGTCAGACCGGGCCAGTACCCGGCTTCACCGGGCCGGCTGCTTTACGCTGGAGCCGGGCTTCGGTGGCGGCACCCGCCAGACCGCCGACGACATCAAGGTCTGCTCGCCGGAGCCGAAGGAGCTCCACGAGTGGGCGGTCGCGAACCTTGGCTACGGGCTGCGCAGCCAGCGATGCCAGCACTGCGACCCGAGCTCGCTCGGCCTCACAGACTGACTGGCCTCAACCGCTCCGGCGCCTACGACTGCAGCCAGTCGCGGTCGCGGCGGAAGTGCAGCGAGCGGATCTCGTCCTGCGTCTTGCCCACCAGATCCCCCTCCGTCACGAGCACCTCGTCCCGGTAGTAGCGGATCGCCTCTCCCTCGCTGCCATCGCTCCAGCGGACGACGGCGCGACGGCTCGCGAGCGAGCCCGGCGGCAGGTCCTCGAACCGCAGCACCTCGTCGACGATCGGGTTCGCGGCGTTCATGGATGTCGAGCGTATCTCGACCACCTCCTTGAAGTGTTGTGTCTCTGCAACAAACCGCTTCGCCCGCGGCGACGTCGAGCTAACGTGACGCGGCCGTGCCGCACCCCTCCCCCGCCGGCGACTCGCTACTCACGGTCGACGACATCGCCCGGATCCTCAAGCTGAACCCTCAGACGGTGAGGAACTGGATCAACCAGGGGTACCTCGGTGCCATTAAGCTCGGACGCAACGTCCGGGTCCCGCGCGCCGAGTTCGACCGGCTGATCGAGGAGAGCTACACCGGCCCGAAGACGGTGAGGTCGGACGCCGCCCAGACGTTCTGGACCGGCGAGCTGCACCAGATGCCCGAGCTGCCATGAGACTCCGTTCGGGGGCCGGTCCCCTTCACCGGCGCAGAACGACAAACGGCCCGGAGAGCCCGCACCCCGATCGGATCGGGACGAGCATTCTCCGGGCCGTCGTGTCATCAGTCGGTCAGCCGGCGATGCCGAGCAGGTCGAACGCGCCCCCGTCGGGCAGCGTCACCAGCTCGAACGGCCGCCCGCTGTGCGGGTCGCGGCCGGTGAAGCACAGCCCGTGCCGCCCGAGTGGATCCTCGCCGCCGAGCGGCAGCTCGGGCACGTAGTTGACCTTCGGGTCGAGCAGGTAGGAGCACGGCTCGCGCCCGTCGAAATGCGCGAGGGCGCGGACCTGCATCAGAGTCGGCACGTGGGCGAGCCGCCGGTGCGATCGCGCCAGCTCGACAACGGCGCGAGCCGTGCGGCCGAGGCGGCCGCGTCGCCTCGACTCATTCACCGGAACGGGATCGTCGGGCAACGAGATGCCGCCCGAGCGGGTGCTACGGTTCCTTCTGAGCATTGAGCCTCCTTCCGAGGCTTGTCGCCGGCCCCGAGTCTTCACCTCGGGGTCGACGTGTTTCTAAGGCTGGGTGGACGGCCCAGGGATGGACGCCGGGCGTGGGTCAGGTCATGCAACCTCCACGTCGCGCTGCGCCGGCCGTTCACACGAGGCGGGCAGACGAATCGCGCCGACGAGGCGGCGCATCGGTCCGGCCGCGCATGGACACGACCACGATCAGGTAGCCGGCGAAGAGCGACGACGGTAAGTGAGGCACAGGAAGCACCGCGCCTAACGACCGCGTCATCAAGTCGGCCGGGCGGCAACAACGATGACGTGGGGCACCGTGGCGGTCCGCGTGAGGAACGTCCGGCTATGTTCTGCGGTCTCGTGGTCCTCGTCACTGCGAGGGGGCTGCTGCAACAGAGCACGCCACTAATCGAGGTCCCCGACGTTAACACGCCCAGCGGCAGATGCAAGCCAAATCTCCAGGTCGCTGGCCAGGTACGTCGCGGGTCTACGCGGAGGCGATCCCGGACACGACCGGGCGCACTCCAACGCCTACCTAAGTCTCCGTCCGTGCACCGCCCGAACTCCGCTGTTGGTCGTACGAAATCGCTGCAAAATCCCGAAACTCGCCGGCAGCCGGCATGTTGATCGGCGACGACCAACGGCGGAGTACCCAGCTTCGGCCTCAACTCCGCCGTAGGTCGCGAATCCCCTGGAACGGCGGGCCGTTCCGCCACATCGCCCTTCGGGCCAAGAGCGGAGTAGTGGCCACCTACGGCGGACATCGGGCTTGGTCGTGCCTCGCCTCGGAAGGTCGATCCGGCACGGACGGTAGGAGCCTGACGACGAGTTCTTAGTACGCAATTCCCGAAGGCATTCGTGGTGTACAGACGAGCGGACGAATCAAGGCTGATCCGGTCGCGGCGGCCGCCGCGGGTCGACGATCGAATTCCGCGCGAAGCACTCGTCCCCTCCACGACCAGCCGGCATGCACTGCGTCGCGTTGCGGTCGCTATCGGACCGCGACGCGAGTCCGCTCAGCCCTGCAAGCGATCCCGAGCATCGGGGGGTTCCAAGACGGAACCGATCATCAAGCTTTCGGCGTCGTCTGCTGCCGAGTGCCCTACGCGCAGTCCGTCCCGAAGCGGTTCTCAAAGGTCCGTCGATCGAGCAGGGTCAGGGCGAGCCGATCCTCCGCTGGTTGGTCATCGAGCGATGGGCACTCGAAGGCCACGCCTTCCGGCTCCTATGCGACCCGACATACGGGTCTTCCCTCTGTAGCTGTCGTCTTGTAGCCGGCAAGAGTCCCCTGCCAATAGCCTCTGCACCATGACCGGAGGGTTTGAGCTCGAGGCGAAGCGGAAGCAACCGTGGAAGACGGACGACAAGCTGCCGGACGGCATCACGCCTGTCGACGTCCTCTACGGACCGGACCCGGCAGGCCCTGGTGGTCTCGGTTTACAGGTCGCCACCGCAATCCTCGCTCCGAGCAAACCGGCCCCGACGCTTGGCGACCTCAAAGCGCTCCACAAGTTGCGGACTGGCACGGGCACCACACCGACGGTGATCGCGGTTAGCAACGGCACCACAGCGTGGCTGTTCGGCCCGGCCACCGAGCAGGTCCGCGACCCGCTAGCCCACGAGCTGGCGCAGCGCTACCTGCAATCTGTGCTGCGCGAGCCGGGCACTCAGGCTGCCTACAACCGGATGATTTCGCTGGCTAAGTCTGCCGAGACGACCGGCATCCCAGGAGTCAACAACTCCGGCCTCTTCGCCTCCTACCACCTGCGCGAGAACGCCAAGCACCGCGCCGATTGGCCCACGGCTACCAGCACGGCCACTCCGCTGCTGTCGAAGCGCGGCCAGCAGCTCATCACCGCACTTGGCTTCAGGACTGAGAAGGCATCAGGTGGCGCACAGATACTCTCCGGTGCCAGCGGCCCGCCGACGGCGGTAGCGATCCTGCTGGATGAGTCGCAGCAGTTCGACTCCGCCTCGCCGCAGTTCAACCACCTGCCTCCCGTCGCTTTCGGTCTGCGCATCGCGATGGACAGGGGCATCCCGTGGCTGGTAGTGCTGCGCGACGATCAGGCCCGCCTCTACCCCGGTAACGACGGAGTCGGTGTCGGGCAGAAAGGCCAGACCGAGACCTTCGTCGAACTCGACCTCGCCGCGTTGGACCCCGACTACTCGGCGCTGCTGCCGCTGATCTTCGCCGTCGATGCCCTCACCCCGGGCGGCACCGCGCAGCAGCTACTCGACGACTCCAGCAAGTTCGCCTCCAGCCTCGGCGAACGCCTCCGTGACCGTATCTACGCTGAAGTCATCCCGCCGTTGGCAAAGGCCACGGCCGAGGCACTCGCCAAGGCCGGCCGCACGCTCGACGCCGACGGCTTGGCACTGGCTTACCGCGTGACGCTGCATATCTTGTTTCGGCTCCTGTTCCAGGCCTACGCCGAGGACCGCGGCCTGCTGCCAAGTGGCCGCAACGAACGCTACGACGCGAACTCCCTGAAGACCGCTGCTCAGCGCGACGTGGACACCGAGCCGGGCGCCTTCTCCGAGGATGGTTCCCAACTGTGGCTGGATCTTGTCCAGGTTTGGGACGCGATCGACAAGGGCAACACGCTCTGGCAGGTTCCCGCCTACAACGGTGGCCTGTTCTCCGCCGATGCTGTGACCAGCAAAGAGGGAGCCGTGGTGGCAACGATCACGCTTCCCGATTCGGTCATCGGCCCGGCCTTGCAGCGCCTCTTGGTCGACGCTTCCGAGGACGGCATACGCGGCCCGGTTGACTTCCGCTCACTGAGCGTGCGTGAGTTCGGCACCATCTACGAAGGCCTGCTCGAATCCAGCCTTTCCGTCGCCGAGACCGACCTCACAGTTGATGGCAGCGGCGCGTGGGTGCCTGCTAAGACCGGCGACGCCGTCGAAGCTCCGGCAGGCTCCGTCTACTTCCACTCCGCCAGCGGCGAGCGCAAGGCTAGTGGCAGCTACTTCACCCCGAAGATCGTCGTCGACCACCTGATCGAACGCTCCATCACGCCCGCGCTCACCGCGCACCTGGCGAAGGTTGCGGATCTATTAGTGAATGGCAAGGATGTTGAGGCCGAGCGGCTCTTCTTCGACTTCCGCGTCGTCGACCTCGCGATGGGTTCCGGGCACTTCCTCGTTGCGGCGGTCGACAAGGTCGAGGCACTGATGCGCAACTTCCTCACCGAGCACGCCATCGCCGGCATCCAGAGCGAACTGCTCCGCCTCGCAGAGGCCGCCAAGGAAGCACTGGGCGCTGACGAGCAGGCCAAGGGTGAGGTCGACAACGTCGCTCTGCTGCGTCGGCAGGTCGCGCGCCGCTGCATCTACGGCCTGGACATCAATCTGATGGCCGTCGAGCTGGCGCGGTTGGCGATGTGGATCCACACCTTCGTGCCGGGGCTACCAATGAGCAACCTCGATCACGGCTTGGTCTGCGCCAACTCCCTCACCGGCATCGGCACCGTGGATGAGGCCCTCGATACGCTGCAGCCTGGGCGTGTAGCGGGTGCGATGACCATCTTCGAGGAGGAGCTTGGCAAGTCGCTCGACTCCGCCAGGGCGCTGCTCGTCGACATGGCCAACGCCGGTGAGGCTGACAAGAAGCAGGTCACCGAAGCCGCCGCGCTGCTTGCCGACGCGCGCGCGGCCGCCCAACCGGCCCTGCGGATCTTCGATGCCGCAGTCGCCGCCCGGAGCGGTCGCATCGACGCCAGTGCTCTGATGAGCGCTGACGACATCACTCCGTTTGCCGAAAACGGAGTGCTCGACGAAGTTCACGTCCAGCTCCGCCCGGCGCACATGCCCTACCTCTTCCCTGAGGTGTTTCTACGCGAGAACCCCGGCTTTGACGTGATGCTTGGTAACCCGCCCTGGGAGAAGCTCAAGGTAGAAGAGCGGATCTGGTGGGGTGCGCGTCTCCCGGGCCTCGCCCGTGGGATGACCCAAGCGCAACGCGTACCGGCTCTCGCTGAGTTTCGAGCCAGACGGCCTGACCTCGAAGCGGAGTACAAAGCCGAAACGGTGAAGGTTGCCGCGATGAACAAGATCATCAAGAGCGGCCCCTTCGACCTCGGCTCCGGCGACACCGACCTCTACCAAGCCTTCGCCTGGCGCAATTGGCAATTGCTCCGCCAAGGCGGACGGTTTGGTGTTGTACTCCCTCGTGGTGCGCTCTCTGGGTCAGGTCTCGCGGCATGGCGACAGTCGATCTTGTCGAGTGGAGCCTTCCGTGAGGTGTGCTTCCTCATTAACAACGGCGGTTGGATCTTCCCCAACGTCGACGGCCGATACACAGTCGGTCTGACAGTCGCCGAAAGACTTGTACCAGGCGAGCTGCTCGACGAAGTCGTTGCATGGGCCGGACCGTTCGGATCTGCGAAGGCGTTCCGGGACGGTGCGGCGAGCCTGGCGACGGTGCCCGTCTCCGAGTTCGCAACGTGGTCCGGGGGCGCAGTCTTTCCACTGATCCCGGACATCACGTCCGCACAGGTCTTCCGGAAGATGAGATCTAGTCCGAGACTCGGTGCCACACACGATGGCTGGGAACTCAAGCCTGTGACCGAACTCCACGCGACGAGCAATAAGGGGCTCTTCGAGTTCGACCTGGACGAGTCCAAAGGGCGTGTCCCAGTGTACGCAGGCTCCTCTTTCAACATCTGGAACCCTGATGCGGGGGCACCGTATGCATACAGTCGTGTCGAGAAGCTTCGGCCGTACCTGACCAGCAAGCTTGCTAGTGCCATGCGGTCCAGTCGATCTGCCTACGCCGGAATGAGATTCGATGACGGCGCTCTTCCGATGGACCACGCCCGGATCGCTTTTCGCGACGTCACAAGCCCCACCAACACCCGGACGACCATTTGTTGCCTTCTGCCTCCTGGCGTCACAACCGTCCATAAGGCGCCGCTGCTTGTGCGCCGAAGAGGCGGTGCGACGTCGGAGGCCTTCGTCCTAGCTGTCATGAGTTCGATTCCGTTTGACTGGGCGGCACGACGATGGGTCGAACTCACGATGTCCTATGAGCTTCTGAACTCGATGCCTGTACCCGCCTTTGGCTCTGAGTCCCCCGCCGGTAAACGGGTCGCGGACATCGGAGGACGCCTCGCCGCCGTCGACGACCGCTACGCAGACTGGGCGGCCGATGTGGGTGTTCTCGTCGGCTCGGTAACGACGCAGGCTGAGAAGGACGACCTCATCGCGGAACTCGATGCGCTCGTCAGCCTGCTGTACGGCCTCACCGAGGCGCAGGTCGAGCACGTCTTCGGGACGTTCCATCGCGGTTGGAATGAGACTAAGCCCGATTACGTCGCGCGCCTTGCCGCCGTCCGCAGGTACTACGCCGAGTGGAAGGCAAAGGGATGAGCGCAGGTCTGCCTGATTTCGCGAGCAACCGCACTGCCCTGGAGCCAGACAAAACCGTCGCTGATCGTGTCAACGATCTGCTGCGGCTCATGCGTGAAAACAAGCTCGTTCCGCCTGCGGTGGCGATCGCGACGGCGTACATCAATCCCGGCGGTTTTGATCTCGTCGCTGATGAGCTGGAGCAGGTTCTGAAGGTTCGGCTGTTGCTTGGCGCGGAGCCGGACGAGCAGACCATTCGTGCGCTCACCCCGCCGCCTTCCGCCGACGGCGCCGGGCGCCGAGATGCGGCCCTCAAGACTCACGAGGACTGGCTGAAAGCCGACCGGGACACAATGGGGTTTGAGCGTGCGGAGACCGAGGCCGCACGCCGTATGGTGGATTGGCTGCGGTCTGAGTCCGAGGACTACAGTCCGCGCGTTGAGGTGCGGCGCTATGCGCAGGGGTTCCTGCACGGCAAGGCGTACCTCGTGGAGGATCCGGCCACTCCTGCCGCGCTCGCCGGGTCTTCGAACATGACGTACGCCGGATTGGCCGTGAACGCTGAGCTGAATCTTGGGACCGGCGGCGGCACGACCGCAGCTGAGCGCGTTCAGCAATGGTTCAACGAATTCTGGGCGAAGTCCGACCCGTATGACCTCGCGGCTATATACGCGGGTCAGTGGGAGCCCCACACACCATGGCAGCTATTCCTACGGATGCTCTGGGAGCTCTACTCCGAGCACCTCGACGAGGAACGAACTCCTGCCCGCACGTTCAGTGGCCTGACCCGCTTCCAGTCCGACGGGGTCACCCGCATGAAGCGGCTTCTGGAAGAACTTGGCGGGGTGCTCGTCGCTGACGAGGTCGGCCTCGGCAAGACCTTCCTCGCCGGGGAGGTCATCCGGCAGGCCAATGAGGAGTTCCGGCAGCGCGTGCTGATCATCGCCCCTGCTGCGCTGGTCAGGGCCATGTGGGAGCCGTTCCTGATCAAGTTCGGATTCTCGCGCCTGACGCAGGTGTTTTCCTATGAGCAGGTTCGTGACCGGATGGACCCTGCACACGTCGAACATCAGTCGTTCCGCGCGCAGGTGCAGGACTACGCGATGGTCGTCGTCGATGAGGCTCACAACCTGCGTAACGCCGGGGCGGTGCGCTCGCAGGCCGTGGACCAGGTCATCGTTGACGGGCTACATCCGAAGAAGGTGGTACTGCTGACAGCGACGCCTGTGAACAACTCTCTGACCGACCTTGAGGTGCTGATCCGCTACTTCGTGCGCAATGACGCGCAGTTCACGGCCGTCGGCATCCCCTCAATTCGTCAGTACATACGTCAGGCGCAGGCACTCAACCCCGAGGACCTCACCCCGGCGCATCTGTTCGATTTGATGGATCAGGTCGCGGTGCGCCGGACTCGCAGGTTCGTCAAGGACAACTACCCGAACGAGATGATCATCGGCCCCGATGGGCAGCCGATGGTTATCCAGTTCCCCGCGCCGAAGGTGCGACGCATCGACTACGAACTCGATGCGTCTGGGCTCGATCTCGTCGATGCGGTGATCTACGCCCTGGATCCGCTCGACCCCGACGAAGGCCCAGATCCGGAGAAGCTCACTCTGGCCCGTTACACCCCGAGCAAGTACCTGCTCGCTGGCGAGGCACTCGGCTACCAGGTCTCCAACGCCGGCCTGTTGCGTTCGGCGCTACTAAAGCGCCTGGAGTCCTCACCGCAGGCGCTCCGCAGCACGCTGGCGACGTTGACCACCGCGCACGAGACATTTCTGGCCGCACTGGACGAGGGGTGGGTGCTTGTGGGCGACGCCCTAAGCGAGTGGGGATCATCGGAATCAGAGGACCTCGACGAGTACATCGCCGAACTCGATGAAGACAAGGCTGATCAGGCTTCCGCGAGTACGGACTATGACGCGGATGACCTCACCGCAGCGGTCCAAGCCGACCTGCAACTCCTCAGGGATCTACACGCATTGACGACGGCGGCGATCGACGGCGTGGAGCCGAAGGTCGATGAGCTGATCAAGGAGTTGGAACGCATCGCCACAGAGGCGCGCTCCGTCGACCCGGATGGCATCAGCAGTGGCGACCGGCGCAAGTTGCTCGTGTTCTCGACGTACTCGGACACCATCATCGCCGTCCACGACGAGGTGAGCAAAGCGATAAACGCCGCGCCAGGAGGTTCTGCGCTTGCCGACTACAAGGGCCGGATCGCGCCGCCGATCATGGGGGCCTACGCTTCGATCCACAAACGCGGTGCGTCGGGTGGCGTCGACCAAGGGGGCCGCGCCGCCACCATCGAGGGCTTCGCCCCGAAGACCGCCTCGCGGCTCAGCGATGCCGGCGAACCAACCGCATCGGATGACTTCGATCTGCTGCTGACCACTGACGTTCTTTCTGAGGGCGTGAACTTGCAGCAGGCAGGACAGATCATCAACTACGACCTGCCGTGGAACCCGATGCGAATCGTGCAGCGGCACGGCCGTATCGACCGGATCGGCTCGCAGTTCAAGGAAATCAACCTCGGCGTGTTCTTCCCCGCCGACCGCCTCGACGTGATGCTCGGGCTGGAGGAGCGCCTGAACGTGAAGCTCGCCCAGGCCGCTGCTGCTGTTGGGATCGGGGAAGTGCTGCCCGGGCAGACGTCCGGGCCCACGGACGTGATCCTCGCCGACCCGGACCAAGCCGTCGAGCAGCTCGAAGAGCTCGTCAAGCTCGGGGGGTCGTCCGCTGCGCTCTCTGGCGAGGAGTACAGGCGGAGACTATTCAACTCCAACCAGAGTGACCCGGTTCTCGCGGCTGAGTACAAGGATCTGCCCTACGGCTCCGGTTCGGGTTTCGAGAATCCCCGCCTGGATCGCAACGGCTACGTCTTCTGCATCAAGGTCGCCGAACACCCACAACCATGGTTCCGTTACGTCCCCGTGGACTCCAGCTGGAGTGTCATCACGGACGACAACGGTCGCCCCGAGGTCATCGTCGACACCCTTGCCTGCCTCGTGGCCGCTGATCCCGCCTCGGACGACACCGAGCGGTGGCTGCCGAACGAGGTCTATAACAGGGCCTTCGATGCTTGGACAGTTGCCCGCGACTCGGTGTGGTCGGCGTGGGAGAAGCTGACCGACCCGCTGAACCTCCAGCCCGATGTACCCAAAGCCTTTCGTGACGCTGCACAACTCGTGCTGGACATGGGTGGCTTCCTAGGCGCAGCGGCGCAGAACGACCTTCGCCTCCGCCTCGGCGCGGTGCCGTCCGCGAAGGTATCGCGCGCGGTGCGTGCCGCGCTCAACGAGGGCAACACGGCCGAGCAGCGCATAACGCTGGTCAAGGAAGTGCTCGACGAGGCGGGCATCCAAGTGCCGCCCCCGCCGGAACCCCTGCCCTACGTCAATCTCGGAGAAGTCCGGCTGGTCGCGTGGATGGCCGTACGAGGGACTAGGACGGCGTAGCAGCGCCTGCCCAGAACTGGCCTCGACCGTTGCACCGACCGCAAGCACGTCAGAGCGAGTGTCTACGGTGGCCCACCACGCGACGCTGAAGATCGCGCCCATCGTTGGGGCGAGACGGCTCTGGCCATCACTCTTGACGCCCCTGATCGTCAAGCCGGCGCGAGTCCGTGACGATTCCAGCAGTGCATGGCAGACCGGCGCCGACGCACACGATCCCTTCGCGCGGAACTCGATCGTCGACCCCGCGGCGGCCAACGCGATCGGATCAGCGACTGACCACGCGTCCGGAATTGCGGCGCTGGGGCGATCGCCCGCACACACAAGGGCCCTCGTCCCAGACGGGTTCGGCCGCGCGCGGTGGTTGATCGAGCGCCGCTCGGGGCAGCGCAGCGCGCCTCACGTTGTCGCGTTGGTCTGCTCGATCACGAGGACGGTCTCTAGGCCGAGTTCGCGGGTGCCGGTGAGCTGCTCGCGCAGCTTTGGTGGCTGGGGTGGAAGAGCGAGCGCTGAGAGGTCGCCACGGTGGATGGCTTCCTCCACCGCGAAGAAGAGGTGGTCGCGGCCGGCGTAGTACCAGTGCTCGGCCGGCGTGCCCATCACCCCGATCCTGCCAGTCATGAGTTCGTCGGCCTCGCGTGCGCAGGCGATCGCCGCGTGGGGGTTGGGGCTCACGAATATGACTGCGGGGCGGGTCGCCTGAGCTTTGTAGCGTGGGTGGGCGAGTGCCCAGCCGGAGAGGAACGCGTCATAGGCGAGGAACTTGTCGCGGTTGTACGACGGCCGGGCGGTGAGGTCGAGCTCGACGAGCAGGTCGCATGTGAGCTTCAGCTGTTCGGAGCGCAACTCGAGCGACAGGTCGGGCTTGATCTCGGCGAAGGTCTTCAGCTCGACGTCGATGATGGCCTGGCCATCAGGCACCTCGATCTCGTTGAGAGTGATCGGATGTCGACGCTGCCCGGAGCCGACTTGGGGGACGGGGTAGCGGCCGGTCGCGTAGCGGGCGGTGCGCCAGTGGTCAGTGGCGAGCTCGCCGGCAAGGCGGTGGAACTCGATCGCCCAGCCGAGCGCGTGGAGGTCGTGGGCGAGCCGTCCTGCGCGGGGTTGCTCGATTGCCCGCCACTGCCGCTTGGGAGATATTGCCGGCGCCGGCTTGCGTTCCTGGGCGACATGTAGCCCGCGGCTCGTCAGCGAGTACAGCGGTGGCGACTTCCCGTCTGCGCGCGAACGCTCGCGCAGCCCGGTGGCATGACGTGCGATCAGCCCGTGGCGGTGAAGCTTGACGAGGCGGTCGTTGATGCTCCTGACGGCGCGGCCGGGCACTGCGGCGCGGCCGAGCAGGCTGGAGGGGGCGAGTCCGATGCGGTCGAGCAGGGCGAGGACGGCGTAGTCCTCGTCGTAGAGTCTTGGCAGCCGGCTTACGCTCTCGAACTGGTCGGCTGGTCCGACCTCGTTGATCCGGTCGAGGAACGCGAGGTCTCGCAGAGTGTCCGACGGTGGATGGGTCTTCGGTGGCTTCCGGTTGGGCCGCGATGGCGGATCCGACGACGCGGCGAACCGGGCTTCCGGCGAGATCGGGAGGCCTCGCTGGCGGCGGTTCGTAGTCGACCTGGACCTCGTGCTTCGCCGACGAACCCGACGACTCTGCCGCATTCTCTGGGGCAGGCGATGACGCCGCCGGTGAAGCGTCGAGCGTCGGCACAATCGCCATGCCAGCGGTCACGGGGTTGGAGGGTTCGGCGCTCGGAACCTCGTCGATTCCCAGGGTCGATTCGAGCTGCTCCGGGTAGGGCCCGACGCGCTCGTCCTGCCTGGCTAGGTGGTGCTCCGCCCACTCGTCGCCGACGTCGGGCAGCGGGTAGGTCTGCCCCATGAAGCTCGGCGCTCGAGTGCCGTTGGCGATCCACGAGGCGAGGCAGAAGTAGTTGGGAAAGTTGAGCGCCTGCTCGGGCGTGACGCGGAGGCGTGCTCGGGAGTCGGGGTCGTCGCGAATCATGGTCGCGTAGACGGCCATCGCGATCCTGGTGGCCTGCTCGGCGTCCTGGGCGTCGCCCATCCGGAACAGGAAGCGGCTCTGCAGCAGGTTGAGCACGCCCTTGAGGATCTTTTGCTGGTGCTCGGAGGCGGAGCCGAGCTGCGCGAAGTACTGCAGGCCGAACGCTGCTTCGAGGCCGGCGGCGCGGTGGGTGGCGATCTGGTCGACGACGTTCTCGCCGCTGGCGACGTAGTGGGCCTCGTCGACGAGCAGCGGCACTCGGGGCCGGTCGGCCTTCGGGGAGGTGGACCTGGCGCTGCAACTGGGCGTGCAGCATTCGCAGGATGAACAGCATGCACGCCTTGCTGTTCTCGGTGCCGATCGCGCCCATGTTGGCGTCGACGATCAGGATGTCGCGCGCCTGGACGATCTCCCGCAGCGGCACGTCGGTGGGATGGTTGAAGAACCGTCTGAGCGGCGGGACGCCGGTGAGCCCGGAGATCTTGTTGCGCGGCGCGTCGAGGCGTTCGGCGACGCGGCTGGTGGCCATGCGTAGGTCGTCTGGGAGCTCTGAGCGGTAGAACTCGGCGGTCTGGTCGAGGTCGGGCTGGTCGGCGCACGCTTCGGCGACGGCGTTGCGGAACTCGTCCTTGCGCCGGACGGAGGAGGGTGTAGACGTCTTCGAGCCGGGCGCGTCGGGTCCGTGCTTGTGGCGATCGCGATCGCGCCGATCACGGCGTGGTAGAGGTAGCGGCGGGAGGACTGGTAGATCTGGTTCTCGTTGATGTCGAGCAGCGCGGCGACGACGTTGTCGGCGATCTGCGCGGCCTCGATCGCGAGCGGCCGATCGCCGATCAGCCGCAGCGGGCTCATCCCGAACGCGGGGCGGCCGAGGTCGAGGAACCAGACCCGTTTTCCGCAGTCCGGCGGGGTCATGCGCAAGCAGATGCGCGATAGCTCGGACTTGGGGTCGATCACGATCGGCGCGGCGTTCTCGTCCTCGATGTCGTTGAGGTAGAAGGAGAGCAGCGCGGAGGTCTTGCCGCATCCCTGGCCGCCGATCAGCAGCGCCCCGTACTTGCGGTCCCAGGGGTAGATCACCACCTCGGCGTTGTCGGCCCGCAGCGTCGGATACAGGCGATCCTCGACGTCCTTCGTGCGCCTCATCATTGCCTCCTCGACGTGTCCCGCGCCGCTCGGACCCCCACGCTGGCGGAGCCGGCGGGAAGCTGCGTGCGAGCGCGCGCCGCCGCTTGCAACGTGCCGCTGGAGGGCACCCGTCGCGGCCGACGGCCTCGCATGATCGTCGGCGGTGCTGGCATGTGGGGGATCTGCGATGTCGCGTCGCGACCGGGGTAATCATCCTGGCTCATATGCGGGTCTCCCTTGAGCGCTGGGTGGTGTGCTGGACTGAGGCAACTGGCGTGCGTCCCTGTCGGCCGGCGGGTCGACACGTTCGCGCGCCAGGCGGCCACGGCCGACTTCAGGCGGCGCGGGGATCCGCGGGAGGGACACCCGCCGTACCGGAACGCCCTTCATCCGCGCGGAGGGCAGCTCGAGCAGGTGCGCGACCTCGGCGGCCGACACGAGCGATCGCCATGAGGGGATCAGCGGACCGAGCGCCCGCGGGAAGCGGCGGCGGTACAGGCGCTGGCGCACGGTCATCCAACGGCGGTGAAGGCGGTTCTCGCCGCGTCTGGACTGGACGGCGGCGGCGACCGTCTTGCACGCCTCCGGCGGTGTCGGCCGCGACGACAGTCTCGAGCCAGAACAGGCTTCGGTTCTGGGTGCGCTCGGCGGCGCGCATCTCGGCGCGGTTGAACGTCGAGGTCAGCCCTCCTTCGGGCAGCCCCCAGCGTTCCTGGCGCACGAGCTTGTTCTCGCGCCGGCGATAGAGGCGCCGAGCGAGCGCCTCGAACCGCACCGGGGTCGGGGTCAGCTGGAAGCGGACGACGGTGGGCGCCGCGACCGCTACCTGAGCGCGCGCGATCTGCTCGAGCGGCGCGGACGCCTGCTCCTCGCCGTCGGCGATCAGCGAGTAGACGAAGCTGCGCTCCTTGCGGAATCGCATCACGTGGCCCGGTTCGCGCAGCACACCGGGCCGAGGAAGGGGCTGCTCGCCGTGGATGCGGCCGAGTCGGACGTCGGGGTAGGTGGCGCTGATCGCTCCGTCGAGCGCGCTCGCCGATTGCGGCTCGCAGCGGATGTTGATCGACCACTCCATCTCGAGCGGCCCGCCGTTGGCGGGCGCGACCCCGCAGATCAGCTCGAGCGCGAGATACGGCTGCCCGTTGCGGATGCGCTCGGCGGGCCACGCGCGAACGATGTTCGCGACCGACTCGACCATGTCCTCGAGGTCCTGGCGCTTGGCCTGGTCGTGGGTTGACAGGTGAAGCTCGTAGAGTGCGTAGTCGCGGTGGCCGCGGCGCCAGGTGCGGCGCGCGACCAGCATGAGCATCAGCGCGCCGAGGACCAAGACTGCCTCGCAGATGTGGATCGCGGCGGCGGCGAGCAACGCGAACGATCCGTCGCTTCGTGGTCCCGAGCTCCGCTGTGTTCGGCGCAATGGCCGTAGCTCGAGCGAGGCGCCGGCGGTTTCCTGCGAGGCCGGGGTGCGTGCTCGTGGGGAGTTGCGTCGCCTGCGATGGCTGGAGCGCGAGCGGATGAAGCGCATGGAGGGTGTGGAGCGCGCGCGGTACGAGCACTGCAGCCGCGACAAGGCCGCCGATGACGACCAGCGCGCAGAAGGCTGTCCGGGCGAAGCTCACAGGTTCACGTAGGTCTCGAGGACGGCGGCGAGCGCGAGCATCGCGACGCTGAGCGTCACGATCGTGAGTAGGTGTCGGGCGGGGAGCGCGCGCGTGCGGCCTTGCCGGTAGAGGGCGAGCGCGAGCGAGTAGGCGGCGAGCTCGACAGGGCCATGCGGCAGCGCCGCGCGGAGCATCCGAGTTCCGTACGCGCCGAAGCTCGCTCCGACAACGATCAGGTTCGCCGCGATCGCCCCGCCAAGGAGTACCTCGCCGAGCCGGCGCGCGGTCGCTGACGCGCGTGTGGGCTCGTCGGCGCTCGCCGTCCACTGCGCGGATTGGGCGATCAGGAGCAGTCCGCCGACCGCGGCGAGCGCGCGAAGGTTGTGGAGGAAGATGCCCGCCGCGACGTCCGGTCGCGCTGGGATCCCGGTGAATGGGAACGCGAGCCATCGGCGAGCTTGGGCCGCGAACCCGGCGTGGACAATCGCCGCGATCAGGCCGCACGCGAGCGTCAGCCCGGTGGCGAGGGCGCTTGCGAGCCTGTACCGTTTCGAATAGCGAAGGCACCCGCGGACGCGACGCGAGCGCGCCGATTGCTCGCGAGCGACTGCGGGCCGGGGCAGCGCATTGCGCGGCGGCCGGCACCGTCGCGGATCGAGGCTCGGTCCGGTGGCCGATCATCGCCGGAGCGCTCCGAGGATCGCCTGGACGGGCACCTGGGCTTCGTCGGCGCATGCTTCGATCCCGCTGCTCTCCAATCGCGTGAGGTGGGGCATCAGGACGAGAAGGGCTCCCCGCTCGGCGGCGAGCCGCCTCAGTTTTCGCAGCGGGGCCCGGGTCTGGTTGATGTCGTTGCGCGCGACGATCAGCTCTTTCGCGACCGTCCGTGGCGCTGCTTCGAGTACGCGGCGGCCACGCTCGACGCCGTTGCCGGTCGCGCTCAGCATCCAGGCGATGTGCGTCGCGTCCGCGGCAACGATCTGGTCGGCCTCGCGCGCGAGGGTGCCGCAGTCGATCACAGTCAGGCCGTGCGCCTCGCGCGCGTCGGCCACCAGCTCTTGGACCTCGTCGTCGAGGCAGCGCGATGCGAACTCGGGCCCGGCGGCGAGGACTCGCACACCGTCCTGCCCCACGCCGTAGATGCCGGCGCCGAGCGGGACGCCAGCGGCGAGCTGCTCGGCAAGCTCGCCGAGCGAGCGCGGGAGCTCCACGCCGGCGAACGCCGCGAGACCGCCGCTCGGTCCACCGGTGTCGGCAACGAGGACAGGATCCGGCCACTGCCGGGCGGCGGCCAGCGCAATCAGATAGGCGAGCGTGGTGACCCCGACCCCGCCCGCGAGCCCGCAGACGGCGAGCAGCGGACCGAGGCGAGCCGGCGCCGGCGCGGACCGCCTGTACGAGCCGATGACGGCCTGTTCGCGATCGGCGATCCGTTCGTGCACGGTCGCTGGCTCCGCGGTCGCGGCCGTCATCTGGCCGCTTCCTGGGGCTGGTCGCGGTGCGCTCGGGTGCCCCGTTGAGCGAGCGTGTGGATCGCGGCCCAGACGTTGCCGTCATGCTGGACGATCGTCTCGTCGCGGATCGCGACCTCGGTCGGGTCGGAGGTGAAAGCCCAATATTCACTTGGGCCGACGCGTAGGGTCACCTTGCCGTGTCCTCGGGCGCCGTTGAGCCACAGCATCTGGGCGTGGCGGCCCTTGACGGTCTTGAGCCGGCCGAGCTCTGAGGCCTCGCGCTCTGAGAGCTCGACGGTCTCGGCGATGAACGGGATCTCCTGCGGGTTCTGGGCCAGGAGAAGCTGCTGGGCGGAGTTGCGGACGAGCGCCTTGCCGTACTCGGTGTTGAAGTCAGACAGCTGCTGACTCATCACGATCAGCGCCAGCCCGAGGTGCCGGGCGCGGCGGGCCAGGTCATTGGCGTACTCGCCGGTCTCGTCGCGGCGGATCAGATGCCATGCCTCGTCGATCAGCATCATCGACCGGCCCAGGAACAACGGCGCGCCCGGCTTCACGGCATCCGCTCGGTGCGCCGCCCAGTGGCGCTGGACGGTTCCGGTGACGTACTCCATGATCGAGAACATCACGAGCTGCAGCTGGCTCTCCGGGCAGGTGCGCGTGTCGAAGATCACCAACGGGCTGTCGACCGGGACGGTCGTCTCGCGGTCGAGCAGGTACGCATAGGTGCCCTCCCCGCAATACTCGGACAGCTGGTCGGCAAGGTTCCGCAGCGTCGCCGCGATCTCGGGCGCGTCCGCCTTCTGCGCGTCGTCGGCCTGCGCGCGCAGCTCCTCACGCAGCAGCGACTCAGTCGGCGAGCTCCCCAATGCTGCGGCCTTGCCGTACACGGCGCGGATGCCGGAGGCGAGCATCCCGAGCTGCTGGCCGTCGAGGCGCCCCATCATCACCTGATGCAGCGCGATCAGGAACGCGATCTTCTCCCGCGGCACCTTCGCCGGCTCGGGCACGTCCCACGGGTTCAGCGCGTAGGGTGAGTCCTCGGCGCCGATCTCGATCTGCTGCGCGCCGTCGACGAGCCGCGACAGGGTCTCGTAGTGGCCGGCGCGGTCGATCACGAACGCACGCGCGCCGAGCGCGACCGACCGGGACATCAGCACGTTGGCGCTCATCGTTTTCCCCGATCCCGAACGGCCGGCGATCAGCAGCGTGTGGTTGGGGTGCTGCTCGTCGTAGAGGTTCAGGAGTTCGACGGTGCGGCCCGGGTCGGCGAACGCGAACGGGATCCCAGTCGGCGACCCGCACTTTGTCCCGACCAGCGGCAGCATGTCGGCGGCGTTCACGGTCGGGTACTTGCGGACCTGCGCGAGCACGTCGCGGCCGAGCGGCAGCGTGCTCTCCCACAGCTGCTGTTGGCGGAAGGTGCCGGCGTTGACCTTGCAGTCGCCGGCGGACTCGATGTGCTCGGCGCAGAAGTCGACCGCCTCCGACAGCGCAGCCAGGTCCGGGTCGGGGCCGCGGGCGCGGAGCTTCTCGTAGATCGAGACGTGGAACAGCCCGGTCTGCTGGCCGGAGGCGAGTTGGCCGAGGAGGCCCTCGTACTCGCGCTCCTGGACGTAGCGGTCGAAGTCCGGCACCCGGCCGCGCGACTCCGCGCCGCGGTTGATCGTGAACAGGCGGCGGTAGGCAAGCTTCAGCCGCTGGCGCTCGCGGCGACGCTCGAGCGCGTGGACGTACACGCACAGCGTGAACGGCTGACGGGTGAGCATCGACCCGTGCAGCCAGCCCATGCTCGTGCGTCCCGCGGTCGTCGCGACCACGATCGTCTGCTCGGCGTCGCGGTCGATATGGGCGAGATGCGAGTCGCGGTCGAAGTCGAGGCTCGAGCCGGCGATCGCCTCTCGGAGCCGCACGCCGGCGTTGATTGCCTCCTCGCGCTCGACTGGCGCATCGAGCTCGCCGAGCAGCTCGCCCGCAACTGTCGGCCGGATGCCCCGGTCAGATCGCGTCGGGTTGAAGCACGACCACAGCAGCGCGACAACCTGCTCGCCGTCTAGGAGCTCGGTCGCCATCGCCTCCGCTTCGAGCTCGGATCGCAGTGCGTCGACGCGGCCGAGGTGCTCGCGCACGGCACGCCGATGCGCCGTCACGGTGCGCTCGAGTGGAGCCGTCGGCAGCTTCCCCCGGCGCCAGTAGGCGAGCGCGGCCCGTGCGATGTGCTGGCGCGGAAGGAACGGCACCACCAGGTAGTGGTTGACCTCCACAGCGGCCTGGCTGTCGGCGTGAAGTCGCAGCGACTCCTCCAGTGCCGCGTGCAACCGCCAGCGAGACAACGCGAGCCGATCGCGAGCACCGCGGTCGCCGCTCGGCGGTGGCCCCGCGCATGCCTCGACCTGCTGCCGGCATTCCCCGACGAGCTCGGAGAGGTTCACCGGGCGGCCCTCGACGATGACCTGGATCCGCTCGTCGTCGTGCAGCTGGGAGATCAATCGCTGGAATGTGCCGGCGGCCTTCGCGCGTTCCTCGCCGGACATCAGGAGCGGGTTCACCGGGGACACGCGGAAGATCCGCACGAAAGTGCCCTCGCTCGTGACAACGAGACCGGTGCGATCGACCGCTTCCACGCCGAGCAGCTCACCCGCCTCCCGCAGCCGCTCGCTCGAGGCCTTCCGAACTGCGGTCACGGTCGCACCCTGGCTCGGGAGCACCGAAGGGTAGGTTCTGCGCCCGTCACGGCGAGTCCCACAACAGCTCGGAGTCGAGCCCCGCCAACGAGTCGGCCTCGTGGATCCGCGGGTCGTGCTCGGCGAGGACGTGGTAGCCGAAGTGGGTGCTGCCCGCTCCGGCGACGAAGCGCCCGTCGGCGCGCCGCCAGCGGACCGCCGACGCGATCACGGCGCCGAGGTCGAACTCGGTCTGCGAGGCGATGAACCCGGCCGCGACCGGTAGCCCGCCGACATACACGCCGGTCACGGCCGCGCCGATCCCGTGGATCGGGCTGAGCCAGTTCGCCCATGTGAATCCGAGCAGGATCCCGGCAACCATCGCGGCGATCTGCCCAACGGTGAAGTCCCACCCGAAGCGGAGCTTTGCCTCGAGATGCGCTGGAGCCGGGTTCACGAGCCGGTCCCACGATCTGGCGGCGGTTGGTCCTGCGGTGTGCGAGCTTGCGTCCCGTTCGCGACATCAGCACTACGTTCGCTTGCGGGAACGGTCGCGGCTTGCGCTGGCGCGGGCTTGGGGTCGGAGTTCTCGCCGAATCCAGTGGTCGACGCTGGGCCGTCTGCGAATGCTTGGGCTCGCACCTCGGGACTGGCGGCGGCGAGGGTTCGGATTGCTTCGCGCTGGTCCGGCGCCCATTCGCCGAGCGCCTGGTAGGCGAGGTGCTCGCGTGCACGCGGCCCGTGGTCTGCGACCAGACTCTGCACCGCGCCCTGGGTCGAGACAGGGAGAGCATCGACCGCGTGGCGGGCCTGCTCGGCAGAGACCGGCTGGCGCTGCTCGCGCAGCGAGGCCTCGAGCATCTCGGCGTCGAAGTGGTCCTGGCGCCAGCTCGGCCGCTGCAGACCTCCGCTGGCCACCATCGCGTCCTGGCTGCTTGCCAGCGGCGGCGGAGAGTACGCGCGCGCGTTCGCTCCGCCCCGCACTCGCTGCAGCAAGCCCGCCCCGGGTTCGCCCGAGGCGTTGGACCCTCCGTGCGCGCCGTTGCGCCCGCGGCCCGCGACGCCTGCGCTCGCCGCTCCCGCGCCCGCGCCCGCCGCCACGCCGGCGCCGGCGCCCGCCGCTTTGCTGGCGGCGAGCACGCTCTCGGCGCTCAGCCGGGTCCCGAGCCGTGAGTCGGTCGCGCGGGAGCGCTGATCGCTGGAGCTGGCGCCCCCTGCCCAGGCGGGGAGATGCTGGCGGGCGACGTCGCGCGCCTGCGACCCAGCCGCATAGCTGACCGCGCGCGACATGAACCCGCCGCGGACCGAGCTCGCCCCGAGCATCGCCATCTGCGCGAGACGGGTCGGCAACAGCAGCATCACCCACAGCAGCGCAATCGCGGCCAGCGGCTCGAGCAGCGCGTTGAAGAACCCTGAGGACCCCTTCAGGAACAGGCCGTCGTTCAACATCGCCGCACTCGCCGCGAAGCACACGGCCCACACGAACGGCACCGCAAGGCAGACCGCGAACGCTCGAACGAGCACGCGGGAGATCCACGGAACGACCGGTGAGAGCACGATCGCGATCGGCATGCCGATGAACACCAGGACGGTCGAGATCGCGAGGACGACCTTCATCATCAGCAACCCGAGGAACAGGATGCTCGCGACGACCGCCATCACGATGCTGACAAACAGCCCCACGCCGAGGAACCCGAGCCCCACACCCGCGCCGACGCCGACCGCCAGCAGGTTCGCGCTCGACTTGGTCACGCTCCCGGATCCGAGCAGCCCGGTGCTCGCATCGTTGGCGAGCGCGACGGCGGCGTGGAACATCCACGGCCAGATCGGAAGCAGCAACGCGGCGCCGACCGTACGTGCGAGCCCCTCAAGCGCCGAGCCGCCGCTGCCCGCCAGGCCGGCGAGCCAGAACCTCGCGATCGAGATCGTCGCGACCGCACCGAGCGCCGCGCCGGCCATTGCCAGGACCGTGTGCTCGGTCGCCGCGACGTGTGAGCCGGCTGGCGCGTAGTCCGGAACCGCGACCAGCCAGCCGATCAGTTGCGTGTTGATGAAGTGCGCGATTGGCGCGAACAGCGCGTGGATGATCGCGTCGAACGCCGTCACCGCGAGCTTGCCGACCGTTCCGCCGATCACGGAGCCGATGCCGCCGAGCAAGCCGCTGATCACCTGACCCGGGCTTGGAAGGCCGAGGATCCATGCCTGGGCGGGGGTTGGCGCGACCGCCGACACCACCAACAGGACTGCCAGCACACAGGCGCCGACGGCCGCGAGCTGCCAGTGCCAGCGGGTCCCCCGGCGGACGCGCGCTGGCAGCGCAACGGGAGGGACTGCTGCGGGGAGGTGGCGGGCGACTGCCACGGTCAGTCGATCAGAGCCGTGACGCTTCCGAGCAGCAACAACACGCCGAGCGACGTGCCGACCATCTGCATCCCCCGCCGGCCGCCGAACATCATCACGACCCCGCCGGCGATCAACCCGATCGGCGCGACCGCGGCGACCATCACCAGCGCGGGCGTGATCAGCGCGTGAGCGCCGTTCACAAAGCCCCCGATCCCGGAGGCATTCTTCGGGATCCCAGCCGCTTTCATCACGATCTCCACGTGCGCGCCAAGCTCGACAAGCAGGACGCTCACCCCCGCCACCACGACGACGGTGCGTAACGTCCGGACGGGGTGGCGGATCTGCTTGGTGGGGAGCACTCTCGAACCTCCTTCGAGCGAATTGGTCATCTCAGCGCCCGCCGTACCGGAGGGCCTCGCTGTCAGAGGTATGGGGTCGGCGACCGCGAGTCCCGCTCGCGTCGCTATGCGCTCACTTCAGATACCGGAATTGCCGAATCCCAGGGTCGCGATAGCTGCTGAGAGTCTGTCTTGGTTCGTGACTCCGCGGGTCTCCACCGGCACTCGCGGGCGACCGGAAGTGCGGCGAAGCGATCCCGCCGCCGCCGGCGGCCGGAATGATCACGTCGTCGCCGAAGGACCCATCCGCCAGCCCGCGCGTCTGCGGCAAGGCGATCGTCCGGACGATCGGTGATCAGCGGCGACGATGAGCCCCACCGACAGTTGGTAGGAACTTGGTTGGAACGCTGATTCGGTCCCAACGTCCGCGAGACGACCCGGCCGAGATCGAACGTCACGAAGCATCCGGGTCGCTTCCCAACGACGATGGGCCGGCCTAGCAGAGCCCACCGCGGCACCGATCGGGCGCTGTTGCTATCCGGCGAGAGTCCGACGATGCTGGCCACGTGCGTCCGCCGCAAGATCTGCTGAAGCTCCCGTACTCGTTTACTCAGCTGCCGCCGCTGACGGCCCAGGAGTTCGTCGATGAAGCACGCAAGCGAGGGGTGCAGCTTCAGCTCGATGACCTGCAGGCGTTTCATCGGCTCAAACTCCTTGTGCCAATGCTGCGCGTCCGGCGCGACGGACGGGCCGTCGCCTCGATCGCTCGCCGCGGCGACCGTTGGTCGCGTCAGGCCGGGCGAGGCAAACAGAACACTCGCGAAGACTTGATCGAGGCCCACGAGCACGGGCGCCTGTTTGATCCGGTCAGCGAGCCCTTCATCGGGCGCGCTCGCCTGACCCGGACGGCGTACGGCATCACATATCCGTCCAGCGAGTACCTCTACGCCCACCACCAGCTGCTCACGGCCCCGAGCCTGCGCCAGCTCAAGGCGTTCCTGTCCTACCAGCAGCCGGACGCACGTTCCCCGCGTCTGCACCAGCACGCGTTCTGGGACCTGTTCGTCCGTCCACGGCTCAGCACGATCGCATCCTTGATCGTCGCGCTGTCGGCGCTTGACCCGCTCCACTACCCCGATCTCATCGGAACCTTCCGATCCGATCAGTGGGAGCACTACGAGCAATGGCGGCAGAAGCTCCGGCCGCGGTCGCTCATCCGGTGGCTCGGCGTACGCCCAGACTGGTTAAAGCAGAACGGTGCGTGGCTGCTGCACCAGGCCGACACCATCGACCCGATGGGCGATTGGCACCGGCTCGTCCGCGAAGCCGATCCGCGCAGCTGGGAGTCCCTGAAGGGTGACGCTCGCTGCGCGCTGGATCTCCGGCTCGCCGCCGAGATCCTGCTGAGCCACTACGACGGCCTCGCACGCGCCAGCGCCTCACCAGATCTCCCAACGAGAACCGGACGCGAACGCACCCAATTCGACACCCGCCTCAAGCCCCGCGGCCACGTCGAACGAGTGCTCACCGACTTCGGCCTGTCGCCACAACCCCGGCTGCTGCTCGTCGTCGAAGGGGCAACAGAGCTCCTCCTGTTCCCGCGACTGATCGCGCATTTCGGAATCCGCGTCGACCGTGAGTTCATCGCCATCGAAGACCGCGAGGGCGTAACGAAGGACCTAGCCCCTTTGCTGGCATACGCAATCGCTCCCCCGACCGAACTGGATGGTGACGGCCGCTACCTGCGACCGCTTCGTCCACTGACGCGGTTGCTGGTCGTCTCCGATGCCGAGGGGCCGATGGCCACGCCCCGCCAGCGCGAGCAGCGCCGCCAGATCTGGATCGACCGAGTGATGCGCACATTCCCGCGCGAGCATGCCACCCCAGAGGTGCGCGACTCGGTCGCCCACTTGATCTTCGTCGACACCTGGAGACAACGGGGCGGGAGCTTCGAATTCGCGCACTTCACCGATCCTCAGCTCGGCCGAGCGCTCGCCAGCATCGACGACCGCGCCCGGCAACCCACCCTCGCTGACCGGATCAGCCGCCTCCGGAGTCTGCGACGGCAACACGCGAGCATCAACGAAGCGATCGCCTGGGGATCCAAGATCGATCTCGCCGACGCGCTCTGGCCCACCCTGCTCGCAAGGATCACGCGCGCCGAGAAGCACGACAGGGTCGACAAGATTCCGATCGTCCGCGTTCTCGATCGCGCCACTCAGCTCGCCAACGAGTTCCCGCGAGGCAGCATCGTGATCCCGCTGAAGCGAGCATCCGAACGCAACTGAGAGCTCAAGCGCGCGGCGGCGACTGGCTCAACTCTCCAAATCGGCAGCAGGAACCCCAACCCCAAAGAGCCAAACGCACCATGTGCATCATTGACGCTCTCGGGTGTCGCCGGGCCGGTCATTGCCGCGGCGGTCAGCTCGACCGGCTCCTTCATCGATGAACCTGGTGCGGATGGCGTCGTAGAGGACGTCGGCCGTCTCGGGCGTGAATCCTGGCGAGCGAGCGAGGCAGACGAGATCGAACGGCGCCGGTGCTTGGAAGTGCTGATTCACCTCCCAGCTGAACGGAACCGGTGGCTCCAGGGCGAGTGGGTGCAGCTGATCGGTGCTAAGCAAGTTCTTGCGGAGGTTCTGGGGGTCAAGCAGCGGCAGGCGGATCGTGCGGGTGTCGGGATCAAAGTTCTCGAATAGGTAGACGAGCAGGTCGCCGGGCCGCCACGGGTGGGTGGCGTCGTCTTCGAGGTCCTTGTGACGTCCTCCGATGACGTAGTCGAGTCCTGAGATCCACTGGTTGGCGATCGCGAACGCGAGGTAGTTCCCGTCGCCCAAGCCACCGTTCCCGACGCGGGGATCCCGCCGCGCGTCGACGGGCGCGGCGAGCAGCTCGGTGAGCAGGTGGACATAGCCGGCGTCCCCGAGCCCGAGATCGGCGTGCGCGTCGACGTGGGTGACGTGAAACGGCGGGACGAGCACGCCGGTGTCGATCGCGTCGCGCCAGCGGAAGAACAGCTCGCCGTGATGCTCGACCGCGAACCCCGGCCGGGGACCGTCCAGCAGACAGTGCGTCTCGAGGAACGCGGTCAGCTTGCCCAGCTCCCAGGCCGGGAACTCCTCGGAATCGAGCCTCGGCGAGTCACTGTCTCGGAAGTGCGCCGTGCCATACACGAACGCGTCGAGGTCGAGGTCGAGGATCCGTTGCATAGCTGGTTGCGGGTGCGCGAGATGCGTTGCCGTTGTGCTCGGCAGCCAAGTGATCCCCGTGGGCTCAACCGATCGGCCGTCGAACGTGTTGCTCGCTGCCCTCACGTCGAGGCTATTCGAATGCTCCGCCTTGACCGCAGTCGGCGCGGTGACCGCAGTCGGCGCGATGATCCTGGGATGAGCGGCGACGCTCCACAGCAGTCTGCGCCTGCGGGCGATCAGCCGATCGACGATCTCGCTCAAGACGAGCTCGGCCGTGATCGGTTCGTCGAGGCCCTCCGGGACGAGGTTCGGGATGCGCCCTCTGATGGCTTCGTGATCGGCGTGACTGGCGACTGGGGCTCTGGAAAGACGTCGGTGATCAATATGGCGCTTAACCCGCTGGCGAAGGAGGCGGGCTTCCGGATCGTGCGGTTCAACCCGTGGTTGTTCTCGGGGACCCCGCAACTGATCGAACACTTCTTCACCGAATTGTCCAGCCAGTTGCGCGAAGCGGGTCGACGGATCAAAGGCGAGCGGCTCATCCACCTGAGCGACGCGATCTCGGGCTACGCCGACATTCTGGATCCGCTGCGCTTCGCCCCCGGCGTGGACGCCGCCGTGCGCGCGGGACGCGCATCAGCTGGCATTCTCGGGCGGCTTGGCCACAAGCCCACCAGCGCCCAGGAGACCAAAGCAGCGCTCGATCGGCTTCTGGCCGAGCACGACGAGCGGCTCGTGGTCGTCGTCGACGACATCGACCGCTTGACCGATCTCGAGATCCGCGACGTCATGCGCCTGGTGCGACTCGTCGGAGACTTTCCCAACACGACCTACGTCCTTGCGTACGCATCGGCAGCGGTCGCTCAGGCACTTGGTGGCGAGAAGGGACAGGAGGTCGGGCAGGCCTACCTCGAGAAGATCGTCCAGGTCACCCACGCGGTGCCAGCGATCGATCCCGACCAGCTCTCGATGCTGTTGTTCGGAAGGCTCGAGGGCGCGCTCGCGGGCTTGTCCTACGAGCTTGACCGCGAGCACTGGTCCTCGATTTACACCGGCATGCGTCCCTACTTTCGGACCATGCGTGACGTCCTGCGCTACGCCAACGCGGTCCGGTCGCCCGCCAGGGGCTTGGTCGCCGAGCTCGACGTCGCAGACATCCTGGGTCTCGAAGCACTGCGGATCTTCGAGCCCGCCGTATGGGAGCGAATCGACGGACTCGCGGAGGCCCTCACCAAGCCCGGGGACCAATACTTCGTGAACACTGACCGCGACGCCGCAGACGAGCAGATTCGTGGCCTGTTGCCGGTCGCTGCTTGCCCCGAGCAGGCGCGCGACCTTCTGCGCGGAATGTTCCCGGTGGCGCAGCGGGCTCTCGGGCGCTCGAACTACGGATCGGACTTTATGGGCGCATGGCGCCGCCAGGGCCGAGTCGCTCACATCGAGAACCTCCGCGTGTATCTCGCCAGACAGGTGAGTGCCAAGGGCGCCCCTCGCGACCTTGTTCTCCAAACAGTCGCCGCATTACCTGATGCCGACGCGGCGCGCGCAATCTTTGCCGAGACAGCTGACAAGCAGCTCCCAGCGCTCTTGAGCCGGCTCGGCGACTACGCCGACGACCTGCCGATCACCGCGGCTGCATCCATTCCCGTCCTGTTCGAATTGCGACCGCGCCTGCCCGAACGCGGCGGTGGTTTCTTCGACATTGACCCCGAAATCCGCATCGGATCGGTGATCGTGCGCATCTTGACAGGGACCCCGCTGGAAGAAGTGGCGGCGACCGTCGATCACGTCTTGCCGGACATCGCGCTTCTCAGCGATCGTTTCAGTCTCCTGCGCGCGCTTGGCTGGCGCTCGGAGAGCCCGGAGAAACTGTCCGCCGACGAAGATCTGCAGCGCCAGGCCGACGCTGTCGTCCAGGAGGCGCTCACGCGATCGGCCCAACGGCTCGCTGATGAGCACGAACTCGCCACGCTCGTGTACTACGTTCGGGAGGCCCGCAGCGCCGAAGTCGTCAGCGAGTGGGCGCGCGAGCGCGCTGACTGCCCCCTCTTCGTCTTAAGCGTGATCGCCAGCAGTTTCCGCGAGGTCCGGAACACCGCCGGCCGCCACGTCCAGCTGCGCTGGGACTCCCTCGTCGATCTCCTCGGCGAGCAGACCCTTCTCGATGTCATCGCCCGGCTCCCGGCAGACGGTGACTGGCCGCGCGCACTGACGCGTGACGAAACGGAGCTATTGCGCCAGGCGAGGATCTGCGCCGACGATCCACAGCAAGCGCAACAGACCATGGCCGCCTACCGTCGCCAATACCCCTCCTGATTCTAAAGGCCGCATGTTCGCCTCTCGCCGGGTCGGGCGCCGCTAGACATCTCCCGATCCCCGGAGCCCACTGGCTGCGAGCACGATGCGACGGTCGGAGCGACACGCCGACGCCGCGACAACTCAGCACACCACGGTCTGCCGCGCCACCGAGATGTTCGCGACGCGGCAGTCGCGCACCGTGTGGGTGAGTAGACGCTGTCTCGCTTTACCAGGTGAGGCCGGAAATAGGTCCGGCCAAAGCGATTCACTTGGAGGAACCCATGATCCAGATTGGCGACGGTGATGCGGAGCAGGTGGAGCCCGAACCGGCGCGGCTGCGTCGGGTGATCATCGAAGAGCGTCAACGCAAGATGCTCGATCACGTCCGTCTCTCGAGCGGCTATGCCGACCATGTCGATCCGCACGCTCACGACCAGGCCACCTTCCGTCTGATCAACCAGCGCAAGGAGCTTGATCAGCTTCCCGGTGCCGAGGTGGTCGTTCCGGTGCTTGATGACTGGAAGTACTGGACGAAGATGAACGACTGGGACTCTCGCAACCGGCTGCTCGAGGAGTTGACCAACAAGATGCGCCGGCGCGAAGCCTCGCCCGCTGAGATTCAGTTGTTGGTCGTTGTCTGTCGTCCCGCATGGCGAGCCGTCGTCGTGAGTCTCCGTCGCTACGGGGGCGTTGACCTTGATTCCGGAGCCGAGAGCGTGCATCAGCGCGAGGAGGCCCGGCGCGTCAACGAGCTGGACCGGGCGCAGCTCGATCAGGTGATCCAGCACGCCTTGATGGACGTGCTGCGCGATTGTCCCCGCCCGTTCCCGAGACGGTTCTTCCCGTGGCTGAAGAATGTGCTTGCCCACCGCGCCCTCGATCACGTCCGTCTGGAGATCTCCCAGGATGAGTCGCGGCTGCCCTACGACTGGGGCATCAAGTCGGTGCTCGACGAACTGCTGACCGGCGACGGACGCGACGCCTCGTACTTCGCCGCGCCGGCCTCGCCGGGCCATGCCAGCTGGCTTCGAACCCTGGACCTGCCGCGCATCTTCGAGCTCGCCGACGAGTACGCCACCTACGCCCGGACCCGCACCGCCTGCGAGCGCGCCGTCGAGCGGCTACCGAGCCGCCAGCGTCAGGTCATCCAGGGGCACTACTACGAGGCGATCACTCAAGAGCAGATCGCGCTGGCCAGCGGAATCGCTGCCTCGACGGTCAGGAACACGCATCGCGGCGCGCTCGCGAACCTCCGGCGCGACGACGAGCTGTTCGACGTGCTCGAGGCCGTCGGCAAGGTCAGGGACGCCGCACGACGCGAACAACTGGCCACACAGCGCCAGCAACTGGCGGCGTAGGCACAGAGGGAAAGCATGGGACTGCTCTCCCAGCTCCTCGCTGCAGACCCAGTGGCGAGCTACCCGTTGCTCGCCTTAGCGCTCGGGCGGGGCACGCTGTGGTTGTGGTTGCAATATGAGCAGACGCGGACCGCGGTCGCGTCCCTCCGGCGCGCTCGCGCGGCCGCAACCCTGCAGCAGGCAGAGACAGGGCTCAGCTGAGCATGACCATTCCACTCGTCGCAAGCAGCGGGGACGAGATCTGCCGAGCGATCTTGCCATCAAGAGATGCACGAACCGGCTGATCACGCAGCGATGTGGACAGGAGCGTCCGCCCACGCGCTGCTGTCGTCGCAGGCGACGATCCGGTCAACGTCCGGAGCGCCCAAGCCCATCGCTTTCAGGAGCTCATCGACGATGCTCGCGAGCGTGTCGATCGTGGTCAGCTCGTGAAGCAGTTGCTCACGCAGCACCGCCGGGACGACCACTTCCTCACCGCCGCGCCCGGCGCGCAAGAACGTCTGGCTTGCCTCGGGACCGGTTGCGAACTGAACATCGATTCCACGGGCAATGAACGCAGCCCTGAGAGCCGTCGTGTTGAGCGTGACGCTGTAGTCGAGATAGCCCATCAGGATGTCCACGATGTCTTCGGCGCAGAGGGGATAGATCGCCACCGGCGCCAAATAGGCCGAGCCGGCGTGTCGGTGTTCTTGGATCCGGCGGACCAGCGCCGATGAGGAGAAGATCGTCGGCGCCGAGACATCCCAGCCACGCATCTCGGCGGCTCGCGTCATCCAGTTGATCGCGTCACCCTCCTGCCCGGCGATCCGGCGCAGATCGGCTGCGGTGAGGACGATCGCCGAGTCCAGCGCCTGCTCGGCGTAACCCTCAGTGCGCGCCCGGGCGAGGACCGCCGAGAGCCGCGCGAGCCGGTGGCGATACGGGACCGGCAGTCGCCACAGGGACGCAGGTTTGCCCCCGTCATCAAGGGGGCCGTACTCATCGGACAGGAAACGCAGTTTGTGGTCGAGGCGCCGGCTTTGCGCGGAGCGCTGTTGTCTGCGGCCGCTGCGCTTGACCTCCTCGATGGCGATCTGGGGGTTGGGCCATCGGGAGTGGAGGATCGTCAGATCGCCCTCCCGCAGACAGTTGGTCATGTCGTTGAATAACGGCAGCGCGCCGGCGTCCCAGGCCTGCTGAGCGGCCTGGCGCTCCGGTCCCGCGCCGGTCTCGTCGGCGAACCGACCCACTCGCACGCCTTGACCCATCACTGTGAAGAACGCTCGGTCGTAGCCGATCGCGCGCCACGCCAGCGCGTCGGCCAAGCATCGGCTCACGTGCTGGATCACGTTCTCGCGGATTATCAGTCGCTCGCGGATTTGGATCCTCTCCTGCAGTTCGGCCAGCTGCTTGAGCGGGCGTGGAATCGTGCGCGCGAGGCGCTTCAGCTCAGATTTGTCGGCCTCGAGACGATCGTTGACCTCTCTGATGCCGGCCTGGCGCCCCGCGAAGCGGTCGCGAAGTTCGAGCTGAAGCCGCATGAACTCCAGGGGGGTCGACGCCGCCTGCAGGCCCCTCACCCACAGGACGAACTCGTCGCGCCGCTCACGGAAGTAATCGTCCTGCGTCGCCGCGATCTCACTGAAGACGCGACCCGGGTCAATTCGCCGACTCATGCCCCAAGCGATCTCTCAGTCGGCGCGCTCTCGGCTGGCAGGCGTGGCGCCGTGGGCCGACCTGCGGGCAGCGAGGCCGCGAGGGTGTCCTCGATGCAATCGGAGAAGTCGTAGTAGCCGTTGGCCTTGACGATCTCCGAGAGCACGGTCGCGGCGACCTCGCGAGCCGGCGTGTGACGTCGCACGTAGGTGAGCTGATCGCCGGCATAGCCGTACAGCGGCGCCGCAGGCCAGAGATGAGACGCGCGCGGCGGCGGCGCGTGGGAGAACCGCAGACCCGTCCACGGCCGTTGCCCGGTCTCGCCCGAGACCGAACCGGTGAGCTGAAACCACCAGTCCACCTGAGCGAACCGCCGCCGCCCACGCCCCGCGCCAGAGATCTTCCGATAGGCATCGTCCGCCACCGCGCCCGCGAGCCGATCGACGACCCGTACGATCTCGCCCGCCTCGAGAAACAGCTCCGAGCCGTCGCCTTCTGGCTGTGTGGGCGCGAGCGCCCACAGCAGTTCGACCAGCCCGGTGCGGTGCACGTAGAGCTGATGCGCGCGGCCACCGTCGGCATCCTCGACCGCGAACAGGGTGTAGCGGTCATCCGCCCACGCGGGCGTGTCCGGGAACACGTGGGGGAACGCCGCAGCCGCGAACGCCTGCGCGCGTCTGACCTGGGCGTCATCGAAGGCACGCGGCGCCGACCGGCTCGGCGCCACGACCGCGTAGAAGAAGAAGTGCGTCATCGAAGCACCGACATGCCACTGGACGGCCCGCTGACGGATCGGGAGATGATTAGGTCGGATCCGCCGACCGGCCGCCGCCACGACACCTCGCGCGCTGCGGGCCAGGTCAAACGGGTTCAGCGAACCAAGTACCGGCATCGCTCGGATGATGCCCCTCGCCCCGGCGTCAGCAGCGCCAGATCGGCCGGGGCGCGCTCGACAGCGCTACTCGGCTGCGGGCCGCCCGATATGGATTCGTCCCGCGACAGGGCTCTCCCCAGCTTGGGAGCACGAGGAGAGCAGGGGACCCTCTCGTGTCGGCGGCAACGTTCGATGCGGAAGACCGCCGCGAGCGTAGAACCACAGTCTCCATCAGAGCCCGGTCAGTCTCAGATCGCCTCATCGCTCGATCGCACCCAGAGCGACGAGCGCCTCGACGACGAGGGGATATCAGCACACCCGCGACGCGGGATGGTGCTTCGCCGCGAAGGCAATCGCCAGCTCCGCGACGACCCGTACGACCGCAATGGCGACGCCTGGATTGCCCGCCCGCCTGGCGACCGGACGACTGCTCCGCCACGCACGCGATCGCGCGCAGAACCGGGCCCCTGTATGCGCCCCGCGGCCCGTGGTGCCGGCGAGCCCAGGATCCGCGCCAAGCGGGGCCAGCGACCGGTGGGGTCCGGGAGGCGCATTGACAGGCAGGGAAGCTGGTTCCGGAGTCCGATCGCTCAACAGCCCTCGAGCTCGTTCGGCGCCCGGCCAAGCGCGATCATCAGACGACTCGCGTTCGTAACGGTCACGCGGCGCTTGGCCCGGCCGTTTCTTCCCTTTCCAAGAAACGCTCGCTCGAAGTCGGCCTGCTGCATCTCCAGCCAGCCGGCGATATCAGCGAGCGTGCGGTCGGGATCGCGGGCCAACGCGTCTGCGATCGCCGCCCGGGTCCGGTCCACCGGGATCGAGTCGCACCGCAGGCTCCGCAGCTCGCGGCGATCCTGCTCGGCCGCGATGAGCTCTTGCACTCGGCTCTCTGCGAGACCGAGAATCCTCGCCGCCGTCTTCAGTGACTCCTTGCGCTCCATCACCAATGACCATGCAAAGCGGCGGCGCTGCACACACGATGGACAGGCTCTGCCCATTTCCACGCAGCGCGCGCACCCGCCCGGAGCCCCGGGTACACCGCCGACCGAAAGCCCAGGCACTCTGCCAGCAACCCGGCTGGGAGGCCCGTTTCGGTCCGCCCTCAACATCTGGGTCGGCGGACGGCCGTCGGGAACGCGGTCGAGGTCGCGCGTACACATGTCCGGCGCGCAGCGTACCATAATCTGCTTTCAACTGTGCTCACCTTCGCTCTACATGGCTGGTGACTATCTCCTAACTAGTCTGATCTGGGAACGCGACCCCGGACGATTTAGTATTAGTCGACCGAAGCCGGCCGGCGACGCGGCCGGCGATAGGCCTGCGATTTGACGGGGCGGCGTCAGGCGATCGGCAGCGGGCCGCCCGGCACAATCGCGACCGCTTGCCAGCCGGTCGTCTGCCGGTTGAGCACGAACGTCGAGTACCCGCCCCGCGGGAAGTACCGGATCTCGATCGCGGCTGTCGTGCCCAGGCGCAGGATCCGCAGCACGCGAATCGAGAGCACCTGAGCACTCGCGTAGTAGGCAGCGCAAGACTCGTGGGCATCCCGCTCCATCGCTGCCCGGAACTCCGCCGACAGCAGCCGCGCGCATACATCGCCGCTATCGCGTGCGACCCCGGCGCTAAACGCGTCAAGCCACGCCGTCGGCGTCGCCGGCAGCACGACCGAACCGGTGGTCGACCCGCGGATCACGACCGCGGCGAGCGCCAGACCAGCGATCGCGGCCGCAACGAGCATCGCCCGTACCCGACCACGCGAGCGGCGCCACGAAAGCGGCGCAACACGGCCTGACGCAACGCCCGACCGCCGCGTTGGCCTCCAGTGCGAGTGCGCGCGCACCATCCCACGCCGGTTCATCATCGCCACGCCTCAGCACCTCCGAGAGGCCGGAGGGATCACCGTCGTCGCTTCCGATGATGCGCCCGATGCCGGCGGCGATGAGGAATCGCCGGGTGACCCCCGACGAGCACGTACCGCCGCCCCGAATCACTCGGCGAAAATGGATATGAGCCCATCGGCAACGAGGCGATCTGGAACCAGAACCGCTGGAAGCTGCTCGCCTGCCCGGCGCCGAACGTGTACGTCGTCGAGAAGCGGCCGTTGCCCGTCACGTGCTCCTGTACGCCGTAGGTCTGATAGCTCGACCCCTGCCCGATCCGCAACCGCACCAGCGCGCCACCCGCCGGCAGATACCCGCCGACCAGCTGCCCCGTAATCCGGACCGTCCCGCTCCACGCGACACGGGTTGGCGAGACGCTGATGAGCTTCACCTTCGCTGGCACGATCGCGTGTACCTGCGCCGAGACGCTCGGCTCGAACGTTGCCGCGCCCGCGTAATAGGCCTCGACCAACCGGGACGGTCCTGCTGGGAGCCGGGCGCTCCAACTGCCGTTCGCCGCCGTGGTGGCAACTGCAGCCTGCGTGAAGCGGCCGAGCCCGTTGTCCGGCGCGGTGAGGACGCCCACGACTTGACCGCCGAGGGCAGTCCCGTCTGGGAGCCCTAGCCAGCCGCTGACTGTGGTTCGCCTGCCGTGCCCAACTCGCTTTGAGCTGTGCATCACGACGTGCGGGAGCTCGACGACACGGATCGTCTTGTGCCGCTTGACTCGGATCTTCTTGCCGTGACGCTTGACAGTCGCCCAAACGATGATTCGCCGCCGCACGATCCGCGGATGGCACCGCGTGATTCGCTCAAGTTTCGTTCGGGCCGGCCTCTTGACCCGAACGCGCTTGTGATGTCGCCGCACGGTGACCCAGTGCGCTGGCACCTTGACGCGCCTGGTCACCCGCTTACAGAGAAGGGGGTCGACGAGCTTTCCGAATCCAATGCCGCTCACCGTCGGCTCCCGGATGCTTAGCGTCCAGGTCTGCGCCGCCGATGTGGCGACGTGACCGGCAGCGTCTCGGGCGTTGTTAGCGCTGTAACAAGTGACCCGGTGGACTCCAATCCCGGCCACAGGTATCTGGACGCTTGCCTTCGGATACCACTGATACGGAGCGCCATCGGCCGAACAGCCGATCCCGGAGACGCCGGAAGGCCCAGCATTGCCGGTAGCGGTCACGTATTGCGTCCCAGCAGTCGACGCCGCGTCGGTTGGCCCGGAAACGCTGACACTCACAGGATCGTTGTCGACGTTGACATAGCTCGTCGCTGTACCCGATAGGTATTGACCTGCGCTGTAGTCGTAGGCGGCATCGCGGGCCCACATCACCAGCGGGACTCCCGCACCCGACGCAACCGCAGCCGTATTGAACGACTGGGAGAACGACCCCGCAGGGCACTGGTGCCACGTCACCTGACTCTGCGGTTCGTTGAGCGGCTGGGACACGCTCGCGCCAGCCAGACTTGCCGCGAGCTGGCAGGCGCCGGTCGGCCCATCAGCGGAGAATGCGATCGGCCACGTCCCACGGACCCAACCGCCGGCTGCGCCAAGGCTTCCCGGCGTCACGACGACGCTGGGCCCGGAGCCCTCGGCTGCCTCAAGCTCAAGACCGAGGACGCTGATCTCACCTGGCTTGGTGGTGCCGTTGCATGTACTCCATCCGCAGATGATCTGCCAGCCGAAATAGGACGAGAACAGCGGTGGCGAGCTATAGCCGACCTCCCCGGGGTAGGCCTGCGCACCGCCACCCTGCCAGTAGAAGCCACCGCCCCAGCCCATGTTCTGGTTGACGCCGTAGCTGACCATCCCGGAACCCTCGGTGTGCACACCGACGATCACCAGCCCTGCTGGAGCATCGATCTGCCAATAGGCACGCGAACCGGCGGGCACGCCGCTCCCTCCGCCGAACACCTCCATCCCGTACGGGTTGCTGCCGGAGCTGCTCGGCGGACACCCGAATGGAGTCGTGACACCGGCATTGGAGGTCCCCGAATGGGCGACGCCGAGGGTTCCCCACGTCGAGCCGGAACCCGGCGTGTAGCTGCCGCAGAGGTGAATCCAGATCATTCCTGCGGCTGTGGCTGTCGCGGCTAGCTTCAGGATCGCCCCGCCGGCGACCGACACGCCGAGGATTGCTTGCACGAGGCGCCGTTTGATCGGAGAACCATCCGTTCTGCGCACGCGACAGGTCACTGGACCCTCAGCACACCACCGCGATGTAGAAAGGCGCTGGCGTCGGACTGCCGCTGTTGTACGTCCACACGTAGACGAGCGTTTTGCCCTTTCCGGGGCCGGGATCATTTATCCCGACTCCCGTGCTGTCTGCGATCGGCGCGGTGCCGGGAACCGCCGCGGGTGAAATCAGGACACCGCATCGCGACGAGAACTCTGTGCCCCAGCTGACCGTGTACTCCGCACCCGCGACCGACGCGTGTGCCCCACGGCTGCCGCTCAGAACCTGGCCAGTCTGGCTGACGCGCGCCCAGTGCCTGATCGAGCCACCGAGCGTGCGTGCGTCGAGCTTCGACGGCGTGATCGAGCCGTTCGCGATCTTCTTTGCGGTGACCGCCCCGTTGCGCAGCTGCTTGCTGCCGACGCTGCCAGCGGGAAGGCTGAGGGCCGCATACGACGTTCCCCCGAGCGCTACGAACAAGGCGAGCCAGCGCAATGGCGTTGTGGCGGATGAAGGTGCGGGTTTTGAGCACTGGACGAATGTCTCCTTACTGGGTGCCGGGGGCGCCCCTGCCTGGGCCGAGGGTTCCGTTTTCTCCAAATGCGGGACGGCTGGTACCTGAGCTCGAGCTACTAGTCGTTGCACCTCCGCTCGATGCCGCCGGCTGCGAGGAAGCCGTGGTGGGAGTGGAGACCGCGTAGCTCGGAGGTTGTCGAGCTCGGGCCCGAGCTGCCCGAGTCGGATGTCGGCGGCGTGTACCGCGCCGGCACGACCGCGGGTTTCCGCGCCGGCGGCCGGCGCCGGTGCGTGGCGACTCGCCGGCGCACGCGCCCTGGTCGCACCCGGTGGGATGGCGCTTTACCGCGAGTTGCTGCCTGTTGCGCGAACGGGTTGCTCACCGCAGTGAGAGACCCCCTCTCGCGCGCACCGAGTGGCCCGGTTGCGCCGAGCGCAGACGTGGACGACGGATGGGCGGTGTTCGCGCGAGTGGCGATAACAGCCGCGACAACGACGGCGCCTGTCAAAGCCGCAAGCGCCAGCAGCCGGGTCAGGCGCAGCGCGCCAAGCCAGCGGGGCATGGCCACGAGGCGACCCAGAACTCGAGATGGCCCGGGGCGGGCGGTGATCCAGCCGCTGTGGGCTCGCGAGCAGCGCGGCAATGCATTCGCCGGCGCGTGGACCTCGGGCGAGGCTCTACACGAGCGGCTTCGGGGACGAGAAACGGGTTCTGATGAACGCCGTTCTCGGCCGACGCCCGGTCGCCCGCGCCGGCGTTGGCCCGGGGTGGCGCCGCGACCGTGCGACCCTGCTCGTTCCCGTTGAGGTCCTCGTCGGGCGGGGAGGCCGGGGGCAGCATGTCGGCCGGGACGAGCAGCGACCCAGCGAAGCTCTTCGGCGCGTCTGACCTCGTCTCAGGCGCGTCCGGCTGCTGAGCCCGCCTTGGGCTTGGAGCGGCGCCACTGGCGCGCTCTCGCCGTTCCATCGATGACGTTTCCGTGCTGGTCGTCCATCTGCTGGCGGCGGTCCCTCCTTGCGACGATAGCAATTTATACTTTCAACTGTTGTCAACTACGTCCAAATGATCTATTCTGTGGAGCAGAGGCCCGGGAGTCTTTGGATGCCTGACCACTCGAACCCAGCTCCAGAAGAGGATCCGTGGCTGACGGTGCCGCAGGTCAGCGAGGAGCTGAAGCTCCATCCCGCGACCGTGCGCGTGTGGATCAACAGCGGCCGCCTCGCCGCCGTCCGCGCCGGCCGAACTTGGCGAGTCCGGCGCTCGGAGGTGGATCGAGCGCTCCTGTCGGACGCCTCTCCGGCGTACCTGCGCCAGGAGACCTCACCCTCCGCCTCCGACCGGCGAACATCGACCGAGTCTTCGAGGCCGGCGGCCCCGAGAAAGCTTGCCGACCACATCATGTCCGTCGGCCCTGGGCCAGGTGAGCAGTCATGAGCGGTGACGCTCTCGTGAGCGGCGACCCGCGCGTGGCGCTCGAACAGGTGCAGCTCGCTGATCAGCGCTGGGGCGACGCGCTCGAGGCGA
Organism: uncultured Solirubrobacterales bacterium; assembly: GCA_963723585.1. Taxonomy (GTDB): domain Bacteria; phylum Actinomycetota; class Thermoleophilia; order Solirubrobacterales; family Solirubrobacteraceae; genus Palsa-465. Next base: position 42,732 of record CAVRRJ010000001.1, read on the forward strand.
GCGTCGAGGCGCCGCCCGACGAGGGGTTCGCTCAGCGAGTCCGCGCGATCGCCAACGCGGCCGAGCAGGAGGCCGCCGCGCTGCGTCACGCGGACATGCTCGGGCTCGCGCATCGGCCACATCCTGGTGCCCGAAACATGCAGCTCTCGCACGAGTTGCGCCCGGGCGCCCGATCGCGTCGCGGCCCGGTCGAGCTGTGGGAGCGCTTCGACGCCGCCGTCGCCGACCTCGGCGAGGGGCTCGAAGGGGTCGCCTTGAGCGCGATCGCGCGCGCGTTCGGCGAGCTGTCCGACGTGGCACGCGAGCTCGCCGCCGAGATCGAGCGTCTCGACTCGCGCGCAGCTGCCCGTCGCCGCGCCGGCTGATCGGCTCGGACTCACCGCTCCGACGCCCGGAGGTTCGTGGCGTCGCACGAACGCATGGCGCGCTTGCGCCCAGCAGCCCGGGAGATGCTTGGCCTACTCATGAGAGCCGGCCGAGGGGGCTTCGTGGATCTGGGGCCAGCTCGGCGCAGTCGGGATCGCGCCTTTCAGCCAGTTCGGCTTGGCCAGCTCATCGAAGCGCGCGAGATCGGCGGCGCTCAGTCCGTGCTGCGGGCCGAAGTGCATGAGCCATCCGACCACCGAGTCGCCCCCGACCAGCCAGGCGCCGACCCAGTCGCCGTGTTCGTCGGCCCGATGCCAGATCCGGGGCTCCGTCGAGGTGAACGGGTGGCAGATCGCCGGCTGGACCGGCCCGCCGTAGCCGGGCAGTAGGACCTGGATCTTGCTGGCGAGCCTGCTGACTGCGATCACGTCGTCCCAGTGCCCGGGTGAGTAGGTGGCGCTGATGACGAATATGCCCGTCTCCCCAAGGATCACAAACGTGTTGCGCCGCTCGCCGGTGAGCGGGTAGGGCTCGATCCGCCACCGAGCCGCGGGCAGCTGCGAGAGCCTGGCCCTGAGCTCCGACGCCGCGAGCTCGAGCCGGCGTTGGAAGTCGACGAACCGGCAGAGCGGTTCGAGTGCGTGGGAGGGAAGGCGCGGGACCGCCAGGCGTGACGCGGCAGAGGCCCTCGTCTCCGATGCGGCCGCTGGGGACGCCGGCGGGCCCGGCCGGCCGGCTGGCTGTTCCGCCGCCGGTCGCCCGGCCTGCCGACGCAGTCGGTCCGCCGCTCTGCGCCGGCGGCGCCAGCGCCGGACGAGGACTCACCGGCGCGGCGAGGACCACGATCCACCACACGAGCAGCCCGATCATCTCCGGGGCGGTTACGGTGGCGCGCTCGATCATCGCGGACCTCAGGAAGAGGGACCGCCCGGTCGCGTCGGCGGGTGCTGGGCAGAGCTCATCGCAAGAACGTACCTCGCGTTCACGGCAGCTCCCGGCTGATGGCCAGGAGCTGACACAGCGCCGTTTCTGATTTTGCGCAGACCCGGCACGGTCCGTGACAGTTTCGTCACAGACTGGGCGCGTCGCCGCCGCGCGGCGCCTGGTGTGTTGCCCGCAGCAAGCGGCTGGGCTTGCTGGCCGCCGGGCTCGCGTGGGCTGCATCGCGCCCCGCATGGCCTCGGCCGGCCTGAGTGCGTCGGACTTTCGTCTGGTCGTGGTTGGACATGGATACGCGCGCTTGCTGCGGGTGCTCTACAGGTATTGCGTCGAGCCGCGGGCGTCCCGCTGATCTTTTCTCGATCGCGAGCGGCGCCAAGCCGAGCGGTGCCGGAAGCGCCGCGCTCGCCATTGCCGGACCTCGAGAAAAACGCCAAGTCGCGCTCTCAGCATCCGCCGGCATGACCAGTCGTCCGATCCAGGATCGCGGCGCCGCGTCCGCTCGGAATCGGCTGCTCGAGGCCGCGCAGCACGGCGACCTCGACGCGCTCGAGCAGCTCGCGCGCCTGTACGAGCCGCTGGTTCAGCGCGTCGTCTGGAAGCTGAAGCTGCCGCTGGGATGCGAGCGCGAGGACCTCGCGCAGGAGGCCCGGGTCGGGCTGCTGGCGGCGATCCGGGCGTGGCGCCCCGAGCGCGGCCCGTTCCCCGCGTTCGCCGATCGCTGCGTGTCAAACCAGGCGCTGCTCGCCCTCGAAGCCGCGACGGCGCAAAAGCACCAGGTGCTCAGCCGTGCCATCCCGCTCGACGCGCCGCAGTACTGGCGCGCCAGCCCAGCGCACGACAGCCCGTCGCCCGCGCTGATCGAGACGCTCACGGCCCGCCGCGACACGGCCACCGATCCCGAGCTGCGACTGCTCGTGCGCGAACAGCTGACGAGTGTCCGACGAGCCCTGCCCTCGCTCACGGCGAGCGAGCGCGCCGGGCTCGCGATGGCCGTGAACGGGCAGAGCCCCACGCGGCTCGCGTCCACGCTCCCGGGCTCGCCGCACGCCGCGTCGCAGGCGGCCCACCGCGCGCGCCGCAAGCTCGCGGCCGCCCTCGCCAGCTTGACGATCACGCGGCTGCACACGGCTGCCAGATCACAGACCGGGTGGATGTCGTTCGACGAAGCCGGCCGGCCCGGTCCCGACGGTGCTCCACCGCGGTCCCGTCGACGGCGGGTTCGGCGGGTTGCCGAGGCCGGCTGCGGTGTCGAAGTAGATGCCCGCGACCTCGATGTACGCGTGCCCCGCGGTCGCGTAGATCGTCACCCATTTCCCTGGCCCCGGGTCAGCCGACGCTCTCGAGGTCGCCCGACACCAGGACGCCACCGCCGAGCAGGCTCTGCCCGAAGCCCGCCGCCCCACAGCACGTACGACGTCGCCGACGAGCAGTCGTAGCCCGGGCCGCCGTTCTCCTCCGCCCCCGGCACCGCCGCTGGGTTCGGGTTGGACTGGTTCATCGTCTGCGCCGGGTCGCCGTGCGCGCCGCCGTAGCTGTAGGCGAAGCGGTCGATCCGGTTGCCGGCCGCGATCATCTGCTGCACAACGAGCGGCGCGTCGGCCGGTGCGGCCGCGTCGCCGCTCGGCAGGATCCTCGCCTTCGTGCCGGGCACGAGCGGCGTGCCGAGCGCCGCGCTGCACGAAGGCCCGAACGCCGCGGTCCCAGCGCCTTGGTAGGCGTGCGCGTCGGCCAGCACGCGCGCCGCATACGCATCGGCCGCGGGCCCCGAGCCGTTGTAGGCGCGGACGTAGACGGCGTACGCGTCGATCGGCTGCCCGGTCGGAGCGCCCTTGTCCCGGATCAGCACGAGCGCCGCCAGCTCGACCGCCGTCGTCGGGTCGTGTGGACCCAACGACGGGTCGGGCAGGTAGCGGCGCAGCGACTGGTACTCGTCGCCCGCCAAACCGCCCACGCCGATCTGCATCGGTCCCGACGCGCCCGCGAAATTTGCAACGCCCGGACCAGTCGCCCCGGGTTGAGGCGTGCAGGATGGATCCGGCAGGCGGCCCTGATCGCATTCCTCCTGACCGATCCCGGCCAGTACCTCCCACGGGATCTTGAACTGAGCCCCGACCTGCTCGTAGATCCGCAGGAAGCTGGCCGGGATGTCACGGATCGCCAACGCCGAGGGCGCGTCACCGACGCCGCTGCCGGTGCAAGTCCCGCCCATCACGACCGTCAGCAGCGCCGCCCCGCCCGCGAGCAGCAGCGGGAACCCGGCCGCCACCACCATCGAGCACGCGGATGCCGCGCCGGCGGGTCACGACCGCCATCGCGGCTCACCCCTCCTGCACATCGCTCACCAGCCACCGGCCGCCCTCTTCCCGGAGCGCAAACCGCAGCCGATACGCCGCGATCCCTCCGTCCTCGACGCTCGCCGTCGCGACGAACGAACCCGGGGTTCGTACCCAGCACTCGCAGCGACACGACGCGCGGATGGCGGGCCGCGCTCGGCCGGCGTGACCTGGGCACGCATCCCGCGATCAGCTGGCTGCGCAGGCCCGGCGTGACCGCCTCCACCGAAGTCAGCGCGGGCCCTGCCGTAGGCGAACCTCAGGTACGAGACGCAGGAAGCGCGAGGCGACACGACTGGCGAGGCGCAGATCGGACCCGGAAACCGGCGGGCGCAGACGTGGCGCGCGTCGGCCGCGCGGCGGGCCGGTGCGCCGGTGCGCGCACGGTCACAGCCGACCGACCAGCCTCCCGGCCTGCCCGCCTGAAGCGTCAGAGCCGCGATCGCGCCGACAAGGAGCAGCAGCGCTGTCGCCGCGACAACCACACGACGCGCACGCTGGCGGGAGGCGCTCGATCGCGGAAATCAGCCAGGCGGCCATGACTCCCCAGTAGGTATGGAGCCGCGCCGGCCGCGTCCCGCCGCTGGAAACTCCGGCCGCCCGCGCGCGGCAGCGCTGGCGCGTTCACGTCATGCTCCCTGACCGACCCATGAGCGATCTCACCGCCGCCTACGACCGGCTCGCACGTGGCTGGACGCACGAGCAGCTCGCCGGTCGCTACCGCGACGCCAGGCGACGCGGCGAGCAACTGCCCGAATGCGACCAGGACCATCTGATTCGCCGGCCGATCGCCATGCTCGCGAGCGCCGTTCCCGCATGCGCCAGCCTCAGCGTCGCGATTCACGTGATCCACGTACTGCCGGCAACCGGAGCCCTCGCGCTCAGGGACCAGTTGCTCCGCAACGCGGAGAACAACAGCGCAATAGCGCTCAACCGCTGTCATCAGGCCCTCGAGCTCGACGGCCAGGCACACGACTACAGCGCAGACGAGTGGCTGCCGGCCGTCTACGACATCGCTGCGCCGCTCCTCGAGGCGGCACGCCTGAACCGCGAGCCGCCGTCGCTCGTCGAGCAGGCCCAGGAGGCAGTTCGCTGGCTATCGCGCGCGATCGTCGACCTCGACGAAGATTCCCCCGACGCCGCGGCGGCGATCGTGGACGGACTCGGGCGCATGCTCGCGCTGCACGTCTTCGCGGACGTCGCCCGCACGCCCACAGATCGAACTCGCACGTAGCCTGATGGCGCTGCTGGCGAGGAAGAGGTCGCTCGTCGCTGAAGGTGCGGTACCTGCTTTCCCTTCCGTGGACAACTCTCTCAAGGTGCCCCCTCTCCTGTCGGCTGCTGTGCTGCCGGTACTACCAAGGCTCCGTCTGGCGCGGCACTGCGCCGCACGGGTTTGGCCATCCCCCTGCGGCGAATACATTGCCTGGCAGACGTAGCCGCGGATCTTCTGCCCGTACAACGGGATATCGGGCGCCATGATGGACAGCCCACCCATCACAGACAGGCGCAATAGGGTGCTGATCGCGGCTATCGCTTACGTCATCGTGGCCGCGATCACCATCTCAGCAAGGCGCTCGTCAAGACGGTCTGCGTCATCAAGAAGCCGCTGGAGCTGCTCGCCGCCCATCGGGACGATCACGACGTCGGCGCGCCGCAGGCCGATGATCTCGAGGTCGGCGGCCTTCGAGACGTCTCCACGGGCGCAGGCGAAGCCGAGCTTACAGCGACCCCGCCGGTTGCCCATCTGGCCCTCTAGGTACTTGATGGTCGCGGAGCCCAGCGATTTCTTCTCGTTCTTCGCGGTGGCAATCGCCAGCGGCCCACCGGCCAGGCGAGCGTAGTCACCGGCGCCGGTGACGAGCAGGACGATGTCGATCTCCTCGGTGTCGTTGCGATACGCGTGCTCGACGACCTTCAGCCAAGACACCTGACTGAACAGTAGGCACAGTGCCTCCTCGTAGGCGTGCCCGCGGGCGTGGTTCGTCCGATCCTGATCCTCGGCGACGGCGAGGCATTGGGCGACCAGCTGGCGCAGCTCGTCGGGGCGAAGCGCCATGTTCGCGCGAGCGACCCAGTCGGCGATGGAGTTCCATTCGGAGACGCGCCACGTACCCTGCTCGTCGGCACGCAGCTCGAACGGCGCCACCTCGAGCTCCTGCAGGACCTTGAGCGTCTGGAAGGTCAGCGCCTCGGCTCTCGTCGCGACCACGATCTTGCGCCCCGCGGCGCGTGCCGCACGGAGCCGGCGCGCGAAGGCCTTGGGAATCTGCTCGCCGAGCTCGACGTGGACGACGCGTTCAGCGTCTACGAGGTCGGGCGCCCACCGCAGGCCGTCCCCGAGGTCCAACGGCCCGGACGGGCGCTCGAGCTTGTCGTCGTGCTCCACCAGCGCGGCGACGATGGCGTCCCGCACCGTCTCATCAGGCCCAGGAGGCCGCGCCTCGTCGGGATCCGTCTCGTCGCTCACGAGAGGCGTCAGTCGGCGTGCTCGGCGAGCAGCGTGTCGAGGCGATCACGCGTCCCTCTGACGATCTGGACCAGCTGCGCGCGGTCTTCGGGCTCGGTCGTCTCTCCAAACAGGCGGACGACCTGACCCACAATCTGGTCGGCGAGCCCGCCGATCTTGTCGACCTCGACGCCGAAGGCCACGGTCGAGTCGTATGCCTCGTCGATCGTGACCTCGGGATCTTCGAAAAGGGTCGCCAGCGCTTGGTCGAGATCGGAGGGCCTGTCCGCGCCACCGGCGTCCGCGCGCGCCCTGTCGATGATCGGCTTGACCTTGCGGAAGTCGGTGATGTTGCGGATGCGGTTCGCGCGGCGCTTGGCCACGAACGCCGCGAGCAGTGCCTCACGCCCGAAGCGCTCGGCGAGGCCGGTGCGCTCGGTCTGCAAGGGCCGAATCACGTTGCGATCGAGCTCGACGAAGAAGTTCATCGTTACCTCGCCGGACTCGACCATGGCCTGGTAGGCCGGCGGGAGCTCGAGCAACAACTGGTACCGCCCGATCTGCTCCTTGCCGAGGCCGGTCAGTTCGCGAAGATCGTCGAGGTCGGTCTTCCCGGTGCGCTCGATCACCTGCTGGAGCGCCCGGGCCGTCGGCATGTCCTCCCAGTCCTCGCGAACCTTGTGGATGTTGAACATCTCGATGATGTTCTTCTCGGAGTCCGGTGGTGTGTCGCGGACCAGCGCGGGGATCGCCGCCAAGCCCAGCCGCTGGGCGATGCGCCAGCGGCGCTCGCCGTCGATGAGGCGGTAGTAGCCGTCCTGCTCGGGATCCGGGTAGACGTAGATCGGGACCAGGACGCCGCCGGACTCCTCGATCGAATCGGCGAGCTGGTTGAGCCCCGGATCACGGAAGTACATCCGCGGGTTCTCCGGGTTGGCGAGGATCTTCTCTGGTTCGATGTCGCGTAGCTCGTTCGGCACGGCGCAGACGCTACACAAGGGGTCCGCCGGTATGTTCGTCAGCGGGCAGCCCAGACGTACTCGACGACATCCTGACTGGCAGCGCCGTGCCGCGCCCCGAGCGTCGAATGGCGGGCCGCGCGCGCGATCGCGAGCTGGACGTCTTCGAAGTACTCGCCGAGCAACGCCGCCGGGTCGATACCGAGCTGGGCGGTCAGCAGCCCGGTGGACGGGTAGCTGAGCAGGAGGACGCTGTCGCGCGCGGCGACCTCGCTGGCGATCGTGCGCACCGATCCGACCACCTCGGTCTTGACCGCGAAGGTTGAGCGGAAGCGATCGGGGCGGTAGCGACCAGCCCCCTCGGCGTCGGGGTAGTCGTACCGCGTCAGCGTTTCGAGGACGTGGTAGTAGCGCGAGTAGTGGTCCTTAGAGTACGGCGGGTCGGCGTAGTAGATCGCTGGGCCGACCTCGAGCGCGTCGAGCTCCGGCCAGATCTCGAGCGCATCCTTGCCGAGAATCCGGTTGTTCGCTCGCCACGCGGAGTCGCCGTAGGGCCGCAGCGTGGAGACGTCCTCGAGCAGGGAGTCCCACCCCGCGCGACGACGTGCGGCAAGGATCCTCCGAGCGCCGGCGGTGCTCGTCGGCCGCAGGAACTGGGCGAAGTGGCCCGGCGCGCTGGCGATGCGGCTCGCGGTCTGCAACCAAGCCAGTCGTAGCCAATCGGCGTGATCGGTGCCGATGATCCCGTGTGCCTGGGCGTCGTCGATCGCGTACCGGATGCTGTCGAGCTCGGTGGCCTGGCGCAGCCCGAAGTATCCCCACGCGAACAGGAGCGTCGCGAGCCGCCACGGACCGTCATCGCCCTCATCCCTGATGATTCGCACCTCGGCGGCAACCCCGGCGTCGTTGCCGGGGTGGCGCCAATCATCCTGGAGGCGCCTCAAAGCGCCGATGTCGCCCCGGCGCAGAACATGCCGCTCCGACTCCAGGTCCGCGGCGTAACGCTCGCGGAGCGCGGCCAGGTTTCGGCGGTAGGCGGGGAGCAATGCGCGTCGCGTCAAGTCTGCGGGCGGTGGCTGCTCGGAACTCGCGATCAGGCACCGGGTGGCGAGCTGGGCATAGCTCTGGATGTCGTTGACCCACACGTTCCTGCCGCTGGCCGCTGCGGCACCAGCCACCGAGCCCATCCCGCCGAACAGATCGACGAGGCGCCGCCCGTCGTACCGGGACTCGCAGAACACCGCAACTTCGCCGGCGAGCTGCTGCTTGTTGCCCATGTAGCGAATGCGCGTGCCGACAGTCACGAGAGCCCTCACTTCATCATGAACGTCGACTCGGTCGCGTCCAGATACTTGACTCCGGGCCCCACACGCGTCCGCGACTCTCCTAGCTGGGAGCGGAACCCGAGTCGGTTGAACGCACGTCTCGGCCCATTCTCGCGGCGAGGCGAATGACGTACGTCAGCCGGTCGATGGAGACCACGAGGACGTCATCCTCGACACGCTCGACGCCCCGCGCATGGACGAGGCACATAATGGCGAGGGCGCCGCTGCGTGCCCATCTTCGCCGGCGCCGCGACAGCCACGCGGCCTGCTCGCGCACCCGAGCGAGATGACGAGCGTCGTACGTCCTGGTCTTTGTCTCGATCGCGATGGCGATCCCGGTCGGCGCGATCGCGACCGAGTCGATGTCTCCCCGACCCTGCCACGGCAGCGAATGCCGCAGCCGCCAGCCCTCCCCCTCCAGCGGCGCGAGCGCACGCTGAACCTCGTCCTCCGAACGGGCACCGACGCGGCTACGACCGGCGAGTGCGAGCCAGTGGCGAGCGAAGAGGCCGAAGCCGAACGCGATCAGGAGCAACAGCCCGGCGAGCACAGCTTCTCCGGCGCCCCCGACAACCAGCGCGAGCAGCGCCACGGCGACGCTTCCCGCGGCCGCCCGGCCGGCGCGCGACAGACGCCGGTACTGCTGTCGACGCGCGTAGTTCAACCGGCGTCCTCGCTCGCTGGCGGATCGGCCGGTGGCTCGGATGGCTGAGCGCTCAACCCACGTTCCGCCTCATCAACCGCCGCGGAGAGCCATCCCGGCTGCTTACCAGGCGGCAGCAACGTCGCCTGGCGGATCGCTTCGCGCACCGTCGTTCCCTGCTTCCAGTCGCGCTGCCCACCGCGGCGGGCGAGCCATTCCCACTGCCATCGACTTCCGGCACGCTGCGAGCGCCACTGCTGCCGGACCACCTCGACCGGGCCTCTCGGCGTGGCGATCGTTAACGGCGCCGAACGGTTAGCGACGGCTCGCCCAGCCATCAGCCGACCCCCTTCGCCGAGATGTGAGCCGTGCTCCTCCCGCGCGTCGAGCTACTAGCGACGACAAGAAGGCCGGGAATCATCGCTGGCGATCTTGTCACCGGCCGAGGACGCGCCTCGCGACCGCTGCCTTGACCTGTCTCGGTCGTGGCGGCGAGCCGATCTGATTAACGCCGCGAGGCGCTCCGCGGCGTTAAACCCAGCCGAACTCAGCGCAAATCAGCAGGTTCGCGACAGCGGCGAGGTGGCGCTGTTTGTGGTCGCTTTCCAGGGCTTTTGACGGGTTTCGGCTGTGGTGCAGTATCGCTTCACACGCGAGAGGTCGCTGGTTCGAAACCAGCCGTGCCCATCACAAGTTACCTGCAAATCGCCATCTTTTTGCGAGATCAGTCCGTGAGTGGAGATCCTGCGGGCGACGATTGCAGCCCAAGGTACTATTCACGGGACTAAACCCCACGATCGTCGTGGTCGGTTACGGCCTCGTGCAGGCGCTCGATCGCTCGGTCAAACTCACCTGTCTCGAGTCCAGGACCACGGGCACCGGCGCGCGTGATCTGGCGGCTCGGAGCACGCTCGGCGGGCTCGTCGGCGAACCGCATCAACGCCCACACGGCCTGCTCGTCGACGTAGCGGCGCGTGGCCACCTGCTGGTAGACCGAGAACGTAAACGCCGGGCTGACATGCCCGAACTGAGAGGCGATCCACTTGGGGTCGCGGCCGATCATCGCCGCGAAGGTCGCCCATGTGCGTCGTAGCGAATGAGGGGGGCAGGCCGACCTCGGCACGGCTTGAATTCGCTCGCTCGACCGCGCGCGAAAGGATGCGGTCGCGAAATTGATCGGGGTCGCGACGGCGGCCGGTGCTCGTGCCGAAGTAGTAGTCAGACGGAGCGTGCGGAAGGCTCCGCGCGCGTCTATCCATCACGTACTCGAGCAGCTCGTCACGGAGGTAGAGCGTGATCTCCATCTCGCGCACGCCGGCATCGGTTTTGGCGTCAGCGAGCTTGAACCGTCCGCGCGTGAGGTCGACCTGTCCGACTTTCAGATTCATCAACTCGCTGATCCGCAGTCCGGCCAGCCCGAGCGCCGCGACCATCGCCCGGCGGCCCAGCCCCTGGAAGTCCGTGCGCGCCTCGGCCTCGAGCTTGCCCGCGGCGTCGAGCAGTCCATGGAACTCGTCGATCTCCAGGAAGGTGCGGTTCGGACGCGTTCGCTTGAGGAAACGGGCCGAGCGGCCGCCGACGCGCACCGAGTTGCGATCGAGCATCTCGTAGTCCACCGCCTGCTGCAAGATCTGTCCGAGCAGCGTGATCATCGCGTTGATCGACGTGTTCGACAGCGGCCGGCGCCGACGCTGATAGGTCCGGCCGTGCTTGTCTGTGACGGTCTCCATCAGCGGTCGTCGGCCCTTCTCGGTCCAAGCGCGCTCCTGGGCCCGGCGGATCGTCTCGGCCTGTTCGTGGAGCTCGTCTCGAAAGCGGTCCGCGAGCTGGGGGGAGATCTCGCCGAGCTGGTAGCGCCCGAAGAAACGGTCCAGGTATCTGAGCCTCCACTCGTAGTCGGTGATCGTGTCCTCGTCGAGGCCGAGCTGCTTCGACCGCCACCACCGCTTGGCAAAGACTCGGAAGGACTCGTTCACCTGCACGCCGAGGACCGCCATCGTCCCCGCGAGGTGGTCCTTCCGCGGCTCGAGCCTCGGCGGAACCCAGGTCCCCCGTTCGATCTGCTGGATGATCCGCTCGGCCTCGAGCTCCGCGCGTGTCCGGTTCCACCCCTGCTTGTTGGTGCCGAATGTGACCTTCTCGTAGCGCCCGTAGGCGCGCACCTTTGCGCCGTAGCTGAGCGTCTTCCCGTCCGCCCAGGGACGCTCGATCACATGGCCCAGCGTTGGCGCGGCATCAGATGAGGATCCTGGGTGTCTTGCGCTGCATCGATAAGGAGCGATCCGGATGCGGTCCCGCCGTCGTTAGCCGTTGCCGGAGCCCTGCCTGTGCGTCTCATCGTCGCACATGCCCTCCCGCCCTTCATCGGCTGATCAAGCACGTCGGATTGTTTTCTACGACCGTGCATCGGCTCGTGATGGGCAGTCCTGTCAGAGGGCGAGCGCTACCTCCGCCGCCTGCCGTTGATCCCTCCCCCTTCGTCCTCGAGCACCCGCCGCGCACGGTCGAGGTCGAAGCGAATGCGTGCTTTTGGCCCGGAGCCGAGGCGCATCGCACCCAGCTCTGTCGCGTGGGCGTAAACGTAGTCGAGCGATACCCCGAGGTCTCGCGCGAGCTTCCGCGCATCGACCAGCGCAAAAGTGGCGGGTCCCGGGTTCACCATCTCGGCGAGGCTCGTCGCCGTGGCTTCGGCGATAGCCTCGACGTCCCCGCGCGTAAGAACGCGGTCGGGAACAGGATTGTCGACCGCTCGGTAGGGCTGGTTCCGACTCATAAAGCGATGCGGCTCGATGGATGGGCGTCGATACTGCGGTGGGTCGGGACCCAGTCCGGAGCGCAGGCGGCTCGAACTCATGAGGTCTAGATATGGCGCGAGCGAACAGTAGTCCCGGGCGCAGGCGCCCACTCACGTCCGCTTCTGTTGGGAGCGTTCGTGGTCGACAAACCAAGTCCGTCGGGGACATGAGGACCGTCATGAGGAAGGTATCCGGCCCGCAGATCGTGACGACCGGGAGGTGTCAGAGTTGCGGCTGCCTGCGGAGATTCAGGAGGCGCTCGGTGAGCTCGTTGGACAGCGAGGGAGAGGCTGGGCCTCGGCGTCGTGCTCGAGGTGATGGACTGCGAGATCGATGAGGTCGTCGGTCCGAAGGGGGAGCACAACCCGGAGCGGACGGCGAAGCGCCACGGCCACGACGGCCGATGACGCTCGGCGGTCGACGCGTGCCGGTCAGCCGCCACGCGGATCCGCACGGCGGACGACGCGCGGGAACTGCCGGTTTCGAGTTATAAGTACTTCGCCGATCGTGCGGCGATGGACCGCGTCTGCCAGCTCGGACATGCCCGCTGAGCTACTCACCAACTTCGCTGGGCTCCTCATGAATCCCGAGATCAGGCTCGTCGGTCGGCTCCGCAGACTCTTCGCACGCGAAGAGCGCGGCGGCGGCTGTGGACGCCGCGAGTTGCACGATCGACCGCGTTACCCGAATCGGGCCGTAGAACGAGCAAGCGCCGGCGAGGTCGCCGACGCGCTGCGAGGCGCCGCCTGAAGCGAGGGTTCGAAATGTTGTGTGGGGGTCGGAGCTCAGGTCCGCCCAGTACTGGGACGGAAACGCGTTCTCTCCGTCGACGCGCATGAACGCAGACGGCGATGGGAGCGCTCTACCTCCCGGCGTCTGCCATCCGGAATTCAGCCGGCTCTTGGCGAGTGTGACCGCGGATTCGCTTGGCTCCTTCCCGGCGAGAAGCGTGTGGAGTTCGCTGATCGGGATCGCGCTCCTGATGTGTTCCGGCACCTGGGTTGCTCGGCTGTCCGTCGCTCGAGACGGTCCTGAGCCGGCCGTGTGAATGCCGACCAACCGCCCGTCAAGATCGAATACCGGAGCGCCGGAAGCCCCGCCGGCGGACTGGTAGGTCGCCTGGATGACATCGAACTGACTGACGCCTGCGGGCGGACCGTCGATTTGAATGCGTCGCCGCGCGGCGGTGATCAGACCCCACGCGAGCGAAGACTCGCCCTCCATCAGGTGCGGGTGGCCGAGCGAGATGACTGGGTCGCCCTGCTCGATGTCGCCGGCACCGGCCAGCGTGGCCGCGGGATCACACGGATGGTTTTCGACTGCGATCAGCGCCAGATCGGTGTGCGGCGCGACGCGATACTCAGTCGCTGGGAGCTCAGCGCCATCCGGGAAGCGCACCGTGATCCGTTCGGCCTGATCGATCACATGGCGAGCGGTGGCGATCAGTCCGTCGGCGGCGACTACGACGCCTGACCCCCCGACGTTCCCGGTCAACTTTGCCACGTCTATCCGGACGACCAGTGGTCGCAGCCGCGCGGCCAGCGCGGGCAGATCGCTGGGCGGGTTGAGCCACGCGGTCGATGGCGGCAGCGCGTCGCTCCCACCGTCGGAGGCCTCGCCCATCGGGGCCACCCCGGCCGCGAGCTGGTCGATGTCGAGCTCGTCGACGTAATGCAACAGCTCTTTTGCCAGCGGGTTGCTGCTCAGATGCCGGCCGGCGCCGGCACGGACACCCCGGAGCAGCTGGCGCCGTGGCGAGCCCGGATCGTCATCCTTATCGGCGGCAGGGGTGGGGTTTGCTGGGCGCCCGTCGGCCCGGTCGGTGAGCTGGTGCTCGATGGCCTGGTAGAGGCCGGTCAGCCAGCCGGGATTGAAGATGCGTCGGGTGTGCGGACCGCGCGTACCGCTCATGTTCAACTCGAGGGCGACCCGTTCGAGCTGGTCGCCGTCGGCTGGGATCCCAAAGGCGAGCGCGGCCGGGAGCTGGGCGGGGTCGATCGCTGCCGGTAGCGCGACCCGCTGTAGCGGCTCACCCACCCAGGGGTGATGAGCCATCCAGCCGATGATCTCGGCCCAGTCCAGGTATTCGAGATACCGGCGCTCGAGGCGATCGCGGTCTCCAGCGCGCAGAGCACGTTTCAGGGTCGCGTTCAGAGCCTCGATCGCCCGCTGGACGGGCGCAAGCTCGGACGCCTCGCGATGACGGATCAGGCCAATGGCGAGCAGCCCGAAAGCAACCCACCATGCCGCGCCGCACAGCACCGTGGCAGCGAGGCGCTCGATCAGCAGGGGGAGCTTGAGCCAAGCTACGATGGTGATGCCGACGGCGAGGATGGTGCGCAGGAGAAGCGCGCGCAGGAACCGGCGACGGACCTGCTTGCGCTCGATCTTGGCCTGCTTGGCGTGCTCTTCCGCCGCCGCCGCCCGCTGCTTCTCCGCTTCCCGCTCATCGATCGCAGCGCCCTCGATCTCCGCCTCCTTCAGGGCATCGGCGATTTTGGCGCCGACCTGCCAGACGAACGATCGGCCCACCGCTGAAACCCCGGTCGGTCGACCATCCGGCCTGACCGCACTCCCCCCGTCGGTGGTGGCCGCGCGCGGATCGCAAACGCGAGGATCGGGGTCTTCCTCAGTTGGCTCGCGCGGCGGTGAAGGGTCGGGCACGATCGCGTTTGGAAGCGTGAGGATGTAGCGCTTCCCGTCGTGGGTCAGCTCGGGCCCGTCGATCTGATCCGGGAGCGAGGCGCCGTCGATCAGGCCGAGAGCCGTCGTCCAGAGATCTGTCCAGGCGTAGTGGGTAGGGCCGTCTTCGGCGCGGAGTTTGCGGGGCACCGCAGCTCGCTCGGCGAGAATGTCCTCGACGCTGATTTGGCGATCGCCCCACAACTTGATCGTCCACCCCGAGTTGGGGCCACCGAGCTTCATGACGGCGGTCGCAGCCCTGTCGTGTGCGGTGTTCTTGGCCCAGTTGAACAGCTCGTAGGGTCGGTTCAGGAGCCACGTGGTCCAGGTCCGGAAGAGCTCTCGGATCGCCTCCAGGATCCCCAACTCGCGTGGTCCGGGGACAGGGATCGGAGTGAACTGGCTCAATCCGATCACCGCCTCGTGCTTGTTCCAGTAGAGCGGTAGCACGTGGTCGACGATCATTCGTCCGTCCGAGGTCCGGTCAAACCGGTCGAAGTCGGGGTTCGGCCAACCGTCGGTGGGCTGAAAGACCCGCGCGGCGAGTTGTCCGGCGAAGTAGCCGAAGTCGACGGCTCGCGTATAGCAGCGAGCGACGTGAACCGGAATCGTCTGCGAGCCGTAGTCGCCCTGGCTCAGGGTCGGGAGCACCGGATCGATCTCGCCGGACGTGAGCCACAGGTCGCCGAGCGTCGCCAAGGCATGGGCGGCGTGCGGGGTGAGACCGCGCGGGCTCTCCGTCAATGCGCTCGGGGATGCCGGGCCATGGCGGTCTTCGGGGGCGACGTAGACGTTGGCGGCCCATTGGGCGCGGAACAGGTCAGGGTTGACCCGCTGGTGCGGCGACTCCGGCACAACGACCATCGTTGGCTCGAACGGATGCTCGCTCGAGGGCGCGATCACGTCCTTGGCGGCGGCGATCGCGCCCAGGACGTCCTCGACGAATCCGTCGTGGCCTTCGGTATCAGCCGGCAGCACGGAGAATGCCACGAGTTGAGCTGTATCCTCGTCGGCCGCCTGAAGTGCCTCCTTGAGCGACTGCGTGATAGCGGCTCCGTCCGAGACGGCCCTGAGGCCGTGGCCGGACTCACCGCCGAGCGACCACCAGCAAAACGGTTTGAGCAGCCCCGCCGCTGACCACGAGACCAGCAGTCCCAATACCCGTTCGGAGTCCTCGGTGCTTGGGGCGAGAACGACTCGCACCGGGCTAGGCTCCGACTTCGTCGTAGGGATCAGCGATGGTGAGGCCGCCGGAACGGTCCTGCAGGCGGGCCTCGGCGATCGTCTCGGCCAGCGACTGCGTCGCGCCCGCGACAAGATCCCGGATCTCCCAGCCGCGCGGGAGCTGAAGCGTGGTCTGGGCGGTCAGCCGGTATTTGTTGATCTGCTCCTGGTGAACCGCGCCCCGCTCGCTGACCCAGGCGTGCAGTGCCGCGCGACGCTCCTCCGGGGTTCCATCGGACGCTCCGGCGATCGCCGGATCGGGCTTCGGTGCCGACTGGCCATTTGACTCATGTGCCGATGGATTTCCGGTCTCCAGCCAGCCGAGAAGCTCGGTGCTGAGTTCCACCGAGTTGACCTCCTCGCCAACCTCGGCGCGCTCTTCATTGGGCATGCCGCCGAGCTCGATCAGCCGTCCATACGCCTCCAGCTCGGCTGAGTCACCCGATCCGTAGGAGATCAGCGCGAGGGCGTAGCTCTCGAGGAGAGCGGGCAGCGCGCTGACACCGGTCTTGGGCTGCGCACCGAGCAAGATGGCCGGCAGCCGGCGTGTCCCGCGCGGGGTCCAGATTCCTGCTCCGTTCCACGGTCCCGATAGGTTTCCGAGATGGCCGAGCGCGCGGGCGACGAACCAGCCGCGGACCATCGCGTCCTGCCGTCCCGAGGAGAGCGGGATGAACGAGCCGAGTGGCCTAGCTCGACGCAACGACCAGAACTCCTTCCGGGCGGTCGAGCGCTTGACCTCGTTCCACTTCTGCTGGATCGGCACGGTGACCGATGACATGACGACGGGATGCACCGACCATCCCAGAAACGAGCTGATCTCAACCTCCTGGGCGGTCGAGTTTGGATCAAACAGACCTTTGATCTGCGCGTCGGTGAGTCCGGCGGAACGCAGATAGGTGACGATCGGGTCATAGGCCCGACTGGAGGACTCGATCGGCAGCTTCCCGATCACCGCGGTCGGGACCGGGAGCCCCTCGCCGTGGACGGCGAGGTGGACGTTCTGGTTGATCGCGATTAGCGGCGCCGAGCGCTTGTGGGCGATCTTGAACGCGGCGGCAAACTCGCCCGCTCGTTGCGCCCCTCGCTCCGGGTCGGCGAGCCAGCCACTGAGCGTCAGATGCACGTCCTCTGAGATCTTGCCTTCGCGGTCGTGGACCCATGCGCTCGCGCGCGAGAGGACATCTTTGGGCCCGAGCTCAAGGCGGTATTCGCCGGTGCTGGCCGAGTCGGTTACGTTCCGCGCCGTCGGTTCAGTGGGAAGCCAGTGCGCCCGGGCCTCGATCAGGGTCTGCGGGCCTGTTTCGGTCGTGTTCATCGCCGTCGACGGCCAGCCTCCACGGATCAGTTCGCTGAGCGCGCGCTTCTCAGCCCCAGCTGCCCCTGCGCCCGGGAACATTTCGTCCAGGAGCCGCTCCAACTGCTTCGGAAAGCCGCCCTCCTTCTCCAGCAGGACCTCGTTGGGAGCTGCGGTGAGATGGGGCGGGGTCACCGTGGTGGACCACTGCGCGATGAGCCTGCTCAGTTCCACCGAGCTGGCACCGGTCTCGAGCGAGTTGAGCGCCCCGCTGACGGCCGTCCGAAGGGGCGAGACCATCGACCGGTTCAGATCGCGCAGCAGATCGGCGGCATATCCATACAGCGCGGCTTCGGTGGTCCGGTGAAGTGCCTCCCTGCGCAGTTGTGCGAAGAGCGTAAAGCCCGGGTGGCTGGTCGCGACCTTGTCCTTCGCTGAGGCGCCTTTGCCTTGGAAGGCGCTACGGGCTTTCGCGACGTAGGTTTCATGTGCGTGGTTGAATTGAGTTTGGGCTTCGAGCAGCTCTTGGACGGCTGCGGTGAGCTGTGCGCTGAGCGCGTCGAGCAGGCCGAGGGTGAGGATCAGTCCGTAGTGGCCGATGTAGGCGGCGGTGGCGTCAAGCAGCGCGCCTTCGACCCTCGGCACCCATTTACGGGCGTTCGCAATCCGTTCCTCCGTCTCACGAGCGACGAACTTGCGGGCCTCCGTTTCAAAGTTCGTTCCGAGGGTTCCCAGCCACTCGGCGATCTTGGCCTTGCGGGTGCTCTTGGCCAGCTTGCCGAGCTCTCCGTCACGCAGGTCATCGAGCGCCTTCGCCTTCTCCTTCTGGCTCCGCAGCTCGTCGAGGACCTCATTGTGTTCCTTGGTGTGTTCCCACAGGCCGGCCGCGCTAAAGAACTGCCCGCTGAGGGCGGCGACCCTGAGCGGCAACAGAACCTCGATCGATGCCTTCTCCTCTGGCGGCACGTCCTCATAGCCCCGCAGCAGGCGTTCGATGGCGTTCTTCGCCAGCCGCTCCTCGGCGTAGCTGGCGAACAGGGAGCGCCCGAGCGACACGTTTGAGTAACCCATCGAGCGGCAAATGCCCGTGGCGTCGGTGACCGGGAACTCCGCCATGATCGGCGCCGCGGTCGCGTTGAACCCGTAGGTATGAAAGTCGGCCTGCACCGCGTCGTTGGCCATGAAGGCGGCGAACGCCTTCCCGATCGCTTGGTAGACGTCGTTGCCGTACTCGAACTCAAGATCAGCATTCCTCGCGCCGACAAAGAAGTTGTGAGACCCGGTACGGCGGCCGACCGGATCGCCGACCCCGCCTCCCGGAGCGACTAGCTGCTCCTCGAATGGCGGCACGTCGCCGGTGTGTTCGTAGCCATTGATGAACTCTGCCAGCGCGGCCAAGCTGTTGGGCTCGATCCCGGTGGTGCGAGCCTTGGCCAGGTCAGGGAATGCGTCCGCCGTGTAGAGCAGCGTCATGAGCTCGGTGTTCAACCAACCGCCCACGTCCGGCGCGAGCGACTTGAGGAGCTCGACCACGTCCAAGACCGCGCCCGAGCCCGATCCGCCGGCAAGCGAGGCGAACACGACGACGGTCGGCTGGTTGTTCGACACCGTGGTAGCCCCGATCGTGTCGTTCAGCTTCGCCAGCTCCTCGTCGACACCTTCGGCGAAGAGAGCACGGCTGGCGGTCTCGACCGCCTGTCCGATGCGCGCGATCTGGGCCACCGCGATAACTCGGCCAACCGCTCGCAGCTGACCGGCGCCCTTGAACGGCGGCTTGATGTCGCGCAGCACGGGATCTGGTCGCCAACCGGCGATGGCCTCGAGCGGCCCACGCTTGACCATCGCGGAGTCAAAGAAGGCGTAGTCGTGGCTTTGATCGGCGAGGTTGAGGTACCGGAGTTCCGCGCCGACGTCGACGGGGACGTTGCCGATCTCGATGTCCGGCTGTTCGGGGACATCGATGTGCAGGAATTGCCAGGCGCGCGGAATTCCGCGATCCCATTTTGTGGCGTCCAGACGACGCTCGAGTTCACGCCATGTATACCGCAGCGTCTTGCCGCCCGATCCGCCAACCCCTATCAGCAGGAACTTATTTAGCATCTCATCCTCATTGGTGCTCGACGTGTCTTTGGCCGGCACGGTCAGAAGACCATGCCGGGTCCTTCGTCCGCTTGGTCCGAGCCGGTCTTCCGGCTCGCTTCCGTTCGGTCCTCATCTCCCGCTGGTGGCGGCGTCTCATCTGCGTCCATGAAGCCCTGGTCGACGGGCGCGGTCTTCTCCTCGGCTCTCTGTCTCCACCAGCGCGGAATTCGTAGGTGCGGACCTCGCGGGCGCTCCTCGAAATCGTCGTCCACGGCCTCAAGTTCAGAGCGGTCCATCCGGGCAAGTTCGGCTACCGCGCGATCGGCCACCTTCTGCCCGGCCTCCAGATCGGGATCGCCATTGCGGATCAGGATCACGAGCTGTCCTTCGATCGGTGCGCGGCGAGCTACCTCGGTGGCCTCGACGGGAATTGGCGACGAGGGGAGAAACAGCCACAGCCCGGGGAGCGAGAGGGGGACCTCCCGCTCGGTGCCGGCTGCCCAGCTGCGCAGCCGGCCGTTGCCGCCGACGACGAGCCGCTGCCCGCCGGCGTCGGCGATTCCGAGCGGACCGGAGATCAGGTCCCGAACGGTCCGGGCCACCGACGTGCGCAGCAACAGCGCGGTCTCGCCGCCGGGAATGGCCAATGTATGGACGCGCCTGTCGGCTCCCTCCGTGAGAAGCTCGACGACCTCCTCCGGCGGCAGACGGACGGGTTCGCCGTCACGCCCCGTGACCTGCGCGTGCGGCTCTACCGTAATCTCACGGCTGCCCGTTCGAAGCTGTTGGGGAGCGGTGAAGAGTCCGGTAACCCGGTTGACGATGAGCAGCAGCGCGATCGGGATGAGCACCAGCAGCAGCGCCAGGCCAACGATGATCAGGATCCTCTTGCCGACGTTGATCGGTGGGTAGAGCTCGAGCGAGCCACCAATCTGAGTCTGCTCGCTCTTCGAGACGAGCCCGCTCCTCAGGTGGACCGGAAGCGTGACGT
Source organism: uncultured Solirubrobacterales bacterium (assembly GCA_963723585.1). Lineage (GTDB taxonomy): Bacteria > Actinomycetota > Thermoleophilia > Solirubrobacterales > Solirubrobacteraceae > Palsa-465. Next base: position 62,820 of record CAVRRJ010000001.1, read on the forward strand.
TCATCGTGCCGCTCTGCGCGCCGTGCACCGAGACCGTCATTGTCACCTGCCGGCTCTGGCCTTGGGCAAGCGTCAAGCAGTGCGCCTGCGAGTCCACGGCGAGGCTGAATGCCGCCATCGCTCGACGCGTCAGGCCCGGGCCGACCAGATGGGCGGGATCGATCCAGACGCAGCCGGGGACGTGGCTGGTCCCGGTGAACGTGAGGGTCGTGGTTGATTGACCTTGTCCGCTGATCGGGCGCAGGTGGAGCGTCGTCGGTGAGATGGTGGGGAAGCCCTCGCCGGTCGGCAGTAGTACGGGGATCCGATAGCTGTGCTGCACCGGGGCGATCGTCGCGCCATCCGCCGGGCTGAAAGCAGCGGTGAGATCCAGGGTCACGTACGGTGCCGTCGAGCTGTCCGGGATCGTGAGCCGCAGGGGGCTAGTCCCCCCGGGCGCCCGAGGGGCGACGGGGAGCGGCGTGTCGGCGCCGGACACCGGATCGGACACATCGGCGCTCAGAGTCGCCGCATCAGCAAGCGGACCGCTCGCCGCGATGCGCCCGGCGGGGTCCACTAGCCCAGCACTCAGCGTGGTGGTCCGGCCGCGGATGGCGGGGTGGACGCCGATCAGCTGTGGGGTCAGGTCGCCGAGCTCCTCAACGGTCGCACGTGGCTGGGCCTGCTGGTCTTGCCCGGCGGGGGCCACGAATTGATAGGACCACGGTCCCACCCAGGCCGTGCTCGCCAGGGGCAGCACTGCGTCGAGCTCGACGGTCCGCGTCGAGGACCAATGCGGGGTGATGGTCGCGCTCGATAACTGCACAGGTGCAGCGCCGTTCGGCACAAGGTGGACATGCTGACCGGTGGGGCCGGTTAGGTCGATCGCGACGTTGCCGGCGCCGGTTGATGCGCGGATCAGAAAGCCCGACAGCCCGCGGATCGTGCGAAACGCATTCTGGCCGCCGAGCGGCACCGGCGGCGGGCAACCGCCACCGTCCAGGAGGTTGCCAAACTCGAAGAAGAGACAGTCGGCGGCGGCCACCGGTTGATACTCGCCGGTCTGCGCGCTGAGAGTCGAGCCGCATGTCGTTCCAAGTCCCGCCCCCTCGGTAACGGCTTGCAGGAAAGCTGAGTCCTTGGGGCTCATTTCGCGGGTCAGCCCGAAGGTGAACCTGACCACCCCGTCACTCTGCAGGCCGTCCATCAATCCTCCCGGCCTACAGAGAAAGGTCCGGCCGGCGGCGCGCATCACTGGTCCGCTGCCCTTCCTCCCCAGCCGAACCCCGGGGGCGTAGGGCTCGGTCAGTGGCAGCGGCGGACTGATCGACTGGTCACGATCGGTGATCAGATAGGCGCCGTCGGTGAACCACACCACGGCCTTGCACGGAGGCGCACCGCCCGACCCGGTCTGTGCGACGGCTTCGCGCGCGAGTAGCTGACGAGCGGCGGTCAAGGCCAGCGCGTAGTCGGTGTCCTCGACGTCGTTGCGCTTGCGAAACGCGCCGGCGCTGGCCAGCAGACGGTTGAGGGTCGCCGGCGTGAGCGTGTGCCAGTTGACGAGGGACTGGCCCGCGGCGGTGCTCGGGTCGGGTGTGACGTAGCCCCCGAAGCCTTCAAACAGCACCTTGATCGTCGCGGCGCTGCCACCAACCCTGCTGCTTGCCAGGCGCGCGAAACCTCCGAGCGCAGCATCGATTCCATCGACCCGGAGACCGTTCGGGTCGGTCCTCTTGATGCTCTTGGACTCATCGACGATGAACACGACATCGAGCCGGTGACTGATCTGGACACAGCGCGACAGCGTCGCGGCGGCGGGGGAGACCGGCACGGCTGCTCGTCGTCCACTCGCAGGGCCCGTTGTCTGCGCCGCGGCGAGAGCCGGGAAGACACCGACCACGAACAGGAGCGCCGGTAGTCGCCGGATCACGCGTAGTGCCTCGCGATCAGATAGGCATGCCAGCCGGCCAGCGCGATACCCGCCACGACGACGATCCCCGCGAGCAGGCGAACCCAGGTCGGGGCGAGGAGCCCGAACCTGCCCGCGATCACCACGGTCATGCGTCGGTGTAGCGCGACGAGCAAGAACGCGATAGGAGCACACGCGTATCCGAGGTAGTGAGCCGACAGCGTGCCGATGATGAGCATCGCCCCGCTGAGAAGCAGAGCGGCGATCGCCGCCGCCAGCAGGCCGGCGCTCGCCACCACGAGTCCCGCGGGCGGTGCCTCGGGTTGTCCGACGTTCAGATACGAATTCGCGCTCATCAGAAGATCAGCCCTCCCGACTCCGCGCCGTCGTCCTCTGACGCCTCGTAGCCGCGCGGGGTGCCTCCGCCCGGGAGCTCCGAGAAGCTCTGCTCTCCCCGCATGAGGCGGTGCGCGGTGCGCGTGCTGGCCCACACCCAGAACCAGCCGATGGGCCACGGCGGAACCATGCTGCGCCAGAATCCACCGACCAGGGTGCCACCGCGTCGGCGCGACCACGCCGCCCCGATCCCACCAACGACGACACCGACCCCGACTGGTATCAGCAGGATGATCAGGACGATCGTGGCAAGGATCCCGGCTGGGTAGAGCATCAGGCCTTCTCCCGTAAGGTCCGTGACATCAACGCGATCGCGACCGCTCCTGTCGCCAGGCCGACCAGGTAGCTTGCGCTGGCGGCACCACCAGGACCCAAATGCGGGTTGATTGCCTGCAATTGGGCCGGGGCGAAGTCAGCCACTCGCACCCGCGCGACGGTGTCGGCGATCAGCACGGTGATCGCGGCGGTCAACATAATCACGCACCCTGCACTTCCAGCCAGTAGCGCCACCCAGTCGTCTTGGGCGGTCAAGGATGCGATGGCCGCGACGATCAGTCCGAGCATCGCGCACAGCGACAGGGGGCCGATCACCGGCAGCGACCAGCCACCGATACCGTAAGACTGGTCGTCAGCGGTGGCAATGACCCAAGACCCGTACCGCAGGAACCCGAACGCGACGGCTAGGAGGCCGAGGGCCACCGGTGGCCACGCGTAGCCAACGGAGAGTCGGAATTCCCCCCGACCAATCGTCTCTCGACTGACTCTCGGCAGCCATTTCCCAGGTGCGAGATGACCGCCGAGCGCCGCCACCGCGACCAGGGATCCGATCAAGGCCAACCACAGACCGGGCCCGGCACGTAGATCGAGGGAGTACCGCCGGACGGTCGCCGGCAGCAGACCGTTCGGGATGATCGCCGATGCGCACTCAACCAGCCCAAGCAACCCACCGGCGATTGCGAGTCCGAGGCTCGCGCCGAGCATCGCGAGATCTTCCGCTGTCGCGCTCCGTCGAGATACTCCGACCGCGACCGCGATCATTGACAGCACTGGAAGGGCGATCATCACTACCGACAGGACCGGCAGTGAGGTGCCGTTGTAAAGGCGTACCGAGCCGACCATTCCGACCCGCAGCCACGGCAGCAGGACGCTGAACGCCGCTAACGCGAGCCCCAACCCACCCACAACTGTCCGCGTGGCCGCCGGGGGACGCGGACCGTTCTCGCGAGCGCCGGTCGGTCCGGCATAGCTATCCTCATAGCTCAGGGACTCATCCATGCGCTCGCTCACGTCGCCGTCGTCAACGGCGGCGCACACCGCGAGGGGAGATCCGCGAGACCGCATCATCTGCTGAGCCCGCCGATCTGAGACGAGCCGGGCGTGCTGTCGGTGCTGAGGCGCTCAGAGCACACGACGTCGCGTATGGCGCACGTCGCCGGTTGACCGTCGGGCGGTCGCATCGGTGTCATGCCCCCCAATCCTCATGAATGAGGAGCGATGATACCGGGGAGTTCGTCAGCCGGTCTTCTCCGCTCTCGGCTGCTGCGATCGCAGCGTCAGCCGCGATCCGGGCCGGACTGGATCGATGATCTCCGGCGCGAGTACATGGAGCGTCGGTTAACTCGGCACTTCCGATGGACGCCGCACAATCGGCGACAATTCCCGGACTCGGTCAGCGCGTCAATCGGGGCTCAGGGCGGCTGGCTCACTCCTCAAGCTCTACCGCGCCGCCGCTTCCCGCACCCTCCAGCAATAGGCGTTTCCGCACTGCCGTCGACAAGCCCGGGGGCTGCTCGGCTTGCCTCACATGTCCGCGCGACTTCCGTCCAGCCTTGGTCGCTCCCCGCGGGTTGGCTAGTGGCGAGCGACCGTCGCCAGGCGAGGTACGGGTCGATCTCACCCGAACCGGCTCTGACCGCGGGATCATCGACTGGGAGTACGTGCACGTCGCCATCGACGACGCGGCCCCGTCTCGCCTACGTTGAGGTCCTCCCAGACGAGAAAGCGATCACCGCCACTTGCAAAGCCATCTAACCGCACACAAGGTCGCCAGCGTGACCATGGGTCACGCAACGGCGCAGACACCTCGCCTGCTCGCGGTCGCTCCGGACAAATTGCTGCTGATCGATCATCAGTAGCGGCATACTTCGGACGCTCCGTCATCGCCTCTAGCCGTCTCGCCAGCTTGCTGCTCACCATCGACATCGACGCAAAGCTCAACGATCGCGACAGTGGCCGCTTGCTCGGACGGTGGACCCGAGGCTGGCGGCTTGAACTGGAAAGCGAGGCGCTTCGCGACAGTCATGAGTACCCCTCACGCTCGCTTCGGCCTCTTGCGAGCACTCGGAGATGAGGCTCACACCGAGCAGCCGCTTTCCGAGATCGGTGTTCCCAACATCGAGATTGACCTTCAGCCAGACCACTTTCGCGGCATCTTTGCCGATCCAGGCGTTGATATCGACGAGCATCGCAGCTTCGTTAGTGACGTCGCCGAATGGTGCTGGGGTCCGGCAATCGCTGCAATGCTCGCTGACGCTGCGCTCCTTCGGCCATCCGGCCTCATCAGCTCTCAGCCGCCCGCCCTCCCGGAAGTCTTATGGGAAGCTGGATGGCGTGTCAGCGATCTGCGGCTGCTCACATCCGTTTCACCCATGTCGGTTCCCGAGGCGGTTCCATGGTGCTTGCGTCCTGCCCGGCTCCTTTACGGTGAGACCGGCAGTCTCGTGGTGTGGCACCCACTCGCTGACGGAGTGGCTTGGCAGGCCGACTCGCCACTCGTCGCCCCACTGCCCGAATGTAAGCGGCGGCATAGCTTCCTGACCGAGATCCATGGCCACGGCGGGACCGAGCATGTCGCGCGACTGGTCCAAGATGCGCTTCAGCACCAAGACTGGACCCTCTGGCAGCTCACCCAGCGAGTCGAGCGATGGGAGCGGCTGTTTTTTCACACCGCTAGGGAGGGCACCTTCTTTGAGGGCTTTCATGCCGAGTCGCTTGCGGAGTCGTTGGATGACATCCCCGCCTGCTCGCAGCCTTCCGTCGACTCGCGCGTGACCACGAACGCCGCGCCAGACTCGGCTGGTTTCCGGAGCCGTCGGCGGATCCGCTCGACTCTCGGGTGCGCGGATTCCTCGAGGAGGTGCGGATCCGCGCTAGTGGCATGCAGGAGCAAATCGACTCTCTCAACGGAAGTTTGCGAGAGGGTTGGACCCTGCTGGCTAACGCAGCCACCGGCAATCAGTTTCTGCTTCAGCAGCGCAACCAGGACTTTCAGCAGCGATTCCAGAACGCAGCAACGCTGGTCGCGGCGCTTATCCTTGTGCCAAGCATCGTGACGAGCCTCTACAGCACGGGGCTAACCGATCTGCCGGGCGAACGCGGTCGCCCCCTTCTCTCAGCGCTCGCGTTCATCGGGGTCCACTCTCCTCGTAGGTGGTCTCGCTCGCCGGCACCACCGGTGGGCAGGGTCGTAGGATCGGTGGTCGCATCTGAGCTCCGTTCGGTAGTGGTTGCCGGCAGGGTGCCGGGTGCACCGTGGCCGCCTACCGAGATGGCGCTCGGCATCCCGTGAGCCCGGCTGAGCGACCCGCAGGTGTGGCCGGTGTGATGCATGATGGAACCAACCGAGCACAGGTGTCTAGGCACGTTTCCGTCGCCGCCGGAATACGCGACCTGCATCCGCCGATCACAGCGCCAGCAGCGGACCAGGCCCTGCAGCACCGCGACCTCGATACGCCCGAGGCGCGTCCGAGGCGATGGGAAGCCAGCGCTGTGCTCCCGTACGCTCCAAGGCCGTCCGAAGCTCACGGCGTCAAATAGCCGCTCCGGATTACCGGCGGATAGGATGCCGGCGTGTTGCAGCGTCGTGGTGTCGGGGACTCGGTGAGGTGAGGTAGCTGGCTTGTCCTCGATGTGGCGGCAGCAAGCGCCGGCTGATTTCGCCGGGCTACTACGAGTGCACGACCCAGGTCGGCGTTGACTACGTCCCACCGGGGAAGGGCGGGAACATGAGCTCGTCCGTGGCGCCCGTGATGGGGGTATGCGGCCAGCGCTACCAGGAGGGCGGTAATGCAATGTCTGGAGTTCAGTGCGCCTGCGGACAATTTGCGATTGGGATCTGCCAGACATGCGGGAACCCGCGCTGTGAAGAGCATGGGACGCAATGGAGCGGTCAGTTCGTGCGCAACGACCACGTGCAGGCAATCCGGACCGGGCAAACGGCGGAGGACGACCGAGCGGCTCGAGAGACCATCCAGGCGAAGCGCAGCGCCCGTCAACGCAAACGCCGGATCAAGCAGACGCTGGCGCCGGGCTTCCCGGACGGCCCCACCACTTCCGTCGAGCTGAGCACCGCGCTCGCGCGCTTGGTTCCGGGCGCCGCGCGGCGGTTCGCGATGGAACGCAGGCGACTCCTCTCCGGCCGGGCGGTCACGGGCTGGGCGTTCCTGCTCCCGGGGGGTCACTCCGAGGGCCGGTTCGGCACCGTCTACTCAATCCGCGGCATCGTAATCACCGAGGATGGCGCGGCCTATGACGTGTCGCGGGCGAGCCCGGAACCGATGGACGAGCTCGCTCCGGCTGATGCCAAGAACTGGGTGTGGCGCGCAAGGCACGAGGTCAATGAGGAGGAAACCTCACTGATGTTCGCGGAGGTTCTCCGCTGGCTGGGGCGGGAAGCAGATTTCTGGCCAGCCATGAGGGAGGCTGGCCTCGCACCCTGACTGCAAGAGACCAGCTACAGCATGAACCGGAGGTTGCTTGGGATTCACCCGATCTCTCGCGAAGTCCTGAGCACTTGCGACGCAGGCGGCGCTGAAAGGCTGGACTGGAATGCCAGGATCGAAGCCGCCGTATCCGGAGCAGTTCCGGCATGAGGCGGTCGAAATGGTTCGACAGGAACGTTCGATCCCGGACGTCGCCGAACTCATCGGGATGTTCGAGCAGTTGCTCGGTCTTATTGCCGAGCCGCGGTCAGCGATCTCGCAGCGGTTGCCTATACCGAGGCACGGCTGCACCTTGCTCGTGCTCACGCGGCGCGGCGTCGAGAGCGCCCACTCGGCTCGCGCGCGAGCCGCTCGCGGAATTAATAATCATTTCGTCGCCACGTAGGGGACGACCGCCATGCTCACGCTTCGTTCGGAGCCACGCCCGATGGGCCCCCAGCTCCGACACGCTCAGGCGCAGCGGCCCTCGAACGGTCGTGCCAGAAAGCGGCATAATGACCGGCTTATGACCGGCCGGGGCCAGACGGATGCTTTTCGTCGTTGAAGAACGATCGAGCAGGAGAACGCCTTGAAGCGCGGATGGATGGCGACGATCTGCGCGGCGGTCAAGACCTCGCGTGGCAGGAGGATCGGATGCGAGTCGGGAGTTCCAACTCCTTCACGACAGTCCGACGGCAGTTCCTCCACGAGCTTCTTCAGCGCGTCGGCAACACCGCTTGCCTTCGCGACTCGCCCGCTGACAGCGAAGCCATGAGTCCTAACCCACTCACGGCTAATTCGGTTGGTTACGCATGAATATCGAGTCGCCGAGGCGGCGACTCCGTCCGCGGCTAAACGCTGGCGGGAGGGCTGGCCGCACACTAATCGATCGCTACAGGCGGGCGCGCGACCGCGGCATCTTGGACAACATTACTTCGAGCGTACTGATCCTGATCGCGATCGCCGCGTGGCGCTTTCTGCTCCATACCCACGTCCCGACCGGACTCCTCGTCCTAGTCATCGCGCTCGCTGCAATCGTCTACGTGACGATGCGAAGGAGGCTCACGACCGTTAAGGACGATCTTCAACGAGCCCGGGTCGATGCAACCGTCGTCCGTGAAGCCCGGCAAGGCCACGCCACGCTGCTCGGAATCGACGTCGGGCGCTCCAAGATCTCATATGGACTGATCCAGGTTGGCCCCACTGGCAGGCCTGCCTTCCCGGAGCCAAACGAACTCACCGCGATCGAAGATGGCGCGATGCATTGGGACCCGCAGAAGGACGACCTCTACTCGACGCTCGTGGCACTGATCAACCGGTCCTCGCTCTGGGTCGAGGCCCATTTGACCGACACAACCATCGACGGAATTGGCGTCGCGCTTCCAGGCCAGATACGGCCCGCGCACAAGGACGTCGCGCATTCCGACCTGTTTCGCAGGTCAAACGAGCCGTTTGTCGACGTGCTCGCGGCGAGGATGGCCAGCGACGAGGTCCTGTGCAGGCGCATATTGCGTGTCTCGCCCGACGGCGCGCTCGAAAATCCCGATAGGCGACACCAGACCCTGGCGAGCATCGTCGCCGTCGACAACGATGCCCGATGCGCCACGCGGTATCTCCAAGCCGCCCGGCGACGCGAGCAAGGGTGGACGAATTTCGCCTGTATCGTAATCGGCACGGGCGCTGGCGCTGGACTTGTCCTGGATAGCGCTCTCTATTACGGGAGCAGCATGACGGCGGGCGAACTCGGCCACACCGTGGTCGACACCGACAGAAGTATCGTCACCTACATCGACCGTACGAGCGGTCTCCCGATGACCTACGAGCCAGCGGCATGCAGTTGCGACAGCGCAGGCGGAGTGCATTGGGAGTCCCTCGTTGCAGGACGCGGTTTTGTCGACCTTGCGCGCCATCTTTAACCCTGAGGTGTTTGGACAGATCGAAGCTGCAGTACGAGCGTCCGGCGCCACGCTCGAGGCGAAGCATTTGTGTGACCTTGCGAAGCAGGAGAGACTGAATCCCGGAGGTAACGGTGACGGTGGGATCGCCTGCGCGGTCGCTCCTGAGATCCTGAGTGAGTATTTCGCTGAGGTGTTGGGCGCATATGCCAAGCAATTCACGGTCGCCATTGCGAGTATCTTGAATCTCCTGAGCCTCGACCGGATTGCTCTCGCCGGTGGAATGATGGACGGTGCCTGGGAGCTGATCAGTGAGCAGGTCGTCAGGCTGGCTCGTGATTACACGCTGCGCACGACGTGGGCCGCATTTGATCAGGGCGGAGGTTTCTACTACGTGCCGGATGCGCGCGGCGGCTGGGTGTGGCGAGGCGCGGCGGTCACTTGGCGGGATCCGTCCTATCAGGCGTTCTTGCCTGGTGGCGAGCACGCAATCGACAGCACGAGGTGATCGTGCGAGATGAACAGGATCGACCTCGCCTCACCGACATGAAAGGCACCACATGACCACTCCGCCGCAAGATATCCCTGGATTTGTCACGTGGATGATCGCTGACATTCCCCAACTCAGAGATACCGACCCCTCCGTGCGCGGTGAGCTACAGCGTGATTGGGAGGAGCGATTGGAGAACCTCGTTAACCGGGAGCTGCTGGAAGCGCTTCCGGAATCGAAGCTCGCTCCATTTGAGCGCCTCTCGCGACGGGTAGTCCCCCGGACATCCAGCGCTACCTCACAGCAAACATCCCGAACATGGACGAGATCGTGGCGGGAACGCTGGTCAGGTTTCGAGCTCAGTACGTCCCGGATTAGGTCGGTAGCGTTCTGTACTGATGCGAACGTCAACCAGGCTGTCGTGCATGGCAAGCCTTGCTTGGTCAAATCGGATGGTCCACACGTCAAAGCTCGCTCTGAGCCGGACCGGGACGTTCGTGTAGATGTCAAGCCCGTCGCGTCCAAACGTCTCGCGCGCCAGACGTGACTCGCAAGCTCGCGCGCGGTCACCGTCACATCATGCAGGATGGGTGGGTGGCCGCAGGGACTTTTGCCGCTCGCGTCAGTCGCCGGTTCGATCACTCCGTGAGGGAGCCGGTCGCGACCTCGGGTGGAGATCTGCCCAGGTTCTATCTTGCTGCAGCGCCGCCGGACGGGCGGCCGCCCATACCCCGAAGCGAGCGGTAACTACGCTGGCCGCTGGCCACTCTCCGCCCGCCAGTCGCTCGAGTGCCTCACCCCCGCGGCGACGCGCGTGCGCACGCGACCAGTCGTACGAGGAGGGGAGCCGGCCGTGGAGCTCGCGCCAGGCGCGCATCGCGTCGAGCACCTTCTCGCGGGTCCAGCGCTGCTCGATCGCGCCCGGATGGCATGTCTTGCAGTACCCGTAGGCGTCGCCCTTGCCGTTACGGGGCTGGGTGTACGCGCCGCACCCGCGGCACACGCCGACCTAGCGAGCCTTGACCGCCCGTGCCTTCTTGCCGGTCGGGTCGTAGAAGTAGGCCTACACCGTCGCCGGGGAGCGCCCGAGGCGCCCGGCGATCTGCACGATCGACAGACCCTCGGCGTCGCGAAAATGCTGGGCCAGCGCAACCGCACGCCGCCGCTCTCGAACGCGCTCCCAAGAGTGCCTTGGCCGGAGGGCTCCACCGAACGACCTTAGCCTGGCGGGTTGGTGTTATCGGACAGCCTCGATCTGCTCGGTTCGGTCGCCCGCCCACCGGCGGGTCGGTGTCAGGTTCGACTCGACGTTGGCGACCCCAGCTCCATCGCTCGGTCATGGAGGTCACGAGAGGCCGCCGCCAACCAGGCAGGCCGTCCCGGTAGCTATGGGCTGTCGGAACGAGGCTGGACGATGCCAGGACGCCGCTACCGTCCGGTCTGGTCGTCACCGTGAAAGACTTGCGCCTGGGTGCCGGAACCAACGACAACGATCGCGGTGAGCCGCGGCCACGGCTCGTCGTCCGGAACGGGATGGCCGCGGTTGATCGGCTGTCGCCGGGCCTTGGCGAGGCTCTGACGTCGATTCCCGGAACGGTGCTGCAGCGAGGTACCGACGAGCACCGTGATCGGGGCCAGCGGGTCGACCGCGCGGAGCTCCCGGACGCGGCCGGCGAGCCCCTCCCTGAGCGCCACGGGCGGGCCGCTGATCACGTTCAGCTCACTCACTGCCACTCAACTCTCTCGTAAACGTCGATCGCGGACAAGCCGCGCATGATGCACCTCACAGGCCAGCGCCAACCACGCCGGATCGATCGCGGCGGATCGCCCCGCTCCCGACCTCACCGCCCGATCACCGCCATGCGTCGGTCAACGACCGCGATCAGTTGCTCGTTCTCGGCCAGGACATCGCCAAGAGCGCCCAGCCGCCGCGACGGGCGGATCGCGGTGTGCGCCCGGGTGGGCGGCGACAGCCCAGAGGTAGGAGATAAATCCCATCTGCTGTCAGTCGCGTCCGACCGGCTCCTCCTGACGGCAGGGTACGCGCGGTCAGACGCGAGCGGCCAGCTTGCGCCTGCGAACGAGGGCGACCAGCCGTCGAGGCCGGGAGGAAGACCACCGACGTCAGATCTTGGCGCGACGGACGACATGTCATAGGGTGACGCGCATCTCTTCACCGCTCTTCTCATTTGATCGACTGCCGGAACTCGTCGAGCACGTCCGCGCCGGAGTCGTCCACGTATCCTTCGAGGGCGCTGAGGGAACGGGCAACGGCTCCGGGTTCCTGATCCAACCGCTGGCGGCGGACGGTGCCGGAGCCGTGGTGGTCACGAACGCACATGTGGCCCGCGGGGCAAGCCGTCTGTGGGTCCGCCTGCACGACGGTGGCGAGGAGGAGGCGACCGTCCGCCTCTGTGACGACAGCACCGATCTCGCCCTGCTGAGCATCTCGATCGAGCCCGCGTGCACGCTGGAGTTGCGCCCGATCAACAACGTGCGCATCGGTGAGTTTGCGATCGCGATTGGCAGCCCCTACGGCCTTGAGGGCACGGTGACCGCCGGGATCGTCAGTGGCCTGGATCGCACGATGCCCGCTCCGAACCGAGTTCCGATCGAGAACATGGTGCAGACCGATGCCCTCATCAACCCCGGTAACTCCGGCGGCCCGCTGATCGGCCTCGATGGGCGAGTCATCGGCGTCAACGACCAGACGATCGTCAGCACCGAAAGCGGGGCGAGCGGGCTCGGCTTCGCGATCCCCTCGGATACGGTCCGACTCGTGTACGACGAGATCGTCGAAACGGGCAACGACTATGTCGTGAGGGCGTCACTGGCCTCTCGTACCGTCCTGCGGCCGTTCAGCTTCGATGAACGCCGTCTGTACGCGCAAAAGGCCGGAGCCATGGTCACCGCCGATCCGCCGGCGAGAAGTCCCGCGGCGGTGGCCGGCCTCAGGCGCGGCGACATCATCGTCGCCTTCAATGGACGACGGGTGGATGAGCCGGGCGTTCTCTACGCGGCGCTGGACCGACGAGTAATCGACGTCGCGTGCGACCTCGAATTTATCCGTGACCAGAGCCGTCAAAAAACGACGGTGACCCCCAAGGAGCGACCGCTCACGAACCTGAGGAGGAATGTCTGATGCAACCCGACCAAGCCGCCGATTACGTCGCCGGGATCATGAGGCGAAACGAGATCGACTTCGGGACATCCGAAGATGGTCGCAGCCACCAGATCACCTACGGCTCAACCGCAGTTCACGTCAACCTTGCTCCGGCCGGAGACGACGACACCATCATCAGCTTGTCCGCGGTCGTGCTCGAGCAGTTGGACGAGGAGAGGCGTTCAGAGATCCTCGAGCGGCTCAATGAGCTCAACTGCGGTAACTACTTTGGCAAGTTCTGTCTCTATGACAGTACCATCAGAGTGGAGCACGAACTGCTCGCGAGTCGGATGCAGGGCGAGGAGTTTATGAGCGCTCTGGGGATCGTCGCGGAGCACTCCGACCGCCTAGACGACGCTCTGCAGAAGAAGCTTGGCGGTCGAACTTGGCAGCAGGTCGACGAGGACGCGCGTTCGGAGCAGGAGGCACTTGATACCTGAACTGACGGCGGCTCAGCTAGCGCGGACGCCCCCTGGGCAGCTCGGATCTGTTCCAGCAGGCTTCGCCGCATGGGCGAGATCGACACCTCGCTAAACATCGGCGCGGTGCTACTCGAACGACCACCTGCAGGCGGCGGTTCGCACAAAGGCCTTGGGTGAATGGGCAAGATTAACTGCCACCGCTACCTTGGGGAGGCGTCCCTGCATGACGCGGAGGTCAGGGCGAGCCCGACCTGCTCGCAAGCTAACTCCGGCGTGGGAGTTCATGAACGCATTGGGGACAATGGTGAACTACGCCAACAACATCGACGATGAGCTGCAGACCGAACCGGGAGGCGGGACATGGGAGCCAGCGGAGCAAGAAGTCGAACAGAAGCAGCATTTGCTGGAGACCTGACAGCAACAACCTAGATGTCCCACTCTCGACGCCGGTATGTGTTGGGGCTCGCCGCACTCCTCGCCTTGGCGGCCGTGCTTGTCGCTACGGAACTTGCGTTCGTTGGGGTCCGTCATTTCTGGGGGAGACATCCGTTCACGACGAACCTCATCAGCGGATTAGTGACGATCCTCGTGGGAGTGCTCATCGTCAACCGCCTTTTGCAGCGAGCAGACTCCATGAAGCGCAGGGAAGTCCGTTGGGAGGTGTACACGCCATTTCGCGATCACCTAAACGATGCGCTCAGGGATGCCGAAGATCTCTTGTACCGCTACGGGATCGTGGGCGACGGATCCGACCATGCGGAAGAGCAAGCCGAGCTCTTGGACTCCAACCCGAAGTGGATCCGCGAGGTCACGCCGCTGGTCGCATCAATCTCGCGAGATCTAACCGAGCTGAGCGGAACGTACATGGGGCCGATGCTCGGCGATCCGGACCTACTCGACTTTGCTATCAGATACGCGATCGTTCAGCGTCGCATGCGGCATCTCCACAGGGACCTCAGCGATCCTGGCACTGACGCACAATCGGGCCGGAACCTCCTCTGGGCAGTCGATGCCATGCGCGAAGCGGCCGCCGTTCACGTCCCACAACCTCCGGAATTGAACCATGATAGGCGGGTGGCACAACATGACCAGCAGGCTCCGACGCTACGGCGATGGGAGCCCCAAAGCGAAGGCAAGGGAACCCTCTGGACACCACGCGATAAGAAGACCTATCGCCTCGAAACGTGGAACACGATCAGTGGCAGTCCGTTCCATTCAGAGGCTATGAGGTTGCTCGGCCTTCGGACTGGGTCGATCTTCATTCTCACCTGCTTCGCCATTGAAAAGGACGGAACTCTCACGGGCTCCGACCGCGACTTTGCGGAATTCGGCGCGATCATCTGTGAGCTAGATGACCGTCTCAGGATGGCAGCCAGTTGGAACTTACCCTGAGTCATCTCTGGCTCCAAAAAGGACCACGTCAACATGCTTGCTGGCGCGGTTGAGGTCCACGTCTTTAAGACGCTGGGCTTCAACAAGCCACCCCCAGCGCCCGCGGTCGTTGCTCCATTCCCGGATCGCAGAAGGGCGATGACGGCGGGGCAGAACTCTCGCCCACCCGGTTTCGGGCCCTGGAAATCACAATGCCAGAAGGCTCCTAAAGTCTGAGCCCGCCCGCGGGTTTAAGGCCATTTAGGGCATGCTCGCTCCTCAGCCTGCTCCGGTGGGGATGTTCGACGCGGCGGTGTTGGGGCGGCCGTTGCCGGAGTGGTTCGCGAGCACGAAGACCTGCTGATCGACCGCCAGGCTTCGCCGAGCCAGCCACCGCCGACCATCTCCGGCGCGGCCGACCACGGATCGAACGGCTGCTCGGACTGCTCGTCCACCGCTATGGCGTCCGCAAGACACGCTACATCGGGGGCGCCAAAGCACGATTGCAAGCGGCCTGGATAGCCGCGCTGGTCGACCTCAACCCGATCGGACACCGGTCCGCCCTCCACAAGCATGACAGCCGGACCTAGGCGTCCGCCCACCGTCCACCACCAACAGAACCGGCCCCGATCATGATCTCCGAAGCCGCGATCACCGCGGTCACCAATCCCACTGCTTCAGGGGCCTTCTAGGCCCGCCTACAGCTCGTCTGACCACTCAGCGATGCTCGCGACGCGTCGAACATCGGCCGCGCGAGTACACGGATCGAAGTCCATTCGATCCCGATAGCCCGGAGCGCCCTTCATGAGCTCACCCCGAAGCGCCCGCTTCGCGTTTCGGCGCAAGGCCTGCCGGCCGAGCCGAGCCGCGCCGGTCGGACGGCTCCTGGCTCTGTAGCTCACGAACGGCAGTGGCACTCGCCGGGTACGCGACATCGTGAAAGCCTAACCCATGAGACGACCCTCGAAGGGGCAGTAGCCGGGCGGAGGCCGACGCTGACGAGCGGCTTGGCACGCTGCTGCGCGTCTTGCTCGACCACGATGCGACGTCTCGGAGTGATTCGTGGTCGGCGCGCCCGGGTCCGGTTACCGTGGCTGCATGACCCACGATCTCGACGCCCGACCATCCTGCAATGTTGTTCCGGGGGAGCGGTTCGCGCAGGCGCTCCAGTTCGCCGCCGTCACCCATCGGTCACAGATGCGAAAGGGCAGTGGCATCCCGTACATCGGCCATCTCCTCGGCGTGTGCTCGCTGGTGATCGAGGACGGCGGCGATGAGGACGAGGCGATCGCCCGCTGCTGCACGAGGATCGGAGCGTTCGCCGGCGCGGCCGCGTCGCCGCTCGGCAGGATCTCGCGTTCGTCCCGGGCACGAGCGAAGTGCCGAGCGCCGCGCTGCACGCCGGCCCGAATGCCACCGTCCCCGCCCCCTGGTATGCGTGCGCGTTGGCGAGCACGCGCGCCGAATAGGCATCGGCCGCGGGCCCCGACCCGTTGTAGGCGCGGACGTAGACCGCGTAGGCGTCGATCGGCTGCCCGGCCGGAGCGCCCTTGTCCCGGATCAGCACGAGCGCCGCCAGCTCGACCGCCGTTGTCGGGTCGTGAGGGTCCGAGCGATGGATCGGGCAAAAAGCGCTGCAACGACTGGTACTCATCGCCGGCGAGACTGCCCACACCTATCTGCATCGGCCCGGACGCGCCCGCGAAATTCGCCACACCCGGACCAGTCGCTCCGGGTTGAGGCGTGCAGGATGGATCCGCCAGGCGACCCTGATCGCATTCCTCCTGACCGATCCCGGCCAGAACTTCCCACGGGATCTTGAACCGGGCCCCGACCTTGCTCGTAGATGCGCAGGAAGCTGGCTGGGGTCTCCCGGGACGCCAACGCCGAGGGAGCGTCACCGACGCCGCTGCCGGTGCAAGTCCCAACGATCACGACCATGAGCAGCGCGGCGCCGCCCGCGAGTAGTAGCGGGAGCCCGGCCGCCACCGCCATGACCACACGGACGCCGCGACGGCGGGGCACGGCCGCCATCGCGGCTCACCCGTCCCGCACATCGCTGACCAACCACCAGCCGCCCTCTTGCCGGAGTGCAAACCGCAGCCGATACGCCGCGATCCCTCCGTCCGCGATCGTCGCGGTCGCGACGACGAACCCGGGCGTCGTGCCCACCGTGACCAGCGAAACGACGTGCGCGTGGCGGCCGCGTTCAGCCGGCGTCGCCTGAGCGCGCGGCGCGATCAGCTGACTGCGCAGCCCCGGCGTGACGCCTTTCACCGACCCAACGTTTCCCCTGCCATCCGTGAACCGCAGATACGGCACGAGGAACCGCCGTGCGAGACGACCGATAAGGCGCAGGTCGGCGCCGGAAACCGGCGGACGGACGCCCGGCTGCAACAGCCGCGGCGGGGCTCGGCGCGATGGTGCACGCACAGCCGGGGTCGACCGGCCAGCTCCCCCGCCCGTGCTGGCCCCGAGGGTCAGAGACGCGATCGCGCCACCAAGGAGCAGCACCGCTGTCGCGCCAACGCCGGCGCGACGCACACGCGACGGGAGGCGCTCGATCGCTGCTGGAAAGCCGGGCCCCCCTCGCACGGCAGCGCTGGCGCGTTCACGTCATGCTCCCTGACCGACCCATGAGCGATCTCAGCGCTGCCTACGACCGGCTCGCCCGTAGCTGGACGCACGAGCAGCTCGCCGATCGCTACCGCAACGCCGCGCGACGCGGCGAGCAACTGACGGAGTCGGACCAGGGCCATCTGCTTCGCCGCCGATCGCCATGCTCGCGAGCGCCGTTCCCGCGTGCGCCAGCCTCAGCGTCGCGATCCACATGATCCACGTACTGCCGCCAACCGGCGCCATCCCGCTCACGGACCAGTTGCTCCGGAACGCGGAGAACCACAGCGCGGGAGCGCTTTACCGCTGTCACGAGGCTCTCAGGATCGACGGCGCGGGACACGACTACGGCGCCGACGAGTGGCTGTCGGTCGTCCACGACGTCGCCGCACCGCTACTCGAATCTGCGCGAGTGGACCGAGAGCCGCCGTCGCTCGTACAGCACGCTCAAGAGGCCGTCCATTGGCTGGCTAGCGCTGTGATCAGCCTCGACCAGCACTCGGCCGAGGCGCCCGCCGCGCTCGCGGACGCCATCGGTCGGCTACTCGTCGTGTGTGTGTTCGCGGTCGCGGCGTGCGATCACCGCGGTCAGGGCGACGAATAGCATCCATCCTGGATTTCGGCGAGGCTTGAACGACAACCTGGAGACCCGGCGGGTGTTGCCTGAGACCTGGGAAGGCGGCGGCCGAAGCATCGGCGTGAAGTCGCTAATCCTCGCGGACGAGCAGGTAGCGCGCAGTCGTGACCGAAGAGTCCGTGTTGTTGGTCGTGCCGGCGTAGAGTCCGCGATCCTCGGAAACGTGCGCAACGGACCACCCCTGTTGGACGAGGTCATTGAGGACGACAAGCAAGTCCTTGATCGGCAGTCCGAACGCCCAATCCTCGAACGCGGGAAGCCGCTCATACTTGCCCTCGAGGTAGAGGCCCACGGCCCAGACGACCGTTTCAGTCACCGAAGTCTTCGACACGTTGAAAAGACTCTCGGGAGTTGGATCAGGGAAGCGACGCTGCGCTTCTGCTGAGATCTGACTTTCGTTGTCGCCACCGGCGTCCCCGAACCTCATACCATCCGCATCCACGATGTCGCGGTACACGCGGTCTGGGGTCATGAATCCTTGCTGCCTGACGCGGCGCTCCACAACCCGACACCCGGAGACGAAGGCTTCTCGCTGCTGGCGGGCGCCAGCAGCGGCGTCTGGGAGTAACTCATCGACGATCCAATCCCGCCGAGCTTTCATCGCTTTGGCGTGTTCTTCGAACGCCTCGGTGCTGCCGCCGGCCCGACGGAATACCCCGCCTTTGACGCGCATCACTGCCAGATAGCCGTACTGGCGGCGAGCGCTCGTCACTCGTGGTGCACGCTGGCGTGCACGGGGTTGGTCATCCGTCCCGTAAGCACTAGCTGCGAGTCGACTGACGCGACCAGCAAAACGAAGGCCGCGTCTTGTTCCTCCTTCGCGGCCTGCTGCATCGCTGCATGCTGCATGTGTTGCCAGTGGACGTAGCCAGGGTCGTACATGAGCGGCCGATCTTACATGCGTCGCTTTCCTCCGTGTTCGGCGTCACGGGCTTGCGAGCGCTGCGTCCGACGCTGTCGATCATGACGAAGGGCGAGCCAACTCTCCCTGGCTGCGTGCGCTGTTTCTCAGTGGATGGCGAGTGGTCTCGCGTTGCTTTGGCCACCCGACGCACGAGCGGCAGCGTCGGCACACCCTCCCGACAGCCGGCCTCGGTCCGGCTGCTGGCCTAGTGGAGCGTTGCCGATGCCTGTTAGGACGCTCTGGGCGCCGCCCGGTCCATCGCTCGACCGATGGGGACATCAAATTGGCCCAGCGCTGGGTTACCGGCTTCGGCTACCCTTGTGCTCCCCGACACAGGGCCATGATGAGCTCCGAAGACGTCACCCCCAGCAAGGTCACGTACAGCCTTGGCGCAACTCTCGAACGTACCTCATGCCTTCAGCGGGATGTTGTTTTACTCAGAGCCGTGTGCTTAACCCGGATTTATTTACCGTCCAGCAAGACGACCTTGACGCTCACCTGACTCGGTGCAACCTTTGTCGGCGCTTTGTCACCGGCGTGCGGCGACTCAACTAGTGCTCTGGTCGGCAAGTCGGGCACGTGTTTCGCGGCCCCGGATGGTCGCCATGCTGTGTCCTCGAAGCCTCGCGCAGCATCCGTTTCACTCGACGTGACAGTTGACGCTGCAGTCGGCAAAGCTCCCTAACGTTGCAGCGTAATCCTCACGGGCGTGTCGGTGACCGATGACGCGTGGGCTTCGAGGCCGAGCCCTGCGAGAACTTCTGGCGGCCTGAGAATGTGAACCGGGAGGTCCGCGGCCGTCGTCTTGGTGATCGAGGATTTGATGGCTGTCAAGTCAGCGGGCGCTGAGGCCATAGCCATGGCCACGAGAGGCGTTGCGCTTGGCTTCAGTTCTGTGATCCCCCGGGCGAAGCGTAGACCGCCGACCCAGTCCGCAGCCACCAGGCGCGCCAGTATCTCGAAGAGCGTCCAACGGTCGTCGCCGCCAAAGTTGACGATCCGCGCCTTTGAGCCGCAGGCGACCAGCTCAGGTGCCGACTCGTCCATGTCGACTCGCCTGACGAATTCGATGCCGCCTCGAATCATCGTTCGCATGGGCACGATCCGGCTGGCTCGCCCCAGGTCGAGCAGCAGGATCACAGGACGTCGTCGGATCATCAGCTGCTCAGGAAGGGGATGGGCGAACTCAAGGCTGACCGCATGGAGATCCGCAAGGGGTACCGCGGGGACGCCGTAATACGCAGCGGCCCTGTCGATGCCGTCGATGCCGAAGTCGGCGTCGCCGAGCGCGATGACCCGCGCGAGTTCGGCCCGGAAGCCGCTGCGGTGCACGTCCATATTCCCCCATGCGGCGATCGCCCCGATGACGACGTCATCCTCGAGCCAGTCGGGATCGCGGCGGTTCAGGTCGTGATGGGCATAGATACCACATCCGCAGTTGGCATCGGGCGCATCGTGCGGGTCGAGGCCTGCATGCTCGACCTCATCGAAGCCATGGCAGGTAGAGCGATTTGAGCCAGGGATCCATTCGTGATCTCTGTACAGGGACCTCAGTCGTCCTTCGTGCAAGCGCCAGCCCTGTACACCCAGGACCGGGTGCACGAGATCGGGCGAAGACTTCTCGGCCTGGGCAGCAGGCCCAACGCGAGACGGCTCCTCATCCGGCCCGTCCGAATGTACCGCCGATGACGCGCGCTGTTCGGCTATCGAGCCCTCACTCGCATGGAAGCCAAAACGAATAGTCCCGCGAGGCTCTTCGTGGGACTAAACCCAGCGGATTCCAACGGAAATTGGCGGAATTTCGCAGACGTCTTCGAAGAGCCAAATCCTGGGGGGTTTGCAGGGCTTTAGCGGGCCATTTCTGACATTGCGGTTTTGCTTCACACGCGAGAGGTCGCTGGTTCGAAACCAGCGTGCCCATAGTGGAAAGCCCCAGGGCGGCGCCATGCTCAGGCTCTTGCCAGTACCCCGCCCGCCCGAGGTAAACGGGCGAGGGCGACGTGCTCTGCTTGACCGCGCCTTTCCTGATCAGAGCTGCGCCGCACACGGCCGACCGTCGAACCTGCTGGTGGCGAGATGCGAGACCGATGCCGTCTCCGGTGCCGAGACCTGCATTCGTGTCGGGGCGTGACCCGGAGCCACCGTGGTCGCCGTGACCCCCTCCGTCCGAACTCATCCGTCTGCGTGCCGTTCGTCAGGTGACCAGTCAGCGGCGAAGCGGCACGGCCATAGGTGTAGACGGCTCTACTCCGGCTCTCTTGCTGGCGTGTGAGTTCCGGTTCTAGCGCTGGAGCTCGCCCCTTAGTCGGCAAGCGAGCCGCACGGCGGCCTCGATCTCGACTTTGCGTATTGAGACACTCTCGACGTTCAGCCCAAAGGGAACGCCGACGCGTCGGCAGAAGGCGATCAGCTCGATCGCCGTCGCGACCGCTTGGTCGTAGGACGCGTCGAGGGTGTCGTCAGCATGGCGCAGATCGTTCGCGATCCAGCGCGGCACGTCGACACCGAGCCATTGGAGGAACTCCAAGGTCTTCATTGAGCCGCAGACTGAGAATGTGAAGACGATCGGCACCGGCTCCAGGTTCTGAGCACCGCACTCGTAGCGATAGTCAGAGACCAGGTCCTTCGCAGCGTTGACGTCGTAGACGACCTGCGTGACGAAGAAAGAGCAGCCTGCGGCCTGTTTGGCGATGAGCCGGAGGTGCTCATTTCCCCCGCGCGCGTGCCGCTCAGGGATCGCGACTCCGCCGAGCGGCAAATCCGGCCGGACCTCGGTCCGGAGTTCGTAGGCTCGCGAGAGAGAAGTTGCGGGCGTCTTCTCGCGGGATGAGGACCCGACGAAGACCGACACTGCTCGAGCCGGATCCTGGTCGCGCAGCCATCGACGGAGGCCGTCCTCGGCGTGTTTGCTGACCGCGCGGTAAACGATGGCTGGCACGTCCAAGGCCACGAGATCACGAGCGAGGTAATCGGCTGGGTCGATCGTAGGCAGGAACGGGAACGGGCGTTCATTGGGATTACGGTCGCTCTCGTCATCGATGTCGTAAAGAACGAGGCCATCGATCCCCACCGACCGGAGCCGCTCAAGCGTGACCTCAGCGATCTGCCTGGTCTGCTCCGGTCCGGTGCTCAGCCGTGGCGGAGTCACCGCGAAGATCAAGAACTCGCCCCTCCGATCGGCGATGCGCTGCTGCAGCTCCACGCGCAGAACCGTAGCCAACCTTCGACGCCCGAGACCAGCCCGCCGCCGCCTCTACACGTCCAGTTGCCCCACTGCCAAATGAGACGCCGACAGCAGACGGCCGACCCGGCGGCGAAATGGCACGACGGGCCAGGTGTCCTAAAGCATGGCCGGACTGCGCAAGCGCCAATGGTGCCGGATTGAAGAGCTGAAGGGAGCATCGATCAGTGTCTGTCGTCGGCGTCGCCGGTTGGCCGGTGGAGCGGCCACGCGCGAAGGCGTGAAGCAGCGGCGCCCGTCGCCCTCCGCCGAGACCTGCTCTGCGACGGCCACGGGTATCCCGGACAGTGCTGGCGACTCCCTCCATGGCGCGGACAGGAGGCGTGCGACGCAGGCCGGTGCCGGCCCTCTGTGTGATCCGTTGCGCTCGTGGCGCCAAGCAGGACCGGGCGAGCAGCTCACGTATGAGTGCTGCTCTTGTGTGGGCTCGGGCATGCTGGGATCGCGTGGCAGCGGTGTTTGTGCCACCCCGTTTTCCGAGCCGGTCATGGGGCGGGTACGATCTGCAGCGTTGCTGATCTACTCGATGGGCGTTTCGGTGGACGGCTTCATCGCTGACCGCGTGGGCGCGTTCGGGTGGAGTGTCCCTGACGAGGAGCTGTTTGGCTTCCATCTGGCGCGGGTGCGCGAGCTTGGCTGCCATCTGTGCGGCCGCAAGCTCTACGAGACGATGCTGGTGTGGGAGACCGATCCGTCGCTGCGCGACACCGAGCTGCATGCCGCGTTCGCCGATGTCTGGTGCGCGCTTCCGAAGGTCGTCTTCAGCCGCACGCTCGACAGCGTCCAAGGCAATGCTCGGCTCGCCGAGGGGTCGGTGGAGGAGGAGCTCGCCGCCGCACTCGCCGCGACTGACAAGGACATTGAGATCGGCGGCGCCGGCCTCGCCGCGACCACGATCGAGCTCGGCCTGGTCGATGAGCTGCGCATGTTCCGCCATCCGATCATCGTCGGTGGCGGCACGCCGTTCCTCCCGCCGGTTACCGCGGACGTCCAGCTGGAGTTGATCGAGACCAGGACGTTCGGCTCGCGGGTGATCTACGAGCGCTACCGGCGCGTCCGCGCTGACATGGACTGATGCCTCTGACGGTGCGGTCACGCGACCGCAGTGTGGAGCGAAGCGATCATCGACCCGCCCCCCTCTCCGCTATCACCGCGCGACGCTTGATCCTCGGGCGGCAGCTCTCGCCTTGCGGGGATCAGAGGCTCCCGCCAGGGTGAGGATCGGTGCCGCGCGTGGGGGAGATCACGAAGCAGTTCGTCGTGAGCGCGGGCGACCGCGGCGAGTTGGCGCGAGCGGTCGGGCCGGGAGCGTTTACCGCCCTATGCGGTAGGTGACGTGCGTCGCCTTCGGCGAATGGATCACATCGACCGGCTCGAGCCCAGGAGCCTCTACAGCTTCGAACAGCGCCTCACCGTCCCCGAGTAGCACCGGAGCGATATCGAGCACGAGCTCGTCGAGCACGCCCGCTGCGAACGCCTGGCGCACGGTCGAGGCACCGCCCGCGATCAACACCTCGCGCTCGCCCGCGGCGCCCACCGCCTGCGCATAGGCGGCGTCGAAACCGTCGGTGACGAAATGAAAGGTCGTCCCGCCGTCCATCTCGATCGGTTCGTGGGCGTAATGCGTGAGCACGAACACCGGCGCGTGATACGGCGGCTCCTCACCCCACCACCCGCGCCAGTCCTCATCCCACTCGCCACGGACCGGACCGAACATGTTCCGGCCCATCACGTAGGCACCGCGCTGCTTGGCTAGGTGCTCGCGGGAGCGAGCGTCTCCCTCGTGGAGTGGCTCACCGAGATGCCACTGGTGCAACTCGAGGCCCCCGATACCGATCGGGTTGTCGCGATCCTGGTTGGGCCCCGCGATGTACCCATCGAGCGAGATTGAAACGTGAGCAGAGGTCTTTGTCATAGACCCGGAGACTCTCGCAGAGGAGAAAACTCATCGCCAGCAGCCGCAGCGCGCGAGCCGGTAGCGATCCGTTCAGGACCTCAAGCGATCCGAGCTCACCGTGCCCATTACCGATTCAGGCGACGCGAACCGTCTGGTCGTCGTCTGCGAGTTGATAGATGATGCGATATGAGCCGGATGTGCAGACGAACTGCACACTTCGGACCTATGCGCTTGCGTAGGCCTCCAGGGCTGTGACGGCTCGGCTGATCTCGGGTAGCGAGCGGCACTCTTCGCGCAGCTCTTGGGCTCGCTGGCGCATGTCGTCGTCTGCGAGGGCGAGGAGAATCATTGCGCGAAGGTACTCGGGGTCGCAGTCCTTCGCATCGATTACCTTGGCGACTCCAAGCGCGGCCGCTCGCTCGGCGTTGATCGGATGGTCGACAGCGATCGAGATCAGCACCATGGGAATGCCTGAGTAGAGCGCGCCGATGATCGTGCCGAGACCCGCGTGGCTCACGACCAGGGCAGCGTGAGGAACGACCAACGACTGGGGAACGAAAGACCGAACGGTGATGTTCTCGTTGGGGATCTCGACCCGATCGAGGTCGATCGCCGAGCCTGCCGTGAACAGGACCTTGGCTGGAACGCCGCCGAGTGCGGTCAGAACTGCTTTACGCAGCCGGTGCTGCGTGTTGAACACGGTCCCGAGGGTCGCGTAGACGAAGCGTTCTCTGATGAGATCGGCAAGTTCCGGAGGCAACCCCGGCCCGGCCGACTGGTCCTGCGGCGCAGCCCGGAAGTGCCTGACCTCGGCTAGCCGCGCGTCGCCCGCGTTCATCCAACTTGGTGGCAACGTCGAGAGCACCAGCTCTCCCCCTAAGGCCGTCTGCGCATCGCCACCGCCCCTCAGCCGTTGAAATTCACGGTCATATCCCCGCCAGACGATGTCCATCGGCATGTGGCGCGCCCAAACCGTGTCCTGCACGGGCGCACCCCAAGCAGCGCACGCCACCGGGATTCCAGCGACCTTGCCGACAAGGCTGGCGCCGTATTCCGCCGCCTCCCTCACCATCAGATCAGGGCGCCAGTTGCTGATCAACGCGACCAGATCGTCGGCCATCCGCGGCGTCCAGTTGTCCCAGGTGATCTGCTGAGCCCGCTCGTTCACGCACGCCGGGCCCTGGCGCGCCGCTGATGCCATGTCGGGAAACGCGTCAGTGATCCGCTCCCATGTGAAGTCATAGCCCGCCCCAAACACGGGAAACCCCGTCCTCTCTACGGCGGCGCAGAAGGACGGCGCGGTCGCGAACCGGACTTCGTGGCCGGCGTCCTTGAGCACCGCTGCATAAGGCAGCATGGGGTTCAGATGCCCGTATCCCGGCTGGGTCGAGAACAGCACCCGCATGTCATCCGCCCTTTGCCGCGCGCACGAACCGACGACTCTAAACCGGTGCCGCCACCAGCGCCAACCACCGATGAATTCCTGTCGATCGCCGCAGACCTACCGCGGGCTGAGAGCTGCGCCGTACACGCTCGAGGTGCGCGCGATGAACCCGGGTCCGCCCGATCCCGTCCGGAGCCAGAGCAGGGCCGACCGCGCGGCGTTGTAGCCGCACATGCCGTGGGCGCCGGCGCCGGGCGGCGTGGCCGCTGAGCAGAGATACACGCCGGGAATGCCGAGCGCGTACGGGTCGAGGGCTAGGCGGGGGCGAAAGATGAGCTGGCGCGCATCGTTGCTGCCCGTGGCCACGTCTCCGCCCACGTAGTTGGCGTTGCGCGCCACGGTCTGCGCGACCGAGCGGGTGTCGCGGGCCAGGATCCGCTCGCGGAATCCCGGGGCGAACCGTTCGATCTGCGCTTCTATCTGCGCGGTCGCGTCCCCGGTGTATCCGGCGGGGACGTGCGCGTAGCTGTACAGCGGGTGGATGTCGCCGTGTGAGCGCGAGGGATCGGCGAGGTACTGCTGGCAGACGAGCACGAAGGGCTCCTCGGGCATCCGGCCCTTCTGCACGAGCTGCTCCTTGACAGCGATCTCGCGCAGGCTGCCGCCGACGTGAACCGTCCCGGCGCGGCGGGCGGCGTCATGGGTCCATGGCACACCTTGCTCGACGGCGAAATCGACCTTGAAGGTCCCCGGTCCGTGACGGAACCGCGAGAGCGCGCGCGCGATGCGCGGCGGCAGGCGATCCTTCGCGATCCGGACGGCCGCGCCCGGGGCGAGATCGAGCATGACGACATCGGGTGCTCCGAGCTCCTGCAGCGAGCGCACCTCGATGCCGGTCTCGAGCTTGGCGCCGTGATCCTCGAGCAGCGAGATCATCGCCCGGGTGATCGAGCCAGTTCCGCCCTGCGCGACGGGCCAGCCGTACCGATGGGCGGCAGCTCCCAGAACGACACCGACCGCCGAGGACATCGGCGAGGTGAACGGGCGGAAGGCGTGCGCAGCCACGCCGGCGTACAGCGCCTGGGCCTCAGAACCGGCAAACCGACGCGCCAGCACGCCCGCGGGCAACGCCGAGTATGCGCCGAAGCGGGCCAGACAGAGCGGGTGCTCGGGCACATGGAGCACCGGGCGCAAGAAGTCCGCCGCGATCTCGTCGAAGCGCTCGCTCAGGGCTCCGAACAGCGATCGCCACGCCCGACCGTCCTGGCCGAGCCCAGCCGCCGTCTCCTCGACCGAACGGTAGGCCGCCGCACCGCGGCCGTGGTCCAGCGGATGTGCGTACTGCACCTCCGGCCAACACCAGGTCAGGCCATGCGCGGAGAAGTCGAACCGCCGCGAGAACGGCGTGTCGACGGCGAGGGGATGGGCGGCGGAACAGTCATCGTGGATCAGGCCGGGAAGGGTCCGCTCGCCGCTCCGGGCGCCTCCACCCAGCGTGTCGGCAGCCTCGAGCACTGTCACCTCGACCCCCCCACCGGCGAGCGTGAGGGCCGCGGCGAGCCCGTTCGGCCCGCTGCCGACGACGACGGCGCTG
Source organism: uncultured Solirubrobacterales bacterium (assembly GCA_963723585.1). Classification (GTDB taxonomy): domain Bacteria; phylum Actinomycetota; class Thermoleophilia; order Solirubrobacterales; family Solirubrobacteraceae; genus Palsa-465. Next base: position 89,418 of record CAVRRJ010000001.1, read on the forward strand.
CTCACGACGAGGGCGCCATCAACGGCCCGGCGACACCTCGCCCGTAGCTGACACGCTCGTATCCCGGCTGACGCCAGTCGACCTCCAGGGCAATCGGACCGTCGGCCAGCCATGGCTGTTCCTCGACCGCATCCCGCACCGCCCAGGAGCCGCGTTCGACGATTCCCAGCGCGGCGTCCATGACCCAGTACTGCTGACGGCCAGCGCCGATCGGCTCGGACTCAGCCCACACCACGACGCATTCCCCGGGCGCGAACTGGCAGCGCTTCTGGACCGCCTGGATGAGACCCTCGCTGTGCAGGTGACCGTCACCGAAGTTCCACCCCATCAGTGCGCAGCACACCACTTCCCCCTCGCGCAGATCGTAGGTGTCGATGTCCTCCCCGAGCTGATTGATCATCACAGAATTCAGACCGCGGCCCTGGCTGTGGAGGGCGCGCCAGCCGAGATACAGGTGAATCGTCACGTCGGCGGTGTCCGCATCGAACATGTCGGTGAGCTGCTCCTTCTGCACCGGCGCCGATTTGACGATGTGCTCATCGAGCTTGGCCTCGGTTCCGGGCGCGAAGGCCCACATGCCCGTGGCCCAGTTGCCCGAGTACTGACGCAAGGAGGGCAGGAACGAGACCAGACGCGGACGCAGCTCGCCGAGGATCGGGAAGAACAGAAGTCCGGCCGCCGAGATCGCCAGCAGCACCGGGTCCATGTTGCCCAGGCCGTACCCGTTGTGAGCCGGATAGCCCAGGAACAGGAAGGCGGTGATGTAGATGAACATCGCGTTCCACTCCAGCGGTACCGCCAGCGGAAACGTCGAGGTGATGAACACGTGGTAGGACATCATGAACACAGCCGCCACCGTCGTGACGGCGGGATTGTGGGAGAGCAGCAACACCACTGGCGGGATGAGCTCGCCGATGGCGCCCACGGCGTGGGCCAGCAGCTTCGCTCCTTTCGACGGACGCAGATCGTCCGGGAACTGGCGGTAGTGCATGCGCTTGATCGTCTTGCTGGGCAGCCATGGCGTATTGCTGACCATCGGCGGGATGACGTTCTCGAAATGGAGGTTGATCTTCGAGATCCCCGCACCCAGCCACACGGAGACGATCAAGAGCTTCGCGGCCACGATCATGTCCACGAACGGGAAGCAGGCAAAGAACACCAGGGCCGGAAGCCACTGCTCGCCCCGGGCGGCGAGGAAGATCGTCTTGTCGCGCAGCCCCATGATCAGCAACAGGACGATGACCGCGACCGGCGCCGCGGGTGGAACCAGACCCTGGTTGTGGCGGCCGACCAGCGGTGCGTGGCCGATGCCATGAATCTGGACTCCCGACAGCACCAGAGTGACGACGAGCCCGGCCAGCAGCGCCGCGTATAGCGCGACATCGACTACGGTCCGCTCATCGCCGCCGGTGAGCGGAACCCTGTCCGGCCAGGGTGGCTGCCGGATGGTCCGCGGTCGCAGCCAGTAGCGGAAGCCGCCGGTCATCGGCTTGAAGTGCCCGGTCAACGGCCCCCACGCGCCGCCGACGCCGAGCACCTCCACCAGCAGCGTCCACACGACAAGCTTCTGGTAGACGACCGGCTGGTCGAACCACGCGTTTGGGTGCAGCGGGTTCAGGTGTGAGGTCAACGTGCTCGCCACTACGCCGCCGACCGCGAACAACGCGAGCTTGGCCACGTAGATCAGCATGATCAGCTTCGGGTTCCCGGCGCCGTACTCGACCCAGTGCCGACTGAGGAGCTTGAGACGCTCCCGGTACGGCATCTGCATGAACGTCGCCGGATCGACCGGCGGTAAATCACCTGTGATGAAGCCCATCGCCTTCCGTTCGGTCGGGGCCGGACGTCAGCGTTGTATCACCGCGCCGTCCAGCCTGCGAATGGCGATCTGCCGGCACCCGACGGCCGGAAGCAGACCGTCGGCAATCAGGTCGACCTCGACTTCACGGAGACTCGGCCGGAGTTCCCAGCGGTGCAGGTACGGCCCGGGGATCGGCGCCCCGATGTCGAAGTGTGGCCGCAGGGCGGCCTGGACGCGGCTCAGCGGATGTATGTGGTGGCGCAGCTCCGCGATCAGCTGGGCCGGGTCCTTGCCAGGCTCGGGCAGGCCGAGCGCCCGGCGCTGTCCCAGCCACCAGCGTGTCGCCCGCTCGTCGTAGCGATCGATGTCGATCTCATCGATCACCAGGGGTGCCCCGGGCGTCAACAGCGTCGCGAGGTGAGCACACGACTCCTCGAGGGGATCGACGTGGTGCAGAGCGACCACGGCCACAGCGGCGTCGAACGCGCCGCTGACCTCGAGCAGCGCGCGGCGCTCAACGTGGCTGCCGGGCTCGGCGGCGGGATCGATGGCCGTCGTCGCATAGCCGGCGGCGTCGAGGGCGAGGGCGAGCTCGCCGTCGCCCGCGCCGATCTCAAGAACCCGCGCCGGCGGCCCGGGGAGCGACGAGCTCACAAACGCGAGGAGATCCCGGGTCAGCATCGCCGGCCATCGATCATCACGACCGCGAAGTCCATGGGCGCGACCGTAGCGCCTGGCGCCCGGTGGCCTCGATCAAGCCGCAGCCGGGCGCGCGTCCTGGAAGTAATGGCCCTGGTCGAGGTCGGCGATGAGACCGCGCTGCGTGGGATGCCAGCCCAGCAGCTCCCGGGTCAGCGCGCTGGAGGCCGGACTGTCGGCGCCGATGAAGCCGGCCAGCCAGCTGAAGTGATCGCCGGCCTGCGCCGGCGGGATCGAGGCCGTGGGGAGGTTCAAATGGCGGCCGATCACCGCGGCAATATCGCGAATAGGCACGCCCTCGTCGGCGACGGCGTGCAGGGTCGATCCCGCCGGCGCCTTCTCCAGCGCGAGGTGGAAGAGGCGCGCGGAATCGAGCCGATGCACGGCGGGCCAGCGGTTGGTCCCGTCGGCGACGTAGGCGGACACGCCCTTGTCGCGGGCGATGCCGACCAGGCTCGCGAGGAAGCCGTGGTCCCCGTCGCCGTGATTGGTCGGAGGAAGTCGCACGACCGACGAGCGGACACCTTGGGAGGCGAGCGAAAGCACGAACTCGGCCGTCTCACGGCGAGCACTGGGACCCTCACCCCAAGCGGCCGCAGCGGGGTCGGAACCATGGCCGTCCTGCTCGATCGCCACGCGCCCCGGTGCGACACCGAGCGTCCCGGACGCGATCAGGACTCTCAGGCCAGCGCGCACGACTAGGTCGTGGCCTCGGTGCCGAAGTGGCGGCGCAGCTCATTGGCGTAGGCGCGCCCGAGGGAGGTCTTGTGCTCGGCCAGCCACTCGCTGAAGGCGATTCGCCCGAGCGGCGGATCCCGCGAGATGAGCAGCCCGTCCATGAGACCTTTGATCTCATCTTGGGTGAGCACCACATCGCGAACGAGCAGGCCGAGGCCGCGCGCCGCGCCGGCCATCAGGAATGGGGGTACGTGGATGATCGGGGAGCGAGCATTCACCGCGCCGCGGATCAGCGCGACCAGGTCGCGGAAGGGCATGGTCTCGGGTCCGGCCGCGTCGATGACCTGGTCACCGCTCGAGCCGGCGGCGTCGGTGCAGATCCGGGCCAGGTCCTCGACGTGTACGGGCTGGACGAGATAGCTGCCGCTGCCGGGCAGCGCGAACACCGGCATCCGGCGGAGGATCCAGGCGATGTTGTTGGTCAGAACGTCGCTCGGGCCACCGAAGATCCACGTGGGCCTGACGATCGAGTACGGCACGCCGGACTGGGCCAGGGCTGACTCGACCAGGGCCTTGCCCCTGAAGTAGGGCAGCCGGGACTCGGTGGACGGGTTGGTGATGCTGACGTGCACGATGCGCTTCACGCCCGCGGTGCTGGCGGCGGTGAACAGTGAGCGCGACTGGTCGATCGCGTTGGCAAAGCTCGTCTGCCCGTGGTCGAAGCGGACCCAGAACGTGTTGTAGAGCGTGGTCACGCCCTCCAGGCTGCGGGCGAGTGCCGCCGGATCGTCGAAGCGATACGGGAACGTGTCAACGCGCGCGCGGAGGGGATGCGGCCGGTCAGGATGGAAGGTGAGCGTCCTGACGCGGCGTCCTGAGCCGAGCAGCCGCTCGGCGATGTAACTCCCGGAGTAGCTAAACGCTCCCGTGACCAGATCGACTTGGGCATCCGAAGTCATGGCAGCTCCTCGGTCGAAGTCTCCGGGTCAGCGTGCGGAGACGGCGCGTCTGAGTGCGCGGACACGGAGCGGCAGATGCTCGGGGTTCCAGACGTGCAGGTCGAGGTCGGGCCACGCATAGGTGGGCCTCCCGTCACAGAACAACTCGGCCAGCGCTGGATGCCCAAGCTCGTCGGCCGACCAGTCATACAGCGTCCGCAGCCGGGGCACCACCATGCCGTAGTCGAACATGTGCCCGACGCTGCTCTCGGCGGCGAGGTAGAAGGCGATGTCACGGTCCGGGGGGTAGCGATCGGGAAGCACCCGGCGCAGCGACAGAAACGCGCCGGCCAGCCCGAACCGGGGATCGCCGAGAAGGCGGCCCAGCGGGGCGAAGCGGCCGAGCGCCAAGCGTGGTGCCGCGACGAGCGCATGGGCATAGAGAACGCGGATCAGGACGACGTTGAGGAAGAAGCGCTCGGGCCCGCTCTCACGCTCGGCGAGATCCCGATGCTCCAGGTAGGCGGCCACGATGCTGGCGTTGTGCGCGCGGTACCAGCTGGTCGCAGTCGGCCTGGCGATGAAGGACATCCAGAGCGCGATCGTCGGTGAGGAGGGCTCACCGGTCAGTCCGCCCGAACGGGCCATCGCCTCGCATCCGTCGCGGAGCAGCCGCTCGTTGACCGCCCGCCACCATGGACTCCCCGGGTCTCTCGCGCCGAGCGGCGCGAGAAGGCCGCGCTCGGCCTGCCAGCGCATGAACGACACGGCGGCCCGGCTGAACGGCAGGTGCCGCGGCGAGCGACCGGCCGGTCCGTGGTAGGTACGCCTGACCAGCGCGAGACGCCCCGACGGGTCATCGCGCACCGCGCTCACCTGGGCGAGCGCCCAGTCAGCCGCGGTCTCCGGCCCGGCGCCAGCTGACACCCGCGCGCTCCGTGCCGGCCGGACGGCGGAGGCCATCGCGACGGGGTCAGTCGACCGATGAAAGGGCTGTGGATCAACCATCTGAGTCCGTCGTAGTAAAGCGCGCCATCAGGGCCAGATGACCGCGGCTGAGAAGAGGCCGGACCGAAGGGCCGAGCTTGGACCTCAGGCCTCGTAACGCTGGACCGAGCCGTAGGTCCGGAGGGCCACGGCGTCGAGGAAGGCTCCCCGGTCGTCCTCGCTCAACGTGCGCGGAGTCCCGATCGAGGCCGCCCGCCAGTACAGCGCGCAGACCCACTCGAGGAGCTCGGCGTTGGCCAGGGCCCCGTCCATGTCGCCGCCGTGGGCAATCATGCCGTGATTTGACATCAGAGCGGCGAGCCGGCCCTCGAGCGCGTCCAGGGTCGCCTGAGCCAGCTCCGGGGAACCGAAGGTCCCATATCGGGCCACCCGCACCGGGCCGCCGAGGGCCAGCATCTGGTAATGGACGAGCGGAACCTCGTCTAGGACGCAGGCCAACGCGGTGCCGAACGGGGGGTGGGTGTGAATGACCGCGCCGGCCTGGTAGCGGCGGTATACGCCGAGATGCAGATCCAGCTCGGAGGTCGGCCGGAGCTCGCCCTCGGCCTGGGCACCGTCCAGGGTCACCACGGGCACGTCCCCGGCGTCGAGCTCGGCCAGGACCGCACCGGTGGGCGAGACTGCGACGAGCTCACCCGCCCGCTCGGAGACGTTTCCGGCCGTGCCCAGAACGAGGCCCGCCTCAGCCAGTCGGCGGGCAGTCGCAGCGACGCGCTTACGCTCGAGCTCGAGCATTGCTCCCAGTCGCCGCGGCTACCGCGCCGTCCGCTCGAGGCCCTCAGCGGCGATCTGGCCACTGAGCTCGATCAGGCAGCCCGTCTGCACCGGGTCCCCCGGCACGAAAGCCGACAGCGCGCCGGCCGAATCGATCTCGTCGAGTAGGCCGAGCGTGATACCGCGGTGTAGGGCGCAGACCACGTCGGCATTCTCACGCACCGCATCCCGGTACGGACAGTTGCACAGGTGGTAGGTGAGGACGCCTTCGCGACGGGCTTCGCGCCGCGGCTGGAAGCCCAGGCTGGCCAGGGTCGCGTGCATCTTCGCCTCGGGGGTGGATCCACCGCCGGGGGCCAGCTCACGGCCGATCTGCCGACCGGTCGACTCGACCTGACGCAGGCCGGCCCGCGCCGGTTTGATGACCCGAACGAGCCAGCGGCCCAGCTGTGCGTAGCTCACCGGGCTCGGCTCCTGCGGGTCTCGCATCGGGGGAGATCACCCACATGTCCCGGGGCCGGCCACGAGCCTGACGAATGCGCTCGCGGGAGATCAATCCAGCGTCGCGCAGGCGCTCGAGGTGGACGCGGACGCCGTTTGGATGCAGGTCGAGCGACTCGGCCAGCTCCTCGGTCCCGACCGGGCGGCGCAGCTCGGTGAGCAGGCGGAACAGCCGCGCGCGGGTGGGCTGCGCGAGTGCGTCGTCAGGCCGCGCCGGGATGTCCATCGCGCCTCGAAGTTTTACACAGCGATGCTTGGAAAATGGCCGAACGGTTGATATTTTCCCAGCCGTCGTGTGAAAAAGAGACCCTGGAGGCGATAGTGACCTACGTGATCGCTGAGCCCTGCATCGGGACCAAGGACGACTCGTGCGTCGAGGTCTGCCCGGTCGACTGCATCCATCCCACCCCGGACGAGCCCGGATACGACCAGGTCGACCAGCTCTACATCGATCCCGAGGAATGCATCGACTGCGACGCATGCGTGGAGGCCTGCCCAGTGGATGCGATCTTCGCCGAGGACCAGCTGCCCGAGGAATGGCGCCGTTTCACCGCCCTGAACGCCGAGCACTTCTCGCGCTGAGCGCGGGGCCACCCCCGACGCCCTGCCCGCTTGACGCCTTTGTTAGAGCTAGGAGTAGCCGCGCTCAACCAGGCCAGACAAGTGCGCATTCGGCCCGGGCCGGTGTCCACGCCAGAGAGAGGAAGATGATGTCCACTTGGATCTTCGAACCGGGTCACACGGAGGCCGAGTTTCGCGCCCGGCACATGATGGTGACCTGGGTCCGTGGCCTGTTCAAGGACATCCACGGTCGGATGGAGCTCGACTGGGACCGCTGTCTGGAGGGAACCTTCGAGGGCGAGATCAACGCCACCAGGATCTGGACGGGTGAGCCCGATCGCGACGCCCATCTGCGTAGCGCGGACTTCTTCGACGTCGAGAACCACCCCCGGATCTCCTTCGCCGGCCGCTTCACCGAGCGGACCGGGAGCACGACGTTCGTGGGCGCGGTCGACCTGACGATCCGCGGCGTGACACGCACCGTGGCGCTGGACCTCCGGTATCTCGGCGAATGGAAGACCCCGTTCTGGGTCGGCGAGGAGAACCGGGGCACCTTGACGCGGATCGGGTTCGAGGCGATCACGCGCGTCAACCGTCATGACTTCGGCGTCTCCTGGCAGGACGAGATCCCCGGAGGCGGCGTCGTGGTCAGCAATGAGATCGCGATCACGCTGGACATCGAGGCGATCCTGGTCGCCGACCTTGAAGCCACGGGGGCGATCGAGTACTACCGGGACCAGGCCCCGTCCTGACCGGCTCGCGGCGCGCGGCGGCCCGCGCCCGACGGGCGCCCGGCCGCGCGCGACGGACGAACCGGAACGGCTAGTTCCGCACTCACCTCGCGGATTGAGCCGAGGTGCGTGCAGGCGAGGGCGGTTTCGCAGCATCCTGCACGCACCTCCAAGCGCAAGCCGAGGTGCGTGCAGAACTGGCCATCCCACCGGTGCACGGGTGGCGGGCCGGGCGGAGCGCACGATCGTGCGAACCGGGTCAGTACCCGTAGCCGCCGGAGCTGCTGGCTGCGGCGCCGCTCGAACCAGACGTGGCCGACGCGCTCTTGGTCGTGATTGCCGCGCCCGACGGCGCCACCAGCCACCACTTGGCCCCGAAGCCGTCGTTGCCCTGACCGTGGACGGTACCCGCGGCGCGATCCTCGAGGAAGTAGTACAGCGGATGTCCTTTGTAGGTCAGCTGCCTACGGCCGTCCGAACGGGTGATCGTCCCGAGCTCACGGGCATGCGCGCCGCCGGAGACGGCCGGGGTGCCCGTGGTGAACAGGGGCGGCCAGAACCGGGCGCACGCCCCGGTGCATTTGGAGCGGCCGCCGGTGTCCGCCATCCACATGTAGACGGCCCGCCCCGAATCGGCGGTCAGATAGGTCCCAACCGAACCTTTCGTCGTGCTGATGGCTACGAGACCGGCCGGCTTCGGGGTTCCCGCCGAGGCGGCCGTGTCGCTGGCCGACGAGGCCGATTTGCTGGCGCTCCCGCAGCCGGCGAGCACCACCGCTGTCGCGGCGAGAAGTCCGGCGAGGCTGCCCGGGCTGCACCTGCTGCTACTTCGCGTGGCCATGGTCCCGCTCCCCGCCCGTGTGGTTTGCCGATCACGAGCCAAGACCCCCGCGAGGGCCAAATCCTTCCCGACGCGGGCCGGGTCCTGACCGGCGAGGGTTGGAGCCGTCTCTGCGGTCTACGGGATCGGCTCGAGCACGAACACTGAGATGCCCCGGTGGGGGGCCCGCTTCTCGTACTGGTCGAAGCCGGGATAGACGCGAAGGCCCTGCTGCCAGATCCGCGTCCGCGCCTCCCCGAGCGCCGGGACGGCGCGGACGCGCCGGCGGTTGCCGTCCAGCACCACCTCGGCGTGGGGATCGGCGCGGAGATTGTGGTACCAGCCGGGGTGGCGGGCCTGCCCGAAGTTGGAGGCGATGATGGCCAGCCCGTCAGCCGATGGGATGCCAAGCACGGGCACGGTGCGCGGCCGGCCGGTCCGGGCCCCGGTTGTGGTCAGCATCAGCACCGGGATGCCCGAGAGCAGGCTGGCGAACGTGTGGCGCCCGCGCGTCAGCCGGTGGACCGGACGGTCGATGTGGTGCAGTACCCGGGCGAACAGCCAGGACCCCGGCCCGCTGGCGGCGAAGCGGCGCAGGAAGCGCTGCAATCCGTTGGCGCGGTCGTAGGTGATGGGCTCGCTCACACTGCAGAACCCTGCCGGGCGCAGGCTGCGGGGTCAAGCGAAGGGGCGCGCGTCCGCGCTCAGTTGCAGAGTCCGCAGTGGCCGATCCGGCACGAGCAGGCGAGCGGCAACGGGCCGCTGCGCTGCGGACGCCAGCGCCGCAACCACTCCCGTGCGATCGGCTCGGCGCGATCATGGGCGCCCCCGGGCCAGCAGGCGGCAGCGATCAACTCCGCTAGCCCACGACGCCGACCGAGGTCTGGATCGGAAATCGTCCTGAGGTGCTGGCGAAGTTCTTCGGGGCTCATGGGCTGCGCGCGGTCAAGGATGGCGCACGGACCGGCGTGCAACCCTGGGGTTACCCGCAACCGACGCGTCTCTCACGGGCTGAGTCTGAGCCGAACGGCGCCCCACGCGGGCGCGGAGCGCCGATCGCTGTCACTACTGTTCAGGCGTGCTGGGGAACCTTCGTGAGGGCCTCTTGGTACATGGCCATCTCCCGGGCGATCCCCTCGTTGCAGAAGCCGTCGATCAGGCGCAGGTTCTCGACGATCAACGCGGCGTCGATCGTCACCCTCCGAAACTCCTCATCGGCGCGTACGGCACCGAGCTGGGCGCTGCTGCCCCGCAGCTCCATGTAGCCGTTCGCACCGCCATTCGGATCGAACAGGACCACATCGAATGACTCGATGCGTCCGTCCTGCTGCATGCGTCCGTAGAGCCCGAGCGCCTCGTTGAACACCTCAAGGCCCCGCTCCTCCCGGCCAGGCACCGGTCGATCCCAACCGATGTGAAGCACGCGGTCGGCCATGGCCGACTCCTTCCTCTCACGGCCCGGTCCCGGTGCCGGACCTGGAGGACCGACTATCTCACTCGCCACCCGAACAAGCAACCGCCATGCTTGCCGGGCGCACCGTCAGGCCTCCTCGAGCACGAAGGCCACGTCGTCGAGGTAGCAATAGGACCAGGTCTCGCCCGGCTCGAGCGAGCTGACGATCGGATGACTGCTGGCCCGGGCGTGCTTGGTGGCATGGCGAGAAGGCGAGGAATCGCAGCAGCCGACCCGCCCGCAGGACCGGCAGACGCGGAGGTGGACCCACCGCCCGCCGGTGGCCAGGCACTCCTCACAGCCATCGACCTGCTCGGGGCGCGCCACCGTGATCTGATCGAGATGCGTGCACTGCGCCATGTCTCGCCGTCTCCCTGTCTGTTCCGCGGGCCGTGTCCTTCGAGCATGACGACCGCGTCAAGGACGCCGTCCGGACGGCTGATGCAGGTTCGTAGCCTCTACGGCGGTATGCCCGCTTCCGAGCTCCCCTCCGCCGGCCGCCCGTTCACCGGCATGACCCTGGACCGGGTCAGCGTCGAGCGCAAGGACCCTGGCTGGGTGCAGGGACTGCTGGAGGATCCGGAGGCCGGAGCGGTCGCGGCCAGCCGCCACGGGGTCCTGATCTCCGAGAACCGCGGCCGGCCCGAAGATCCGGCCGCGCTGCTGCGCATCTCCGCCGAGGAAATCGACGGGACGCCGGTCCTGCTCGGGCTGGATGAGCGCCGGCACGGGTTGTTCGCCCTCGATCTCGACGCCGGCCCCGAGAGCACCGACCTCGAGCCCTCACCCGAGGGGCGGATCGTCTCCCTGCGCGACGCCGGAAGCCTGCTCTCCCATCCCGAGGCCGGCCTGGCCGCGTATCTCGTCGCGCTGCTGAACTGGCACCGCCGCCACCGCTTCTGCGCCAACTGCGGGGCCCAGACCGAGGTGGCCGAGGGGGGCTACCTACGCCACTGCCCGCAGTGCGGCGCGAACCACTTCCCGCGGACCGACCCGGTGGTCATCATGACGGTCGAGCACGACGGTCGGCTGCTCCTGGGGCGTCGCGCCGGGTGGCCGTCGGGCCGGCTGTCGGTGCTGGCCGGGTTCGTCTCCCCCGGGGAGTCGGCGGAGGAGGCGGTGGTGCGGGAAGTGCAGGAGGAATCGGGGATCGTGGCCCGCGATCCCGAGTTCGTCGCCTCCCAGCCGTGGCCGTTCCCGGCCTCGCTGATGCTGGGCTTCCACGCCGGCTCGGACGGTGGTCAGCCCGAGCCGGGGGACGGTGAGCTCGACGAGGTGGGCTGGTTCACCCTCGACGAGGTCACAGCGGCCATCGCCGGGCAGAATGCCGACTTTCAGCTTCCGCCCAGCGTCTCCATCGCCCGGTTCCTGATCGAGCACTGGGTGGCGAACCACCGGGGCTGACCCGGCCGGCTCAGAACCCGAACGTGCGCAGGAACCGTCGGTCGGCCGCGACGCTCGTCGTGAGGCTCTTGGTGGCGATGCCGGTCTCCTCGATCCGGCCGCGTCGCACCTTGAGCAGACCTCGGCTGGCCCCATTCGGGGTCAGATACCAGAAGTTCTTGCCCACGTGGTAGCGCCGGCCGATGTGCAGCCTGGCCGCCACCTTCCGGGTCAGCCGGGCGCCGGGTCTGACGCCCCGCAGCGCGTAGTGCCGGTTGGCGGTCAGGACGAGCACGATGCGACCGCGCACCCCGGCCTGCTGCCTGCGGGAGATGTGGCGCAGGAGCGCGGGCGAGGCGTAGCCGGCGCGAAGGCCGAGGCCGCCGCGGAGGCAGTAGAAGTCCATGTAGCGCCGCCCGTGGGTCGAATAGTCAGGCAGCAGCCGCCGGGCCCGGGACCGTGTCATTCCGAGGCTGAGGACGCCGAGCCGCCGGCCGGAGAGCGCACCGGTCGCCTCTGGGCATCTCCCGCCCCCCGCGCCGCCTGTCCCCCCGGACCCGCCTGAGCCCCCCGAGCCTCCGGAGCCGCCAGTCCCTGGCGCTCCGACCACGAGCTCGAAGGGCGTCGTCGCGTCGGTCAGGTTGAACAGCGTGGTCGCCGATTGCGGCGTCGTGGAAGTGGCGCTGAACGCAGTGGCGCTGTAGAGCCGGGTCCCGTCGGCCGGGCTGCCGACATCCGCGCGCGGCACGTGCAGCGTGATCGTGCCCGTGTGGGAGTCGTAGGAGGCTTGCGACGCGCTCAGGGTGTCGGTCTGGGGGTAGGCCAGGTACTTGGTGTGCTCGCCGGCGTTGGGCGGGGGAATCCCGGCCGTGTTCCCGGCGAAGAAGCTCGGTGAGCCCGATCCTCCGAGTCCGGCGTTGTTGTCCATGCCGACGTAGTAGATGTCGCCGTTGCCGGTGGTCCCCGGGCGAACCTGGGTCCAGCGGATCAGCCAACTGGCGTCCGGGCCGCCCACCGAGCCGGGAACGGTCAGGCTGGCCAGGCTCTTGACGTGGATCGTGGCGATCAGGGTGTTGCCGGGCCCGTTGGCCAGCGAGGCACCGCTCAGGTCGAGATTTGACCCGGCCGGGGTGCGGCTGCCGTTGGCGGAATAGAACGCGTCGCCGGTCGGATCGGAGACCGAGCCCATGACCTGCCCGGGCCCGCCGTCCTGGGTCACCGAGCCGACTGAGGCGTAGAGGCTGGGACCGCTCAGCTGGCGGCTGACCACCTCGGGACCCGCATCCTCGCCGGCTGAGGTGTCGGCCGAGGTGTCGAACACATAGGAGACGAGGGCCGCGCCCTGATGGTCGGGCGTGACCTGGAGGAAGTCGCCGAGGCTCCGGTCACCACCGGTGGCGCAGCCGATCCCGTTGGTGCAGATCTGCCCGTGCTTGACCGGCGCCTCGCTGACCGCGGCGGTGCTGTAGGTCGGGCTCCCGGCGTTGGCGTTGAGGCTCTGGGCCATCTGCACCGACCACTCGGCCTTCTGCAGGCTCGAGGCGCCGTACAGGGTGCAGGTACCAGATCCGCTGGCGCAGGTCCCCGGCTCGCTGGTCTCGGAGGCGTGGTAGTAGGCCACATCCACCCGCCCGCCACTGCCCGCGGTGATCCAGGGGAAGGTGTTCGTGCCCGCGCTCGACCCGGTGCCGGTGACGCGCGCGGGGGCCGACCAGGTCAACGCGGCGGGGTTGGCGCCGGCCGGCTGGAGCGAGTGCACGACGTAGATCTGCTCGGGCTGGGTCAGGGTGCCGAAGTTGGAGTCCGTGCTCGACTTGTGGTCAATCGGACCCGCGGTGAAGGTCACGTACAGGTACCCGGCCGAGTCGCGGGCGATCGAGGCGAAGTTCTCTCCGGCCAGCTCCTCGGGGTTGCCGCTCGAGTCGACGCAGGTCGGGTTGGGGCACAGGGCAGCGTCCAGGTTGGGGCTCTCGGACCAGGTGGCCGTGGTCGGCGCGGGGGGCGTGCCCGGGGTGATCTTGCCCTCGGAGACCTGGACTCCGACCTCGCCGCTCGAGCCGTTGGTCGTGGTGTGGGCGATGTAGACGCTTCCGGTCGACGGATCAACGACCTGGTTGCCGGAGATGCCCTCGTTGTCGGTCACGCAGTTGTACAGCGCCGCTCCGGCGCAGTCGGTGCCGGCCGCCGTGTTGAGCACCGGGGTGAACGTGGTTCCATCGTGGGAGACGGTCTCCACCAGCTGGTTGCCCCCGCTGGCTGAGGAGTCAACCGCGTCGTAGTCCTGGTAGAGATTGAGGTTCCCCCCGGCCGAGCTGCCCGTGCCGGTGAACCACATGCGATCGTCGGGAGCGTTGGGAGCGCCGAGGCAGTTCGTCGTCCAGCTCGCGCCGCCGTCGGTGCTCTTGCTGTTGGAGATGTTGGTCAGGCCCTGGAGGTCTGAGAAGTACAGCGCGTTGGCCGAGTCCAGGAACAGGTCGGTGTCGCCGCCGCCGACACAAGTGGTCGGCTTCCCGGGCCCGATGTTGCCCGGGGTGAGCTGATACGAGTTGGCGTGGTCGCGCGAGGACCAGATGAAGCTCTGGGTGGTCGAGAAGCCGAACGGCACACTCGAGTAGATGTTGCCGTTGCCGTCCACCTTGACATCGGGCTCGAAGCCGGGTCGCTGCTGGTCGACGACCACTGCGTGGGAGAAGCCGATGGCCTGCGTGGCGTGGGTCCCAGCCCGCGGCGAGGCGGCCAGGGTGGTCATCGTGGCCACTGTGGCCGCGCCCAGCAGGGCCAGAACCAGGGTGACCCCGGCGGTCGCCCGCCGCGCCCTCGAACCTCGGGACCTCCGCGACCTGGCACCTGACTCGCTCATTGGCTCCCCCGCCGTTGCACGAAAAAAGAGAGCGTAGCGCGATGGGAGCGGCGCGGCATCAGCTGAGCGCAAGCAGGAAGATGCCGGCCAGGATGGCCAGCGCGGCCACCGTGCGTGTCCCCGTGTGGCCTTCGCCAAGCGAGCTGGATCCGGCCAGCACGCCGAACACGATCGCGACCTCGCGAGCCGGAGCGACCACGATCACCGGGGCCAGCGTGAGGGCGACAAGAATAAGAATGTAGGCGCCCGGGCTGAGCAGCCCGACGCCGAGTGCGGCGCGGATCTGGGCCCGGCGGTGACCGGACAGCTCGCCCCGCCGTGACCAGGCGGGTCCGGCCAGCAGGGCCATGAGAATCAGCTCGGCGCCCCAGTAGTAGACGATCACCGGCTGGCGCAGCGCGGTCACCGCGTGGGCATCCCAGACCGTGTAGGCGGCCGTGCAGGCGCCGGTGAACACGGCCAGGGCGATGGCCGGCCCGGCCTGCTTTCCACGCGCCCCCCGGGCCAGCGAGACAATGGCCAGGATGATCAGCGCGGCTCCGAGCAGCCGTGGCGCGCTGCCCCGCTCGCCGAGGATGACCAGTGCGGCGATGACCGACAGAAGCGGCGCCGTGCCCCGGGCCAGGGGGTAGACCAGGGACAGGTCGCCCAGGCGGTACCCGCGCTGGAGGGCGGTGAAGTAGCCCAGGTGGAAAACGGCGCTCGCGGCCATGAAGGCCAGCCCGGCCAGCGACAGGCGCCCGGCGTCGAGGATCAGCTGGATCACCGCCGCCGGGGTGTAGATGAGGACGCCGGCCGCGGCGCACAGCCAAACGAAGGTGACCCCGCCCGCGGCCTGCTTGGCCAGCAGGTTCCAACCCGCGTGGGCTCCGGCCGCGACCAGGATCAGGATCAACGGGAGGGGGCTCACGCCGTGGCGCCGGTCATCCCGTCGAAGACGCCCCCGTCGAGGCCGACGGCCGAGACCAGGCCGTTGGCGGTATCGACGATCTCGTCGAGCTCGGCCAGCAGGCCCGCTGTCTCCTCGTCGTCGGGCTCGCGGTCGGCGAACTGGTCGTGCTCACCGCGCAGGTCGGGCAGCGAGAATGAGCCGGCCGCCGGCGGCTGGCCCGCGGCCAGGCTCCGCTCGATCAGCGCCAGCTGACGGTCGAGGTCGCCGGCCAGCGCCGACAGACCGGGGTGGGGCGGATGCTCACGGTCCTCCTGGGCGTCGAGGCGGAGCACATGGGCCGCCGAGATCAGCCGGCGCAGCCCGCCCAGGGCAGCCTGCGTCTCCCGCGCGTCTATCCGCCGCGTCTCGGGCTCGGACAGCGAGCGGCTCACCGCGGCCTCGGCATTGGTCCGGGCCACCCGGGCCCGCCGGGCCAGCTGGCGCATCTGCGATTCCTCGGCGCGGCGCCCCTCGGCGATCGCGGCCAGCACGCAGGCCACGTAGGCGCGCTGGGCTGCAACCAGGTCGGCCAGCGACTGGCGCGCGGTGCGTCGAGTCCAGGTCGGCCAGAGCGCGTAGGCCAGCAGCCCGAGCGTGCCGCCCACGATCGTGTCGAGCAGCCGTGCGCTGGCCGTGGCCAGGGTGTCCGGGCTGATCGCGTTGAGCAGGAACACGACCAGCGCGGTGATGAACGCGAAGCCGACGGCGAAGCTGGCCGGGAAGATCGCGTAGGCGCCCCAACCCAGGAGGCCCACGATCACCACCGTGACCCCGCCGGCGGGATGGAGGCCGACCGCGATCGCCCCGGCGATGGCCACTCCGAGCCCGGTGCCCAGAGCCCGCTCGGTCCCGCGGGTGAACGTGGCCCCGAACTCGGGACGCAGCACGGTGGCGGCGGCCACCACCATCCAGTAGCTGCGCGACAGCGGAAGCTCCCGGGCGATGAGCGCGGCCACGGGGACGATCACGGCCAGGCGCAGCGCATGGCGGCCGACCGGCGACTCGAGGCTGGCCATCGTCCGGACCTGATCGAGCTCGGCCAGCAGCCGCCGGAGCGGCCGGTTGGTCCGCGGCCTCGGCCGCCGGCTGCGCAGGCCTCCACTCGCCCCGGCCGAGGGCGCTAGGGCGGCCACGGCGCGCACCTGCCCGGCCAACCCGGCGAGCCGGCGGCTCATGTTCACGTCGATCGGATCGCGCAGGCGGGCTCGGGTGCGCTCGGGCCGCGCTGCTGCGCTCAAGGCGTCCACCGGTTCGGCCAGCTGGCGCTCCGCCGCCGCGTCGCCCGAGATCGCCCGCGCGGCCAGTGCCAGCGCCGTGCCCGTCAGCTCGAGGCTACGGCCCACGGCGGGATGCTCGGGCTCGGCGCTCTGGGCCAGGAGCGCGTGCAGCGCGATCAGCTGGATCCGGAGCCGGTGACCTTCGTTGACCAGGCTGCGCAAGGTCATGATCGCCGCGTCGCCGAAAAGCCCGGGAGAGGCCAGGGCGGCATCAGCCTCGTCGAGGGCGGCCGCGACGGGCAGCGTCGACGCCCCCGCCGGGGCCGAGGCGAGCCTGGCCAGCGCCTGGTAGGCGTCGGTCGTGGCCGCCCGTTTGGCGCGCAGCGGCGAGGGCCAGCGGATGACGCTGAGGAACACGACCTGGGCCAGCCCCCCGGCCAGGATCAGCCCGGCCAGGCCGAGGGCGGCCGGGGCGGGCGCGTTGAAGCGACCGAAGACGACCACGGCGATGATCGCCTGGGTTCCGATCACCCCGCCCCGGTTACCGACCCCGACGAGCAGGCCGCCCATCAGCGACCACAGGCAGAGGACGATCAGATGCAACCAATTGACCGAGCCGGTGACGCAGCCGACGAAGGTCGAGAGGGCCATGAGGGCCGTATCCGTGGCCATCAGAGCCAGCGGCGGGCGGCCGCCGACGGTGCGCCAGGCGATCCCGACCAGCATCGCTCCGGCTCCCATGGTCACGCCGGCTACCGGGTCACCGGCGGCGATCCCGCCTCCGAGCACCGCCACGACCGGGATCGCGGCGAGCAGACCGGCCCGGACCGAGATCAGATCGCGGTCAAAGCGAGCAGCGTCGCGGACGGCAGCGCTCAGGGCGCCCGCCGAGCGATCGCCGGTGACCGGGGCCATGGACATCGCCGCGCAGACTAGTGTCGTCGCGCGGGGCGGTGGCAAGGGTCACCCCGCCACCGCCGCGGCGCCCCCGGCGCGACCCCGAGGTCATAGGCTGAGAACGTGCAGATCACCGTCGCCGGCGAAGCCCTGATCGACGTGATCGTCAGCCCGAACGGCGCGGTGGGCGCGTTCCCCGGCGGTGCGCCGTTCAACGTCGCCCGGGCCGTGGCCCGCCTGGGTGGGGACTGCCAGTTCCTCGGCCGGATCGGCGATGACGTCCTGGGGCGAGCACTGCGCCGGGCACTGGAGCGCAGCGGCGTGCGCGTCGCCGTGCCTGACCCGACCCGGGAGCCGACCACGATCGCCGTGGCCGAGGTGGACGGCGCGGGTCTGGCCGACTACCACTTCTACCTGGAGGGGACCTCGGCCCGGCAGCTCCGCCCCGAGGACGTCGACGGCGCCGCGCTGGCCGACACCGCTGCCATCGCCCTCGGCGGTCTCAGCCTGCTCATGGATCCTGTGGCCACGACGTTGAGCACCCTGCTCGCGGACGCCTCTCCGGACGTCACCGTGCTGCTCGATCCCAACTTCCGCCCCCGCGCGGTGGCCGCCGGAGGCTCACTCGCCGCGGCGCTGCGGCCGTTCCTGGATCGGGCCGACGTGGTCAAGGTGAGCACCGACGATCTGCGCCTGCTTGCGCCGGGCTCCGACCCACGCTCGGCGGCCCACGAGCTGCTGGCTCTCCACCCGGCCGTGGTGCTGATCACCGATGGCCCCGGAGCGGTGACCGTGCTCACAGGCGACGGCGCTCGGGAAGTGCCGGTTCCCGAGGTGGCGGTGGTGGACACCGTCGGGGCCGGGGATGCGTTCGTGGCCGGGTTTCTCACCTGGTGGCTGCGGCAGGAGCGCAGTCGCGAGGACCTGGCCGATCCGGACCTGGTCGTCGACGCGACGCGGGCGGCGGTGCTCGTGGCCGCGGCGGCCTGCGCCGTGGCCGGGGCCGACCTGCCCGATGATTTCCGCTGGCCCGAGCGCTGAGAGCGCCCGCAGGCACCTGCGATCATCCTCAGCATGGTCAGAACCCGTCCCGCGCTGCGCTTGGTGATCGCGCTGGCCGGCGCCCTGAGCGGCGTCGGCTGCGGTGGCTCGGGCCACTCGGCCACGCCGTCTAAGCCGGGGAAGCCTGCGGCCCGCGTCCTGCCCGCGGTCCCGCGCTCGATTCCCGCCCCGGCACCGACCCGGACCCCGGCCAGCCCCCAGGCCGTGGCGGTGATCCGGGGCTGGTCAAACGCGCTGCGCGCCGGCCATGTCCAGGCCGCCGCCCGGTACTTCCAGCTCCCCAGCGAACTGATCAACGGCGTCGGTACCGCCGGGACCATGGCCCTGATCAGGATTCACAATCTCGCCCAGGCCGAGGCGGCCAACGAGACCCTCCCATGCGGAGCCAAGCTGATCTCCACCGACCAGCGGGGCCGCTACGTCAACGCGCTGTTCCGGCTCACGGGCCGCTCCGGGCCGGGTGGGACCAGCTGCGGTGGCTCGGGCCCGGGACAGACGGCCCGGACCAACTTCGTGATCGCCGGCGGCCGGATCGTCGAATGGATTCGGGCTCCTGACGACCCCGGCGACAACGGCGCTCCCGGCAGCGGAGGCGGCGGCGGTGGCGGAGGTGGCGGCGGCTCGACGTCCGGCGCCACACCGGCGGTCTGAGCCCAGTGAGCGCGTCCGATCCCTACCGCGTGCTCGGGGTCGACCCCCGGGACGATGACGCCGAGCTCCGCGCCGCCTACCGGCGGGCGGTCCAGCGCGAGCATCCCGACCACAACGGCGGCTCGGCCGAGGCGGCGCGGCGATTCGAGGCCGTGCAGGAGGCCTACGCGCTGATCCGCGTGCAGCGGACCCGGGCGGGGGGTGGCGCTTCGCCGCCGCCGCCGGAGAGCGCTCGCGCACCCGACCCCGGGGTCGACGCGCGGCTGGCCGAGCTCGAACGCCAGCTGGCCGAGGTGCGGGCGGCCCGCGAGCAGGCCCGGCGCGCGGCGCGGGCGGCCGAGGCGCAGGCCGCGTCGGCCGAGGCACGGGCTGGGGGCCGACCGGCGCCCCGGGCCAGCGACGAGGAACTGGACTATTTCAAGACCGAGGACAGCTTCGGTCAGATCATCTCCGACGCGGCCTCGGAACTGTTCTCAGACGTGCGCAAGCGCGATGTGCCCAAGCGGGTCGCCGAGCTGATCGACGAGCTCGGGGCCAAGCTGACCGGCGAGCCGCCCGGGCGCTGACGGCGGGCTGGCGCGGCGCCGGGGCGTTAGGCCTCGGCCAGCCGCTCCTTCAGGCCGGCGATCATGATCTGGACCGTGAAGCGGTCAAACAGCTCCGCGCCCCATCCGACCAGGGCCGGAGCGCGGTTGCCGATCCGGCGGCTGATGCGCAGGCGAACCTTGAGCAGGCTGCGACCCTCGGCGGCTGGCTCCAGGACCAGCGCCCAGGTCAGGCGCAGATCGTCGCCGCGCTCCGACCACCAGACCAGGGCATGGGGCGGATCGACCACGCGGGCCTCGAACCAGCCGTCGGGCCCGTAGTCGGCCACCCGGTCGCCGACCGCGACCTCCTGGAACTCCGGCGAGATGACGCGCAGGGCACGGTGCCCGCGCGGGGTGAGGCGCTCCAGGCGCCGGCTCAGATACCAGCCGGCGCGGCCCTTACCGAGCTGGAGCAGCCAGGGCCAGGCGTCCTGGGGCGAGGCCTCGAGCTCGGCCCGGCGGTCCATGACCACGCCCGCCTCGGGGATTAGGTCGTCGCCGGGGAGGGGCTCGCGCTCCCCGCGGGCAGGCCGGCTGTCGCGCTCGCCTCGGGCAGGCCGGGGCTCGCGCTCGCCCGGCGCGGGCCGGCGCGCGGGGTCAGGCACGCGCGCTCTCACGCGCCCGGCGGCGCATCGTCCGGGCCACGTAGTCATCGACGCTGTAGCGCTCCTCGCGCCAGGGATCGCCGCGGTGGTGGTAGCCGTTCTCCTCCCAGAAGCCGAGCCGGTCGCCCTCCATGACCTCGAGGCGCTGGATCCACTTGGCCGACTTCCACAGGTACAGGTGCGGGACGAGCAGCCGGGCCGGGCCGCCGTGGTCGGGCTCGAGGGCGCGTCCCGTCGGCCTCGTGCGCGACAGGGCGGGATGCTCGAGCACGTCGGACAGCGGCAGGTTCGTGGTGTAGCCGCCGTAGCAGTGGGCCATCAGATGGCGTGGCCCCGGCCGTCGGCCGGGCCCGCTCGATCAGCGCCCGCACGTCGACCCCGCGCCAGTCCATGCCGAACTTCGACCAGCGGGTCACGCAGTGGATGTCGCCGGTCCACAGTCGGTCTGCTGCTCAGCCTGGAACTGCTCCCAGTCGAGCGACGAAGCGGCTGCTGCAACCGCGCCGTCGACCGAGAGCAGCCACTGGTCAGTGGCCACGCGCGGCGTGCCGCCCAGGCTGAGCACGGGCCACTTGACCGTCGGCGACTGGCCCGGGGGGCAGGCGTTCGGGGTCGATCCCGAGCGAGGCGGCGCGGCGACGGCCGCGATCGCCGAACAGGCGAGGTGTGATGGGCACCTGACCATTGTGACTGCGTACTAGGTTCAGGGCGAACCACGAGACCCGACCGAGAGGCAGGACCCGAGATGGCCACGATGAGAGCAATGCAGGTCAAGGAGGCCGGCGCCGACTTCGAGCTGGTGGAGCGCGAGCGTCCGGAGCCGGGCTTCGGCGAGGCGCTGGTCCGCGTGCACGCCTGCGGGGTCTGTCACAGCGACTCCTTCGCCAAGGAGGGCGGCTACCCGGGCGTCTCGCACCCGCTCGTCCCCGGGCACGAGATCGCCGGGCGTGATCGAGGCTCTCGGCGACGGCGTGCAGGGCTGGGAGGTCGGCCAGCGGGTCGGCGTCGGCTGGTTTGGCGGCAACTGCGGCTACTGCGAGTGGTGCCGGCGCGGCTCGCTGATCGACTGCGAGAACATGGAGATCCCGGGCATCACCGTGGACGGCGGCTACGCCGACTACGTGGTCGTCCGGGCCAGCGCGCTGGCCTCGATGCCCGACGACCTGTCCGACGAGGAGGCCGCTCCGCTGCTGTGCGCCGGCATCACCACCTACAACGCGCTGCGCGGCAGCGGCGCCCGCGGCGGCGACCGGGTGGCCGTGCTCGGCGTCGGCGGCCTCGGCCACCTGGGCGTCCAGTTCGCGGCCAAGCTCGGCTTCGAGACTGTGGCCGTCGCCCGCGGCACGGACAAGGAGGAGCTGGCCCGCAAGCTCGGCGCCCACCACTACATCGACAGCACGGCCGGCGACCCCGCCGAGGCGCTCCAGAAGCTCGGCGGCGCCGACTTGATCCTGTCGACGGTGACCAGCGCCGAGGCGATGGGCGCCGTGTTCGGCGGGCTGCGCCCCCAGGGCAAGCTGATCGTGGTCGGCGCCTCGATGGAGCCCATCCCGGTGCCGGCGGCGATGCTGATCGGTGGCGCGCAAGACGATCGCCGGCCACGCTTCGGGCACCTCCCGCGACTCCGAGGACACGCTCGAACTTCAGCGTGCTCAGCGGCGTGCGCCCGATGATCGAGACCGTGCCGCTCGAGCGGGCGGCGGAGGCCTACGAGAAGATGATGAGCGGCGAGGCCCGCTTCCGGATGGTCATCACCATCGGGCGCCTGACGCGGCGCGGCCCGCGAGCGAAGCGGCGGCGGCGCACCGCCAGGCTCTAGAACGCGGGGAGCTCCCGGTAGTCGCCCCAGACCTCCTGCAGGGCCGAGACGATCTCGCCCTCGGAGATCCCGGCCCGGCCGGCGTCCATGAACAGCGGCATCAGGTTCTCCGCCCCGGCCCCGGCGGCCTTGATCTTGGTCAGGCAGTCGGCTACGGCGAGCCTCGTCGCGCGCCGGCCCGGGCCGCCTTGACCCGGTCGATCTGCTTGCGCTCGAGGGTCGGATCGATGCGGAGGAGCTCGGTGGCCTGCTCATCGCCCTCGGTGAAGCGGTTGACTCCCACCACGGTGCGCCGGCCGGAGTCGATCTCCATCTGCAGCTCGAACGCGGCGTCGGCGATCTCCCGCTGCGGGTAGCCCTGCTTGACCGCCTCGACCATCCCGCCCAGCTCGTCGATCTTGGCGAAGTACTCGTAGGCCCGGGCCTCCATCTGGTCGGTCAGCGCCTCGACGAAGTAGGCCCCGCCGAGCGGGATCGATCGTGTTGGCCACGCCGGTCTCCGTCGGCGATGATCTGCTGGGTGCGCAGGGCGATGCGGACGGCGTCCTCGGTGGGCAGCGCCAACGCCTCGTCGTAGGAGTTGGTGTGCAGCGACTGGGTCCCGCCGAGCACCCCGGCCAGAGCCTCGATCGCGGTGCGGACGATGTTGTTCAGCGGCTGCTGGGCGGTCAGCGACACCCCGGCGGTCTGGGTGTGGAAGCGCATCCGCCAGGACTCGGGCTTGCGGGCACCGAAGGTCTCGCGCAGCTCGCGCGCCCAGATGCGCCGCGCCGCGCGGTACTTGGCGATCTCCTCGAAGAAGTCGATCTGGGCGTTGAAGAAGAACGACAGCCGGGGCGCGAAGTCGTCGACATCCAGTCCCCGGGCGACGGCGTGCTCGACGTAGGTCAGGCCGTCCTTGAGCGTGAAGGCCAGCTCCTGCGCGGCGGTCGAGCCGGCCTCGCGGATGTGGTAGCCGGAGATGCTGATCGGGTGCCAGCGGGGCATGTGCTCGGTGCACCACTGCACCATGTCGGTGATCAGCCGCATGGCCGGATCGACCGGGAAGCACCACTCCTTCTGGGCGATGTACTCCTTGAGGATGTCGGTCTGGATCGTGCCGCCGAGCTTCTCCGGTCGCGATGCCCTGGCGCTCGGCGGCCACGACGTAGAAGGCGAGCATGATCGCCGCCGGGCGCGTTGATGGTCATTGAGACCGTGACCTGATCCAGCGGGATCCCGGCGAACAGCGTCTCCATGTCATCGGCCGTGTCCACCGCGACGCCCTCACGGCCGACCTCCCCCAGCGAGCGGGGATGGTCGGAGTCGTGGCCCATCAGCGAGGGCATATCGAACGCGGTCGAGAGCCCCGTCTGGCCGTGGTCGAGTAGGTAGTGGAAGCGGGCGTTGGTCTCCTCCGCCGTCCCGTAGCCGGCGAACTGGCGCATCGTCCACAGCCGGCCCCGGTACATCGACGGGTAGACGCCGCGGGTGAAGGGATACTGCCCGGGCAGGCCGATCGCAGGGTGGGCGGGGTCGTCTTCCCGCAGATCGTGCTCGGTGTAGAGCGGGCGGATCTCCTCGCCCGAGAGCGTCGTGAACGGGGCGTCGCGCTCCGGGGTCAGGCCGTAGGCCTTGCGCCACTCCTGATAGCTGACCGGCATGTTCTCGAGGACGGTCATCTCGTGGATCATGTTAGGGGGCCGCTCGTTTGCGCGGCTACGCCGCCGGGCATAGGGTTCCGGCCATGTCCGACCCTGCGTTGACCAGCGGCCCGGGGCGTCGCGCGCGTCGCGACCGGGGCGTGCCCCGCGACCCGAGCACGGTGGGACGGCTGATAGAGCGCACGGCATCCCGTCTCCCGGACAAGCTGGCCATCACGTTCGCCGGCCGGCGCTGGACCTACGCCGAATTTGACCGCGCCGTGGGCCGCGTGGCCGCGGCGCTGCTGGCGCAGGGGTTCGCCCCGGGGGACCGGGTGGCGGCCTTCGGGCGAAACTCGGACGCCTACATCCTGCTGTTCATCGGCTGCGCCCGGGCCGGGCTGGTCCACGTGCCGATCAACTACAACGCGCGGGGCGATGAGCTGGTCTACCTCCTGACCCAATCCGCGCCGGTGGCCGCGTTCCACGATCCGGTTTTCGCCCCGGTGATCGACGACGTCCGCGACCGGCTGGGCGATCAGCTCCAGGGCACCCTGCACGGAGGCGAGAGCGACGACGATGTCCTGCACTGGGCGCTTGACCCCGACGGTCCGGTTCACCAGGAGACGGATGTCGACGAGGACGACCTCGTCCAGCTGCTCTACACCTCCGGCACCACCGCCCGGGCCAAGGGGGCGATGCTGAGCCACCGCGCGTTCGTGCACGAGTACGCCTCGGCCATCGCCGCCTACGGCCTCGAGGCGGGGGACGTCCAGCTGGCCTCGCTGCCGCTCTACCACTCGGGCCAGATGCAGGCCTTCACGATGCCCTGCCTGACCATCGGCGCCACCACCCACGTGATCGAGGCGCCGGACCTCGAGGAGATCTTCACTCGTGTCCCGCGCGACGGGATCGACTCCCTATTCGCCGCGCCCACCGTATGGGTGGCGATGGCCAACCACCCGCGCTTCGCGCAGGCGGATCTGAGTGGGCTGCGCAAGGCGTTCTACGGCGCGTCGATCATGCCCGTGCCGGTGCTCAAGCGTCTCCAGGCCCAGCTTCCGGAGGCCGGCTTCTACAACTGCTTCGGCCAGTCCGAGGCCGGGCCGCTGACCTGCGTCCTGCGCCCCGAGGAGCATGCCGAGCGTCCCGACTCGGTTGGCCGCTCGGTCATGTTCGTGCAGACCCGGGTCGTCGATGAGGACATGAACGACGTCGCCGCGAATGAGGTCGGTGAGGTCATCTACCGCTCACCGCAGATGTGCAGCGGCTACTGGGGCAAGCCCGAGGAGTCCGAGGCGGCCTTCCGCGGCGGCTGGTTTCACTCCGGGGACCTAGTCCGGATCGACGAGGAGGGGTACCTGTTCGTGGTCGACCGGATCAAGGATGTGATCAACACCGGCGGGGTGCTGGTCGCCTCGCGCGAAGTGGAGGATGCGCTCTACGGCCACCCGCGGGTATCGGAGGTGGCCGTGGTTGGCCTGCCCCACGAGCGCTGGATCGAGGCCGTCACCGCCGTGGTTGTCCCTGCGGAGCCGGTGGCGCCGGAGGAGCTGATCGCCTACGCGCGCGAGCGGCTGGCCGCGCACAAGGTGCCCAAGGCGGTGCACTTCGTGGACGAATTGCCCAAGAACGCCTCGGGCAAGCTCCTCAAGCGCGAGCTGCGCGAGCGCTTCGGCGGCGTGGGCACGGCCGTCGGGCGGGCGGACTGAGTCCCATCGATGACCGTTCGCGCGCTCGGCGTCAACCACATCGCGTTTGAGGTCCACGACCTCGACCGCGCGCTGGAGTGGTGGGGGCGCTGGTTCCGCTTCGAGCTGCGCGGACGCCGCGGCGCGATGGCCTGGATCGACCTGGGCGATCAGTTCATCGCCCTCACCGAGGGCGGTCCCGAGGTCCCCGACCGGGGGCGGCACGTGGGGCTGGTCGTGGACGACAAGGAGGTGCTCCGCGCCGAGCTGCGCGCGGCCGGCGAACCCGTCGCCGCTGACGGATCGCTGCGCGTCCGCGACCCATCGGGCAACCTGATCGAGATCGTCGACTACCGCGACGTCCAGTTCACCAAGGCCCCGGCGGTGCTCCGGGCGCTGGGCGCGAATGGCCTGGCCAAGCGCCCGGCGGCGGTGGAGGAGCTCCGGGCGAAGGGCATCACCGATCCCGACGCCGGCTCCCGCTAACGCCGGAGGTCATCGGCGCGGCGTCGTCGGATTCCCGACCTGCACCCGGGGACGAACCCGGTCGGCTCGGATCTAGCCGCCGGCCGGGATGAGGATGCCCCGGCCCTGGAGACGGCCGCCGTCCAGATCGGCCATCGCGTCGTTGATCGCCTCCAGCGGGTACGTGGAGGTGCGCAGGCTGACCTTGCCCTGCGCGGTGAGGATCATCAGCTCCTCGAGGTCGGCGTAGGTTCCGACCAGGTTGCCGATGAACGAGATCATCCTTCCTGTCGGGTGTCACGATCCAGGAACGGAGGGCACTCGGGCGCCCCGAATCGGGGCACTTAGCTCAGAGCTTGCCGGTCGAACCTAATGTACTGCGGAGAACCGTGCCCCTGCTGCGATCAACCGACGTGAGCACCCGCGAGCCGCGGCGCTATGCGCTCCTCGATCTGGTCCTCGAGCGGGGTCTGCTCCCCGACGCCCTGCTGCGCGCCGGCTCGCTGTACGGCGCCTGGGATCGCGAGCGCCGGGAGTCGGTCGGCGGCGTGGCCGCACAGCAGGAGCGGCTGCGGTCCTTGCTCGCGCGCATGTCGACCGGCCCGGTGGCCGAGCTCCCCGAGATGGCCAACGAGCAGCACTACGAGCTTCCGGCGGAGTTCCTCGGGCTGATGCTGGGCCCGCGGCGCAAGTACTCGGGCTGCCTTTGGCCCGAGGGTGTCGACACTCTGGCCGAGGCGGAAGAGACGATGCTCGCTCTGTCCTGCCAGCGCGCGCAGGTGGCCGACGGGATGCGGATCCTCGACCTGGGCTGCGGCTGGGGCTCGCTGTCGCTCTGGCTGGCCGAGCAGTACCCGGGCGGTTCGGTGGTCGGGGTGTCGAACTCCAACTCACAGCGGGAGTGGATCGAGTCCGAGCGCGATCGGCTCGGTCTGGCCAACCTCGAGGTGATCACAGCCGACGTGAACGACTTCGTGCCCGAGGGTCGTTTCGACCGGGTGATGTCGATCGAGATGTTCGAGCACATGCGCAACTGGCGCGAGCTCCTGCACCGCATCGCGGGCTGGCTCGAGCCCGAGGGCGGAAAGGCGTTCGTGCACGTGTTCAGCCACCGCACGCTGCCCTACCGCTTCCTGGGCACGTGGGCGGCGGAGCGCTTCTTCACCGCAGGCCTGATGCCGAGCCATGAGCTCCTGGCCCGTTTCCAGCAGGACCTGCAGCTGGTCGACGAGTGGATCGTGCCCGGCACGCACTACGCCCGGACGCTGCGGGCCTGGCTCGAGCGCTTGGACGCGCAGACCGACGAGGCGCTCGAGGTCCTACGCCGGTACGGCCGCAGCCAGCGCGAGGCCCGGCGGCTGCTGGCCACCTGGCGGCTGTTCTTCATCTCGACCGAGGTGATCTGGCGCTACCGGGGCGGTAACCGGTGGCTGGTCAGCCACTACCTGCTCGAGCCGCGCCGCTGAGCGCTCAGGCGGGCTTGCGCGGCGGCCGGGGGAAGAACCCGGAGGTCCGCTTGATGTAGTCGGCGTACTGGGGGCGGCGCTCACCAATGTCGCGCTCGAGCAGCGCGGCGCCCGAGACCCGGATTAACAGGACGCTCATGAGCACCGGGCCGATCAGCGTCCACCACGTCCCGCCAGCGGGCAGGACGATCAGCCACAGTCCCCACCAGACGCAGAAGTCGCCGAAGTAGTTGGGGTGGCGGGTATAGCGCCACAGGCCTCGGTCCATGACCTGGCCCTGGTTGGCGGGGTCGGCCTTGAAGCCGCTGAGCTGCGCGTCGCCCACAGCCTCGAAGGCCAGCCCGACCAGGAACAGGGCCGCGCCTGGGATGACCCAGCCGTTCAGCGGGGCGCCGCGACCCGCGCCCAACTGCAGGGGTAGCGAGACGATCAGCACCAGCAGCCCCTGCAGGCCGAAGATGGCCACCAGGCTCCAGGGCACGAAGCTCGACCCCCGCCGTTCGCGCATCACCTTGTAGCGCCGGTCCTCCTCGGGGTCACCGAGCTTGCGCCGGAGCAAATGCCAGCCCAGGCGCAGTCCCCACACGGCGGTCAGGGCGAACAGCAGCCAGCGGCGCCCCGCGTCGCCGTCGCCGGCCAGCGCGCCGGTCAGCGCCACCAGCACGAACGCCGGCCCCCAGACCGGGTCGATGATCGACACGTCCTTGATGGCGATGCTGAGGAGCCACAGGGCGAGCATCAGCGCGGCGACGACGATCGCGGCGTACCCGGTCAGCGCGCCGGGTGCGGCGAACACGGCAGCAAGCGGGGCAGGGCTCATCTGGTGAATGATGAAGACCATGAGCACTCGGCTCCAGGACAGCGCCCTCGATGGCCTGCGCATCCTCGACTTCTCGCGCGTGCTGGCGGGACCGTTCGCGACCATGATGCTGGCCGACCTGGGCGCCACTGTGACCAAGGTCGAGCGGCCGGGAGGCGGCGACGAGACGCGCAGCTGGGGTCCTCCGTATGACGCGCGCGGGGAGGCGACCTATTTCCAGTCGGTCAACCGCAACAAGGCGAGCGTCGTGCTCGACCTGCGCGCCGAGGCCGGCCGCGGGCGCGCGCACGAGCTCGCGACCGAGGCCGACGTGATCGTGGAGAACTTCCGGCCCGGCGTGATGGACCGGCTCGGGCTCGGGTACGACGCGCTCGGGGCCGAGCGGCCGGGGCTCATCTACTGCTCGATCACCGGGTTCGGGGCCGGGCGGGGGGCCGAGCTGCCCGGCTACGATCTCCTCGTGCAGGCGCTCGGCGGGCTGATGAGCATCACGGGTCCGCGCGACGGCGAGCCCCAGAAGGTGGGCGTGGCGATGGTCGACGTGCTGGCCGGGCTGTTCGCCTCCGTGGGGATCCTGGCCGCGTTGCGCCATCGCGATGCCACCGGCCAGGGCCAGCGGGTCGAGGTCGATCTGCTCTCGGCCCTGCTGGCCGGACTGGTCAACCAGGGCTCGGGGTACACGATCGCCGGGGCGATCCCGGTGCGTCTCGGCAACGCCCACCCGAGCATCTCCCCCTACGAGCTGCTCGACACCGGCCAGGGCCAGCTGGTCCTGGCCGTCGGGAACGAACGGCAGTTCGCCGCCCTGTGCGGAGTGCTGGGCGCGCCGGAGCTGGCCCGGGACGAGCGCTTCGCCACCAACAGCGAGCGCGTCGCCCATCGGCAGCTCCTCCGGACCGAGCTCGAACGGCGACTGGCCGCCAAGCCCGCCGTGGACTGGGCGCGCGAGCTGACCGGGGTCCGCGTGCCGGCCGGGGTGGTCAACGACCTGGCCGGCGCGTTTGCCCTGGCGCAGTCGCTCGGCCTGGAGCCCGTCGTGGACGTGCCCGCACCCGACGGCACCAGCGTGCCGCTGACCCGCAACCCGATCCGTCTCTCGCGAACCCCGCCGAGCTACCGCAGCGCGCCGCCGCGGTTGCCCGAGACCGGCGGCTGATCGTCGATCACGATCGCCTCGCCGTCGCGCAGCGCCCGGTAGGGCAATCCGTGCGCGTCCAGGTACGCGACCACGCCTTCGATCTCCTCCGAGACCGGCATGCCCGAGCGGTGATGGGGGACGATCGAGAAGTCGGTCAGCGCGATTCCGTCCCATGTTGGGTCAAGGCCGGGCGGCGGCGGATCGACCAGCTCGAGGCCGCGCAGGGTTGGTCCGCATACGCACGCCCCAGCGCTCCACCCGGCGTAGGCCAGGGAGTTCGCGGACAGCCGCGCGGCCAGGGACGCGTCGAGGGAGCTGCGGCGCATCGCGTCGCGGAGCACGAACGCGTTGCCGCCCCCGACCCAGAGCAGGTCCACCCCGGCCAGGGCCGCGGGCAGTCGCTCGGGACGGCGGTAGAAGCGCCGTAGGTCGAGCTCGAACGCGGCCAGTCCGCCGGCGGCCAAAAAGGCCAGCTCCTCCGCGACGGCGGCCCGGCGCTCGCGAGAGCGGGCCCGGTCCTGGGCGTTGGCCACGACCGCCACCCGACCGCCGGGTCCGGCCAGGGCGATCAGCTCGGGCGGCGGTGAGGCCGGACGCGAGGAGCCCAGGTACAGGCGCACCCGGCGGCGTTAGCCGGCCAGCGCGGCCTCGATCGCCGAGACGATCTCCGGGTCCTCGGGCTTGACCTTGGTCGCCCAGCGCGCGATCAGCTTGCCGTCGCGGCCGACCAGGTACTTGGTGAAGTTCCAGGCCGGCGGCCCCGAGCCGGGCTGCGCGGAGAGATCGCTCCACAGCGGCGAGGGATCGGCCCGGACCGAGGTGCGCTCGGTCAGCGGAAAGCTCACGCCGTAGTTCTTCTGGCAGAACTCGCCGATCTCCTCGGCCGAGCCGTACTCCTGGTCGTTGAAGTCAGCCGAGGGCGAGCCCAGCAGCTTGAGCCCGCGCTCGCCGTAGCGCTCGTACAGCGACTGCAGGCCCTCGTATTGCGGCGTGAAGCCGCATTTGCTGGCCGTGTTCACGATCAGCGTGGGGTGGCCGCGCAGGGAGCTCAGGTCGAGTTGGCCGCCGTCGAGCAGCGTGACCTGGTGGTCGTAGAGGTCGGTGGGCGCATCCAGCTTGGGGGTGCGCTTCAGGTACATGCGAAGGGTGGAGAAGATGCTCATGACAGGGGTACGCGCCTCCGACGCAAAAGGTTCACCAGCGGCTGACCAGCGAGCCAACACTGTAGGCCACGCCGCCCAGCCCGATCAGCCGCCGGAACCAATTGGCCCCCGCGGTGACCTCCGCGTAGGCCCAGGCGAGCAGGGCCAGGTTGGAGAAATTGCGGGCCCCCCGCCCGGCCTCATCGCCGAGCTGAACCGAGAGCCCACGGGCCACCAGGGCCAGGGTCAGCGACTTGTTGGGAAGCTGGAAGATGGGAAAGCGTCGCGGCATGAGCGGTCAGGAGCTCCGACGGTCGACCTGCCGAGCCAGCTGATCGTGAGCCGCGTCGTCCTTGGGGAGACGGCGCGCCGTCAGCTCACCGCTGGCCTCGCGTAGGCGCTGCCCGCGGCCATCCTCGGACAAACCGAGCTCGGTGAAAGCGCGCATCCGCCGGTCCGTGCTGTCCAGGAACAGCCCCCGCTCATGGCCGCGCAACAACAGGAAGCCGATCCCGATGATCGGGTTGGCCACCCGGGCGGGCCGGGAGACCGAGTGCACGCGGAACTCAACCTCCCCGGTGTCGGTCCACTTCCACACCTCCCAGTCCATCTGCCCGCGCTCCACGTGGCCCTCCAGCGTGCGGTAGCTCCAGCCGAACACGCGGACCTCGCGAGCGCCCGCCGTCCGGGTGTCGTCAAACACCGCGCTGACCCGGACCCCAACGCGGACCTTGAACAGGCCGAGCGCGCGCAGTTCGAGCAGCATGTCCCGACCCGGGAACGGATCATCGGAGTCGTAGAACGCGCGGACGATCGACGGATCGGCGAACTCGTAGCCCTTGATGAGCCGCCGGGCGATCTCCCAGCTGCCGCCCGCCACCGGCGGCCCCGGAGGCTCCGCGGGCAGCGGCTGGCGGCGCTCATCCACATTCCAGCCCGCGGGCGGATGCTCGAGATCGAGCGCGTCCGCGTCGTAATTGACCGGCCGCCCGCTCAGCTCGTGCAGGCGGCGCTGCATGCCGGCGGGAACGTTCATGTCCCGTAGCCATTCTCGATCCGCCGCGTATCGATCCGGATCCCGCCGGTCATCCGTCCTCCGGCCAGCGATACGACCCCCTCGAGAAAGGAGATCCACATGTGCAGCTGGATCTCCTTGGCCATGCGCACGTGGTGATAGAGGAGGTTCGAGAAGCGGCCCGAGCTGCGCGCCCAGGACTCGATCTCGAAGCTCAGCAGCTCGTCCTGGCCGACCCGGAACTCGATCTGGCCGGCCTCGAGGTGGCCGGCCAGCGTGGCCAGCCGAAACGTCCGCGGCCCGAGCGCGATCACCCGGACCGGGCCGTCCCACGGCCCGGGCATGCGGACCACGAACTCGTCGCCGAGCCGCATCGTCTCAGCGTCGCCGTAGACCCGTTGGAAACGGGCGAACTTGGTTGGTGCCGCCTGGTTGAGGTCGACGATCAGGCGCTCGAACAGCTGATCGGGTCCGAGCCGGCTCTGCCGGATCTTCGTGCTGTAGCGGCGGTGATACAGCGGCCCGTAGCCGCTGTCCAGCCCCTGCACCTCGCTGGGATCGACGTGATCGGGAAATACCGGTGGAAGATGACCCGCATCCCCCGGCGCGAGCGCTTCCCCGCGGTGCAGCACCGTCGAGCGCCACATGTAGTCCCAGGAGGTCAGCGCGATGCCCGCCGGCCAACTAGCCGCGGTGAGCCAGCGCGCGGAGAGAGCGGGACGGCGGGGCACGCTTCGAGCCTACCGGGCACAGGAATCCGGCCAGCTAGGATCGCCGCACATTGCTGACCGCCGTCCTTCACCGCTGCGGATTGCGCGCCTGGCAGCTGCAGATCCTCTCGCTGAGCTCGATCGGGCTGTGCATCGGCCTGTGGATCCGGGCCAAGACCGTCGACCAGGACGAGCGCGGAAATGCGGAGCGGCGGGCGCTGTTCGTCGGCTTGTGGCCGCCGATGTTCTGGCTGATCGGCGACAGCCTGGCCCAACACAAGTCGATTCCGGGCCCGGGACGGCGCCGCGCCCTCAAGCGGTGGATGAAGCTGTGAATCTGTCTCGCGCCCGGGCGGCGACAGTCGGCGTCATGGGCTTGCGGATCGCTTACGGGGCGGGACTGATCGTCGTCCCGGCGCGGATGGGCCGACGCTGGCTGGGCGCCGCCTCCGAGTCCGCCCCCACCCAGGTACCGCTCCAGGGCCTGGGTACGAGGGAGATCGTCCTCCACGCCGGCGCGATCGTCGCCGCGCTGCGCGACCGGCCGCTGCGACCATGGCTGGCCGGCAGCATCGCCGGCGATCTGACCGACATCACGGCCACGGTCCTTCGGCGTGGCCAGCTGCCCTCGGGATCCGCCTCGGCCACCGCCGCCGTCGGCGGGGGGTCGGCGGTGCTGAGCGCGCTGCTCTGTGCCGCCGTGGATCGCTGAGCCGCTAGTGACGGTCGCCTACGAGAGAGTCGGCGAGGGGCCTCCCCTGGCGCTGCTCCATCCGCTCGGAGCCGACCGGCGGGTGTGGACAGCAATCGTCCCGCACCTGCGTGAGGAGCGGGAGCTGATCCTCATCGACCTGCCCGGGTTCGGCGAGTCCCCGCCCCTGACGAGCGGCCAGCCGACACCGCACGCGCTGGCCGGCGCAGTGGCCGAGCTCCTGCGCACGCTCGGCGCCGACCGCGCGCACGTGGCCGGCAACTCGCTCGGGGGCTGGGTGGCGCTCGAGCTGGCTCTCCGCGGTGCCGTGCGCACGGTGACGGCGATCGCCCCGGCCGGCCTGTGGCCATCGCCGCTGATCCCCAAGCCAAGCGCGGCCCATCTGCTGGCCGGACGGCTCCTGCCGGTGATCGGGCCGGTGGCCGCGTCGGGACCCGGACGCCGGCTGCTGCTGCGCAGCGCCGTGGCCCACCCGAGTCGGGTCCCGGCGAAGGAGTCCGCGCACCTCGTCCGGGCCTACGCCCAAGCCACCGGCTTCATCGCCGTCAACAACGCGATGCGCGCCGGACGCTTCGAGGGCCTGGAGCGGATCCGGGCCCCCCTGACCCTGGTCTGGCCCGAGCACGACAGGCTCGTCAAGCGGCCGCCCTGGCTGCCCGACAACGCTCGCAACGTGACCCTGGAGGACACCGGCCACATCCCCATGTGGGACGCGCCCGAGCGCGTCGCCGAGGTCCTCTTTACGGCCAGCGGCGGCGCTCACGCGGCGCAGGAGGTCCGCGCCGCCTCCTGATCAGGGTCGGCTGCCGGCGGCCACCCCGGCGCGCCGGGAGGCCCCGAGCATCCCCGCCGCCGGGACCCCGATGACCAGGCACAGAGCCGCACCCAGGAGCAGCGTGTGATGCACGGTGCTGGCGGTCAGGGTGCCCGACAGGGCCACCCCGGCCAGACCGGCGCCGACCGCGGCGCCGAGCAGACGGCCGACCGAGAGCACGGCCGAGGTGCGTCCGTGGCTGGCCAACGGGGTCGCGTTCAGGGCCGCCCGGGAGGTGGGAACGAACAGCATCCCCAGCCCGAGACCCACCGGGATCAGCGGCAGGACTGTGACCAGGCTGTCCAGGCTGACTCCGGGGAGGCCCAGGATGATCAGGCCGCCGCCCGCGCCGAGAAAGCCGAGCACGGTGGGCAGCTGCTCTCCGCGCCGGTCGACCAGACGCCCGGCCAGCGGGGCCGCCGCCCCGACCAGGAGCGCGACGAGGATCAGCGCCGCCGATGCTCCCAGGGCGGAGAAGCCCGCCACCCGCTGCAGGTACTGCTCGGCGATGTAGAAGGCGCCGATCATCACCGCGAAGGTCAGCGCGGCGATCAGCGTGGCCGCGAGCACGATCCGGTTCAGGCCCGGATGGCCCCCGCCCTCCCCGGTCTGCACGACGCTGGGCACGTGCCGGACCACGGCCGCGGCGACCAGCGCGGTCAAGGGGACTAGCGCCCACCAGTCCGCCCGCCAGCCGAAGGCCACCGTGAGCAGGCCGCCGAGCAGCGGTCCGGCCAGGTTCGCCGTCCCGGCACTCGCCCCCCAGATCCCGAGCGCGGTCCCGCGCCGTTCGGGCGGAAAGCCACTGACCGCCCCGGCCAGGGCGGCGGGGCTGACCAGTCCGGCACCGGCGCCCTGGATCACCCGGGCGACGAGCAGCGCGGGGAAGCTCGAGAC
Source organism: uncultured Solirubrobacterales bacterium (assembly GCA_963723585.1). GTDB lineage: Bacteria > Actinomycetota > Thermoleophilia > Solirubrobacterales > Solirubrobacteraceae > Palsa-465. Next base: position 123,826 of record CAVRRJ010000001.1, read on the forward strand.
CAGCGCGCCGGCGGCCGCCCCGACCGCGAACAGGGCCAGGCCGCTGAGAGCAAGCCGGCGCGCCCCGAGGCGGTCGACCAGTTCACCACCGGGGAGCAGGAGCAGGGCATAGGCACCGAAGTACGCGCTCAGGACGGCGGAGGTCGAGCTGCCCTTCACGCCCAGGCCGTGGGCCACCGAGGGCAGAGCCACGGTGATCAGCGTGCCGTCCAGCTGAAGCAGGGCGGCGGCCGCGGTGCAGGCGGCGAGGCGCATCCAGGCCGAGCGGGGAACAGGCGGCCGCTCGTCCTTGGCGGACGCCGGCGAGGTGACGGTCGCGTCGGTCACCGTTCCCAGTATCGCGACTCCGGAGTGCAGGGTGAAATCGCCCGGATCCGGGGGCCTCCGGAGTAAAATCCTTGTCATGCCCTCCTTCGCACGCACCTACGCCCCCACCGGCCGTGTCCTGACCCGAGATGAGTCCCGGGCCGTGTTCGGCCAGGTCATGGGCCTCGTCGCGCTCACCGTCGGCTGTACCGCGCTGGGTGCCTACATCGGCCGCAACCTGACCGGCGGCACAGGCTTCATCTGCTTCATCGCCGGCTTTGGATGCCTATCGGGGTCCAATACGCCGCCGCCCGAGGCCGGGAGCAGCTCTCGATCGGACTGCTGTTCGCGGTCGGCCTGCTGCTGGGGATGTTCGTCGGGCCGGTGCTGGCCTACTACGCCAAGAGCGATCCGGCGCCGCTGTGGCAGGCGGCCGGGGCGACCGGCCTGTTCACCGCCGGCCTCGGGGCCTACGGCTACGCCACCCGGCGCGATCTCTCCTCGTGGCAGCGCCCGCTGTTCTGGGCCCTGGTGGTCCTGATCGTGTTCGGATTCGTGGCCCTGCTGGTGGCCATCCCGGGCGCCAACATCATCTACGCCGTGCTGGGACTGGTCATCTTCGGGGGCTTCACGATCTTCGACTTCAACCGGCTGCGCCGCTCCAACCTGGCCAGCGGACCGGCGATCGCCGCCGGAATCTTCCTGGACATCTTCAACGTGTTCTTGCTCTTCCTGCGACTCTTCGGCGGGGGCGGGCGCAGCTAGGGATCATCGGGCACGTAGTGCCGCTGCCCGTCGGCGTCCTCCCAGACCCGCATGATCTGCCCCGAGCGGGGGTCGCGGAAGCGCTCGGCGGTGGCGCGCCAGCCCGGCCCGGGCTGATCGGAGTGGCCGTGGCCCCGGCGTCCACGGGCCCGAGCCGGAACCGGCGGGGTGGCCGTCCGGCGGGGTGGCCGATCCCGGCGGAGCGGGAGGCAGGTCTGCCAGCACCGCATCGGCCTCCTCAGTGCTCTCGGCCCGCGCCACCCGCTCGACCCGGCGTTCGAGTTCCTCGAGCGAGATGGCCCCAACGGCACAGTGAGCCTTCAGCTGCTCGAAGCGCCATTCGCGCTCGGGATCGCTCAGCCGCACCGGTGAGGGCACCGGCGGCTCAGCCGGCGCTCCGAGCCTTCACCGCGGTCCCGTAGGCGACGATCTCGGTGAACTGCTGTCCAATCTCGGAGGAGTCGAAGCGCACGGCGATGATCGCGTCGGCGCCGAGCAGCCGCGCGTTGTCGACCATCCGGTCAATCGCGTGGCGGCGCGAGTCCTCGAGCAGCTGCGTGTACTCGCTGATCTCGCCCCGGCGCAGAGCCTTGAACGAGGCGGTCACGCCGCCGGTGAAGCCCATGCTGCGGACCACCAACCCGTAGCACACACCGAGGGTCTCACCGATATTCAGCCCGGGAATCTCCAGGGCGGTGGTCATCGGCAGGCCGCCGAAAGCGGGCTGGTCGCTCATGAGCCAACGATATATAAACGCGGGCGGCCGAGCGGGCCAGCTACGGTTATCCGCCGTGCCCGCCCGGCTCCCGTCTCTCAGGCCTGCCCGACTACTGTCCGTCCTCGCCGCGTTCCTGGCCGGCCTGGCCGTGGCCGCCTGCGGCGGCTCCTCGACCCCCTCCAGCGCCAGCCACTCCGGGACCACCTCGTCGGCCAGCGCCAGCGCGAGCACGACCGCGTCGGCGACCAGCGGGCAGCTGAGCTACGAGGGAGTGCCTCTGGAGATCGGGCCCCCGCTCGGCCCGGCCACCACGCCGCAGACCGGGAAGGTCGACGGCATCACCTGCGGGCCGACCGAGCAGCTCGCCTACCACATTCACGCTCACCTGGCGGTGTTCTCCAGCGGGCGCCTGTACTCGCTTCCGGCCGGCATCGGGATCCCCGGGTCGACCGCCGAGCAGACCACCGAGGGCCCGGTCGCGGCCGGGGGCCGGTGCATCTACTGGCTGCACACCCACACCTCGGACGGGGTGATCCACATCGAGTCCCCGACTTACCGGGTCTACACGCTGGGCAACTTCTTCGACGAATGGCACCAGCCGCTGAGCGCCGAACGGGTGGCCGACCTGCATGGGCCCATCACCGCGTTCGTGAACGGCAAGGCCTGGAAGCGGAGCCTGCGCGACATCCCGCTGCTCCCGCACGAGCTGATCCAGTTCGACATCGGTGAGCCGACCCCGCCTCTTTTGAGCGTCAACTGGTCGCAGACCGGTCTCTAGGTGTAGGGACCGTCTGGCCGCCCGGACGCCCGCGCCTCCTCGCCGGCCCGGCGCCGTCGGCGAAGCCGCAGCCACCGGCGCACCCCGGCCAGCACCCCGAGCACGAGCGCCACGGCCAGGACCGTCTCGGCGATCGTCCCGAGATCACTGACCAGATCGATCACCGGCGGCCCGATGAAGTAGGCCCCCAGCCCAAGCCCGGCCGCCCACGCGGCGGCGGAGACGAGATTGACCACGTTGTAGATCGGGGCCGGGACCCGGTTGATCCCTGCCGTCCAGGACGGGGCGATGAGGATGGCCAGGATCGTGTAGCGCTCAAACACGGCATCGCCGCGCCGCACAGCCCACAGGCGAGCCGAGAGCAGCGGCCCGGGGGCGGTCAGCACCGCCCGGCCGGCCCAGCGGCCGAGCAGCCAGCCGAGCAGACCGCCGGCCGCCGCGGCCAGAAAGGCCACCAGCACGACCGAGCCGATGTCGAGCTTGTGCCGCGCGGCCAGGATCCCGGCGGCGATCAACACCGGCTCGCCCGGGCCGGGCAGCCCGAGCCAGCTGGCCCCGGCGGCCAGGGCCAGGCCAGCGTAATCGAACGGCGGCCCGTGAAAGCCGTGATGAAAGTGCAGGTGGATGTGCAGGAGAGCCGGCGCCGGCGCCGCCAGGGCGGCGCGGGCTAGGCGCTGGCGCAGATGCCGCAACGTGCTTGCTCCACGCGGGCGATGGTCGCATACGCTGTGCCCGTGAACACGTCCGGATGGCTGGGCGGTGCCCTCGGCATCTCCCGCCGGGTGGATAGTCGCCGGTCTCCGATCATTGTCCAGCGGGCCAATGTCCCACGAAGCCGCGTCGCCCAGGATTGGCTCCGATGTCCGCGCGGCTGATCGTTTCCTACGACGGGACCACCAACGACGACGACGCGCTCGCCCTCGGACAGATGCTGGCCGGGACGACGAGCGCACTCGCCCTGGCCTACGTCCGTCATGCGCGGGAATATGACCCACGTCGCGAGCAGGTCGCCGAGCACGACGCCATGCGCCGCCTGGAGCACGGGACGACCTGGCTTCAGGACCCGGACATCCCGCGCCATGTCGTGCTCGATCCCTCGACGGCCACGGGGCTGGCCAAGCTCGCCGCCGCCGAGCAGGCCGCCATCGTCGTGTTCGGCTCCGACTACCGGACCCCGCCAGGACGGGTCGAGCCCGGCGGGGCGGCTCAGGTCATGCTCTCCGGGGGCACCGTGGCCATCGCGGTGGCCCAGGCCGGGCTGCGGCTCGGCGGTCATGGTCAGGTCCAGAGGATCAGCGTCTCGCCCTCGGAGGACGACCGGGCCGCCCAGGACACCGCGTCCGCCCTGGCCGAGGCCATCGGCGCCGAGCTGGTCGCCGCCGAGGACCACGCCGCCGACCTGATCATCGTCGGCTCCTCCCCGACGGCCGCACCCGGCCAGATCGCCCTCAGCGGGGCGGCCCGGGCCAAGCTCGACTCGGCCCGGGGCTCGGTCCTGGTTCTCGCGCGCGAGACGCCGATCCCGTTCTGAGCGGGCCGCGCCGAGTCGCGCTCGGCCGGGCTCCGGCTCGCCGCGCCCAGCCGGGCTCCGCCCGGCTCGCCGCGCCCGCTTTCACGGTGATAGCGGGCTCCGTTTATCCCTATGTCCAGCACGAGCGACTTTTTGCTGGACGCGAGGCTATGGGTTGGCCGCCGGGATAAGGCCAGACTGGGCTCCTAGAACGGCCCTATTGGGCCGGTTGCCGCCGGTTGGGCGGTGCTCGCACCTACCCCCAAGAACAAGGAGATCCAAACTCACATGTGGACGGCATATCCATCGTGGCTCAGCGCCGGGGATAACGCTTGGCAGATGACGGCGGCGACGCTGGTCGGCCTGATGAGCGTGCCCGGACTCGTCGTCCTCTACGGCGGCGTCATGCAGAAGCGCTGGTCCATCAACAGCATGATGCTGACCTTTGCGGCGTTCGCCGTCGTTTTGATCGTGTGGGTCCTGTGGGCCTTCAAGATGGGCTTCGGCACACCCTTCCACGGGCTCTCGCATTCCGGCTTCCTGGGCAACTTCATCGGAAAGCCGGGCTCGATCCTCAGCCCCGCCGCCGAGCAGGGGCGGGCCAACATCCCGTTGGCCACCACCGGACCGAGCTTCCGCTTCCCGCAGGCGACACTGGCCTACTTCCAGTTCGTGTTCGCCGGCATCACCCCGATCCTCATGCTGGGCTCTGTGCTCGGCCGGATCAACTTCAAGGCCTGGATCCCGTTCGTGGCCCTGTGGTCCTCGATCGTCTACACGGTGGATGCGTTCTGCATCTGGGGCGGCGGCTTCTTCGCCCAGCACGGCGCGGTCGACTTCTCCGGCGGCTACGTGATCCACCTGTCGGCCGGCGTGTCGGGGTTCGTGGCCGCGGCGGTGATCGGGCCACGGCTCCAGCGCGATCGCGAGATCGACGCGCCTAACAACGTGGCCATGGTCGCGGTCGGGGCAGGGCTTCTGTGGCTGGGCTGGAACGGGTTCAACGGCGGTGACCCGTACTTCGCCGGCGCCTCGGCCTCGGCGGCGGTCATGAACACGAACCTGTGCACGGCGATCGCGTTCATGGTCTGGATCGCCTGGGACTACCTGACCGGACGCAAGCCGGGGCTGATCTCCGGCGTGAACGGGATGATCGTCGGGCTGGTGGCCATCACCCCGGCCGCGGGCTACGTGAACGGCTGGGGGGCGATCATGATGGGCGTCATCGCCTCGACGCTGGTCTACTTCGCGCTCAACTACCTGAGCCGGATGCGACCGTTCCGCAACGTCGATGACACGCTCGGCGTGGTCTATACCCACGGCTTCGCGGGACTGGCCGGCGGCCTCCTGACCGGCGTGTTCGCCGACCCGGGGATGACCGTCTACCCAGGGGTCGGCAAGACGGCCTCGATTGCGGCCACCGGAGTCGCATTCGGCAATTGGACGTTGCTCAAGTGGCAGCTGTTCGCGGGGTTGTTCGTGATCGCCTGGTCGAGCGTGGCCACGTTCGTCCTGCTCAAGCTGGTCGGTCTGTTCATTCCTCTGCGCATGTCGCAGGAGAACATGGAGATCGGTGATACCGCCGAGCACGGCCACGAGGTGTACCCGTCGGACATCCCCTCACTTGGATACCCGAGCGGGGTGCCGGGAATCGCCTCGGGCGCCGGAACGCCGACGCCGGTGGCCTCGGCGTAGGGAAGTCTCGGGGCGGGGCCGAGGCGCGGACGGATCCGCGCCTCGGCCCCCGCCGACGCGCTCCGTCCCCGGCCCGGCCGTCCCCGGCCTGACCCGACGGTTCAGCCCAGGACGAGCTCGGCCGCCGTGCGGAGCGTGGCCGGGTCCCCGCCGATCAAGAGGGTGGTGACGATCGATTCCCGCCAGGCCTCGAGGTCATGGCGGATCTTCTCCTTGGGTCCGATCAGGGTGAGCTGCTCGATCAGCCGAGTGGGGACCGCGGCAGCAGCCTCCGCCTTATTGCCACTCAGGAACAGGTCCTGGATCCTCGCCACCTCGGCCTCGTAGCCCATGCGGATGGCCACATCGGCGTGGAAGTTGGTCCCGCGGGCCCCCATGCCGCCGAAGTAGAGCGCGTACATCGGCCGGACGGCGTCAGCCGCGGCCTCGATGTCGTCGGTGACGATCAGGGGCACGGTGGCGGCGACCTCGAAGTCCTCGGCGCGATGCCGAGCCTGCGGGCGAGAGAACCCCTCGGCCAGCGCGTCCCGGTAGAAGCCATCGTGAGACGGGGAGTAGAACAGCGCCAGCCAGCCGTCGCACAGCTCGGCGCCGAGGGCGATGTTCTTCGGGCCCTCGGCGGCCAGGTAGATGGGGATCTCCTCGCGCAGCGGGCGCAGGCTCGATTTGAGCGGCTTGCCGAGCCCGGTCCCGTCGGGCAGGGGCAACGGGTAATGCGGCCCGGCGTTGGTCAGCGGTCCCTGCCGGGCCCAGATGTCGCGCAGGACGCCGATGTACTCGCGCATCCGAGCCAGTGGTTTAGCGAACGGCTGCCCGTACCAGCCCTCCACCACTTGGGGTCCAGAGACGCCGAGCCCGAGGATCATCCGCCCGCCGCTGAGGTGATCGAGGGTCATCGCGGCCATGGCGGTGGCGGCCGGGGTCCGGGCCGAGATCTGCACGATCGCCGTGCCGAGCCTGATCTGATCGGTGTTGGCACCCCACCAGGCCAGCGGCATCAGCGCGTCCGAGCCGTAGGCCTCGGCGGTCCACACGGAGTCGAAGCCGAGCCGGTCGGCCTCAAGGACCGCCTCCGCCGCTCCAGGCGGTGGCCCCCCGGTCCAGTAGCCCACGTTCAGGCCCAGCTTCAGCGTCCTGGCCATGGGTTGCGACCCTACCGGCCCAGCCGCTGTCTGAGGCGCTCCCATGGGCTCGGCGCTCGCGGCTGGGTGCGCTGCCACTCCTCGCGCGTGGGCAGGCGACCGGCGGCCCGGGCACGCCTTACACACTCGGTGTGCGCATGCCGGCGACCCTCCGAGCGCCCCTCGGGGAACAAGAGCATGTGCGCGCTGAGCGCAGGCAGGTGAGCCCCGCACAGCGGGCATCTATAGGTGGCCGGCTTGAGGTTCTGGGCCCGCCGAACGGACCACCACCGGGGTGCCTGGGCGCCGGCCATTTGACCAGGATGGCACCGCGGCGCGTCGTGCCCGCTATCGTCGCGGTTTATGGAGCATCGTGATGAGCGCATCATCATCGAGACCGACCGCCACCGCATCTCCGGTTTGGTGCGCCTGCCCATCGACGGCTATCGCAGCCGCTTGACCGATTACCTGAACGCCTCCGAGCGCGACTTCCTGGCTCTCACCGAGGTCGAGGTGATGAGCCTGGGCGGTTCCCCCCGCGTCGAGCATCGGGAGTTCGTCGCCCTCTCCCTGCGCCACATCGTCCTGGCCATGCCGGCCAGCGAGGCCGGCGCCATGACGGGCTCCGAGTCATCCTCGGCGCTGTCCTGACGGCTTCGGTCGGACGGACCCTGGCGTGGTCCCGGCGGGTCAGGGGGACCCCTCCCTGTCGCTGCGCTGACCGGCTCGGGCCGGCGGGCTAAAATCTGGTTGCCATGGCCACTCGCCACGCCGAAGAGCTCGACAGTGTGACCCGCACCGACACGCTGCGGGCCTCCCCTCGCATGTTCGATTCCGACCTGCTGGACAAGCTCTCGCGGGTCCATTGGTCGGTCCCGCCGATCCTGTTCGTGCCGGTGATCACCGTGCTGCTGGTCCTCGGGATCGTGCACGGGGCCGGCTGGCTGACCCTGGTCTGGGTCCTCGGCGGCTACCTGTTCTGGACGCTGACCGAGTACTGGCTGCACCGGATCGTGTTCCATTTCGAGCCTGAACAGGGAATCGGGGCACGCCTGCACTGGATCATCCACGGCGTGCACCACGACCATCCCAACGATCCGATGCGACTGGTCATGCCGCCCTCGGTGAGCATCCCGCTGGCCGCGCTGTTCATCTGGATCTTCTCGCTGGTGCTGGGCAGCCCCGCCTTCATGCCCTTTGGGGCCGGTTTCCTGGGTGGCTACCTGGCCTACGACATGCTCCACTACCACGTGCATCATCACCGGCCCAAGAGCCGGCTCGGACGGCGCCTGCGCGAGCTGCACATGCGCCACCATTTCCAGAACCACGAGCGCGGCTACGGGGTCAGCGCGCCGTTCTGGGACCACGTGTTCGGCACGGCGCCCAAGAAGGGGTAGCCGACGCGGGGAACCTCCGTCCGAAAGTTGCACATATGGCAGCTACGAGACGGAGGCTCGGACTGGGTGGGCCCGAGACGCCGGGGCGGACTGGGTGAGTGGGCGCACCGGGCCGGACTGGCTGGGGGCGGCGGGCTGGGCTGGCTGGGGGACGCGCCAGAGCGGACTGGCTGAGCGGAGGGGGCGGGATTCGAACCCGCGGTCCGGGGTTGCCGGACTCCGGTTTTCAAGACCGGTGCATTCGACCACTCTGCCACCCCTCCAGGCGTGACCGGCTCGATCCTAGCCGCGCCCGGCCGCACCGGCCGCGCCGGCCTTCCGCGCCGCCGCCGACCCCGGACCCCTCGTTACACTGGCCGAAATCCAGGGAGAGGTGGCCGAGTGGCTGAAGGCACTCGCCTGCTAAGCGAGTAAAGGGTTAACACTCTTTCGCGGGTTCGAATCCCGCCCTCTCCGTTTCCGTCGCCAGTCCGGTAACCGGCAACGGGCAACCGGCAACGGGCAACCGGCAACGGGCAACCGGCAACGGGCAACCCGCAACCGGCCAGCAGGTCAGCAGGGTCAGCGAGGTCGGGGCATCTAGCGCGTTTGGGGCTGGCCGCCACCCAGGAACGACTCAACGAACTCGGGGCTCGAGGCGAGCTCGGCGGGCCGCCCCTCCATGCGTAGCTGGCCTCCCCCGAGGACGTAAGTGCGGTCGGAGATCTCCAGGACCGCCTTGGCCCGCTGCTCGACGATCAGCACCGAGGCGCCCGTGGCGGCCAGGCTGCGGACGTGCTCCTGGAGCACGTCGGTGGCGATCTTCGGCGCCAGGTTGGCGGTCGGCTCGTCGAGGACCACCAGCGCCGGCTCGAGCATCAGCGCCCGGCCCATGGCGAGCATCTTGCGCTCCCCGCCGCTGAGCTTTCCCGCCCGGCGGCTGACCATCCGGGCGAGCTGAGGAAAGACCGCGAGTACGTGCTCGAGCCGGGCGGAAACCTCGCGGGACTTGAGCAAGTAGCCGCCCATCTCCAGGTTCTCGCGCACGCTGAGGGGCGGGAATACGTCATCGATCTGGGGCACGTAGCCGACGCCGATCCGGGCCACGTTCTCGGTCGGCCAGCCGGTGACGTCACGCTCGCCGACGAACACCTTGCCCGACAGGATCTCCACCAGTCCGACCAGGCTCTTCAGCAGCGTGCTCTTGCCCGAGCCGTTGGGACCGACGATCGAGACCACCTCGCCCGGGTCCACCGAGATCGAGACGCCATGAATGACCGGGCTGCCCTCGTAGCCGGAGGTGAGCTCCTCCGTTCGCAGCGAGACACCCTCGACCCGATCCTGGCGCAGCGCGGCCGCGCCCTGGCTCTCAACCGACAAGGTAGGCCTCCACGACCTCTTCGCGGGCGCGCAGCGCGGTCATCGTGCCTTCAGCCAGGAGCCGACCCTCGGCAAGCACGATCACCGGATCGCAGAACTCATCCATGATCGAGAGCTCGTGCTCGACCATGACCACGGTCATGCCGCCCTCGCACAGGCCGACCAGCTGCATACCGATCTGATGGGCCAGGCGCGGATGCACGCCGGCCATCGGCTCGTCGAGCAGCAGCACCTCGGGCTCGGCCATCAGGGCGCGCATGATCTCGACCAAGCGCCGCTGACCACCACTGAGATCGCCGGCGTAGCGGTCGGCCAGCGACAGAAGGCCGAAGCGCTCCAGCGTCGCGGTGGCCCGCTCGATCGACTCGCGCTCCTGAGCGCCCCAGTAGCGCTTGCCCAGCACCGCGCCGCGGAAGGTCTCACCCCGTTGGCCGGGAATCGCCGCCAGCAGGTTCTCGAGCACCGTGAGCCGCTTGAACTCGCTGGCCAGCTGGAAGGTCCTCACCAGTCCCCGCTGGGCGCGGCGGTATGCGGGCAGTCCGCTTACGTCCTCACCCCGGTAATAGATCTTTCCCGCGGTCGGCGCGAGTGTGCCGGCCAGCATGGCCAGGGCGGTCGACTTTCCCGCTCCGTTCGGGCCGATGATCCCGGTCAGGCGGCCCCGCTGGAAGGCCATCGTGACCTCGTCGACGGCGCGCACACCCTCGAAGCTCCGCACCAGCCCCTCGCAGCGAAGGATGACATGCTCGTCCTCCGGGGCGCCGCCGTGCGCCGGGCCGCTGGGGTCCGTCGGGCGGCTGCCGTCCGTCGGGCCGCCGCCGTCCGCCCGTTGCCCGAGGGCGCCGTTGGTCCGCTCGGGCGCCGCCACCGAGACGGGTTGCGGCGCATCCACCGACCCGGCGGCGGATGCATCGTCGGCCCGCGCGCCGAGGATCTTGCGCCGTCGCTCGGGCAGAATGCCCTGGGGGCGGAACCAGAGGAAGAGCAGGATCAGCAACCCGATCACCACCCACTGCAGCGCGGGGATCAGGTTGGGGTTGTTGGGCACAGGCGGGATGTACCGAGTGGCCTCCTCGAAGGCCACGGGGACCAGGATCGCGCCCAGGATCGCCCCGCGATGGTTGCCCAGGCCGCCGATGATCACGGCGGCGAACAGGACCACGGTCTCGGCATAGCCCCACGCCTGCGGGTCCCAGAGGTTGATGAACCCGACCAGCACGCCGCCGGACAGCCCGGCGATCGCGCCCCCGACCACGAGCGAGGACATACGCAGCGAGCGCAGGTTCTTGCCCAGGGAGTCGGCGACCATGTCGTTGTCGCGCATCGCTCGCAGCGTGCGGCCATAGGGCGAGTTGGTCAGCCGGGTGACGAAGCCGTAGACGAGCAGGGCGAGCAACAGCGCGACGATGCCGTAGCCCCACTGGTAATTAGCCGACTGGGGATTGAACGCGTTCTGCAGCGGAGCCGGCACCAGTGAGAGGCCGGCGGCACCGTTGACCAGCGGCGTGTAGTTGGTCACCAACAGGTTGAACATCACCGCCGTGACCAGGAGCCCCACGGCGGCGAAATCCCCCCGGAGCCGACGCCCGACGATTGCCGTGAATGGCACCGCCAGCAGGCCACCGATCACCGCGGCGCCGATCCAGGGGAGCGGGAACGGGAGGTTCAGACCGCCGATGTAGCTCTGAAAGCCACCGTTGGCGCTCGAGGATGGGAGGGACAGGACCGCTGCGGCGTAGGCTCCGGCGGCCTGGAAGATGATGAAGCCGAAGTTCGTCACTCCGCCGATGCCGAACTGCTGGCTCAGCCCCAGGCAGGCGATCGCGTCGACGCCGGCGTAGACCAGCAGGGTGGTTATGTAATAGACCACGCTGGTCCTCGCTCGCTCAGGCCGGAGCTCCGAGCAGTCCGTTCGGACGCACGGCGAGCATGGCCAGCAGGATCAAAAAGGCGATCACGTCCTTGTAGTCCGAAACCACGATCGAGGCGCTCACCTCGGTGGCCACCCCGATCACCAGCGCGCCGAGCATCGCGCCGTAGGGTTCGCCGGGGCCGCCCAGGAACACCGCGGCCAGGATCAGGACCAGGAAGATGTCGGTGCTGGTCGCGCCGAAGGTGCCCGAGTTGACGGCGAAGGTCAGCCCGGCCAGCCCGCACAGGGCACCGGTGATGAGCCAGGTGAGCATCACCACGCGATCCGTGCGTATCCCGCAGTTGCGGGCCAGGTTGCGATTGGCCGCCGTGGCTCGCATCGCCTTGCCCAGGCGCGTGTAGCGGATCAACCCGTGGACCCCGACCATGACCACGATGCTCAGTCCGATGATCCCCAGCTGCACCACGGTCAGCTCGATCGAGCCGACCTTGACCAGCTGCCCCTGGTTGAGGGTGTACGAGACGTTGGTCGGGCCGGCCAGCGCCTGCGTGCCGAAGACCAGGATCAGCGTCATGCCCAGGGCGACGATCACCATCGCGATCGGCGATGTCCCCCGACGCTGAAACGGCGTGTAGATCACGTTGTTCAGGAACACCGAGAGCACCGCCCCGGCTGCGATTGCGGCCCAGGCGGCGATCCAGATGCTCACGCCGTGGCTGTTGAGCGCGTAGGCGGCATACGCGCTCACAACCATCACTCCACCGTAGGCCAGGTTGAGGACGTTGGTAACCGCGAACTGCAGCGTGAAGCCGACCGCCGCCAGGGCGAGCACCGCCGCCGAGACCAGGCCGAACCCGATCGAGGTGACGAACACGCTTGAGATCGTCAGCACGCTGCGCTCACGTCCTTACAGACCCAGGGCCCGCAGCTGGCTCGTAGAGAGGTTGCCGGCCACCGTCACAGCTCCAGTGGGGCTGTACTTGTCGACCTGGAAGAGCCCGGCCGAGTCGTGGTAGGCGTCGAAGCTCGTCGGGCCTCCGGGCCCCTCGTAGCGGATCTGCTGACCGGCCTTGAGCGCCGCCGCGCCTTGAGCGAAGGAGTAGACGATCTTCGCCCCCGGCACGCCGTCACCGATCTTCTGGATGTACGGGCCGATCTTCGACGAGCTCGTGCTGTGCGCCGCCAGCATCGCCAGCGCCGCCAGGTTGATCCCGTCGTACAGGTGCACGGCGCCTGGAGCCGTCAGGTAGGTCGAGAAGTTACCTGTACTGCCCACCTTCCCCTTCTCGGCATCGATCGCCGTGACGAACGGCTGGTAGGACGGGCCCGAGGACTCGACGACGAGGTTGTCGGCCGAGAAGTCCGAGGCCAGCGTGCTGCTCCCGACTGCGGCCGCAACCGACTTGTACCAGTCCGGCGAGATCGTCGCCGAGGTCCCGATCACCGGGATCATCTTGCCGCCGTTGAGCTGCTTGAGCTCGGACAGGAAAGCCGCCTCGGTGGGGCCGAGCGCCTCGGTCATGATCACGTCGGGCTTGGCGGCTGCGATCGCTGCCGCCTCAGTCCGGAACGTGTTGGCACTCAGATCCAGGGTCTGATTGGAGACCAGCGTCATTCCGGCCTTCTTGATCGCCGCGATCGCCGGGGCGACAAAGGTCTGCGAGCCGATGTCGTTGCCGAAGGCCAGAGCGATCCGCTTGTAGTGGTGCTGCTGAGCGATGGCCACCATCGCGTATGACTCCGACAGGTCGGGGGGAACCAACCGGTAGAAGTAGGGGAACTTGACGTGATCGAACTCCGACTGACCGGTCATGCAGAACGAGATCGTCTTGTTGGCGCCGAAGATCGGCACCACCGAGGCCGCCTCGTCTGACGTGCAGCCGATGATCAAGCCCAGGTTCGAGGTTGACGCATACATCTGGCGGACGGCCGGGACGGCATCGGCCGGATCCCCGCGAGTGTCCACCGACTTGCAGCCCAGCTTGTGGCCCAGCACTCCCCCGGCGACGTTGATCGCGTTGGTCGCCGCGTCACACGAGACCAGATATGTCGGGCCGAGGGCCGCGTCGGTTCCGGTGAATGGGGCCACATCGGCGATGGTCAGGCTGGCGCCCTTGGCGACATTCCCGCCGCCGCCACTTCCGCCTCCGCTGCCCGACCCACTACCGCAGCCGGCGACGACCAGGGCCCCAGCCGCGATGGCTGTCGCGGCCAATACCCGGCCCCGGCGCGGGACCGGCAATCTGAGTCCAGACATCTCCCTCTCCTCTTCGATGCTGTAGACGCTACGTGTGCGCTGCTCACTAGCCACCCGGCTCGGTCTGGCAAATAGCTTCTCCCTCTCAGAACCCGGCCGTCTTGGCCGGCGGTGGCACCCAGGGCCAACCGTTGACTCGGGTGTCCTCGGCGACCACGCGGTTGGCGAGCTTGCCCAGCCCCTCGATCTCGATCTCGAGCAGATCCCCGGGCTTGAGCCATACCGGCGGCTGCCGCGCGAACCCGACGCCACCCGGAGTTCCGGTCGCGATTACGTCCCCGGGCTTCAGCGTGGTGAATGAGGACACGTACTCGACCGTCGCCGGGATGTTGAAGATCATCTGCGAGGTCCGGGCCGACTGCATGACCTCACCGTTCAGCGTCGTGGTCAGCTGGACGTCGGACACGTCGATCTCGTCGGTGGTAACGATCTCCGGGCCAATCGGCATGGTGGCATCGAAATTCTTTCCGGGTGTCCACTGCGTGGCTGCCCGCTGCCACTCCCGCGCTGAGCCGTCCATCAGCACCGTGTAGCCGGCCAGCGCGTCGAGGGCGTCGGCGGCATGGATGTAACGGCCGCCCTTGCCGACGATCAGAGCCAGCTCGCCCTCGTAGTCGAACCGTTCGCTCAGCGCGGGCTTGACCAGGTCGCCGTACGGCGTGGCCACCGACCCGGCGCCACGGACGAACACCTCCGGCCAGGTGGTCGGCGGACGGCCGCCCTCGAGCGCATGCTCGAGGTAGTTCACGCCAAAGCAGAGGACGCGCGGCGGCGCCGGAACCGCCGGACCGAACTCGGCCTCGGACAGCTCGCGGCCGTCCTGCTCGGCCACGCTCCGGACCGCGTCGAGCGCCTCTGCCCCACCCTCCAGCACGGCGCCCAGCTCTGACAGGCGCTCGTTCCCGGTGGCCTTCCCGACGTCGACGTAACCGCTCGGCCCGCGCACGTGCAGCCTAGGCCCCTCGGGGGTGACGGCGGTGGCAAGTCTCACGTCAGGGTCTCCTCTCTCCGGGGCACGTTCTCCCACATTTGGTTCGATTTGTGGGATTGGTGGCAACGTAGCGCGCTCCGAAAACGTCGTCAAGTCTTGACCCCAGGACCGGGACTCGGGATATTATTGGTTGAAATGGTTGACGGAGTCGATCCGAAGCTGGGACGCGTGGGGCGAGAGCTGGCGGGCACGACCTCCGCCGCGCCGGCCAGACGCCCGGCCTACGGGCGGGAACTGGCCGAGCTGATCCTCGCCCACCATCAGGCATCGGAGGGCGGCCCCGGCGGCCGGCTGACCACCGAGCGCCGACTGGCGTCAGACCTTGGGGTGACCAGAACAATGGTCCGCCATGCGCTGGCCATCCTCGAGGCCGAGGGTCGCATCTCCCGCGAGGTCGGCCGCGGCACGTTTCTGCGCGATTCCGGGCACCGGCGCAGCGCTTCGGCCGCAGGCGAGAGCGCGCACGGGGAGCAGGAGGTTGGCCCGGCCGACGTCATGGCGGCCAGACGGCTGGTCGAGCCGCAGGTCCTTCCCCTGGTCGTGGCCTGGGCCACCTCGCGTGATTTCGAGGAGATGCGGCGCTGCCTCGAGGGCGGCGCGGGGGCCAAGAGCTATGACGAGTTCGAGGTCTGGGACTTCGCTCTGCATCACGCGATCATGGCCGCGAGCCGCAATCAACTGGTGCTGGACATGTACGCCGTAATCGAGCGGGCTCGGCACGGCGCGATCTGGGGCAGCCTCAAGCGACGCAGTGATTCCGCGCAGCGCCGGGCGACCTACCAACAAGACCATGTCGACCTGATCGACGCGCTGGCCGCCCGGGACCTTCCCGTGGCGGTCGCGGCGATGGAGGCGCACCTCGGACGCGTCGAGGCGAATCTGCTCGGGAGCCGAGCTCAGCGGTCCGATGGCTGAGCACCCGTTGTCGGGCCTGAGCGCGGCAACGGTGCACGAGGCCTACGGTGCCAAGGGGGCCCTACCCTCGGCGATCAAGCCCCTGCAGGCACGCTCTCGCGTGTGCGGCCCTGCGTTCACCGTCGACTGCCCACCGGGCGACAACCTGTGGCTGCACCGAGCGGTCTACTCCGCTCGAGCCGGCGACATCCTCCTCGCCGACGTGCGCGGCTACACCGAGGCGGGCTACTGGGGCGAGATCCTCAGTCATGCCGCGATGGCACGCGGACTCAGAGGCCTGGTGATCACCGGCGGCGTCCGCGACACCGAGGAGATCTCGGTGCTCGAGTTCCCCGTGTTCGCGGCCAACGTCTGCATCCGCGGCACGAGTAAGAATCCCGACGCGGGCGGCCGGCTCGGCGAGGTGCTCCAGATCGGCGACGTCACCGTGCAGACCGGCGACGTGGTGATCGGCGACGCCGACGGCGTCGTCGTCGTGAAGGCTGCGGACGTTGCCACCGTGGCCAGGGCCGCGCACGAGCGAGTCATCGCCGAGCGGGAGATGCTGGCCCGCCTCCGCGCCGGCGAATCCACCCTCGAGATCCTCGGCCTGCCGCTCTGGCCGGGATCGTGATGGTGGTGGCACGGTGCGCCTGGTGGCATCAGCGCCACCAGGCGTTTCACACGTCTCCGACGGTTACGCCCGACTCACTACTTGGTGCACCCGACCGCATCGCGGGCGGTAACCGAGGGCTGGCCGAAGTAGTTCGTCGTCGTGAGCGAGAACAGCCAGTTTTTGTGACACCTCGGCGGATTGGTGAAGTACGGCTTGTTCTGATCTGAGCGCACGGTCAGCTTGAGCTTCTGGATCGTGAAGTACGCCGGCTGAACTCCGGGCTTGGCGGGCGCCGAGCTGGTACCGGTGAGCAGCTCGCTGCCGCCCTTCTTCACCACGTGGAAGTAATCGGTGGTGTTCAGGCCCAATGAGGTCTTGATGTAGAGAACGATCTCGGGCGATCCCTTTGGGAATCCGGCGTAACCACCGTCATCGACGCCGTTGAACTCGGTGATCGTGCCGGTGATCAGCTTCGGCACAAACGGGCGATAGTTGACGAGGACCGTGCCCGTACCGACCTTCGAGTTGGCCGGACAGGCTCCGCCGCCGCTCTTGGCCTTGACAGTCACGCTCTCCCGGCATTGGGGTGCCGCGTGCGGGTGCAGCAAGAGTCCCTTGGCCAGCCTGAAGGTGATCGTCTTGGTGTTGTACGGCGGCTGCTGGCCGGGCAGCTTGGGGTTCAGGTAGGTCTGCTCGAAGGTGAGGACAGCGGCCTTGGCGCCGGCTCGCGCAGGCTTGAGCGAAACCTTGAGCTGCAGGCTCTGGTCCCCGGAAACCACCGTCCTGCCCGCCAGTGCGACAGCCGGCACGACTACGACGACTGCCATCACCGCCATCACAACGCGAGTGACTCGCCCATTCCCAATCATGTCCTGACCCCCGGTGTGCGCTCCGTTTACAGAAAACCGGCTGTTCAGGTGAACCTATAGCCCTCCCGCAGGCGTCGTCAAGACTGCCGACACAAAATGCTCACTGATTCACGCCCAGGCTGGACGACGACCACGTCCAGGTTTAGACTGCCGCCCGCGATGGTCGAGCTCTCGGGATCCCCCACAGCTATAGAAGAGTCGGCTGGCGTCGGAGAGCCGGCTCCCGCGGCACCACACGCGGCCGGCCCGCCCGGGCCGCTTCAGTTCGACATCGTGCCACGGGTCGGACTGGCCATCGCCGCCGTTCTGATGGTCCTGTTGATCGTCGCCATCGCCGTCAACACGCTATGGCCGCTGACCTTCTTCCACGTAGCCGGCGGAGCCGCCTGGACGATCATCGACCTTTTCCTGGGTCTCGTCCTGGGACCAATCATGGGCTCCATGTCGATTCCCGCGCGGATCGAGTTCACCACCCGGCTCATGCCCAAGATGGTGGTCATCATGCCCACGGTCGTGACCATGACGCTCGCCGCCGGCTGGCAGCTGGCGGACAAGACCGGGACCGTTCTCTCCTCCTATCCGGAGCACGGATGGGTCGTGGCCAGCTTCATCGTCGTCGGCGTGATGGCTGTCCTGGCGTTGGGACTGCTCGAGCCGGCCAACATCGCGGTGCTCTTCGAGCTGAAGAAGAAGCGGCCGAATCCCGCCGTCATCGAGAAGCTGATGAAGCGCTTCATGTACTGCGCCGGGATCCTCGGCGTGATGCAGATCGCAACGCTGATCATCATGACCAAGCTGGCCTCGAGCTGAGGCGGATTACGCCGTGGACTCCCGCCCCGAGCCACCCTTCACCCAGATCGGGATGGCGTCCCTGGCCCTGATCGTGGCCGGCGGCATCTACCTGTCCTCCCACCTCCCCCGGCACGTCCCGCTCGCGCCGGCGATCATCCTCCTCGTCCTCTCGGGGGCGCTGGTGGCCTACAACCTCTTCTCCCTGACGCGCGTGGGCGACTTCGCATGGCCGCGCTTCGTACAGGTCGCCAAATGGGCCGGATTGGCCTACCTGTTCACCGCCGCGATGATCGAGTACGCGTTCCTCCGCGACCACGTGAGCGGCGGCGCGCTGGTCATCCTCACCCTGTCGTTGCTCGTCTACGCCCTCCAGGTCCCAACGCTGATCGCCTTCACGGTGGCCCGCTTCGTCGGGCCCGAGGACCTCACCGCCCCCTCGGCCTGACCGCTCCTCCCCCGGGGGCTAGAATCGGGCCTCCAGCGCCCTTAGCTCAGCTGGATAGAGCGTCGGTCTACGGAACCGAAGGTCGGGAGTTCGAATCTCTCAGGGCGCGTTAGAAACTCGCTGGTAATCGCTGGTTTTGTAGCGGTTCGCCAGACAGCCACTCGGCGTGTTTGCTACCAATGTGCTACCTAACACGGCAGCGGAGCGTCGTGATTGCGCAGCGCTCGACGACCGCTGTCCCTTGAAAGCGTCGTCGACGCGCCGGCTTGGGGGCTGTGACGTTGGCATCGGCGGCCGCAACGCGACTTCGTCGATGTCCCGTGCGCTTCTCCTTACCATGGCGCATCCTGACGTCGTATGGCCCGCGCTAGGTGAAGGTTCGCTGCTTTCAGGTGTCCCGAGATCGGGTCATATCTGCTGAGTTCGGGACATATTGGGGACACGACTCGCTACCGGGTTCGCGAACCAGCCGTTACGACAGCGATGGCTTGAGCGTGCCTGCGCACTCTCCTTCGGCCGAGCCAGGCCCGAGAGCAGCAGCGCCGGAACGGCCTCGCCGGCGACGCAGGTGGCACTGCGGGCCGCAACGAGTCCTGCTTGGGGGAGCGGTAGCGTCGGGTCATGGTTTCCTGGATCGAGATGGCCCGGGGTGGGGTGCGGCTGGCGTGCCGAGATTTCGGCGGCACGGGGTCGCCGGTTTTGTTCTTGCACGGGCTCGCGGGGCACTCCGGAGAGTGGGAGCAGATCGCCCAGGCGCTGACGCCGACCCATCGAGGGCTGGCGCTCGATCAGCGTGGCCACGGTCATAGCGAGCAACGACCAAGCGACGTGTCGCGGGAAGCGTTCGTGGCGGACGTGGCCACCGTGGTCGGAGAGCTTGGCCTCGGACCGGTCGCGTTGGTCGGTCAATCGATGGGCGCTAACACCGCCCTGCTGGTTGCAGCCGAGCACCCCGACCTGGTTGCTGCGCTGGTTGTCGTCGAGGGGTCACCGGATGGACCGGCCCCCGGTGACCCGCCGCCTGACACCACGCGCATCGAGCAGTGGCTGGCGTCCTGGCCGGCTTCCTTTGGGAGTGAGACGGAGGCCCGTACGTTCTTCAGCGCTCAGGGCCTTGAGCCCGACGCTTGGACAGCCGGGCTTCGGGACTCTCCTGACGGGCTACGTCCGACCTTTGACGCCCGGATAATGGTCGAGTGCATCACCGCATTGGCGTCGCGCAATTATTGGCCGCAATGGCGGTCGATCCGCTGCCCGACGCTGATCGTGTTCGGCCGCCGGGGAACCTTCGGCGATGAGCACGGCGCGAAGCTCGTCGAGCAAGCGATGAACGCTGAGCTCGTGACTGTGCCCGACGCCGGACACGACCTGCACCTCGACACACCAGATCAGCTGAGCAGCCTCATTCTTGGCTTCCTCGACGGCCTGGAGGCTCCCGATAGAGCGTGACCACATGCCGAAGCACCAGCCGCGTCTCGGTGGCCGCAACTGAGCGACGAAGGGGAAGTCCGGCCGGAAGTCGCGAAGCAGCTCAGAATTAGGACTCAGCTGGGCGGACAAGCAGCCGATCAGAGGTCGTCTTGTCCGGCGACATGAAGCCGGCCCGCCGATAGAACGGGGTCGCTTGTTCGCTGGGTGAAAGAACGAGCCGTGCGTAGTGCCGTGCGTGGGCGACGGTGATGAGCTCTCGGAGAAGCGCTGAGCCGATGCCGCGCCCGCGAAAGTCTTCTCGTACGAACATGTTGCTGACGTACCCCCAGCGCGAGTCAGGGCGCTTGGGGTGCGGCATGCGACGGTACTCGAGCATCGAGGCCATGCCGACCGGAAGATCGCCAACTGACGCCAACCAGGTCGTGCGTCGGTCACGCTCGTCGGCAAGCCAGTCAGCCAGCTGCCGCTCGAACCCGGGCTCGGCTGGGTTCCGGATACTCCATATTGATCTCAGCGTGGCTAGCGCAGCGACATCGCTCACGCCGGCCACACGGATGATCGCCTCACCGGACCCGTCGATCATGCTCTCGTTGTAGCGGATTCGCGATCGGACCCCGTGAAGCTGTTATGGCTGACTCCCGCTCACGCTGGGGAGAGCCATCGGTAGCAGAAGACTTCGACCCCAGGCGGCACATCGGTGGTTCGCGTCGAAAGTTGTTGGCTCATTGACCGTCTTCGGGTATGACGCGGGCGGGTCATGACGAATTGGAAGGCCTGGTACACCGCATATGACGACCCGGGCAGCTCCCTTGCCCGTCGGCTCGAGGTCGTCCGCCACCGAGTAGCCGAGACGCTCGCGTCACGCACGGCACGGGCGCCGTGGCAGATCCTGAGCCTGTGCGCAGGCGATGGGCGTGATCTCCTCCCCGGGCTGGCGGTCCTCGATCGACAGGCGCTTGACGTTCTCCTTGTCGAACGGGACGCCAGGTTGGTTCAAGATGCCAGGGTGATGGCCGATCGACTCGGCCTGGACGGCGTTACGGTAATCGCGGGGGACGCCGGCGACACCACGACGTTCGCGGCCGTGCTACCAGTCGACTTGCTGCTGCTGTGCGGGATTTTTGGCAACGTGTCAGAGCCAGATATCGCGGCGACCGTGGCTGCGACGCCGGCGATGCTCCGGCCTGGAGGGACGGTCATCTGGACCAAGGGCAGCTCCCAGCCAGATCTACGGCTCCGGATACGTCAATGGTTCTCAGACGCAGGCCTCCGCGAGATCGCCTTTGACGACGAGCCCGACGGCTTTGGGGTCGGAGTCGCCGCCCTTCCGCCGAGCCTGAGCCAACCCCCGACGCTCCCAGCTCGACTATTCACATTCACCCGTTGAACCCGCATGCGGGGACGTGAGAGCTGGTCGTTCCCTGGTCGGCGAACTTTCGCCCGGTTCTCCCGCGGCACCAAGTGCCCCGGCTTACATGAACATCGCGGTCGAGGACACGGGTGGTACTTGAGAGAGGATTGGCGCGACACCGTGGCTACTCGCGCACGGCAAGTCGATCGCGCACGGATGCGCGATCAGCGCCTCCGTGTGCGCGCGTCATCCTTCGGGAGGTTGTCCTTGCCGCCGGCACCGAGCGCGCGCGACGGTCAGCCGAGCACTGAACGCTCGGCATCTCCTGCGTGCGCGATGCGAGCTGGCGGCTCCATCATCGCCAAACCCTTCATAGCAGCCGAGGGTGATCACTGACTTCCTTTCGGCGCCCTGCGACAGCTGCTGACTGGCGGTGATCCTGCCCTGCTCCCTGCGTGCCGGGTCCGCCGACCGGCTCTGCCTGGTCGTGGTGATACTCGTGCCGGTCGCCTGCCCGGTCTTGAGCTCGGGATCCTGAGGGCGCCACCCTAGCCCTGGTCTGGTGCGCTGAGCGGCACCGACGTTCCGGCGAAGGGATCGCGCGGCGTCGAGACTGGACGGCGGCGGCATCGTCGGCCAAGTCCGCAACTTTCCCTGGGCGTGAGCGTTCGCAAAGGCGTGCGCACGATCAAAGGCTCAGTTGTCATGTTCACCCTCCTCGCGGTTCTGTCGAGTCTTCTGGCGCTTCAGTCTGCCCAAGCTGTCACGAGACGGACGTCAGCAAGTGAGCGATCTCGGCGACCTGTCGTGCTCCACCTGCACTGGCACCTAGTCGCGACCGGAGTCGTCCAGGCCGCCGCCAATGAGCGCTATGTCGCACTAGTCGAGGGGCCGTCCACCGGTCCGTACCAACTCGAGCTGATCAACCGTTCCGCCGGAACCAAGACCGAGCTCTCACCACCGGGATGCTCAGCGGATGGATCAAAGCCGCCCCCCAGCAATCCCATCTTCGGTGGCCCATGGCTTGCCTTGAGCTGCAACGGCGCTCCCTACTCCATCGATCTGTACAGGCTCGCCAGTGGGCGGTGGACTACCGTCGCACAGCCAGTGAGCTTCTGCGGGCCACCGAACAGTGACGGTTGCTTGCCCGTGACGGCGGTGGGGGCCCGCTGGTTGAAATTCCCATATATCTATCCCGGTGGTGATGCCCACAACAGCGGCGCCTACGAACTTCAGAACATCGCAACCGGCGCGGTGAAAGCCAACCAGCGGAAGGCCGGCAGTAGGTTCTACGACGATCTCAACGCCCCTTCTGGTGTCGGTCGCCTGTGTCCGGGGTTGCGCTACCCCGCCGAGCAGGGCCTCGGCAGCAGCTATCCACGTCAAGCAGCCACTGATCTCATGCTTTACGGCTCCTTTGCTGTGGCCAGCTTCGACTCCTACACCTACTACCAGCCCAAGCCGCCATATCGACTGTATGCCTGTCATACCCGCCTGGATTTACCCATCAACACGCCTTTCCCACCAACGCTCCTAGCCGACAGTCACGCGGTAATCTGGCCGGCGGCCGGGCCTACTCGATATCCGCTACGAGGCGTCGTGCTCCCCAGCCTTCGGCGTGTCGTTATCGCTGTGCCGCGCACCGTTGCCCAGGTCGGCACTCCCGGCCACGGTGGCTACGCGCAGGAGGCTCCGGCCGCCCTCGGTGGTCGTACGATCTACCTTCAGACCGGTGACACACTATGGGCGGCGGACCTTCCGTCCAGGGTTCGGTAGCAACCCCGCGTCGCGGCCCGTCCGGCGGCCTGAACCGACCAGCACGAACGCGTTCCGGCGTGCGTCCACAACATTCTCTGAATCGCTCCGGACCGGTGGTATCAGAGTTGAAAATCCGGTGGCCGACGCTTTCGCGAACACCCTTACACATGTCTGAGGGTGGCGACCCTCCGTTGGGCTTTCCTCCTGCAGTCATATCGCGCCCGAGCAAGCTGGAGCGCGCACAACTTCTCGCCTGCGGCTGCGTTTGAGGAGTTGTGATCTTCCGTTCGTCTCGGGGTTCTCTGTGAAGCGGTGGAGGGGGATCCTCGTGATGATCGCGTTCGGGGTCTGGACTGCTGCGGCGGTGGGGCAGCGGGCTCCCGCGACTGTGCGAGTGCCCAGTGCTGACGGGAGCGTTCTCGTGGTCTACGGTCGGCTTCATGCGGCGGGGCTGCGGGTGAGCATTCCGCACGGACTGTCATTCGAGTCGTTCGCTTCGCCGAAAGTGAGGCGTTTGTCGCCTGCGTCTGGTCGCCGGGTCCCGCGTGGGTCGGTCGTGACGCTGTCTATGTCGTGTTGTCGTCGTGCTCGGGTCCCGACGGTCTCGGTGGGGCGGTCGCGGCGTTACGTCGTGCCTGCTTTGGTCGGCCTTCGGGTGAGCCGGGCGTATCGCTGGATCGCCGACAAGCCGCTTTACCTCAGCGTTCATCTTGGTCGTCTACTCGCTGGGGATGCGGCTCGCTTGTTTGATAACTATCGGGTCACGCGCCAGCGACCCGCGGCGGGAGCCAGGCTGGCGGTTTCTGGCGGTAAGGGGGGTCATGGCGGTGAGAGGGGCCACGTTAAGTCTGATCCGGCTGACGGTCTGGGGCGCGCAGCCGCGTGTGTCTCGCGTGGCGGCGCCGTGCACGCCTCCGCGTGGCTCGACGGTGATCGCGAGTAACTCCCAAGCGGTGATCACGAGCCGTTCATACCAAGAGACGGGCACGCCGTTCATCGGCTGGTACGGCTGCCTGCGCTCAGTCGGCACCGAGCGCCTGTTGACTTCGGCCACGACCCTGGACGGCTACTACACGAGCGTGGGGGCCGTCGTGCTGGAGGGTCGTTTCGTCGCCCTATCAACTTTTTACGAGGACAAGTACTTCAACTGCTCGAGCACCGTTGACGTGTTTGACCTGAGCACTGGCAGGCCGGGCCAAGTGTTCAGCGCGGGCTGCTCGGCCTACCCCGAGGGCACCCCTTCCGGGATCGATTCGCTAGTGCTGGGCTCGGCTGGGTTTAGCGCCTGGCGCTCGACGTACATTCCGTCCCCGCCGTTGGCGCTAAACGGCATCTCCTGTCCGTCCGCCGATCTGTGCGTCGCCGTTGACGACCGCGGCGATGTGCTTACAACCACCGCCCCAACGGGCGGTCGTGACGCTTGGTCCAGTGCGGACGTCGACGGCCGGCTGGCTCTCAATGGAGTCTCATGTCCCAGCGCGAACCTGTGCGTCGCGGTCGATCAGGCCGGAAACGTCGTCACCTCCTCTGACCCGACCGGAGGTGCTCCAACCTGGACGGTCACTTCGGTAGACAAGGGCCAGCGGCTCTCGGCGGTGTCGTGTCCCACGCCATCCCTGTGCGTTGCTACTGACTCATCGGGGAGCGTCGTGACCTCCACCAACCCGACCGGCAGCGCGTCGTCATGGACCGTCGTCCACGTCGACACGAGCTTCTTCGGAATGCTCACCGGCGTTTCATGCCCCTCGGAGAGCCTTTGCGTCGCCACTGATGGGTCGGGGCACGTCGTGACCTCACCTGATCCAACCGCCGGCGCTTCTGACTGGACGACCAGCCACATAGATCCCGATTCCGACGGGTTGACCGCCATATCCTGCCCGTCGACATCGCTATGTGTTGCCGGCGACGGCGAAGGGAACGTCGTCACCGCGACAGACCCCACAGCCGGCGCCTCCGCTTGGACCCTGAACCGAATCGAACCAGGGACCCCCTTCGATCTCGTCAACGGAGTGTCCTGCCCTTCGACCGCGCTCTGCCTCGCCGTCGACTCGCGCGGCAACGTGCTCACCTCCAGCAACCCAACCGGCGGCGCCGCGACGTGGAGCGTCACACGCATCGATCACGTGTCCGCCTTCGGCGAACCAGCCAGCCTCAACGCCCTGAGCTGCGCCTCCGCGTCATTCTGTCTCGCTCCCGACAGCGAAGGGGACGTCCTCACCTCGTCCAACCCGACCGGAGGCCAAGCCGCCTGGTCAACTGCGCTGATCGACGCCGCGCCCACCTGCACGGCAGCTGCGTGCGAAATAGAAGCTCTCTACGCGCACGACGATCACGGCACCAGGCTAATCGACAGCACCCCGCCGGGCCGCGGCGATTCCATCACCAACGTGACCATCACCGGAACGCTGCTCCACTGGGAGAAAAATGGCGTCCCACACCAGGAACCCCTCGGGTAACCACCAGCGCTCGCAGCGCGAACCGCAGTCGGTACGTAGCGCTCCCGGTCCCCAATCAGAACCCACATGCGGCGTTAGCGGCGCACCCGCTCCGCCGAGGCTTTGCCCTGATCAGCGCCGACCTACGACGGGCGGTTGTGGATCGGAGGCGTCCTTCGCGCGCCACGCTGGATAGCCGCGTATGTACTTCTGCTATGAAGATCGTCAAGGTCCGCCGAGTCGGAAACAGCAACGTCGTGTCCATCCCTCGCGAGTTCGAAGCAAGCGGCTATGCGCCGGGTTCCTCCGTGTTGGTCGAGGACCTCGGCGACGGAGAGCTTCGCATCCTGCCGACTGACCAGGTGCGTGAGCGTGTCCGCCAGATCGCGGCGCGCGTCGTCAGTGAGCATCCCGAGGCGATGGACATCCTCGCCAACCACGATCCCAACGATCCGCCCGGACCAGCGTAGGGCATGACCAAGCGGGGGGCGAGCCAGAGCAGGTCGTCTATCTCGCACTATGAGCATGCTGACCTGGCTCTCCAGGCGGCGGTGCTGGCGCACGGCATCGCTGAGGCCCAGCCCTTCCTCGACGGCAACAAGCGGAGGGCGCTGGTCGCCCTGGTGACGTGCCTTGAGATCAAACGGCTACCGCCCGTGGGGGAGCCTGGTCGTGATCTACGACTGGCCCAACGGCGACGATAAAACGACGGCCCGTGTCGTCACCCTCTGGCGCGAGTAGCCTCGACATGGTGGATGGCCATTTCGACCGCACAGCCGATGTTGCTTGGCTTCGGCTCGAGGGTTGGGATCCGGAGCATGCCCAGGTCGAGCAGACCGAGTCGGGTCTGGTTGAGCGTGACCAGGTCACGCGGCGCGTGGTGGGCCTTGAGTGCTGGGAGGCGAGCAAGCGTCTGCCGGCTGAGCTGCTGGAAGGCCTTCCCGCGCCGCCGCCCCAGGGGGTAGTCGTCGAGCGCCAGCCTGCCTAGCGGCTGGTGCATCGCGAATCCGCCGCGCTGCCGCCTCTGCAGCATCGCCTGGGCAGATGACGACTGCGGTCGGTTTTCGGGATGCTCCTTGGTCTCGCCGAATGCGATGTATTCGCTGGTTCACAGGCCGATCGCTTCGGCGGCTAGGAGCAGAACGCGGAGCTAGCGGATCGTGCGCTGCTGGATAGATCCGATGTGGGAGCCTCTTGGCCGATATGCGCTCGCGGGGTAGATAGCGATGTCTGTGGTGGCACGAGCGTCGTGCGCGCGCTGAGCCATGGATTCAGGCCACAGGCAAGGCGCGATGGCTGATCCGCTCGGTGGCTGATGCATGGTTTGACACACGAGTTCGTGTTGTTCGTCCTCGAGACGCTCGCGGTTCTCGGCGCAATCGTCTTTGTGACTGCGCGGCTTGGATCTGGGAGCAAGACTCATCCCGATGTGCGGCTCGTCGCCGCTTGTGTGCTTGCGACGATCAGCTTCGTGTTCGCGCTCGTGCAGCTGCGCGACACCGGCTCGGTGCTGAATCAGGCGCGACGCAGCGGCGTCGCGGCGCGAACAGGCTTAGAGCACTGCTTCGGTGAGACCAACGGGGAGCCGGGTCCGCAGCTGCCGTTGCGGCGGCCGTTCATCGACTGGGTAAAGACTCGGCTGCCTGCGCACGCGGTGTATGCACTAGCGCCCTACGCCGGGCCGCCCGATGCGTGGTGCGTGGCGCTGGTGCTGCTGCCGGCCCTGCCGTCAGGTCCGGGTGGCCATCCCGGGTGGACGATCGCGTTCGGCACGATCCCGACAGACCTGCAGGCGCGGATCGCGCGACACGATCCATCAGTACGGGTGTACGCACACGGGTTTGCGCTGGCGCGAGACAGCGCGCCATGAGGGCTGTCCTCGGTTTCCTAGCGCTGCACGTGGCGTTGATTGGCACCGGGATGGCGCTCCTGCGAGCGGTCGGGTTGTCGCCCGCTGCTGCCGGTTGGCGAGCGTCCGTAGCGGCGGTAGGACCTGCGCTTTGGGTCGGCGTCGGACTGGTCGTTCCGATCCTGATCCTCCTGCTTGCCATCGGCATCCCGATGACCCTGATTACGGCAATGGTGGTCGCGATCGGCTCTGCCGGCGTGGCCGGGGTCAGTACGAGGCGCCGAAGTGCTTTCCTGCCTCCCGGGGGCGACGCGGACGAACCCCCACCGCGCGCATCTTCAATGCTTATCTGGTTCCGCCGGGCTGTCGGCTTCACCGCCGGCGTGTATGTGGTTGCTGGGGCGGCGGTGGTTGCCAGGCTTCCGACCGTGCTGGACGACGCGCGTATCTGGTCGCTCAAGGGGCTGACGCTTGCCTATTACCACGGACTTCAGCCCGAGATCTTTCAGAACCCCCTCCAGGCTGGAGGACACCCCATATACCCGTTGTTCCAGCCCGCGCTGGAGGCCCTCCTTTCGCAGGCTATGGGACATCCACAGCTACGGCTCTTCCATACCGAGCTGTGGCTGCTGTTCGTCTGTGCGATTTGGACCGCCGCCTATCTGATCTGGCGAATCGCATGCCGCTCTCGCCGACTCGCGCCCGTGTGGCTTGTGGCGCTGGCGCTGCTGGCAGTCACTCCCGTCGCGGTCCATAACATCGCCATGGGCTACGCCGACACCACCGGGGCCGTGCTGCTCGCCACGGGGGCGCTCGCGCTCGGCCTTTGGGTCGACCGCGCGGACATCGGATGCCTAGTGCTGGCGGCTGTGCTCCTGACCGCAGCGGCGAACACGAAGGACGAGGACCTTGTGGCTGCCGCCCTCGTGCTTCTCGTGGGCGGTCTCGCGGTATTGGGCCGCCGAGGTGGAGTCCTTGGGAATCGTGGGTCTCCTCGCCTGCGGCAATGGGCAGCCGCGGCGGCTTACTTCGCGCTGCTTGTGGCTCCGTGGCGGATCTGGGTTGCATCGCATCACCTGTCCGACACGGTCGAGCCGCCGCTTCCGCGCGCGATCAGCCCGGTCTACATCCTGCACCGCACTCACGAGCTTCATCTGACCGCGACGGCGATGACGACACAAACCCTTTCGCAATGGGGATTGCTGGCGGCTGTCTTCATCGCCGTCTGCGTGGTGTGTCTGGCCACGCGCACCGCGAGGCGTGCGACATGCTTCTACTTGGCCGCCTTCTCGGCGATCGTCCTCTCGCTCCTCTGGCTCTACACGACAACCCCGGTGAGCCTCTCCTTCCTGATTCCCACGAGCATGTCCCGAACCGTCGGCGTCTTCATGGTGCTAGCGGCGCTCGCCACCGGACATCTACTCGCCGCGCTCGCCAACGGCGATCATTGAACCCAGCCGGCGTCCGCGCGAGGCCAGGACGATCCGCACTTTTCGAGAGTTGCTGAGCATTACAAGCGCCGCGAAACTGGCTCCACCCCTACCGGACCACATGCTCAACTCGGACAACGAGCAAGGCAGCAGCACCTGCCACGACAGGCAAGCCGACACGCTGGACGCGTCTGACGGCCGAGCCTTCTTCTCAGGGAGGGCGGGAGTGTCCGACGAACTGTGTAGGCATGACGTGAAAGGAGCGTCATGCCTTTACTTCCAGAAGTTGAATCTGTAGTTCGAGCGACTAGCCCTGAACCGTATGGCGCCGGCGAGCCGCAAGGCGAGTCGGCGCCCCGGCCTGGGATCCTTGAGCAGTTGCCCGACGGGATGCGCGAGAAGTTGCCAGACAAGCTCGTCGACGAGTTGCTGGCCGGAGCGAAGACCGAGGAGGAGATCGTCGGTCCCGGCGGGCTGCTGTCGCAGTTGACCAAGCGGTTGGTGGAGCGGGCGATGGAGGTCAGCTGACTGACCATTTGGGCTATGAGTCGCATCAGGAGCCGCCTGGCGGCGTTGGCAACACCCGCAACGGGTCGACAGCGAAGACGGTGACTACCGAGCACGGCCGGTGGAGATCAGCACGCCGAGGGATCGTCAGGGGAGCTTCGAACCGAAGATCGTGAGAAAGCGCCAGCGGCGCTTTGAGGGGTTCGACGAGAAGATCCTGGCGCTCTACTCGCGGGGTCTCTCGACGCGAGATATCGAGGCTCACCTCGTGGAGATCTACGGGGTGAGCGTTGGCCGGGATCTGATCAGCCGGGTTACCGATGCGGTCCTGGAGGACGTCAAGGCGTGGCAGCAGCGACCCCTGGATGACGTCTACCCGGTCTTGTTCCTCGACGCGTTAGTGCTCAAGATCCGAGACGGCGGGTCGGTGCAGCGCAAGGCCTGCTATCTGGCGATGGCGATCGGGATGGACGGCCGGCGCGAGGTGCTGGGCATGTGGTTCCAGGCCAGCGAGGGCGCGAAGTTCTGGATGCAGGTCCTCAGTGATCTCAAGCAGCGTGGGGTCCGCGACATCCTGATCTGCTGCGTGGACGGGCTCAAAGGGTTCCCGGAGGCGATCGAGGCGGTGTTCCCCCAGACCGTGGTGCAGACCTGCATCGTCCATTTGATCCGCCACAGCCTGAAATACGTTCCCCGCCGCGGCTATGACCAGGTGGTCAAGGACCTCAAGCCGATCTACACCGCCACCGACGTCGACGCCGCACAGGAAGCGCTCGAGGCCTTCGATCAAAAATGGGGTCAGCAGCTACCGCCGGTGGTCAGGGCCTGGCGGGATAACTGGGAGTACGTGATCCCCTTCATGGCATTCCCCCCGGACGTCCGCCGCGTGGTCTACACGACAAATCCGATCGAGGCGCTGAACCGGCAGCTCCGAAAAGCGATCAAGACCAAAGGTCATTTCCCTCACGAGCAGGCCGCCAGAAAACTGATCTACCTATGCCTCATGAACGCCACCCCCAAGTGGACCCGAGTCGCCGGCTGGACGAAAGCCCTCCTGGCGTTCAAAATCCACTTCGGAGACCGTACCCGACTAACGCCTACACAGTTAGACGGACACCCTCCCACGTTCGCTGGCACGGAGCCTCGGCGCCGGACGACTCCTTTTGGGTGCCGGCCGCAGGGGGACGCCCCAATGCTCGGGGACACTCCGATGACGAGCACCGCGCGCTTCGGACTCGCGTTGATGATGGCGCCGTCCTCGCTTCGGTCAAGGTCTCCCCTTCCGGGGCTTGGTTCCGTGGGCCGATCGCCACTCGGGCGCGCTGGTTGAGTCGGGCGCTCAACGCAAGGCGTTAACCCCCTGAGCCCCGCGAGCTCCGGTGGTGTGCCGGTGCCCGCGGGACTTGACCCGGAGGCGGTCAGATCGGGCTGATCATCACCCGTTGATCGATGCGAAGTCGTGCTCCTCGGCTGGGGCGCGGAGCACCTCGAAGGAGTGCACGACGCGCTCGGTGTAGAGCTCGTGCAGCGTGAGGCCGATCAACCCGAGGCCGACGAACGCGAGGCCCGAGGCGAAGCCGAGCCACGTGAGGAGGCTTCCGCTAAAGACGAGGCTCGCGACGATCGTCCACACACCGAGAATCCCGATCGTGCCGTCGAGCGAACGCTGCGCGTTCCCGCGGCCGTTGATCGCGAACCCGCCAGCCAGCGCCAGCGCGAAGATCCCGGCGCCGAGCATCAGCCACATGAAAGTGATCGGTGCCCAGGCCATCGACACTACGACGATGAAGCCGCCGAGCACGGATAGGACAGCATTGGTGAGAAATCGAGAGTTCATGAAAACCTCCATTGGGTCCGCCGCGGCCCGTTGGCCGCGGCACCGAACGCCAGGGCCGCACTTGGTGTTGGTTATGAACCCTGCGCTCGTCACGCAATATTAGCTCAGCCTGAGCGATCAGTCAATCCCCTCATACTGAGCCTTTAGATTGATAGCTCAGCATGGTTGCTTTTCGCCGCATCGACGGGCATACTCGTGCCATGCCGAGCACCTCGACACCCGAGCTGAACCAGACCGCTCGCGTGCTGCTGGGCATGATCGCCGAGGGCCACGGCACCGGATACGCGATCAAGGCCGAGATCGAACGCTCCACCCGGCTGTTCTGGGGCGCCAGCGTCGGCGGTATCTACCCCGAGCTGCGCCGGCTGGCCGGTGCCGGCCTCGTCTCGGTGCGCGACGACCCGCGCGGGGAAGCACGCCGCCACTGCTACACGATCACGCGCGCGGGACGCCGAGCGCTGACCGAGTGGCTCACCGATCCGTCCGACCCCGTGCTCGAGATGCGCAACGAGGCGCTGCTGCGACTGCGATTCGCCGGCGTGCTCGATCCGGACAAGCGCCTGGCGCTCGTGCACCGCCTGCGCGACCGTCACGAACAACGGATCGCCGAGCTCGAGGCCCAAGTCAAGGCCGGCGAGTTCGACGACGTCTTCGATCGTCTGACGACCGAGTATGCGCTCGGTTTCAATCAGTGGGCGCGCGACTGGTGCGCCACCGCCGAGCAACACGTGCGTGGATAGGAGGAACGATGAGCGAGGATGTCAGGCTGAATTGGTCGTCTGCCGAGGTGAAGGACGGGACGTTGGTGATTGCCTTGGAGGGCAAGCTGGAGAAGGGCTGGAAGAATGCCTTTGAGAGGACAACCCGGCTTCTCAACCGCGGTGCTTGGACGGAGGTGACCCTGAAGAAGGGCCAGGTGTTGGTGGGGCCGATCACGCCGGGTGACGAGGATCGCGTTCGACACTTCTTGGAGGGCGCGGTGCTTCAGGCCAACAGTGACGTCGGGACCCCCGATGAGGGGAACGGCAGCCGGACGGCGGAAACGGATGACGGCAGAGAGAAGGAGGCGGGTGAGACTGCCGAGGACCAGGAGATGACCGAGCGCCTGCGGGCCTTGGCCGCGGACCGGGACCGACGGAGCTAGCGCCGACGAGCGGGGCCTGACCGTCTGCTGGGTCGTGTCCTACTTGGTTTCCGACCCGGTTCTCACCGTGGGATTGCTCGCTGAAGGAGCGCGAACAGCGCCTCGAAGTGCCGCTCGGCGGCCGCTTCGTTGTAGGCGCCCGTGTCGGACATCGTGTAGCCGTGCTGCGCACCTTCGTAGAGCTCGGTCGTGTGGCGCACGCCGGCATCGTCCATGGCCTGGTCGAGCGTCGCGATGTTCTCCTGGGTCATGCTTTGATCCTGGTCGGCGTGCCCCCAGTAGACCTCGCCGCGGACACGCGGGGCGAGCAGGTGAGGGCTGTCCTCGTCGTCGGTGACCATGCGACCGGTGTGAAAGCCACCGAGCGCGGCGACGCGATCAGGGTGCGTGGCGGCGATCATCCAGCCGAGCCGGCCGCCGAAGCAGTAGCCGGTGACCCCGAAAGGGCCGTCGGCGAGCTCCCCGAGCTTGTCCAGGTAAGCGCCGCCGTCTGCCGCGACGGCGGCGGGTGTGAACGCGCTCATCAGCGGCCCGAGCGTCTGGAGGAACCGGGCGCGAGAGTCTGGATCGTGGAGATCCGGCGTCTCCCACAGCGGAGCGCGTCCGGCCCGGTAAAAAACGTTCGGAGCGAGCACGAGATAGCCCTGGGCGGCAATCCGATCGGCCATCTGATCGATCCGCGGCCGCAGCCCGATCGCATCGATCATGAACAGGACGCCAGGATGCGCCCCATCGCCAGCGGGTCTGGCTAGGTAGGAGTCCGCGACCCCGTCCGGGGTCGGCACGTTGATAGTTGAGCCGTTCATGACGCTAGCTTCGCAGCTCCGGCGAGGGTCGTCCGTTGTCCGCGCACGCTGCCGCCAGCTGATCCCTGAGCCACGGCACGAGATGGGCGAGAAACTCGCCCTCCGGGCCGAATCGATGAGCGGGTCTAGGACCCGTTCAGGCTGACGGCAGCTCGAATGAGCGCAACGAACGCCTTCTCATCGATTTCCCCGCCCTCGTGGAAGTCGATTGCGCGCCGGGTGTTGCCTTCGAGGCTTGAGTTGAACAGTCCGGAAGGGTCCTCCAACGAGGCGCCCTTGAAGAACGTGAGTTTCACGACGCTCTTGTACGTCTCGCCGGTGCAGATGATTCCTTTGTGAGACCACACCGGAACCCCAGGATTGGAGGGCTTTCGCCACTTCCACTCCTCGACCACGTCCGGGTCGGCCTGCTTGATGAGGGCACGAAGCCTGGAGAGCGTCGTGCCGCGCCAGTCGCTTAGCTCCTCGATCTTTGCGTCGATGAGCTGCGATGGGGAGTCTTCGTGATGCGGAGGCTGCTTCGTCATGGCGCGGACGTTACCGCTCTGCCCTGGGTCAGGCCTTGCCTCCAGCTCCCCAGAAGAACGGGCCGGACAAGGCAGTGATAGAGACGTTCCAACTGAGGTCGGCAAGTCGCTTCTGCAACGTTTCAGGCGTGTGTGGGACCTTGACGGCTCGGAACACCGTGCCGTCTCGTAGGTGGCGGCGGATGGTTGAGGATTGGTCGCCTTCGATGAGCTCGTCCTCGGTCCGGTAGGCGTCATCGATGAAGGCCACGCGCCCGTCGGGTTTGAGGCAGCCAGCAACCGTGGACCAGAAGGAGGCGAAGCGTTCGAGCGGGACGTGCGAGAGCCAGAAACCGAAGAACACAACGTCGTATCGCTGATCGGGCTGCCAGTCGAACAGGTTCGCTTGCACGAAGCGGACGTGCTTGTCGGTGACGCTGGTGGCGGCGATCGCGAGCATCTCTGGGGCGGCGTCGATGGCGGTCACGCTCGCGGAGTGGCGAAGCAGAGACGGAGTCCACGTGCCGGGGCCGCAGGCAAGTTCGAGCACTTCGCCGGTCGGCCGGAACGCGTCGAGTGCGGCGAGCATCTCGCGGCGCGCGGCGGCGAGCACGTCGGTGCTGAACTCTGGGAATGCGGTTTCGGTGTATTCAGGGGCTAGCGCGCGGTAGTAGGCCGATTGCTCGGTCAGTAGCTCTTCGAGCCGATCGTCCTTTGCGGCGTGATCCATCGGGGTGATGCTAAATGGCGGTTCGTCCTACCTGCCCCCCCCGGGCGGGGCGGGAATGCAGCGGTTCGGATCAGCTCAGCGCTACCACTGCCTCGGCCTCGGCCTCGACGGGTAGGTCGAATGGCAGCACGCTCAAGCCGATCGCCGAGCGGGCGTGACGCCCAGCGTCACCCGACAAAGCCCGGCAAGTCGCTCTTCGATCGCACCCACGAGCCAAATCTATTTGTGCAGGCCGCCCGCCACGGCGCACCGCTCGCCAGCTAACGGCGGGGCCGCCGGGAGCCCGCGCTCGCGTGCCCAGGCTGCGCGGCGTGGAGCGCCGCGGTCACCGTCGGCCGTGTTCTCAATCAGTCTCCGGGAGCGCAGCAAAGTCACGCTTGACTTGCCGGTACCACCCCATGCCTGAGATCGGTCGCTTCCACCTGCCTTTCATGTCCTTCAACGCGCTCTCATGGGTGGCATCGCCTCCGTCGACCATCTCCTTCAGATGCCGATCCTGCGCCTTGATCACCTCATCCGCCGTCTCCCCCCGGAGCTCGAACTCACACGGCCCACCCAGCTGTTGACATGTCATCACCTTCATGCGCGGCCCTTTCCTCGAGATCTCGGTACCCGTCGACGGCAAGCCTATGGGCGCCGGCCCATCGATTGCTTCTCCGATCCTGCTCAATTTCGGGGCCGGTCCCGCGCGCCCGCGGACGGCAGCGAGACAGGATCGCGCCGAATCTACAGCTCGGGCGCCGACCCCTGTGCGGGCATCGCGCCGCGGTCGCGTAGCCAGCTGACGAGTTGGCCACGACGCGTGTCCGTGCTGCCAGCGATGTCGAGCGGCATCTGGT
Organism: uncultured Solirubrobacterales bacterium; assembly: GCA_963723585.1. Taxonomy (GTDB): domain Bacteria; phylum Actinomycetota; class Thermoleophilia; order Solirubrobacterales; family Solirubrobacteraceae; genus Palsa-465. The sequence continues at coordinate 158,835 of CAVRRJ010000001.1, forward strand.
CGCTGTAGTCCGGTTTAGCGTTGATGTCCGCACCGCGTTCCAGCAGCAGCGTGGCCATCCGCAGCTGCCCGCCGTGACAGGCCTGCCAGAACGCCTCGTCGAGCTGCTTCTGGGTCGGCGGCGGATCAGCGGCGAGGAGCTCCGCCACGCGCTCGGTATGCCCAGTGCGGCTGCCTGCCACAGCGAATCGGCGCGGGCGCCCCGCTCGACCAGCAGCCGCGCCACGTGCCAACAGCCATAACCGACGGCGTTGTCAAGCGGGCCGCCACCGGCGATCGAGGCACCGGGCGCCTCGATGTCGGCCCCTCCCTCGATCAACGCGGCCGCGACCTCCAGGTCATCACTGCTCGCGGCCCAATGCAGCGGCGTCTCGGACGGCCCGTCGTCGCTCGGCGCGCTGGGGTCGGCGCCAGCCTCGATCAGCAGCCGCACGACCGCCGGGCCGTTCGGGAAGTAGCCGGGCCAGTCGGTGGCAATGTGCAGCGGCGTGCGCCAGCCGCCGCGCCGCCCGGTGATCCGCGCCTCGGCGATTTCCGGCTGCTCATCGAGGAGCCGCGCCAGTTCGCTCAGCGTGCCGGATCGGACAGCGGCCGTGAGCCGGCCCGCGAGCGGATCGGTCGGAGCGAGATTCATCGCACTCGAGGTGGTGAGTGCTTGGGGTTGCCCGGACTGAGATGTCGGATTACGTCGATCAGCTCCTCTGGGTCATAGCCGTATCGGGCTCCGAACTGCACCAACTCTTTGGCCTTGGCGAGCACGGCGCCGCGCTCGGCGGTCCCGGCCACGTGGACGCCGCGCCCGCGGCGGAACTCCAGGAGTCCTTCGTCCCGCAGCAGCCGCAGGGCTCGCAGCACCGTGTTGGCGTTGACCTGGAGCACGGCAGCAAGGTCGCGGGCGGGCGGCAGCCGCTCTCCCGGGGCTGCCTCGCCCTCGGCGATCGCGCGGCGGATCTCGCCCGCGACCTGGTCGTGGAGCAGGACCGGTCGATCGCGGTCAATCTTGACTTCCAACATCGTGCTAGTGATACTAGCGTCATGTGGGAGACGATCGAACGGCCTTGGGCACCATCGCGTTGGGCGGTCATCAAGGACGCCCGGCGTCGCCAGCGACGACGTCACCGCCGGATCGTCGCGGTCGCGGCAGCGCTGCTGGTGGCCGCGGCTGCCGGCTGGGCAATCGCCAGTAACTCGCGGTCCGGTCACGCGCCACAACCGCCGCCGGTCACGGTCGGGACGTTCGAGCAGCTGCGCCTCGGCGGGGTCGTGCAGGACACCACGACGCTGGGCGCGAACCTGTGGGTGCTGACCTGCCTGCGGCGCTGCTCACAGGCTTCGTCAACCGCGTCGGCCGGGGAGCTGATCGAGCTCACCGCCAGCGGCCGACCGATCAGGCGCCTCCCGGTCGCTGACCCGACCGCCCTCACCGCCGGGGCCGGCGAGATCTGGATCGCCCACGTCGACACCGGCGACATCTCGCGCATCAACCCGCAGACCGGGCAGACGACCGCGACGGTCCATCTACAGTTTCCCAAACCGATCGCGACGGGCGGTTGGCGGCGGTTTGAGCCTTCGGGCATCAGCTTCGGCGCCGGCCGTGTCTGGGCCTCCAGCCCATTCGGCTACGTTGACGAGATCAACCCGCGCACCCCCTGGCGGCAGCGGATGGTGTTCACCTCCAGCGAGGTCACCAGCGCGACCACCGGCGGTGGTCTCACCTGGGTCGCGGACGAGCTTGACGGCGTCGGCACCTTCCCAGCCGGCAGCGACCACGTCGCGACCCACCACATCTCATGGGCCCGCCAACCAGTCGACGTTGAGACCGTCGCGCCTGGGGCAGGACTGATCTGGGCCCTGGGCACGCAGACCAGCTACCTGACCAGCTTGACTGACCCAACTACCGTTGGGGTCCTGACAACGCTCGACCCGCGGACCGGCAGGATCATGCATCAGTGGCGAGTCTCGCCCGAGACGACCATGGTCCTGGGCAACGGCGGCGCTTATGTCGGCGACGACAGCGACCGGCGGCTGCTTCGTCTCACCCCACCGCACGGCGTCCAAACCCTGCACGGACCCAAGGGAGCCAGGCTCACGGCCGCCACCCCTGACGCGCTTTGGGCGATCAGCCGAAACGGACAGCTCGTGCGCATCGGTCTCACACGCCGCTAAGCCCGTGTCGCGCCCTCGCCGACCGGATCAAGGCGGCGTTACGCGGATGCCGGCTGCGCTCTGCTTTACGGCGCGGGCGTCACCCCATCGGCGAAGCCGACGCGAGGAAGAAGAACCAGATCTCGAAGGCGATGAACGCCCCCGCCACAACGGCGATGACGATCGCCTCAACCGCGTTGATCTCCCGCCGTCCAGCCGGTTGCGCTTTTGACGCACTCATGCTGAGCAACCAGGGCGGGGGCTGGCGCACGGGCGGGGGCCGACCGATCAGCCGGTCGTAGGTAGAGCTGATCCGAGTCAGAGCCATCAGCGAAACTGTCTCAAGGATCGCCAGCGCGATCACCGAAGCGACGATGCCGATCATGCTGAACCGCTGGCCCCCCGTTGTTTGCGAGCCGACCCACAGTGCGAGCAGCGGCAAGCCTGTCCAGAGATTGATGCTCAGAATCAATGTCATCGCCCCGAGAGCGATCCGTCCGAGCAAGGTCAGTGCTCGCCTCTGCAAGGTGGCGGCCGACGCTGCAGTCGAGTTGACCTCACGACCCGCAGCGTGGGAGTCTGGTGCGGTCATGAGACCGGCCGCTTGCGTTCTGGTCTTGCTGCCTGCCATCCTCACAGGGTGACTGTTCCACCTCGACAAGTCGATAGCAGCATCCGGGTTGAGAGGCGGTCAGGATTGTCGGAGTCAGTAAATCCTTTGCCGGAGGATCTCGAAGTCATTGCGCTTGAGATCGCCGTCGGGATCCGGCGTTCGCTCGAGCAGCTCACGGAGGGCTGGTACCAGCGGATGGCCTCAATACCGCAGCTGGTCTCATGGCGCCGGCCCGAGGTACGGGCGATCGTGCTGCCACACGCCCGGATCGACATCGGAAGGGAGCTGGAAGGTCTCGTCAACGGACGGAAGTTGCCGTCGACGTGTCCGGCTGAGGTGGTCGAGTCCGCGCGCCTCGCGGCCGCGAACGGATTACCGCTGTGGGCCGCACTGCAGGCGTATCGGACGGGCCATGCCGAGCAATGGCAGGCCTGGAACGACGCTATTGAGGGTCGCGAGATGGGGCCAGCCGACCGGCGGGCCCTGCTGCGGGCCGGTTCCGATTACTTCTTTGGCTACGGCGATCGATGCATGCGCTGGATGGAGATGGAGTACCAATCCGCGCGGGAGATGCCCATGCGGCGCGAGGAGCAGCGGCGCGTTCAGCTCGTGCGGCGGCTGCTCGATGGGCGAGACGGCGACGCGACGGAGTTGGGCTATGACCTCTCGCAGTGGCACATCGGGCTGATCGCCAGCGGCGAGGGCGTCGAGAGCCTGATCGACGCGACCGTCAAGCAGTACGGGACGTCGACGCTCGCGGTGGCGGCTGAGGCGTCGGCCGCCTGGCTATGGATCGGGATGGAAGTCGCGCCGACCGAGATCCAGAGCTGGCTATCAGCATTAGATCCTCCTGAGGGGGGAACGCTGGGCGTCGGCGAGCCGGCCCACGGCAGACGCGGTTTCGGTCTCACCCACGCTCAGGCGCAGATCGCGGCCGGGATCGGGCAGCGCCTAGGCCAAGCTACGACGCTGTACGAGGATGTTGCCCTCGAAGACCTCACGGGCTACGACCCACAGCGAGCGCAGCAATTCATCGAGCGTGAACTAGGTGCACTCCTCGCTGACACTCGCGAGGCGCGAGTTCTCCGCGAGACGCTGTCGGCCTACTTCGCCTGCGCCCAGCGCGCGTCCTCGGCTGCAGTTCAGCTCGATGTACACGAGCGCACCGTGGGAAACCGGCTCCGTCGGGCGGAGCGGCTCCTGGGAGGATCCGTCAGCCGGAGACACACGGAGATCGAAGTGGCCCTTCGGCTGCACGCCCTGATCACGCCGCCCTGACCGCGGCCTCGCGCGGCTGCCCACCGTCCGCCACCCGGTCGACCGGGAGCACATGGAGCGGATGGCCGTCGGGGCGACCAAACCGGAACCGGTCAGGAATCGAGAAGCACCACCGCTGAGACGCACCTAGCATGGCCTCCACCTGCATCACCATCCCACCACTTCAGGAGTGACCATGACCGGCTCTTCCACCCAGGGAATCAAGACCGTGCTGCATCCGGTGTCCGACCTGGCGGCGGCCAAGGCGGTGTACACCGCTCTGCTCGGCGTCCCGCCGCTCAGCGACGCGCCCTACTACGTCGGCTTCGAGGCCGAGGGCCAGCACATCGGGCTGGTGCCGGGCGGTGGCCGCAGGGCATGACCTCGCCGGTGGCCTACTGGCACGTGTCCGGACATCGAGGCGAAGCTGGCCGAGGTGACCGCCGCCGGCGCCACCGTGAAGGAGCCTCCGCGCGACGTCGGCGGCGGCCGCCTGGTGGCCACCTTCACCGACCCCGACGGCAACGTCCTCGGGCTGCTTCAGGACCGATGAGCGCGGCGGCCGCCGGAGGCACAGGGGCATGACCAGGACTGAGACGCTCGGCGCAGCGCGTGGCCGACAGCCACGATCTGATCCGCGTGCACGGCGCGCGGGTGAACAACCTCAAGGACCTCAGCGTCGAGATCCCGAAGCGCCGGCTGACGGTGTTCACCGGCGTTCCGGATCGGGCAAGAGCTCGCTGGTGTTCGGCACGATCGCCGCGGAGTCACAGCGGATGATCAACGAGACCTACAGCGCCTTCGTGCAGGGCTTCATGCCGACGCTGGCGCGGCCCGACGTCGACGTCCTGGAGGGGCTGACGACCGCGATCATCGTCGACCAGCAGCGAATGGGTGGCGACGTCCGCTCCACGGTCGGCACCGCCACCGACGCCAACGCGATGCTGCGCATCCTGTTCAGCCGGCTCGGGCAGCCGCACATCGGCTCGCCCAACGCGTTCTCCTTCAACGTCCCCTCGGTCCGGGCCAGCGGCGCGATCACGATCGAACGCGGTGACGGCAAGACCGTGACCAAGACCTTCACGCCGCGCCGGCGGCATGTGTCCGCGCTGCGAAGGCCGGGGCACGGTCTCCGATCATCGACCTCTGTCGGAGCTCTTCGACGACTCCAAGTCGCTCGACGAGGGCGCGATCACCGTCCCCGGCTACAAGGCCGGCGGCTGGAACTACCGGCTCTACAGCGCGTCGGGCTTCGTTGATCCCGACAAGCCGATCCGCAAGTACACCAAGACAGGAACTTCACGACTTCCTCCACCGCGAGCCGACCAGGATGAAGATCGCGGGCATCAACATGACCTATGAGGGACTGATCCCGCGGATCCAGAAGTCGATGCTCGCCAAGGACAAGGAGCGATGCAGCCCCACATCCGGGCGTTCGTGGACCGGGCGGTCACCTTCACCGCCTGCCCCGAGTGCGGCGGTACTCGGCTCACCGAGGCGGCCCGGTCGTCGAAGATCGGGAGATCAACATCGCCGAAGCGTGCGCGATGCAGATCAGCGATCTGGCCGAATGGGTCCGCACCATCGACGAGCCGTCGATCGCGCCGCTGCTCGAGGCGCTGCAACAGACGCTCGACTCGTTCGTGGAGATCGGGTTGGGCTATCTCTCGCTCGACCGGCCGTCGGGCACACTGTCGGGCGGCGAGGCGCAGCGCGTCAAGATGGTCGGCCACCTCGGCTCCTCGCTCACCGATGTCACCTACGTCTTCGACGAGCCCACCACGGCCTGCACCCCCACGACATCCAGCGGATGAACGACCTGCTGCTGCGGCTGCGGGACAAGGGCAACACGGTGCTCGTCGTGGAGCACGAGCCGGAGACGATCGTGATCGCCGACCACGTCGTCGACCTCGGCCCCGGCGCCGGTACGGCGGGCGGCAGGTCTGCTTCGAGGGCAACGTCGAGGGGCTGCGGGCCAGCCGAACCCTCACCGGGCGCCATCTCGAGGACCGGGCCACCCTCAAGGAGACGCTGCGGATCCCCACCGGACACGCTGGAGATCCGCGGCGCGAGCGGCACACAACCTGCAGGACGTCGACGCCGACATCCCGCTCGGGGTCCTGGTCGTCGTCACCGGCGTCGCCGGCTCGGGGAAGAGCTCGCTCGATGCACGGATCGATGTCGGGCCGGGAACGGGCACGATGTGGTGTCGATCGACCAGGCAGCGATCCGCGGCTCGCGACGGAGCAACCCGGCGACCTACACCGGGCTGCTCGACCCGATCCGTAAGGCCTTCGCGAAGGCGAACGGCGTGAAGCCGGCGCTGTTCAGCGCCAACTCCGAGGGCGCCTGCCCCAACTGCAACGGCGCCGGCGTCATCTACACCGACCTGGGGATGATGGCCGGGGTCGCCACGATCTGCGAGGAGTGCGAGGGGAAGCGCTTCGAGGCATCGGTGCTGGAGCACCAGCTCGGCGGCCGTGACATCAGCGAGGTGCTCGCGATGTCGGTGGCCGAGGCCGTGGAGTTCTTCGGCGCCGGCGAGGCGCGCACGCCGGCCGCGCACGCCATCCTCGACCGGCTCGCCGACGTCGGGCTGGGCTACCTCAGCCTCGGCCAGCCGCTGACGACGCTGTCCGGCGGCGAACGGCAGCGGCTCAAGCTGGCCACCCACATGGGGGAGAAAGGTCCGCCCCGGCGTCTACGTCCTCGACGAGCCGACCACCGGCCTCCATCTCGCCGACGTCGAGCAGCTGCTCGGCCTGCTCGACCGGCTCGTCGACTCCGGCAAGTCGGTCATCGTGATCGAGCACCACCAGGCGGTCATGGCGCACGCCGACTGGATCATCGACCTCGGCCCCGGCGCCGGCCATGACGGCGGCCGGATCGTCTTCGAGGGCACACCCGCCGACCTCGCCGCCGCCCGCTCGACCCTCACCGGCGAGCACCTCGCGGCCTACGTCGGCACCTGACCAAGACCCTCGCGGACGCTGTGGGACGAGTCATCTCCTCGGTTTCGACTCGTGCCCGCGGACCGGTAGAGGCGCGTTCGGTCGTATGTGGCACGATTTCGCAGCGTGACCAGCGGACCCGCCGCGGCGCAGCACCTGCGCGACCTCGCGCGGCTGCGCCGCGTCCGCGACCGGATCGACCGGGAGTACGCCCAGCCGCTGGACGTCGAGGCGCTCGCCCGCGGCGCGCACATGTCGGCCGGGCACCTCAGCCGCGAGTTCCGGCTCGCCTACGGCGAGTCGCCGTACAGCTACCTGATGACGCGGCGGATCGAGCGCGCGATGGCGCTGCTGCGTCGTGGCGACCTCAGCGTCACCGAGGTCTGCTTCGAGGTCGGCTGCTCGTCGCTGGGCACCTTCAGCACGTCGCTTCACCGAGCTGGTCGGGATGCCGCCCAGCGTCTACCGGCGCCGGGCGGCGCGCGCGACGGCGGGGATGCCGTCATGCGTGGCCAAACAGGTGACCAAACCGATCAGGAATCGAGAAGCGCCGGTCACCGACCCGCAGCTAGGGTGACCGCCATGGACATCACGATTCACGCAGACCTTCCTCCCGCACGACGACCCGGACGCGTCGCTGGCCTTCTATCGCGACACGCTCGGCTTCGAGGTTCGCAACGAGGTCGAATACGGCGGGATGCACTGGATCACGGTCGGCCCCGCCGACCAGCCCGGCACCTCGATCGTCCTGCACCCGCCGGCCGCCGGCCCCGGCATCACCGACGACGAGCGCCGCACGATCGCCGAGATGATGGCCAAGGGCACCTACGCCATCATCATCCTGGCCACCGCCGACCTCGACGGCACCTTCGCGCGGCTGCAGGCCAGCGACGCCGAGGTCGTCCAGGAGCCGACCGAGCAGCCCTACGGGGTTCGCGACTGCGCCTTCCGCGATCCCGCGGGGAACCTGATCCGCATCAACGGAACCGGCTGAGCCATCGGGGGTCCGCAGCCACAGCCGGCGCGGTGGGCGCCGGGGGCGGCCAACTAAGGCGAAAACGTCCTAGTTGTCTTCGGTCCAGTCGCTCCGGTGTGGGCCCTTGCCGCTCACCAGGTTGACCAGATGCGTCCAGCGGCTTGGCTTCACGCCCGGCTCGGCGTCGCGCCACGCCGGCGCGGCCCCGTGTGGCTCGGGCAGCTCTGCCGCTGCCGCCGCGCTGATCCGTAGGTCCACCCCGCGTTCATGTAGCGACGCGACCTGGTCGGCCGCCACGAACCGTCGGCGCCCGTCGACCCGGAGCACGATTCCGTGGAAGATGTCTTGCGCCGGAACGGCGATCACATGGTCGACGGTTCCCACTTGGCCGCCCTCGGCGTCATACACGGGAATGCCGTCGTCAAGCACCTGGTAGGCAATCGGAAGCCCCTCGTCCACCGCTCCACCTTAGCTCGTGACCGCCGCGAAAGGACCCAGGCGCGACGAAGTCGCGGGAAGGACCTTGCCGCGGGGAATCGCACTGAGGCGAACGATCGCCGGGGCCGACGCCGCGACTATCCTCGCCGTGAGGCGCCATGAGCATCGTCATGTATGTCAAACCGAGTTGCCCGTACTGCCAGGCCGCCCGCGAGCATCTCGCGGCCCAGGGTGAGACCGTCGAGGAACGGGACGCGACACAGAGCCAGGCGTGGAGGTCCGAGCTCATGGGCTACACGAACAACCGAGGCATTGTCCCGACGATCGTTTGGAGCGACGGACAGCGCCAAGTTGGCTTTCCGCCAGGCCGCGGCTGACGCGTGCACTGAGTGGCCGGTTCGGCCACCGCGATCAAACCTCAGCGCTGTAGGGCACCTTCAGGCCACGAGGAGTGCCGGTAGTAGCCGACGAGGGTGTGGCCGGCGCGGACCTCGACGATCTTGGTGAAATGCCCTTTCCGGGGCCGGGAAAGGGTCACGCTCGCCGCCACCGGGGTCTCGGAACCCTGGGCGCAGTTGGGAACGCAGCCCTGCAGGTCACTCGTGCCGTGGCCGACAGCTGTGGTCTGGTTCCAGCGTTTCCATCTGATCTTGGTGACGATGTTGCCGCTGTCACCGCTGAAGGCGATGACTCGGGGCTTGATCCCGGAATACGACCCCACGATGAGCTTGGGCAGCTCTCGCGCCCTGTGTGCCGGCGCCGCCGTGGCTTCTCCGGTCACGATCGCCGCGGCCGTCGCCAGGCATAGGGCGATTGGAGCTAGACGGCGCATGACGGTGCCGATCCTAAAGGCGGAGCCTGCGGGCGTCTAGGCCAGCGCGGTAGCGGACGCCCCGACGATAGCCTCGGATTGGTGACGTCTGATCGGATCGAGGTCATCGACGATGGCCGTCGGGTCTCATTCTCGTTCGCCGAGATGGTCAGCTATAACGGAGGCGGATCGCCGGGAGGCGTGGCTCACGCCTACAAGGTGTTCGAGCTCGCGCTGCCCCTCCTCGACTCTCGCCGCCCAGTGGAGCGCCGCGCGATCACCGTTGAGACCGCGTTCGGCGGTCCGGGCGCGCGGGATGCCTTTGAGCTCGTCACGCGCGCCGTGAGCGAGGGGCGGTTCACTGTCGACCCGACGCTGACCCGCCCGAAGAAGGGACGAGCGCGGGAGCGGTTCGTCTTTCGTCTGCGGTATCGCGAGTGCTCGGTCACCGTCGCCCTGCGGGAGGGGTTCGTGACCGAAGGGTTCATCGACCTGGCCAGACAGGAAAACCCGACCATCCATGAACAGAAACGCCTCGCGGCGATGAAGGCCGACATGGCCGCCAGCGTGATGTCGGCAGCCGCCGCCGACGTATACGAGGTCAGCCCTCGATCGCCGGTGCCGCGGAATACTCCTCGGCGGTGACCTTCTCGCCCCAGTGGGCTGCGACATGCTCGTCGTCGACCTCGTTGAGGGCCAAGTGGACCATCAAGCGGCTTTGGGCTGCGCCATGCCAGTGCTCCTCGTCGGGGGCGAAGAAGACACGGTCGCCGGGTCGGATGATCTCCACCGGGCCGCCACGCCGCTGGGCGAGCCCGATTCCCTCCGTGACGTAGATCGTCTGCCCGAGCGGGTGCGTGTGCCACGCGGTCCGGGCCCCCGGGGTGAAATGGACGAGGTTGGCCTGCACGCGTCCCGGGGCGGGCGCTGCTGCGACCGCGTCGAGGTAGACATCTCCGGTGAACCAGTCGGCCGGGCCCTTGGTGGTCTCGGAGGGGCTTCGTGTGATCTCCATGTCACACGAACATACAACGCGCGCGAGGGGCGCTCGGGGAACTGTTTGCCTCTGCGCCCAGGCACCCGAGCGATGCGAGAGCACGCACCTAGCTCGCACTCCAGCCGCTCCAGCGATCGACGTCGACGGCCAGCACGGCACCCGTCGCGCGATGCTGCGGATAACGCTCGCCGAGGAGTGAGATCGCCCGTTGCGCCTCGGCCTCGTCGGGGTCGAGTACCCGCCCACGGCCGTCGGCACGAACCCACCACAGCGCAGCCCAGTCGGCGTCGTCGTAGTGGTCAACGAGCAGCGCCACGAGGGGGTTCGCGCGCACGTTCGCGAGCCGCCGCAGCGCTGTCGTGCGCTTGGGCTTCGCATCGACGGCGCTGTAGACGTGATCGGCCTCGACGCCGAATACGATCGGGACCAGGTGCGGCCGGCCGGTCGGGTCGGCCGTGGCCAGCCGGGCGACCCTCGCGGCGGCGAACCGCGCGCGAGCCTCGGCGCTGGTCACGCCTCGCCGGTCAGCTCGGCGATCGCCGACTCCCAGCGCTCCAGCGCCCGCTCGATGCCCGGGCGAGCCGCGGACGGGACCCAGTGCACCACGCGGCGGGCACCGGCGAGCTGCAGCCGCTCGAGCACGGCCGCCTCGGCCGGCACGCCCATCACCACGAGGTCGATCGGCCGGTCGGCGCGCGCCCGCAGCTCCTCCATCCGCTGAACGATGTCGCCACCGCGGGCGTAGTTGGGAAACCAGGCGTCGCCCAAGGCCAGCACCCGGTCAAGCACCGTCGGCCCATTGCCTCCGACGAGCACGGGCGGGTGCGGGCGCTGGGCCGGCTTCGGCCAGACCCAGACGCGTTCGAAGTCGACGAAATCCCCCTTGTAGCTCGCCTCATCTTCGGTCCAGATCGCCTTCATCGCCTCGATGCGCTCGGCCATGAGACGCATCCGCGTGCGCGGGTCGGTGCCGTGATTGCGCATCTCCTCGCGGTTCCACCCCGCGCCAACCCCGAACTCGAAGCGTCCCCCCGAGAGATGGTCGATCGACGCGACCTCCTTGGCGGTGATGATCGGATCGCGCTCGACGACGAGGCAGATCCCGCTGCCGACACGAAGCGCCGAGGTCGCCTCGGCAGCCGCAGTCAGCGCGACGAACAGGTCATACGTGTGGACGTACTTGCGCGGCAACTCACCCCCACCGGGATACGGGCTCTCGCGGCCGGCCGGAATGTGGGTGTGCTCGGCGAAGAACAGCGACTCGTGACCGTGCTCCTCGACCAGCCGCGCGACGGCGCCGGGCCGGGCGGCGTCGTGAGTCGGAAAGAAGCCAACCCCAAACTCCATGGCCGCGAGTCTAGTCCGGGCAGGAACTTCCTCCTCAGTGCGGAACCAGGCCGAGACGTGACGCGCCCGGTCGCAGTTCTCTGCACGATTGCCGCCGGGCTGCTGGTCGGGTTGCAGCCCGCCTCCAACGCGGCCCTCTCCGAGCACGTCGGCGACCTGGGCGCGGCCTTCGTGAGCCTGCTCCTCGCCACCGCGATCATCGGCATCCTGCTGCTCGTCGCCGGGCATCCGAGCCGGCTCACCGGCCTGAGCGCGATCAGGTCCGAGCATCTGATCGGAGCCGTTGGGGGCGCCGCGGTGGTGGCGATCGGGCTCGCCGCGGTCCGGCCCCTGGGAGCCGGCGCGGTGATCGCCCTGCTCGTCGCCGGTCAGGTGGTGATCTCGATCGTCGCCGACCGCCTGGGTTGGTTCGGGCTGCATCACGTCGGGATCGGCGCCGGGCGCGTGGTCGGGGCGGCCCTCGTGGTGGCCGGGACTCTGCTCGTGACCCGAACCTGACCCGAATCTGACCCGAATCTGACCCGGGCAGGGCCGGCCGGGCCGGCCTTCTAGAGTCTCGCCGGATGCTGATCGCGACCCACGATGGTTCGTTTCACGCCGACGAGGTGTTCGCCATCGCCGCCCTCGGCCTGGTCGAGCCGCAGGTCGAGGTGGTGCGCACGCGCGACCGTGACACCCTGGCCCGGGCTGAGGTCCGCATCGACGTCGGCTTCACGGACGACGCCTCGACCGGGGACTTCGACCACCATCAGGGCGGCTTCGACCGCACGCGGGACAACGGCGTGGGCTATGCCTCGTTCGGTCTGGTATGGCGCGAGTTCGGCGCGCGGATCTGCCACGGCCGGCAGGATGTCGCCGACGCGGTCGACGCGACGCTCGTGCAGCCCGTCGATGCCAACGACACCGGTCAGCCGCTGACGCAGTCGCTGATCGCCGGTGTGCGTCCGATGAGCGTCAACGCGATCATCGGTGGCTTGAACGCGCACTGGGATGAGACCCTCACGCCGGCACAGGAGTCCGAGCGCTTTGACGCGGCCGTCGCGCTGGCCCAGGGCATCCTGGCCCGCGAGGTGGCCGCCGCCGCCTCCGACCTCCGCGGCCAGCGCATCGTGCGCGAGGCGATCACCGCGACTGCAGACCCGCGCGTCGTCGAGCTCCCGGTCAACGCCCCGTGGAAGCAAGTGCTCGTGCCCGAGTCCGCCGCCACCCTGTACGTGATCTACCCCAAGCGTCAGGGCTTCGGCCTCGAAGCTGTGCCGCGCGAGCTCGGCTCGTTTGAGAATCGTCGTGACCTGCCGGCCACCTGGGGCGGGCTCGAAGGCGCCGATCTCATTGCCGCAACGGGCGTCGAGGATGCGCTGTTCTGCCACGCGAAACGGTTCCTGGCTGTCGCCCGCTCCCGTTCGGGCATCCGGCGGCTCGCTCAGCTCGCGCTCGTCGAGGGCTCGGGCTGACCCGGCGCCCGCGGCGCGTTAGACAGACGTAGCCCGCAGCGCCGACCGGACCGCGGCGGCGATCTCGTCGATCGCACCGTCGGCGCGTCCGATGACCGCGGGCATCCGGATGAAGCCGTGGATCAGGCCTTCATAGCGTCGCAGGGTGACCGGAACGCCCGCCTCATCCAGGCGACGCGCGTACGCCTCTCCCTCGTCGCGCAGCGGGTCGTACTCAGCGGTCAGGACGAGCGCCGGCGGGAGCCCGTTCAGCTCGGGGGCGCGAAGCGGGGAGCAACCCGGCTCTCCGCCGAGGGACTCATCCTGCAGGTACTGGGCCCAGAACCAGCGCATCTGCTCGGCGGTCAGGGCCGGCCCTTCGGTGTTGACGCGATAGGACTCGGTGTCGAAATCGTGGTTCGTCGCCGGGTAGACGAGAACCTGGAGGGCGAGCGGCAGCTCCGCATTCCGGGCGCGCAGCGCGATGGAGGCCGCGAGCTGACCACCAGCACTGTCGCCGGCTACCGCCAGGGGCGAGAACCGCTCCGCCGCCCACTTCGTGATCGTCCAGGCGTCCTCGAGCGCGGCCGGATAGGGATTCTCGGGCGCGAGCCGATAGTCGACGGCGATCAGCGCGCAGGCCGAACGCGCGGCGAGTGTCCGGCACAGCGGGTCATGTGAGCCAAGACCGCCGACTACCCACCCCCCGCCGTGGCAGTACACGAGCCCGGGGAGCTCACCGGCCGAGGCGCGGTAGACGCGCACCGGCACGCCGCTTATCTCGAGGTCCTCGACCACTGCGACATCTGCGGGCGGCCCGAAGAGCTGGGCGGCTGACTGCTCATACGATCGCCGTCCGTCTTCAAGCGGCATCTCCCAGGGCGAGGGCACTTCCAGTCGCCGGAGCTGATCCAGGTAGGCGACGGCCTGGGGGTCGAGCGGCACGACGTGATCGTAATCAACGCACCGTGCCTCCCGCCACCCTCCCGGTGAGTCCCGGAGGCCAGGTCGGACCAAGGCCGCGAACACTAGACTCGCAGTAGTTGTCTACTCAACTGAGGAGGGATAGCCGTGGACATCGAGATCTGGTCTGACATCGCCTGCCCCTGGTGCTATGTCGGCAAGCGACGCTTCGAGTCCGCGCTGGCCGAGTTCGAGCACCGCGATGAGGTTCAGGTGAGGTGGCGGAGCTTTGAATTGGACCCTTCCGCCCCGCGCGAGCGCACGGGGGACCGAGCCGCCCGGCTGGCTGAGAAGTACGGCATGACGCTCGAGCAGGCCAAGGCCGCCGAACGGCAGCTGACCGACGTCGCGGCGAACGAGGGCCTGAATTTCCGGTTCGACATCGCGCGCAGCGGCTTGACCTTCGATGGTCACCGGATCATCCATCTGGCCGCCGAGCACGGGCTCGAGGACGCAATGAAGGAACGGCTCATGCGCGCGTACTTCACCGAGGGAGAGCTGATCGGAGACCTCGACACGCTGGTGCGTCTCGCCACTGAGGTCGGAGTGCCCGAGAAGGCGGCGCGCGCGACCGTGTCGAGCGAGCGCTTCGCCGACGCCGTGCGCGATGACGAGCGGACCGCCCAACGGCTCGGCATCAGCGCGGTGCCCACGTTCGTCGTCGACCGCAGTCTGGGCGCGTCCGGCGCTCACCCGCCGGAGCAGCTCCTGGACCTGTTGCGGCAGGGCTGGGCCCGCCGCGCTCAGGCGAGCTTCAGCGGCACTTCACCGTAGGGACCGAGACGGTCGACCAATGAGACGCGATGAAAGCCGTCAGCCGCGCGCGCGACGCGCGCGCCACCGACCCCGGGCTTACAGGTCTTGGTCGCGGCGGAGGAGTATCTGCGCCCGCTCCCGCGCCGTACGGAGCTTTCGGGCGGCCTGGTGGGCCTTTTCATTGCGCTGCGCGACGTCCTTGCGGATCGCGTTGAAGGCGTCCTCGGCAGTGGATCGCCCCGGACCCGGCGCTTGACGGGTCGGGCCTGGCTTCGGGTTCTGCGCTGACATTTACGGCACTCCTCGTCGCTCCACTAGGGGGACTGAGCCACAGGAAGAATGCGAGAGCACGGCACTCAGGCGTGGAAGTCGTTCACGACTCTACACGGCCTCCGCGCTCCTGGCCTGTGCGGACAGGTGGCCCTAGGGCCGGATGACCGGCCGCTCTCGCGAGCGCGGCGTCAGTCCGTTCACCGGGGCAAAAACCGCCCGCTGGTTCGGGTTTGGGTTAGGGTCGCTCTCACCGTCACCGGACCGAGAGGGGACACAATGCGCATGTTGCTCAAGATTCAGATGGACGTCGAGGCAGGCAACCGCGCGATTCGCGATGGATCGTTCGGGGAGATACTCGAGCGGGTGATGGGTCAGATCCAGCCCGAGGCGGCCTACTTCACGGCCATCGACGGAAAGCGCACGGGGCTGATCTTCTTCGATCTCAAGGAGGAGTCCCAGATCCCGTCCGTCGCCGAGCCGTTCTTCATGGGTGTCAACGCGGCGATCGAGCTCACGCCGGCCATGACCCCGGAGGATGTCCAGAAGGGGTTAGGCGCGGCCGCGAACGCTTTCTAGCTCGCCGGGCAGGGCCAGCTGAGCCGGGTACCATTGGCTCTAGAGAAGATGGCGACAGAACCTGAGAATCAACGCTCGATTCGGTCGGCCCTGCAGCCTGCCGCTCTGCGGGAGGCGATGGTGCCCCGACGGCCTGTGTTCGGCAATCCGTGGGACTCGCCGAACGACATGTTCGCCTGCTACGTCGCCGTCGCGGTTCTCGGGCCGCTGCTGCTCTGGGCCGGCGGTGCCCTGATGGGAACGATCTTCGGGTTCAGCTCGCATTGGCCGGTGGGAGTGTTCATGGTCGCGGCGCTGGTCGGGGGGGCCGGCTTCATGACGATCGTCGGGCGTGAGCGCACCAGCATCACCGTCGACCTGCTGGCCATCACCGCCTGGGTGCTCCTCGGGCTGGTCGTGGCTCCCGTGGTCGGCCTCGCCCCTCCGATCGTGGTGGCGATCATTCTCTACGCCGTTCTCCTGGTGGTGATCTTCGGCTACGTCCTGCGCTTCGGCCGCTGGCAGACCGCGTTCCTGCGTACGATCAGCTGGCCTGTCACCTGGAGCCTGCTGGCCCTGTTCTTCGCCTGGACCGCGTACCGGACGATCATGTACGGCTAAGGCCTACTGGAGGGCGGGAGGGTCCGAATATCGCGGACGGCCAGCAGCGAACCCACCGCGACGAGTTCGACCCCACCGCAGATGTACAGCGCGGACGAGGCGCCCACGGCACTGGCCAGCGGTCCGACCAATGCGAGACCAACGGCCTGCAGGGCCAGCGATCCGAACCAGTCATATGAACTGACGCGCGAGCGCGCCGCCTCCGGGATGTGCTGCTGGAGCGTGGTCTCCCACAGGGTGTTGAAGACCATGTTCCCGACGCCAGCCATGAGTCCGGCGATCGCGATCCAGGCCAGGGGCGCCGGGATGGCCATGAGAAAGGTGGGAACGACAGGAACCAGGCCGATCAAGGTGGCGATCAACAGCGGGCGCCGGGGCGCGAGGCGGAGCAGGACCGCGCCTCCGAGCAGGGCGCCGACACCCTGGGCGGCGAGGATCAGCGCCCAGGCTCCCGGCCCACCGAGCTGGCGCTTGACGATGACCGCTCCGAGCACGACGAACGCCACGCTGGCGGCATTGAAAATCGAGGCCGCGACAACCGTGGCCCACAGCCAGGTACGCGAACGGACCTCCGCGAAGCCTTCACGCAGCTCGGCGAAGAACCGGCGAACGAGAGCCGCGCGTACGTCCCGACGCACCCGCGCGAGCAGCAACGCGCTGGCGCCATAGCTCCCAGCATCGACCAGCAGGGCGATACCCGGAGTCGTGGCGGCCACGAGCACGCCGGCGATCGCCGGCCCGGCGATATTCCCCGCGGCCATCGCCATGCCGCGCAGCGAGTTGGCCTGCTGCAGCCAGTCGCCCGACACGGTGGGAATCAGGCCGCTGGACGCCGGGTTGAAGAAGCCCGTCGCGGCACCAACCAGGACTTGGGAGAGGGCGATCTCGGGCACTGTGGCGTGCCCGCTCACCAGCAGCACTCCGATTGCTCCCTGGGCGAGGAGGCGGACCAGGTCCGCGGCAATCATGACCACTCGGCGACTGAGACGATCCGCGACCACGCCGCCGACGAGCAGCGCGCCGACCAGGCCGATCGTCCGGGCCGCCAGCACCAGCCCGAGATCGGTAGCCGATCCGGTCAGGTCCAGGACGGCGAAGGTCAGCGCCAGCGGTGAAACGCCGTCGCCCAGCAACGACACGACCGCGGCTCCGAACACCAGCCGGAAATCGCGCAGCCGCAGCACGTCGAGACCAGACCCAGCCCGCATCGATCGATTGTCGCCCAGCCGGGCTACCCCCCGTCTGAACCGTGGCCCGAGATCGTCGGCTCGCCGAGGGGCTGGCCGGGAGGATCGGGGCGCCGCCGGCAGCTCAAGGCCGGTCCGACAGCACCCGCCCGCCCGAAGTCTTGGCCTTGAAAGACGTCTGAGTGTGCAGGCGCGAGCAGCGCCTGGCCTGACCCGGGGCCGGGTTAACCGCCGTGACGACGAAGCCCGCTCCGACCGGCTGAAAGACGACGATCGGACGCTTCAGCGAGGTCCAGTACGGCGGAGACCACCCCACCTCGGAGACGTTCTCCCCCATCTCCCAGGCGAGGATGCTCTGGAACGAGATCGTCGTGACGGCCTGGCCGCAGGACCGGATCCGGGCGGGTCCGCCCTCCTTGGCGATGACTGTCCGTAGACGGCGGATCTGCAGAGCCCACTGACGACCGAGCACGATGCCGTTGTGAAGCAGGCGGGCGCGGATCTGGATATGGGGAGCCATTGCCACGATCAAGCCGATCACCCCGGCCACCGCGGTCCAGCGGACCAGCGCGAGTCCCGGAGCGATACCGAGCAGCCGGCCGACTCCGGCTCCGGCCAGCACGACCAGGACCGCGGCCGGCTCGAACATGTACCGCGGACTCGCGCCCCAGCCGTGAAGGGCGAAGCCAATCTCGACCGCCACCCAGAGCCCGGCGAATCCAGCCAGGATCAGCCAGGTGAAGTCACGCCGGATCGCGGCCAGGCCAATGGCGATGAGCACGGTCAGCTGAATGGGGAACTCGTACAGGCCGAGGAAGCGGTTGATCACCCCGGCGAACTTGTTCCCCGGCACCGGAGTGGACGACGTGGAGGCCACGTCGCCGGCGGCGAACCAGTTGTGCGAGGTCAAAATGGGGATCCCGAACCAAAGCACCAGGACCGCGATCGACCCGATCACCACGTCCCGACGCAAAGCCGGTACCGACCGCCATCCCCAACCCGCATAGGCAACGAGTGCGAACCACGCCTCCGGACGTCCCAGCGCGGCCAGCACCAGCATCCACCAAGCCAGCCGGTGACGGCGGGTGAGATGGAAGTCGATCGCGGCCAGGCACAGGGTGACGATCATCGGATCGGAGGCGGCGATCAGGACGAAGTGCCCGTAGCCCTCGATGCCGAGCACACCGGCACCGGCGAACAGTGCCGCAGCCATGGCGGCGTAGCGAGGTGATCCATCGGCGGTCAGCCGGTAGGCGATCCGGCCGCCGAAGACCGCGCCGGCCACCGCGGCCGCCACCGCGGTGACCATCCACAGCCAGAGCGCCGCGCGGCCAAGCAGCGCGTAGGGGAAGGTGAACAAAAACGACAGCGGTTTCCACGACGGCGCCGCGTTCGTATTGAGGTTCAGATGCAGGGCCTGGTGACCCCAGACCAGCCACCCGTAGGCGTCGAAAGCAGGACGCATTCCAGTGATGAGCACGAAGAGCAGCGCGATCACCACGACGAGCCCGGACGCAGCGATCCCCAGCCACGCCCCCGGCGCGCGCGGCCGAAGCGCGGGGCCCGGCACGAGACGGGGAGCCGGAGCCGCCAATGGCGTGCGCCGCATCATGGCTGCGCCAGGTTAGCCAGCGGTGCGTCAGATCGGGCTAAGGCCGTCGAGCCTCAGACGGCCGGCGGAGAGTCCGTAGGCTGACTCTGCTCCTGCACCCAGCGCAGGATGGCCCGGGAGTGGGTGATGACCCGGCCATCGGGCAGCTTCAGGGCGGGGAGCTTCCGCTCCCCCGTGGCCGCCTCGAGCTCATCTCGCGAGCCCTTGCGCAAGAACGGGATCGGGCTGCCGTGAGCGGCCACCACCTTGTCGTATTCGATCCCGGCCGCGCGCAAGCCCTCTTGGACGCGGCGGCAGGGGTGGATCTTCGGGCCACCGGTGTCACCGTGACACACGTACAACATCGGCTTTTCCGGCATCACTGCACCTCCCGGTCGGTTGTCGGGCCAGGGTACGGGAACGCCCTCCGGCACGAGGCTGCCCGAGAGGGCCCCGGGGAGGGCCGGCTCCCCGGTAAAGTCGCGGTATGTCGGCGGTGGAGAGCACCGAGCGCCCTGAGGCCGACCTCGGCTCGCTCGAGTTCTGGGGTCAGCCGGCCGAGCAGCGTGACCAGTACTTCGAATGGCTGCGCCGGGAGGCCCCCCTCTCGCGTCACCGGCCTCCGGAGGACATCCTCGGCCTGCCCGACCAGGGCCGCATGCACTACTGGGCGGTGGTCCGCCACGAGGACATCCGCGCGATCTCGCGGGATCCGGTGCGTTTTCGCTCGGGCGACGGGGTCCAGTTCGCCGACGCGCCCCCGGAGATGCTCGAGGCGTCGCAGTCGTTTCTGGCCATGGACGCCCCCCGCCACACCAAGCTTCGGGGCCTCGTCGCCCAAGCCTTCACGCCCCGCCAGGTCAAGCGCATTGAGGACGGGATCCGGGTCAGCGCCAAGCGGATCATCGCCGAGGCGGCGCCGACCGGAGGCGGAGACTTCGTCAGCCTGATAGCCAAACGACTGCCGCTGCAGACCATCTCCGACATGCTCGGCGTGCCCGAGGCCGATCGCGAGCGGGTCATGGACGCCGCCGACACGCTGATCGCCGCCTCCGATCCCGAGGTGTTCGGCGACCGCCAGCCGATCGAGGTCCTGGGAACCGCGCTGTGGACCCTGACCGAGTTCGCCACCGAGCTGGCCAAGCACCGCGAGCAGCATCCCGGCGAGGATCTGATGACGGCGCTGGTCGAAGCCGAGGTGGACGGGGATCGCCTCACTCATGCGGAAATCGCCGCCTTCCTGGTCCTGCTCTCGGTGGCCGGCAACGACACCTCCCGGCACACCACCTCCCACGCGATGCGGGCGCTGACCCTGAATCCCGACCAGCGGCGCTACCTGCTCGAGGACCTCGACGCGCGCGTGCCCACGGCGGTCGAGGAGTTCGTCCGCTGGGCCAGCCCGGTGATGACCTTCCGCCGCACGACCACGACCGAGATCGAGCTGCACGGGCAGACGCTTCCGGCCGGGGAGAAGATCGTCCTCTTCTACCACTCGGGCAACCGGGACGAGCGCGCCTTCGAGCGGCCGTGGGATTTCGATGTGGCCCGCCAGCCCAACCACCATCTCGGCTTCGGCGGCGGGGGGCCGCATTACTGCATGGGGGCCTCCCTGGCCCGCACCCAGCTCCGGGCCATCTTCGCCGAGATGCTCCAGGTGATGCCGGACATCGAGGCCGGCGAGCCCGAGCTCCTGCGCAGCGCTTTCATCCACGGGGTCAAGCGGATGCCGTGCCGCTTCACCGCGCGGGCCTAGCGGACGGGACGCCGCGAGAACACGGCCGGTCCGGGGGCCGTTGTGAGAGCCGACTGGTCGGCCGACGGCGCGCGCGTAATCGGTGGCACGCACCGGGCCTGAGCCCGGTGTGGTCGTGAAACTACGCGGTTTCGCGTAATCGGTGGCACGCGCCCGGTGTGGTCGCAGAATTACGCGGTTCCGGAGCCCCGACAGGACTGCTCATGACATCCCCCCACCGCGGAGGCAAATCCAGGCCGGCGCGGTCAGAGCGAAGCGAGCGCCTCGTCGAAGGTCGCACTCGGGCGCATCGCTGCGGCCACGCGCTCGGGATCGGGGCGGTAGTAGCCGCCGATCTCGACCGGGCGGCCCTGCACCTCGGCCAGCTCGGCGATGATCTGCTCCTCCGCCCCGGCCAGGCGGTCGGCCAGCGGGGCGAAGCGCTCGGCCAGCTCCGGATCCTCCTCCTGGCCGGCGAGTTCCTGGGCCCAGTAGAGCGCCAGGTAGAAGTGGCTGCCGCGGTTGTCCAGCTCCCCGGCCTTGCGGGAGGGCGAGCGGTTCTCCTGCAGGACCCGTCCAGTGGCCCGGTCGAGCGCCTGGCCGAGCAAGCGGGCTCGGTGGTTGTCGTTCTTCTCGGCCAGCATCTCGAGCGAGGCGGCCAGGGCCAGGAACTCCCCCAGGCTGTCCCAGCGCAGGTGGTTCTCGCGCGTGAACTGCTGCACGTGCTTGGGCGCCGAGCCACCCGCCCCGGTCTCGAACAGGCCGCCGCCGTTCATCAGCGGCACGATCGAGAGCATCTTGGCGCTCGTCCCCAGCTCGAGGATCGGGAACAGGTCGGTCAGGTAGTCGCGCAGCACGTTGCCGGTGACCGAGATCGTGTCCTCGCCGCCGCGCGCCCGGTCGAGCGTGAAGCGGGTCGCCCGGGCGACATCGAAGATCTCGATCTGGAGGCCGTCGGTGTCGAGCGCCTCCAGCGCCGGGCGCACCTTGGCCAGGAGCTGCTGGTCGTGCGGGCGGGATTCATCGAGCCAGAACACCGCGGGAGCGCCGCTGGCCCGCGCCCGCTCGACGGCCAGGCGGACCCAGTCCTGGATCGCGGCATCCTTGGTCTGGCACATGCGCCAGATATCCCCCGGGGCTACCTCGTGCTCGAGCAGCGTCGCACCGCCCTCGTCGAGCACCCGGACCGTCCCGGCCTCGGGGATCTCGAAGGTCTTGTCGTGCGAGCCGTACTCCTCGGCCTTCTGGGCCATCAGCCCCACGTTCGGCGTGGTTCCCATCGTGGACGGATCGAAGGCTCCGTGCCGGCGGCAATCATCGATCGCCTCGGCGTAGAGCGCGGCGTAGGAGTGATCGGGAATCACGAACTTGGTGTCCTCGAGCTCGCCGTCGGCGTTCCACATCTGACCCGAGGAGCGGATGGCCGCCGGGATCGAGGCGTCGATGATCACGTCGCTGGGCACGTGCAGGTTGGTGATCCCGCGGTCGGAGTCGACCATGGCCAGCGCCGGGCCCGCAGCGTAGGCGGCATCGAGGTCCTCCCGCAGCGACCGGCGCTCGTCCTCGGGCAACCGCTCCAGCGCGCTGAGGAGGGCGGCCACGCCGTCATCGGGGTTCACGCCGGCCGTCCGCAGCGTGTCGGCGTGGCGGGCGAACAGGTCCGCGAAGAAGGCGCGCACGGCGCGGCCAAAGATGATCGGGTCAGAGACCTTCATCATCGTCGCCTTCAGGTGCACGGAGAACAGGACCCCCTGCTCCTTGGCCTCCGCGACCTGCTCGGACATGAAGCGATCGAGCGCCTCGCGGCGCATGACCGCGGCGTCGAGCACCTCGCCGCTCAGCACCGGAGTCGAGGCCTTCAGCACTGTGACCCGGCCGTCTTCACCGACCAGCTCGATCCTCACATCCTGCGTGTGATCGACCGTGACCGATTGCTCGGTGGAGCGGAAGTCCCCCTCGCCCATGGTCGACACGTGCGACCGCGAGTCACCCGACCAGGCACCCATCGAATGGGGATGGGAGCGTACGTAGGCCTTCACCGAGGCAGGAGCTCGGCGGTCGGAGTTGCCCTCGCGCAGGACGGGGTTGACCGCGCTGCCCTTGACCTGGTCATAGCGGGCGCGGATCTCGCGCTGCTCATCATCGGCCGGCTCATCTGGGTAGTCGGGAAGCTCGTAGCCCGCCTCCTGCAACTCGGCCACGGCAGCCTTCAACTGCGGCACCGAGGCGCTGATGTTGGGGAGCTTGATGATGTTGGCCTCCGGCGTGGTGGCCAGCTCTCCGAGCTCGGCCAGCGCGTCGGCGACCTGGTGGGCCTGATCCAGGCGGTCAGCGAACTGGGCCAGGATCCGCCCCGACAGCGAGATGTCCCGCAGCTCCATCTCCACGTCGGCCACGCCGGCGAAGGCCTGCACGATCGGCAGCAGCGACCGGGTGGCCAGGGCGGGTGCCTCGTCGGTATGGGTGTAGACGATCCTCACGATCCGGCCAGGAGCCTAGTACGCCAGGGCGCGACGCTGACCGACGGGTCAGTCAGGTCCGGATGGGGTAGGAATTGCCGCAAATGCCAATTCGCGCAGTCGTCATAGACCACCTCACGATCGGCGTGACTGATCTCGAGCGCAGCGCCGAGTTCTACCGCCGAGCTCTGGCCACGCTCGGCTTCCGGGACTTCGCCCCCTGGCAAGAGGGCGTGCGCGAGGTGGTCTTCGGCACCGACGGCGCGGATGACTTCGCTCTGTCGCTCGAGTACCCGGCCGGGGGTGGGCGGGGAACCGTGCACATCGCCTTTGCCGCCGAACGGCGCCAGCAGGTCGACGCGTTCCATGCCGCCGCGCTGGCCGCCGGCGGCACCGACAACGGGCCGCCCGGACCCCGCCCCGAGTACTCCGACGGCTACTACGGCGCCTTCGTGCTCGACCCCGACGGCAACAACATCGAGGCGGTTCACCACGGAGACGATTAGGCCCGGGACGATTAGGCCCCGGCGGTTGGCCATGCTCCGGCGGGTTGGCTAGCCTGTAGCGCTCGGACATGTCCGAGGCGGTCATCCACTTATCCTCGCTGGCCGGGAGTCCGCTTCTCGACTCGGCGGGCGAGCGGCTCGGACACGTTCAGGATGTCGTGGCTGCACTCGGCGACTCCGGTTCACTGCCTCCGGTCATCGGGCTGAAGGTGCGGATCGGCGGTCGCGACTCGTTCCTGGCGATCGATCACGTCGAGCAACTCGAGCCGGCGGCGGCGCGGATGGCCACGACCAAGCTCAACCTGGCGCAGTTCGAACGCCGTCCCGGAGAAGTGCTTCTGCGGGGGGATCTGCTCGATCGGAGCCTGATCAACGTGAGGAGCGCTCGCCTGGTCATCGCGCGCGAAGTCGAGCTCGTCTGCGATCAGGGAACCTGGCGGGTGGCCGGCATCGACCCCAGCCTCCGTCCACGGCTGTGGCGGATCCTGCCGCGTCGTTTCCGCGGGCATGACAGCGAGCATCGGCAGTTCGTCGCCTGGAGCGATCTGGAGCCATTCGTCGGGCACGTCCCGACCTCGCGCCTGAAGCTCGCCGGGCGCAGGCTCGGGCTCCTGCACCCGGCGCAGATCGCGGATCTGGTCGAAGCCGCCTCGCATGACGAGGGTGAGGAGATCCTGGCCGCCGTGGGCCAGGACAAGGAGCTCGAAGCGGACGTCTTCGAGGAACTGAACGATGAGCACCAGGTCGAGTTCCTGCGCGAGCGGTCTGACCGCGAAGTTGCCGCCGTGCTGGCCCGGATGGCCAGTGACGACGTCGCCGACCTGGTGCTGGAACTCGACCAGGAGCGCCGTCTGCCCATCCTGAATCTGCTTCCCCCGGCAAAGCAGCGCAAGGTCGAGAGCCTGCTCGGCCACAATCCCTCCACCGCCGGCGGGCTCATGAACCCCGACTTCATCTCCGCTCCGGCCACAGCCCCGGCCGCCGAGGTGCTGGCCCGGGTGACGGCCAGCGATCTGGGTGCGCAGCCGACCTCGATCGTGTGTTTGCTGGATGAGCACGGGGTTCTGACCGCCGCAGTCACGCTCGCGGAGCTGGTGCGGGCGCCTGGTGGCGAGACGGTGGGCGGGCTGGTCGAGGCGACCACGCCCACGGTTGGGCCTGAGGCTGATCTGCCTGACGTGGCGGTGCTGATGGCCGACTACAACCTGATCGCGATGCCCGTCGTTGATGAACAGGGCAAGCCAATCGGGGTCATCGCCGTCGACGACGTGCTCGAGCAGGTCCTGCCCGAGGAATGGCGCCGACGCGTGGGCCTGGCTCGTCCCTGAGGCCGCCCGGCGGCGGCGTGGCGCGACGGGGGCGCAACTTGGCCCGCGGCCCCGCCGTTGCTAGCCTCAAGCGGCCCCGCAACTGCCTCTTCAGGGCATCCGATCCATGAGTGACCCGAGCCAACATCAAGACAGCGAGCTACCGCGAAGTAGCTGCCTGCGGCGTGCCGCCGTGAGGGTCACGAGCCGAGCCGGGACCTGAGTCCCCGTCGCCGAAGCCCTCCGCCCGTCGCCGCTGAGCAGCGCGCGATCAGAAGGGAGGTCGGGCAGATGGCGAACAATCCAGCAGCTGGGCCGCCCCGGGGCACGCCGGAAGTCCAGCCCGCCTCACCCTCCGCACCTGAGCGCTTCGTGCTCGACGCCGCTCACGTCGGTGACATCCAGGGCGCCTTTGGCACCATCCGCCTGGGTGAGGAGGGGCAGCGGGGACTGCGTTCACGCCTGATCGTTCTGCTGGCCATCATCGGCCCGGGTCTGATCGTGATGGTCGGCGACAACGACGCCGGCGGGGTGGCGACCTACTCCCAGGCGGGCCAGAACTTCGGCACCAGCCTGCTGTGGGTGCTGGTGCTCCTCGTCCCGGTGCTGATCGTCAACCAGGAGATGGTGGTGCGCCTCGGGGCCGTCACCGGGGTCGGTCACGCCCGGCTGATCGCCGAGCGCTTCGGGCGCTTCTGGGCGTGGTTCTCGGTGATCGACCTGTTCGTGCTGAATTTCCTGACCATCGTCACCGAGTTCATCGGCGTCAGTCTCGCGCTCGGTTACTTCGGCGTCTCGGCCGACCTCGCCGTACCGATCGCGGCGGTCGCCCTGGTCGCCATCACGGCCAGCGGCAGCTTCCGTTCCTGGGAGCGCTCGATGTTCGTGTTCGTGTTCGCGAACCTGCTGGTGATCCCCCTGTTCTTCCTCGCCCATCCGCACTGGGGCGCGATCGGCCATGACTTCGTCGTGCCGGGCGTGCAGGGGGGCGTGAACTCCACCTCGATCCTGCTCATCATCGCGATCGTCGGCACCACCGTGGCTCCGTGGCAGCTGTTCTTCCAGCAGTCGAACATCATCGACAAGCGCATCACCCCCCGGTGGATCAACTACGAGCGCGTCGACACGATCGTCGGTGCCGCCGTCGTCGTGCTCGGCGCGGCCGCGCTCATCTGCGTGTCCGCCTTTGCCTTCGGGCACACGCACTACGCGGGCCACTTCACCGACGCCGGCGGCACCGCGTCCGGCCTCGAGAACCGGTTCGGGTCGGTGGCCGGCGCGTTCTTCGCGATCGTGCTCCTGAACGCCTCGCTAATCGGGGCGGGCGCGCTGACGCTCTCGACCAGCTATGCCTTCGGCGATCTGTTCGGGACCAAGAGCTCGCTGCACCGGAGCTTCGGCGAGGCTCGGAGCTTCTACGTGCTGTTCGCGCTCATGGTCGTGGGGGCGGCGGCGATCGTCCTCATCCCGGGCGCTCCGCTCGGCCTGATCACCGAAGCGGTCCAAGCGTTGGCCGGCATCCTGTTGCCGAGCGCGAGCATGTTCCTGCTCCTGCTCTGCAACGACCCTGCGGTGCTCGGGCCGTGGCGGAACGGAGTGAAGCTAAACATCCTGGCCACGGTGATCGTCGCGGTCCTGGTGCTGCTCTCGTTGATCCTGATGGCGACCACGCTGTTCCCGAATCTGGACGTGACCGCGTTCTCAGAGATCGGTGGGGCGGCGCTGGCCGGAGTGCTGGTGCTGGCCGGAGCCGCGATCTGGTGGGGGCAGCGCGGCCGGCCAGCGGACCCGAGTCTCGCGGCCGCGCCGAGGGGGCCCAAGGAGCAATGGACGATGCCGCCGCTCACCCTGCTCTCGCGCCCGCCCGCTTCGACCGGACGCAAGCTCGCCATGTTCAGCATGGAGGCCTACCTGCTGGCCGCGGTTGCGCTGCTCATCGTCAAGGCCGTCGGGCTGGGCGGGGGCTGACCCAGGGACTGGCCCGCCACGGGCGGCGGCTTCGCGATCGACGGCTTCGCGGTCGGCGGCTTCGCGATCGTCTCGCGCCCGCCGTAGCATCTGGACTGTGGAGCGACGCGTCATCTATGTCTCGGGCTTGACGCGACTGCCCCTACTCAGCGCCGACGGCGGGGAGGTCGGCCGGATCGTCGACGGCGTGGTGGATCTGGGCTCCAAGCCCCCGCGGATGAACGGCGTGGTCGTGGGGGTACAGCGGCGCCGCGTCTTCGTGGGCATCACGCGCATCGGGGAAGTTGCCTCGGACGGCGCCCGCCTGCGCCGCGGCTCGGTCAACCTGCGCCAGTTCGAGCTGCGCGACGGCGAGCGGCTGCTCGCCGGCCAGCTGATCGGAAAGCGGCTCAAGGGCCAGCGGGTGGTGGACATCGGGCTCATCTCCTCGCCCGAGGCATTTGGCTGGGAGGTCTCCACCGTGGCCGTGGCCGGCCGTCGCGTCCCCGGGCTGCGTCGTGCCCCCGAGGTCATCGACTGGAGCGAGGCTGGTGAGCTGTTCGCCTCCGAGCGTCCCCTCGACCGCCAGGCGGCCGAGCTGGGCGGACTGCACCCGGCCGAGATGGCCGGCGCGATCCGGCGCCTGCCGCTGAGCCGCCGGCGCGTGCTGGCCGGCGAGCTCGAAGACGAGCGGTTCGCGGACCTGCTCGAAGAATTGTCCGAGGACGATCAGGTCAAGCTGGTCGAAGGTCTCGACCCCGGGCGCCTGGCCCGGGTGCTCGAGGAGATGGAGGCCGACGACGCCGCCGACCTGCTGGGTGAATTCACGGCCGGGCGCCAGGCCGAGCTGCTGCGCGCGATGGACCCGGAGGAGGCCGCGCCGGTGCGTCGTCTGCTCAACTACCGGCCCGACACGGCCGGTGGCCTGATGACCCCCGAGCCGGTCATTCTCGCCCCCAGCGCAACCGTGGCCGAGGCGCTGGCCCGGGTCCGGGATCCCAGCCTGCCCGTGCCGCTGGCCGCAGCCGTGTTCGTCGCCCGGCCCCCGCTCGAGACCCCGACCGGCCGCTACCTGGGCAACGTCGGTTTCCAGCGCCTGCTCCGCGAGGCGCCGTCAAAGCCGCTGGGTCGCTGCCTGGACGAGGATGTCGAGCCCGTGCAGGAGAGCCTCTCCGATCGCGAGGTCGCCGCCCAGCTTGCCGCCTACGATGTCGTCACGCTGGCGGTGACCGACGAAGCCGGGCGGCTCGTGGGCGCGGTGACCATCGATGATGTGCTCGACCGGGTCCTGCCCCCGAACTGGCGTCTGACCATGTCGGAGAGCTGATGGCCCGCGACAATTTGAGTCAGCCTCGCGGCACCCCCGGCGGCCCGGTCTACGATCCCGACAGCTTCGGCCGGATGGCCGAGCGCCTGGCCCGCTTCCTGGGCACGGGGCGCTACCTCGTGGCTCAGACCCTGGTGGTGATCCTGTGGATCATCCTCAACGTCGTCGGGATCGTCAGTCATTGGGACCCGTACCCGTTCATCCTGCTCAACCTGGGCTTCTCGACCCAGGCCGCCTATGCCGCTCCGTTGATCCTGCTGGCCCAGAACCGGCAGGCCGACCGCGACCGCGAAGAGATCGAGCGGGACCGGGAGATGAATTCGCGGTCACTGGCCGAGACCGAGTACCTGGCCCGGGAGATCGCCGCCGTGCGCCTGGCCATCGAGCAGAAGGCCGACCGCGAGGACATCACCGAGCCGCTGGAACGGCTCACCCAGGCCATCGAGCGGATGCAGCCGATCGAGCACGAGTAGCCAACCAGGCCCGGCGGCAGCGAACGAGGCTCGGGCGGGCGGAGGACCCGAGCCTCGTGTCGGTCAGCGGCTTGCCTGGCCGCGAGATCGGCTCAGACGCCGACGGGCGAGCGGACGGCCTGCTCAATCTGCTCGCCGACCTCGCGGTCGATGTTCTTCCAGTACTCGAACGCGCGCGCCAGGACCGCGTCCGAGACGCCATCGCTCAGGTGGCCGGCTACGTTGGCGACGAGGCGGGCTCGGGCAGCGTCGTCCAGCACCTCGCGGACCATGGTGCCGGGCTGACCCCAGTCGTCGTCCTCGGCGTGCAACGTATAAGCCTGGCGGACCATTTCGCCATCGCTCGCCCACAGCCCCGCGTCGTCGGTCTGTGACGGATCGGCGCTCGGGCCGCCGTAGGAGTTGGGCGCATAGACAGGGTCGCTGACGTTGACTGTCCGGCCCACGCCGTCCTTGCTGTAGCTGTGCACGGGCGCTTGAGGGGTGTTGACCGGAATCTGCTTGTAGTTGACTCCGAGCCGGGCGCGGTGCGCGTCGGAGTAGGAGAACCCACGCGCAAGCAGCATCTTGTCCGGGCTCAGGCCGATCCCCGGCACCAGGTTGTTGGGCTCGAACGCGGCCTGCTCCATCTCGGTATGGAAGTCGGTCAGGTTGCGGTCCAGGGTCAGCCGTCCGACCTCGATCAGCGGGTAGTCGGCGTGCGGCCAGATCTTGGTCAGATCGAACGGATTGAACCGGTAGTCTGCGAGCCTCCTCGAAGGGCATGATCTGCATGTACAGCGTCCAGCTCGGATGCTCGCCGTCCCGAATCGCCTCGAACAGATCCCGTCGGTGGTAGTCGGCATCCTCGCCGGCAATCCGGTCGGCGTCTTCCTGGGTGAGGAATTCGACCCCCTGATCGGTCTTGAAGTGGTACTTGACCCAGAACTTGTCGCCGCTCGCGTTGACCCACATGTAGGTGTGGCTGGAGTAGCCGTTCATGTGCCGCCAGCTGCGAGGGATGCCCCGGTCGCCCATCAGCCAGGTGACCTGATGCGCGGACTCGGGCGACAGCGTCCAGAAGTCCCACTGCATGTCGTGGTCGCGCAGGCCGTTGTCGGCGCGACGCTTCTGGCTGCGGATGAAATGCTGGAACTTCATCGGATCGCGCATGAAGAAGACCGGCGTGTTGTTGCCGACCATGTCGTAGTTGCCCTCGCTCGGTATAGAACTTGAGCGAGAACCCCGCGGGTCCCGCCACGTGTCGGGGCTGCCGCTCTCGCCCGCCACCGTGGAGAAGCGAGCCAGGACGTCGGTCTTGACTCCGGGCTGGAACAGCGCGGCTCGCGTGTAGGCGCTCACGTCGCCGCGTGGTCTCGAAGTGGCCGAACGCGCCTGCAGCCCTTGGCGTGAGGCTGACGCTCGGGGATCCGCTCGCGGTTGAAGTTGGCCATCTGCTCGATCAGGTACTGGTCCTGAAGCAGGATCGGGCCGTCGGGGCCGACGGTCAGTGAGTGCTCGTCGCTGGCGACGGGAATGCCGGCGTCGGTGGTCGTGCGGGGGATCTGGCTGTCGCTCATTCTGGAAGCGGCTCCTTTCGTCGGACGGGAGCGCGATTGCTGGCGCGTCAACTGTTCATACCAGCGATCTGCTCAGGGGTCGATTTACCCGAGGCTTTTCGCCCGCAATCTCGGTTTCGGACCCGAAGGCTGCCGCTCTGACCGGGTGCGTCACGGCCAGGCGGCTGCGCGCGTTCTCCATCAGCGACTCGACGCGGGGGACGCGGTCAGCGCGTCGAGGAGGGCGTCGCCGTCGATGCGCAGCAGTCTTCACCGGGCCCGCGCGGTGACCGTGGCCGTGCGCGGAATGTGCTCGAGCACGCCGATCTCCCCGAAGTAGCTGGGCGCGGCTCATGACCCGGATCCGCCGCTCGGGACCGCCGGCCTCGCCGCGGGCGCTGACCGCGACCTCCCCTGCGGTGAGCACGTAGAGCGCGTCGGCGTCGGCGCCCTCACGGACGATTGCCGCAGCGCCAGAAGAATCGGCCTCGACAGCGCTCGCGGCCGCCAGGCGCTCGAGGATCGGCCGGCTGGCCGCGGCGAAGATGTCCAGCCCCTCGAGCAGCGCGACCCGCGGCTCGAGCTCGGCCGCCCGTTGCTCGGTCTCGCGGTCGATCGCCGCAGAGCGCCGGGTAGCCGGCCAGCGCGAGCAGCGCGGGCGCGACGGCCATCGTCCACAGTCCGGCGTTCAGTCCTCAGGCGCTGACCACGATCGGGGTGATCACCGTGCCGAGGGCGATCGCGCCGAGGACGAAGGCGAAGAAGACCCCGAACACCCGGGCCAACTGATCGGAAGCGACCGCGCGTTGCAGCGCGGTCACGGCCAGCACGTCGACGACCAGCGTCGAGCTGCCCGCGGAACACCTCGACGACGAAGGCCAGGAGCGGGAGCGTGGATCGCCACCAGCAGCGCGGTGGGCAGGGAGTAGCCGAGCGTCCCGGCCAGGATGATCACCGCCAGCCGACGGGAGCCGGCCAGGCGGTCGACCGCGCCGGCGGCGAGCACGCCGCCCACCCCGAGGCCGGCCAGCAGGTACCCGAAGCCTTCCGCGCCCGTGCCCAGCCGATGGGCCGAGACCCCGACGAACAGCACCGTGTCCGTCCCGTAGACGAAGCTGACCAGCACGCTGTAGGCGACCAGCGTCCGGGCCGCGGACAGCGCGGCGATGGTTCGCACGCCGACCATCATCTGGCGCAGCGGGCCGGCGCTCCCGCCCTCGGTCACGTCGACGGGCCGGCTGCGCTGGCTGATGCGCGAGACGAGCACCGCAGAGACCGCGAAGCTGACCGCATTGACGGCGAACACGGCGCCGGGGAGCCGAGCAGCAGGAGTACCGCGCCGATGGCGGGACCGACGATGACCACGAGCTGCTCGATCGTCCCGTTCAGGGCGTTGGCGGCAGCCAGGTCGTCCTCGTCGACCAGCGAAGGGATCGTGGCCGCAGCGGCGGGCGGGTAGACGACGCTGGAGGCGGAGGTGAGCGCGGTGAAGACGAGGGCTAGGGCGGGCGGACCGCCGGCCACCGCGACCACCGTCATCCCCAGCTGCCAAGCCGCACAGACACGTCGGCGCCCACCATCAGCCGGATGCGTTCGGTGCGCTCGGCCAACACCCCGCCGTACGCGCTCAGGAGCAGCTGGGGCAGCATGCGCACCAGGCCTGCCGCGCCGACCCAGCCCAGCGAATGGGTCCGCTCGAAGACGAAGGCCAGCAGGGCCACGTTGTAGGCCCAGCTGCCCGTGGTCGAGATCAGCAGCCCGGCGAACAGCAGCCGCACGTCGCGGCTGCGCCAGGACCGAGCGGTATCGGCTCATCGGGTCGCGCCCCATTTCCGGCCAGAATATGGTTCTGTCAGGGGTAGAATGCCGCCGCGGTGGTCACCTGCTCGGCGTGCGGAACTGAGAACCGGGCCGGAACGACGCTTCTGCTCACAGTGCGGGGCGGTGCTGTCGGTCAACTGTGGGAGCTGCGGGGCCGAGAACGAGCCCGGCGACCGGTTCTGCGGCGAATGCGGGACGCCGCTGGTCTCGGAAGCCGTGCCCACCCCGGTTCAACCCGGCCCGTCGCCGCGTGTCTGAGCGGCGGTTGGTGTCGGTGCTGTTCGCCGACCTGGTCGGCTTCACCACCCTGTCTGAGCACCGCGATCCCGAGGACGTCCGCGAGCTGCTCGGGGACTACTTCAACCGCTGCCGAACCCTCATCGAGCGCTACGGCGGCACCGTGGAGAAGTTCATCGGCGACGCGGTCATGGCCGTGTGGGGCACCCCGGTCGCGCGCGAGGACGACGCCGAACGCGCCGTGCGCGCCGCGTTGTCCCTGACCCAGGCGGTCACGCTCCTCGGTCAGGAGGTCGGGGATGCCCGAGCTGCGGGTCCGGGCCGGGGTGCTGACCGGGAACGCCGCCGTCGAGGTCGGCGCCGAGGGCGAGGGCATGGTGCTGGGCGACACGGTCAACACCGCCTCGCGGCTTCAGTCGATCGCCGCGCCCGGCGCGGTGCTGGTCGACGACGTCACGCGGCGGGCCTCGGAGGCGTCGATCGCCTACGAGGACGCCGGTCGAGCATCAGGTCAAGGGCCGCGAGCAGCCGGTGCACGCCTGGACGGCGCTGCGGGTGGTGGCTGGGGTACGGCGGCTCGCGGCGCAGCGCCGGTCTGGAGGCGCCGCTGGTGGGACGCGAACGCGAGCTATCCCACCTGATCGAGGCCTTCGAGGCCAGCGCCGAGCAGTCACGGGCCGGACGGGTCACGGTCGTTGGCGAGGCCGGATCGGGCAAGTCGCGGCTGCTGTGGGAATTCGACAAGTACATCGACGGCGTCGCAACGAAGCGTGCGCTGGCATCAGGGCCGCTGCCTGTCCTATGGCGACGGCGTCGAGCTACTGGGCGCTGGCCGAGATGGTCCGGGCCCGGGCCGGGATCACTGAGGAGGAGGGCCCCGAGTCGGCCCGGGGCAAGCTGCGGGCCGCGGTCGAGCTGTATGTCTCCGACGAGCGCGAGCGGCGGCTGATCGAGCCCCGCCTGGCCCACCTGCTGGGCCTCGAGGCGCGCACCGCGTCCGACCGCGCCGATCTGTTCAGCGGCTGGCGACTGTTCCTGGAGCGGATGTCCGAGCAGGCGCCGGTGGTACTGGTGTTCGAGGATCTCCAGTGGGCCGACAGCGGACTGCTCGAGTTCATCGACTACCTGCTCGAATGGTCGGCTGACCGGCCCCTGTTCGTGCTCGCGCTGGGTCGCTCCGAGTTGCTCGACATGCCGCCCAGCCTGGGCCGAGGGGTCGATCTCGCTCTGGCCCCTGGCCGACGGGCTGATGCATCAATTGCTGGATGGCCTGGTTCCCGGGGCTGCCCGATGAGCTCGCCGCGCGGGTCGTGCGCCGCGCCGAGGGGTGCCGCTGTATGCCGTGGAGACCGTGCGCATGCTGCTGGATCGCGGGCTGCTCACCCAGGAGGGCTACAGCTATCGGGTGAGCGGCGACGTCGAAGAGCTCGACGTGCCCGAGACCCTGCATGCGCTGGCCGCGGCCCGCCTCGACGGCCTGAGCCCGGTCGAGCGCAGCATCCTCCAAGACGCCGCCGTGCTCGGCCAGTCGTTCACCGCCGCCGGAGTGGCGGTGCTCTCCGAGCGCGAGATCGAGAGCGTGACCAAGATCCTGGAAGGCCTGGTGGCCAAGCAGGTGCTCGGCTTCAACGACGACGCCCTGTCATCCGAGCGCGGGCAGCACCACTTCCTGCAGGGGTTGCTCCGGACCACCGCCTACGGCACGCTGTCGCGCAAGGATCGTAAGGCGCGCCATCTGGCCGCCGCCCGCCACCTGCAGGAGGCGTGGGGCGAGGATGCGCCCGAGCTGGCCGAGGTCCTGGCCGCGCACTTCCTCGACGCTGCCGCCGCCGATCCCGAGGCCAGTGATGCCGCCCGGATCCGCGCCGCCGCCTGCGAGACCTTGGCCGAAGCCGGTCAGCGCGCCATGTCGCTGGCCCTCGGGGCGGAGGCCCAGCGCGCCTTTGATCGCGCCGCCGACCTGGCCGAGGACGATCGGACG
Organism: uncultured Solirubrobacterales bacterium; assembly: GCA_963723585.1. GTDB lineage: Bacteria > Actinomycetota > Thermoleophilia > Solirubrobacterales > Solirubrobacteraceae > Palsa-465. Next base: position 193,076 of record CAVRRJ010000001.1, read on the forward strand.
CTCGCGGAGCTGCTCGATCAGGCGGGCCGGGCCGCACAGTCAAACAACGACCACGAGAGCGCCCGTCAGCGTCTCGGCCGAGCTGTGGACCTGTTCGAGGCGCTGGATGATCGACCCGCGGGGGCTCGCTCGCTGGCTGCGGTGGCTCAGTCGCTGCACTGGGAGGACCGGCTCGACGAGGCGCTCCCCCTGCTGCGCCGCGCGGTGGCCGGTTTGGAGGATGGAAGTGCCGAGCAGGCCGGCGCGCTGGCCGCGCTCGCGCGCCTGCTGGCCTTCGCCAACGAGTTCGACGAGGCGCTCGGAGCCGCCGATGACGCTCTGCGGATCGCGGAGCCGGTCCAGGATTGGCCCACCGTGATGTCGGCCTTCAACACCGTGGCCCTGATCCGTCAGCGCAACGGGCGCATGGAGGAAGCGACCGCGCTGCGCGAGCGCGGCACTGAAGATCGCCCTGGCCAACGATCTGACCGAGAGCGCGCTCCGGGCCTACAACAACCTGGCCGACTCTCCCCTGCAGCGAGACCGCTTCGCGGAGGCGCGGGACTTGGCTCAAACCGGGCTCAGCCTGGCCACGGCGCGGGGTAATCGCCCCTGGGAGGAGATGCTCAACGTGCTGATCGCCAGCGCGAATCTCGGCCTGGGGCACTGGGAGGAGGCTGTGCGGTCCGCACCTGAGCTCGGCACCCGGACCGATCTGATCGGACTGGGCTATATGCCGATCCTGGCCCGGATCCACGCCGCGCGAGACGACCGCACGGTCGCTTCAGAGGATCTTCGATGTCGCCTCGACGACCTGACTCGAGCAACGCCGAATGGGGCGTCGGACCGGCCGTCGCCCAAGCCATCGCCCTCAATGCCACCGGGCGACACCGCGGAGGCGCTCGAGGTCGGGCTGCCGATCGCCATGTCGGGCAGCGACACCTCCAACGAGGATCGACGCGAGGCATACATGGAGGCGGGCCGGGCCGCCCTGGCCGTGAACGACGAGAGCACGGCGGAGCGGCTCATCGAACACGTGGCCGAGCTGCCACCGACCTTGCGCTCCCCCTGCTTCGCGCCGGCGCGGCGCTGTTCGCCGGCCTGCTGGCCCGCCGCCGTGGGGCGCCCGAGAAGGCCGATGAGCGGCTGATCGCCGCGACCCGCGAGCTGCGAGCCATCGAAGCGCCCTTCGTGCTCGGCCAGGTCCTGGTCGAGCACGCCGAGCTGCTCGAAGCGGAAGGGCGCCGCGACGAGGCCGCGCCGCTGCGAGCCGAGGCGCCAGGAGATCTTCGCGCGGTCTGAAGGCGACGCCGTGGCTGGAACGGGCCCAGGCGCGCGCCGACGGGTGTAGGCGTGTGAGTACGACCGCGATGATCACCTGCGCGTCTTGTGGCGGCGCCACTCCGTCGGGCAAGAAGTTCTGCATCCACTGCGGCCTGTCCGTCCAGCTGGTGTGCCCGGCGTGCGGTGAGCCGGTGCTGTCCGGCGCTCGATTCTGTGCCGAATGCGGGACCGCGGTGGCCGGCCCGGGCGCGCTCGGCGCCCGACCCCGCCGGAGTTGTGACCGTCTCCGAGCGCCGGCTGGTGTCCGTCCTGTTCGCCGACCTGGTCGGCTTCACCACCCTGTCCGAGCATCGTGACCCCGAGGAGGTCCGCGAGCTGCTCTCGCAGTACTTCGAGCGCTGCCGGGCGCTGATCGAGCGATACGGCGGGCACGGTGGAGAAGTTCATCGGCGACGCCGTGATGGCCGTGTGGGGCACCCCGGTGGCCCGCGAGGACGACGCCGAGCGCGCGGTGCGGGCCGCGCTCGGCCTGACCCAGGCGGTGACGCTGCTCGGGCGAGGAGGTGGGCATGCCCGAGCTCCGCGTGCGGGCCGGCGTGCTGACCGGCAGCGCGGCGGTCGAGGTGGGCGCCGAAGGCGAGGGCATGGTCCTGGGCGACACCGTCAACACGGCGTCGCGGCTGCAGTCGATCGCCGCTCCCGGCACCGTGCTGGTCGACGACGTGACCCGACGGGCCTCCGAGGCGGCGATCGCCTACGAGGACGCCGGGCTGCACGAGGTCAAGGGCCGCGAGCAGCCCGTCCACGCCTGGACGGCGCTGCGCGTGGTGGCCGGCGTCGGCGGCGCCCGGCGCGCGGCCGGGCTGGAGGCGCCGTTCGTCGGGCCGCGAGCGCGAGCTGCGAGACGATCATCGAGGCCTTCGAGCAGAGCGCCGCGGACGGACGAGCCCGGCTGGTCGCGGTGGTCGGCGAGGCCGGCGCGGGCAAGTCCCGCCTGCTCTGGGAGTTCTTCAAGTACCTGGACGGGGTGGAGGAGGGTCCGCTGGCACCAGGGCCGCTGCCTGTCTTACGGCGAGGGGGTCGCGCTACTGGGCGCTGGCCGAGATGATCCGCAGCCGGGCCGGCATCGCCGAGGAGGAGCCGACCGAGCGAGGCGCGGGAGAAGCTGCACGCGGCCGTGGAGCAGTTCGTCTCCGACGAGCGCGAGCGGCGGCTGGTGGAGCCGCGCCTGGCCCACCTGCTCCGCCTCGATGAGCGCCCGGACGCCGACCGTGCTGACCTGTTCAGCGGCTGGCGGCTGTTCTTCGAGCGGATGGCCGCCACCGAGCCGGTGATCCTGGCCTTCGAGGACCTGCAATGGGCCGACAGCGGGCTGCTCGAGTTCATCGACTACCTGCTCGAATGGTCGGCCGACTATCCGATCTTCGTGCTCGCCCTGGGCCGCCCGGAGCTGCGCCAGCGCCGGCCGGCCTGGGAGCCGCTGGCCCTCGAACCGCTTCCCGCGGGGAGCGTGCGCGGCCATCCTCGACGGGTTGGCGCCGGGCCTGCCGGCGGAGCTGATCGGCGGAGATCAGCCGGCGCGCCGAGGGGATCCCCCTGTACGCGGTGGAGACGATCCGCATGCTCCAGGATCGGGGGCTGCTCGTGCAGGAGGGGTCGCGCTACGTGGTCACCGGCGACGTCTCGGACCTGGATGTGCCCGAGACGCTGCAGGCGCTGGTGGCCTCGCGGCTGGACGGCCTCCAGGCGGGAGAGCGCGCCCTGCTCCAGGACGCCGCCGTTCTCGGCCAGTCCTTCACCGCGGCGGGGGTGGCCGCGCTGAGCGGCCGCCCGGAGCCCGAGGTGACGGGAATCCTCGGGAGCCTGGTGGCCAAGCAGGTTCTGGCCCGAGACGACGACCCCCGCTCGCCCGAGCGTGGCCAGTACGCCTTCCTCCAGGCCCTGCTGCGCACGGTCGCCTATGGGACGCTCTCGCGCCGGGCGCGCAAGGTGCGCCACCTGGCCGCGGCGCGGCATCTCGAGTCGAGCTGGCCGGGAGAGTCCCGGGACATCGCCGAGGTGCTGGCCGCCCACTACCTGGAGGCGATCCGAGCCGACCCGGATGCCGATGACGTCCCGCAGCTGCGGGCCTTCGCCCGGGAGACACTGACCGAGGCCGGGCGGGCCGCGGCCTCGCTGCTCCTCGGTCCCGAGGCTCAGCGCTACCTGGACCAGGCGGCCGAGCTGGCCGAGGACGACGCCCAGCGGGCCGAGTTGCTCGAGCAGGCAGGACGCGCGCTTCGCGACAGCGGCCACCCCCAGGCGGCGGTGGAGCGCCTGCGGCGGGCGATCGAGTTGCGCGAGGCCAGCGGGATGCCGCTGGGCGGTCGCGCCGCCATCGCCCTGGCCTCGATGCTGCGCTTCGAGGGCCGGCTCGACGAGGCGCGCGCACTGCTCGAGCGCTTCCGGGACGCCGAGTCCGCTGACCTGGATCCGGTCACCCATGCCGAGGCGCGCACCGAGCTGGCCAGCGTGCAGGTGGCCGCGGGCGAGATGCAGGACGCCGCCGGTCTGATCGAAGACGCCCTGACCGTGCTCGAGCAGGAGCAGGTCTGGTCGGCGCTGATCCCGGCCCTGATCACCCGGGCGGTCTATCTGATCCTCTCGACCCGGTTCGAGGAGGGTCATGGCGTCCTGCGCCATGCGCTTCTCCTGGCCGAGGAGCACGACCTGCCTCAGTCGGCGCTGCGCGCCCGCTACAACCTGGCCGCCGTGGCCATGGCCTCCGCCCAGGGCGCCCGGGCCCTCGAGGAGGTGGCCGCCGGTCTCAAGCTGGCCCGGGAGCGGGGCGATCGGTTCTTCGAGCGACTGCTGCTGGGACAGGAGATGGCCCCGATGCTGTGGCTCGGACGCTGGGACGAGGTGGTTGAGGTGGCCGGGGAGATGATCAGCGGCGAGTCCAACATGGACGCGATGAACGCCGCCTGCTGGCTCTCCGTGGTCGCCGCGGGCCGAGGTGATGATGACACCCTGGCCAGCTGCCTGGCCCGGGCCGAGCCGCGTCACGACTCCGAGTCGGTGGATGAGAGCACTGCCGCCACGCTCGTCCTGGCCCGCGTGGCCCTGGAGCGCGGCGACCTACCCGAGGTACAGCGCCTGGTCGGCCAGGTGCTGGCCTGGCCGGTGCTGCCCGCGGAGTTCGAGGACGAAGCTTTTGCCCTCAGCGTCCAAGCCGCGATCGCCGCCGGCGATGACGCGCTGATGGCCGATCGCGAGGCGACGCTGGGCGCGCGGCGCCGCGGGCAGTCGACCCCGCTCCTCCGGGCGGCGCGGGCCCAGCTGACGGCCGAACTGGCCCACCGTGGCGGAGATGCCGCCGCCGGTGGCCGGGCCGCAGCCGAGGCCGAGTCGCTGCTGCGCCAGGTCGGGCCCTCACACCGGCTGGCCGAGGCCCTCCTACAGCGCGTCCGCCGCCAGCCCGACCCTGAGGCGCTGTCCCAAGCCCGCGGCATCTACGAGCGACTCCGTGCCACACGATGGCTCGAGCGGATCGAGCACGAGTTCGGCGTGGTGGCGTGAGCGCGACGAGCGAAGCGCGCTGCGGCGCGTGTGGCGAGCAGACCCCGCCGGGCAGGTTCTGCATCCACTGCGGGACAGCGATGGCCGAGACCTGCGCGCAGTGTGGCGCCCCCGTGGTCGCAGGGGCCCGGTTCTGCCTCGAGTGCGGCACGCCGCTGACCGGCGCGGGCGGGCCGACCGTCGTGACCCCGGTCCCGGTCTCCGAGCGCCGTCTGGTCTCGGTTCTGTTCGCCGACCTGGTCGGCTTTACCCCGCTGTCCGAGCACCGTGATCCCGAGGAGGTGCGCGAGCTCCTGTCGCAGTACTTCGAGCGCTGCCGGACCCTGATCGAGCGCTACGGCGGCACCGTCGAGAAGTTCATCGGCGACGCGGTGATGGCCGTGTGGGGCACCCCGGTGGCCCGCGAGGACGACGCCGAGCGCGCGGTGCGGGCCGCGCTCTCGCTGACCCAGGCGGTCACCCTGCTGGGCACGGAAGACGGCATGCCCGAACTGCGCATCCGCGCCGGCGTGCTGACCGGCTCACGCCGCCGTGGAGGTCGGCGGCGGCGAGGGGATGGTCCTCGGGGACACGGTGAACACGGCCTCGCGGCTGCAATCGATCGCCGCGCCGGGAACCGTGCTGGTCGATGACGTGACGCGCCGTGCCTCAGAGGCGGCGATCGTCTACGAGGACTCCGGCCAGCACCAGGTCAAGGGTCGCGAGCAGCCGGTGCACGCCTGGACCGCGCTGCGGGTCGTTGCCGGTGCCGGCGGTGCCCGGCGCAGCGTCGGTCTCGAGGCCCCGTTCGTCGGCCGCCAGCGCGGCACTGCAGACGATCATCGAGGCCTTCGAGGACAGCGCCGCATCCGGCCGGGCCCGCCTGGTCAGCGTGATCGGGGATGCCGGGGTGGGCAAGAGCCGCCTGCTCTGGGAGTTCTTCAAGTACACCGACGGCGTCGAGAAGCTCATCCGCTGGCATCAGGGCCGCTGCCTGGCCTACGGAGAGGGCGTCGCCTACTGGGCGCTGGCCGAGATGGTCCGCTCGCGGGCGGGGATCGTGGAGGAGGAGGACCCGGCGGTGGCCCGCGCCAAGCTCCGGCGGACCGTCGAGACGTTCCTCTCCGACGAGCGGGAGCGCCGCCTGGTCGAGCCGCGGCTGGCCCATCTTCTCGGGCTCGAGCAGCGGACGGCCACAGATCGCGCCGACCTGTTCAGCGGGTGGCGGCTGTTCTTCGAGCGGATCGCCGCCGCCGAGCCGGTCGTGCTGGTGTTCGAGGACCTCCAATGGGCCGACAGCGGACTGCTCGACTTCATCGACTACCTGCTCGAGTGGTCGGGCGAATATCCGATCTTCATCCTCGGCCTGGGCCGTCCGGACTTGCTCGGCGAGCGCCCGGAGTGGTCTCCGACGATCCTGCTCGACGCGCTCGAGGATGCCGCTATGAAGGAGCTCCTGGACGGCCTCGTGCCCGGCCTCCCGGAGATGCTGGCGCGGCAGATCCGGGAGCGAGCCGAGGGTGTGCCGCTGTATGCCGTGGAGACCGTGCGGATGCTGCTCGACCGCGGGCTCATCGCCCAGGAGGGCACCACCTACGTACTGATCGGAGAGGTGGCCGACCTGGAGGTGCCCGAGACCCTTCAGGCACTCGTAGCCGCGCGGCTCGACAACCTGGACACCGCCGAACGTACGTTGCTCCAGGACGCCGCGGTCATCGGACAATCGTTCACCCCCGCCGCCCTGATCGCGGTGTCCGAGCGCAGCGAGACCGAAGTCGGCCGGCTGCTCGCGGCGCTGGTCGACAAGCAGGTCCTGGCCTACACCGACGACGAGCGCTCGGCCGAGCGGGGTCAGTACTCATTCCTGCAAGGGCTCCTGCGCGCGGTCGCGCTGGGCACCCTGTCGCGCCGGGACCGCAAGACCAAGCACCTGGCTGTGGCCCGCCACTTGGAACAGAGCTGGGGCGAGGAGGCCGGAGACATCGCCGAGGTCCTGGCCAGCCATTTCCTGGACGCCGTTGAGGCCGACCCGGGGGCCGAGGACGCCGCGGCGATCCGCGAGGCCGCCTGCCGCACGCTGGAGGAGGCCGGCCGCCGGGCCATCTCACTGGCCCTTGGGCCGGAGGCGCGCCGTCACTTCGAGCACGCCGCCGAGCTGGCCACCGATCCGGGACACCGAGGACGCCTGCTGCGCGAGGCCGGGAGCGCCGCCTTCGCCACCGGCAGCGCCGGCGACGCCCTGACGCTGCTGGAATCCGCCGCCGCCGTCCTCGAGACCGCTGAGCTGCCCCTCGAGCTGGCCCGCGTGGAGAGCCGGGCCGGCTACGTCCTGCTCGAAGTCGGGCAGTCCGACGCCGCCGCTCAGCGGCTGGCCCGTGCCTATTCGGCCCTCGAGGGCACCAAGGATTCCGAGGCCTTTGCCGAGGTGGCGGCGAGCTGGGCCCGCGTCGCCTTCGCCGGCGGCGATCACGCCCACGCGCTCGAGCTGGCCGACGCGGCGCTGCCGATCGCCGAGGGCAGGCGGCTGAGCGCGCTTATAGTCAGCGCGCTCACCACCAAGTCGAACGTCCTGGCCGAGGCGGCGCGGCCCGCGGAGGCGACCGCGCTGTTGACCTACGCCGTCCAGCTCGCCGTCGACCAGGAGCTTGGTGAGGAGGCCATCCGCGGCTACTACAACCTGGCCGAGAACCTGATGGCCGGGGCGCGTTTCGCCGAAGCCCAGGCCTGCCTCGGGGACGGGCTGGCGCTGGCCCGGCGCCGCGGGGACCGGCGGGGGGAACGCTGGCTGGTGGCCCAAGGACTGCTGGTCCAGCTCTTCAAGGGGGACTGGGACGAGATGCTCACCGCCTCGGCCTGGGTGCGCGTGCAGAGCGACGACCAGTGGGCGTTTTCGGCTCTGCTCGTGGTCCCCTACGTCAACGCCTTCCGCGGCGAGAGCGAAGCCCTGCAGGCGATCGCGCCCTCGCTCGATCTGACCACGGGCTGGTTCGAGCAGGATGTGATGGCGAAGGCGGCCCGGGCGATGATCCGCCGCGAGCTGGGCGATCCGGCCGGCGCGCTGAGCGAGGCTCGCGAGGCCTGCCTGGCGGCGATCAGCTCCAGCGAGTCGCATCTGCCGCTCGAGTTCGCCGAGGCGATCGAGACGGCCTTCGCCGCCGATGCCCCCGAGGTCGTGGAGGAGCTCCTGGCCCGCGTTGGGGACCTGGCGCCGGTGCAGCTGATTCCGCTGCTCGACGCCGAGGCGGCGCGGGCGCGCGGACGTCTGGCCGCCTACCACGGCCACCTCGAGGAAGCCGGTCCGTGGTTCCGCCGGGCGATCGACCTGTTCCGGGAGCTCGGGACGCCGTTTCAGCGCGCCCGGGCGCAACTTCAGTGGGCCGAGATCGCCGCCGGCGCCGAGGACATGGCGTCAACCTGCGAGGAGGCCGCGGCCACCTTCGAGCTCCTGGGCGCAGCTCCCTGGCTCACGCGCGCCCGGGCTCTGGGCCCGGCGGTGGCTAGCACCGCGCCATGACCTGGCCCGCCGTCCTGGTCGCGTTCCTGGTCTGCCATCTGACCGGGGACCTGCTCCTTCAGACCGAATGGCAGGCGGTGACCAAGGTGCAGCGGACTGGCTGATCGCGAGGGGCGGCGAGCGCTGATCCGCCACGCCGTCACCTACACGCTGGCCTTTGTGCCGGCGCTGATCTGGGTGGCCGTCGACCGGTCGCGTGATCGGCGCCGATCGGGGTGGCGCTGCTGATCGCGATCCCCCATGTGCTGGTCGACGACGGGCACTTCGTGCGGGTCTGGATGCGGGAGGTCAAGCACGCCGCCGGAGCCCGCGCCCAGCCTGCGGCTGATGGTCGACCAGAGCTTCCACGTCGTCTGCCTGCTGGCGGCAGCGCTGATCGCGGCGAGCTGATCCCGGTAGGTTCTTGTTCGTGCTCGGACTCCCCGACGGCATCACGGCCTGCCTGTTTGACCTCGACGGCGTGCTCACCCAGACGGCCAAGGTTCACGCCGAGGCGTGGAAGCAGACCTTCGACGAGTATCTGCGGGGGCGCGACGGCGAGGACTTCAAGCCGTTCGACAAGGTCACGCCGACTACGACGAGTACGTCGACGGCCTGCCCCGCTACGACGGTGTCCGCAACTTCCTGAAGTCGCGGGGGATCGAGCTGCCCGAGGGGAGCCCCGATGACTCGCCTGAGAAGGAGACGATCTGCGGGATCGGCAACCGCAAGAACGATCTGGTCCTGCAGCTCATCAAGCGCGACGGCGTCGAGGCCTACGACGGATCGGTGCGGTACGTGAAGGCGGCCCGCGACGCCGGGCTGCGTCGTGCCGTCGTCTCCTCGAGCGCCAACTGCCAGGACGTTCTCATCGCCGCCGGGATCGAGGACCTGTTCGAGGCTCGGATCGACGGCAAGACGATCGACGAGCAGGATCTGAAGGGCAAGCCTGCCCCGGACACGTTCCTGGCCGGCGCTCGCGCCGTGGGCGTGAGCGCCGCTGCAGCGTGCGTGTTCGAGGACGCGCTGGCCGGGGTTGCGGCCGGGCGGGCCGGAAACTTCGGCTACGTGGTCGGGGTCGACCGGGTCGGCCAGGCCGACGCTCTGCGCGAGCATGGCGCCCGGGTCGTGGTCAAGGACCTCGACGAGCTGCTCGAGCCCAAGTGATCCAGCATCCCTCCTTCCCGGTCGAGCCCTGGGGGATCCGCGAGACCGAGTTGCACCTGGACACGCTGGCCGAGACCGAATCGGTGTTCGCCCTCTCCAACGGGCACCTCGGACTGCGAGGAAACTTCGACGAGGGTGAGCCCTACGGGCTGCCCGGCACGTACCTGGGCGGTTTCTTCGAGACCCGCCCGCTGCCCTACGCCGAGGCCGGCTACGGCTACCCGGAGGACGGGCAGACCGTGGTCAACGTGACCAACGGGAAGCTCATCAGCCTCTTGGTCGAGGATGAGCCGTTTGACTTGCGCTACGGCACGGTCGTCTCGCACCAGCGCTTCCTCGACTTCCGGGCCGGGACCCTGCGGCGCGAGGTCGAGTGGGTCTCGCCGACCGGTCGGCGGGTGCGGGTGACCACCACTCGCCTGGTCTCCTTCACCCAGCGGGCGGTGGCCCTGATCGACTACACGGTCGAGCCGGTCGACGACGAGTTCCCGGTCGTCCTGCAGTCGCTGCTGGTGGCCAACGAGGGCGGGGCCGGAGCGAGCGAGGACCCGCGGGCGGCGGCGGCCCTGTCCGCCCCCCTGGTCGCCGAGCTGTCCGGCTGCCACGAGCACCGGGCGATCCTGGTTCACCGGACCAAGTCCTCGGACCTGCGCGTGGCCGCGGCCATGGACCACTGGGTGCGACGGTCCGGAGGCGACCCAGACCTACGATCGAGGGCTTCCCCGACCTGGCCCGCTTCCAGGTCACGGCCGATATCTCCCCCGGCAACCCGCTGCGGATCGTCAAGCTGCTGGCCTACGGCTGGTCTGGGCAGCGCTCGGCCGACGCGCTGCGCGACCAGGTCGCCGCCGCCGCGGCCGGTGCCCGCCATGTCGGCTGGGAGGGGATGTGCGCGGAGCAGCGCTCCTACTTGGACGACTTCTGGGCGCGCTCAGACGTCGAGCTCGAGGGCGACGCCGAGCTCCAGCAGGCATCCGCTTCGCCCTGTTCCACACCCTGCAGGCGGGCGCCCGGGGCGAGCAGCGGGCGATCGCGGCCAAGGGCCTGACCGGACCGGGCTACGACGGACACACGTTCTGGGACACCGAGATGTTCGTGCTCTCCGTGCTCACCTACACCGCCCCGCGTGGCCGCGGCGGACGCGCTGCGCTGGCGCCAGAGCACGCTCGAGCTCGCCCGCGCGCGGGCGGGCACGCTGGGCCTGCGCGGCGCGGCCTTCCCCTGGCGGACGATTCGGGGCGAGGAGTGCTCGAGCTACTGGCCGGCGGGCACCGGGCGCGTTCCACATCAACGCCGACATCGCCAATGCGGTCAGCCGGTACCTGGCTGCCACCGGAGATCAGGCCTTCGAGCGCGACACCGGCCTCGAACTGCTGGTGGAGACGGCGCGGCTGTGGCGCTCGCTCGGCCATCACGACCCGCAGGGCCGCTTCCGGATCGACGGGGTCACCGGCCCCGACGAGTACAGCGCCGTGGCCGACAACAACGTGTACACGAACCTGATGGCCCAGCGGAACCTGCAGGCGGCGGCCGACGTGGCCGAGCGTCACCCCGACAGGGCCGAGCGGCCTGGGGGTCGATGACGAGGAGTTGGCCAGCTGGCGGGACGCCGCCAGCGCCATGGTCGTGGTCTACGACGAGACCCTCGGGGTCCACCCCCAGGCCGAGCGCTTCACCTCCCATCAGCGCTGGAACTTCGAGGCCACCGGGCCCGAGCAGTATCCGCTGATGCTCCACTTCCCCTACTTCGACCTGTACCGCAAGCAGGTGGTCAAGCAGGCCGACCTGGTCCTGGCCATGTTCTCCTGCGGCGATGCCTTCACGCCCGAGGAGAAGGCAGCGCAACTTCGACTATTACGAGCCGCTGACCGTGCGCGACTCCTCGCTGTCGGCCTGCATCCAGTCGGTGATGGCGGCCGAGGTCGGACACCTCGACCTGGCCTACGACTATTTCGCCGAGGCGGCGCTGATGGACCTGGGTGACCTCGAGCACAACACCGCCGATGGGATCCACATCGCCTCGGTGGCCGGGACGTGGCTCGCCGCCGTGTGCGGCTTCGGCGGCATGCGCGACCATGGCGGCCGGCTGAGCTTTCACCCTCGCCTGCCCGCGGCGCTGACCCGGCTGAAGTTCCACATCATGTTCCGGGGGCGGAGCCTCTGCGTCGAGGTCGACCACGAGGAGGCCCGCTATTCCCTGGTCGACGGCGAGCCGCTCGAGATCGACCACCACGGCCAGGCCGCCGTCGTGGGGGGCACGGAGCCCATCGCGCTGCCGATTCCCGAGCTGGCCGCCCGCCCCGCCCCGAGCCAACCGCCGGGCCGCGAGACCACCCGGCGCCAGGCCCCCCGGGTCGTGCGCCCGGCCTGATCCGGCCGCACCCCGGGGTCCTGCGCCCCGGGCTGGTCCGGCGGCGCCCGGGGGCCGCGGGGCCGCGCGGCCGCGCGGCCGCGGGCCCGCGGGGCACGCGGGGCACGCGGGGCACGCGCGGCACGCGGGGCACGCGGGGCACGCGGGGATTCGCGCGGCCCCGACGATTCGCGCGCACCCGGGCCGGGTACGGCAACGGTATGCCTCAAGAACTAAACGTTGCTGACCTGAAGCTGACCAGCCCCGCGTTCAAGCACCACGAGCGGATCCCGGACAAGCACACGGGTGACGCCGAGGATGTCTCCCCGGCGCTCGAGTGGACCGGCGTGCCCGATGGCACCAAGGCGTTCGCGGTCGTCGTGCACGACCCGGATGCCCCACTGGTCGACGGGTTCACCCACTGGGTGGCCTATGGGATCCCGGGCGACGCCACCGGTCTGCCCGAGGGCGGCGGCGACGCGGTGACCGAGGGGGTCCACACGATGGGCTCGCCCGGCTACATGGGCCCAGCTCCGCCGCCCGATCACGGCACCCACCACTACTACTTCTGGGTCTACGCGCTCGATGACGACGTCGCGCTCGAGCCCGGGCTCGACCGCCGTGCGCTGCTGGCCAAGATCGAGGACCACGTGATCGAGCAGGCGCGGCTGGTGGGGACCTTCTCGCACTGAGCGCAGGGCGTTCGGAGACTCGGGAGTCGGGGGCGACCCGGCCCCCGTGGCCCGACCGGCGAGCCCGTGAACCCGCCCATGGACGCCCGCGGCCTGCCCCGTGGACAGCCCGCGGGTTGCCGAGTTCGCTTTTATGCGCATATCGCATAATCGCGCACTCAACCTGGCCCTACGGAGCGGACAGCGGGGCGCTCAGGCCAGCAGGCGGATGATCGCCACCACGCCGACCACGACGATCACGCCCCGGAGCACGGCGGGCGGCAGGCGCCGGCCGACCCGAGCGCCGAGCACGCCGCCCAGCATCGAGCCGGCGGCGATCAGTCCGGCCGGCGCCCAGGCCACATGGGCGGCGAACACGAAGACCAGCCCCGAAACCAGGTTGACCAGCCCGGTCAGCACGACCTTGACCGCGTTAAGCCGCTGGAGCTCATCGTCCAGCGACAGCGTCAGGATGGCCAGCACGAGTATCCCCTGGGCGGCACCGAAATAGCCGCCGTAGATGCCTCCGGCGAACACGCCCAGCGTGGCCAGTGGCCCGGGCAGCTCGCGGCCCTGGGGCCGGCGCGCATTTAGCCAGCCCGACAGCCGTGGCTGAAGCACGATCAGGGCCAGGGCAATGACGATGAACACCGGCACGATCGCCTTGAAGGCGGAGGCGGGCAGGCTCAGCAGCAGCACCGCGCCGAGGATGCCGCCGCTGAGCGAGGCCATGGCGAGGGCGAGCACCCGCCGGCGCTGGCCGGCCAGCTCGCGCCGGTAGCCGAGCGCGCCTGTGGCTGAGCCGGGGACCAGACCGACCGTGTTGGAGACGTTGGCCACCACCGGCGCGTAGCCGAACCCGAGCAGCACCGGGAACGTGAACAGGGTGCCGCTGCCCACCACGGTGTTGATCGTCCCGGCCACGATGCCGGCGGCGAAGATGGCCAGGGCCTCGAGCAAGCTCATCGCGGCGCAGACTAGGTGGTCGCGCCCCGATGATTGAAATAACGCGAACTGCGGCAGCGGCGGTCGGTTATCGTCGCCGCCGTGAGCACCCGGCTCCCCCGGCCCAGACCGGCCGATCTGCGCACGCGCCTCGCCGGGCGGCTGGCCATCGTCGAGCCGCTGTCCCTCGAGCATGAGCCGGGGCTGCTCGCCGCGGCCGAGGATCCGGACATGTTCGCCTGGATGCCGGTGGATATGACCTCGCCACAAGCCCTGCGGGCCTGGCTCGAGACCACGCTGGCCTCCGCACGGAGCGAGCGCGAGATTCCGTTCACGATCCGCGACGCCCGCACGGATGCGATCGTCGGCTCGACCCGGTTCCTGGAACTGCGCTTCGAGCACCTGCGCGCGGAGATCGGCTGGACGTGGATCCGCCGCTCCTCCTGGTCGACCGGGATCAACGTCGATGCCAAGCTGCTGCTGCTGGGGCAGGCGTTCGAGCAAGCCGGCCTGCGCCGCGTGGAATTCAAGACCGACGCCCGCAACGCGCGCTCGCGGGGTGCGCTGGTCGCCCTCGGCGCCGTGTTCGAGGGCGTGCTCCGCAAGCACATGGTCGTCCGGGACGGCAAGCCCCGCGACTCCGCCTACTTCTCGGTCATCGACGACGACTGGCCGGCGCTGCGCGAGCGCCTGGAACGTCGCGTGGCCGAGCACGCCGACCAGTAGGCTGCCCTACCGATGGCCGAGCACTTCGACGTGGCGATCCTGGGCGCCGGTCCGGCCGGGGAGCACGCCGCGGGCGCGCTGGTCATCGCCGGGCGGAAGGTCCTTCTCATCGAGCGCGAGCTGATCGGCGGCGAATGCTCTAACTGGGCCTGCATCCCGACCAAGACGCTGCTCCGCCCGGCCGAGGTGCGCGGCGAATCCGAACGCGCGGCGGGCACCGCCGCGGCTGCGCTGGACTGGCCCGAGCTGGCTCGCTACCGCGATTACATGACCTCGGCCGGAGATGACTCGAGTCGCGTCAAGGGCTACCAGGAGCGCGGGGTCAAGGTGGTAAAGGGCATCGGGCGGCTGGCCGGTCCGGGGCGGCTGGAGGTCGACGGAACCGCATTCACTGCCGACCAGATCCTCATCAGCACCGGGTCAGACGCCGTGATCCCGCCGCTCGCTGGGCTCGAGGAGGCCGGCTACTGGACCAACCGCGAGGCCACGGCGCTCCAGGAGATCCCGGGCAGCGCGGTGATCGTCGGCGGTGGGCCGGTGGGGGTTGAGCTGGCCCAGTTCCTGCATCGTTTCGGCACCCGGGTGTCGATCGTCCAGGGTGCTCCGCGGCTGGTCCCGCGCGAGGAGGAGCGCGTCTGTGCGCTCCTCACCGAGGCCCTCGAGGACGCCGGAATCGACGTTCACCTCGGCGCCAACGCGCAGTCGGTCGGCCGCGACGGCGATCAGCGTGTGGTCAGGCTGGGGAGCGGCGAGGAGCTTCGCGGAGAGGAGCTGATCGTGGCCATCGGCCGGCGCCCGCGCAGCCAGGACATCGGCCTCGAGACGATCGGGGTCGCGCCCGGCGAGCACGGCATCCCGATCGATGAGCACTGCCGGGTTAGCGACGGGGTCTGGGCCGCCGGTGACTGCACCGGGGTCATGCTCTTCACCCACCTGGCCAAGTACCAGGCCCGAGTGGCCATGGCCGACATGCACCGGGCTCCGGTCCGGGCCGACTACCGGGCGATCCCGCGGGTCATCTTCACCGACCCCGAGGTGGCCGCGGTTGGGCTGACCGTGCCCCAGGCCGAGGAGCAGGGACTCGAGGTGGCCAGCGCCAGGGTCAAGCTGGCCGAGTCGATCGCGCGGCCCTCCACCTACGAGCAGGAACCCCGCGGCGAGCTCGGGGTGATTCTCGACCGGCGTCGGCGCGTGCTGGTCGGTGCCTGGGCCGTCTCGCCGCTGGCCAGCGAGTGGATCCATCAGGCCGTGCTGGCCATCCGGGCCGAGGTGCCCTACGAGGTGTTGATCGACACCGTGGCCCAGTTCCCGTCCTACTCCGAGGCGTTCCTGTCGGCACTCCAGGCGCTCGAGCTTGATTAGCGTCGGCGGGATGGTGAGGCGCTCGCGGATCGCGCGGCGGCTCATGGTCGCCGCGGTGGCCGGGCTCGCGCTGGCTCCGGGCGCGGCAACCGCTCGCGCCGGGCACCTGACCGTCGTGCTGGAGCCCCGGCGTCCGGATGCCCTGCGCGCCTACGCCGCGGCGGTGTCCGACCCGGGCTCGGCCCTGTTTCGCCGCTACCTGACGCCGGCCCAGTTCGGCCGCCGCTTCGGAGCCAGCCCGGGCCAGATCAGCGCCGTCCGGCGCGCGCTGCGAGCCCGCGGTCTTCAGCCGGGCGCACTCAGTGCCAACCATCTCTCGATCGTGGTCTCGGCGTCCGGCCATCCGGCGCGGGCCTCGCTGGCTGCGCTCGGACGGCAGTGGCTCCCGGGAGCCGGGGCTGGGGTGCAGACCATCGAGGGCCTGGGCGGAGGCTCAGGCCCCCGGCCGCTGCTGGTCCGCCCGGGCGCCCGCACCACCGCCGGGCTGGCGGCCCACCAGGGCCACGTCGCGACCGGTGGCCCGAGCCCGTGCGCCGCGGCCCGTAACGCGGCCGTCGCGGCCGGCGCCTATACGGCGGATCAGATCGCCTCGGCCTACGGCTTGAGCGGCATCTACCGCGGTCGCGATCTCGGGGCCGGCGTCACGATTGCCGTGTATGAGCTCGAGCCGGTAGCCCCGTCCGACCTGGCCGCCTTCCAGTCGTGTTACGGAATCGACACCCCGATCAGCTTCGTTCCCGTCGACGGCGGTGCGGGATCGGGCGAGGGCAGCGGTGAGGCGGCGCTCGACATCGAGAACGTGATCGGTTACGCGCCGAGGGCGCACTTGCTCGTTTACCAGGGCCCGAACTCCAACTCCGGCGCGCCGGGCTCAGGGCCCTACGACACGTTCAGTGCGATCGTCAACCAGGATCGAGCGCAGGTCGTCAGCGTCTCCTGGGGCGAGTGCGAGGCCGCCCTGGGCCAGGGCAACGCGGCGGCCGAGAACACCCTGTTCGAGCAGGCCGCGGTGCAGGGCCAGACGGTGGTGGCCGCTGCCGGCGACAGCGGCTCGGAGGACTGCGAGCTCGACAGCTCAGTGCCGCAGCCGCAGCTGGCCGTCGATGACCCGGCCAGTCAGCCGTTCGTCGCCGGGGTCGGCGGGACGACGCTCAGCTCGCTCGGGCCCCGCCCGGCTGAGCGGGTCTGGAACAGCGGCGGCACGCCGCTGGCGCTGCTCTCACCGGGCGCCGCGGGGGGCGGCGTGTCCAGCTTCTGGCCGATGCCTCTGGCCCAGGGGAACGCGGCGAGCTCCCTGGAGGTGCGGAGGTCGGGACCCAATGGCGCGAAGTGCGGGCATCCCGGGGGCTACTGCCGCGAGGTGCCCGACGTCGCCGCCGACGCGGACCCCGCGACCGGATATGAGATCTACTGGAACGGCGCCGGCCACGCCCCGGGCGAGACCCAGGGTTGGCAGGCCATCGGCGGGACCAGCGCCGCCGCTCCGGTGTGGGCGGCCTTGATGGCGCTGGCCGACGCCAGCCCGAAGTGTGCTGGCGCTCCGCTCGGCCTGGCCCTCCCCGCGCTCTACCGGGCCGCCGGTTCGGACTACGCCGCGGCCTTCAATGACGTGCGAAGCGGCAGCAATGACTTCACCGGCCTAAACGGCGGCCAGTTCAGTGCCACTCCGGGCTACGACGAGGCCAGCGGCCTGGGTACGCCCAACGCCTCGGCTCTGCTCCCCGCCCTGTGCGGGTCGGCCCTGCGCCTCCGGCCCCTCGCCGCCCAGCGCTCGGCTCGCCTGGCCCGGATCTCCGGACTGCGTGTGGGTGCCAGTGACGTTCCCGGCGGGCTCACCGTGCAGGTGCGGGGTCTTCCGCCCGGGCTGGGCTTCCAAGCCGCGACGGGGCGGATCAGCGGGAGCCCACGCGATCTCGGGCGTTACGCGGTCACGGTTACGGCGCGCGACGCAGACGGGGCGCAGGCCCGCGCGCGCTTTGACTGGACGATCGCCGGCGCCACGCATCTGCTGGGCGCCGCGCTCACCCAGTTGGCCCAGGGGCGTCCGGTCCTGGCCTTCACCGTCGCCGCCTCACGGGATGCGCCGCGACTGCGCCGCCTAATCGTCTCCCTGTCCGGCGGGCTCGGGCTCCGCTCGGCACGCTCGGTCGCCGTCAGCGCCTCCGGCCGGCGGGTGCCCTTCATCGCCCACCTCGCGGGCGGTCGCCTGGTCGTGGCCCTGCGGGGCGGCTACGTGCGCGTACGGGTGACACTCGGGTCACAGGCCATCGGCGCTGCGTCCGGCCAGCGCCGCCGGTCGGTCGGCCTCGGCGTGACCGCGGTCGGCAGCGACGGCGCGAGCAGCTTCCTGCGGACCAGGGTTGGTCGCCCGTGAGCATGATCCGCGGATCCTGCAGCGGCGAAGTCGACTACCCCATCGAACGCTGCTGGGAGCTGGTGGCGGACATCGAGCACGCGCCGGCCTGGCAGCGAACGCTCGAGTCGGTCGAGGTGCTCGAGCGCGATGAACAGGGTCGCGCCGTCATCTGCGAAACGGTCAACGACGCCAAGCTGCGCAAGGTCAGGGTCCGGGTGCGGGTGCAGTACGACCCGCCCCGGCGGCTGCGCTTCACCCAGGTGCAGTCAGCCGATCTCGACGGCATGGAGGGCGGCTGGGAGCTCGTCCCGCTGGGCCCGCAGCGGACCCGGGTGACCTACTCGCTCGGCGTCGACCCGGGGTCGGTGGGCTTCCTGGCCCGTCCGCTTGAGCGAGCGATCAAGCCGCTGGTCATGGGCCATCAGGCCGAGGAGCTCGCCCAGGCGCTCGCGTGCCGACGCTGATCATCTCCGACCTGCACCTGGGTAACCGGGCCCAGCGTGACGTACTGCGCCGCCGTGCCCCGCGCGAGCGGCTGCTCGCCGCCCTGGATGGGGTGCAGCGGCTCGTCCTTCTCGGCGATGTGGCCGAGCTGGTGACCCGCGACCCAAGGCGCTCACTGGCCGTCGCCGAGCCGGTCCTCCGCGCTGTGGGCGGCCGTCTCGGCGCCGCCAAGGAGGTGCTTCTTGTCCCCGGCAATCACGACTGGCCGCTAGTCCGCGACTGGGCTGGGAGGCAGGGACCGAACCTCCAGCTCGATGCCTCGGTCCCGCCCGGGGCCTCGCCAAACCTGGCCCGAATCGTGTCCTGGCTCGCACCGGCGAAGGTGCGGGTCCACTATCCGGGGGTGTGGCTCGACGGCAGCACCTACGCCACCCACGGTCATTATCTGGACGATCTGCTCGTGCCTCACTCCCCGATCGGGCTCCCGCTCAGCTCAAGCCGAGATGAGGACCCCCCGGAGGACGCCGGTCCCTGGCTCTATGAGCAGCGGCACATGCGCCGCCTGGCGCGCCTGAGCGGCCGGCCGAGTCGACACGGCCCGAGCCGGCTAGCCGGACAGGTCGTCCATGGGGCGGTTCCGCGCGTGCTGATGCAGGCCGGCCGCACCTCGGTCACGGCCGCCGCCGTGGACCTCCAGATGCGCCGGGCGGCGGCGCCCGCCCTGCGAACCGTGCTTGGACGAACCGGGGTTCAGGCCGAGCGGGTCGTATTCGGGCACGTTCACCGCCTGGGGCCAATGAAGGGTGACCGCGCGGCTCCGTGGAGCGCGGACGACGGCCCCCACCTGCTCAACACCGGCTCTTGGCTGTACGAGCGGCTGCTGGTCGGGAGCGTCGAGGCGCCCCATCCCTACTGGCCCGGCGGGGCGATCCTGATCGAGCCGGGCGCCGCACCGCGCGCCGTCGGCCTGCTCGACGGTCTGAGCCACGCGGAGCTGCGGGCCCCCCGGCGGCGACGATCAGTACCTTGAGATCGATGCCGCGAATCCTCTTCTGGACCCAGACCCTGATCGTCGTGTTCGTGCTCGCCGGGATGATCATCGCCATCACCCGGCTCGCCTGATCGCGGTCCGCAGCCTGACCGCGCTCCGCGGGGTCCCGCTAACCGGCCGTGGCGGCGCCGGAAGTCCCGCTACCGGGCCGTGGCGGCGCCGGCGTCCAGAAGCCCGTATCCGTACTCCCGGTTGGGGTGAGCGCCGCCGAGGGGGACCGCGGTCTGCTCGAGCCGGACCAGCACCTGGCCGGGAGTCGGGTGAGCGCCCAGAACTCGGCTGGCGATGACCAGGGCCGCGGTCGCGGCGACCTCCGGGGCCGACATCGAGGTCCCGATGTAGTACCCGGGATAGCCGAAGCGGCTCCAGTGGGGGGGGTCGACCAGCGTCAGCTGGTAGATCGAGGGCAGCGAGCGCTCGGGGAAGCAGTCGGGATCAGACGGCAGCAGTGCGTCGGTCCCGCCGCCCGGCGCGACCAGGTCAAGCCCGGCGCCGCCGTTCGAGTAGCCGGCCAGGCACCGGTCCCGGGTGGTGGCGCCGACCGCTATCACGTTGCGTGCTCGCGCCGGATAGGCGATCCGGGTGTCCTGGTCGTTGCCCGCCGAGGCGACCACGATCACGCCCCGCCGGTGGGCGAAGTTGACCGCCGAGACGAGCTCCGGGATCTGGTTGGACGAGGTCACCTCGTCGGGCAGGAACTCGAGGCTCAGGTTGATGACCTGGGCACCGTGGCTGACCGCATAGCGGATGCCCCGGGCGATCGTGTTCTCGTCACCCAGGCCGCTCGCGTCGAGGACCCGCACGGGCATGATCGACGCGCCATAGGCGAGGCCGGTCAGGCCGATCTTGTTGTTGGTCGACTCAGCCACCATCCCGGCGACGAATGTCCCGTGGCCGTTGCGGTCAAGCGGATAGCGGTTGTTGGCCACGAAGTCATGGGGTGAGACGAAATGCGTGTTGCCGAAGTCGGGTGAGCGGCGGAAGTGACGCCAGCGGCGGTAGGCGACTCCCGTGTCGAGGATTGCCACCTTGACGCCACGACCACCGGGTCGGTGGTCGGCGAGCAGATTTGCCCAGGCGTCGGGGGCGTCCACGCCCATGCCCGGGAGGAGGTTCCACTGCGTCTGGGCCCAACCCCCGGGAGTTCCCGTTCGCCCGCGGTCATTGGGATAGAACCCGCCGGCCTGATGAGCGATGTAGTTCGGCTCGGCGAAGACCACGCCGGGCTGCCTGCGCAGGCGGCGAGCCACGGCGGTCACGCTCTCGCCGCGCCGCAGGTGCAGCACCCTTGAATGGGGAGCTGGAGCAGGCCGGCTGCGCACCCCGAGCTCAGCCTCGAACGCGGCCGTGGTGGCCGCGGTCCGGCCCGCCTGGTAGCCGACCAGGAGCTCATGCGGCACATAGCCGAGGGCGGCCCGCGCCGGGCCGGCGCCGACCAGCAGGGCGGACATACACAGCCCCAGCCCCAGCGCCGCGACGGCGAAGCTTCGATGACGGGTGAGGGGTCGGGGAGCGGGCATGGCAGAGACTGCAGACGGGAGCGCGCGCGGCCGGCGTCCGGACGGCGAATAAGACATCATCGACGTGGCCGAAGTTGCCCCGCTGCAACGGTACCCCGATCGACCCATTTTTTCGCTCGTGAGCTCCCGCTTCTTTCCCCGTGACGAGTACTTCATGCGCCTCGCGCTACGGGAGGCCGAGCGGGCGCTGGCCCATGATGACATTCCGGTGGGCGCCGTTGTGGTCAAGGACGGGGAGGTGATTGGCGCCGGCCACAACGAACGCGAGCTTCGCGCCGACCCCACTGCCCACGCCGAGATGATCGCCCTCCGCGAGGCCGCCCGGGCCGTGGAAAGCTGGCGCGTGCTGGACACGGTGCTCTACGTGACCCTCGAACCCTGCGCGATGTGCGCCGGTGCGGTTGTCCTGGCTCGGGTGCCCCGCGTCGTGTTCGGGACCACCGATCCGAAGGCAGGCGCCTCGGGGAGCGTGCTGGACGTGCTGGCCGAACCCCGGCTGAACCACCGCCCGCAGGTCGAATCGGGGCTCCTGGCCGAGGAGTGCGCCGATCTGCTGCGGGCCTTCTTCGCCTCTCGCCGGTAGCGCTCCCCGCCGCGCGAAGCACCGCCTGGGCGTATCGTGTGCAGCGATGATCGTCCCGGCTGATCGTCGGACGGTGGGCCGCGCCGCGATCAGGGCGACGCTGGTTCCCGGTGCAGCGCTGGCCGTGCACCAGCTGCGCTACCTGCTGGCCTTCGGCAACAGCGCGGGCCTGGAGCTGGCCCGGCAGGGCCATTCCTACCTGCACTCGGTCATCCCGTGGGCGGTCGCCTTGGTCGCGGTGGGTGTCGGCGCCTTTTTGAGCGCTCTGGGACGGGCGATGGCCGGTCAACGCAGCACCTCCCGCTTCACCCTTTCGCTGGCCGGACTGTGGCTCCTCAGCACAGCGTGCCTGGTCGCGATCTACGCGGCCCAGGAGACGCTCGAGGGACTCTGGCTCAGCGGCCACCCAGCCGGTCTGGTCGGGATCTTCGGCTACGGGGGGTGGTGGGCGGTGCCCGCAGCCGCCTGCGTTGGTCTCGTGCTGGCGGCCATCTTCCATGGCGCCCGCTGGGTTCTGGAGGAGGTGGCCGAGCGGTGGGGCCCGACCCCCGCCCGGCCGTCCGCGCGCCCGCTGGCCCATCGCCGCGTCGGCGCGGTCGTACTGCCGCACCCGCTGCCACTGGCGGGCGGGTGGTCTGAGCGCGGTCCTCCCCGCTAGGACTCACCGCGCCTGATGCCGGGGCCCGTTCGGGGCCCACGACGCGTCTGCGCTTGCCTGACCGAGCCCTTCAACCCTGAGGAGAAGCATCTCCGTGAAGCCCAGTCAACCGCTGGCCCGCACCGCGTGCGCGACCGCCCTGGTGGCTGCCCTCGCCCTGGCAGTCCCCGCCGTCGCGGGGGCCCATGCCCGTGTCTCCCCCGCCGTCTCGGTGGCGGGCAAGCTCCAGCTCTACAGCCTGGCCGTACCGACCGAGAAGACCGGCCTGACCACCTCGCGGGTCGTCATGACGGTCCCCAGTGGTTTCGGAATCGATTCGTTCGCGCCCCCGCCGCCGGGGTGGAAGATGCAGGTCGCCCAGACCGGCTCGGGCAACGGCGCCACTGTTACCAAGGTGACCTGGACCGGCGGTCACACCCCGACGGGCGAGGATTCACTGTTCCAGTTCCTGGCTCAGCCGTCCTCGACCAAGACCTACACATTCCAGGTCGAGCAAACCTATTCGGACGGTTCGATCGTGAACTGGTCGGGGCCTGAATCCTCGGCCGCCCCGGCTCCGACGATCGACGTAGCCAGCTCACTCGGCGGCGGGGGGACCTCAGTCCTCACGATCATCGCCCTGGTCCTCGGTGCGCTCGGCCTGCTGGCCGGGGGCTTCGCACTGATCTCCGGCGGCTCCCGGAACCGGCCACTGGTATGACGGGCCGGAGTAGAAGGTCGATCGTCGCGGTCGCGAAGCGGCGGCTGCTGTCCGCCGCCCTGGTTGGGCTGGCCGGGGTCCTGGCCCTGCCGGCGGCGGCCTCGGCACATGCCTATCTGGTCAAGACCGTGCCCGCGGCCAGCGTGGTGCTGAACACCCCGCCCCACAACATCCAGCTGACCTACGACGAGGCGGTCGAGCCCCGATTCGCGATCATCTCGGTGACCAGCGCGAGCGGGCGCCAGGAAACGAGCGGTCCGGTCAGGCGCTCGCCGGCCAATCCGGACACGCTGGTCGTGCCGCTGCGACCCAACCTGCCCGAGGGCTGGTACCTCATCTACTGGCGGGCGATCTCAGTCGACGGCCACCCGGTCTCCGGCGCCTACACCTACGCGGTGGGGCCCAACCCGGGTCCCGCGCCGCAGTTCACCGTCCCCAACATCTCGGCCACCGCGGTCACCCCGCAGCTCCTCACGGCGCGGTGGGTGATGTTCATCTCCGTGATGGCGGCGATCGGCCTGCTCGCCCTCCGCCTGATCATCGCCCGGCCGCTCGGCCGGGAGGGGCCCGGCGGCGGCGGTGACCGTGGTGCCGGCGGGGGCGGTGGCAGTGGTGACCGTCGCGCCGAGGGCGGTGGCGGCGGCGGTGATGGCGGCGCCGACGGTGGCGCCGGCCGAAGTCCGGTCGGCGCGCGGGGGCTCCGGGCCCTGAGCGTGGCCTTCGTGATCGCCTCGGTGGTGGGCCTGATCGCCATCCCGGTGTACCTGGACTTCTCCACCGCCAATGACTCGCTGCGCTCGGTGTTCGACCTGGGTGCGCTCATCCCGCTGTTCCGGGTCACGGCGTTCGGCCGGGCGATCGAGGACCTGGAGCTGTGCTTCGGCATGTTCTGCCTCGCGGGCTGGATCGCCCTGGCCGTGGATCGCCCGGACCGCGAGCGGCGCTCGATCGTGGAGCTCATGGCCGGCACAGGCGCCGCACTGGCGGCGGCGGCCACGCTGATCATCCCGGGGACGGCCGGCCACGCCGCCCAGACATCACCGCGCGGGCTCACGCTCGGATTCGACTGGCTTCATCTGGGTGCCGGCTCGGTTTGGCTCGGCGGCCTGATCGGCATCCTGGTGGTGTGGTTCGCGCTCGGCCGCGAGCGGCGCCTGGCCGGGCTGGCGCTCGTGGTGCCTCGGTTCTCCAACGTGGCCTTCGTCTCGGTGGTGCTGGTCGGGTTGACTGGAGTCGGTGAGGCCATCGATCACATGCCCGCGGTCAACGCGCTATGGGAGACCGGCTACGGACAGACGATCCTGGTCAAGACCGGCTTGCTTGGCGGCGCGATGTTGATCGCCTCGGGCAACCTGCTGCGCACCAAACCTCGTCTGGCCGCAGCGGGCCGGCGCCCCGACCTGGCCACGCCCGCGGTCGGCCTGTTGCGAACCCTGGTCAGCGGTGAGGTCATCGTGGTGGCCGGAGCCGTGTTCGCCGCGGCGGTTCTCTCCAGCCTGGCCCCGCCGCCACCGGCCTTCGCTCTGGAGAACTCGGCCGTCGCCCGGGTCGGCCCGGGTCGGGTGGCCGAGACGGTGCGGCGCAACGGCTACGTGCTCCAGGTCCTCGTCTCTCCCAACAAGGCAGCGGCGCCCGACTCATTCGCCCTTCGCATCACACGGGGCGGTCAGCCGGTGCGCGCCGCCGACGTCACCCTGACCTTCAACCATCTGGAGATGCAGATGCCCCAACAGGAGTACCAGCTCAAGGAGACCCAGCCCGGCCTGTACACGCGCACCGCTCCGGCCCTGGTCATGGTCGGCAAGTGGGGACTGTCGTTCTCGGTCAGCTCGCGGAGCGGGCCGCCCCTGACCGCCCTCATCGTGGACGAGGCGAACGGATGACCGGCGTCCGGCTGCGCCTGCTTGGCGGGATCCTCGCGGTGGCCGCCGGCGCCACGGCCATCGTGGTGGCGATCCTGCTCGTCCGGACTGTGCTCTGAGGCGGCCGCACCCCCTCGGCCGGCCCCCCAGACGGCGCGGACTCCGCCGAGCGGGTTGCACTAACTTGTGGCTCGCCCCTGGAGAGGTGGCAGAGCGGTTGAATGCGCCGGTCTCGAAAACCGGTATGGGCGTTTCCGTCCATCGGGGGTTCGAATCCCCCCCTCTCCGTTTTAGTCGTTGGCGCCGGCCGCCGGTCGCGCGCGACCGGCCCGCAATTGGCGCCTCGGCGTGTCCTGCAGCCCAAGCCAGCAGAGACCTCGTTCGCCAGGGAAGCACAAGCTCGACCAGCGCGGCGGGCAACGGCAGCCGTATTGGTCGAGCCAAGGCTCGCACCGCTCCACGGTGCTCAGGAGCAGAGCGTAGGGCCGGCTCTTCTGCATTCGGATGGCGAAGCAAGAATCGCTCAGCTGCCGCGGCTGGCTCGTGCTGATCGTCCCGAGCGATACAGGTGGACCAGACGCCCGCTTTGCAATGCGGTAGGAGCAGTCTGGGCCGGAACGGGATACTGCTTGATTGTCGTCAGTGGGAGCGTTCGGCCGACGAAGGTCGGACAGCCGGTGAGGGGGGCGGGTCCTGCTCACAGACTCGATTGCACGTCGCATCCACCTGCCGCGCTTCTGCTTGGACACGCGGATCGGACAAGTCGTACCTGCGCAGCCATGCGGCTCCTGATCGCTGCACGTGCCCTATTCGACTGCCATCACGACTACGGTGCCGTCATCCTCGAGCGGTTCCCTCCAGCAATCGGTGACTGCCCGTTGAATGGCCATCGCGGTCGATGCAGCGGTTGGATTATCGGCGCGCTCCAACGCACCTCGGAGGCCGGCTACGCCGAATGTTCCGCCGTCCTCCATCTGTCGCTCTGTGATGCCGTTGGTGAGGAGGATGAGACGTTCGCCGGGATGCAGCTGGCGGTCGGTGGGTCGGTAGATGGGATTGACCGGGCCAGATCCGAGTGCTGGATGCCTTGGTCCTTTGAGTTCAGTTAGCTCGCCCTCCGTGTTGAAGAGGTAGGCAGGGGGGTGGCCGCAGTTGACCCAAGTGAGGGTCGCGGTGGCGGCACGCCAGCGAGCGACGAGGGCGGTGACGTGGAAGTCGGGGTTGCCGAGCTGGCGCACGGTTTCGTGCATGCTCAGCAAAGCCTGCTCGAGATCTTCGCCGCTGCGCCGCGCAGCGCGTAGTGCGCCGAGGGCGCTGGCGCCGAGACCGGCGGCGGTGGGGCCTTTGCCGGCGGAGTCTGCGATCGCTAGCCACGCGCCGTCGCGGTTCTCGACGAAGTCAAACCAATCGCCGCCGACCTCATAGCTGGGTAGGAGCACTCCTGCGAGCTGCGCGCCGGCGATCCGTGCGATCCGCGGGGGGAAGAGGTTCTGTTGGATCTCTGCTGCAGCGGTGGTGCGTTTCCGTCTTCTAGCGGCTTCAATGAAGTCGGTGTAGTCGTTGGCGAGCTCGAGCGCGGCCGCGCCCTGCTTGGCGATGTCCTCGAGCGAGCCGAGGGGCGTGCCGACGCACAGCAGAAGGCCAAGCACGCGGCCGCGCAGCCACAGCGGCTCGGCGACGCAGCCGGGAAGCCCGTGCCGCAGGCGCGTGTAGAACTCAGGTAGCCCTTCGGGCACGATTTCCGGTCCGATCGCGGGCGGCGCGTCCAGCTGGGCGGGGAATTCCTCTGAGCCCGCAAGGCGCAGGAGGTGCGAGCCGTCGATATCGACGACATACAGCGCGACCGAGACGCCGGCGGCGCGGCGGGCTTCGGCCACGAGCTGGTCGGGGACCAAGTGGGGCGGGACCTCGTCGAGGACGCGCGTGACCTCGAGCCCGAGCGGGCGGTCGCGCCCCAGCTGCCCGGGGGAGAGGAACGGCATCGTGGCCACCTGCCAGCCAGGGGACAGGGCCTCACCAGGTGCGGGTGGGCCCGGGACGGCTTGGAGCGCTTCAAGGGCCTGATCGAGTGTCCCGCGGGTGGGGAAGTGCCGATATAGCGTCGAGCGCCCGACGCCGGCTGCGGCGGCAATTTCGCTCATCGTGACCCGTCGATCGCCCATCAATGCAGTGGCGGCCTCGAGGATTCGCTGGCGGCTGGCGAGCGCGTCGGGGCGCATCGACCCCGCTTGCGGATGAGAAACCTTCTCTTGGTCGTTCGTTTCTGCGGCCTCAGCCATCTCCTGGATCATGGCCTACCCGTGGCCCAGACGGATTAGTCGCATCGGGCTCGCTCGTGTACCGTCTGCCCCACCTTTTGTGTCACAAATACGTTTAGAGCCCGCCCCGGGGCGGTAAGAAGCACAATAACTGTCCCAACCAGTGGGACACCGAGGTGAGGTGAGACATGGCGGAGATGATCGAGGCGCCTGACCACGACGATCCCGACAAGGCCCAGCAGGCCGACCAGCGGCTTCCCGACAAGAGCGACTCCGAGAGGCACGAAGATCTGCTCGGGCGTGTCGGCGTCGATCCGGGCGAGCTGCTCGGCGGCGCGGGTGGAAAGCTCGGCCCATGAGCAGCTCCGCTTCGGAAAACAAAGACCACGGCGGCCAGCGCCGCCACGACTACCGCCCCGGCGGAACGGTCAAGGGCACGTCATTGTTCGCGACGCTGAGGCGGACGGTCACCGAGTTCAGCGAAGACAACCTGAGTGACTGGGCCGCGGCGCTGACCTACTACGGGCTGCTGGCCTTGTTTCCGGCGCTGATCGCGCTGCTGGGCTTGATCGGGCTGATCGGCGACCCGAAGTCCACGACCTCGACGATCACCCAGATCGTGACCAAGATCGGCCCGAGCTCGGCCGCACAGACGTTCGCCGGGCCGATTCAGTCGATCACCTCGCACAAGAGCACCGCCGGAATCATGGGGATTGTCGGGATCGTCGTGGCGCTGTGGTCGGCGTCCAGCTACGTGGGCGCGTTCATGCGAGCCTCAAACGTGATCTATGAGACGCCCGAGGGCCGGCCGATCTGGAAGCTGCGTCCGTTGCAGATGCTGGTCACGCTCGTGATGCTGGTTTTGCTGGTGCTGGTGGCGCTCGCGCTCGTGCTCACGGGACCAATCGTCACCGCTGTGGCCGGGCCTCTCGGCGTTGGTTCGACCGCCGTCAACATCTGGGACATCGCCAAGTGGCCCGTGCTGCTGATCGTCGTGATCATCATGTTCGCGGTGCTGTTCTACGCGGCGCCGAACGTGAGGCTGGCGGGCTTTCGATGGGTGACACCCGGCGCCCTGTTCGCAGTCGTCGTGTGGATCATCGCCTCCGCGCTGTTCGCGTTCTACGCGGCCAACTTCGGCTCCTATAACAAGACCTACGGCGCCCTGGGCGGCGTGGTCATCTTCCTGGTCTGGATGTGGCTGACCAACACCGCGCTGCTTCTCGGCATGGAGCTCAACGCCGAGCGCGAGCGCAGCCGCGAGCTCCAGGCCGGAACGCCGGGGGCCGAGCGCGAGCTGCAACTAGACGCGCGCAGTGCGCCCAAGAAGCAGAAAACGACATGACCCGAGTTCCTGCCGGTCCGTTATGGAGCGCGATCGGTGCGAGCCCTGGACCGAGCGAGAGTCGAGGTAAGCCATGGGTAAAGTCGCCTTTCTCCCGGTTAGCGTTGGCGGGGCCGGCTGGCGGGATTGATCGGGAAGAAGCTATTCGGCCTGATCTGGGGCGTAATCGATGACCAGGAGCCTCCCCAACCTGAGCATCGCGAGATCCACCTCGGCAAGCTCGCGCTCGCCCGAGCCACCGAGGGAGCGCTGTTCTCCGTCATCAAAGGATTCGTCGACCACGGCTCGCGACACGCCTTCACCCGGCTAACCGGGTCATGGCCAGGAGACGAAGCACGCGAAACCGAGTAATCCGCTCGCGCCGATTCGCCAATGACGCCAACACCAACGCGCAGTGCGATCCCACTCAGGCAAGGCCGTATCGTGTTCCACGCTCGGCCTCACACCCACCAGGGTCGGCATGGTGTTGATCGCCCGGCTGGCCGTCGACAAGCGTGAGCAGGGCGCTGGACTCGGCACGCGACTGCTCGCCGACGCTCTGCGGATGGCCGTCCTGGCAGGGGAATCCGTCGGCGCCCGACTGGTGGTTGTCGACGCGCTCAACGAGCCGGCCGCCGGGTTCTACCGCCGGCACGGGTTCACTGAGAGCCTTGATCATTCACTCCGGCTCTACAGGCGAATGAAAGACATCCGCGCCAGCATGCGGCCAGCAGACGAGTAGCCCACGCCGCCCTCCGCTTTCCTCACAACTTCCCCCTGGTGACCCACCTCGTCGTCGACCGCAGCGCGTCTCGCTCTAGACAGGCACCCACTCTTGCCGCCGATTGCGGGAGCTACCGGGTCGGAAGCGTGGCGGTTAGGTTCGAGATGCTGACGGTGAATGCGCCGTCGTTGCTGGCGCGCAGGTAGGGCGCGTCGCGGCCGAGGAGCTCGAGCTTCACCTGATCGCCGGCGGGGAAGAAGTAGCCGTTGCCGTGCAGCTGGAAGGTGACGGTGCCGCTCTGGTTGTCGGTCAGCCGGTAGGCGCCACGCGAAATCAGCCGCTCGGTTCCGTTCGGCGCCACGTCGAAGAGCATCGAGTCGAGCTCTCCGTAGTCACCGATGGTGTTGATCGTTGCGGTCACGGTGGGCAGGCCGAGCATCGTGAAGCCGGGGCTGGTCCGGGTGTAGGTGGCGGTCCCGGGCGCGTTCTGCGGGGTGATCGTCTTGCAGGCATCGGTGGTGCCGGCGATGGGATCGAACTGCTCACTCGTGTACGGATCGCCGGTCGCGGTCAGGGTCTGAGTGGCGGGTGACCCGAGGGTGAGCCGCCCCCGCGCCAGGTGCGAATACGACGGTGCGGTGTAGGGGCCGCCATCGGGAGTGCTGGCTGGACAGGTCAGGGTGTAGGCGGTCACTCTGCCCGGAGGAGGAGCGCTTCCCGCGGCCTTGAGGAAATAGGCCAGGAACGCAGCCCCCTGGTCATTGAACGCCTGGTTGACCGTGGGCTTGTTGGAACCCCGGCTGTGGCCGAGGTCACCGAACTGGAGGTTGACCGTCGCCCCGCCATGGCCTGAGCGGACCGCGTTGTAGATCCGCAGGGCCTGCTCGGGCGGGAACAGGTCGTCGGTCCAGCCGTTCTCGATCAGGAGTGGACTGGGCGTGCCGGGCAAGCCGTAGGCCTGGTGGTGGGCGTAGATCTCCTGCAGCCGGGCGATCGCCTCGGGCGAGGCCGGCTCACCCGCGTTGATCAGGGCATAGTCGCCGGTCAGATCGGCGTCGGGGTTGGTGCATGGTGCGCTGGCCGGCGCGCCACCGCAGTAGTAGCCAGAGCTCTGCCCCAGGGCATAGAGCCCGCTGACGTAGCTCTGGATCTCGATCCCGACGGGGTTGAGGCTCTGCTGCAACGGAGCCACCTGCGTATCGAGGAAACGTCCGTTGGGGACCAGGGCATCGACGAGGTCCGACCATGGCCACCGTGGCCACGCCGCGGTGATGGAGAGCGGGATCCCGCCGGGGCTCACCCAGGGGGCAAACGATCCGTCGGGGAGGCGGATGCGATTGCGCAGGTAGGCCAGCTCCATGCTCTGGCCGCCGCCGTATGAGATGCCGGTGACCGCGATCGCTCCGGGCTTGGTGAACCCCTCGTCGGCCAACAGGCCGAGCAGGTACTGAGTGTCACGCGCCTCGTAGCGGGTATCGGCGAGACGGATGTAGCCCTGGCCGCAGGGACCGCTGTGGTAGCCCGTGGGACCGCCGCCGCAGGAATGACCGAAGCCTCGCGCGGTGTAGGTGAGGACCGCGTAACCCTGCTGAGCGAAGTAGTCATTGTTGTAGTGATAGGTGATCGAGCCGTCACCCTGGGGCGTGGTCGACTCGAACTCGGTCTTGTCATCACCGTAGCCGTGCAGCATCACGATCGTGGGATACGGTCCCGGTCCGCGGCTGGCCGGTGGGAGCGTAACGTCGACGTCGAGGGGGACGCCGTCAAAGCTCGGGACGCCGTCGGCGGTCTGGCCGGGTCCCAGGTCCGTGGTCGGACAGAAGCGCACGCCGTCGGGTTGCGTGGTGCAGGCATGCCCAAACGGCGCGCCCGCGGGGCTCGCCGCACTCGCCGGCACCGCCTGGACCGCGAATCCACCGAACGCGACCACAGCCACCGCGAGACGCGGCCACAGGCTCCTCCTCATATCGCTCCCCGTACCCGCTCCCCTCAAATGTGAATCCGTGACGAGCCCCCGGAGCGAGCTTGCCTCACGTAGTAGTAGGCCCACAGGCCCTCGCGCTCGGAGCCGACGATCCCGGCCTCGCGCAGCACCTTGAGGTGGCTCTCGTGGCCGAGCTCGACCGCGGCGGGAATTGAGAGACTCCCGGTCCGTGCGTACGAGCGATGAGTGAGGTGTAGGCGTGGATTTCGAGCTCAGTCCAAAGGCCGAGGAGCTGCGTCGGGAGCTGATCCAATTCATGGACGAGCTCGTGGTTCCGGCCGAGGAGGTCTACGAGCAGCAGATCGCTGAGTCGGGCGATCCTCACCACCACCCGCCGGTGATGGAGGAGCTGAAGGCGCAGGCCCGCCAGCGCGGGCTGTGGAACCTGTTCCTTCCCCACCAGACGATCTGGGGCGGCGGGCTCAGTAACCTCGACTACGCCCCGCTGGCCGAGGTGACCGGCCGCAGCCCGATCGCTCCCGAGACCCTGAACTGCTCGGCCCCGGACACCGGGAACATGGAGATCCTGACCATGTTCGGAACCCCGGAGCAGAAGGAGCGTTGGCTCCACCCGCTGCTCGAAGGCGAGATTCGTTCGTGCTTTGCCATGACCGAGCCTGCGGTGGCCAGCTCGGACGCCACCAACGTCGAGTGCCGGATCGACTCCGATGGCGATGACTACGTGATCAACGGGCGCAAGTGGTGGATCTCAGGTGCCGCTTCTCCCCGCTGCAAGGTCTCGATCGTGATGGGCAAGACCGATCTCGGGGCCCCACCCCACCGGCAGCAGAGCATGGTGCTGGTCCCGATGGACACTCCCGGCGTCGAAGTCGTGCGCGACCTGCTGGTATTCGGCTACAACGACCAGGAGGGCCACTGCGAGGTGCGCTTCAACGACGCGCGCGTCCCGCGGTCAAACGTGCTCGGGGAGGAGGGCGGCGGGTTCGCGATCGCCCAGGCCCGGCTCGGCCCGGGTCGCATGCATCACTGCATGCGCTCGATCGGAGCCGCCGAGCGCGCTCTCGAGCTGATGTGCCGCCGGGCCCACGCGCGCACCCCGTTCGGCCGGCCGCTGGCCGAGCAGGGCGTGATCCGCGAATGGGTGGCCGACTCGCGGATCGAGATCGATCAGGCCCGGCTCCTGACCCTGCACGCCGCCTGGCTGCTCGACCGGTTTGACAACCGTGTGGCCCGGGGAGCGATCGCCGCGATCAAGATCGCGGTCCCAAACATGGCCGCGCGGGTCATTGACCGCGCCATCCAGGTGCACGGTGGCGGGGGGGTCGGGCCGGACTTCCCGCTGGCCCGTATGTACGCCTGGCAGCGCACGCTGCGCCTGGCCGACGGGCCCGATGAGG
The DNA here is from genome assembly GCA_963723585.1 of uncultured Solirubrobacterales bacterium. Taxonomy (GTDB): domain Bacteria; phylum Actinomycetota; class Thermoleophilia; order Solirubrobacterales; family Solirubrobacteraceae; genus Palsa-465. The sequence goes on from CAVRRJ010000001.1 coordinate 225,412, forward strand.
TGCATCGGCGGACGCTCGGGCGCCTCGAGCTGGCCAAGTTCGCGCCGGCGAGCTAACCGACGCGGAGCGTACGCAGGAGCAGGGTCCGGCGACCCTGCGTGACCCTCAGCGCGTAGCGCCCGCGGGGGAGCATGCGACCGTGCTCGTGCAGGATGAGTTGGCGGCGCCGGGTGGTCAGCCGAGCCAGCGGCAGGCGGGTGATCAGCCGGCGGCCCCGCCGGAGCGTCACGACCAGCTTGCGGAGGCTGCCGGTGCTGGTGGACAGCGTGATCGCCACCCCGCGCAGATGCCGCTTGCGACCCAGGTCGCGGTAGCGGACCCTCGGCTTGGCGTGTGTCCCCGGACCCGGATGGCCGGAGCTCGGGATCGGCGTCGGCGCGAGCGAATTACCGGCTCCGATCGAGGCGCAGCCGTCGCTGACCGTCTGCCCGGCCAGGCGCTGGCCCAGGAACTTGAACGCCCCGGTCTCGAACGGGACCGCGGCCTGGGTGTGATCGTCGCCGTTGTAGACGTTGAACTGCACTGACACCCCACGCTGGCAATAGGTGTGGGCCAGGGCCTCGTCGTCCTTGGTGATCATGACCCCGTCGCCGGTCCCGTCGGCGTCGCCGACGCCGATGAACAGGGGTCCCTTGGGCGTGCCCGTGCGGCTCATGATCAGGTGGTCGGTGATCTTGACCACGGGGGCCACCTTGCTGATGTCCTGGTACTGGGGTCCGGCCAGCTTCTGGTAGGTCAGGCCCGGATAGGCGCCGAGGAAGTTGTTGATGCACTGATCCTTGACCTGGCCCGTCACCTGCATGCCGTACGGCGACAGGTATTGCTCGAGGTTGACCTGGAAGGCCCGGGCCAGCGAGACGAACACCGCCGGGATCACGCCCGACCAGTCCTGGCTGCCGTTGATGTAGGCCAGGTTGTGGAAGAAGTCAACCGGGATCCCGCCCTCGGCGTCCCCGACGATGTCGAGCTTGGGCGCGTAGCTCGGGGCCAGCTCACTGGCGAACTCGGTGGCGATCGAACCCCCGGAGTAGCCGACCATCCCGACCGGGGTGGAGGCCTGGGGAGCGCCGAGCAGGTTCTCGGCCGCCCGGACGCCGTCCAGCGTCCCATAGCCCGATTCCTGTCCCGCCGCCCAGTCGAGCGCCTCGCCCTCGTAGTCGGGTACCACCACCGTGTAGCCCGCGTCGACGTAGGCAATGATGATCTGCTCCTCGTCCTGGGCGGTGGAGTAACTCGAGTTGCCGCCCTGCAGCGTGTAGGACGGATCGCATTCGGAGCCGAGGGCGTCATACGCGGTCTGATAGGAGACGATCTTCGTCGACAGGGGCGCGGTGGCCGAGCGGATGATCGTGGCCACGGTGGCGGTGGGCTGGCCGAGCTCGCCGGTGGTCCGGTAGAGCACCTGGGTAGCGGTCATCGGCGTCGGGCTCCCGTTCTCGTCCACCGTGACGGCACGATGGCGGAGCACGGTGCCCGGGGCGACGGCGCCGAGCGGACCGGAGTAGCTGTAGAACGGATCGCTCGAAGGCAGCGTCGGGGCGGCCAGGGCACCAGGCGCGCCGAGCAGCCCGGCGGCTGTCACCGCGACCAGCGTCGTCATCACCCGTCTCGCCATGGCTCGCCGCACTGACGCTGCACCCTACTCGCCTCGGGGCCGCGCGTCGCCGGCCGACCGGCGGCTCGCCGCCACGGGCAGCGGGCAACGCGTCGGAGCCGGAGCGGCCGGTAGCATCCGATCCTGCTCGCGGGCGAGAGCGGCGAAACGACTCGCCTCGGCATGTGTTTTCGCCCCTAGCCGCGTTCGCCTCCGGGGCAGAGTGGAGGGATGCGGCCAGTCCATATGAACGATCCTCGACGTCTCACGCCCTTCCTCGCGCTGCTGACGCTGACCCTGCTTAGCCTGGTGTCCACGGCGACCAGCGCCCCGAACCGCTCGCTTCGAACCGGCCGGGCTGTGGCTGAGAAGAAGCGCCGACCGCCCCCGGCTCCGCCGCCGCCGGCTTCGGCGGCGATCGCCGTCAACCCATCCAACGACTATCAGTACGCCTTCTGGCGCACCACGAGCGGGAGAATTGAGGAGGCGTGGGACAACGGCACCTGGCATGGGCCGGTCAGCCGGGGGTGGACCGCGGCCTCCGCGCCCAGTGTCGCGATCAACTCCGCGGGGCATCAGTACGTCGTCTTCGCCGGGGCGGACGGGCACATCATGGAGGCCAGCTTCGACCGCCGCTGGGGGGCTCCCGTGGACCTGACCCGTTCGAGCCACTGGGGGTCTGCCGGCCGCACGACCTCCGTGCCCGCCCTCGCCGTCAATCCCGGCAACGACCACCGCTACCTGTTCTGGCGCGGGCCGAATGGCCTCATTCGCGAGGCCTGGAACAACGGCCGCTGGCACGGCCCGGCCAACCGCGGCTGGAAGACGAGCTCGGCGCCAACTGCCGCGGTGGCCGCCGACGGACATCAGTACGTGTTCTGGACTGCGCCGGGCGGTGACCTGCTCGAGTCCCGCCACACGACGGCCTGGAGCCAGCCGGTTGACCTGACCCGGACCGACGCCTGGGGCGCCCAGGGTCGGGCCAGCTCGGCCCCGGCGGCGGCAGTCAATCCGAGCAACGAACACCAGTACCTGTTCTGGCGCGGGCCGGGCGGCGATCTCTACGAGGCTTACTACGACGGGAAATGGCAGTCCCCGGCCAACCGCGGCTGGGGAGCGGCCGCGGCCCCGAGCGCCGCGGCCGGCGCCGACGGCCAGCAGTTCCTGCTCTGGCTCGGCCCCGGGGGACGGCTCTACGAGGGCTGGCACCAGAGCGCATGGGTCGGCGCGATCGGTCGCTGGCGGCTGAGCGTTGGTCCCGGCGCCTACGCCGAGGTGGTGGAGACGACGTCAGATCTCGTCAAGCGGATGGCGCCCCAGTCCGATGCCCAGTTCACCAGCGCACGGACCGGTCGCGTTCCCGTTATCCACGTCAACGACGGGGTGCGCTACCAGCGCGTGAAGGGCGTCGGCGCGGCCATGACCGACTCCTCGGCGTGGCTGATTCAGACTCAGCTCGGTGCCGGGGCCCGAACCGCGCTGATGGACGACCTGTTCACGAAGTCGGGCATCCACCTCGGTTTCACGCTGATCCCCATGGGCGGGACTGACTTCTCCGTCGGCGGCCGTCCCTACAGCTACGACGATCTGCCCCCGGGCCAGTCTGACCCCGGACTGACCCAGTTCTCGACCGCCCATGACCAGAGCTACATCCTGCCCCTGCTGCGCCAGATGCTCTCCCTCGCGCCCCACACCGAGACCTTCGCGGTTCCATGGAGCCCTCCGGGCTGGATGAAGGCCAATGACCAGCTGAGCGACCTCCAACACCGAGGGACGCTGCTCAGCGCCGACTACGAGACCCTGGCCACCTATTTCGTCAAGGTTCTGCAGTCCTACGCCGGCCAGGGCGTGCCGCTCGACGCGGTCGCGCCGGAGAACGAGCCCCGGGCCGCCTCGGCCTTCCCGGCCATGTCCTTCCCCGAGCCCAACGAGGCCCAGTGGATCACCCAGAACCTGGCCCCGGCGCTGGCCGCCGCCCATCTCACCCCCAAGGTCTACGGATCGGATGTCAGCTGGTCGGGCGCGAGCTACCCGATGGCGCTGGCCGCCAGCGCTGCGCGCACGGCCCTGGACGGCATCGCCTGGCACTGCTACGGGGGCGTCCCCACGGTGATGAACGACCTCCACGCCAAGGCCCCCGGCCTTGACCAGATCGTCACCGAGTGTGCCCCCAATCTCGCCCACTACGCGGTGTCGGAGATTGCCATCGGGGCCATGCGCAACTGGGCCAGCGAGGTCAACCTGTGGAACATCGCCACCGATCCGGCCGGGGGGCCGGTCGAGCCGCCCAACTCGGGCTGCCACGACTGCCGCGGCCTGGTCACGATCAACGAGAGCACCCACCAGGTGACCTTCAACCCCGACTACTACGAGCTTGGGCAAGTGGGGAGCTTCGTTCAGTCCGGCGCCTGGCGGATCGCCTCCAACACCTTCGTCACCTACCAGCAGCAGCCCGCCGGCTACTGGGCGACGGCCGGGATCGACGACGTGGCCTTCCGCAACCCTGACGGCAGCCGGGTGCTGGTCGTCTACAACAACGCGCCCAGCGCCTCGCGCTTCGCGGTGGCCTGGCGCGGGCGGGCCTTCAGCTACGCGCTGCCGGCCGGGGCGACCGTCACCTTCCGCTGGAACCCGTGAGCTCGGCGACGGCGGCCCTGTTCCCGGCGCTGGATGACCCGCCGGCGCGGACCGCGATCGCCTTCCCTGAGCGCGCTCTCAGTTACACGCAGCTGGCTGCGGCCACGGCGACCGTGGCCCGCGCGGTGGCGGGCCGTGAACGCGTCGCGGTCCTGGCCGAGCCGTGCCTCGAGACATGCGTGGCCGTGATCGGAGCGCTGCGGGCCGGGGTTCCCGTCGTTCCGGTGAACCCGCGCTCGGGGGAGCGCGAGCTGACCCATATCCTCGGCGACGCCGAGCCGCGGGCGCTCCTGCTCCGGTCGGGAGCCGAAGCCCCGGCCGCCTTCGCCTCCTGCCCGGCGGTCGCGGTCGACCTCGGCGGGGGGCCCGCGGGCGCGCGGGTTGCACCGAGCGACCCGGCCAAACCGGCCGACCCGGCCAAACCGGCCAAACCGGCCGACCCGGCCGACCCGGCCGACCCGGCCGACCCGGCCGACCCGGACGACGCGGACGAACCGGCCGACCCGGAGGCGGCCGCCCTGATCGTCTACACGTCGGGCACGACCGGAGCGCCCAAGGGCGCCGTCCTGCCCCGGCGCGCCCTGGCCTCGAATCTCGACGCACTGGCCGATGCGTGGGGCTGGACGGCAGCGGACACGGTCGCCCATGGCCTGCCCCTGTTCCACGTCCACGGACTGGTCGTGGGCATCCTCGGACCGGTGCGGCGCGGCGGCACCGCCGTGCACGTGGGCCGCTTCTCGCCCGAGGCGATCGGGTCGGCGCTGAGCGACGGGGCGACGATGGTCTTCGGGGTCCCGACCATGTACCGGCGACTGGCCGAGGCCGCCGAGGACGCACCGGAGCTGGCCGCCGCACTGGCCGGGGCAAGGCTGCTCATCTCGGGCTCAGCCGCCCTGCCGGTGGCCGAGCACGAGCGTCTGGCCCGGCTGGCGGGCCGGCCGGTGCTGGAGCGCTACGGCATGACCGAGACCCTGATGAACACCGCCGTCCGGGCCGACGCGGAGCCCGGGCCGGGCACGGTCGGGGAGCCACTAGCCGGGGTGGAGCTCCGGCTCGTCGATGAGGCCGGCGCGCCGATCGAAGTCCGGGACGGGGAGACGATGGGCGAGATCGAGGTTCGGGGCCCGAACCTGTTCCTGGGCTACCTGGGCCGGCCGCAGGCCACCGCCGAGGCGTTTCACGACGGTTGGTTTCGCACCGGTGACTTGGCCACGCGCGACGCGCGCGGATACCTCCGCATCGTCGGGCGCCGGGCCACCGATCTGATCAAGAGCGGCGGCTACAAGATCGGCGCCGGAGAGATCGAGGCCGCGCTCCGCGAGCACCCGGCGGTCGAGGACGCGGCCGTGACCGGCGAGCCCGACGAGGACCTGGGCGAGCGAGTGGTGGCCTGGGTGGTTCTGCGCGCCGGCCAGGACCCCGGTGCGGAGGAGCTGATCGACCACGTCGCGGCCCAGCTCGCCCCCCACAAGCGCCCGCGACGGGTGGAGTTCCTGGGCGGCGCTGCCGCGCAACGAGCTCGGCAAGGTCCAGAAGCAGCGCCTCGGCTGAGCGGCGCTACCCTGGCGATGATGCGATCCGCCCGGCGCATGCTCGCCGTGATGGCCACCGTCATCGTGCTCGGCGTGCCCGCCCTGGCCGTCTCGGGCTGCGGGGCCACCGGCCACGCCATCGGCGGGATCGTCGCCCATCACATCGCCAACCGGATCCTCGGCCGGCGCACCGCGGGGAAGATCTTCTGCCTCTACCACGGGCACCGCGTCCTGGTCGACCTCCGCACCCACCACGTGTTCGCGGCCGGCATCAACGCCTACGAGGCCTACCGGTCCTGCAAGGCCGGTTTCGGCCGGCGGCACTGACCCGGGTCTCAGACCTTGGCGTCCACGAACTGCTCGCGCAACGTGGTCTTCTTGAACTTGCCGGTGGCGGTCCGCGGGATCTCGTCGACGAACTCGTAGCGTTCGGGCAGCTGCCACTTGGCGTACTGCGTGGACAGATGTTCGCGAAGCTCGTCGGGGCCGGCCTCACAGCCCTCGCGCAGGACGATCGCGGCCAGCGGCCGCTCGCCCCAGCGCTCGTCGGGAATGGCGATCACCGCCGCTTCGGCCACGGCGGGATGGGCCATGAGCAGGTTCTCGAGATCGACCGATGAGATCCACTCACCGCCTGACTTGACCAGGTCCTTGGAGCGGTCGCAGATCTTCAGGTTGCCCAGCGAATCGATCTTGACCACGTCACCGGTCTGGAACCAGCCGTCCTCGGTGAACTTCTCCTTGCCCTGGCCGCGGTGGTACGCGCGGGCCACCCATGGACCCCGGACCTCGAGCTCGCCCATCGCCTCGTCGTCCCACGGGATCAGCTCGCCCTCGTCATTGCGGGCACGGATCTCGACGAACGGCGATGGGCGTGCCCTGCCGAGTCCGGTAATCGAGCTGCTCGTCCTCGGAGGCCTCGCTGAGCTCGCGGGGCAGCCGGCAGACGCTGCCCAGGGGAGAGGTCTCGGTCATGCCCCAGGCGTGGACGATGGTCAGGCCCTGGCGATCGAAGCCGGCCATCATGCTGCGCGGCGCCGCCGAGCCGCCGACCAACAGCTGGCGCAGCGGCTTCAGATCCCAGCGGTCGGGCTCGGCCTCGATCGCCTCGAGCACCGTCATCCACACCGTGGGCACGCCGGCGGTGATCGTGACCCGCTCATCGGCCAGCAGATCGAGCACGCTGACCGCGTCGAGCTTAGGCCCGGGCAGCACCAGCCCGGCGCCGGTCAGCGCCGCGGTGAAGATCAGCCCCCAGGCGTTGGCATGGAACATCGGCACCACAGGGAGGAGCACGTCATCACGCGACAGCGCGTTGACATCGGGTAGCGCGCCGACCAGCGAGTGCAGGACCAGCGCCCGGTGGGAGTAGACGACGCCCTTGGGACGGCCGGTGGTCCCCGACGTGTAACACATGGCCGCGGCCTGGCGCTCATCAGCCGCCGGCCACGGCATCGACTCGGCGCCGGCGATCAGCGCCTCGTAGTCGAGGTAGCCCTCGGGCACCGGGTCCCCGCGCGAGACGACGATCACATACTCGAAGTCGTGCCCGGCTTTGAAGCTCTCGAACACCTCGAGCAGCGACTCGTCGACCACGATCGCCTTGTCCTCGGCGTCACCGGCGATGAAGCCCAGCTCGTCGGGATGCAGGCGCGGGTTGATGGTGTGCAGGACCGCGCCCATCGAGGGCAGCGCGAAGTAGAGCTCGAGATGCTCGGGCTGGTTCCAGAGCAGCGTGGCCACCGGATCGCCCGGCTCGACGCCGAGTCCTTTGAGCGCCGCGGCGAGCCGGCGGGCCCGCGCGGCGCAGTCGCCGTAGCTGGTCTGACCCACGGAGCCGTCGGGACGCCGGAAGACCACCTCGCGCTCGGGGCTGAGCTGCTCGGCTCGCTCCACGAGCGCGGTCAGGGACAGCGGGTAGTCGTCCATCATCAGGCCTTCGCGCATGTCTCTCTCCCGGGGGTCGCGGTTCGGGGAAAGCCTACGCTGAAGGATCCGGCGGCAGCGCACTCGCCTCACCGCGGCGAGTGGGAGATTTCCCCGCCAGGCGAGGCAAATCTCCCACGCAACCGGCGAGTCGCGCCGTTAGGCGGCCAAAGCCAGCTCGGGCTCGGCCGGGACAGCGGCGACGCGTTCGGGGTCCGGCTCCGGCTCGCGACCGGGCAGGGCCAGACGGCAGATCTTCTTGACCACGCTGCCGAACTGCTTGTGCAGCGGCCCGGTGTTGTAGGGCAGCCCGTAGCGCTCGCAGATGGCCCGCACCTCGGTGGCGATCTCCGCGTAGCGGTGGGCGGGGATGTCGGGGAACAGATGGTGCTCGATCTGATGGGACAGGTTTCCGCTGAGCAGGTGGAACAGCCTGCTGCCGGTCAGGTTGGCCGAACCCAGCATCTGGCGCAGGTACCAGGCGCCGCGGGTCTCGTCTCGCACCTCGTCCTCGGAGAACTCCTCCACCCCGGCCGGGAAGTGCCCGCAGAAGATGATCATGAATGACCACAGGTTCCGGGTCAGGTTGGCGGTCACGCGTTGCCGGCCAGCACGAACGGCGCCGCCGGGCCCGGCCAGGCGCCGGAAACAGGACGTAGTCCTTGAGCACCTGCCGGCGCCCCTTGCGCCAGATGGCCCCAGGATCTCGCGCTTGTCCCCCATTCGATCTCCCCGGCCTCGATCCGTTCGATCTCGAGGTCATGCAGGGCCACGCCCCACTGGAAGAAGGCGGCCAGCAGCGCTGCGTATACGGGGTTGCCGAGATCGCGCCGGCGCCAGGGCTGCTCCTCGGACATGCGCAGGATCCCGTAGCCGATGTCGCGGTCGCGGCCGAGCACGTTGGTGTGGGTGTGGTGCATGTAGTTGTGGGAGTGGCGCCACTGGTCGCCCGGGCAGGCCGTGTCCCACTCAAACCGCTTCGAGTCCAGCGCCGGCTCCTTCATCCAGTCGTACTGCCCGTGCATCACGTTGTGGCCGATCTCCATGTTGTCGAGGATCTTGGACAGGGCCAGGGCGGCGGTGCCGCCGAGCCAGGCCGGGGGCAGGAAGCCGGCGAACAGCAGCCCGCGACCGGTGACCTCCAGTGCGCGCTGGGCCTTGATCACGCGGCGGATGTAGTCGGCGTCGCGCTCGCCGAGGTCCATGATCACACGACCGCGGAGCTCGTCCAGCTCGTCGCCGAGGGCCTCGATCTCCTCGCTCGGTGAGATTGAGTCTCAGTCTCATTCTCATTTCTGCCATGGGTTTCCTCCCGTTGTCGTGTGTCAGAGCTCGAGCGCAACGTCCCCGGCGGGAACCGACACGCAGAGCTGGATGTCCTCGTCCTCTTCGCTTGAGACCTCGCCCGTGCGCAGGTTGCGCACCGCCCCCGCCGCCTTGCGGCAGGTGCACGTGTGGCAGATCCCCATCCGGCAGCCAAAATCGGGCGAGAGCCCGGCCGCCTCGGCCTGCTCGAGCAGCGTTCCGGCGTCGATCTGCGACCCGCGCGGTCACTGCGCAGGAAGCGCAGCGTCCCCGCGGCGGCCGGCGCCGGCGACGGTCACCGCGGGCGCGGTGAAGGTCTCGGCCAGCAGGCGCTCGGGGTCGCCGCCGAGCTCGCCCCACGCCGCCCGGGCCGCGTCGAGCAGCGGCGGCGGGCCGCACACCGCGGCGGTGGCCCCGGCCGGCGCGGCGAGGGCACCGGCCAGGGTGGCTCGGCTGCAGCCGCGGCTCGGCCTGCGGCCCCCGCGTCGCCCGGTAATCGACGCTCAGGTTCGGGTGCTGGCGGGCCAGCGGCCCGTGACCTCGCTTGCGTAGAGCCAATCCGCGGGCCGCCGTGCGTAGTGCACGAAGACGATCTCGCCCCGGTGTCCCTCGTCGCACAGCGTGCGGAGCATCGCTCATGACCGGCGTGATCCCGCTCCCGCCGCTGAGCAGCAGCAGGCGCTCGGGACGCTCGGCCGGGAGCACAAAATCCCCCTCGGCGGGGCCCAGGTGGACGACCGCGCCGGGCTTGAGCGCTTCGTTCAGGTAACCCGAGACGAGGCCGTCGGGATGGCCGGTGACGGTCAGCTCGAGCTGGCCGCGCGGGCCGTGCTCGGATGTCGGCCGGGGAGTAGGTGCGGGTGCGCCGGACGCCGTCGATCTCGAACCCGGCGCGGACGAACTGTCCGGCCCGGTGACCCGCCCAGGCCCGGTTGCAACGCAGCCTCAGCGTGGCGCTGCGCGCGGTCTGATGCTCGACGCCCGATCACCTCGGCCCGCGCCTCGCCGACGACCAGACCCGGCCGGACCAGCTCCAGGTAGCGATCGACCCCGTGGGGACCCAGCAGCAGGTCCACCAGCGAGCGAGCGCAGCAGACGGTCGCCGAGTCGGCGGGGGACGGCGGGGGCAGCAGCAGCGGACATCTCTTCCTCTCACTTAGTGTACGTCCGTTCACTAAGTATGCTGATGGCAGCGAGGGGTTACGTCAAGCGATAAGGTGGTTCTGTGACTCAGGAGCACACGATGGATGGTGAACAGACGTACACATAGTTCTCGCGTCCGCACCACTCCAAGCGGAGCGCGGGCTCGCACCACCCGCCGGTCGCGCGACGCTCCCAGTCCGAGCGCCGCCAGCACACCCGGCAGGCGCTGCTCGACGCCGCGCTCGACCAGCTCGAGAACGGGATCGGCTTCGATCAGCTCAGCCTGCGCCGGGTGGCCCGCGCGGCCGGGGTCGTGCCCGCCGCGTTCTACCGCCACTTCGCCAGCATGGATGAGCTGGCCCTGGCCCTGGTCGAGGAGTCGGTCCGGACGCTGCGGGCCATGCTCCGCGAGGCCCGCGAGGGCGGGATCCCGCCCGAAGCGGATGATCGCCAGCTCGGTGGAGATCCTCGTCGCTCACGTGCGTGAGCACCGGCGGCACTTCGCCTTCATCGCCGGCGCCCGCTCCTCGGCCAACGTCGTGCTGCGCCATACGATCCGCAATGAGATCCGCCTGTTCGCCTCCGAGCTGGCCACCGACCTGGCCCGGTTCCCGGTCCTGCGCGACTGGACCACCGCCGACCTGCAGATGCTGGCCGGCCTGTTCGTGGACACGATGATCGCGGCCATCGACGCGATGCTCGAATCGCCGGCCAGTGCGCTTCAGATCGAGGGCCCGCCCGATGAGCACGAGCGAGATCGCCGCCCTGACCGAGAAGCGGCTGCGGCTGATCGCCCTCGCCGTGCCGGAGTGGCGCGGCGGCACCTGACCTGGTCGGGGAGGGCCACGAGCCGGCGTCGAGCGGATACGGTCCGCCGATGCCCGATGAGCGCAGCGAGCTGTCCTGGTCGGGCTGGGGCGACCCCGCCGAGGCGGTGGCCCTTCCCGAGGCCGTGCGTGACCTGCTGCGCGACGGCCTCGGGGTCAGGGAGGCCACCCCGGCGCCGGCCACGATTGGCGCGGTCGAGCTGGAGCCGATCCGCCTGGATCGCGGGCTCGGCGCGGAGCTGACCGCGCTGGTCGGAACCGGTCATGCCCGCGATGACCACGAGACCCGCGTCCGCCACGCGCTGGGCAAATCGACCCTCGACCTGCTCGCGCTCCGCGCCGGGCACCCGCTGCCCGCCCCCGACCTGGTTCTCGAGCCGGGCTCGCATGAGGAGATCCTCGAGATCGTGGCTCGGTGCGCCCGAGGCCCGGATAGCGGTGGTGCCGTTCGGCGGCGGAACGACGGTCGTCGGCGGCCTCAGCCCCGAGGCGGAGCGGTTCGCCGGCGTCGTCGCCCTCGACCTCAAGCGGTTGGATCGGCTCCTCGCGCTGGACGAGGAGTCGCGCCTGGCCCGGCTCGAGCCGGGCCTGCGCGGCCCCGAGGCCGAGGCGCTGCTGGGTGCGCACGGCTACACGATCGGGCACTTCCCCCAGTCATTCGAGTACGCCACTCTGGGCGGCTTCGCGGCCGCGCGCTCCAGCGGCCAGGCCTCGGCCGGGTACGGGCGCTTCGACGAGCTGGTAGCGGCGCTGACGCGTGGCCACACCGGCCGGGACGCTTGGCTCTGGGGCGGGCGCCGCAAGTCGGCGGCCGGGCCCGATCTGCGCCAGCTCGTCCTGGGCTGCGAGGGGGCGCTCGGGGTGATCACCGAGCTCTCCGTCCGGGTGCGCCCCGCTCCGGCCGTGCGCCGCTACGAGGGCTGGCGCTTTCCCAGCTTCGCCGCAGGGCACCGCCGCCCTGCGCCGGCTGGCCCAGGACGGCCCCCGGGCCACCGTGCTGCGACTGTCCGACGAGGCGGAGACGGCGATCGGCCTGGCCCGTCCCGAGCATCTCGGCGCCGGCGGCGAGGGCGGCTGCCTGGCCATCGTCGGGTTCGAGGGCGGGGCGGGCGAGGTGGCTGACTCGCGCGCGCGAGGCGGCGACGGCCCTTACCCGAGCCGGAGCCACCCCGGCCCCGGAGGCGGGCGAGGACTGGAGCCGGGGGCGCTTTCATGGGCCCTACCTGCGCGACGCGCTGCTCGACGCCGGAGCGCTGGTCGAGACCCTGGAGACCGCGACCTTCTGGTCCGGGACTACCAGAGCTCTACGAAGCTGTGCAGAATGCGCTGCACGAGTCCCTCACCGCGCAGGGCACCTCGCCCGTGATCCTGTGCCACGTCTCGCACGTATATGCCGATGGTGCCTCGCTCTACTTCACCGTCGCCTGCGCGCAGAGGCCGGATCCGATCGCGCAATGGCGCACGGCGAAGACGTCTGTCATGCAGGCGATCCTGGCCGCCGGCGGCTCGATCAGCCACCACCACGGCGTCGGCCGAGACCATCGGCCGTGGCTAGCCGGGGAGATCGGTGAGCTCGGGGTCAGCGTCCTGTCGGCCGTCAAGCGTGAGCTCGACCCAACGGGCGTGCTCAATCCAGGAATACTCCTGAGCTCGTAGCTCGGAACAGAGAGACGAGGGGCGGCATGATCGACGAGGCTGAACGGACGCAGGCCGAGTACCTGCGGGCCCTGGCCCGGCTGGCGGTCCGCTTCGGAGCCAACCTGCAGCCGGGCCAGATCCTCGCCGTCGCCTCCGAGCCGGGCAAGGAGCCGCTGGCCCGGGCGATCGCCGAGGAGGCCTATGCCCGGGGCGCGATGTTCGTCGACCTGAGCGTGTTCGACATCCACTTCAAGCGCGCGCGGGCCCGGCACGCCAACCCCGAGACGCTCGGTTTCGTCCCGCCCTGGCTGGGTGAACGCGCGCTGGCCTTGGGCGAACACCGCTGCGCCCGCGTCGCCCTCACCGGCCCGGTGGCTCCGCGGGCCCTGGAGGGCATCGATCCCTCGCTGCTGGGCCGGGACATGCTGCCGTCACTGGCCGAGTCGATGCAGGTGGTCGACGCGGGCACGACCAACTGGACGGCCGTCCCCTGCCCCACAGTTGACTGGGCGACGCTCGTCCACCCGCGGCTGGATCCGAGCGACGCGTTCGATCGGCTCTGGGATGAGGTGGCGCACATGTGCCGGCTGGACGAGGCCGACCCGCTGGCGGCGTGGCGCGAGCGGTTGGCCGCGCTGGCAGCCACGGCCGAGCGGCTCGACGGGTTGCAGCTCGACCGGCTGCACTTCGACGGGCCCGGGACCGACCTGACCATCGGGCTGCTGCCGAGCTCGCGCTGGCTCGCGGCGCACTTCACCACCGTGGACGGGATCGAGCACGCCCCCAACCTGCCCACCGAGGAGGTGTTCACCACCCCTGACCCCGAGCGCGTCGAGGGCACTGTCACCGCCACCAAGCCCTTGTTCACCTCGGGCACCACGGTGACCGGGCTCAAGGTCCGCTTCGCCGGAGGGCGGGCGGTGTCGATCGAGGCCGACGAAGGCGCCGAGGTGCTGCGCTCGGTCAGTGAGCACGATCCCGGGGCGGCGCGGCTCGGCGAGGTGGCTCTGGTCGACCGCGAGGGCCGGATCGGCCCGTTGGGGACGGTCTTCTACGACACCCTGATCGACGAGAACGCCGCCAGCCATATCGCCATCGGCCAGGGCTACGAGCTCGGCGTGGCCGATCCGGCCGACCTGCCTCGCGTCAACCAGAGCCAGTCCACGTGGACTTCATGATCGGCGGCGACGAGGTCGCGGTGACCGGGTTCACCTCCGACGGGCGCGAGCTGCCGCTCCTGCGCTCGGGTCTGGCAGATCTGAGCGCCCGCGGGCCCGCGGGCGCGGGCCGCGGCGCCGCGGGGGAACGGTGGTGGCCGCGGCGCTAGTCTTACCCTGCTCCCGGAGAGGTGCCGGAGCGGTTGAACGGGCGCGACTGGAAATCGCGTAACGGGGGTTAACCTCGTTCGGGGGTTCGAATCCCCCCCTCTCCGTTTGTTGCCGGTGGCGGCCGGAGCCGTCGCCCAGCGGGGCCCTGGTGACTCGTGGGGCAGGCGATCCGGGCTGGCCGGATGGTCTACTTGGGCCTCTCGGCCGCCTCATCTATCTGCCGAGACGGGCGCTCGAGGCTGGAGCGCCGGGCCAACGGCGCCGAGCTAGCGCTCAACTCTCGAACTGATCGTCATTCCCTGTCGCTACGGACACTTTCGGGCGCCAGCGGCCGATTGACGGTCGCCAGGCACCCGATTTTGCCCCCCGCTCAGACCCCGCACGACCGCCGCCAACGCCCCGGCCGGGATGGTCAACGTTTCTTGCGCCGTAGGACCTCCTCACCTAGACTCCCCGGCCCCAGGGAGGCTGACCAGAGGCCAGGGGACACTTACCGTCAAGGACCCAGTTGATCGCGCGACCTTCACTCAAACTCGTCGAGGGCGGCCTGGCCCACAATGTCCCGTGGGTCTGGTTCTGCGGCCATTGCGCCGCGCCTTCTCCCGCACGGCGGTCCACCGCCTCCCAACGCGCGCGTGTGCTCGTCCTGCGGGCTCGGCCTGCTGCTCGAGGCGCGCGAGGACGCGGTCCCGGAATCGGGTGACGCGTTCCTGGTCGTCGACTCCTCGCTGCTCGTCCAGGCCATGTCGGCAGCAGGCCCAGAAGTTCCTCGGCATGACCGAGGAGGTGGCGGTCAACACGCCGGTGGCCGAGCTGCTGGTGCCCGCCGACGCCGAGGCCCAGGGCCGGACTGGCTTCGCCGGCCGCGATCGCCCAGGCCGCGGACGGCCAGGACCCCGAGACCACGCGCCGAGCACTGTGCGCCCGTGGAACACCTTCGGCGTCCGCATGCGCGCCCGGATCGCCACCTGCGGTCCGCCGCGCGCCGCGCTGGTCGTGCTCGAGGACAGCGGGCCGCGCCGGCTGCGCGCCGTCGAGGCGCCGGCCGAGCAGGCCGCGGGCCGCGCAGGCCACGCCTCCTAACAGCGCGGACTGTCACCCGCCGGGGGCCCGAGGCGCTCGGGCGCGCCGAAGCGCACCAGCGGCTCGGGCAGGCGAACCGAGCCGTCCGGCTGCTGCCCGTTCTCGAGCAGCGCGATGATCGTCCGCCCGACGGCCACCGCGGTCCCGTTGAGCGTGGACACGTGGGCCGGCCGCGCCGCCCTCGGGGCGGTAGCGGACATCCAGCCGGCGGGCCTGGTAGTCGGTGGTGTTCGAGCACGAGGTCAGCTCGCGGTAGCGGCCCTGGCCGGGCAGCCAGGCCTCGACGTCGTACTTCATGGCCGCCGAGGCACCGAGGTCATCCACGGCGATCGCCACCACGCGGTAGGGGATCTCCGAGCTCCTGCATGATCGACTCCTCGATCGCCAGCAGCCGCTCGTGCTCGGCCGCGGCCTGCTCGGGCGCGACGAAGCTGAACATCTCGACCTTGTCGAACTGGTGCACGCGGAAGATCCCCCGCGTGTCCTTGCCCGCCGCGCCCGCCTCGCGCCGGAAGCAGCTCGAGAAGCCGGCGTAGCGGCGGGGCAGGTCGGCCTCGGCGCAGGATCTCGTCGCGGTGCAGCGAGGCCAGCGCCACCTCGGAGGTGCCGACCAGGTAGAGGTCGTCGTCGGGCAGGCGGTAGATCTGCTGCTCGGTGTCGGGCAGAAAGCCGGTGCCGTACAGGGCGTCCTCGCGGACGAGCACCGGCGGGATGACGGGCTCGAAGCCCTCGCCCGCTCAGCTTCTCGAGCGCGTAGCGGACGAGCGCCAGCTCGAGCATGACCAGCGGGCCCGCGCAGGTAGGCGAAGCGCGAGCCCGAGAGCCGGGCCCCGCGCTCCATGTCGATCATCTCGCCGGCCAGCTCCAGGTGATCGCGCCCGTCTCGGCGCCCTCGCCCACCTCGCCTGAGGACCGTGTCCTCGGCGGGGGCGTCCGGCGGAGGGCAGGTTGGGCAGCGCCGCCAGCGCAGCGTCGCGCTCGGCCCGCAGGACGGTCTCCTCGTCACTGAGGGCGCGGCCGCGGGCGGCCAGCTCGGCCAGCTCGGCGCGCTGCTGTCGCTCGGGGCGCCCCTTGAGCGCCCGGCTGGCCTGGTTCTGCTCGGCGCGGAGCTCCTCGAGCTGGGTGGTCAGCGCCCGCCAGCGCTCGTCGAGCTCGAGCAGCCGGTCGATCGCCTGCGCCGCGTCCGGGCCCGCGGCGCCGCAAGGCCGCGCGGACGGCGTCCGGATCGCGTCGGATCAGCCTGATGTCGAGCACACGGGCTCCCGCGCTACGGGTGCGCGGTCTTGTTCTTTTTCTTCTTCGCCGCGGCCGCCTTACCGGTCTTGGCCTTGTTGGGCGCGGCGGTGCTGGTCGAGCTCGTCGTGGTCGAGCTGGAGCTCGACGCGGACGCGACCTGGGTCGTGCCCGAGCCGGGCGGCAGCGTGCCGATCGGCAGCTGCTGACACGGTTTGACGCCGACCAGACTGCGGGGCCTGCCGCCCGGCGTAGGTGGCCACGAACTTGGCCACGTCGATCGCGTCCTGGCCGACGACGACGTTCTGGGGCATGTAGGCGCCGGAGAAGCCGCCGTTCTCGATCGCGTAGAGCACGCGGGTCGATCGGGCGCTCGCAGCGCTGGTTGAAGTTCGGGCCGCTGTTGGCCTGAGCGGTGCGGATGTTGGGCGCCGAGCCGTGGGTGCGCGGCGTAGGACAGCGTGTGGCAGCCCGCGCAGCGCTGGGTGAACAGCACCGCCCCAGCGTGGACCGGGGTGCCGGCGGGCACGTCGATGTGCTCGGTGCCGCACGCCGCCGCCAGGGCCGCGACCGCGATCGATGCACTCGACAGGAGAAGGACCCTGAACGACCGACTCATCCGGCCGGGATCATAATCGGATCGCCGATGCGGACCCCGCTCCTCCGAGCGTCAGTCGCCCTGGCCAGCGGTGCCGGTGCTTGCGGCGGCGCTGCTCGGCGCCGGATGCGCGGGCACGACCCAGGTCGGCCCGAGCCGAACGTTGCAGGTGGCGCTGACCGAGTACCACGTCGCTCCCAGGCGTGCGCGGCCCGGCAGGAACGCTGTCGATCTACGTCCACAACTACGGCCGGCTGACCCACAACCTGGTCATCTCCAACGGTGGGCGCCCCGAGGCCTCGACGCAGCCGATTCCGCCCGGGCCAGACCACCGAGCTGATCGCCACCCTGCCCCGGGCAGGTACCTGATGGCCTCGACGATCCTCTCCGACCAGGCCCTGGGCGCCTACGGCACGCTGACCGTCACTCCGTAGCGGTTGGCGGCGGCGGGCCTCCCGTCCCCGGCAGCGAATCCTGCGACGCGCCGGAAGGAGCCAGCTTTGGTGCGGCGAACTCCACCGCCAACCCCGGCGCCGGTTTTGCGACGTTCGCCACCTTCAAAGCGCGTTCGTCCTCCTACGGCGGCAACCAGAGGTGCCGGCGCCGGGGTCACCATCTTCTCTGAGCGAGCGCGGCGGCCAGCCGAGGGGATCGGGTCGGACGCTATAAACGCAGGCCATGACGCCGCCGCCTGGGCCCGAGCTGTTCCGCGAGGTGTTCGGGCGCTTCGCCACCGGCGTGGCGGTGATCACCAGCGCCGGGCCCGTCGGGGCCGGGCGGGATGACCGCCAACGCCCTGTGCTCGCTGTCCCTGGAGCCGCTGCTGGCCCTGGTCTGCTTCGAGAACCGGGCCCGCACGCTGCCGATCGTCCGCGAGGCGGGGCGCTTCGCGGTCAACCTGCTGGCCGCCGACCAGGAGCGCTGGCCGGGGTGTTCGCCTCCAAGCTGCCCGAGGCCGAGAAGCTCGAAGGGGTCGCCGCACCGGCTCGAGGACGGGGTGCCGGTGATCGAGGGCAGCCTGGCCTGGGCGATCTGTGAGCTGCGGGAGCTGATCGCCGGCGGGGATCACACGATCGCCATCGGCGAGGTGAAGCGCATGGGCCTCGGCGCAGGGCGAGCCGCTGCTGTGGTACGGCGGCGGCTACCACCGTCTCGCGCGCTGACGCGGGAGCGCGCCCGCCCGGGGGGTGGTCGATCCTCGTATCGAGGAGCGCGCCCGCCCGGGGGGTGGTCGATCCTCGATCGCGTCGCGTTACGTAGATCGACCACCCGTGCCGGGTGCGGGCGATCAGCCCGCGGTCCCGGCCGCGCGGAACAGCAGCACCGCGATGACGATCGCGGCCAGCACCATCACGCCGAGCTCGCGCTGCACGATCGAGACAACCACCACGCGCTGCTCCTCCGCCGGGCAGCTCGCCCACCGCGGCCGCGGACTCAAACCCGCGGCGGTCGAGCACCGACTGGGCGGCGGCGATCCGCAGCTGCTCGCCCACGAAGGAGACGGCCAGCGGCAGCAGCCCGTAGATCAGGTGCAGGCTCGACTCCTTGTTGCCGAGGGCCAGCAGCACGCCGCCGAGCGCGACCTCGAGGACGACACCGCCTGGCCGGCGCGGAGCAGGCGCCAGAACAGGGGGCTGGAGCGGACGCGGTACCAGCACCAGGCGCCCCACAGGCCGGCCCCGGTGATGAGCGCGATCGACGAGGACCCCGACGACGAGATGGACGATCTTCATGACGCGGCGCCCTACGGGCGCGACCTCGTCCACGGCGGCCTAGCCGCATTTCGCACTAAGTAACAACTTGTTACAAGCCGTGAGCCCGCGGTGATATAAGACCCTGTTGTGCTTCGCGATTATCTGCCGGCGATCGTCTTCCTGGTGCTCGGCGGTGCCATCGGGGCGCTGTTCGGGGTCCTGAACCTGCTCTTCGGCGCACCGGCGCCCGAACCGCAGCAAGGACGCGCCGTACGAGTGCGGCCTGCCGTCGGAGGTCCAGCGCGGGTTCCGCTTCGGGATCAGCTTCTACCTGATCGCGATGCTGTTCATCCTGTTCGACATCGAGGTCATCTTCATCTACCCGATCGCGGTTCAGCTGCGGGCCTTCGGCGCCTTCGCGCTGTCCGAGACGATCGTGTTCGTGGTCCTGTTGATGGTGGCCTTCGTCTACGTCTGGCGGCGAGGAGCCCTGGAATGGAAATAAAGCGCGAGCCGCTCGGCGGCTCACGGCCGCTCCGAGCGACTTCCGCTCCCGCCAGCTGCTGGCCAAGCAGATGCTCGACAGCGAGCTCGAGGGCGAGGCCTCGAGCAGTACGTCGAGCAGCGCGTGCTGACCACGACGATGGACAAGGCGGTCTCGTGGGCGCGCGGGAACTCCTTCTTCCCGCTCACCTTCGGCCTGGCCTGCTGCGCGATCGAGATGATGACGATCGTCGCCTCGCGCCTCGACATCGCCCGGTTCGGCTTCGAGGCCATGCGCGCCTCGCCGCGCCAGGCCGACCTGATCATCCTCTCCGGGCCGCGTCTCGACCAAGATGGCCCCGGTCGTGCGCCGCCTCTATGACCAGATGCTCGACCCAAGTGGGCGATCTCGATGGGCGCCTGCTGCTCCTCGATGGGCGTGTTCAACAACTACGCGCTCGTCCCCTCGGACAAGTTCATGCCGATCGACGTCCACGTGCCCGGCTGCCCGCCGCGGCCCGAGGCGCTGGCCCACGGGATCCTGCGTCTGCGCGACAAGGTCCAGGGCCACGAGCCGGCCGGCTGGCGCGAGCGCTACGACGCCGTCGGCACCGAGGAGGTCCTCCCCGGGATCGGTGACGCCGGCGGCGCGATCAACGTGTTCCACGGAGGAGACACCGCCGGTGCCTGACGCGACCGGCCTCGAGCTGACCGCCCACGAGCTCCGCGACGCCAACGCCGAGTCGGTCCTCGGCACCGAGTTCCAGCGGCGACCGGGCGACGCTCGACGTCCATCCCGAGCACGTGGTGGAGGTCCTCACAGCGCTGCAGGCCAAGGGCTACAGTTCCTGGCCAGCCTGCACGGCGTCGACTACTACCCCGAGGAGCCCCGCCTCGGCGTGCTCTACGAGCTGCTCGACATGCACGAAGTCGACCGGATCACTGTGCGAGTGCGGGTGCCCATCGATGATCCCGCACGTCCCGACGGTGATCGGGCTGTTTCCGGGCGCCAACCATCCCGAGCGCGAGGTCTACGACATGTTCGGGGTGGTGTTCGACGGCCACCCCGACCTGCGCCGGATCCTCATGCCCGAGGACTACGAGGGCTTCCCCCAGCGCCGCGACTTCCCGATCGGCGGCGAGCCGGTCCTGTTCACCTACAACGAAGAGAACTCGTACGGCAAATGGCAGTAACGACCCGACTATCGCAAGCGCGAGGAGTCGATCACCCTGGCCTCAGAGCCGGCACCGCGCCCGGAGGGGGTCCACGAGTCGCGGGAGCTGCTGACGCTCAACATCGGCCCGCACCATCCGGCCACGCACGGGGTGCTGCGCCTGATCGCCACGCTCGAGGGCGAGGTGGTGCGCGACATCAAGCCGATCATCGGCTACGTCCACACCGGGATCGAGAAGACGGCCGAGGACAAGGCCTACTGGAAGGTCATCCCGGTCGTCGAGCGGATGGACTACGTCAGCCTACTACTTCAACGCGATGGCCTTCTGCGGCGCGGTCGAGAAGCTGCTCGGCATCGAGGTGCCGCCGCGGGCCCAGTACCTGCGCGTCATCCACCTCGAGCTCAACCGGCTCATGTCGCACCTGGTGTGGCTGGGCACGAGCATGCTCGACCTGGGCGCGATCTCGATGTTCTGGTACGCGTTCCGCGAGCGCGAGACGATCCTGGACCTGTTCGAGATGTCCTCGGGGCAGCGGATGCACACGCGCTACTTCCAGGTCGGCGGCGTGATCGAGGACATCCCGCCGGGGTTCGCGGCCAAGGTGCGCAAGTTCTGCGAGGAGATGCCGACCCGGGCCGACCAGTACGCCGATCTGCTGGAGAAGAACCAGATCGTGCTCGAGCGGCTGCGCGAACACGTGCATCGTCGACGAGGCAGACGCTCCTCGGGCTCGGGGTCACCGGGCCGCTGCTGCGCGCCACCGGCAACCCGTGGGACCTGCGCAAGGCCGCCCCGTACTCGAGCTATGACCACTTCGACTTCAAGATCCCGGTCGGCACGGTGGGCGACAACTACGACCGCTTCCGGGTCCGCCACGCCGAGCTCTACGAGTCGGTGAAGATCATCACCCAGGCGCTCGACGGCCTGCCCGAGGGCCCGTTCATCACCCCCGACCGCAAGGTCGCGCTGCCGCCGCGCCACGAGCTGGCCACCAGCATGGAGGCGCTGATCCACCACTTCAAGCTCGTCACCGAGGGCTTCCGCGTGCCGCCGGGCGAGGCCTACTACCCGATCGAGGGCCCGCGCGGCGAGCTCGGCTGCTACGTGCGCGCCGACGGCTCGGCCAAGCCGGCCCGGGTGCACATGCGCGATCCGAGCTTCGTCAACCTGCAGGCGCTGGCCCCGATGGTCAAGGACTCCTACATCGCCGACCTGATCGCCACGCTGGCCATGCTCGACCCGATCCTGGGCGGCATCGACCGATGAGGCGCCCGATGACGGTGGGCGGTCCAGTAATGCCGGTTCCCCGCTTCGGCCACGGCTCCCGCGTTCCCGGCTGGGACGAGGCGGTCGACCTGACCAAGGATCCGGCGGTCGTCCCCGACCCGGCCACGACGCCCGTCCCCGCGGACCTGCGGGCCGAGATCGAGGCGGCGATGGCCAAGTACCCGGACCGGCGCTCGGCGGCGATCCCGGCCCTGCACGCCGCCCAGGCCGTCCACGGCTAGTGCTCGCCCGAGGCGATCGACCAGGTGGCGGCCGTGATGCAGCCTGACCCCGGCCTACTGACCTCGGTGGCCACCTTCTACGACATGCTCGAGACCGCGCCGCGCCCGCCCGCACCACGACGTCTTCGTCTGCACCAACATCTCGTTGCTCGCTGCTCGGCGCCGACGAGCTGTTCGACGCGATGGTCGGAGCGGCCGGCGCCGATGACGACGATCCACGTGCGCTCGTTCGAGTGCCTCGGCGCCTGTGACATCGCGCCCATGGCCTCGGTCAACGGCGAGTACGTCGGCCCGCTGGAGCCGGCCGACGCCGAGCAGATCGTCGAGGACCTCCGGGCCGGGCGGCCGGTGCTGCCCGACAAGCAGATCCGCTACCGCCGGAGCGTCGACCCCGGCGCCGTGGACAGCAGCGATGGCGCGGATGGCGAGCGCGCGGCCGAGTTCGGCGTTCCCGCCGAGAGCCCCGCGGACCGACACGGCCGGCCTGAGCGCGGACGACTCGGCAGTCGACCGGCCCGGACCGGCGGCTCCGCTCGAGTACCGCTCCGAAGAGAACGAAGACGCCTCATGAGAACGATCCTGTTCGAGAACATCGACGAGCCCGGGCTGAACACGCTCGAGGTCTACGAGCGCCGCGGCGGCTACCAGGCGCTGCGCAAGGCGCTGGCGATGTCAGCCCGAGGACGTGCTCTCGGAGATCATGGACTCGGGCATCCGGGGCCGCGGCGGCGCCGGCTTCCAGATGGGCAAGAAGGTCTCGTTCCTGCCCCACGGCGACATGGAGAAGTACCTGGTCTGCAACGCCGACGAGTCCGAGCCGGGGACCTTCAAGGACCGCGAGCTGATGCAGAAGTCCCCGCACATGCTGATCGAGGGGATCGTCATCGCCGCCTACGCCGGGGAGATCGACGCGCGCCTTCATCTACATCCGCGGCGAGTACCAGCTCCAGGCCGACATCCTCGAGGCGGCGATCGCCGAGGCCGAGCGAGGCCGGCTACATCGGCCGAGGACATCCTCGGCAGCGGGCTCACCCTTTCCCTGGTCCTGCACCGCGGGGCCGGCGCGTACATCTGCGGCGAGGAGACCGGGCTGCTCGACTCGCTGGAGGGCAAGCGCGGCAACCCGCGGCTGAAGCCGCCGTTCCCGGCCATCGAGGGCCTCTACCACGGCCCGACGCTGATCAACAACGTGGAGACGCTCTCCACGGTCCCGGCCATCATCACGATGGGCGCGGCCGAGTACGCCAAGATCGGCACCGAGACCTCGACCGGGACCAAGCTGGTCTCGATCTCCGGTGACGTCAAGCGGCCGGGCAACTACGAGATCGAGCTCGGCATCCCCTCCCGGGAGATCATCTACGGCCTGGCCGGCGGCCCGCCCAGCGGCAGGGAGGTCAAGTTCTGGTTCCCGGGCGGCTCGAGCTCGACCCGGTGCTGACCAAGGACGACCTCGACGTCCCCTACGACTTCGACAGCCTGGCCAAGGCGGGGACGATGCTCGGCTCGGGGGCGATCATCGTCGCCGACGAGTCGCGCCGCGTGCTCGACACGGCGCTCAAGCTGGCCAAGTTCTACGCCCACGAGTCGTGCGGCAAGTGCGTGCCCTGCCGCGAGGGGACCAACTGGACGCACAAGATGCTCCAGCGCATCTACACCGGCGAGGCCACCCCGATGGATCTCGACATCATGGCCTCGGTCCAGGAGCAGATCATCGGCAACTGCCTGTGCGTGCTCGGCGACGCGATGGCCATGCCGATCGGCTCGATGGTGCAGAAGTTCCGCGCCGAGCTCGAGGCCGAGATCGAGGCCGCCCGCGAGCGCGCCGAGGGCGCGCCGCTCGAGGACGTCGTGGCGCTCGGCGTCGCCGACGAGCACGCCGGACCGCTCCCGGTTCACTAGCAACCCCGCGCCATGCCCCGCCCCGAGCAGAAGACGATCCAGCTGACCATCGACGGCCGCGAAGTGCAGGCCGTCGAGGGCGCGATGCTGGTCGACGCGGCCAAGCAGGGCGACGTCGAGATCCCCTACTTCTGCTACGAGCCGAAGCTCGGCAACCCGGTCGGCGCCTGCCGCATGTGCCTGGTCGAGATCGAGGGGATCCCCAAGCTCCAGACCTCCTGCTCGACCCCGGTCAAGGACGGCATGGTCGTCCACACCCAGACCGACCGGGTGCGCCACGCCCAGAACGCGATCGTCGAGTTCCTGCTCGTCAACCACCCGCTGGACTGCCCGGTGTGCGACAAGGGCGGCGAGTGCCCGCTGCAGGACATCACCTTCGGCTGGGGACTCGGGCGCTCGCGGATGATCGAGCCCAAGCGCCACTTCCAGAAGCCGCTCGCGCTGTCTCCGCTGGTGGCCATCGACCGCGAGCGCTGCATCCTCTGCTACCGCTGCGTGCGCTTCTCCCAGGAGATCTCCGAGGACTACCAGCTGATCTTCGCCGAGCGCGGCGCCGACACATTCGTGGCCACCCACGACGGCCACCCCTACGTGGCGCCGTTCAGCGGCAACATCATCGAGCTGTGCCCGGTGGGCGCGCTGACCTCCCAGCCCTACCGCTTCCGCGCCCGGCCGTGGGACATCGAGGGCGCGGGCGGCATCTGCACGCTGTGCCCGGCGCAGTGCAACGTCACCTTCACGGTCCGCGACGAGCGCGTGATGCGCGTCCTGGCCCGTGACAACGCCGGCGTCGACGACGGCTGGCTGTGCGACAAGGGGCGCTTCGCCTACCAGGCCATCCACGTCGATGAGCGGATCACCCGGCCGCTGGTCCGCGACGGCGGCGAGCTGCGCGAAGTGTCCTGGGAGCGGGCGCTCGAGACGGCCGCCGGCCTGGCCCGCCACAGGGGCCGGGTCGGGGCGCTGGCCGGCGGTCAGGCCACCAACGAGGAGGGCTTCCTGCTCGGGCGCCTGATGCGCGAGGGGCTCGAGTCAGCCGACCTCGACTCCCGGTTCGGCTCCGGCGGTCTCGGCCCCGCTGATGCGCGCGCTGTCGGCGCCGGGCCTGCAGGCCACAGTCCCCGACCTCGAGTTCGCCCACACCGTGCTGATGGTCGGCGTCGAGCCGCTCGACGACGCCCCGATCCTCGACCTGCGGATCCGCAAGGGCGTGCGCCGCAACGGCGTCAAGCTGGCCATCGCCAGCGCCCGGCCCAGCGCGCTGGATCCCAACGCCGCCCAGATCGTGCGCCACGCCCCCGGCGGCGAGTACGAGCTGCTGCGCGGGCTCGGCGCGGCGCTGGACGGCGACGCGGGGGCCGCGGGCGAGCTCGGCGCGCTGGCCGATCTGCTGCGCGACGGCGGCGAGGACGTGGTCATCGTGTGGAGCGAGAGCATCGGCGAGGCCGCGGCCGGCGCCTGCTCGCGCCTCGCCGAGCGGCTCGGGCTCGGCGGCCGTGACGGGGCGGGTCTGCTCGAGATCCCCTGCGGCGCCAACGGCCGCGGCCTGCGCGAGGCTGGGGTCCGTGCCCGACGCCGGACCGGGCCTGGACCTGACTCGAGGGCGACGGCGCCGGTCGCGACGGCGCCGCCATCGCCCGCGCCGCCGCCGACGGGGAGCTGACCGCCCTCTACCTGCTCCAGACCGATCCGGTCCGCGACCAGCCCGACCGCGGGCTGTGGGAGCAGGCGCTGCACAGCGCGGCGCTGGTCGTGGCCCACGCCTCGGTGCTGACCGAGGGCCTGCGCGAGCACGCCACCGTGATCTTCCCGGCCGAGTCCCACGCCGAGAAGGAGGGCACGGTCGTCCATCCCGACGGGCGCCTGCAGCGCCTGCGGATCGCCATCGCCCATCCCGACGAGGTCCAGCCCGGCATGGGCCGTGCTCGCCGAGCTGGCCGAGCGGGCCGGGCTCGAGATCGAGGCCCGGCGCAGCGCCGACGTGTTCGCCGCAGCTGGTCGCCGCAGTCCCGTTCTACGCGGGGCTGACCCTGGAGGAGATCGGCGGGCGCGGGGTGCGCTGGCCGAGCGCGCGAGGCGCGCCGCGGCCTGGGCCACGCCCGGCGCCGACGCGCCGCCGCCGCAGCTCCGCCGCGCCCGGAGCCCGTCCTGCCCGAGAACTGGAGCACTGCGGCTCGGCACCTACCGCCCGATCTGGGCCGCGCCGGAGGTGCGAGATCTCCCCCGCGCTGCAGGTACCTGATTCCCGAGCAGCAGCTCGAGCTCTCGCCCCAGGACGCCGAATGGCTCGGGATCGCCCACGGCGACCCGGTCACCGTGGGCCAGAACGGCACCGCGTTGGGGGCCAAGGCGTTCGTGCGCTCGGCCGTGCCCGCCGGGGTCGGCCTTCCTGGCCGAGGGCCTGGCCGGCGAGCAGTCCGCCAACACGCTCACCGAGCCCCTGATCGAGGTCCGCAAGGCATGACGCGTCCTGGCGGTGGTCAACTTCTTCGAGCCCTGGTGGGTCCAGATCGTCAAGGCGCTGGTCATCTTCGGCGTCATCTTCGCCCTGCTGCCGATCCTGATCGTCTACGAGCGCAAGCTGCTGGGGCGCTTCCAGAACCGCTACGGCCCCAACCGGGTCGGCCCGTTCGGGCTCATGCAGCCGCTGGCCGAGATCCTCAAGTTCGCCACCAAGGAGCCCTTCCGGACCACCACATCGGTCGGCTACCTGTTCCGCATCGCCCCGATGATCGCCATCCTGACCGCGGTCTCGGCCCTGGCCCTGTTGCCGTTCGGCAACGTCCAGCACATCTTCGGCCAGCGCGTCGGCCTGTACGGGATCGACGTCTCCGTCGGCCCGCTGTACGTGTTCGCCTTCGGCGGCATCTCCTTCTACGGGATCATGCTCGGCGGCTGGGCCTCGGGCTCGAAGTACTCCTTCCTGGGCGCGATGCGGGCGCGCGGCACAGCTGATCTCCTACGAGGTCTCCCAGGGACTGGCTCTGGTCGGGGTGCTGATCACCGCCGGCACGCTTTCGCTGACCGGGATCGTCCACGCCCAAGGCGGCATGTGGTACTTCATCCCCCAGTTCGTCGGCTTCCTGATCTTCATGACCGCCTCGTTCGCGGAGACCAACCGGGCGCCGTTCGACCTCGTCGAGGCCGACGCCGAGCTGGTCGGCGGCTACTTCACCGAGTACGGCGGGACCGGCTTCGTGGCCTACCTGTTCGCCGAGTACACGAACATGATCGTCGTCTCGGGCATGGCCGTGACGCTGTTCCTGGGCGGTTGGCTGATGCCGTTCGGGATCCATCCCCCCGGCTGGGTCGACCCGATCGTCGTGATCGTCAAGATCATCCTCGTGCTGACCTTCTTCATCTGGGTCCGGGCCACGCTGCCGCGCCTGCGCTACGACCAGCTGATGTCCTTCGGCTGGAAGATCCTGCTGCCCCTGGCCACCCTGAACCTGCTCGTGACCGCGATCATCGTGGCCACCTGAGAACCATCGAGGCTTGAATTCATGACCCCACCCTACGATCCCGGCGCCGACGTGATCGAAGTGATCCGCGTCCCCGGCGGCGGCACCGCCCGCGGCGCCTACCGCGTGTTCGGCGAGACGCTGCGCGGCCTGAAGACCACCTTCGCCCGGGTCGTCGAGGGCCCGACGACGATCCAGTACCCCGAGCAGAAGACCCCCGTCTACCCGCGCTTCCGCGGGCGGCACAAGCTCCACCGCTTCGAGGACACCGGGCTCGAGAAGTGCGTCGGCTGCTCGCTGTGCGCCGCCGCCTGCCCGGCCGACTGCATCC
This sequence comes from uncultured Solirubrobacterales bacterium, assembly GCA_963723585.1. GTDB lineage: Bacteria > Actinomycetota > Thermoleophilia > Solirubrobacterales > Solirubrobacteraceae > Palsa-465. The sequence goes on from CAVRRJ010000001.1 coordinate 252,808, forward strand.
GCGTGGTGGCGGCCGAGAACACGCCCGAGAATCGCGTCTCCGCCGGTGAGCGCTACGCCGCCGTGTACGAGATCAATTTGAGCCGTTGCATCTTCTGCGGCTACTGCGAGGTCGCCTGCCCGTTCGACGCGATCACCATGGGCCACGACTACGAGATGTCCGACTACACCCGCTCGGATCTCATCTTCACCAAGGAGATGCTGCTGGCCGAGCCGATCGAGCGCACGCCGCTGCGGCGCGAGGGCGAGTAGGGAGCGCCGTCCGGACCATGTCCGCAGTCCTGTTCTTCATCGCCGCGATCGGCGCCCTGACCGGGGCGATCGGGGTTGTGCATGCTGCGCAACCCGTTCTACAGCGTGCTCGCCCTGGTCGGCCACCTGATCTGCCTGGCTGCGCTGTTCCTGCTTCTGCGGGCCGAGTTCGTGGCCGCCGCCCAGGTGGTCGTGTACGCGGGGGCGGTGATGGTCCTGTACGTGTTCGTGGTCGCCTACATCGGCGGCGGCGACGAACCGCTGTCAACAGTCGGGGGGCGGTCTCAAGGTGCTGGGCCCGGTGTTCGCCCTGGCCCTCGCCGTCGAGCTCTGCATCGCCCTGCTGGGCACGGCCCTGAAGGGCATCTCGCGGCAACGGCGCGCCCTACGTGCTCGGCTTCGGGACCCCGAAGGAGATCGGCCGGCTGTTCTTGACCACCTACCTGTTCCCGTTCGAGGTGGCCAGCCTGCTGCTGATGGTGGCCGCCGTGGGCGCGGTGGTGCTGGCCCGGCGCCGGCGCGGGCTGGAGGGCGATGAGGAGGACGAGTTCGGCGTGCCCACGATTCGCCCGATCTACACCGGGCACGATGGCCGAGGCGGCCGGCGTGCGGCCCGGCTTCGGCACCGATCCGGCCGCCGACGAGCCCGAGCGGGCGGCCACGGGGGCAACGGCGGGCGAGAGCCGACCCTCGGAGGGGGGCTGGTAATGCCGATCGGCTGGTACCTGGTCGTCTCGGCGCTGATCTTCTGCATCGGGGCCGCCGGCGTGCTCACGCGGCCCAATCCGCTGGTCATCCTGCTCTGCCTCGAGCTGATGCTGAACGCCGCCAACCTGGCCCTGGTCGCCTTCTCCCGCCTGTGGGGCAACCAGGCGGGCCAGATCTTCGCCCTGATCGTGATGGTGGTGGCGGCCTGCGAGGTGACGGTCGGGCTGGGCCTGATCGTGGCCATATATCGCCGCCAGCTGGCCGTCAACGTCGATGAGCTGAACGAGCTGCGCGGATGAGCCCGACCACGTTCGGCTGGCTCATCGTGCTCTTCCCGCTGCTCGGGTGCGTGGTGGTCGGGCTGGGCTTTCGCCGTGAGCGCGGGGTGAGCGCGGGCGGCGATCGGCACGCTGGCCATCGGCCTGTCGTTCCTGGCCGCGCTCGGCGCGCTGGTCTCGCTCCTGGGCCGGGCCGAGTCGGGCCGGGAGCTCACCTCCAGCCTGTGGAGCTACGCCACGACAGTCGGGGTGGACGCCAAGCTTCAGATCCTGGTCGACCCGCTGTCGGTGTTCATGGCCCTGGTCGTCTCCGGGGTCTCGACCCTGATCCACCTGTACTCGATCGCCTACCTGAAGTCAGACCGCGGCTACGCGCGCTTCTTCTCCTACCTGAACTTCTTCGTCTTCTCGATGCTGCTGCTGGTCCTGGCCGGGAACTTCCTCCTCCTGATCGTCGGCTGGGCGTTCGTCGGCGCGGCCTCGTACCTGCTGATCTCCTTCTGGTACCGGCGCACCACGGCCACGCGGGCCGGGATCAAGGCGTTCGTGATCAACGTGCTCGGCGACGTCGGCCTGGTCCTCGGGACCTTCTTCATCTTCCGCCACACCGGGACGCTCGACTTCCTGAAGACGTTCCACGCGATTCCCCACGTGTTCGCCCACAACTCGACCGACCTCGTGGCCGGCTGCCTGCTGCTGCTGGTCGGCGCGTTCGCCAAGTCCGCCCAGGTCCCGCTGCACACCTGGCTCCCGGACGCGATGGAGGGACCGACCCCCGTGTCGGCGCTGATCCACGCCGCGACCATGGTCACCGCCGGCGTCTACCTGATCGCCCGCATGCATCCGCTGTTCGAGGTGGCCACCACCGCCGCCGACGTGGGCGCGATCATCGGCTGCGCCACGCTGCTGATCGCGGCCACGATCGCCATCGTCCAGACCGACCTCAAGCGCGTGATCGCGTACTCGACGATGTCGCAGATCGGCTACATGATCATGGGCGTCTCGGTGGGTGCCTACTCGGCCGGCCTGTTTCACCTGATGACCCACGCCTTCTTCAAGGCGCTCCTGTTCATGGCCGCCGGCTCGCTGATCAGCGCCATGGGCGGCGAGCAGTCACTTGACCGGATGCGTGGCTTCCGCAGGGCCATGCCGTTCACCTTCATCTGCTTCATCGTCGGCGGACTCGCCCTCTCAGGCCTGCCGCCGTTCTCGGGCTGGCTCTCGAAGGACGACATCATCGCCTACCTCAACCACCGCGGCGGGGGCTTCGAGATCCTGGGGATCCTCGGCTATCTCGGCGCGCTGTTGACCGGCATCTACACGTTCCGGATGATCTTCCGGGCCTTCTTCGGCGAGCCCTGTCGCGGAGGCCCGCGAGCTCGAGCAGGGCCACCTGTTCCATCCCGACTCGGCCTTCAACCCGGGCACGGGCGAGACCGAGGACACCGACGTCGGCTTCCCCGGCCCCGAGCACCACATCGCCGAGCGAGACCTGGCCATGAAGGTCCCGATGGCGCTGCTAGCGCTGCTGGCCGTGGTCGGCGGCGTACTGCAGATCCCCGGCGTCGACGCCTCCATCAACCGCTTCCTGGCCCCCACCTTCGCCGGCTCGCACCTGGCCCGGCTGGACCCGTCGACCGGCTCGGCCTGGGTCGGCCTGATCATCGGCGCGGTCATCGCGGTCACCGGGATCGGGATCGCCTACCGGATCTGGGTCGCGGCGCCGGGCACCTCGAGCCGCCTGCAGACCCGGCTGGGCGGGCTGCACACCTTCCTGGAAAACAAGTGGTACTTCGATGAGCTGATCGACTTCACCGTCGTCGCGCCCCGCGCAGTGGCTGGGCCGCTTCGCCGAGTCGGTGCTCGAGCGCGGCGTGGTCGCCGGTGGGGTGACTGGCGGGACGCTCGGGGTGGTCGGCGCCTTCTCGGCCACCGTGCGCCGGCTGCAGACCGGCTTCCTGCGCTACTACGCCGCGGCCATGCTGGTCGGCATCTTCGGCATGGCCCTCTACTTCCTGATCGCGGCCGCCTGATGGGGCTCTCGATCCTCATCTGGCTGCCGCTGGCCATCGCACTGATCGCGGCTCTGCTGCCGCCGCGGCTCGGCCGCACGGTTCGCGTTCGTGGGCAGCCTGGTCACGCTGGGCGTCGCGATCTCGTTCGTGGCCCGCTTCAAGTCGGGTGTCGCCGGGCTTCAGTTCATCACCGACCAGGTGTGGATCTCCTCGCTGGGCATCCACTACAAGCTCGGGCTCGACGGCCTGAACGTCGTCCTGGTCCTCCTGACCACGGTCATCTTCAGCGCCGCGCTGCTCTGGGCCGCCTGCGCGACTGGGAGCGCTCGCGCATCTTCTTCTTCCACTTCGGCCTGGCCGAGAGCGTCGTGCTGGGCGCGTTCTGCGCTCAGGACCTGGCCCTGTTCGTGGCCTTCTTCGACCTGATGCTGATCCCGTTCTACTTCCTGACCGGGATGTGGGGCACGCGGGCCGGACCGGGTGCGGGCGACGACCAAGCTCGTCGTCTACACCCTGGTCGGCTCGTTCCTCATGCTGGTGGCGGCGATCGCCACCGGGCGCGCTGGCCTCGAGCCAGCACCACACGCCGATCACCTTCGTGATCTCGGCGCTGCGGGGGCTGCCCCTGTCCCACACCTCCCAGAACTGGATCTTCCTCTGCTTCGCCGCCGCGTTCGTGGTCAAGATGCCGCTCGTCCCGTTCCACGGCTGGCTGCCCGACGGCTACAAGGCGATGCCGATCCCGGCCGTGGCGGTGTTCTCGGCCGTCTTGTCCAAGGTCGCCGCCTACGGGTTCCTGCGCATCGTGCTGCCGCTGTTCCCCTACGCCTCGGCCCACTTCCAGACCCTGATGCTGGTCATCGCCCTGCTCTCCATCCTGTGGGCGACCGTGGTCGCGATGACCACTCCCGACGCGCGCCTGGTGGTGGCCTACTCGAGCGTGGCCCAGCTCGGCTTCATCACGCTGGGCATCTTCTCCCTACAGCCCCAGGGCGCCCAGGGCGCGCTGCTGCAGATGCTCAACCACGCGCTGGTCACCGCGCCGCTGTTCTTCATCGTCGCCGCGCTGGCGCTGCGCTCCGGGGGCTCGGAGAAGCTGGCCGACATGGGCGGCATCGCCTTCCGCGCGCCGGTCCTGGCCAGCCTGTTCTTGATCGTGACTTTGGCCACCCTGGCCATGCCGGGCTCGGCCAACTTCGCCGGGGAGTTCCTGATCCTGCTCGGCGTGTTCAAGGCCAAGCTGGCCGTAGCCATGATCGCCTCACTTGGCGTGGTCGGGGCCGCCGTCTACGCCCTGCGGCTGTTCATTCGCTCGATGCACAATCGGGTCGGGCCGGGCGTTTCGGCCACGCGGGACATCGGCCTGCGCGACGCCGTGGTCCTGGTGCCGGTGCTCCTGGTGATCCTCGTCCTGGCCTTCTATCCCCAGTTCGGGCTCTCGCGATCTGAGCCGTCGGTCCGTGCGGCTGTGGCCGCGCGCCGAGCTTCAGCAGGGCCAGCATCCCTACGCAGATCGGCCCGGCGGGACTGCGTACGCTCCCGCTCCGGGTGGCCCAGAAACCATGAGCTCACCGCTGCTGAACGCCTCCGGCCACATCAAGGGCCCGCATATCGACTGGGCCTCCTTCTCTCCTCTGCTGGCGCTGGGCGTCGGCGCGCTGATCGTCCTCGTCGTCGGGCTGTTGCCGGCCTGCGTTGGTCCGCGAGCGGGTCGTCCCCGCGCTGACCGTGATCGCGCTGGGCGTCTCGGTCGGCCTCGAGATCTGGCGCTTCTCCCACCCCGCCGTCGATCATCTCCGGTGCCCTGCGGATCGACGACCTGGCCCTGATCCTGGACATGATCTTCGCCGTGGCCGGCACTGGCCTGCGTGGTCATGTCCCTGCGCGACCGGGCCCCGGTGAGCGCCGGCCATGGCGAGTACCACTCGCTGCTTCTGTTCAGCGTGCTGGGCATGGCCGTGCTGGTCTCCGCCCAGGACCTGATCACGCTGTTCCTCGGCTTCGAGCTACTGTCGATCCCGCTCTACGTCATGTGCGCCTCGGAGTTCCGGCGCGAGGGCTCGCTCGAGTCAGGGCTGAAGTACCTGGTCATCGGCTCGGTCGGCTCGGCCACGCTGGTCTACGGGCTGGCCCTGGTCTACGGCGCGACCGGCTCGACCGGGTTCGCCGGCATCGCCCACGCCATCTCGGCCGGCAAGATCGCCGGCGGGCTGACCGGCGATCCGCTGCTGCTGACCGGGTCTGGGCCTGGTCATGGTCGGGTTCGCCTTCAAGGCCTCGGTGGCCCCCTTCCACCAGTGGACCCCCGACGTCTACGAGGGCGCGCCGACGCCGGTCACCGCGTTCATGGCCACGGCGACCAAGGCGGCCGCCTTCGGGGATCCTCCTGCGCTTCTTCGACGTCGCCGTGATCGGAGCCCAGGGCACCTGGGCCCCGGCCCTGGCCACCATCGCCACGATCACGATCGTCGTCGGCAACGTCGGGCGCCCTCGGCCAGTCCTCGCTGAAGCGCCTGCTCGGCTACTCGAGCGTCGCCCAGGCCGGCTACATGCTGGCCGGGGTGGTGGTCGCGACGCGGCTGGGGGTCGGACGCCACGGTCCTCTACCTGGCCGTCTACCTGTTCATGAACCTGGCCGCGTTCGCGGTGATCGCCGCCGCGCAGGCCGAGCGCGCCGACGGCGACGACCTGGCCGGCATCGCCGGGCTGGGCGCGCGGCGGCCCTGGCTGGCCTGGCCGATGACGATTGCGATGCTGTCGCTGGCCGGCATCCCCGGGACGGTCGGCTTCATCGGCAAGTTCCAGCTCATCCACGCCCTGGTCAACGGCGGCTATACCTGGCTCGGCATCGTGCTGGTGATCGGCTCGATGATCTCCCTGGGCTACTACCTGCGCGTGATCGCGGCGATGTGGATGAGCGCCGTCCATCGGGTCGGTCGGCGCGGCGGCCGGCCCCGGCCCGGGACGCCTGGCCCCGATCGCCGGCGGCTCCCCCGAGGCCGACGCGCAGGACACGGTCTCGGCCCGGCGCGGCTCATCGCTGGAGATCACCTTCGTCGCCGTCCTGTTCGCGGCGGCCAGCGTGTTCTTCGGCATCTTCCCCTCGCCGCTGTTCAACCTGGCCGCTCATGCCGGGCGCGCCCTCGGGCTGCACTGATATCCCGACGTGGTGGTCCTTGGCGGAGACCGTTTTCCGCCCGTATCGCCTGGGTAACGGACAGAGCATGGAAGACAACGAGAGCCGCCGCGGAGACGACAAGGCCGACCAGGACCTGCCGGGCACGGTATCTGACCAGAATGCCGAGGAGCAGCCCGGCCCCGGGACTGACTCGCGGCCGCGGCGAGGGGCCTCCGAGGGCGAGGACAAACCCTCGGGCGGGGAGTCCGGCGAGGGCTCCCAGTCGACCGGGCATCCCGACTCGGCCGGCTGAGCGCGCGGTTCTCAGGGCGCCGCGGGGGCCGCGAGCGCCGCGAAGGACGCTACGCGAGCGCTGGTCGAGAAAGCGTCCATATAGTTCGTTTTCTCGACCAGGGCTAGGCGGCGACCGGCTCCGGCACGCCTTCGCGCTCGCGCGCGGCAGCGGAGCTGAGCCGCAGGACACCGTCGTCGATCCGGCCGAGTCGCAGCGCGGCCACGTCCAGGGGGTAGTTCTGGCGCAACTTCCAGGGGGTCTCGGAGCCCTGCTGGGGGAACTCTTGGAGCGAGCGCCGGATGTAGCCGGAGTCGAGGTTCAGGAGCGGCTGGGGCGTGACCCGCCGGCCGTCGAGCACGGGGACGGCCTGGTCTGAGCCGGACGCGGACAGGTGGTTCAGCAGCCGGCAGACGTACTCGCAGCTCAGATCGGATTTGAGCGTCCAACTGGCGTTGGTGTAGCCGATGCACAGCGCCAGGTTGGGCACGCCGTCGAGCATCAGCCCCTTGTAGACCAGGCGATCGTGCAGATCCACGGGCGCGCCGTCGACCGACAGGCGAACGCCGCCCAGCGCGAGCAGGTTCAGCCCGGTGGCGGTGACGATCAGGTCGGCCTCGAGCTCCTGGCCGCCGCGCAGCCGGAGGCCGCGCGCAGTGAACGTCTCGATCTCGTCGGTGAGAACCGTGGCCCGGCCCCCGCGCAGGGCTGCGAACAGGTCGCCGTCGGGACACACGCAGAGCCGCTGGTCCCACGGGTCGTAGTACGGCTTGAAGTGCTTGTCGATCTCGAAATCCGCGGGCAACTGCTGGGCCACCCACTTGCGAATCAGCGCCCTGGCCTTCTCCGGGTAACGGCGACTGAGCTGGTAGCTCAGCGTCATCAAGGCCACGTTCTTGGCCCGGACGGCCTGGTAGGCCAGCATCGGGGGCAGGCGGCGGCGCAGGGCGCTAGCCATGCGATCCTCGCCGGGCAGGCTGATCACGTAACTGGGCGAGCGCTGCACCATGGTCACGTGCTCGGCGGTCTCGACCATCGCCGGGACCAGGGTGACCGCGGTCGCGCCGCTGCCGATGACCACAACCCGCTTACCGGCGTAGTCGAGGTCCTCGGGCCAGTGCTGGGGATGGACGACCTGGCCGGTGAAGTCCGCGCGGCCCGGGAAGTCCGGGGTGTAGCCCTGGTCGTAGCGGTAGTAGCCGCTGCACATGAGTAGAAAGGCTGCGGTCAGCTCCACGGTCTGACCCGTGTCCGTGCGCTCGGCGCTCACGCGCCAGCGCGCCTCGTCGGTGCTCCACGTCGCGCTCAGCACCCGGTGGCCGAACCGCACCCGGTCGCTGACCCCGTAGTCCGCGGCGGTCTGACGGACATAGCGGAGGATCGACGGTCCGTCCGCGATCACCTGAGCGTCCTCCCAGGGGCGGAACGAATACCCGAGCGTGTGCATGTCGGAGTCCGAGCGGATGCCGGGGTAGCGGAACAGGTCCCAGGTCCCGCCGATCGCGTCGCGGGCCTCGAGAATCGCGTAGCGGCGATCGGGGCAGCGGCGCTCGAGATGACAGGCCGCGCCGATGCCCGACAGCCCGGCTCCGACGATCAAGACATCGACATGTTCGGCGGCCTTGGTACGCATGCGTATCGCTGGAGAGCATAACCGACCCTTCCGAGGCCGCCGCTACGATCGACCGTCCGTGGAATACCCGGTCGAGAGCTTCACCGATACCGAGCGCGAGCGGCTGGCCGCGCACTGCTCAAACCTCGATCGATCCGTGTTCGCGCTGGTCAACCTGCCCGAGACGGTGAAGGGAGCCCTGTTTGCCCGGTACTCCCGGTATCCCGGGACCCTGCGCCGGCTGCTCCTGGACGAGTTCTCAACCGATCTGGACGCCTCCCCCGCTCCGGCCTTGGCTATCGAGGGCCAGCGCGCCGCCGAGCTCTATGAGCGGATCTTCCTCGGCTACGGGGATGACTCCGTCGCCCAGCTGGGCGGCGCGCACGTGGCTTGCGAATGGGTCAGCAATGTCCTGACCAAGGTGCTCCAGCGACCCCGGCTGGCCGCGTACCTCGAGCAGTCCACACGCTACATCGCCTATGACGCCCCGATGCCCGGAACTGATCCCGCCCACCCCGGGTTTCGCTATTACCGCGATCCCGAGCTGGGTCCCGAGTACGCCCGGGCGATGGACGCGCTGTTCACCATCTACGCGGGGGCGCTGCCGCGCGTGAGCGCCTGGGCCGAGCAGGAGTACCCGCGCGCGCCCGAGGAGCCGGCCGCGGCTCACGGGCGTGCGGTCAAGGCCAAGGCGCTTGACCTGCTGCGCGGGCTGCTTCCCGCGGCCTCGCTCTCACACATGGGGATCTACGCCAGTGGCCAGAGCTACGAGCAGCTGATCCTCCACCTGCTGGCCCATCCGCTGCCCGAGGCGCGCCGCTATGGAACGCTGATCCTCGAGGCCGTCCAGGCGGTGATGCCGAGCTTCGTGACCCGGGTCTCACGGCCCGAGCGGGGCGGTGAGTGGATCGCCTACCTGGAGCGGCGCGCGCAGGCCGGCGAGCACTGGGCGGCGCGGCTCGGGCTCCGCGACGGGGACGAGGAGGACCAACGCCCGGGCCCCTCGGTCAAGCTGCTTGCCGTGCACGGGACTGAGGAGGACCTGCTCACCGCGCTCCTGTTCGAGTCCTCCTCAGCTTCCGAGGAGCGGATCCGCGCCGGCCTGGATCAACTGGGCGACGACGAGCGCAGCGAGCTACTGGCCGACCTGGTCGGCGCGCGGTCAAACCGCCGCCACCGGCCGGGACGTGGCTTTGAGGCGCTGCGCTACCGGTTTGAGATCGTGGCCGATTACGGAGCCTTCCGGGACCTGCAGCGCCATCGGATGCTGACCGTGCAATGGCAGACCCTCGGACCGGAGCTCGGAGCCGGAGTGCCCGAGCAGGTCGAGCTGGCCGGGGTCGGCGAGGATTACCGGCGCGCGCTGGAGATCTCAGCGCTTGAGTACGCGCGGCTCAGCGCCGGCGGCCTCGCCTACGCCGCCCCGTACGCACTCTGCCTGGGCTACCGGGTGCGGTTCGTCCTCGACCTCAACGCGCGCGAGGCCATGCAGCTCATCGAGCTGCGCTCAGGCCGCGAGGGGCACCCGAGCTACCGGGCAGTGGCCCACGAGATGCACGCCCAGATCGCCGCGGTCCATCCGGCCGTGGCCGGCGTCATGACCCACGTCGACCGGGAGACAGAGCCGCGCCTGGAGCGGATCCTCTCCGAGATGCGCACCCAGGCTCGCGGCTCGGCGACGGCCGGCGCCCGAGAGGGCTGAGCGCCGCGGGTCTGCCGGCACGGTCAGAGAACGCCATCCTGACGCGGACGGCAGTCATCCCGCCACTCGGGTGGGCGGCACTCGGCGTGCTCACCTTCTCAATCACGTTTCCGGCCACCGTCCTGGCCGAGCGCGGGTTTGACGCCACCGTCGTCGGAGCCGGACGATCGGTGATCGCCGCCGTGATCGCCGCTGTCTCCCTGTTCGCCGCCCGAGCCCCGCTCCCCCGTCGCTCCGAGCTCCCAGGCCTGATCGCGGTCGCGGTGGGGTGCGGGATCGGCTTCGGCCTGCTCACGGCGCTCGCGCTGCGCCACACCACCTCGACCCACGCCGCGGTCATCGTCGGCCTGCTCCCCGCCGCGACCGCGATCGTGGCCGTGCTGAGGACGCACGAGCGTCCGCGGCGGCTGTTCTGGGCGGCCAGCGCGGTGGGGACGGCCACCGTGGTCGGCTATGCCCTCACCCGCGGTGCCGGGGGCCTGCACTCGGCTGACGTGCTGCTCCTGGCCGCGCTGGTCATCGCCGCCCTGGGCTACGCCGAAGGCGGTCGCTTGGCCCAGGCCATGCCCGGCTGGCAGGTCATCGCCTGGGGCGTGCTCCTGGCCCTGCCCGTGTCCCTGCCGGTGACCATCGTCGCGGTCGCCCACACGAGCGCCAATCCCACCCCCGAGGCCGTGGCCGGCTTCGCCTACGTCGGCGTGTTCTCGATGTTCCTGGGCTTCGTGGCCTGGTACCGGGGACTGGCCGAGGCGGGCATCGCGAAGGCGAGCCAGCTGCAACTCGCCCAACCCATGCTCACGATCGCCTGGTCAGTCCCGTTGCTCGGCGAGAGCGCCGGGCCCGCGGCCCTGCTCACCGGGGTGATCGTCGCCCTGTGCGTGCTCGTCACCCAGCGCACGCGGACCAAGCCGACCCCTCAGCCGGTCTCCCCCGACGGCCACGGGACCGGCTGACCCAGCCGCCGGTCTCACCCGACGCCACCGGGCCGGCTGACCCAGCCGCCTTCAGGCCTCCTTGTGGGCATCGCGCTGACGCAGCTCGATCCGCCTGATCTTGCCGGTCAGCGTCTTGGGCAGCTCGGTCACGAACTCGATCCGGCGGGGATAGGCGTAGGCCGAGAGGTGGTCGCGGACGAAGGCCTTGATCTCGTCGGCCAGCGTGTCTGAGGGCTCGTGCCCGGAGGCCAGGATGACGAACGCCTTGACCACCGTCCCGCGGCGCTCGTCGGGCACGCCGACGGCGGCCGCCTCGGCCACGGCCGGGTGCTCGAGGCAAGCTGACTCGACCTCGAACGGGCCGATCCGGTAGCCGGCCGAGATGATCACGTCGTCGGCCCGTCCCTCGTACCAGAAGTAGCCATCCTCATCCGCGGAGGCGGCGTCCTTGGTGTGAAACCACTCGCCACCGAAAACCTCCTCGGAGTCCTCGGGCGGCCGGTTCCAGTACCCGAGTGGGTAATGGGGGTTGGTGCGGGCGCGCAGGCAGATCTCCCCCCGCTCGCCCTGGGCGACAGGACGCTCATCCTCGTCCACGATCGAGACCTCCCAGCCGGGCATGGGCCGCCCCATCGACCCTTCGCGGACCTCCATGAACGGGAAGTTCGCGCATAGCGGATAGGACTCGGTGAGCCCGTAGTAGTCGAGCACTGTGACTCCGTACTGGTCTCGGAACCAGCGGATCGCCTCGGGGTTGAGCGGCTCACCCGCCGAGCACACGATGCGGAACTTCTGCGGGTAGCGGGTGCCGGCGTCGGTGATCGACATCATCGACCGGATCGCCGTCGGCGTGCCGAACACGTTGGTGACCTCGTGCTTGGACAAGAAGGCCAGCTGCTTGTCAGGGTCAAAGCCGCCCTCGCGCTGATACACCGCCTGCACCGCGCCGTAGCGCCACGGGCCGAGCAGCGGCGCGATGCCCGCCGCCCAGGCCCACTCGCCCATGCCGTGGAACACCTCATCAGGCTGGATGTCATGGCAGTAGATGAACTCCTCGTGGGCCAGCATGTAGCGGTGGGCGTGGAGGATGCCCTTGGCCAGGCCGGTGGTGCCCGAGGAGTAATAGAGCTGCGCCGGATCATCGGCCGCGGTGTCCACGCTCTGGAACTCGGCCGACCCGTGGCTGAGCAGCTCGTCGTCGAGGATCAGCACGTGCTCGACCAGCGAGCTCTCCATGCGGTCGGCGTTGGCCTGGTTGGTGACCAGGACCTTGGGCTGGCTGTCGGTGAGGCGGTGGCGGATGCCCTCGTTGCCGTACAGCACCGACATCGAGAGGAGGATCGCCCCCGTCTTCCAGGTTCCGAAGAAGGCGGCGGCGGTCTCCGGGGTCGGCGGCAGCAGCATCGCCACCCGGTCGCCCCGTTCCACGCCGTGCGCGACGAGGACGTTGGCGAACCGGTTCGAGTTGTCCTGAAGCTCGCCCCAATCCACGTGGCGGACGTGTCCGGAAAAGTCCTCGTGAATCATGGCCCGCTTGTCGCGGGGATGGCGGTCGCAGATGTCGGCGGCGATGTTGTAGCGCTCGGGGACCTCCCAGCGATGGCTGGCGCAAGCCTCTTCATAGGACGAGATGGAGTGTGTGGAGCTCATCACCGCATCATCGCTCACCCGGCTTCTCGGGTACAAGCGAGAAGCCCCGGCCGCCCCTGGCGGTAATCTTCACGATGAGGAAATGGAACTGCTGCTGGGCGTCCTGCTCGGGATTGGTGTGGCGGCCACCTTGACCGTGGCCGTGCGTGTGCTGCGCGCGCCACGAGCCAACCGGACCCCGGAGGCCGCGGGGATGCAGTCCGCGCTGCACGCGGCGACCTCGACTCTGCCGCACCTGCGCGGCGGTCTTCACTCCCGCTCGGCCGCGGGTGCGGTCCCCCATCTGCTCGCCCTGACCGGCGCCGCCGCCATCGCCCTGGCCGACACCCAGACGGTGCTGGCCATCGAGGGCGAGGGGCGCGAGCAGGTCCGGCCCGGCGATCTGCTCTCCCGATTGCTGGCCCGCACCCCGGACGACCGGATGCACGTGGTGCCGAAGCTGATCTCCTCCGACCCCAGCTGTCCGCTGCGCTCAGCTGTGCTCGCCCCGCTCACCGTCCAGGGCAGGCGGGCGGGAACGCTGATCGCCTTCTATCGCACCACCGGCCGGCCCCGGGGTCACGAGCTGCGCGTGGTCGGGGAGGGGGCCAGCCTGGTCTCGGCTCAGATCGAGCTCTCGGTGGTGCGCGAGCAGGAGGAGCGGCTGGCCCAGGCGGAACTGCGGGCGCTGCGGGCTCAGATCTCCCCCCATTTCATCTACAACGCGCTGGCCGCCGTGGCCGGCGACATCCATGCCCGGCCCGAGGAGGCCCGCGAGCTGTTGATCGACTTCGCCGAGTTCACCCGCTACCTGTTCCGCGACGGGCGCTCCTACGTCACCCTGGCCGAGGAGCTGGCCCACGTCGAGCGCTACCTGCGCCTCGAGCAGGCCCGGTTCCGCCACCTGAAGGTCAGCATCGAGGTCCCCGAGGACACCCGGAGCGCCGTCGTCCCGGCGCTCTCGGTCCAGCCCTTGGTCGAGAACGCGGTTCGCCACGGAATTGAACGGCGCGCCGGGAGCGGGCGGATCACCATCGTGGCCCGGGTGAACGGGGGCGATATCGAGCTCTGCGTGCGCGATGACGGCAGCGGCATCGAGCCCGAGCGGATCCCCGGCGTGCTGGCCGGCGCGGGGGGCGGCATCGGTCTCTCCAACGTCGACGCCCGGCTGCGGGCCACGTTCGGCGAGCGCTACGCGCTGCGGATCGACTCTCAGCCCGGCCAGGGCACCTCGGTGACCATGACCGTGCCCAACCTGGTCGGGGACGCTCCCAGGGCGCCGGCGCCAGTCGCGGCCCGAGCGGCCGGGTGACAGCGGATCGCCTCACGCTGCTCGCCGTCGACGACGAGCAGCCCCAGCTCGAGGATCTGGCCCGGCTGCTGCGAGCCTCGCCGTCGGTCCTGGAGGTCGAGTGCGCGTCCGACGGCCGCGAGGCCCTGGCCAAGGTGGCCAGCCAGCGCTATGACGCCATCTTCCTCGATGTACGGATGCCCGATCTGGACGGACTCGAGCTGGCTCGGGTTCTGCGCCGTTTTGCCACCGCACCCCAGCTGGTGTTCGTCTCCGCCTATGACGAGGCCGCCGTCGAGGCCTTCGAGCTGCGCGCGCTTGACTACCTGCGCAAGCCCGTGGCCCGCCGCCGCGTCGAGGAGGCGATCGGCCGGGTCACCGCCGCGATCGAAGCGGCAGCGCCGGTGGTCGAGCCGGGGTCGGGACGGGCCGGGCCCCCGGCCGGTGAGGACGAGATGGTCGCGGTGGCCACGCTCCACGGCGGCTCCACCCGCCTGTTGGCCCGCGGATCGATCGACTACGTGCAGTCCTACGGCGACTTCGTCCGACTGGTGACCGCGGATGGGCGCTATCTGCTGCGGGCCACGCTGTCGGACATCGAGCGCCGCTGGGAGCCGTTCGGCTTCGTTCGCGTCCACCGCCAGTACGTGGCCAACCTGCGCAGCGCGATTGAGCTGCGTCCGCTGCTCGGGGGCACCGCCGAGCTGACCTTCACCGACGGGCAGACGATCCCGGTGGCCCGGCGTCACGCGGCGGAACTGGGGCGGCGGCTCAGCGCCTGAACCGCCGCCTCGCTCCCGGACGGCCGATCAGCTCTCGGCCGCCTGCTCCTCCTTGATCTTGTCCTCGAGCGCGGCCATTACATCCGGGTCGCGGAGCGTGGTCACGTCACCCAGCGCTCGTCCCTCGGCGATGTCGCGCAACAGCCGGCGCATGATCTTCCCGGACCGGGTCTTGGGTACGTCATCGGCCCAGATGATCCGCTTGGGCCGGGCGAACTTCCCGATCCGGTCAGCCACGTGGCCGCGGATCTCCGCGACCAGCTCATCGGTGCCGGCCAGGTCACCCTGCAGGATGACGAAGGCGCAGATGGCCTGACCCGTGTCCTCATCGGATTGGCCGATGACCGCCGCCTCAGCCACCTTGGAGTGCGAGACGATCGCTGACTCGACCTCGGCCGTCGACAGCCGGTGTCCCGAGACGTTGACCACGTCGTCGATGCGACCGATGATCCAGAAGTAGCCGTCCTTGTCCCTCCGGGCGGCGTCACCGACCAGGTAGGTCTCCTTGCCGAACTTGGAGAAGTAGGTCTCGATGAACCGGTCGTCCTCCTTGTAGAGCGTGCGGAGCATCGACGGCCACGGCCGGGTCAGGACGAGCAGACCCTGACCGTCGTCCAGCGGCTTGCCCTCGCGTTCATCCACCACCTCGGCGGCCACGCCGGGGAACGGTCGCGTGGCCGAGCCCGGCTTGGCCGAGACGATCCCCGGCAGCGGCGTGATCATGATCGCCCCGGTCTCGGTCTGCCACCAGGTATCGACAACCGGGCAGTGCTCGCCGCCGATCACCTTGTAATACCAGAGCCAGGCCTTGGGGTTGATCGGCTCGCCGACGGTTCCCAGCAGGCGCAGGGAGTCGAGGTCGAACTTCTCGACGTGCTCGGCCCCCCACTTCATGAACGCCCGGATGGCGGTCGGGGCGCAGTACAAGATGGTGACCTTGTACTTCTCGCACAGCTCCCACCAGATGCCCTTGTGGGGGTAATCCGGCGCGCCTTCCCACATCACCGATGTGGCCCCGTTGCACAGGGGGCCGTAGATGATGTAGGAGTGGCCGGTGACCCAGCCGACGTCGGCGGCGCACCAGTAGACATCCTCCTCGGGCTTGATGTCGAACACGTAGCGGTGGGTGGCGCTGACGCCGGTCAGGTAGCCCCCGGTGGTGTGAAGGACGCCTTTGGGCTTGGCCGTGGAGCCGCTCGTATAGAGCACGTAGAGCGGATGCTCGGCGTCGAGCTCCTCAGCCGGGCACTCGGGATCGGCTGCCTCGCAGATCTCGTGGTACCAGACGTCGCGCCCGTCCTTCATCTCGCATTCGGCGTCGGTCGACTTGACCACGACGATGTGCTCGAGCGTCTCCACGTCGCCCATCACCGCGTCCACCTGCTCCTTGATCGGCGCGGTCTTGCCCTTGCGCCGCGCGCCGTCGACCGTGATCAGCGCCTTGGCCTCGGAGAACTCCATCCGCTCCTTGACCGAGTCGGGCGAGAAGCCGCCGAAGACCACATTGTGCACGGCGCCGATGCGCGCGCAGGCCAGCATCGACACCGCCACCTCGGGGATCATCGGCAGGTAGATGCCGACGACATCGCCCTTGCCGATGCCGAGGTCCTTCAGCGCGTTGGCCAGGCGCTGGGTGTCACGGAGCAGGTCGGCGTAGGTGATCGCCCGCTCCTCCCCCCCCTCGCCGTGCCAGTGATAGGCCACTCGCTCGCCGTTGCCGGCCTCGACGTGGCGGTCCAGGCAGTTGTAGGAAGCGTTGATCTTCCCGTCCTTGAACCACTTGTAGAAGGGCGGGTTTGAGTCGTCAAGATCCTGGGTGGGCTCCTTGAACCAGTGCAGCGTCTTGGCCTGCTCGGTCCACCACCCCTTCCAATCCTTCTCGGCCTGCTCGTAGACCTCCGGATCGCTGAGCAGGGCGTGCTCGCGGAACTCCGCCGGCGGATCGAAGGTCTCGATGTCAAGCATCTCCTCGAGCTGCTGCTCGAGGTTGCTGCCGCCCGCTGGAGCCGATGCCGTGTCTGCCATGTCTCCCTCTCCTTCCGTGCTGGCTCCCGCACTCGGCAGCCCTCGAGCGCCGGCGCTTGTAGTGCGCCGGCGCCCAAAGCTGGCCGCGGATGTGCGGCTTGTTCTACCCCTAGTTTTACCCCAGGCGCGGTGCCGGAGTCACCGGACGGCGCGGTTGAGCGGGAATACCGGGGCTAGGGTCCGGCCGAACGTCGAGTTCACCACCGCCGCGAACGACGCGTACCACGCGGCGATCGCCGTGGCGATCCCGAAGTAGCCACCGAGCTTGATCGTGCCGTTGGTGACGTTCGTCGTCCCGGCCAGCGCAGAGTTGCCGATGCCGAGAATGATGTACGTGATCGCCAACAGCAGGAACACGAGCGCGACCGCCGCGCTCGTCCTCAGAGATGCGATGAACATGTACGTCGTGAAGATCCCCCACATCCACAGATAGAGCCCGAGCCCGCTGAACACCTCCGCGGGTGCGTTAGCGGCCACCGACTGGACAATGAAGTAGAACGAGATCCAGAACGCTCCGTACGAGCAGAACGCGACGGCGCCGAACGTGTTGCCGGTCCGGAACTCCCAAATGCCGGCGATCAGCTGGGCGGCGCCCCCGTAGGCGATCGCCAGCGCGGCCACCATGGGCAGGAGCCCGCCGCCGGGGTGGGTCTTGTCGCCGACCAGGCCGGAGTTGACCAGGCTGAGCACGAACGTGGTTCCAGCGAATCCGGCCAACCCGAGCGGACCGGGGTCCGCGGGACTCCAGTGGACGGCCCGGCCACCGGTCGGGTCCTCTGCGGCCGGCGCCAGGTCAGCTTCGCGCCCGGGAATGCGACTTGCTTCCATCTCTCACTCCTCCTGATGGTGTAACGAGATGGGCAAAACCTGCGCATCTGTGGCCCCGGCCGCAAGCCTGGATCGGTGAACGGCCGCCACGTGCCGACGAGCGGTAGCTGAGCGGCGATGAACGGCGGCCGCTCAGTCGGCGAGGAACCGCGGCCACCCTAGTGGCGGCGCTTGCGCTTGCGCTTGGCCGTGGTCGACCGGGTGCGCGCTGGCATCGGCGCTCCCGCGGGTGCTGGCTCGGGCCCGGGGACCGGCTGGGTGGTTGGCTTGGGTCCGCCGCCACCACCGGCACCGGCACCGGCGACGCGGCGAGCCCGCATCTCCGCCGAGGACGGCCACGGCTCGGCGCGTCCCGTGCTCCAAGCCGGCGGCATTCCCGTCGGCCAGCGGCCGGAGAGCAGGTAGGCCACGGCGGCGAGCCAGTAGCCCTGCACGACCGGGATCTGGGTGATCTGGAACAGGATCAGGACGCCGGCGAACACGCCCAGGTAGCCCATGAACTTGGACAGCAGGCCGACGCGCATCGCGCTCAGGGCCACGAGCACGACGGCCACGGCCAGCAGCAGGGCGCCGAGCTGACCCAGGAGCTGGAGGATCAGCAGCCCCGGAGCGCCGGTCAGATGGTTGGCCTCGCTGTAGGTCTGGGCGCCGGTGGTGACGAACTCGTGCACCTTTACCGCGACCAGGATCGCGTAGACGATCCCGGTGATCGCCGCCACCACGCCACCCACGATGCCCAGGATCCGGACGTACGGCTTGGTGTCCGGATTGCGGTTCCGGGTCAGGATCATCAGGTGGCTGAGCGTGCCGGCGATGGCCAGCGAGGCCACCGCGTTGACCACCGCGGCGATCAGGTCGAGCGGAAAGCGCTTGTTGGCCACGATCAGGTCGACGGTCAACTCATCGACCTTGGTGTGGGGGCCGCCGAGCTGGATCGCCGCCGCGCCGACCAGCAGGATCCCGGCCAGTGCGGCCATGACGACCTGGCGGTTGCGGGTCCGCGCCTCGTAGGTGAGCGTCTGCTCGGGGTTCATCGGGCCGCGAATGGTAGAGGCCGCAGTCCGGACCGGCCCGCCGGGGCCGGCCAGGATTCAAATGTCAGCGCTCAGGACCGGCCCATTGGCCGGGGGGCTACCATGAAGGCATGGAAGGAAGCGGCTTCGGCGGAATGTTCGGTGACCCCGACGACCTGCAGCGCCGGCTGGGAGAATTCGCTGAGCAGATGCAGGGCGCGCAGCGGCTCGCCTGGGCTGACAACGCGATCAAGCTCGCCGTCGACCTCACCGTCGCGGCGATGAACCGGGCCAACATCCAGGGGACCACAGAGCAGCAGGCCGAGCAGCTGCGCTCGGTCATGGCGGTCATCTTCCCCGAGGCCGTCACCCTCGTGCGCGAGGCGCGCGAGGGCCTGCAGTAGCCCCGCTGACGCGACGCCCGCGTCAGGCGCCCGCGTCAGGCACCCGCGTCACCCAGAGCCCGGCGCGAGCGCGGCCAGCACGAGCGGATCGTGCTCGGCCGGCTTGACCTTGCGGAAGATGTCCTTGATCTTTCCGTCCGGGTCGATCACGAACGTGGTGCGCTCATTGCCCATGTACTTGCGGCCGTACATCGACTTCTCGACCCAGACGCCGTAGGCCTCGGCCACCGCGTGGTCGGAGTCGGCCAGCAGCGGGAAGCCGAGCCCGTATTTCTGATCGAACTTGCTCACCGCCTCGACCGCGTCCGGGGAGACGCCGAGCACGACTGCGCCGGAGCTCGCGTAATCGGCCCGATGGTCGCGGACCCCGCAGGCCTGGGTCGTGCAGCCTGGCGTGTCGGCCTTGGGGTAGAAGTAGAGGACCACGTTCTGGCCGCGGAGGCCAGACAGCGACACGTCGTTGCCCTCCTGGTCGGGCAGCGTGAAGTCGGGGGCGCTATCGCCGGGTCTGACCATGGTCCTGCGCAGCGTAGCGTTGAGGGACCGGCGCGGACACTGGCCCGCGCCGGATCCTCTGGCAACAACGGCGAGGTGCTTGATGTCTACTAGTGGAAGGCCACCGTGCCGCTGCCCGTGACCACTTGAAGCGACGCTGTCGGCGCGGCGGCGTTGCCCTCATTGCACATACCGGCCCGCGGACCGCTCGTATAGCGCGGCAGCGTGAGGCCAATGCTGATCGTGATCCGAATCGATCCCGAGATGCCCTTGTAGAGGCCGGTCCCATCGGCGACCGGGAGTACGCCCGAGGCGGAGATCCCGAGCGAGCAGGTGGCGGGGTTGACCCTCGCTGAGGTGAATACGCGATTGATGTTCTTGTCGAGCCTGCTCTTGTTGAGCTCGAAGGTCCCCTTGGTCAGGGCCAGCTTCACATAGCTTCCGTTGGAGTCGGGCTTGCCGGACTTGTTCACAGTTCTGCTGGTCCCGTGGTCCCCGATCGCGCCGGTGATGAGAACCTTCCCTCCCCCGCCGGTGCCCGGCGAGGTGCTCAGCACGCGGATCGAGCCTCCAGCGGGTGTCCCCGTCGCCGCGACCGCGGCCGCGGCAGTGGTCAGCGTGATGATCCCGGCCAGTAATGCGGCCCGGGAAACGCGCACGCGCTTCGTCATGGTGGTGCCCCTTCAGTTGATCGCGGTGTCGCCAATCCCCCCGGTGAGAAGGACCGCGACCGGTCCGGGGCAGAACCTACAGTCCGGCTGACGGTCGGGCAAGCCCGGAACCGTCCCGCGCGGCCTGCCTACTTCAGCAGCCGGGACAGTCGCCGGTCCTTGAGCAGCTTGCCGTCGGTCTGGCAGGTCGGGCAGTAGCACATGACGTAATCCTCGTAGAACACCGCCTCGAGCGTGTCGCCGCAGCGCGGGCATGGCTCGCCGTTGCGGCGGTGAACGGCCAGCGGCATGGGGAGCTTGTCCGGGACGGGCAGGGCGACAGTCTGCTCGTAGTGGGCGATCGCCTCGCTCAGCCGGGTCACGATCGCCGCGCGCAGGCGCTCGGCTTCCTCCTCGCTCAGCTCCGACCCGCGCTTGAAGGGCGAGAGCTTGGCCGTGTGGAGGACCTCGTCCACCCACGAGCGGCCGATCCCGGCGATCACGCGCTGGTCCCGGAGCATGCCGTGCAGCGGGCGGGCGGCGTCCAGGAGCGGCCCCAGCGGCGGCGGGTCGGGCCAAGCCTCAGGGCCATAGGTGGCCAGGGTCTCCTCCGCGGCCAGGGCATCGGGGCGCAGGAGCTTGACCCAGGCCGCCTGCTTGGTCCCGAACTCCCTCAGGCGCAGCTCGCGGCCCTCGTCGAGGCGCAGCAGGAGTCGCGAGGTCCGGTCGCGCAGCGAGGCTCGGGTGTCGAACAGCTGCAGCCGGCCGGCTGACATGAGGTGGATCAGGAGCACGAGATCCTGCTCGAGTCCGATTTGGAAGAGCTTCCCTCGGCGGCTCACCCCGATGATGCCCAGCCCCTCGATCGCCGAGAGTGGCGGGTCGTAGGTCTTGAGCGCGTTCACGCCCGGGGCCAGCGCCGACTCGATCCGCGCGCCGCTCAGCTCACGGTCGAGCAGGCGAGCGGTGATCTCGATCTCCGGCAGCTCGGGCATGTACCTGCCTCAAGGCTAGTGCCCGTCTGACGCTGGCTCGTGGAGCCGATCTGACGCTGGCTGCGGCCGATGAGCCGGCCATCCAGCGGGAACTGTTCGGCAGGCTTCAGGATCGCTTTACGCAGGCTGCGCAGACTTCCGGACATGAGCGATCTACTGGCAATCTTCGGAGCAGCCGACGAGGACCACGAGCTGCTCGACGGGATCGCGGCCTACCGCCCCGACCGCGTCACCGTGCTGGTCCAGGATGAGGACGCCGAGCTGCTCGACGAGGCCTCGCCCGCCGGCGCGGCGCTGCGTGACCGGCTCGCCGGGCTGATGGCGAGCATCGAGAGCCGCACCGGCGCCATCGTGGTCGGCCTGGCCGGCCAGCGGACCCAGCTGGCGGGCTGGCGGTTTGACCGCGAGCTCGCGGCGCGCGTGCCCGTTCCGGCCTGAGGGCCGGCAGGACCCAAGACCTTCCGTCCCAAGTTGCAAACATGGCAACTAAGGGACGGAGGCTCCGGCTGCGCCCCCGGCCGGAGCTCCGGCTGCGCCCCCGGCCGGATCCGCGCGGCGGCTGCCATCCCCCGGGCAGCCGCCGCGCTTCACTTCCCGCCGCCCGGCGCGAGACCCGTGGAGACCGATAGGCTGACGACCCGATGCCGGCCGCCATCGCTCCCGACGACATCGTCGAGACCCACGCCGCCGGCGCGGCCAACCAGCGCGAGCCGCTGCTCGTGCTCGAGCCCCTGCGCGACTTCCTGGCCGGCGCGGGCCTGGAGGCGCCCGCGGACCTGACCGCAACCCCGGTGGGCGACGGTCACTCCAACGTGACCTACGCACTGTCGACCGGGGTCGTCCTGCGCCGCCCTCCGCGCGGCCCGCTGCCCCCGAGCGCGCATGACGTGCTGCGCGAGGCCAGACTCCTCGGCGCCCTCGGGCCGACGCCGGTGCGCACGCCCGAAGTGCTGGCCGTCTGCGCGGACCCCGCGGTGATCGGCGCGCCCTTCTACGTGATGGAGGAGATCCACGGCGAGGTCATCACGGACACGATCCCGGCCGCCCTGGACGCTCCGCAGGAGCGCGACCGGATCGCCGATCAGCTGATCGACGCGCTGGTCGAGCTGCACGCGGTCGACTTCACCCAGATCGGACTCGAGGGCTTCGGCAAGCCGACGGGCTACCTGGAGCGCCAGCTACGCCGCTTCAATGGCCTGTGGGAGCACAACCGGACGCGGGAGATCCCCGAGTTCGAGCAGGCCGGGGCCTGGCTGGCCGCCAACCTGCCGCAGTCGCCGCCGGCCACCATCGTTCACGGCGACTACCGGCTCGGCAACACGATGCTGGCCGCCGACGCCCCGGCACGACTGATCGCCATCTTCGACTGGGAGATGGCGACGATCGGCGATCCGCTGGCCGACGTGGGCTACATGATGATCCACTGGACACAGGCCGATGATTCCCAGAGCGCCAAGTTCAACCTCCAGCGCGTGACCGCGCAGCCGGGTTTCCCCACCCGGCAGGAGCTGGTGACGCGGTATGAGGAGCGCTCGGGCCGCTCGGTCGGGTCGCTGGACTGGTACGTCACGCTCGCGCTCTGGAAGGCCGTGGCCTTCATGGAGGGCAACTACAAGCGGGCCGTCACCGGGGCAACGGACGACCCGTACCTGAAGAGCTTTGGTGACGGCGTGGTCGAACTGGCCCAGCGCGCCCTCGACGTCACCCGCCATGGCTTCTAGCCCGGAGGACGGCGTCCCCCACGGGGCTAGCCAGGAGGGCGGCGTCCCCTACCGGGGGCTGCTCGTCGACTGGGGCGGGGTGATGACGACCAATGTGTTTGACACCTTCCGGGCCTTCTGCGAAAGCGAGGGTCTGTCACCCGAGTCAGTGGGTGAGCGCTTCCGCCACGACCGGGCCAGCCGCGAGCTGCTGGTCGGACTCGAGACCGGCTCGCTGTCCGAGACGGAGTTCGAGCCCCGGTTCGCCGCGATCCTCGGGGTCAGGCCCAACGGCCTGATCGACCGGCTGTTCGCCGGCGGCGGGCCGGACCCGGCCATGCTCGACGCCGTCCGCCGAGCCCGGAGCGTCGGCGTGCGCACCGGCCTGATCTCCAACTCCTGGGGCACGCGCCGCTACGACCGCCCCCTACTGGCCGAGCTGTTTGACGGCATTGTCCTCTCGGGCGAGGAGGGGATGCGCAAGCCCGCGCCGGAGATCTACTCCCTCGGCGCGGAGCGGATCGGGCTCGAGCCGCGCCAGTGCGTGTTCGTGGATGACCTCCCGTTCAACCTCGACCCCGCCCGTGAGCTCGGCATGGCCACTGTGCGCCATCACGCGGCCGGGGAGACCGTGGCCGAACTCGAACGTCTGCTCGCGGTCGGGTTGTCGAGCTGAAACTGAGAGTCACCCGCGGGAAGGGCTCGACGGCAAGCTGGGTGGACCGCTGACGCTGCCGGGCGGTCAGCAGCCCCACGACTCTAAGAGAATCCGCGACCCCTGAGGTCGCGATTTCTCTTAGAGTGGGCCGGCCGGGACGGCGCCAAGAAACGCCCGCGCCGCGCCGCGGCGCGGCGCGGCGGGCGGGCGAGCGGTCAGTCGCGGGAGCCGCGACCGTAGAGCAGCTTGAAGAACCGGCGCAGAAGCAGGGTCTGGCGGGGCTTGTAGGGGAACATGAACGGCTCGCGCTTCAGTGCCCGCCGGGTGACCAGCAGCGACTGGACCTTGGTGTACTTGCGGATCCCGGCCGCGCCATGGCGCGTCCCCAGGCCCGAGGTCTTCCAGCCTCCCATGGGGAGATTCAGCGCCGTGTAGTTGACCTGGGCGTCATTGACGCAGACCACACCGGCCTGGATCCGGCGGGCCATGGCCTCGCCCTTGTCGACGTCCTTGGTCCAGACGCTGGCCTGCAATCCGTACTGGGAATCGTTGGCCAGCCGCACGCCCTCCTCGGCGTCGCCGACCTTCATGATCGGCAGCGTCGGGCCGAATGTCTCGTCTTGCATGCACTTCATCGAGTGATCGACGTCGACCAGCACGGTCGGCTCAAAGAAGCGGCCGGGGCCCGCGGCCGCGTGGCCGCCGGTCAGCACCTTGGCGCCCTTGGCCACGGCGTCCTTGACGTGCTCCTCGACGATGTCCAGCTGCGGCGGGAAGATGACCGCCCCGACATCCACGGTGCCCACGCCGGTGGGGACGCCCTGGCGCAGCCCGCGCACGTTCTCGGTCACCTTGGCCACGAACTCGTCGTACACCGGCGCCTCGACGTAGCAGCGCTCGACCGAGATGCAGACCTGGCCGGCGTTGTTCATCGAGTAATACGCGGCGGCGTTCGAGGCCCGTTCGATGTCGGCATCGGCGCAGACGATCATCGGATCCTTGCCGCCCAGCTCGAGATAGCAGGGAATCAGCGCCTCGGCGGCGGCCTTCATGACCGCCTTGCCCGTCCGGCTCGAGCCGGTGAACATGATGCAGTCGACCTGCGCGATCAGCGCCGCGCCCGTTCCCCCGTCCCCGGTCGCGACCTGGAAGACGTTCTCGGGCAGCCCGCACTCGCGCATCATCTCGACCATCAGCAGTCCGCTCAGCGGCGTGACCTCGCTTGGTTTTAGGATCACGGTGTTGCCGGCCATCATGGCCGGGATGCAGTCCCCGAAGGAGTTGACGATCGGGTAGTTCCACGGCCCGATCACCCCCACCACGCCCACCGGGGCGTAGCGGATGACCAGCTTCTTGCCGATCGCCACAGGGTTGTTCCAGGACGGCACGCGCTCATCGGCGAGGTAGCGGGCGGCCTCCTTGGCCCAGAAGCCCAGGGCGGACACGGTGTAGCCGTAATCGGAGACCTGGGCGTCCTCGTAGGTCTTGCCCGTCTCCGTGACCACGGTGTCCAGCACGCGCTCGGCGTTGTCGACCATCCATTTCTGGGCCCGGCGCATGATCCGACCCCGGCCCTCGAAGCCGAGCGCCTCCCACTGCGTCTGCGCCTCCCGGGCCTTGGCGGCCATTGCGGCCAGCTCCTCGGCGCCCATGACCGGGATCGTGGTGATCAGGTCCCCGGTGGCGGGGTTCTCAACCGGAATCGTCCGTGCGCCGGCGCGAGTCGTCTGTGCTGGATCGTGCTCCTGAACGCTGGCCATGTCTCCTCCTGCGGGCTGGGAATCGGTGGGAAGGCTAGTGTCGCGGTTCGCGAGACTAGGCCGGATCGAGCTCGATCGACTCGATCGATGGCGGCTCGATCGGGCGATCCTGGGCGCCTGTCGGAACGGACTCAATTGCGTCGACCGCGTCCATGCCGGCGGTCACCTGGCCGAACACGGTGTGGCGGCCGTCGAGCCACGGGGCGCTGTCGACGGTGACGATGAAGAACTGCGAGCCGTTGGTGTTGGGGCCTGCGTTGGCCATGGCTAGCGCGCCGCGGATGATCTTGTGCTGGTTGAACTCGTCCTCGAACGTGTAGCCGGGGCCTCCGGTGCCGCTGCCCTCCGGGCAACCGCCCTGGATCATGAAGTCCGGAATCACGCGGTGAAAGATGATGCCGTCGTAGAAGCCGTCGCTGGCCAGCTGGCGGAAGTTGGCCACGGTCTTGGGCGCGTCGTCGTCGAAGAACTCGAGCGCGATCGTGCCGAGAGTGGTGTTCATATTGGCTGTGCTCATGCCCTGACCCTACCCGGGTCCGGGTCCGCCCACCCGGCCCCGGACCTCGCCGTGCCGGACCGGGCCCCGGATCTCGCGGTGCCGGACCGGCGCGCACCTCCGCAGCCCTCCGGAGGTGCGCGCCGCGCCCGGGCGCGGGAACTGCGCGGCTAGTTGTTGGCCGACGTCGCCAGCGCGTTGATGGCTGCGCTCACGTGCGAGGAGCCGCCCGGCGTCGCACAGCTG
Source organism: uncultured Solirubrobacterales bacterium (assembly GCA_963723585.1). GTDB lineage: Bacteria > Actinomycetota > Thermoleophilia > Solirubrobacterales > Solirubrobacteraceae > Palsa-465. Next base: position 278,691 of record CAVRRJ010000001.1, read on the forward strand.
ACGTTGGCGGTCCCGGCGGGACCGGCCACCTGCAGCGGGATCGTCTCCGAGCCGCCGGCGGCCACGTGCGCCGTCGCGGTCTGCTTGTTGGGCCCCACGGTGAGTGAACAGGTGACGTTCTCAGCCGTCGCCGAGAAGTTGCTCACCGCCGGATTGGCCAGGGCGAGGTAGTCGGCGCCGGTGGGCAGGGTCAGGTTGGCCACGCTGGTCAGGGCCGGCGGGACTGTCACCGTCCCAGTGGTGCCAAATTCCGCGGGACGGGCCGCGTTGCAGTTCACCTTGCCGTTGTTCTGGATCGCGCCGATGGCCTGGCCCGATCCGCAGGTCCCGCTGACGCGCTCCTGCAGCTGGTTGAGGTCGGCACGCCTGAGGCCGATGGCGCGCTGCTGGATGTCCTGGAAGGACACCGAATTAGCGCGGAGCTTCGAGTTCACGACGGAGCCGTTCTGCAGCTGGGCCGTGCCCACGCTGTTGTTCGGCAGGGTCGTGGCGGCGTAGCCAGCGCCGCCCAGGGACACGAACAGCGCGGTTAGCGCCACGCCCATCGCGGCGGATGGGCGGCGGGCACGGAACGATTTGATTGGCATGGGATGACCTCCCGGGGAGTTAGTTGGGGCCCGGCCTACCGGCCCCTAACACGATCACCGAGGCAGAAGTCGCCCCCGCCCCCCGGAGGGCTGACGCTGATCTGACGCGGTCGGCGCTGGGCTCGGGCCGGCGTCGGCCACGACCCCGCTCGTGCCGCCCCCGGGCTCAGATCTTGGCGACTTCGAGCGACAGCACGTGGCCCCGCACGCGGGTGCCGCCGGCCGACTCGATCACCCGATCGGCCTCGGCCGCCGGGACCTCGACAAAGGCAAAGTGCTCGAGCACCCGCACGTTGCGCACCGACTCGCCGTCCAGCTCCGTGGCCCCGGTGATCGCGTGAATGATGTCCGAAGGCTCAAGGCCGGCCGCCCGTCCGCCGGACACGATCAGCTTGGCCGACGGGGTGTCGCCGTTGGCGTGCGGGGAGACGCGGGGCTTGGAGTGGCGGCGCGGCGGGGCCTTGACCGCCATCGGGGCCACGTGAGCACCTTTGACCCAGGGCGCGAGCTTGACCCCGGCGTGACGCTCGATGGCCTCTATCTCCCTGCGCTGGCGCGGCTCGTAGAAGGTTATGGCCCGGCCACTGCGGCCGACTCGCCCGGTACGGCCGACGCGGTGCACGTAGACGTCCGGGGACATAGGCACGTCGAAGTTGATCACGTGCGAGATACCCGATATGTCGAGCCCGCGGGATGCGACATCGGTCGCGATCAAGAGCGGCAGCCGCCCGTCCTTGAACGAGATCATCACCCCGTCGCGACTGCCCTGGGACATGTCCCCGTGGAGCGCCTTGACGTTCATCCCCCGGTCGCGCAGGATGCGGAACAGCTGGTCGCAGCGGATCTTGGTTCGTACGAAGACGAGCGCCTGGTCGGGGCGCTCGGCCTCGAGCACGTTGGCCAATGCCTCGTTCTTGTCGCGGCTGGAGACCTCGAGCGCGAACTGCTCGACCGTGTCCACGGTCAGGGTGTCGGTCTTCACCTTGATCGTCACCGGGTCATACAGGTACTGGTCGGCCAGGCGGCGGATCTCCGGCGGCATGGTGGCCGAGAACAACGCGGTCTGGCGACTCGAGGGAGTCAGAGCGAGGATCCGCTCCACGTCCTCGAGAAATCCCAGGTCGAGCATCTCATCGGCCTCGTCGAGGACCACGAAGCGGCAGCCGTGGAGCATCAACGAGTGACGGGAGATCAGGTCCTTGACCCGGCCGACGGTGCCAACCACGATCTGACCGCCGGCGCGCAGCTGGGCCTGCTGGCTGCGGATCGGCGCGCCCCCGAAGACGGCGACCACGTCGATGCCCTTGGCCTTGCCGTAGGCGCGCAGGGCCTGGGTGACCTGGATGCACAACTCGCGCGTCGGCGTGAGCACCAGACCCTGGACATCATTCTCCTCGGGATCGACGTACTGCAGCATCGGCAGGCCGAAGGCGGCGGTCTTGCCCGAGCCGGTCTGGGCCTGGCCGATCACGTCGAGCCCCTCGAGCAATGGCGGGATCGCCTGCTCCTGGATCGGACTCGGCGAGTCGTAGCCCACGTCGCGCACGGCGGCCAGGATGTTCTCGGACAGGCGTAGATCGGCAAAGGTGCTCACGAGCCCGAGACGATAGACGGCTCGGGGGGATCACCGGCGGGGCGCCCCCGGGGTCGGAGCGGAGCGTCCCCCGATCTTCACCTCACGGCGGCCGCCGATGCTATGGTTAGGCACCGAATAATTCGGTGCCTCAGGACTTTGGAGAACGCGCAGATGACGACGAGCAACGACGAGACCCGCATCGACGCCTACGTCTGGCGGATCAGCGCCGTGGTGATCATCGGATCGATCATGTCGATCCTCGACACGACGATCGTCAACGTCGCGCTGGACACGCTGGGGCGCGAGCTCCACGCGACGATCGCCAACATCCAATGGGTGGCCACGGGCTACCTGCTGGCCCTGGCCGCGGTCATCCCGATCACCGGTTGGGCGGCGCGGCGCTTCGGGGCCAAGCCCGTCTACCTGCTCTCCCTGGTCCTGTTCACGGCGGGCTCGGCCCTGTGCGGGCTGGCCACCTCGAGCACCGAGCTGATCGTCTTCCGCGTCCTGCAGGGCGTCGGCGGCGGCATGATCCTGCCGATCGGCCAGCTGATGATGGCCGAGGCGGCCGGACCCAAGCGCATGGGCACGGGTGATGAGCGTGGTCGCCGTCCCGGCCATGCTGGCCCCGATCCTCGGACCGGCGATCGGCGGTCTGATCCTCGAGAACACCAGCTGGCGCTGGATCTTCTACGTGAACCTGCCGATCGGGATCATCGCCGTGATCGCCGCGCTGCGGTTCCTGCCGACCGTCGCTCGGCAGCGCACCGAGCGCCTGGACTACCTCGGGCTGGCGCTGATGGCCACCGGCGCTGCCGCTGATCACCTACGGCGTGACCGAGGTCGGGCGTGACGGCCGGCTTCTCCTCCCCCAAGGTCCTGATCCCGTTCTTCGCCGGGCTGGCGCTGGTGGCGGACGTTCATGCTGGCACGCGCTGCGGGTCGGGCGCCCGCTGCTCAACGTCCGGCTGTACCGTCGACCGTCGTTCTCCTCGGCCTCGATCGCCATGTTCTGCATCGGCGGCGGCGCTGTTCGGCGGCATGATCCTGCTGCCCTACTACTGGCAGACGATCCGGCACGAGAGCGTGATCACCACGGGTCTGCTGACCGCCCCGCAGGGGCTGGGGGCCGCGCTGATCATGCCGCTGTCGGGCAAGCTCACCGACCGCTTCGGCGGCGGTCCGCTGGCGCTGTCTCGGCGTGCTGATCATCTCGGTCGCCACGATTCCCTTCGCCCTGATCGGGGCCCACACCTCGATTCGCCTGGCTCTGCATCGCGATGGTCGTGCGCGGGGTGGGCATCGGCTTTGCCTTCATGCCCGCGATGTCCGCGGCGTTCGCCTCGCTGGAGCGATCTGAGCTCTCCGACGCCACCCCGCAGCTGAACGTCCTGCAGCGCGTGGGCGGCTCGATCGGCATCGCGCTGCTCACCGTGGTCCTGCGCGCGGTCGCTGATCGGCAGCCACACCCTGGCTGCCCAGGCCTCGGCCTACGGCACGGCGTTCTGGGCGGCGACCGCGCTGACAGCGGTGGCCATCGTGCCCTGCATCGTGCTGATGCGGACCGAGCGCGCGGCCCGCCGCGCACGAGACAGGGTCGGGACGGCCTCCGACGAGACGCTGGCCGAGGCGGTGGCGGCATGACCACGCTCCGCCCCGCGCTGGCGCCCCCCGGGCCCGCGCCTGCAACCCCCGCGCCCGAGCCGCCCGCACCGTCACCGTCGGCGTCGCCGGCCGCCCCGGTCGACCCCCAGACCCGGGTCGGGCACTCGTTCAAGGCGGCCACGGGCGCCGTGCGACGCCTGCGCGGACGCGAGACCCAGCAGCCGGGCCGGCTCAGCTACGCCCAGTACGGCCTGCTGTTCGGGCTGGCCGAGGAGACCGAGCTGCCGGCCAGCCGTCTGGCCTGCGTCGCCGATCTTGCCCCGGCCACCGCGACCGAGATGCTCGACCACCTGGAGGCCGGCGGCCTGGTCGCCCGGACGCGCTCGCAACTCGACAAGCGGGTCGTGCTCGTCTCCCTGACCGAGTCGGGCCGCGCGCGGGTGGCGCGAGCGGCGCGCGGCGCTCGAGGCCCGCTGGCAGGAGGCGCTGGTCGGGTTCAGCGACGACGAGCTGCTGACCGCCGCCGCGGTGCTCGATCGTCTGCGGCGAGATGTTCGACGAGCTATCAGGAAGAGCCGCCCAGCCGAGCTGAGAGCTCGGCGGAGTCAGACGCCCCGAAGAACCACCACGCCGTCGAGATGGGCGTCGGTCGCCCTTGGCGTCGCGGACGCCGAAGCGGATCTCGTCGCCCTCCCGGGCCTCGGCGAAGCCGACCGTGGCCGGAAGCAGGATCGGCCGCTTGAAGGCCACCTCGACGGTGAACGCCCCCGGCAGCTCGGTGCTCAGGGCGGCCAGGCAGCGGGCCTTGGTCCACATGCCGTGAGCGATCGCGCTGGGGAACCCGAACAGTCGCGCCGAGAGCGGATGGACGTGAATCGGGTTCAGGTCCCCGGAGACCGCGCCGTAGCGGCGGCCGAGGTCGCCGGGCAGGCGCCAGGTCGCGGTGGCCGGGAGGCCCTCGGCTCGGGGGCGGAGCGATGGCCGGACCGGCGGCCGATCCCTCGTCCGAGCGCCGGCCCCGGCGCAGGTTGACCGACTCCTCCTCCCAGACCAGCTCCTCGCCGACCCGGACCTCGGTGCGGATGGCGAACTGCCGTCCGCGGGGATGCGGCTCGGATGCGCCGGCCCAGACCCGCAGAGCCAGCCGCTCGCCGGCTCCGATCGGGCGGTGCTGGACGATCCGGTTGGCGATGTGAACCAGGCCGATGGCCGGGATAGCGGGAAGTCGCCACCGGTCATCAGGGCCAGCTGGAGCGGGAAGGCGAGCATGTGCGGGTAGGTGGGCGGCAAGCGTGTCGGCCAGGCGCGAATCCGCACACGCGGTCGTAGGCGGCCAGCCGGTCGCGGTCGGTCTCGACGTCGCTCAGCGTGAGCGTGCGGTCGGGCATCGCGCCCCCCCCGCCGCCCACGAAGGGCAGCCGCGAGGCGCCGGGGATCATCGCCGCGCCGGCTCGCGCGAACAGCGCCGGCATGCGACGGGACTGCGCTGGTGCTCGGTCTCGGCCATTTGTGCCCCCTCACGCCCCGATCAGGCTCTGGCCGCAGACCCGGACCACGTTGCCGGTCACGCCGCCCGAGGCTCGGGCTGGCGTACCAGGCGATCGTCTCGGCCACGTCGACCGGCAGGCCGCCCTGGGAGAGGCTGTTCATCCGCCGACCCGCCTCCCGCGATGCGCGAGCGGCATGGCCGCGGTCATCTGGGTCTCGATGAACCCGGGGGCCACGGCGTTGATGGTCACGCCGCGCTCGGCCAGCGCGGGGGCGCAGAACCTGGACGATCCCGATCACCCCCGCCTTCGAGGTCGAGTAGTTGGTCTGTCCGGCGTTGCCGGCGATGCCGCTGATCGAGGACACGCACACGATCCGGCCGTTCGAGCGCACAGCCTGGCGCTCGAACAGCTCCTGGTCGATCCGCTGCGGAGCATCCAGATTGATCGCGATGACCGTGTCCCACAGCTCCCGGCTCATCCGCCCGAGCGTCTTGTCCCGGGTCACGCCCGGCGTTGTGCACGACGATGTCCACCCCCTGGTGGAACTCGAGCAGGTGCGTGGCGATCTCCGCCGGGCGCGTCCTCGGCCGTGATGTCGGCGGCCAGCACCGAGCCGCCGACCTCGGCCATCCGTGCGGTCAGCTCCTTGCTCATGGCCGGGATGTCGAGCCCGACCACATGGGCCCCGTCCCGGGCGAGCACGCTCGGCGATGGCCGCGCCGATGCCCCGGGCGGCGCCGGTGACCAGCGCCACCTTGCCGGCCAGCGGCCGCTCCCAATCCACCGCCCCGGAGTCCTCGGCCACCGGCGGGCCGACCCGCACCACCTGACCGGAGACGAAGGCCGACCGGGCGGAGAGGAAGAAGCGCAGCGTCGACTCGAGCTCGGCCTCGGCGCCGGGACGCACGTAGACGAGCTGGGAGGTGGCGCCCTTCTTGACCTCCTTGCCGATCGCCCGCTCGAGACCCTCCAGCGCGCGCTGGGCGATCGCCTCCGGCGGCGCAGCCGCAGTCCTCGGGCGGCGTGCCCAGGATGATCACCCGCCCGCCGCTGCGCACTCGCCGGATGGCGGGATGGAGGAAGGCCCAGGCCTGCCTCGAGCTGGCCGCTCGAGCGGATCCCGGTGGCGTCGAAGACCAGCGCCTTGAAGCGCTGCTCTCGCCGGCTGCGTCGGGGTTCCAGATCCCGGCCTCGAGCTTGGCGTCGGCGGCGGCGGTGCGCAGCTCGCTCGTCCATCGGCCGTCTAGGTCTCGGCGCCGACCGAGGCCAGGACCTGGGCCAGCGCGGCGAGCCAGCCGGGACCCGGCGGCGGCGCCGAGCAGCACCGGGCCGTCGATCACCGGCTGCCCGGGCTCGTAGCGCTGCAGCCGGGGCGGGTTGGGCAGCCCGACCTGCTTGGTGACGATGCGGCCGATCGGCGTGTTGACGAGCTGCTGGTAGCGGTCAGCCATCAGGCGTGCCTCCATGATCGCGGTGACTCCGAGTCCGCCGGCGGCGCAGATCGAGATGACGCCGCGTGCCGGGCGGGCCGGGTCGGTCTCGTAAAGGGACTTGGCCAGCGTGGCGACGATCCGCCCGCCGGTGGCGCCGAACGGGTGGCCGGCGCCGAGCGAGCCGCCGTGCACGTTGAGCTTGGCCGCGGTCGATCGGCGCCCAGCGGCGCCTCGAGGCCGAGCTTCTCGCGGCAGAAGACCGGGTCCTCCCAGGCCTTCAGCGTGCACAGCACCTGCGCGGCGAACGCCTCGTGGATCTCGTAGAAGTCGAATTCCTGCAAGCCCGACGCCCGGCCCGCGCGAGCATCTTGGGCATCGCGTAGGCCGGAGCCATGAGCAGGCCCTCGCGCTTGTGCACGTAGTCGACGGCCGCCGTCTGCGCGTCGGTGAAGTACGCCTGCACCGGGATGCTCGTGAGCCGCCGCCCACTCCTCGCTGGCCAGCAGCACGGCCGAGGCGCCGTCGCTCAGCGGCGTCGAGTTGCCGGCCGTCATCGTGCCCTCCGGGCCGCCGAACACGGGCTTCAGCTTGGCCAGCTTCTCGAGGCTCGAGTCGGGGCGCAGGTTCTGGTCGCGCTCCAGGCCCAGGAACGGGACCACCATGTCATCCAGCCAGCCCGTGTCGTAGGCGGCGGCCAGGTGGTGGTGACTGGCCACTGCTAGCTCGTCCTGCTCCTCGCGGCCGATCCCCCATTCGCTGGCCATGATCGCCGTGTGCTCGCCCATCGAGAGCCCGGTCCGCGGCTCGGCGTTGCGCGGGATCTCGGGCACCAGCTGCTGGGGGCGCAGGCGGGCCAGCGCGCGCAGGCGCGCCGGCGTTGGACTTGGCCCGGTTGAGCTCGAGCAGGACCTGGCGCAGGTCCTCGCCCACGGCCAGCGGAGCGTCCGAGGTGGTGTCCACGCCGCCGGCGACGCCGCAGTCGATCTGGCCGAGGGCGATCTTGTTGGCGACCAGGATGGTGGCCTCGAGCCCGGTGCCGCAGGCCTGCTGGACATCGTAGGCGGGCGTCTCGGGGGCCAGCGTGGAGCCGAGCACCGTCTCGCGAGTCAGATTGAAGTCGCGGCTGTGCTTGAGCACGGCACCGGCGGCGACCTCGCCCAGCGTCTCGCCCTCAAGGCCGAACCGCGCGGCCAGGGCGTTCAGCGCCGCGGTCAGCATGTCCTGGTTGGAGGCCCGGGCGTAGGGGCCGTTCTGACGCGCGAAGGGGATCCGGCTACCGCCGAGCACCGCGACGCGACGGGCGACTGTCTGGCATCTGGAGGGCTCTCCTGATCTGAGGGTCGGCCCGAGACTACTAAGTTACGCCTCCGTAGCTACTGGCGGGTAGCGGTCAATCGTCGACCTTGGCAGCGGTGGTCAAGGCTCCGCCCGCCGTCGCCCGCCGAGTCAGCCCGGGAGCCAGGAGCCGCAGCGCGGCGCCGATCCAGTAGTAGCGCGGGACGTAGCGCTCGGCCCGGCCGCCGGGTCCGGCCTCCATGATCGCCTCGGCCACGCGTCGCGGGCTCGGAGACGATGCGCCGTGTCACCGCGCCGGCCAGCAGCTCGGCCGCCGGGAAGCCCTCGGTCCGCACGAAGCCGGGCAGGACCAGGCCGACGTGGACGCCGTGTTCGAGCTCCTCCAGGTGCAGGGCGTCGCTCCAGCCGGCCAGGGCGAACTTGCTGGCCGAGTAGGCCCCCGAGCCCGGCCGCGACACCCGCGCGGCGGTGCTGGCGACATTGACGATCCCCACCCTCCGCCCGGGCCGCGACTCCCCGGCCGCGGCGGTCTCCCGCAAGCAGGGCAGCAGCGCCTCGGTGAGCCGCGACCGGAGCCTCGAAATTGAGCCGCATGTGGCGCTCGACGATTGGCCCATCCGGTATCTCCGAAGCTCCCGCGCCAGGACGCGCCGGCGTTGTTGACGAGCAGGTGGAGCCTCCCGCGCTCGGGCGTCGACGAACTCCTTGACCCGCGCGGGCGCGCCGTCCTCGGTCAGATCCAGGGCCAGGCTAACCGCGCGCGGGGAGCCGCCGAGCTCGGCGGCACAACGACTCGAGCCGCTCCGAGCGCCGTGCGATGAGGATCAGCCGCACGTCGGGCTCGCGGGCCAGCCGGCGCGCGGTGGCCTCGCCGATCCCGCTCGAGGCGCCGGTGATCAGCGCGAGGTAGCTCATCGCGGGCCAGCCTCAGCGATAGCGTGCGCGCACCTTGGGCAACAGCACAATCGCCCTGCTTACCGTGCCTGTGCTCACCGGCGTGATCGGCTACGTCACCAACTGGACAGGTGTGCTGATGCTGTTCTACCCGGTCCACTTCAAGGGTGTGCGGGCGCCGTGGCTGCACGCGGTGTCACGGCTGCTGCCCTACAGCGTGCGGCAGATCCCCGGGATCATGCTCGGGCGGGATCGGCTGGCAGGGCATCGTCCCCTCGCGCGCGGCCAAGATGGGCAGCCTGGCCGTGGACAGCGGGATCTCCAAGATCGGCACCCCGAAGGAGTTCTTCGCCGAGCTCGATCCCGAGCAGATCGCCCAGCAGATCGTCACCTCCACGCGCGAGGACATCAACCTGGTCGTCAATCAGATCATGGAGCGCGAGCAGCCGCGGCTATGGCGCGAGCTGCCTGACGCAGATCCGGGAGCTGGTCCACCACCGCGTACAGAACCAGCTGCCCGAGATCGTCAGCCAGCTCACGCTGGCCATCGGGGAGAACATCGACCAGCTGGTCGATGTGAAGCTGATGGTGATCAAGCGGTTTGACCCCGAGCTGGCCAACCGCGTGTTCCTGGACATGGGCCGGCCGGGAGCTGAAGTTCATCCAGAACTTCGGTTTCTTCTTCGGGTTCGTGCTCGGCATCCCGGTGGCCGCGCTGACCCACTTCGTGAACTTCTGGTGGCTGCTCCCCATTCTCGGCGTGCTGGTCGGCTACACGACCAACTGGGTCGCCCTGTGGATGATCTACGAGCCGGCCGAGCCCGAGCAGTGGGGCCCGCTGCGCGTCCACGGCCTGTTCATCCGCCGCCAGCACGACGTGGCCGAGGTCTATGCGCGAATCGTCGCCGACGAGATCCTCACCGTGGCGGAATTCGGCCAGGAACTGCTGAACGGACCCCAGTCCGACCGCACCCGCGCGCTGATCGAGCGCTCCATGCGACCGGCCATCGACCGGGCCACGGGACCGCTCCGACCCATGGTCAAGGTCGCTCTGGGCGAGCGGGAATACGAGTCGATCCGCCGCTCGTTCGCCTCCGAGCCGGTCGAGCACATGATGGAGCCGCTGTCTGACCCGAAGTTCAGCCGGAAACAGAGCGCGGCGATGCGTAAGCTGATCACCGACAGGATCCGCGCCATGCCACCCTCGGAATTCGCCGACCTGCTGCGCACTGCAACCAAGGAGGACGAGTGGCTGCTGCTGCTCCACGGCGCGGTGCTGGGCCTGGCCGGAGGCCTCATCCACCTGGCGATCTTCGGATGAGCCGGCGCCTCCAGGATGAGCCGGCCGCGAGCGGCCCCGCCCTGGCCCGGATGGCCGTGGGTGTCTGGTGGCGGGCGGCCAGGTGGGGCGCCGGGACCTCGGCGCGGGGCGCGGGGCGGCTCGGCCGAGCGGCAGCCGACCCGGTTCTGACGACGCAGGTCATGATCGAGATCGCCTCCGAGCTGCGCGAATACGCCCGTGACCTGCTCGGCATCACCGAGCTCGAGGCCCGGGTCGGACAGCTCGGCGCCCCGCCGGCACCGCCCGCCAACGGTGCCGGCCAGAGCAACGGGGCGGTCTCGGAGGCGGTGGCCCTGCGGGTCAAGGGCGCGCTCCTGCTCCGGGCCGCGGCTGAGCTCGACGCCGGTGACCACGCCCATCCGGCCTACGCGCGCATCCTCAGCGAGCTGGCTCCCGACGAGGGGCGGATCCTCCGCCTGCTGGCCACCCAGGGGCCCCAGCCGGCGGTCGACGTGCGCGCGACCAACCTGATCGGGATCGGCTCGGAGCTGATCGCCTTCGGACTGAGCATGATCGGCGCCGAGGCCGGCGTCCAGCATCGCGATCGGATCTCGGCCTACCTGAACAATCTCGAGCGGCTGGGGCTGATCTGGTTCTCGCGCGAGCCGATCGACGATGCCGTGGCCTACCAGGTCGTCGAAGCCCAGCCCGAGGTCCTCGAGGCGATCCGCTCGGGCTCGCGGGCCAAGACGATTCAGCGCAGCATCGTGCTGACCGCGTTCGGCAAGGACTTCTGCGAGGTCTGCCTGCCGCTGGACCCGGCCGAGGTAGAGGCCCTCACCGCCGAGCAATCACCGGACTAGCCTCGCTCCCAGGACCGCCTGCGATCGGAAAGGGGTTGGCGATGGAATACGTGAACCTGGGCCGGACCGGACTGCGGGTCTCGCGCCTGTGCCTGGGCATGATGAGCTACGGCAAGCACGAGAGCCGGGAGTGGGCGCTGGACGAAGCCGATGCCGAGCCGATCGTCCGCCACGCCGTGGAGAGCGGGATCAACTTCTTCGATACCGCCGACGTCTACAACGGCGGCCAGAGCGAGATCGTGACCGGGAAGCTCCTGCGGTCCCTGTTTCACCAGCGCGAGGAGTACGTGCTGGCCACCAAGGTGTTCATGCCCACGATGCCCGGGGAGAACGGGCACGGCCTCTCGCGCAAGCACATCATGGCCTCGATCGACGCCTCACTGGAGCGCCTCGGTCATGACTACGTCGACCTCTACCAGATCCATCGCTGGGATCCGAGCACGCCGATCGAGGAGACCATGGAGGCGCTGCACGACGTGGTCAAGTCGGGCAAGGCGCGCTACATCGGCGCGAGCAGCATGTTCGCCTGGCAGTTCGCCAAGGCTCAAGCGGTCGCGTCACGGCGGGGGGAGACCGAATTCGTCTCGATGCAGAACCATTACAACCTGATCTACCGCGAGGAGGAGCGTGAGATGATCCCCCAGTGCCTGGACCAGGGCGTCGGCGTCATCCCCTGGAGCCCGCTGGCCCGAGGCATGCTGGCCGGCAACCGCACCCGCGCGGGCGAGAAGCAGACCAAGCGGGCCCGGACCGACGCGTTCGGCGACTCGCTCTACCGCCCTGAGGTCGACTTCGACGTGGTCGAGCGCGCGGACGAGCTGGCCGCGGCGCGCGGCGTGCCCACCGCGCAGGTCGCGCTGGCCTGGCTGCTGCACCGCCCCGGCGTTACGGCGCCGATCATCGGGGCGACCAAGCTCGACCACCTCAAGGATGCGCTGGCCGCCGAGCCGCTGTCACTCAGCACTGAGGAGATCGAGCGCCTCGAGGAGCTCTACGTGCCCCACGCGATTGCCGGGCACCAGTAGCCCGAACGGGGGGTTGCCGTGACCCCGGACCTCGCGTAGGGTGCGGCTCGACAGGCCTGTGAATCCCCGCCTCGGCGAGACGAGGCCAGAACCGCGTCGCCGGAGGTAATCGATGGCTCAGATGGCTGGCCCCAACACCCCGCAGGCGGCGCTCGACGTCGAGGGGCTCGACCGCGGCGTCGGCTTCCTCGGCCTCTTGTGGGCATCCGAGGGCTCCCTGATCGGCTCGGGCTGGCTGTTCGGCGCCCTCGCCGCGGGCGTGATCGCCGGGCCGTCGGCGATCATCGCCTGGGGGATCGCCTCGGTGATCGTGATCGTGCTCGCGCTCGTGCACGCCGAGCTCGGCGGGCTGTTCCCGGTCAGCGGTGGCACGAGCCGGTTCCCCTACTACGCGTTCGGCAGCTTCGCCGGCGCGACGTTCGGATGGGCCTCCTACCTTCAGGCGGCGAGCGTGGCGCCGATCGAGGTCCTCGCCGCGATCCAATACCTGTCAACTGCCCACTGGGCGCACGGCTTCTACAAGGCCACCCAGCCCTACGGCACCCTGAGCGGAAGCGGGATCATCGCGGCGATCATCCTGATGCTCATCTTCGTGGTCCTAAACCTGGTCGGGATCAGGTGGCTCGCGCGAGCCAACAACGCGATCACCTCCTGGAAGGTGTTGATCCCGGTCCTGACCATCATCGTCCTGCTGGCCACGCACTTCCACGGCTCCAATTTCGGCTCCGCCGGGGGTGGCTTCTTCGTCAAGGGACACGCGCTCAAGGACATCCTGATCGCCATCCCGGCCGGCGGCATCGTGTTCGCTCTACTCGGCTTCGAGCAAGCGATCCAGCTCGGCGGCGAGGCCCGCAACCCGAAGGACATACCCCGGGCGGTGATCCTGTCAATCCTGATCGGCGCGGCGGTCTACATCCTCCTGCAGGTGGTGTTCATCGGCGCTATCAGCCCGCACCTCCTGACCACGCAGCATGGCTTCACCAACCTCGGCTCCACCAACACCAACTCGACCGTGGTGGCGCTCAACGCCGGGCCGTTCTACACGGTGACCAAGGTGGCCGGACTGGCCTGGCTGGCCTTCATCCTGCGCATCGATGCCGTCATCTCGCCCGGCGGCACCGGTCTGATCTATCTGACCTCGTCCTCGCGGCTGAGCTTCGGTCTCAGCCGCAATGGCTTTGTCCCGACGTTGTTCGAGCGGACCGATCGGCGGACGCGGGTGCCCTGGTTCGGAGTCCTGTTCGCGACGGTGATCGGGCTGCTGTTCCTGCTCCCCTTCCCGAGCTGGGCTTCACTGGTTAACGTGGTGACCAGCGCATCGGTGCTGATGTACGCCGGCGCACCGCTGGCCCTGGGCGCGCTGCGCCGCCAGAAGCCCGAGCTCCCCCGCGTGTACCGGCTGCGCTGGGCTCCGGTGCTGGCACCGGCCTCGTTCGTGGCCGCCTCGCTGATCGTTTTCTGGGCGGGCTGGCAGACCTACACGACGCTGATGGTGGCGATGCTGATCGGCTACGCGCTGATCGCCATCTCGTACGCGTTCCATCTGAACCCCAAGCAGCCCAAGATGGATTGGGGCGCTGCCGTGTGGATCTTCCCGTACTTCATCGGCATGGGGATCATTTCGTACTTCGGTCTCGGCACCGGCGGGATGTCGGGCGGGATCATCGGCAGCATCGGGGTGTTCAAGACTGTGCTCGTGGGGGGTAAGGACGGCCTCGGCGTGATCGGCAGTTTGATCGTCACGATCGTCTTCAGCCTGGTCATCTACTACCTGGCCATCTCCCGGCGGTTGCCGGAGCACAAGGTCGACGAGTACGTACGCGAGGTCTATCCGCCGCCAGTAGCCGAGTAGCGCGCCTGACGCACCCGGAGGGCCAGCTCGAGTTCGAAGCGGCCTTCCGGGGTGTCGAGCTGTTCGCCCAGCAGCTCGTGCAACCTGGCCATCCGGTAGCGGACCGTCTGGGGATGGACGTGCAGCTCCGCCGCGATCGCCGGCGTGTGACGCTGGTGGTCGAGCCATGCCCGCAGCGTGACCAGCAGCCGCTCGCGCTCGGCCTCGGACAGCCGTTCGAGCGGCGCCAGCGCCCGGCGCATCAGGTCCCGGGCCAGCGCTCGGTCCTGGAGCAGGGTCAGCGCGGGCAGGTGCTCGGAGCAGCGCAGCAGCCGGCCGGCGGGCAGCGCCCCGGCCCGGGACAGCTCGAGCGCGGTCCGGGCCCAGCGCAGTGAGCGCGGCGCCTGCGCCGGGGCGACGGTGGGCCCCAGCGCGGCCTGCTCCCCGGCCAGGGCGTGATCGAGTGCCGCGGCTCGCCCCGGACCCTCGGGATCGGGCAGCACCAGCCATGCCCCGGCGGCGTCGGTTCCAGCCAGCGCGTCGGCGTCGAGGCGCCGGGTGATCCCCAGTGGGCTGTCCGAGGCGAGGGCCAGCACGGCCAGCGCCCGCGGCACCGGCCAGCGGGCCAGCTCGGCCGCGTGGGCCAGCGCGTCTGGGTCATGGCCGTCGGGATCGAGCAGTAGGGCGGTCACCCGGCGGCGCCGGCGCTCGTGCTCCCCGGCCTCGTCTGACTGCATGCGCAGGTAGCCCTCGACCACGTCGGCGGCCAGTTCATCGGCATAGACGAAGATCGCCTCGGCCGTGGCGATCGCCACTGGGGCCGAGACGCCCGCGCGCAGCGCCAGGTCGGCGGCGCCGCGCCACGCCGCCCGCGTCCCGATCCGGAACGCCGCGCGCAGGTCGTCGAGGCTCCGCCCGGCCTGGAACTCGGCCTCCCCCAGTCGGCGCCACAGCTCGTCGGTCTCCCCGGCCGGACGCTGCCCCCGCTCGATGGCGGACAGGAAGGCCTGGTGGGCCTGCTCGATACCCAGGCGGATGGCCATCCCCTCGGGACCGGCCAATACGTCTCCATAGACCGGGCTGCCGCGCCGCACGGCGTCGACGATGTCCTGCACCACCTGGGGCAGCTGGGCCCGGACGGCGGCCACCGCCTCGGCGGGAATCGCGTCGGTCCGCCAGGCGTCATCCATTGTCACATTGTGACAAACACCGTCCGAGAGGAAGTTGCTTGGGGGCGGAGATTCGCCTCCCGGTACAGGCGTAGCCTGCCGGTCATGACCTCCGCTCCACGTCGACGCAGCATCACCCAGACCCATGAGCGAATCGCCCAGCTCGGGTGGGAGCCCGACTACTACGAGCCGGTGGTGCGCTATCCGACCCGGTATCGGTTCCCGCACAAGGCCAAGGACCCGATGCGCCACATCATGCGCGAGTACCTGCCGATGGAGCTCGAGAAGGACGAGCGGGTCTATGGCGGGCACGACGCCGCCGTGCGGGCCGACATGCCGGCCAAGGCGCACGAGCGCTGGCTCGAGATCCTCAAGCCGTTCATCGTGATCACCAACTACGCCGAGGTGGCGGCCGGGCGCTGCATGTCGATGCTGATGAGCGCGGTACCCAACAACGAGCTGCGCAACGGCTACCACGTGCAGTTCGTGGATGAGATCCGCCACACCGGGCTGCAGATGGCCCTGGCCCGCTGGTACGCCAAGAACGTGCCCGACCCGGCCGGCTGGCATCTGGGCCCGAAGGCGTTCAGCGGTTCGGTGCTGACCAATCCGGGGCTGAACATGCTCTCGCATTTCATCGTCGGCGACCCGATCCAGTGCGCGTTCACGCTCCAGGTGGTGGCCGAGACGGCGTTCACCAACATCGTCTTCGTCGCCACCCCGGACGTGGCCGCGCGCAACGGCGACTTCACCCTGCCGACCACGTATCTGAGCGTGCAGTCCGACGAGGCCCGCCACATCTCAAACGGCTACGCGACTCTGTTGACGGTCCTCCAGGACGACCACAACGCGCCGCTGATCGAACGCGACCTCCAGCAGGCGTTCTGGATCAACCACGCGTTCATCGACATCTTCTCCGCCGTGGTCATCGAGTACTTCTCGCGCGACCGCTCAGACCCCGAGTGCTTCCTGGACAAGTGGGACCGCTGGGTCCGCGACGACTGGCACCGGGCCTACATCATGAAGCTGGGCAAGTTGGGGCTGGACATCCCGCCGGACATGTTCGAGCGCGCCCGAGAGCGGATCGTGAACGGCATCCACCATCGCCACGCGATCCTGGCCTTCGCCGGCTGGCCGCTGTCCTTCTGGCGCTTCGATCCCCTGGACGAACGCGACTTCGAGTGGTTCGAGCGCCACTATCCGGGCTGGTACTCGGAGTACGGCGCCTTCTGGGAGGCCTACCGCCAGGGCATCGATCCGAAGGCGGGCTTTCTGCCCCTGGACTTCATCAACATGGCCCCTCCGTTCTGCTGGACCTGCCAGGGGCTGTGCGTGGCCGAGGCCGACCGCCGCCACCGGATCGTGCCCCACCCATCCGCCCCCCGCCAATCCCGGACCCGGTTCTACTGCTCGAAGGAGTGCCAGTGGCTCGATGAGTCAAACCCGGGCCGGTACATGGGCGATCGCAACTACCTCGATCGCTACCACGGCTGGGAGGCCTCGACGGTCATCCAGGATCTCGGCTTCGTGCGCTCCGACGGCGAGACCCTGATCGGCCAGCCCCACCTGAATCGTGGTCAGGACGGGCCGCCCCAGTGGACCCTGTCCGACATCCGCGCCCATGACCTGAAGCTGCAGAGCCCGAACATCCGCGTCGCCCGCGAGCTCGGGCTGCCCAGCGGCGACTGGAGCGATACGCCGCGGACCGACGGGGCCGTCCCGCTCGAGCTCGCGCAGATGGTGCTGTGAGAGTCCGCCTGGAACCGATCGGCGAGGAGATCGACTGCGGGTCCGAGGAGACGGTCCTCGACGCCGCCTTCCGCCAGGGACTCAATCTCGCCTACGGCTGCCGCGAGGGCCAGTGCTCGGCCTGCAAGTGCTTCCTGCAGGAGGGCGAGGTGGCGCTGAAGCGCTACTCGAACTTCGCCCTCTCAGACACCGAGGCGGGCAACGGCTACACGCTCATGTGCCGGGCCATGCCCGAGTCCGACCTGGTCGTCGAGCTGCTGCACTTCGATCCGGACAACTACAGGCTGGAGAACGCGATCCGCGACGGCGAGGCCACGGTGACCGAGGTGCGGAAGCTGACCCACGACATCGTCGGGCTGACGCTGTCGGTTCCCGATGACCTGGTCTGGCTGCCCGGGCAGTACCTGGACCTGCATGTGCCCGGGGATGAGGACCCGCCCGCCCGGCGCTCGTTCTCGATCGCCAACCTGCCCGGCGAGGGCACAGTCGAGTTGATGATCAAGCGCTACCCCGGCGGGCGCTTCTCCTCCCTGCTCGGAAATGAGATTGAGTCTGATTCTCATTCTCATTTGCGCTTCACCGGCCCCTACGGCGCGTTCCATCTGCGCCGCTCGGAGGCGCCGATCCTGATGGTGGCCGGGGGCTCGGGCATGGCTCCGCTCCTCGCCGTGCTGCGCCAGCTGGCCCACGAGGGCTGCGCCCGGCCGGTCCGCTTCTACTACGGCGCGCGCGCCGAGCGCGATCTGTTCTCACTCGATGAGATCGCCGCCCTGGGCGAGCAGCTCGAGGACTTCCGCTTCACCCCGGTCACCGGCCGCTTCGTCCACGAGGCGATCGACGAGGAGCTCGAGGCGCCCGACGTCTACATGTGCGGGCCGCCGCCGATGCTCGATGCAGTGGAGGACGTGCTGGTCGGGCGCGGGGTCGACCCCGCGCGGATCTTCGCCGACCGCTTCACCACCTCCGCCGACGCGGACGGCGCGGCGGCCGGCGCGGCGGCCGCGGCCGACGATCCGGCTCCGGCCTCGGAGCGGGACTTCGCCTGGTTCACCCCCGCAGCGCGGCGGGCCACGCTCTACGAGGACGTGACCGTCGATACCCAGCCCTCGGTCCATCGCCACCTGACTCGTGGCTGGCCGCTTCACTTCGCCGACGGTCGGGGGACCTGGGACGACGCCTCAACCGCGCTGCGGAGCGCCGACTGGTTCGCCTTCCGCGATCCCGGCCAGCAGTGGGAGCGCCCCTACTACCGGGCCGGCACCGCGGTCGAGCAGCAGATCGAGGGCGCACTGCGCTCCGCCGCCGAGCAGGGCCTGATCGAGGACTTCGACCCCGAGTGGGTGAAGTTCCTGCGCGCCCGGCTGCAGATCCCGGCCTACCTCGAGCACGGCCTGTGGTTCGCGCTGGCCACGGCCGCGCGCGACTGCCTGTCGGATACCGTGGCCACCTGCGTCTGCCTGCAGGCGGCGATGAAGCAGCGTTCGGCCCAGGCGATCGTCCTCTACGCCATGGATCTCGAGCAGCACTTCGAGGGCGCCTTCCCGATCGACGCCGCCCGCGAGGCGTTCCGTAGCGAGGCGGCCTGGCAGCCGACCCGCCGCTACCTCGAGCGGCTGGCCGCCACGCCGGACTGGGCCGAGGTCGTGTTCGCAGCCAACCTGTGCTTCGAGCCCGTGGTGGCCACGCTGGTCAGACGCGAGCTCGGCATGCGGGCCGCGGCCGCGCACGGCGACAGCGTGACGCCGGTGCTGGCCCGGGCCGAGACCCAGGAATGGGAGTGGACCCGGGCCTGGACGGTGGCGCTGGCCCGGTTCCTGCTCGAGGACCCGGAGCACGGCGAGCACAACCGCTCGGTCCTGGGCGGCTGGGTGGGTGACTGGCTCCCGCAGGCCGTGGCGGCCGCGGGGGCGCTGGCCCCGGTGGCGGCGGGAATCGGCCTCGACGTGGAGCGGGCCACCGCCCGCGTCAGCACCTACGCCGGGGAGATGCTCGACGCGGCCAGCCTGCCCGAGCTGTGCTCGCTGGTCGGCCACACGCCGCTCGCGCGGAAGGCCGAGCGGCCGAGGTCCCCCGCGTCGACCGGCACGCCCGGCAAGTTCGCGTCGGCCCGGCAAACATCAGACCCCGTATCGGAGGACGGCAGCTTCGATTACGTCGGCATCGTCATGGCCAAGAGCGCTGAGGGCGACGCGGTGGCGGCCTTCATGAGACGTCGCCAGGGCATCGAGGTGCGCGAGCAGCCCGCCTTCTGGGACATCCGGACCCGCGACCGGCTGCTGATCCCCTACGAGCAGATCTCCGAGGAGGTCGGCTACGCGATCGACGCCTACTCCATCCAGCACGAGATGTCGACACACTACGGTCGCATGGTCGCCACCGATGAGGCGCTGATGTTGTTCTCGGACCCGACCGAGGCCATGGAGCACCTGCTGTCATGAGTCGAGCCGCACGTCTGGGCGGCCGCTGGCTCGCGGCGCTCGACCGCCGGCCGGCCGGCCACCGGGTCGTGGTGCGCGCGCTGCCGGCGGCCATCCGCCGCCGCTTTGATCCGCGGTCGGCCGACGGGCTCGAGGCCGTGTTCGAGCTGGCCATCCGCGATCCCCGCGGGCGGGATCCAGAGCGCTTCGAGCTGGCCGTAGCCGACGCGCGCTGCTCGGTCCGCCCCGGCGCCCCGGCCCAGCCCGGGGCCCGGGCGACGATCGGCTCCGAGGACCTCATACTGCTGGCCAGCGGCGCGGCCAGCTGGCCCGAACTGCTCTCGAACGGCCGCTTCGAACTCTCCGGCGATCCGTTCCTGGCCCTGCGATTCGCCTCCCTGTTCCGGCTCCCGGTCGAGCTCGACCCGGCCTAACTGGCTCCCTGGGAGAACAGCGAGTTGGACTCATAGCCGGCGAACACGACGCTCCGGCTCAGGGGCATGCGGGTGTTGACGATCACGCAGTAGGTCCGCGTCCCGGCCCGGTTGGGAACGCAGGTCCGGTAGACCGAACCAGCCTGGATGGTGTAGGTGTCGGTGTGGCTGACGTTGGCCCGGAAGGCGTCAGGGGCGCGGTCGCCGATGTAGGCGATGGCCCGCGTGACGGCGTCGTTGAGCATGCGTTGCTGATCCTCGATCGTGGAGCGGTGCAGCAGCCCGGCCAGCAGCAGGAGCAGCGGCACGAGCGTCACGGCGACAGTGCCGGCGTAGTTCTGGGCCACGGTGGACGGCATGTCGGTGCGCCGCCGGCGCATCAGCGCGCCCAGCGGGCGGGAGAGGAGGAGCACGAAGAGCAGGTTGAGGAACAGCCCGGCCACGATCCCGCCGACCAGGGACTGCGAGTCACCCAGGAAGGGCAGGGCATGGACGACCACCGCGTCGAGCGCGGTGACCACGACAAAAGTGGGCCACAACCACGCGCCGCGCCGGCGCCAGCGAAGGCGGGCGAGCCAGCCACCGTCCATACCGGGGAAGGTTAGGGCCCGACACGGGGCGGAACCGTTCAGAGGCTGCCGTGGACCGCACCGAGGAGTAAGCTCGGACGCCCGGATGCGGGGGCGTCGACGGAGATCCTGTCGCGCCCCTAAACGAAGAGCCGGACGGCGATCCCGAGCCGGCTCTCAGAGAGGAAGGGAAGAAAATCGAGATGGCGACTGACATCGCTGCGCCGAGTTCCGCGGAGGAAGTCGGCGAGCACGAGCATCTGCAGCTGGCCGATCGGATCTGGCTGCACCGCGCCATGCTCCTCATGCGGGGCATCGAGGAGCGCGCGATGAGTCTCTACCGCCAGGGCAAGGTCCCGGGCTCCTTCTATGACGGTTTCGGCCAGGAGGCGGTGTCCGCGGGCGCGGCGTTCGCCATGGCCGCCGAGGATCGCCTGTGCATCCTGCACCGGGACCTGGCCGCGCACCTGATCCGCGGCGTCGCCCCGAACCGGATCTTCGCCCAGTACATGGGCCGGGCCGCCGGCATAACCGCCGGGCGTGATGGCAACGTGCATTTCGGCGACCGCAAGGTGGGCTGCGTGGGAATGGTCTCGATGCTGCCCGACATGATGCTCGTGGCCACTGGCATGGCGATGGCCTTCAAGCTGCGCGGCGAGGCACGCTGCGCGCTGACCTGGTTCGGCGACGGCTCCACCTCCCGCGGAGATTTCCACGAAGCCATGAACTGGGCCGGCGTGCAGAAGCTCCCGGTGGTGTTCGTGCTGGAGAACAACCAGTACGCCTACTCAACGCCGCTGGCCAAGCAGTTCGCTGTCGATCCCGTGGAGCGGGCCGCGGCCTACGGGTTCGCCGGGCTGACCGTCGACGGCAACGATGTCGAGGCGATGTTCGACGCCACCCGAGAGGCTCGGGAACGGGCGATCGGCGGCGGCGGCCCGACCCTGATCGAGGCGGTGACCATGCGCATGCACGGCCACGCCGCCCACGACGACATGAAGTACGTGCCCAAGGAGCAGGTCGAGGAGTGGCGGCTGCGCGATCCGATGGATCGCCAGGAGAAGCGGCTGCGCGCCCTGGGCGTGGACGTCGACGCGCTGCGCTCCGAGGTCGCCGCGGAGATCGACGCCGCCGCCGCGGAGGCCCTGGACGGCCCGATGCCCTCCCCCGAGGGGGTCCTGGAGGGCGTGTTCTGCGAGGGGGAGGCCGAGCCGCTGGGCGACGGCCAGGCGCCGTGGAGCGGATTCGCCGCCGGGTCGGGAGGTGAGCGCCTGATGGCGACGATGACCTATCTGCAGGCCATCTCCTCCGCGCTGCGCGACGAGCTCCGCGCCGACGAGCGCGTGCTCGTGATGGGCGAGGACATCGGGGTAGTTCGGGGGCGCGTTCAAGGTCACCGACGGGTTCGTGGATGAGTTTGGCAGCGACCGCGTCATGGACACGCCGCTGGCCGAGTCGGCGATCATCGGCTGCGCCGTCGGCGCCGCCGTGGTGGGGCTGCGCCCGGTGTGCGAGATGCAGTTCGCCGACTTCATCTCCTGTGGCTTTGATCAGCTGGTCAACGTGGCCGGCAAGATGCACTACCGGCAGGGCCTCGCCGTGCCGCTGGTCGTCCGGCTGCCCTCGGGCGGCGGGTTCTCCGGCGGGCCCTTCCACTCCCAGAACCCCGAGGCGCTGTTCATGCACTCGCCGGGGATCAAGGTCGTGGCCCCTTCGACGGCCTCAGGACGCCAAGGGCCTCTTGCACGCGGCGATCCACGACCCCAACCCGGTGTGCTTCATGGAGCACAAGCACCTCTACCGGCGGGTCAAGGGCGAGGTTGCCGAGGGCGTGTTCGAAACCCCGTTCACCGCGCGGGTGGCGCGGCCGGGCTCCGATCTGGTGGTGATCTGTTACGGGGCGATGGTCGACGTCGCGCTGGCAGGCCACCGAGGATCTGGACGGCGCCTCGGTCGAGGTGCTCGACCTGCGCTCGCTCGTGCCGCTGGACGAGGAGGCGATCCTCGATTCGGTGGCCCGCTGCTCCAAGGTCGTCGTCGTCGACGAGGCCAACATGACCTGCGCGGCCGGCGCCCAGGTGGCGGCGCTGATCGCCGAGCAGGGCTTCGAGGACCTGGACGGGCCGGTGGTGCGGGTGGCCTACGCCCGACGTGCCGATCCCGTTCTCGCCGCCGTTGGAGGCGGCCGTGCTGCCCGGCGTCGATCGAGTCAAGGAGGCGTGCCGTGAGCTCCTCGCGTACTGACGAACCTGGTCGATGTGACCATGCCCCAGATGGGGGTCTCGGTGGCCGAGGGCACGGTGGTCGCCTGGCGGGTCGAGGTCGGGGACACGGTGGCGGCCGAGCAGACCGTGTGCGAGATCTCGACCGACAAGATCGATACCGAGGTCCCGGCGCCAGCCGCCGGCGTGGTGGCCGAGATCCTGGTCGCGGTCGAGGAGACGGTCGAGGTCGGGGTGGTGCTGGCGCGGATCGCACGCGACGGCGGTTGCGCGGCGCCGGCCGGGAACGCGGAGTCCGCCCCCGGCTGCGCCCCACTGCGGAACCCGCCGGCGCGGGCGCCCGCAGGCCGTGGCTCCGGCTCCGCCGCGGCGCGCCGCACCGGCCGCGCGGTCGGCGCCGGTACTCGCCCGTGGTGCAGCGGATCGCCGCCGAGCACGGGATCGACCTCGACTCGGTGGCCGGCACCGGCCGCGATGGCCGCGTGCGCAAGCAGGACGTGCTCGCGCTGGTCGGCGGCCCAACGGCTCGGGTTCCTCGGCCGAGGCTGCCGAGGAGCCGCCGCTGCACATCGAGAGCCCGTACCGGCCCGACCCGCCGCCGCCCCGAGCCGGCCACGGCCGCCGCGGCGGTAGGCCGCCGGCGACGGGCTGTCGCGGATGCGCCGGCAGATCGGCGAGCACATGAAGCGCTCGCTGGACACCGCGGCCACGTGCACGACCTGGATCGAGGTCGACATGAGCCGGGTGGAGGCGGCGCGGCGCGAGCTCGGCGTGACCGCGCTGGCGTTCGTGGCCCGGGCGACGATCGCGGCCCTGCGCGAGTACCCGGCGCTGAACGCCTGGCTCGAGGGCGAGCGCTACACCCGGCCTCGAGAGGTCAACCTGGGGATCGCCGTGTCGCTGGGCGACGACGGGCTGATCGTGCCGGTCATCCACGGCGCGCACGAGCTGTCCGAGGAGGGCCTGGCCGCGCGGATCCGCGATATGGCGCGCCGGGCCCGCGCGCGCCAGCTGACCGCCGACGAGGTGCGCGGCGGCACGTTCACGATCACCAACCCGGGCCAGTACGGGTCGATCATGGCCACGCCGATCATCAACCAGCCGCAGGTCGGGATCCTCGACTTCGAGGCCGTGGTCAAGCGCGCGGTGGTGGTCACCGACGCCGACGGCAATGACTCGATCGCCATCCGGCCGATGACCATCCTCGGGCTGAGCTGGGATCACCGGGCGCTCGACGGGGCGCTGTCGGCGCAGTTCCTGGCCGCGGTGAAGCGCGCCCTGGAGCGTGGGCCGGGCGGCCTAGGCTCTGGCTGAGATGAACGAGCTCTGGGTCTGCCAGCTGCGGCACGGTCGAGTACCGCGAGGCGCTGGCCCTGCAGGAGCGGGTGCGGACGGCGCGCCAGGCCGGCGCAGTCCCCGACGTGATGCTGCTGCTCGAGCACTGGCCCGTGTACACGCGCGGCCGGCGCTCGGGGCCGGGCGAGCTGCCGATGGGCGAGGACTGGTACCGGATGCAGGGCATCGACATCGTCGACGACCGACCGCGGCGGCAAGGTCACCTACCACGGCCCCGGCCAGCTCGTCGGCTATCCGATCGTGGGCGTGGCCGATGTGGTCGAGTACGTCCGCACACTGGAGCGCGCGCTCGTCGCGGCGCTGGCCGCCGAGGGCGTGGCCGGCGCCCGGGCCCGGGTGGAGGACGGCCCGGACTACACGGGCGTGTGGGTCGAGGAGCGCAAGATCGCCTCGATCGGCGTGCACGTGGCCCGGGGCGTCACCACACACGGGTTCGCCGTCAACGTCGAGAACGATCTGCAGCCGTTCGGCTGGATCGTGGCCTGCGGGCTCGAGGGCGTCTCGATGACCTCGCTGATCAAGGAGACCGGGCGGCTGGCGCCGGGCAGATGCCCTGCTTCCGCAAGCGCGTGGCCTTCTCGGTCGCGCAGGCGCTCGGGCTGCGGCAGCGGATCGTGTCGGCGGCCCGGCTCGAGGCCGCGGTCGGCCGGGCGCTCGCGCCCGCCTAAGCGCCGAGCAGCGCCCTCAGGAGGTCGATGACCTCCCGCGGCGGACTCGATCAGCTGGCGCCAGGTGATGCGAATGACCCGCCAGCCGGCGGCGATCAGCCGCTGGTCCCGGCGGCGGTCGGTGTAAAAGGCGCGCCGTGTGCGCGTGGTGGCCGGCGCCGTCGGTCTCGACGATCAGGTGCCGATCGGGCCAGGCGAAATCGGCCCGAATCATCGGCCCGCTGTCACCAGGATCGATGTAGCGCTGGCGCTCTGGCTCGGGAGACTGGCGCTGCGGCACAGGGCCAGGAAGCGCTCCTCGAGCTCCGATCCGGTCGGCGCACCGATGCCGCGGTCGAGTAGCCGCCGCAGGCAGGGCGCCCGAGGGTGGCGGGCCAGCTGGCTGGTCAGGGCGCCGCCGTCGAGGATCTCGAGGCTGATCGCCCGCTCGAGGGCGCGCTCGACGCCGCGGTCGCCGAGCACGTCGGCCAGGTCGGCGACGGTCCGGGCGACCGTAGTCACCGGGATGCCGTCGATCTCGGTCCTGTCGGCGGCCGTCAGGGTGGTCGAGCGGTGGACCTGCGAGGCCGGAGTGGCGGACCGTGCTGCGGCGAGGGACGGTCACCTCGATCCTGGCTCGCTCGGACTTGCGCAGGTCATGCAGGTCAGCGGCGGAGCGGTGCGAGAGCACCGCGCCCGGGCCGCAGGCGAGAACCGCGGCCATGTAACGCCCGCGGACCGACAGCAGCTCGCGTGGGATCAGCGCGTAGACGCCTCGATGGATCCGGTGCAGCTGGCCGGCGGCCGCCCGCTTCTGAACTGCGCGAGCGCTGAGGCCGAGCGCTTTGAGCTGAGGAAGGGAGATCACCCCTTGTTGGCCGAGCGCAAGCTCGACCGGACCGCGCTGGCCGCGAAAGCGTCCATATAGTTCGCTTTCACGGCCAGCACCCGGCCCGGGAGCGGGGGCGGCGGGGTTGCGGAGGGCTTCGGGCATCCCCGACGATGGTGCCCGAGAAGGCCGCCGGCATGGGTGGCAAAACTGGGGCGATACGCTTAATTCCGTGGACGAACGTCAACATTCGACGCGGTCTCGGGCCAATCCCGGTGGGATCGTCAACGTGCTCAGCGTTCTGGGGCCCGACGTGGTGGCCCACGGGTCGCGTAAGCCCCCCTGGTTCAAGGTGCCCGCGCCGGGCGGTCCGCGCTATCGCGAACTGGCCCAGCTGATCGAGTCAGAGGAGCTCCACACGGTCTGCCAGGAGGCCGCCTGCCCGAACATCGGCGAGTGCTGGCAGCGCGGGACGGCCACGTTCATGATCCTCGGCGACACCTGCACCCGGCGCTGCGGATTCTGCAACGTCAAGACGGGCAAGCCGACCTGGAACGACCCGCTCGAGCCCGCCCGCGTGGCGCGCAGCGTCGCCCGGATGGGCCTGCGCCATGCCGTCATCACCAGCGTCGACCGCGACGACCTGCCCGACTACGGCGCCTCGGCCTTCGTCGGGGTGATCAGGCAGGTCCGCCGCCAGTCCCCGAAGACCAAGATCGAGGTGCTCACCCCCGACTTCCGGGGCGCGGAGATGCCACTGGCCAAGGTCCTTGCCGAGCGGCCCGACGTCTTCAACCACAACGTCGAGGTGGTCCCGCGCCTCTACCCGGTGGCCCGACGAGGCTCGACCTGGGAGCGCTCAAAGCGCGTGCTCCGCAACGCCAAGGAGTACGGAGGTGACGAAGTCACCACCAAATCCGGACTCATGGTCGGGTTGGGCGAGTCGTTCCAGGAGATGGTCGATGCGCTTGGGCAGCTGCGCGAGAACCATGTCCAGGTCCTCACCGTGGGCCAGTACCTGCGGCCGACCGAGCGCCACCTGCCGATCGTGCGCTACTGGCATCCCGACGAGTTCAAGGCGCTCGAGCGCGCTGCCTACGAGCTCGGCTTCGATCACGTGGCCGCGGGCCCGCTGGTCCGCTCGAGCTACCACGCCGACCAGCACATCGTCCAGGACGAGCCGGGCCACGGCCCGCTCGCCGAGGCGGTCTCGGCGTGAGAACGAAACCCGGGGGTCCGGGCAGGCCAGGCCGGATCGCACTGATCGCGCTGGCCGTCCTGGTCTTGACGCTGGTTGCCGCGCCGGTCGCCCTGGCCGGCGCCGGTGGCGGCTCGGCCGGCTTCAGTGGCGGCGGCGGAGGTGGAGGCCACGGCAGCGGCTTCGCCCTGTACATCATCATCGATCTGCTGATCCACATCGCGTTGCTCGGCCACGGCTTGGGCGCGGTGGTCCTGATCGCCCTCGCCCTGGCCTATCTGTTCATCACACGCGTGGTGCCGAACATGCAGGCGGCGGCGGCCGAGCGGGGCGCCAAGCGTGCGGGGGGCAAGCACAAGACCTCGGAGCGCGAGCGGCGGGTGGAGCTCGCGGCGGCCGAGGCGGCCGATGAGGATCCGGACTTCGCGCCCGACGCGGTCAGGACCACGGCCAAGCAGCTCTTCCTGGATATCCAGCACGCGTGGGACGCCGACGACCGGGTCCGGTTGCGCGGGCTCGTCGCCCCCGAGCTGCTGGCCGAATGGGAGCGGCGCCTGGAGGACTTCTCCCGGCGCGGCTGGCACAACCACGTCGAGCCGATCGGCGAGCCCACGGTCGAGTACGTGGGGCTGAACCGCAAGGGGAATTCCGCCACCGACCGGATCGTGGTCCGCATCGACGCCCGGATAAGAGATTACGTCGTCGACGGCTACGGCCGTCACCTAAAGCGAACCGGGCAGCTCGGAGACATCAACCACGTGACGGGAGTTCTGGACGCTGCAGCGCCAGCGGGATGACTCGGGCGCCGCCGTGGATCCCGAGCGCGAGCCGGCACCGCCGGCGAAGCCGGTGGTGAGCCGACGCGGAGCGGGCGGCAGGTCCGAGCCGGGACACTGGGTGCTGGCCTCGATCGAGCAGGGCGCCGAGGGCAGGCACGCCCTGCAGGACCAGATCGTGGCCACGCCGTGGGGCGATGAGCAGGGGCTCCGTGACCAGTCGCTGATCGAGGGAGCGGTGGCCGACGCCGTCCCCGAAGGGACCAAGGTCTCCGAGGTGGCCGACCTGCAGTTCACCGGTGACGCGCGGAGCGCCGCCAATGACCTGAGCCTGGCCGACGGGCGCTTCGCCCCCGACGTGCTCGAGATCGCCGCCCGCCGGGCGATCGACGCCTGGGCCCTGGCCGTGGACGGGGATGACCGAATCCTCCAGCAGGTGGCCACTCCGGACGCGGCTCGCGAGATGCTCTACGCCGGGGACACGAGCGGCCACATACGGGTGGTCGTGCGCGGGCCGTCGGTCAAGCGGATCCGCATTGCGGGACTCGACGCGGGCAGCGAGCCGCCGACGATGACGGTCGAGGTCGATATCAGCGGCCGGCGCTACTTGGAGGACCGCGACACCACAGCGGTGCTGGCCGGAAGCCGCTCCCGGGCCACGAGCTTCACCGAGCGCTGGACGCTGGCTCTCAGCGGGGACGACGCCCAGCCCTGGCGGATCGTCAGCGCGACCGCTCCCGTCGGCCTGGCCTGAGCGACCAACCTCTGCCGTTTGAGATGCGAGCGGTGGTCCTGATCGTCGCGCTGCTGTTCATCGGCCTGATGGGCGTTGCTGACCGCGCTCGACATCTCCCACAACGGGCTCAATGGCCTGGATGTCGTCGCCGTGCTCGTGCTGGTCCTGTTCGCCACCGGAATCCTCGGCGCGCTGCTGCAGCGCCCACCCGGGCCGCCCGAGGATTAGCGGGTCAGCTCGAGACGAGTTCCACGGCCAGGTGCTCGAAGTGGGCGAACCCATACAGATCCTGCACGCGGCCCGCCACCTCCTCGCCGCTCAGGTCCTGCACTCGCTCGGTGCCGAAGCCCTCGACGTTGAAGGAGGCCAGCGCGGTTCCGTAGGCCATGGCGTTGCGGAGCACCTCGAGCGAGAGGTCCGAACCCAGCTGACGGGCGATGTAACCGACGAACCCGCCGGCGAAGGTGTCTCCGGCCCCAGTCGGGTCGACGACGGTCTCCAGCGGATAGGCGGGCAGGGCGAAGAAGTGCTGGGCGGTGATCAGCGCCGAGCCGTGCTCTCCCCGCTTGGCGACGATGATCGAAGGGCCGTGGCCCAGCAGCTCCCGGGCCGCG
The DNA here is from genome assembly GCA_963723585.1 of uncultured Solirubrobacterales bacterium. Classification (GTDB taxonomy): domain Bacteria; phylum Actinomycetota; class Thermoleophilia; order Solirubrobacterales; family Solirubrobacteraceae; genus Palsa-465. The sequence continues at coordinate 307,289 of CAVRRJ010000001.1, forward strand.
GAGATGAGGTTGGCCTTGCCGGTGAGCTGGCGGAGCTCCTCGTCGTTGAGGATCAAGCAGTCCACGCGGCCGATGATCTCCATCAGCTCGGGGCGGGCGATGTCGATCCACAGGTTCATCGAGTCCAGGGCGACAAAGCGCGCCTCGGGGCACTGCTCGCGGACCTGGAGCTGCAGCCCCGGCTGGATGTTGGCCAGGAACAGAACCTCCGAGTCTCGCGAGGCCTCCGACAGCTTGGGGGCGAAGTGCTCAAACACGTTCAGCTGGGTGTCGAGGGTTTCGCGACCGCCCAGATCCCAGTCGTAACGGCCCTTCCAGAAGAACGTCTTGCCCCCGGCGACCCGCTCGACGTCGTCGATCGAGGAGCCGCGGGTGCTGAGCACGGCGAGCTCATCCTCGCCGAAGTCATCGCCGACCGGGCCGACGATGCGGACATGGTCGAAAAACGATGCCGCCAGCGCGAAGTGGGTGGCCGCGCCACCGAGCATGCGCTCGCGGACTCCGAACGGGGTCTCGACGGCATCGAAGGCCAGGGACCCGACGACGGTGATGCTCATACCGGCACGGCCTCGCGCTCGCCCAGTCCGGCCGCAGCCCGCAACTCGGCGGCCTGGTCGGCCACCTTGTCGGGGTGACCTTCGGTCACCGACTCCGAAGTGAACAGGTGCTGCTTGGTTGGGGCGCCCATCACGGGCCTCGCTTTCAGTGTCTGAGCTCGAGTTCTCCACGCGAATCCGGCCTGTCCGGCGGCCGCGAACCGGTGAAGCTAGCGGCTCGGGCGAGCGCTTGACCCGTCAATACCCAGGTAGAAGGCCGTCTTCTCCGTTGCTATCACTAACTCCGTGCCCCTGCGCGCGATGCCCGAGATCGGAGGTTCCGTGCTGATCGACTTCCTCGGCGCCACCGTGGGCGGGACGGTGCGCCGGGTCGAGTCAGGCGGCCATCGGCTCGAGATCGAGACCGAGGACGGGGTCAGCCTGACCTTCGCGCTGAACCGGGCCACGGCCACGTTCACCGCCGACGGGAGCCAGACCGGAGCGCGGCTGCGGTTCAGGACGCCATGATCGGAAACGGCATGTGTCACGCTCCTCGGGTGCTGAGTCGAGCGCAGCTCGTGGTCGCGCTGGGCGCGATGGTCCTGGCCGCCTCGGGCTGCGGCGCGGACCGACCGGCCGGGCAGCGGTCGGCCTCCGCCCCCGCCCCGGCGTCGCGCCCGGGCAGGCAGCGCGCCGCGTCGCCGCCGCGAGTCAAGCGGCCGGCCTACGTCAGCCTGCGCCACGCGCGGACAGCGGCGCGGCCGACCACGGTTCATCCCCCGCACATCGTCTGGGACCCGATCCCCTTCGGCGCCACCCGCAAAGCCCAGACCGTGGCCTATGTGCGCCGCCACTACGGGAGCTTCATGAAGCCGACCTGGCGTCTGATCCACCCCCATGTGATCGTGATCCATTACACGGAGGCCAGCTACGGCTCGACCTTCAACACGTTCGCCAACGATGTCCCCGACTCCGAGCTGCACGAGCTCCCGGCCACCTCGGCGCACTTCGTGATCGACGCGGGCGGGACGATCCACCAGCTCGTGTCCCTGGGCACGATCGCCCGGCACACGGTGGGCCTGAACTGGACGGCGATCGGGGTCGAGCATGTCGGCTACAGCGATGCCCAGGTGCTCGGCGACCGCCGTCAGATGAGCTCGAGCCTGCACCTCGTGCACTGGTTGAGCTGTCGCTTCCACATCCAGATCCGCAACGTGATCGGGCACGCCGAGAGCCTCTCGAGCCCGTACCACCACGAGGATGTGCCCAGCCTGCGCACCCAGACCCACAGCGACTTCCAGCATCGGGACATGCAGGTCTACCGGCGCCGGCTGCGAGCGCTGGGTGGATGCTAGGGCGAGCGGAAAGCCCCGTGGGAGACTGTCGGTAATGGCCAGCGTCACCCGGATCGGAGTCGTAGGCGCCGGGTTCATGGGCTCGGGGATCGCCGAGTCGGCCGCCGCAGCCGGCATCCACGCGATCGTTCACGAGCCCGAGGAGGCGCCGCTCCGGCGCTCCCGCTCGGCACTCGAGACCTCGGTCGCGCGGGCGGTCTCCCGCGGGCAAGCTGACTCAGGCCGACGGCGAGCAGGTGATCGGGCGAGTCAGCTACACGACCGACATCGAGGAATTGAGCATTGTCGACGCGGTGCTCGAAGCGGTCACCGAGGACCCGCGGGTCAAGGGAGAGCTGTTCGGCCGCCTGGACGAGCTGCTGCCCGAGGCGGCATTTCTGGCCTCCAACACATCCTCGATCCCGATCGCCGAGCTGGCCGCCTGGACCGGGCGGCCCGAACGGGTGCTAGGGCTGCACTTCTTCTCGCCGGTGCCGGTGATGAAGCTGGTCGAGGTGGTCACCGCGCTCGACACCTCCGAGGACACCGTCGGTCGCGCAGAGTCCTTCGCCGCCCAGATCGGCAAGCGGCCGATCCGCACCAAGGACCGCTCGGGGTTCATCGTCAACATGCTGCTCGTCCCCTACCTGATGGCCGCGGTGCGAATGTACGAGGACGGGTTCGCCTCCCGCGAGGACATCGACGAGGGGATGCGGCTGGGATGCGGGCATCCGATGGGCCCGTTCACCCTGTGCGACTTCATCGGCCTGGACGTCCTCTACGCAGTGTGCGACTCGCTGTATGAGGAGTTCAAGCGCCCGGAGTACGCCCCGCCGCCGCTGCTCAAGCGGATGGTCGTCTCAGGTCATCACGGCCGCAAGGTCGGGCCGGGGCTTCTACGAGTACGGCTAGCCGGGGGGCGGTCAGCCGAGTTTGGCGCCACGCCGGGCTGGACATAGCTCCAGGTATGAGCACATCCATCGTCGCTAACTCAGGCACCTTCGACATCGGTGCCACTAGCACCGTCAACCGGCTCGGCTACGGAGCCATGCAGCTGACCGGCAAGGGCATCTGGGGCCCACCCGAGGACCCCGACGAGGCGCTCCGTGTCCTGCGGCGCGCCGTCGAACTGGGAGTGAACTTCATCGACACCGCCGACTCCTATGGGCCCTACGTGTCCGAGGAGCTGATCCACGAGGCGCTGCATCCCTACCCCGATGAGCTGGTCATCGCCACCAAGGCCGGCCTGACTCGGGCCGGCCCAGGTGACTGGCGCCCGGTCGGCCGCCCGGAATATCTTCGCCAGGAGTGCGAGATGAGCCTCCGCCGCCTCGGGCTCGAGCGGATCGAGCTGTTCCAGCTCCACCGCATCGACGCCAAGGTCCCGGTGGCCGAGTCCGGTCGGTGAGCTGAAGGCGCTGCAGGACGAGGGCAAGATCCACCACATCGGCCTGTCCGAGGTCACAGTCGAGGAGCTGCAGGAAGCGCAGCAGACGGCGGAGATCGCCTCCGTGCAGAACCTGTTCAACCTGGTTGACCGCTCGGCCGAGCCGTTGCTCGAGCACTGCGAGGAGCACGGCATCGCGTTCATCCCCTGGTTCCCCCTGGCCACCGGCGAGCTGGCCCAGTCGGATGGACCGGCCGCTCAGCTGAGCGAGGAGACGGGCGCCTCGCCCTCCCAGCTAGCCCTAGCCTGGCTCCTGCGCCGGTCGGCGGTGATGCTCCCCATCCCCGGCACCTCGACGGTCAGCCACCTCGAGGACAACCTGGCCGCCGCCAATGTGGAACTGACCGACGAGCAGTTCGAGACCCTGAACCAGGCCGCGGGCTGACCCGCCGGGCGCTCGCCGCGCCGCCCAGCTCGCCGCTGCGGCTCGCCCGGCTCGGCCGGTCAGGCCGGGCTGAGCTCCGGCTCTGACTCGACGCGCGGCTCGGGACCGCACTCACTCAGATCACTGGTCAGCCGGGCCGCGGTCTTGCTCTCCCAGCGGCCGCTCTCGACCAGCGCCGAGCACAGACGGCCGGCGTCCTCGAGCGCGTCCCGGGCCGCCTCGTCGGTGGCCAGATCGGCACAGAAGATGAGCGTGTCGGCCGCGTAGCGGATGCGCTCCTGCTCCTCCCTCCAGAGCTTGCTCGGGCCGAGTTGGTCGAGGGTCTGAATGACGCGTCGGTAAGCCTGTGCACGTTCCGGACTCACTTGGGCTCCTCCTGGGCGAGGCTGGGGTCCCAAGCATCTTGGCGCTGGCCCCGGATGTCCGCGTTGGCCGCTTGTCCAGGGTTTGGCGCCCGCCACTGTCCGTGCGCCGCGGGAAACGGCTACGGACGGTCAGGCTCGGCCTCGTCGGCGGCCAGGCCGGGCTCATCCTCGGCGGCGTGAATCGCGCACAGGACCGGGCCGCCGGACTCGAGCACGGCCTCCATCTCCTGAGGCGTCAGCTTGGCTCCGCACTCCTCGCAGTGATCGCCGGCCTGCTCATTCGTGTGCTCGTCGAGGCTCACCGGGCCGAGTCTAAATGGCCCGCGCCTGAGCGTGACTCGGCGCCGTCCTCCCGGCGTGGCAGCGTTCGGGAAGATGGCGGGACCGTTTCAGCGCATCGGACACGGTGGCGCGAGCGCGCTGGCGCCGGGCAACACGCTGGCCTCCTTCGATGCCGCGCTGGCGATCGGGATCGACATGATCGAGTTCGATGTCCGCCGGTGGCGGGGCGAGCTGGTGCTGGCCCACACGCTCCTCGATGCGCGCCAGGGCGGGAGCGTAGCCCTGCGCGAGGCCCTGGCCCACCTCAGCACTCCGGCGTTCACCGGCGTGGAATTGAATGTCGATCTCAAGCAGGGGGGCGCCGAGGCCGAGCTGCTCGACGGGCTGCGCCGAGCGCGGCTGGCGGAGCGCACTCTGATCTCCTCGCAGCTGCCGGCGGTGCTGAGCCGGCTGCGCGAGCTCGATCCGGAGGTCCGCATCGGGATCTCGGTCGGCGGCCGGATCGCGCGGCTCAGCTGCCGCTGGAGCGCCTGGCGGGACCAGGTCCTGGCCGGGCTGTCCGCCCGGCGCTGGGACGCGTTGATGGTCCAGCACCGGCTGATCGATTCGAGCCTGCTGGAGGCGGTCAACGACCGGGGTGGCCGGCTCTACGCCTGGACGGTCAATGAACGCGGCGCGATCACCGCCCTGCGTGGGCTCGGTGTCCACGGCATCACGACGGCCGATCCGAGGTTGTTCACCCCGGCGAACGAGTAGCCGGGCCGGCCTCGGGCCATGTCTATCCTTAATTGGATGGACACCCGAGGCACCCTCCCGCTCCGGCGATGAACCCCGAGCGCACCCAGGCCTACCGTCGCGTGCTGCACACGCTCGACGAACTCGGGCCGACCAAGCTCCAACGCGACGAGCAGGACCGGATCCGCCAGGCCGCCGACGCCCTGATCTTCAGCACCGACCTGGCTGCCGACGCGGAGGCCCGGGCGGCCCTCGAGGACGGCTCCCGCCTGTGCCGCGACCTGGTCGACAGCGGGCGGTGGGAGCAGACCACAGCTCGTCGTCTGGCCGTGGATCTGCGCGCCTGCGGACCCGCGCCCGACGCCGGCCGCGAGGCCGCCTGACCGCCGCCGAGCCGGCGGGATGATCGACACTGCCGCGCTGCTCGATGCGGATCGGCCGTGAGCCGGATGGGTGTGGCCCAGCAGCTGCAGTAGCCCGCTCATAAGCTCTGAGGGTGCCGACGGTTCAACTCATCCGCCACGGCCAGGCTTCGTTCGGCGGACCCGATTACGACGTCCTGTCCGACGCCGGGCGCATGCAGTCGATCCTGGTCGCTCGCGAGCTGGCGAGCCGACAGCTGGAAGTCGGGCTGATGGTCAGCGGGTCGCTCGCGCGCCAGCTCGACACCGCGGAACCGGCGGCGGCCCTGCTGGAGCGCGAGGTGTTCGTCGACGCCCGCTGGAACGAATACGACATGGACGACATCCTCGGCGCCCACTCGAGCACCTCCGTGCGAACCAGCCAGGAGCCTGACAGCGAGGGGGTCTCGGCGAACGAGTTCCAGGACCTGCTCGAGGATGCTCTCGCGGGGTGGATCGAAGCCGGTCCAGCCAGCCCTGCCACTGAGTCCTGGCCGACCTTCGCCGGGCGGATCACCACCGCCCTGGGCGAGCTGGCCGCCGAGCTCCCGTCGGGCAGCACCGGGCTGGTCTTCACCTCCGGCGGCGTGATCGCCGCACTGTGCGCAGCCGCGCTCCAGTACCCGGACCAGTCGCTGATCGCCTACAACCGGGTGTGCGTGAACACCGGCATCACCAAGCTCGTCGCCGGTCGTCGCGGGGTCAGCCTGGTGTCGTTCAACGAGCACGGTCACCTGGAGCGGACCCGGCCACCGCTCATCACCTATCGCTGACGCGGCTCGATGCCGATCGGGTCAGCCGACGGGCGCTTCGCCCCCTCGCCCACCGGACCGCTGCACCTCGGCAGCCTTCGCACCGCGCTCGCCGCCTGGCTGTTTGCCCGCTCCCAGGCCTCCAGGTTCCTGCTCCGGATCGAGGATCTCGACCCGCAGCGCTCCCGGCCCGAGTTCGAGGCCTTCCAGCTCGCAGACCTGCGTGCGCTGGGGCTCGACTGGGATGAGGCGCCGGTGCGCCAGTCCGCCCGGATGGACCGGTATGAGGCCGCCCTCGCACAACTGGCCGACGCGGGGCACCTGTATCCGTGCTTCTGTACGCGGGCGGAGATCCGCGAGGCCGCGTCGGCGCCCCACGGCGAGCTGCCCGAAGGGGCCTACCCCGGGACCTGTCGCGCGCTCAGCGCCGCCCAGCGCCGCGAGCGCGGGGTCGAGGGACGCCCGTTTGCGCTCCGGGTGGACGCCGGCGCCGCGCGGATCGAATTCGAGGACCGTCTGCTCGGGACGTGCTCGGGGTTGGTGGACGACTTCGTGGTCCGGCGCGCCGACGGCGTCCCCGCCTATCAGCTCGCCGTGGTGCTCGACGACGGCGCGCAAGGGATCGCCGAGGTGGTGCGAGGCGCCGACCTGATCGGTTCAACTGCTCGCCAGATCCTCCTCGGCCGCTTGCTGGGGCTCCCGGTGCCGCGTTTCGCGCATGTCCCGCTGGTGCTGGGATCTGACGGAGCCCGACTGGCCAAGCGCCACGGTTCGGTGACGCTGGGCGAGCGCGATGAGCCGCCGTCGGTCACGCTGGCCTGGCTGGCCCACTCGCTCGGCCTGGCCGCGGGACGCGATCACGTGGCCAGCGCCGCCGAGCTGCTCGATGAGTTCCGGCCCGAGCGTCTGCCCCGCGAGCCGGTCGTGTTCGGCTGAGCTGCCGGGGGGACCGGCCACGCCGCTGGGTCCGGCCGTTACCGAGATTACGGTTGAGGTCTGGGCCCGAGACGCCGATGAGAGAGGTGATGAAGCCCGATGCGGTAGATGCGCGGCTGACACTGGCCAAGGGGCTGGGTCCGTTCCTGGGCGCCGCCGTGCTGGCCTGGGCGGCAATGGCAGTCACCTCATCGGTCCACTGGACGCAGTACGCAATCTCCATCGCGCTGCTCATCGCGGGAGGTGGGCTAGCCTGCCTGCGGCGGTCCTCGCGGGCCTGGTTGGGCATCGTGCCCGCGTCGCTGATCCTCCTTGCGGCGATCGGCGTGCTGCGCAATTCGGCCGGCGGCATGACTTCGGGAGCGGCAACGCTCGCACTGATCCCGGTCTTCTACACCGCGCTTCACGCCCAGAGCCGGCGGGCGATGGTGATTGTGCTCACCGGATTGGCCGTGTTCTATCTGGCCCCACTGGTGCTGATCGGCGCACCGCAGTATCCCGACAGCCAGTACCGAACCGCGCTGCTCTCAGTCGCCGTCAGCTCGATCGTCGGGTTCGCGACGCAGGCGCTGGTCAGCAGCGTGCGCGTCCAGGCTGCCGAGGCGCAGTCCCGCGGGCAGATGCTCGAGCAGGTCAGCGCGACGGTGCGCGGCCTGTTCGTCAGCCGACGGGCCCGCATCGACGTCTGCGAGTCGGCGATGCGGATCAGCGAGGCCACGGCCGCCCTGCTCTACGAACCCGGGCCCGACCCCCAGGTGCTGCGCTGTACGGCCACAAGCGGCTTCGCCCAGCTCGACCGCGAGGTGTCCGCGGGGCCCCAGAGTGCCGTCTATCGCGCCTTTCGCTCCGGAGGTCCGGTGCTGGTGTCCGACAATCTGGAAGCGCAGGTCGGCAGTCCCGCGCTGTGGATCGCCGCCGGGCGTCCGGCATCGGTCCTCTACGAGCCGCTGATGAAGGACGGGGTTGCCCTGGGCGTGCTCGTGGTCGCGTGGCCTGACACCGTCCGGCCCGACGGGCCGCGGGTCACGGTCGCCGCTCTGCTGGCCCACGAGGCGGCCGCGGTGATCGACCGAGCGGACGCGATTCAGCACCTCACCGGCGAGGCGCGCACCGATCCGCTGACCGGGCTGCCCAATCGCCGCGCGTGGGACGCCGCGCTGCGGCGCGCCGCCGGGCAGGATCAGACGATGACCGTCGCCCTGCTCGATCTCGATCACTTCAAAGAGTTCAACGACACCTACGGGCATCCGGCCGGCGACCGCCTCCTCAAGGAGACCGCGGCGGCGTGGCGCGATCAGCTCCGGCCCGGCGATCTACTGACCCGGATCGGGGGTGAGGAGTTCGCGCTCCTGCTCGATTGTGACGCCGGGGACGCTGCCGAGGTTCTCGAGCGTCTGCGCGACAACGTCTCGGCGGGCCGCACGTGCTCGGCCGGGCTCGCCGTCCGCCGGTCCGAGGAGAGCCTCGACTCCGTGGTGGCTCGCGCCGACCGCGCGCTGTACCGGGCCAAGGCAGCCGGCCGCGACCGGATTCACCAGAGCGCCTGAGGAGCGCCCCGCCGCGCCGCGCCCCGCCGCGCCCCACCGCGCCCCGCCGCGCCCCGCCGCGCCGCGCCGCGCGAAGGCGTAGAGGAATTCTCCCCGTTCGCGGGAAGGAGATGGCAGCCCATGAGCTTCTCGCTTGAGCTGACCGACGAGCAGACCGCGCTGCGCGAAAAGACGCACCTGTTCGCCCGTGAGGTCATCCGCCCCGTCGCGGCCGAGTACGACCACGCCCAGGAGTTCCCGTGGCCGGTGCTGGAGGAGGCGGCACGCCACGGCTTTTACGGATGGGAGCTCTACGCCGAGCTGTCGGCCGACCCGACCGGCCTCTCGCTCCCGATCCTGATGGAGGAGCTGTTCTGGGGCTGTGCCGGGATCGGGCTGTCGATCGTAATGCCCGCGCTGGCGCTGGCCGCGATCCGTCAGGCCGCCACCGATGAGCAGCTGGCCCGCTGGGCGCCGGAGTGCTTCGGGACCCCCGGGGACATCAAGCTGGCCGCACTGGCAGTCACCGAGCCCAGTGGAGGCAGCGACATCCGCTCGATCCAGACCCTCGCCCGCAGGGCCGGTGATGACTGGGTGATCGACGGCCAGAAGGTGTTCATCGGCAATGGGGGGATCGCCGACGTCCACGTCGTGGTGGCCACGGTCGACCCCGAGGCCGGCCATCGCGGCCAAGGAGTGTTCATCGTGCCGAAGGGCACGCCGGGTCTGTCCATGCTGCGCAAGCTCGACAAGCTGGGCGCGCGCGCCTCGCACACGGGCGAGATCGTCCTCGAGGATTGTCGGGTCCCGGGCGATCATCTCCTGGGCGGCAATGAGCGGCTCGAGGCGCGGATCGCCAAAGGCCGGGAGTCCGAGCAGGGTCGCAAGCCGGTCGCCCCGGCCGAGGAGGGTGGAGCCGCGGCGGCCGTCCAACGCCGCAGCTCCGCCGCGCTGGGGGCGTTTGAGAGGACTCGGCCGATGGTCGCGGCGCAGGCGATCGGAATCGCCCGAGCCGCGCTCGAGTTCGCGCGCGATTACGCGGTCGGGCGTGAGGCCTTCGGCCAGGCGATCATCGAGAATCAGGGGGTCGCATTCCCACTGGCCGATCTCGCCGCCGACATCGACGCGGCTCGGCTCCTGACCTGGCGAGCGGCGTGGATGGCCGCGCAGCGCCACCCGTTTGAGAACGCCGAGGGCTCGATGTCCACGCTCAACGCCTCAGAGGTCGCCGTACGCGCCTGCGAGCAGGCGATCCAGACCATGGGGGGTTGGGGCTACATCAAGGACTTCCCGGTGGAGAAGTGGTACCGAGACGCCAAGCTCTACACGATCTTCGAGGGGACCAGCGAGATCCAGCGCCTCGTGATCAGCCGCTCGCTCCGCGCCCGGGCCAGCGTCGAGCCGCTCGACCAGCGCATGCGAAGCCCGCGCTGAGCCGACGCGGCCGCGTGTAGCGGCAGTGGTCCCGATCCGGTCGCGTCGAGACAGGAGTTTGGGTTAGAGTCGCGGCCGTGAGGGCGTTCGTCACTGGCGCAACCGGGTTCATCGGCGTCCAGCTGGTCGGCCAACTGCGCGACCGCGGTGACCAGGTGACCGCGCTGGTCCGCACGCCGGCCAAGGCGGGCGAGATCACCCGGCTTGGAGCCGACGTCGTCGCGGGGGATCTGTCCGACATGGAGGCGATCCGCCAGGGGTCACGCGGGGCCGACGCCGTGTTCCACGTCGGGGCCATGTACAGAGTCGGCATCCCGGCCTCCGAGCGGCCGGCGATGCACGACGCGAACGTTCGCGGCACCGAGCGGGTGCTCGACGCCGCCGTGGAGGCGGGCGCGCGGCGGATCGTCTACGTCTCGACGGGCAACGTCTACGGGAACACGCGCGGGAAGGTCGTGGACGAGAGCTATGTGCGCCCGCAACCGCCGGACTTCCTCTCCTACTACGACCGGACGAAGTACGAGGCGCACCAGATCGCGCTGGATCGGATCGCCAAGGGCGCGCCGATCGTCATTGCCCAGCCCGGGGGCGTCTACGGGCCGGATGACCCATCCGAGCTCGGGAACATGATCGACCAGACCCGGACCGGCAAGCTAAAGCTGCGGATGTTCCCGGACGCAGGATTCAACTTCGTTCACGTGGCCGACGTGGCCGGGGGAATCCTCCTGGTCCACGACTCGGGCCGGATCGGCGAGTCCTACAACCTGGCCGGCCCGAAGTCCACCATGGGCGAGCTGGTGGACAAGACCGCGGAGCTCTCGGGGCGCACGCCCCCACGGATCACCATGCCGGCCGCGCTGATGAAGCTGGCCATTCCGATCGGGCCGGCGGTCGGCAAGCTGATGGGCTTCCCGCCGAACCTGAGCGAGCTGATCCGCACCTCCGACGGGGTGACGTTCTGGATGACCGACGCCAAGGCACGTCGCGAGCTCGGCTTCGAGCCGCGCGACCTCGACACCGGGCTGCGGCAGACGCTGGGTATCGCGGACTGAGGCGGCGCCGCTCAGGGCTCGAGCGGGCCCGGGTCCGAGGGGACGTCTACTGCGCACTCACGAAGCGCGTCGAGCGGAACGATGTCGAGCGCGCGCTCGTGCGTGGAGGCCAGAACCACGTAAGCCGCTGCGCCGTCGGTATACGCCCGCAGCCAGTTGCCCGCGGTCACGCACCACCGGTCACCGGGCAGGAGTCCCGGGAATCGATATTCGGGAACCGGGGTGATCAGATCGTTGCCAATCTGCCGCTGATGCTCGAGAAACGCCTCGGTCACGACGGCGCAGATCGTGTGGCTCCCGCGGTCGCTGGGGCTGGTCCGGCAGCACCCGTCACGGAAGAAGCCGGTCATCGGGTCGGTGCCACAGGAGTCGAGCGATTCGCCCAGCACGTTCCGTTCGGCCATCGGCCGTAGTATCACCTCGATCGCTTCGCGCCATCATGCGGGCATGCGCGTGGCGGCGCTCTACGACATCCACGGGAATCTTTCCGCGCTGGAGGCCGTGCTGGCCGACGTGGCCCGGGCGGACGTCGAGATGGTCGTGATCGGGGGTGATGTCGTCTCCGGAGCGCTCCCGCGGGAGACCCTCGAGCGGATCCAGGGCTGACCGACTCGACCGAGCTGAGCGAGTCCCTCAGCCAATTCCTCACCGTGTAGCTTTTCCGGCATGCGCGTTCCCATCAGTCTCGATCTTCACCTGCCCAACTTCAACTTCCCCGGCGTCGGCGCGGATAGCGTGTTCGACAAGCTGGTCGAGATCGCCGACACGGCCGAGCGGTCCGGCTTCAGCTCGATATCGGTCATGGACCATCTCCATCAGATTCCCGGGATCGGCCCGGAGGAGAACTGGATGTTTGAGGGGTCGACGATGCTCGCCGGGCTGGCGGCACGGACGACGAAGGTGACGCTGGGTCTGCTGGTCGGCAGCGTCACGTATCGCAACCCGGCCATCGCGGCCAAGACCACGACGACCCTCGACGTGATCTCCGGTGGACGCGCCTGGCATGGTCTCGGTGCCGGCTGGTTCGAGGCGGAGCATCGCGCCTATGGGTTCGCCTTTCCGCCGCTGAAGGAACGCTTCGAGCGACTCGAGGAGGCGCTCCAGATCACCCGCTCGATGTTCACCAACGAGCGCACGACGTTTGCCGGCAAGCACTTCCAGGCCGACGGGGCGTTCAACAACCCGAAGCCGATCCGAGGCGACATCCCGATCCTGGTCGGCGGCAGCGGCGAGCGCAAGACGCTGCGCCTGGTCGCCCAGTACGCCGACGGCTGCAATCTGTTCGGCGACCCGCAGCGCGCCAAGCACCTGATCGGAGTGCTCGAGGCTCACTGCGAGAGGGTCGGCCGTGATCCGGCCGAGATCACCAAGACCGGCATGGGCCAGATCGCTGTTGCGGCAACCCACGAAGCCGCGCAGGCCAAAGTCCAGGCGCTGCGCGAGCGCGGAATTCCCGAGGAGCGCCTGGCCTCGGTCATCGCCGGGGATGCGGACACACTCATCGAACGGGCGCAGGCGATGGCCGACGTCGGCATCCAGGGCATGACCGTGTCGCTTCCCGACGTGCACGACACCGAGGCACTCGAGCTGGCCGGGAATGCGCTCAGCTCGGTGTTCGCCGCCCCGGTCGCCTGAGCGAAGTTTTCGCGTACCGCGCGCCAACCGGGGTAACTCGGGGATAGCCGGTGCGACCAACTACGGAGTCGCGCGGCGCGAGCCAGGAGGCAGCAGATGCCCGATCCCGAGGGAAACACCAAGGCTGACGAAGACGCCATCCCCGACAGCTCCCTGCACGCGTACAAAGAGGGTCGCAAGGAGGACGTCAAGGGAGACGCCGACAAGCTCGAATCGAACGAGCCGAAGGATCAGCAGGCGTCCGCGCTGGAGGGAGACGACGAGCTGGATCTGCCGGCCGAGAAACACTGACGGTGGGGCTGCAGAAACGTTGTCAAGCGGTCTGGCGGCACCCGTTTCACCCGGAACGGGATTAGCCGGCCGGCCCGCGGTGCTAGCCTCATAGGAGCGCTCGCAACTCCAGACATTAAAGGGGTCGGCGAGGGTTTTTGGGTGCGGCTGGAGCGGCACCGATCCTGATGGTCGGCGGCTGAGCCATCGCTTTTTTCGAATCACGTGAAAAGGCGATGCGATGGCCTCCATGAACTGTCCCCGGTGCGGCCTCGAGGTCAGAGTGCGAACGGGACGCGTTCCCTGGGAGCGTTGCCCGCGTTGCCTCGGGCGTGAGGCAGTCGTGATCCCGATGTTCGCCTCAACCCGCCGGCGCTCCGGGTTGCCGTCCCCGGGACTGACTAACGCACGTCCCCGAACCACCGCTCTCCCTGAGCGCAATGGCTGACCGGACGAGCGGGACATCTACCTACACGCAGCAGACCGGCCCGCCGACGCCCGCTGTCGATCGGGACCGCCCTCTGGATCGCGCGACCTGGGAGCGGGCAATGCGACGACTCCGCCTGGGAACACGGTTGCTCACAGTTGTCCTCATGGCGCTCGCCGGCCGCGCGATCGCCTCCGGGGTCTCGCTGGCAACCGCCCTGGCCGGGGTCCTCATCAGCCTTCTGCTCCTCGCCGCCCTGGTGCTCACCCATGAGGGACGCGAGCTCGGACCGCCGTCCCGCGGGAGCGCGCCGCGCTGATTCCGGCCACCACCCCTCGCCCGTGCACAGCTCTCGCACCTGCGACAATCGCCTGAGTCTCCTCGGCGGCGATGTGGCCGTGCGCGAGGCTTCTTGCGCCCAGGCGGTTCGCCGTCTTTCCCTCTTCCCAGGCGCCGGACCCTAACCCGAGGGAAAGGCGAGACGGGAGCAGCCATGGCTGACCATGCCGGCCAGCACAACGGCGCACCCTCCCTTCAGCTGGAGCTTTCCAACGCGGTGGTCAAGATCCTCCGCGAATACACCGGACGCGGGCCCACCAAGGCGAAGGCCACCATTCGCGACAACGTCGTGCTGATCATGCTCGAGCAGACGCTGACCAAGGGCGAGCGATCGTTGGCGGCCAAGGGACGTGGGGACAAGGTGCTCGAGATCCGCCACGAGTTCCAGAATGCGATGCGCGAGGAGAGCAGTGCCAAGGTGGCGGAACTAACCGGTCGCACGGTGCTGGCAATGCTCAGCGCCAACCATCTCGACCCGGATCTCGGCGCGGAGATCTACGTCCTGGATGGGCCGCCCGCCCCGGTTCCCTGAAGCACCGGGAACGGGTAGAGACGACCGGACTGTGAGCGGTCAGCTGGCACCGGAGAGCGGTCAGCTGGCACCGGAGAGCGCTCAGCTGGCACCGGAGTCATCCGCGGCGCGCAGCCCGCTGTCAGTCGGCGTATAAATGCTCTCCCCGCCGACGTCCCAGCGGATCCGGTAGCGCGGCGCCGGCTCGCCACGCAGCACTTCCTCGATCACGCCATGACGGGGAGCCTGCAGCGGACCCGAGGCGACGCCGGTGAGACGGCGTTGGTTCTGCGGTGCGACGACCCGACTGCCAACCTCGAAGGCCACGCCGGAGATCCTCGCAGCTATCCGGGTGAAGCGCGTAGGCGGGCTCCGCGGGCTAGGCGCACTCCGCGGGCAAGGCGCAGCAATGCGGAGTGCTGGACGAGCGTCCTGCGCTAGAACATCTGAACATGGACACCGAGGACCCGCACATCGTCCCGCACTTCACGCGCTCGGCGTTGCTCGTGATCGACACTCAGGCCGATTTTGCCGATGGCGGCGCCAGTCCAATCGCCGGAACAACTGCGATGCTGCCCCGCCTGACCGACCTCGTCGACACGTTTCGGGCCGTGGGTCGGCCGATCGTTCATGTTGTACGCCTCTACCAGGGCGAGGACATCGACCGGGTCCGCCGGAGCCTGATCGCGTCGGGCAGCGAGCTGGTGGCTCCGGGCTCACCCGGCTCGCAACTCGTCGAGGCGCTGCGGACCGAGAAGCAGGTCGATCTCGAGCCCGACCACCTCCTCGCCGGCGGCGTGCAGCAGCTCGGACCCAACGAAGTTGCGCTCTGGAAGCCGCGCTGGAGCGCGTTCTTCCGCACCCCCCTCGACGAGCATCTCCGGGATCTGGACGTGGATACGGTCGTGATCGCCGGCTGCAATTTTCCCAACTGCCCGCGGGCGACCGCCGTCGACGCCAGTGAACGCGACTTCCGCACCGTCCTCGCCTTCGACGCGCTGAGCGGCGTGCGAGCCGGTCACCTCGACGAGATGCAGAACATCGGGGTCATCCCCCTTCTCACGGCTGACATCCGGCGGGAAATCTCGACGCCAAGGATCGGCCTGGGCTGCGCCTGAGCACCCCGGAGCGACGTAAGTTACAGTAGTGTCACCATCGTCGAGGAGGGGTACTCAGTTGAGCCATACCGGGTTGCGCTCGAGAGCGACAAGCGAATGAGGGCCGTAGTGTGTCGGGAGGAGCGGCTTGAAGTGGCCGACGTCCCTGACGTCCAACCCGCCAAAGGCCAGCTCCTGCTTCAGGTGCTGCGCTGCGGAATCTGCGGGTCTGATCTCCATGCTCGCCAACACTGCGACGAGCTTGCCGACGTGTTGGCCGAAATCGGCTACGACGACTTCATGCGTACCGATCAGAACGTCGTTTTCGGCCACGAGTTCTCCGGCACGATCGCCGAGTACGGTCCGGGCTGCCGCGAGCGGACGCCTGTCGGCACGCAGGTCGTCGCGCTGCCGATGATCCGGCGCGATGGCCACCCGCACGCAATCGGACTCTCGGCCAAGGCGCCCGGCGGCTATGCCGAGCAGGTCGTCGTGGAGGAGTCACTGACGCTGCCGGTGCCCAATGGCCTGACCCCCGACCTGAGCGCACTCACCGAGCCGATGGCGATCGGGTGGCACGCCGTGCGGCGCAGCGAGATCGGAAAGCGTGATGTGGCCATCGTGATCGGTTGCGGGCCGATCGGCCTGGCCATCATCTGTCTGCTCAAGGCGCGTGGCGTGCGCACGATCGTGGCCAGCGATTTCTCCGCGGCGCGACGAGCGCTCGCTTCGCGCTGCGGAGCTCAGATCGTGGTCGATCCGGCCGAGCAGTCGCCCTACGAGGCCGGCGATCGCGGCCACCTCAACACACTTCCTGCGGCAGTCGAGCTGTCCATCTCGACGATGGAGAAGCTCCAGCGTCTGCCTCTACCCTGGCCGCCCGTGTGGCGGACGATCGAGACACTGGGCATCAAGCCCAAGCGCCCGGTGATCTTCGAGTGCGTCGGAATGCCCGGGGTTCTTGACGGGGTGATCGCCTCCGCACCGCTGTTGTCCCGGGTGATCGGCGTGGGCGTGTGCATGGGCGAGGATCGGATCCGTCCGTCGATGGCGATCAACAAGGAGATCGATCTGCGCTTCGTGGTCGGTTACACGCCACTTGAATTCCGCGACACGCTGCACATGCTGGCCGACGGAAAGCTCGATGCGTCGCCGCTGCTCACCGGAGTCGTGGGGCTCGAGGGGGTCCCATCCGCGTTCGACGTCCTGGCCAAGCCCGACAAGCACGCCAAGATCCTCATCGACCCGCAGAGTCAGGCCCACACGCCGGAGCCGCCCATCGATCCGCACAGCGAGGCCCGCGCGCCGGAGCCGCTCGCCGCCCGGTGACCGCGGCGTTGCTCCGCCGGGCCGCGCCCGCAACACACGCACACCGAACAACCCCAGGAGACACGCCGTGGCAAACGTGGACATCAAGCGGCTCGAGATAACCGAGACCAACAGGGCAGTGCAGGAGCTCATCGAGGTCACCGACAATCCTCGCCACCGCTATCTCCTCCAGGCCTACGACCGGCATCGCAACCTCGAGCATGCCGGTCGCTTCGAGGAGATCTTCACGCCCGAGATGACGGTCGAGCACCCCGTCTACCGCTTCAACATGATGGGCCAACCGCCGATGAAGCTCGAGGGCCGCGAGCAGGTCGAGCCGCTCTACCGGTTCTGGGCCGAGACCAACCAGTCCGTGTTCTACAACGAGAGCGAAACCGTGGCCGTCGGCGATTTCATGGTCGTGAGCACCATGGTCGGCTACCAGCAGACACTGGGCACCGCCCTCACCGCGGCGGGAATCGAGGCCGACGAAGAGGCGATGTACCTGCTCAGGGGACGGGTGGCGATGATCTGGCCCTACGACGAGCGCTGTCGGCTGATCGGCGAGAACGTCTGGGAGTACGACGAGACCGAGCACGATCTGATCAAGCTCGATCCTGATGACGTGCTGACCACGCAGCAGGCCGCTGAGCTCCTTGAGCCCCACATCAAGCCGCTCCCGCCGTTCGACGACAGCCTCCTGCCCGGCATCACGGCCTGACGCCAGGGCCGGCCGCCGTGCCCGGGCCGCCGCGCGAGTGCACGGCCCCCGCGCCCATGCCGCCGCGCGAGGGCAATGCCCCCGCGCGACGACTACTACGGGCTAGGAGCAGGGAGCCGACTTGGAGATCGTGCTCACGTGGTTGCCCGAGCCCTCCGAGCCACCGGTGGTGGTGGTGATGATCGAGTACGGACGCTTGTGCTTCAGGCAGCCGATCGAGGCCTGAGAAACGCGCGTCTTGCCGTGCACCTTGGCCGTCTGGGTGGTGAAGACCAGGTGCTCGTATTGCAGCGAGCCGACCAGCCCCGGGACGGGGTAGTCGATGTACGACGGCACCTTGACATCGGCCAGGAAGTACTTGCCGACCTGCTTGTAGGTGCCCGGGTACGGCGGCGTGGAACCGGTCTTCAACGCTCCGCCCAGGCATGAATGCTGGGCGTTGGTGACGAAGAAGTAGGTCATCTTGCCCTGGCCGCTGTTCCAGACGTCAAGGGCCGGGTCGCAGTTCGCACCGGGAGCCGAGAAATTCGTCGCGCTCCCCAGCAGCGACTCGATGTAGCCCGAGGCGACCATGGCCTTCTTGGGGCACACGTTGTCGTTATGGGCGGCGGCGATCTTACTCAGGCTGCAGGTGGGAAAATCCTTCCCGTCCACGGTCATGCCGTAGATCTTGATCTTGATATCGGTCTGCACGGGCGGCCGCTGACCGCTCGGAGTCGTGGTCTTAACGACCTCGGTGAAGCCGATCGGCGCCGGCTTCTTGGCCGTGCCGGCTTTCTTGGTCGTGAACGTGATGCTGCCGGTATACGGCTGAGTGGCGGCGTAGGCGGCCGCAGTCGCCCCGAGCACCATCAGTGCCGTGGCGATGACGAGTATCCGTCGCAAGTGACTCCTCCTTGAGGGGGTCGGTGGTTATGGCGTGGCTGAGGGCGCCGGCTGACCCGGCCGGTCATGGCAGCGCCCGCAGATGGGGGAACGATTGGTCCTGTCCGGTGGTGGCCGCCCCGAGCGGGGTCTGGGCGAGGCACGGTGGGCCGGAGGGATCATCGGTGAAGTAGTAGCGCTGCAGGAGCTGGGCGATCGTGAGCGGGGCGCCGGCGACCGACGTCGTGCTCGCGGACAGCGATGGGGAGAGCGTCGGCAGGGGATGCTGGGTGCACAGGTAGGAGCCGAACACAGGCAGCCCGGAGCTCAGCCGACCGTAGCCGCCGGGCACGAGATAGGGATTGCCGCGATTGCTCGACGGCCGGGCCTGGTACGGAGTGAGCGTCTCGGGATTGATCGGGCTCGCGATCCGCAGGTAGTGCCGGTTGCCGCCGTAGGCCGAGCCGAGCACGCCCTCGGTGGTCGCCGTGCTGTTGGCGAAGAACCCGGCCAGCTCCCGCCGGTAGGAGTTGAGGTAGTCGATGACCGGCACGAGACCGCCCAGGTAAGGCTTCAGCCGGCCGAAGAACGGGACGCTCTCGTGCAGGAAGCGCTCGAGGGCGGGAAAGCCCTGGCGCGAAGCCTGGGTGAGAGGACCGACGCGGGTCAGCAGCTCACGGAGCTCAGGCGCGGCGACGACGAGTGACTTCAGCGCCGGGTTCAACTGCACCGCCGCGGGACGGAGCTCGTCCACGAGCGGCTTGGTGGCGACCGAGAACGTCGCTACGCGGGCAATCGTGGCCCGGGTCTGGCTGAGGAAGTCGGGAAACGCCCGGAAGGTCGCGGCCAGCGCGGCATCGCGTGAGGCAGTGGCGGCAAACACGGTGTTGTTATTGGTCACGAAGCTCTGGAGCGCCCCCGGCGATCGGCTCAGCGCGGAGAACACATGACCCCCGTCGCGGAGCAGGGTGCTAACCGCCGCGCCCTGGCGGTGCAGCACGGTGAGCACCGAGTCGACGTTGGTGGCAAACGGATAGAGGTCGGCCAGCGCGGCGTTGAACTGTTGGCCGCGATTGGTCAAAGCGATGCCGGACTGCTGCATCCAGGTCTCGAACGCGCGGCGGGTGGTCGGGTCGAAGCTCGAGAAGATCTGATCGAGCTGCACGGTCGGCGCCACCTGGGCCCGGGGTAGCGTACCCCCGTCGGGGAGCTTGGGAGCGGCGGGTTCGCCTGGGGAGAGCTCGACATAGGTCTCTCCGAGCAGGGTCTTGGCGCGCAGGATGGCCCGGGTGTCGGCCGGGCGGGGAGCGTACTGGTTGTCAATCTGGATGACCGCTCGCGAGAGCCCTGTCCGACGGTCGAGACCCACGCTGACCACCGTCCCCACGGGAACGCCGGCGATATCGACCTGGGCCGGTGCGCCGAGCTCGACCGCCTGATCGAACTCGACGCTGAACCGGTAGCCCTGGGGGGCGAGCGGGAGTGCGCCCCCGAACGAGACCCACAGGAAGATCAATAGCCCCACGCACGAGGCGCTGAAGGCGGCCATCGTGAACAGTGCGAGCGTGCTCGGGCGCCGTTTGCTCATTGTCCGCCCGGGCAGATGTACTGGCTCGTGCCGGCCAATTGGGTGACCCCGGGTAGCTCGGAGAGCTGGGGTGCGTTCAGGAGGTCGAGGATCACGCCCAGCGGCTGGTTGTTGGGCTGCAGCTGCCCCTCGAAGAAGTTGAGCTCGCCGCAGGTCCCGTCGAACAGACCCTGGACCACGGGACCGTTGGCATCCTGGCTGGCGGCGAGGCTGTCGGTGATGTGAGCCAGCCAGGAGCCCCAGAACAGGTACCCCGGGCGCCCCGGGTGCTGATAGGCCAGGGTGTTGAACAGTGCGTTGAGGACCGCGATCGAGCGTGACAGCGGCGGCACGGTATGGGCAAGGTCGATCGAGGCCGGGGCCAGCGTTCGTGCCAGCGGCTGTACGGCGACCGAGAACGGCCGCAGCTGGTGGGCGATGACCGGCGTGGTGTCGCGGAACAGCGGACGTGATGCCCGCAGCGCGGGACCCAGGTTGCGCGCAAACGGCTCCAGGCGCTGCAGGGTGACCGCGCTGGCGGCCGAGAAGGCCCGGACGCGGTCGAAGGTCTGGGCACTCTGCTGCAGGGTGCCGGGGAACAGCGTCAGGGCGGTCTCGAGCTGAGCGTCCTCGGCCGAGATGGCGGAAAAGTTCGTGTCCGAGGAGCTGATCAGCGAGGCGAACTGGCGGTCCACTCCTCCGAGCGCGCCGACGACCAGGTTGAAGTTGTGGATCGCCCGGCTGATGTTGCCGCGGCGTTCGGCCAGCAGGCTGGTCAGGGTGCGCGTGTCGCGGTCCAGGGGGGCAAAGCGCTTCAGCGTCCCGCGCAGTGCGGCAACCGCGGCTCGGCTCGGGAGCGTGCGCGTGCTCCCGGGGTTCTGGAATATCTGGGCTCCGCCCGAGAGGAGGAGGAGGAGGTAGTTGCGCGTGTCGGCGTCCAGGGAGGACAGGATCTGCGAGACATCGACGTCCGGGTTGGTATTGGCGGGGCCGATCGTGCCGCCGGCCGGCATAGCGCCCGCGCTCTTGCTGCCCGGATCGAGTTCGAGGTACATGTCCTTGAGCGGGGTCCGCGGCCGCAGCAGCACGGTCGCATTCCGGTAGATCGGCGCGTACTGCTTGTAGATGTTCAGCGTGACCACGGCCCGCCCGTCCTGCAGGTACACGCCTCCGACCTGGCCGACCTGCACGCCGGCGATGGCCACCGCCTGCCCCTGTCCGCCGGTGACCGCGGCTGCGGTGGCGAACTGCGCCTTGACCGTGTAGTAGCTCTGGCCGAACTGGAACGCGGGCTGATGCTCGAGGATGTAGCCACCGACCCCGAACGCGGCCACGATCAGGCCAACGATCGCCGCTAGGTCCAGCCGGTGCTCCCGGATCGCCCGCCTCACGGTCCCACCCCCGTGCGCACCGCGTTGAGGTTGACGAGTGGGTTCTTCCGGCAGGGGACGTCGCGACGGACCGCTGGCGCCTGGCCGGGGTTGGCCGGACGCGTGCCCAGCGCCGGGAGCACGGCATTGCCGTACAGGGGACCTTCGTTGCCAAGCGAGCCGGTGGCCACCCGGTCTGATCCGCCCCCGGTCGAGGCCCGGACGTAGCGTCCGTTGCCATCGAAGTTCTGCGTCGCGCCGGCCAGACCGACCGCGGACTGCAAGAGCTCCTGATAGACCTGCAGGCCGGTGGTCACCGGGGGGTCCTGGATCCGCTCGTTGCCGGCCGGAATCAGGTTGTGGGTGAAGCACTGGGCCAGGGCATCAGAGCCGCTGAGCAGGCTCTGGCTGGAGCGCAGCGTCGAGCCAGTGGCCCGCACGGCGGGCGTCAGCGAGGCCAGCAGCCGGCCGAGGTCCGGGGGCGAGAACAGGGGGGTCGCCTGGGCCAGCCAGGGCAATCCGACGCCGATCGTCGGATCGAGCTGCTTGATGCTCGGCAGAAGCTCTCGGGCGAATGTCTGCGTCGGCGCGTAGGAGGCCTCGAGCGGCCCGAGCGCCCGGTTGGTCGCCCGCAGCCAGACCGGCAACGCGGCGATCGTCTGGCTCAGGTCCTGCTGGCGGGCGGCCAGGGCCGACATCGTGGCGTTGAAGCTGCCGATCAGATGGGCGAGATGGCCGTGCTCGGCGGCCAGGGCTCCGAACACGCGGGCGCTGCCCTGAACCACACCCGACAGGTCGTGCGGCTGCTCGCCGAGGAGGCCGGAGTTGACGATCGCCGAGGCCTTGAACGCGCCCGCGGCGTAGCGCAGGTTCTCGTTCAGCGACTGGGCCGCCGTGAGCCCGCGCTGGGTCGGATCCTGCGAGGCATCCTCGGCGGCGGTCGGAGCAGCGTCGAGCGACGCCCCCAGGCCCTGGAGCAGGGTCTGCAGGTTGGCTCGGGTGTTCGAGTTGAGCGCGGAGAGGACGCGGTCGAGCTGTACCGGGCCGCTCGTGGCGGCGGCGGGCAGCGTGGCCCCGGAGGCCAGGATGGGTGCCTCGGGGGTGCCGGGCTGCAGATCGACGTAGTAGTTGCCCTCCAGGAACAGCCGAGGACGGACATTGATCGTCGCATTGGCATGAAGGGGCAGGCCGTTCTGGTCGATGGCCATCGTCACGGTGCCCGCCGCGGACCCTGGTATCCGGGTGATCGAGGTCACGCTGCCCACATTCACCCCGGCGATCCGGACCGGCGATCCCTGGTGCAGCTCGGTCTCGGCGGTGAACGTCGCCTTGAGCGCGAAAGGCGAGCCGGCGAAGGGGATCGGACCGCCGAACACCAGGTAGCAGGCCGCTCCGACGAGGAGGATGCCCAGCGCGCCGGCGGCCAGGTTCGAGAATCGGGAACGGTGGCGCCTCATCGGGGAGGTCGGGTCGTGGTCTCGGTGGAGGAACTGAGCTTGCCGGGCGGGTTGCCGAACTGCGCGTGCAGCAGATAGGGCTCGTTTCCGGCCGCGCACTCCGCGGCTTGACCCGGCGAGCTCGTGGCCGGGTAGGGATTCACGTGCAGCGGGCCCGAGGAGATGCCCGACGGGCCCGTGTAGGGATGGCTGGACGGGCTGGATTCGTATCCCGGGTGGTCGGTGATGGCCACCTGAACGAAGCGCAACAGTCCACCCTGGCTGACTCGCTCGGAGAGGAGGCTGGCCGTGTTGCGCAGGAACAGGGTCACGTAGTTGCACGAGCTCTGGACCGGGGTGAGAAAGGCCAGCGGCGGTCGCAGGCGGCTGGCGGTCAGCGACAGGCGGTCGAGGCCGCCCTGCACCGCCGGCGTCAGGCCGTAGCGTTCGAGCGTCTGGGCGAGGGCGGTCGTCCGCTGATCGAGCGCGGCGGTACCGGGCAGGGTGCGGGTTCCGATGGCGAACGCGTCTGCCAGGACCGGAGCGCTCTGCGGCAGGGTCGCCGCGCTGGGACGGAAGTCATGCAGGAGCAACGCCGTGTCGGATAGGAAGGGCCCGATGGTCGGGGCGTCGGCGATCGTGGTGGCGAACGTCGGAGGGGTTCGGGAGATCGTCTCCTGGAGGTCGGGCACGGCGACGCTGGCCAGGGCGCGGAAGGTGAGGTCAAGGTTGCCGAACAAGCTGGCCTGGGTCTGGGCGACGGGAGCCAGAGCGCTCGAGTAGGCCTCGAGCCCGCGGAAGAACCCGCCCAGGCCCGTATGCGCTGAGCCGAGATTGAGCATCACCGGGCCGAGATCGTGAAACAGGGGCACGAACGCTCCGAAGGCGTCGTTGAGGTCGGGTCCGCGGTCGGCCAGTGCCTCGCCGAAACCGATCGTGGATTGCCTGACCCCCACGCGCGTGGGCGGCGTGAACATGGACAGGACCTGGTCGAAGTCGACCTCGCTTCCGGAGTTGCTGAGCGGCACCGTGGCCCCGTTGGCCAGCCCGACGCGGGAGTGCCCCAGCGTGATCTGCAGGTACTTCAGCCCGATGCTCCCCTTGAGTCGGATCGTGAACCGGGAGTCGGTCGGGAGCGGCTTGATCGAGTCGTAGAGCTTCAGGTTCAGCAGCGCGACCGGAGTCCCGGCCGGCGTGCGGCTCGCGGTCACCGAGCTGACCGTCCCGACCAGTGCTCCCCCGAGGCTGACCTCGTCACCGCGCTGCAGTTCGTTGGCGTTGGTCGCCCGCACGTGCAGCGCGTAGGAGGGCACGAAGGGCAGGCCAGCGGTCGCGTTGTAGGCCAGCGTGACCGCGACGATCGTGACCAGTACCGTCAGCGCCCCGATGAGGATCGGGCTGCCGAGCAGGCCCGGGTCGCGAGGGGAGCGGCGCATCAGCGGCTGTCCAGGAGGTAGCCCATCAGGCCCTTCAGCGAGGAGCTCGAGCTGGCCTTGGGTGTGGCGGCATGAAGCGCCTGGGTGATGATCCGGTCACTGGTCCGAGCGGCGGCGGCTCTGGGTCCGTCTTTCTTCCCGCCCCGTCCCGCTCCAGGGAAGTTCGCTGAGCAGCCGGGCAGCGGCGTGGTGGCGTACTTGGTGCAGCTCGAGATCAGCGGCTCGGCCCGCAGGTAGTGGCCCAGCGAGTCGAAGCCATTGCCGGCCACGGCTCCGCCGTAGAGCAGGGCCATGAGCTGCTCGATGGCGCCGGTTCGGTCCAGGCTCGAGGTGAGCCGGTCGAGCAGATTCGCGGTGGGCGAGCCGGCGGCACCGAGCCTGCGCAATCTGATGGCCAGCGGCTGGGTCGCGACCAGCGCCGATTGCGAGCGCTGGGCTGAGGCGCCCAGGTCGATCAGCGCCGTGCGGGCCCGGACGGCGAACGGGGTCAGGTTGGCGAACTGCTGCCCGACCGCGGCGGCGCTCTGGCCGAGGCTGTCCATCAACGGCGTCCCCTGATCGGCCAGCGATCCGAGGTCCGCCATGAGCGGCCGGAGCTGACGCAAGAAGGCGGGGAACAGCTTGAAGGTCCGCGAGATGTCGGCGGCGCGCTGCGCGCTGGCCACCGAAGTGGTGTTGGCTTGGGTGATGAATCCGGCCAGCCGAGCGCGGGCCCGGGCCAGGGGTCCGAGCACGGTGTCCGAGTCGCGGGCCAGCCGGGCCAGCTGGTGGTTCTGCGCGGCCAGGATGCGCACCACTTGATCGGTCTGTCCGAGGGCCGGGTTGGCCCGGCGGATGACCGCACCCAGGTCTGATCCTCGGGCGGCCAGACCGGTGCCGAGCTCATCGATGATGACCGCCAGCGACTCGCGGACCGGTTCGGTCGAGATGTCCTGCACGATGTCCGAGTCGACCGGAGAGCTGGTCTGAGTGACCGGCAGGTAGTGCGCCCCGCGACCGCCCCCGCGCGTCAGGAGGCTGAGCGCCGGGGTGTTCGCGCTGCCCGGATTGCAGTCGACGTATTCCTCGCCGATCAGCGACTGCGGCCTGATCGCGCAGGTGGCGTCGGCGTGGAACGGCGTGAACGCGCGCTCGGTGATGGCGATCGTCACGGCGGCGCGCTTGTCCGCCGTGACGCCCAGCGACTGGATGCTTCCGACGTTGGCCCCCGCCACACGCACGTCCTCGCCGGGCACGGCGAAGGACGCATCGTCAAAGATCGCGCGGACCAGATAGGTGGGCCGGTTGGAGCTGGAGAAGCCGCTCGTCAGAACCACGAGGGCGGTCGCGGCCAGGACGACGGCGAGCACCAGCGCGGTCCGTTTCATGGTCCGGGCGGCACGGCGGTCGTCGAGCAGCCGGGGACCGGCTCGGGAGCCGAGCCATCCGGGGAGGGCTGCACGGCGCTCCCCGGGCAACGGTCGTGCACGACGTGCAGGCCCTGGTAGCGCTGGGAGGGGAACTGGTCGGTGAGCTGGTTCTGGCGGTTGATCGTGAACGGGAACAGCGCCGGTTGGGTCCGCACGTAGTGGCCGTTGGCGTCGTAGTAGGCCCCCGCCTGACCGAGGTTGGTCAGCGCGGCGACCACATCGGGGGCATACTCGCGCAGGTAGTCGAGCTGAGATTGGGAGGCGTTGAACTGCTTGACCATGTTCGGGAACGCCGTCGACGCGATCCGCGCCAGAGCTGGTGTCTGACGGGCCAGCTCGGTCAAATCCCCGGTCCCGCTCGGGTTGTAGATCAGCGCATCGAGCTCGGCCAGAGTCGGGATCGAGACCCGGGTCAATCCGTACAGACGCGCGGCGAACTCAGGCAAGCGGCGCACGGCGGGCTTGGAGGCAGCGACAAGGGGATCCAGTCCATCGAGCGTGGCCCGCAGCCCGACAAACGTCCTGCTGGCCCGGCGCAAGGTGGGCCCAAACAGCGACAGCGCCGCCTCGAGCGCCTGACTGTGGCGGGCGATCGCACCGGTGGCGGTGGCGGTATTGGATATCAACTGGCTGAGCTGCTGGCTCTTGCTGGCCAGAGCCTGCAACGCCGTCGCCCCGTCGACGATCAGCTGGTCAAAGCCAGGCTGATCGCGGGTCAGCTCGGCCGTGACCTGACTGGTGCTCTGCAGGCCGGGAGCCAGGTACTTGAGCGCCTGGTTGGCCTCGGCGCCCCGGTTCTGAAGCGAGGCCGCCTCGCCGCGGATGAACTGGCTCAGCCCAGTTCGCGTGCGGGCGTCCAGCGTGTCGAAGACCTCATCGAGCCCCACCAGCGAATACGTGTGGGTCTCCCCGATGACCCCGTTGTCGGAGATGGGGGGCGCGCCGCGCGAACCAGGCTCGAGCTCGACGTACTTGCTGGCGATGCCCGACAGCGAGTCCTCGTAGATGCGCGCGATGGTGCCTTGGCGCAGCGGGGCCACGGCCGAATCGAGCGACAACGTGACCTGGGCAGCCCCCTGTGGGGTGAGCCCGATCGAGTCGACGGTCCCCACCTTCGCCGGTCCGATCTGTACCAGGTCGCCGCTGACCAGGCCGCTGGCGTCCTGGAAGTCAGCGCGCAGCGTGTAGCTCGGGCCGCTACTGAGCACCAGCACCCCGATCGCCGCGATGGCCAGCATGAGTGCACCCGCTGCGGCCGCGCGCCGCGCTGCGAGCCTAGTCAACGCGGCGGCTCCTCGGACTAACCTGACATCCACAACCCCTCGGTGGCCTCATGCTGAATCCGTCTCCATCTCCCCAACCATCTCCGCTACCCCACGGGAAGTTACAGGAATGTAACCAGCGGGAGCGTAACATCGCCTCAGATGTCTGACCAGCCGGTCGCGACGACGCCGCGGATGTCCGGGCTCGAGCGCCAGGAGCAACTCCTCGACGTGACCGCCGGAATCATCGGCCGCGACGGATTTCAGGGCGTGTCCATCCTGTCCGTGGCTCGAGCCGCCGGCGTCTCTCGCCCGATCGTCTACGAGCATTTCGGCGATCTGACCGGTCTGTTCCAGGCCGTGGTGGCCCGCGAGATGTCGCGGGCGCGCGCCCAGGTCGAGGAGTCCACCCTCGCCGGCCTGGACGAGGGCGACCCGCTCGAGCTCATGCTGAACAGCCTGCGCACCTATCTGACCGCAGTGAGTCGGCACCCCGACACCTGGCGCTTGGTGCTCATGCCCCCCGAGGGCGCGCCGGCGATCCTGCGTCAGGGCATCGTGCGCGGCCGCGGCGCCGTGCTCGAGAAGCTGATCCGGGCCGTTCGCCCCGGGCTGACCCCGGGGAACGTGACGCCCGATCCCGAGCTGACAGCAAGGACTCTGTCGGCGATCGCCGATGAGTATGCCCGCCTCGTGCTCACCGATCCGGAGCGGTTCACGATCGACCGGCTGTTGAGCCAAGCGCGCTGGTTCATGAGCCAGGTTTCGGGCTGACTGCAGCCCGTCGCGGCCCGGTAGCGGCCGGCTTCGCTAACGCCCGCCGCTTCCGCGGCCGAAAAGCTCCCTATGAACGGCGCTCGGACTCGTCGTCGCCTCATCACCCAGCTGGCGCCATTCAGTGCCGCCTCGACGGTTGGCTATGCACGTCGGGGGGCTGGCAGTCAGCACTACGCCCGGGTGATGCCGTGTGCCGCCATGGGGGAGAGGAGTTCGCCGTCTTGCTGCCGGGTTGCTCGCTGGACGCCGCCCGCGTAGTGGTGGAGCGTCTGCGCACCACGATGCCCGCCGGCCAGACCGGTTCGGCCGGTTTGGCCGAGTGGGATGGGAACGAGTCAGCGAGCAGTTGCTTGCTCGTGCCGATCGCGCGCTCTACGGCGCGAAGAACCGCGGGCGTGATCGTCTGATCCTGGCGGCCTGAGGAGAGGCCTCCGACGCGGCGGGTTACACTTGCGTAACCTGATCTGGCTCGCCGCGCTTTCGTCGAGGAGGGGCCTGGGAGCCACCGTGCCGCTGACTGAGGGAGAGACGATGTACAAGCCGAAGTTGTTTCGGGACCGCACGCGGACCGAACAGGTGATTCTCGGCGGCGCGGTCCCGGCACTGCTCGGGGGCGTTGCCGGCATCCTGATCGGAGTCTCGAGCGCCGGCTACTGGGCGATCGGCCTCCTGGCCGCAATCGGTGGCTTCCTCTCCGGATTCGAGCACCGTGACGGCTGGGGCGGAGCGGACCGGGGCTTCGCCGGTGGCCTCATCTACGGTGTGGCGCTGCTCCTCCTCCACGCCGTGGCCGGGACGACCGCGAAGGTTTCGCTGGGCAGCTTCCCCCCCCTCCTGGCCGTCATCACCGCGATCATCGGGATGCTCTTGGCCGCCGCCGGGGGGCGGCTCGCCCGCGCGCAGCGAGAGCGCAGCGGCCGAGTCGAGACCGGGGACGTCCCGGGTTCACAGGGCCCTCCGTGAACTCAGAAGCAGCGCCCGCTCGCAGATCGTCGCACACGCGATCATCGCTTCGAGAGCCAACGCCGCGATGATAGGGTCGCGGCTACCGAGGAGAGGAGTGCAGTGAATTGACTGTGACACCGGCCGGTCGGGGACGTAACCCGTTTGACACCCAGGGCGTGGAGCGTGGCCGCGACGGCATCGCGCGCTACCGGGGTCGCCCGCCGTCGCTGGTTCACATGCTGCGCGCCAGCGTCGAGCGCGACCGGGACGCGACCGCACTGGTGGAGATCGGCGGCCCGGCGCTCACCTACGGCGAGCTGTGGGATCGCGCCGCTCGCGTGGCCGGCGGGCTACGCGCCGCCGGCGTCGAGCGGGGGGATCGCGCGGCGATCCTGCTCCCCAACGGCGCCGACTGGGTGCTGGCCTTCTGGGGCGTGCAACTTGCCGGGGCGGTGGCCGTGCCCGTCAACACCCGCTTCAAGGAGCCCGAGATCCGCTACGTGGTTGAGGACTCGGGCGCCGCGCACGTGTTCGAGCCCGAGGAAGGGTTGCCGGACGGCGAGCCGGTCATCATCGAGGACCTGGAACCCGGGGACCTGGCGGCGATCTTCTACACCAGCGGCACGACCGGATTCCCGAAGGGAGCGATGACCTCGCACGCGAACTTCCTGGCCAACGTCGAGAACGCGATCCGGTGCATCGACGTCGACCGCGATGAGGGCCCCGCAATGGCCACGCTCATCAACGTCCCGCTGTTCCACGTCACCGGCTGCAACTCCCAGCTCCTGGTCATGACCGAGCTCGGCGGGCGGACGTTCGTGCTGCCGGGCGCCCTCGATCTGGAGGGCTTCCTGCGCACGGTCGGCGAGGAGGGCGTGCAGATGCTCACCTCGGTGCCGGCCATCTACCACGCCCTGACCCGCCACCCGCTGTTCGCGGAGACCGATCTGAGCGCCGTGCGCTGGGTCTCCTACGGGGGCGCGCCGATCGCCGCCGCCGCCGTGCACAAGATCATGGAGGCGTTCCCCGAGGCGCGGGTCGGCAACGGCTTCGGCCTGACCGAGACCTCGTCGCTGACCTCGTTCCTGCCGCACGAGGAGGCGCTCGAGCACGCCGACAGCGTGGGTTTTGCGATGCCCGTGGTCGACCTGGCGATCGACGCGCCTGACGCCGAGACGGGCGTCGGCGAGCTGCTGGTGCGCGGCGAGAACGTGGTCGGCGGCTACTGGAACAAGCCCGAGGCGACCGCAGAGACGTTCGTCGACGGCTGGCTGCACACCGGCGACCTGGGCCGGATCGACGACGACGGACTGCTCTACATCGTCGATCGGGCCAAGGACATGATCAACCGCGGTGGGGAGAACGTGTACTCGATCGAGGTCGAGAGCGCCCTGGCCGGGGCTCCCGGCGTCGGCGAGGCCGCCGTGCTGCCCGTCCCCGACGACATGATGGGCGAGAAGGTCGGGGCGGTGATCGTGCCCGCCGGCGAGGAGGCCGACGTCGAGCGCGATCGTCGCCCACGTCCGCGAGCAGATCGCCGACTTCAAGGTTCCGCAGTACGTGGCCCTGCGCAGCGAGCCGCTGCCCCGCAACCCCGGGGGCAAGGTGCTGAAAGCCCAGCTGCGCGAGGAGACCGAATGGGGAGAGCCACTGCGATGAGCATCGGTCGAGACCGTGCAGGGCCGGATCGACGCCTCCGAGATGGGGCTCACCTTGATCCACGAGCACGTCCGCTTCCGCGACGAGGCGGTGGCCGAGAACTGGCCGGGCCGCTACGACGAGCAGGCCGAGCTCGACGCCGCCCTGGAGGCGGTCGGCGCCGCGCAGGGCCACGGCGTTCGCTTCATCGTCGATCCGACGGCGATGTTCGGTGGACGCGACGTGCGCTTCATCAAGCGCGTGTCCGATCGAGACGGGCATCAACATCGCCTTCTGCACCGGCATCTACACCTATGACTTCCTCCCCCACTACTTCGAGAACCGCGACGCCGATCAGATCGCCGAGCACTTCGTGGAGGACATCGAGCGCGGCACCCAGGGGACCGAGATGAAGGCGGCGTTCCTCAAGTGCGCCGCCGACGCCGCCGGGGTGACCGAGAACGTCGAGAAGGTGCATCGCGCGTGCGCGCGTGCGTGCGTCCAGACCGGGGCGCCGGTCATGGCCCACTCGATGCCGGCTGTCGGCACCGGCCCCCGCCAGGTCGAGATCTTCCTCGAGGAGGGGGTCGCGCCCGAGAAGATCCAGATCGCCCACTGCGGCGACAGCTCCGACGTCGAGTACATCCAGGGGCTGCTCGACCAGGGCGTATATGTCGGCCTCGACCGTTACGGGCTGGACATGTACCTGCCGATCGCGGAGCGCAACGCGGTCACCGCCGAGCTGCTGCGTCGCGGGCACGCCGAGCGGCTGATGATCTCCCAGGACTACTGCGCGACGATCGACTGGTTCCCGCCCGAGGCCGCCGAGCAGCTCCTCAATTCCCCGGCCATCCACAACTGGTCGTTCACGCTCATCTTCGAAGAGGTGATCCCGTGGCTGCGCGAGCAGGGAGTCATGGACGACGCCGTATTCGACATCGTGCTGGTCCAGAACCCGGCGCGCTGGATCGGGCAGCACGACCCGGGAGGCCTCTAGGGTCGAGCACCGCTCACAGATCGCGCTCGTAGTAGAGCATCTGCGTCTCGGGTTTGTCCTCCTTCTCGAGGTTGGTGAAGCCCAGGCTCTCGTACAGCCCGCGCGCCGCGGTGTCACTGACCGCGGTGCCGAGCTCCATCGTGGTGGCTTCGCATTCGCGCGCAAGGCGCAGCGCGGTCTGCATCAGCATTCGCCCATGGCCCTCGCCGCGGCGCTCGGGCACGACGTAGAGCTCCTCGAGGTAGCACAGCGGTGTGCCGGTGAGCAGGTACTCGCGAAAGCGCAGCTGGGCGACGCCGACGCGGGGGGGCCCGGCCAGCAGGAAGACGCTGAGCTCAGCCGCGATGTGCGCGCGGACCCGCGACGCGAGGATTTTGGCCCCGGGCGTGTACTCGTCGAACTCTGTCTGGAAGCGATCGAGGAGTTGGGCTACTTCCTCGGAGTCGACGCTCTCGGCGATGCGGCTCGGCTCGGGCGATGAAGCCACCGGCGGTCAGACTACTCCGAGCGGAGAGGACACGGACGGGGCGATCCGGCGGCCGCCGATCGGGTCTGTTCCGGTCAGGAGAACGCTTTGCGGCTGATCTCGCTGCCGCGGGTTGCAGTTTCCCAGTAGCCGTAGGTTCCGCTGGTCTGGAGCTCTTGGGCCGCGTCGACGAGCGCTCCGTAGGCGGTGAACGCGAACGCGCCGCCCACCGAGACGCGTCGCACCCCGAGCTCGGCCAGCTCCGCCACCCGCGGCATGCCCGGCAGCGCGAGCACGCTGAGCGGAGCATCGACGCTGGCGACCACGGCACGGATCTGCTCCGCGGTCCTGATCCCGGGAGCGAAGAGCACGTCGGCGCCGGCCTGCTGGTAGGCCTGCAGGCGCGCAATCGTGTCACTGAGGTCATCGATACCGTGAATGTGGTTCTCGGCCCGCGCGGTGATCACGAGTCCTCGCTCGGCGCACTCGGTTGCAGCCTGCACCCGCTCGGTGGCCAGCGCCCGGTCGTAGATCCCGGTGCCACTCCAGTCTTCCACCGAGGCGCCGGACAGGCCGGTGCCCAGCGCCCGCCGGATCGTCTCCGCCACACCGTCGGGGTCATCGGCGAAGCAGTTCTCCAGGTCCGCTGACACCGGCACGTCAACGGCGGCGGCGAGCTCCGCGCCGTGGCTCAGGACGATGTCGCGGCCGAGGCTTCCGTCCAGCTGCCCGTGGGCCGCCGCAGCTCCACTGCTGGTGCTCGCCACCGCGCGGAATCCGAGCTGCTCGAGGATCCTGGCTGATCCCGCGTCCCAGGCATTGGGCATGAGGAGGATCTCCTCCGCGTGATGCAGCTCGCGAAACCGTTCGGTGTCCGACACTCGATTGACCATAACCGCTCACGCCGTCACGGTGGCGGCGGGCGCGGCGCTGGTCTCGGCACTGGCTTTTCGGCCTCTTGCGGTCGCCCACTCGCGTGCGCGATCATCGCCTCGTGAAAACCGAGATCCTGCTCTACGAGGGATTCGAGGAGCTCGACGCGTTTGGTCCGTTTGAGGTCCTGGCCGCCGCTGGCCTTGAGCCGTCGCTGGTCGCCCTGACGCCCGTCGATCGGGTGCTGGGCGCCCACGGTGCGATCGTCGTCCCCCACGCAGCGCTGAGCGAGCACCCGGACCTGCTCGTAGTCCCGGGCGGCGGCTGGGCCGACCGTCGCCAACGCGGTGCCTGGGGTGAGGCGCGGGCCGGCACGCTGCCAAAGGCGATTGCCGCGCGGCACACTGCCGGCACGCAGCTGGCCGGCGTCTGCACCGGTGCCATGCTGATCGCCACCGCGGGCATCCTCACCGGTCGCCCCGCAATCACTCACCACTCGGCGCTCGAGGACCTCGCCGGCACGGGCGCCGAAGTCATCGCCGATGCTCGCGTCGTCGACGACGGCGACATCATCACCGCCGGCGGGGTCACCGCCGGCATCGACCTGGCCCTTCGTCTCGTGGAACGCCAGCTCGGAAGCGACCGCGCTGAGTGCGTCGCCGCGCAGATCGAGTACACGCCCCAGGGCAGAGTCCACCGCACTCGGGCAGCCGGCTAGGGCAGGATCTCGACGTACCCGTCCGTTCCGTGCAGACGGATCCGCTGACCGTCCCGGATCAGCTCGGTCGCATGCTCCACCCCCACGACGGCCGGCAAGCCGTACTCCCGTGCGATCACCGCGCCGTGGGTCATCAGGCCCCCGACCTCCGTGACCAGGCCTCTGACCGCGAGGAACAGGGGTGTCCAGCTGGGGTCGGTGTACGTGGTGACGAGGATGTCGTCGGCTTCGAGGTCGGCCCCCGCGATGTCTCGGATGACGCGGGCGCGCCCTTCGATTGTCCCAGCGGAGACCGCTAGGCCGATCAGCGCGCCCGCGGGGACACCGTCGCGTCGATAGGCCCCGGCGATGACCTCGCCGTCCGAGGTGAGCACGCGGGGCGGCGTGAGCGCTTGGTAGGACCGGAACGCGTCCTTGCGCTGGCGGATGAGCTCCTCATCCACGTGATGAGTGCGCACGACGTCGTGGAGCTCCTGAAGGGTGAGGTAGAAGATGTCTTCCCCGTCTGAAAGCACGTCTGCCTGCACGAGGCGCTCGGCTTCTTTCAGCAGCGCCTGCTTGTAGACGAAGTAGCGGTTGACGATGCCGTACTTGGGGAACTCGCGGTAGCCGCTGAAGGTCCGGACACGGTCGATCATCCGCTTGGTCTGTTCGGCTTTCATCACTCCGTCTGCCAAGGCGCGCAGGCGCTCCAGCAGCTCGTGTTCCTTCTCCCGGGCCGCTTGCCGCCCTCCTTCGAGGCGCCGCTTGGCCTCGCCGGGCGTGAAGTTCCTGATGTTGTCGAGGATGAGCGGCACGAGCGTGGTGGGGCGCTCGCTCCAGCGTGGTCTGGTGATATCGATCTCGCCGACGCAGCGCATGCCGTACTTCTCGAGGTAGACCCGGATCGCTTCCTGCGCTTCCCGGCCGCCCGCGAGCTTCGCCAGCTCGTCCAGAAAAGCGTCGTCCTCGCAACCCTCGTCCGCAACGTTCTCCAGAAAAGCCACCACGTTCGGATGCGGGCGGATCACGTCCGCGACGTCCAGGAGCTCCAGGCCCATCTCAGACGTGACGTTGCCCGGGGCGGACAGTGTGAGCGTGTCGGCCGCGTTCTTCTCGCCCAGCCACGCCTCCAGCTGCTCGCCCAGCCACCATGTGGCCTGCATCCCCGCCATGATCGCCTGATGGCTCAGCGGATCGCCCAGGACTCGCTTGTGCTCCTCGAGGGTCTCGAGCAGAAAGTCGAACAGCGCTGGCCCGGACTTCGTCTGGATGTCGCGCTTCAGGGCGGCGATCGAGACCCGGCTGCGCTGGATCAGCTCGGTGACGATCGCCGGATCGGTGTCGATGCCAGAGGGCGTGCCCGAGACCGGCGGGCCGCCCGGGCGGACCGGATCCGCATCTGGGGGCGAGGGGAGGAAGTCGCCGCGTTCGAGGATGATCTGCAGTGCGTCCCCGGTCAGCGGATCGCCTCTTCCCATGACCTCTAGGAGACTTAGCCGAGTGCTCGGCGAAGCCAGTCGCCCCGTGACATCGACGAACAGCCTGCCACCAGCCTCGAGCATCGGCACCATCGCCGTCAGCTGCCACACGGAGACCCCCAAAGGCCTCATCGCCTCGGTCATCATCTGCGCATGACCGACTGAGACGTACACGTGGTTCTCTCCGTCGGCGGCCTCGGGGATTGGGAACAGCGTGGTGATCGGCCGGCTCTGGACGATCCAGAATTCGCCCTCGGCCAGACACCATTCGATGTCCTGCGGGTGGCCGAAATGCGCTTCGATCTGCCGGCCGAGTTGCACGAGCCGCAGCACCTGCGCGTCGGTGAGCGCCGGCTGCTCCGGCCGCGCCGGCGCGAGCGCCCTGGCGATGACCTTGCCGTCCCGCACCTTGAAGGTGTCCGCGTTCACCAAGCCGGAGACCAGTGCCTCACCGAGACCGACGCTCGCCTCCACCGAGGCAACCTTCCGGCTGGAGGTGACGGGGTCGGCCGTGAACAGGATCCCGGCAGCCTGCGGGAAGACCATCGGCAGCACGACCACAGCCATCTGGACCTTGCGGTGATCAAAACCGTTCCGTAGGCGGTAGGTCACGGCCCGCTCGCTGAACAGCGAGGCCCAGCACCGGCTGATGTGCTCGAGGATCGACGCGGCGCCCACGACGTTCAGGTAGGAGTCGTGCTGGCCCGCGAAGGACGCGCTCGGCAAGTCCTCCGCTGTCGCGCTCGATCGAACGGCGTAGGCCGCCTGCTCGCCGAGCCGGGCGAGCGGGCGCGTGATGGCCGACGCCACGTCCTCAGGGATGGCGATCCCTTCGAGGGCCCGACGGATTTCCGCGCTCAGCGCGCGGATCGCCTCCCGGTCCTCCGGCTCCAGGCGCGACAGCCGATCGAGCCGATCGTCGATCCAGGGCACTGTTGTCATGATCCGGCGGAAGGCGTCCGTCGTCACGCAGAAGCCAGCCGGCACGCCGATGCCTTCGATCCGCGAAAGCTCCCCCAGGAGCGCGCCCTTTCCGCCCACGACTGCAACCTGGGTCTGGTCGATCTCCTGGAAATCCAGCACGTAGCCCATCCGCTCATCTCCCTCGGAGTTGATCCGGTCAACTCCACTCTCATTCCTGTTCCAACCTGCGGCGGGCGATTATGCGGCACGAATCAGGGCCTCATGAGAGACCTCTGTCCGGTATAAATTGGAGGTGGAGGCACAGGGAGCGAGAGCCACCGCGTGCGCAGGATGGCCGGTAATGCGCGATCCTCCGAGTGGTTGTCGCGCGCCCCTATGGAACGATGACCTGCTTGACGCCGCCGGTGCCGGCGGCCTGTCGTCCCCACGCGTTCGTGACGTCGGCCAGCGGCATGGTTTCCACGTCGATGTGGAGTTCACCGGAGCGCGCTGCCTGCCCAAGCTGCTCGTAGGCCGCCGCGCGCACGTCATGAGGGGCGTGAAAGACGGCATGTCCGCGAATGTCGGCGGCCCGGCTGCGCACCAGAGGAGCAGCCATCCGAGCTTCGACGCCGGCGAGCTGACCCAGCTGAATTAGACGCACACCGGGAGCAGCCTGGGCAAGCGCCGCCAGCGCCGGATCGCCCCAGAGGAGATCGAGGATCACGTCGGCACCGGCCAGCGCGCCGGGGAGGTCCTCGACCGCGTCGAGTTGCACTGTGTCGTGCGCGCCCAGTTCAGCGGTGCGGGCCAGCCCCTCGACGTCGCGTCCGGCGGCCACGACGCGCCCAGCGCCCAACAGGCGGGCGACCTGAACGGCGAGACGCCCCACCACCCCGGTGGCTCCGAGCACGACGACCGTTTCGTCAGGCTGCAAGCCGGCGCGCCAGCGCAGACCCGTATGTGCCGCCAGTCCCGCGTTGCCCAGCGCGGCCGCGATCACGGGATCGACACCATCGGGAACCGGGATCAGGCCGTCATGGCTGACGACCGTCCGCTCGGCCATCGATCCGAACGGCGCCACCGAGGAATCGAAATAGACCATGCGCCCATCCTCGTCGCGTCCCACTCCGTCGCTGCCGACGACCGATGGGAGCGGCGGGGGGCCGGTGTAGAAGTTACCCGCAGCCTTGAGCAGGTCGACATGGTTGACCCCGGCAGCGAGGACGGTCAGGACCGTGGCCCCCGGCATCGCATCCGGATCGCGGAACTGGCCCGCGACCGGAGCACCGAAGTCTTCGAGGACGGCCGCTCGCACTGGGGTTTCAGGACGGGGGGGTCATAGGACGAGATTGAGCGGGCGCTCGAGATACTCGCGGACGGCGGCCAGGAACTGGGCGGCGTCGGCGCCGTAGAGGATGCGGTGGTCGCACGATAGACGCAGCGTGAGCACGTGGCGCTCGGTCAGCGCCCCGTCGACCACGGCCGGCAGGGTACGCATCGCGCCGACGCCGAGAATCGCGGCCTGCGGCGGATTGATCACGGGCGTGATAGCCGACATCCCGTACATGCCGAGGTTGGACACGGTGAAAGTCGCGCCGGCCAACTCAGACGGAGTGGCATCTCCAGCGCGCACCCGTGCGGCCAGGCGCCTGGATTCGGACGCGATGCTGCCCACGGATCGACTGTCGGCATCGAAGATCGTCGGGACCACGAGGGCATCTTCGGCAGCCACCGCCATTCCGATGTTGATTCGCTGGTGAAGCTCGAAGGAGCCGTCGCGATAGGAGCCGTTGGCGCGAGGATGGTCGCGCAAGGCCAGAGCGCAGGCCTTGATGATCAGATCGTTGAACGATGGGGCGCGCTCCTTGACCTGCTCCTTGAGCTCAGCGCGCAGTGCCACCGCGGCATCGAAGGCCACCTCCGCCTCGACCTGAAACTCCGGGATCGTGGCCTTGGCCTCGGACATGCGCCGGGCGATGACCTGCTGGAGGCGCGTGAGCCTGACGACCTCGACGCCACCCTTGGCCGGGAGGCCCTCGGGCAGCGCCGTGAGGCTCTCGGCCGGCCGGTCAGGCTCGCGCGCCTCCCGACCCACCCGGGGTGGCGCGCTGGTTTCGAGTCCGGCCGCACGCTCGACGTCGGCGCGGCGGACCCGTCCCCGCGGCCCGCTGCCGTTCAGGTTGAGCAGGTCCACACCGTGGGCGTCGGCGAGTCGGCGCGCCAGCGGGGTAGCGCGAATTGACGGATCGGAGTCGGTCACCGCTCGGGCCGCAGCGCTCACCGCCGGGGCGGCCGCGATCCCAGGATCGTCGAGGGATGGGCTTCCGTTCGACTCGAGGTGGCCTGGCGGCTGGTCGGCCGCTACCTCGGATTCCTCTCCCGCGGAGATGGGCGCCAGCCGGGCGATCAGCGACCCCACGGGAAGCGTCGTGCCGGCCTCGGCCACGATCTCCAGGACTCCGCTGGCGGGTGACTCGTAGGTCATCGTCGCCTTGTCGGTTTCGATCTCGACCAACTCGTCGCCCTGCTCAACGTGCTGCCCGGCGGCCGCCAGCCAGGTGAGTACGGTTCCCTCCTCCATCGCGTCGGCGAGGCTTGGCAGCTGGATATCGGTCATGGCAGCAGGTCCAGGGCGGCGCCGACGATCGTGTCGGCGTCGATCCCGAAATAGCGGTACAGGTCGGGTACGTCTCCCGACTGCCCGAAGTCGTCGACACCGAGGCAGGCGATCGGCTGACCGTGTACGGCGGCAAGGAAGCTCAGGGTGTGGGGATGCCCGTCCAGGACCGTCACGAGCGGTGCCGCGCGCTCGGACGGGAGGATCCGGTCGAGGATCCACTCTTCGCCCTGGGTCAGTCCGCTCCGGGACTGAAGCGCCCGGAACACGAGGTCCGCGGAGGTCAGGCAGATCACGTCCGCGTCGTAGCCGGAGGCCGCGAGCTCGTCGGCGGCCTGGAGGGCTTCCGGGACCGGCGCACCCATCGCGACGATGGCGATCGCGGGTCGACTGTCGACACGACGCAACAGGTAGCCGCCGGCAAGCGACTCCTGACGACGCCGCTCCCGCGCCTCGGGATCCTCGGGAAGCGCAGCCAGTGCTTGCTCGAGCGGGCGGGTTGAGAGCCGGAAGTAGGCCGAGCATCCGTCTGGCTTGCCGAGACGACTCAAGGCATCGAGCATGGCCCATTCGAAGTCCTGGCCGAAGGCCGGCTCGTAGGCCACGCACCGTGGCTGCTCGAGCCCGACTGACGGCGTGATGATGGACTGATGGGCGCCCCCCTCAGGAGCCAATGTGACCCCGGACGGCGTTCCCACCAGGATCGACTGCCCGCCGGCGTACATCGAGAACGACCAGGGCTCGAGGGCCCGATTGACGAACGGGTCATACAACGTCCCCACGGGGAGCAACGGTTGCCCATCGCGTGACCACGTGGTCCCGAGCTCCCCGAGCAGTCCGACGAGGTTGCCCTCGGCGATCCCCAGCTCGATGTGCTGGCCGTGCTCTGACTCGTGCCACTTCACCAGCGTGTTGGTGTCGTCGGCGAACCAGTCGATCCGCTGGGTGGGTGGGATCGGATCCCAGATGCCCACGTGGTTCATCCAGCCGCCGAGGTTGGTCGAGGAGGCGACATCGGGGCTGACTGTCACCACGTGGGCGGCCACCTCCGGAGCCGAGCGCGCCAGGTCGACGAAGAAGCGCCCGAAGGCCTGCTGAGTGGAGGCGCGGCCGCTGTGTGCGCGCCCCACGTGGCTCGGGACTTCGGGCGGCCCGACGGGCGTCGGCGTGACACGCTGCAGGCGCTCGGCCGCTTCGCGGCAGAGCTGCGCCTCGCGGGACTCTTCGTCAAAGCCGGCCCAGGGGTCAGCGGCCGAGGCGCCGAGCTCGGTCCCGGTGCGCTCCCACTCGTCGACGGTCAGCAGGGCGGAGTGGTTGGCAGGGTGCCCGAGGGTCGGCAGGCCCCACGCCTTGATGGTGTAGGCGAAGATGATCGAGGGCCGGTCACTGACGGCGTCGGCCTCGCGCAGGGCCTCGAGCACCGAGCCCAGGTCGTGGCCGCCGAGATCGCGCAGGGCGGTGAGGACCGCCTCGTCGTCAAGCTCGGCCAGCAGGCGCTCGATGTCGCGGTGCCCGCGGCCGCTCCCCGGCAGGCGCTCGCGGACATCGAGGGCGGCGAGGCGCAGCATCCGCTGGTACTCCTCGTTGGTCATCTGGTCAATCCGACGGCGCAACGCCGCCCCACCGTCCTGCTCGAAGAGCTCCTCCAGCCTGCGTCCGTACTTGATGATCTGGGTGTGCCATCCGGCCGCTTCGAACATCCGCCGCAGGCGATCAGCGGCGATGTTGGGCACGATCCGGTCCAGCGACTGGCGATTGACGTCGACGATCCAGAGCACTTCGCCGAGCTCCGCGACCACGGGGTCGATGACTGCCTCCCAGCAGGCGCCCTCGTCCAGTTCGGCGTCGCCGACCACGGAGATCTGCCGACCACCCTGAGCGACCTCGAAGTGCCCGGCTACGTAACGGTGGGCCAGTGCGCTCCAGATCGGTGCGGTGGCACCGATCCCGACCGACCCAGTCGAGAAGTCGGCCGGCACAGGGTCCTTGAGGCGGCTGGGATAGCTTTGCAGGCCCCCGAACTCCCGCAGCGTCGTCAGGTAGCGGGCGTCGAGGCGTCCAAGGAGGTACTCGATCGCATGGAGGACCGGCGAAGCGTGAGGCTTGACCGACACGCGGTCCGGACCGCGGAGGTGCGCGAAGTACAGCGCCGTCATGATCGAGACCGAGGAGGCCGAAGATGCCTGATGACCGCCGACCTTGACCTCGGCTGAGGGCCCGCGGACCTTGTTGGCGTGATGCACGATCGATGTGGCCAGCCACAACACGCGCCGTTGGATCGAATCCAAGACCTCGAGATCAACGGCCAGCTCGCCCCCGGCTGATGCTTTCGACAGGCTCACTTGACGGATTATGGATGATCTATGATCTATCTGCAATCCGTGAGTCGCCGTTCTGCCCGCCGTAGCCTGATCTATGATCGATGCGCGCGGCGCACGGTCATCGACCCCGGTGGCTGGCTTGAAATCTAGGAAGGCAACAACTGTGACCACGAGGACTGGCATCGCCCCTATCTCGACCGAAACCCAGTCGCTGGTCGACCGGGTGAGCCACGCCGTTCGTCGGGCCATCCTGGAGGGACGGCTGCGCCCGGGGGAGGCGCTCTCGATCAGCGATCTGGCCATCGACCTTGGCGTCAGCCACAGTCCGGTGCGCGAAGCGCTCCAGCGTCTC
Source organism: uncultured Solirubrobacterales bacterium (assembly GCA_963723585.1). Taxonomy (GTDB): domain Bacteria; phylum Actinomycetota; class Thermoleophilia; order Solirubrobacterales; family Solirubrobacteraceae; genus Palsa-465. Next base: position 348,196 of record CAVRRJ010000001.1, read on the forward strand.
TCCGGCCAAGGGCTCGTCGTGCTGCGGCCGGCCCGCACTGCGATCGTGGCTCCCCTGGAGCTGGAGGACCTGCAGGAGATTTATCGCCTGCGGAGATTGATCGAAGTCGACGCCGCGGCCCGCGCGGCTCCCGATCTCAGCGATGAACACATCGCTCAGCTCGAGCGCGAGCTGAGCGCCATGCGAGACGAGGCAGTCGACTCGGATGACTTCTGGAATAGCCACAACGCCTTCCATCGCGCTCTGCTCGCGCCGGTGCTCACGTCCCGAATGGAGCGCATGATCACCGAGCTCTGGCACGCCGTCGAGCGCTACCTGCGCATCGTCTACATCGAAACCGACGTCCTCTTCACCCGCTCGCCCTACGATCGTCATCGGCCCCTCCTGGATGCCGCTCGACTTCGGGATCCGTCAACGATGGCCGCGGCCCTGACTGAGCATCTCGAGAGCAACGAGCGGGAGGTCGTCACCAGCCTTCAGCAAACCGTCGCCGAGCCTCGGGCCAGCGGCGCGTCGTCTCCGGCCGGCTGAGCCCACGCGATTCACACAGCTCGGCCACGCGGCGCGGCCGAGCGAGGCCCGGCGGACGGTGCCGTCCGGCCGGGGCTCTTCAGATGGCCTCAACCTTGGCGTCGTCGGCCTCGGGGGGAAGGCGCAGATCGAGGGGGGTCCCCGGGTCGAACTCGCCGGAGAAGCTTTGCCGATGCAGCTCGGCCGCATCGGCTCCGCCCTTCCACGCCTCGTGCAGCCGTTGTGGGTCGACGTTCACCCCGATCGGGTTGGTCTGGAACTCCGGAGCCGTGCGCATCCACTCGCTCGACGCTTCCCAGTCCCCGAAGTTGTCGACCTGAAGCTCCACGCTGTTACCGTCCGGGTCGACGTAGTACAGCGACGTAGTCAGCCCGTGATCCAGGCAGGCGTGGGGGACGATGCTCGCATCCCGGAGTCGCTCGTAGGTGCCGAGCAGCCCGTCGATGTCCGGATACTCGAAGGCCAGGTGATGCATCCCGGTGTGAGCGATCTTGCCCGGATCGTCGTCGAGTCCGGGAGCCACGAGCAGCGCCAGGCGGTGGTTGGCTGAGTCGTTCGTCAGCCATGCCCCGAAGGGGCCGTAGTGGTTGGGCTTCATGCCGACGACGGTCTCGTACCAGTCGGCCATCTCCCGCTGCCGATTGGTCTTGAGCGTTACGTGGTGGAGGACGGGACTAGCTGTGGCCATATCGTCTTCTCCTCGAGAGTTACCGGACTAGCTGTCGATCTGGGCGGTTGACAATCCGACGGCGGTGTCGAGGCCTGGTCATTGATCTCGTCGTGCCTGGTCGGCTCCAAGCGCCACCGGCGCAGCGATGAAAGTGTGCGACATGCTCCCGGCACGCGCCACGAAGCTCTCCAATGTGTCCCCGGCCACCAGGTAGCGCGGTGGCTTGCGCGTCATCCCGATTCCGCTCGGCGTGCCGGTGAAGATCACGTCGCCCGGGTGCAGAGTGACGATGCCACTGAGGTAGGCGATTACCGTCGGGACGTCCAGCAGCATCTGCGCGCTGCTGCTGCGCTGAACCTCCTCTCCGTTGAGCAGACACGCCAGCTCGATGTTGTCGGGATCGGGATATTCGTCGGGAGTGACCAGGACCGGGCCAAGGGGAGCGAAGCCGGCCAACGACTTACCCAAGCCGAACTGCGGGGTCGCCTGCGGTCGCCACTGGATGTCGCGGTCGGACAGGTCCTGACCGGCCGTGACCCCGGCGACGAACTCCCACGCCTGTTCGCTGGCCACGTTACGCGCGCGACGGCCTATGACGACCGCTATCTCGACCTCCCAATCAACCGTCTCGGTGGAGAGCGCGATCGCACCGTAGGGGCCGGTGATCGCCGTCGAGAGCTTGGTGAACACGAGGGGAACCTCGGGCACGGCCATGTCGGCCTCGGCGCCGTGGTCGGCGTAGTTGACCCCGATCCCGAAGACCTGACGCGGCTGGGGCGAGGGGGAACCCAATAGATCACGGTCGATCGCTATCGAGGCACCGTCCTCAGAGTCGCCATCGAGCGACGCCGCGGCGATCTGAAGGACCTCATCCCATTGGTCATAGGCCAGATCGGGCTCGGCCGGGATCGTGCCCCCGCTGGCGCGGTGCACATCGATCGCGCGCGCGCCGTGGATGCGATCGTCGCGGTCGGAGACAAGGACGACGAGCCGGCCCCCGTGATTAGCAATCCTCATGCCTTCTCCTCACAGCCGACCCCCGCTCACGACGGCTAGATGAATATATCCTTCTATGATCGATAATATCACGCTCATCCCCGTCGGGCTTACTGTGCCAAGCTTCATCCCCGTCGGGCTTACTGTGCCAAGCTGGGAGGCGCGCGCGCGAGGCGCCCATCACGGGCGATCCGCGTCCAAGTTCGCCGAGAACTCGAGGATCGTCGTCGTAAATCGCTCGGGATCGTGCTGATGCATCGCGTGGGCCATATCGGGGAGGTCGACCACGTTGCACGACTGTCCCGCGCCGGTGATCAGTTCACGGGCTCTGGCGACCTGCTGATCGGAAACGGCTCCCATCAAAGCTCCGGTGCCGGGATCGATCTCGCGGAAGTGATGGGTGATTAGCATCGGGACCCTGGCGCCGGCCAGCATCCGTTCGTGGTCGCAACTCGCACTGGCCGCTCCCGACCAGAACGATCGCGCCCACTCCGGGTCGTACTCGCGAAAGTTCTGTGGCGTCTCGCCGGGTCCTTCCGGGCTGGGAGGCTCGACGATCCGCATGCGGACCAGCGCCGTGAGCACGTGCATCGGGACTTCCTTGGGCGCGGCGGCCTGCATGCCCTGCCAGTCGCCGATCGACCACTGATCGCCCAGCCACTTGTTCGAAAGGGCGAACATTGGTCCGAGGGCCTGGCGAATCGAATGTCCGCAGGCCGGGTTTGTCTCGGAGGAGAACAGCGGCGGGTCCTCGCACACTGCGCCACGAAGCTGTCCGGGCTTGGCGTATGCCGCCAGCCAGGCGGCGAGCACCCCGCCGGAGGAATTGCCGCTGACCAGCGTCGGCCGACCGATGACCTCGTCGATGAAGCGCACGAGGTCATTGCCCATGTTGTCCAGGGTGTAGCGACCAGGCGTCTGCGTCGAGCGGCCCTGCCCCCGAAGGTCGACCGCGAACACCTGGAAGTGCTCCTGCAGAAGGGCCATCGCCGGCTCGTAGCCCCACCACGATTCGATCTGAGCCGGGATGAGGAGCAGCGTGGGCCGCTCCGCGGCCCCCGTCGTCGCGTAGTTCATGCGGATCTCGCCCAGATCCACTTGCTGCTCAGGGAAGTCGTGCGCGACGAAGATGTCGCCGTGCTCACCAGCGTCGGATGCGGCCATATCTCTCTCCCTCGATTATCTACATAGGATCGATCAGACAATAATCGATTAAGCGCCGCGCACCCGGTCGATCAGAGCCTGCGCGGAGACCGGCGGCTCGCTGGCGCACCAAGCCACGTGCTGGTCGGGTCGCACCAGGACCAAGTCCGATCCGTAGCCGGGCAGGCGCTGGGCGGCCAGCTCAACCACCCGCAGCGGCAATCGCGCCTCGCGCGCCGCTCGGGCGATCGCGGCCACCTCGCCTTGGTGCCCCTCGGCCAGGACCAGCAGGGTCATCGCTTCACCGAGCTCGTCGTACAGCGAATGCCCAGGGCCGAGCCAGGCGTGAGGGAGCCGAGCGCCCGGTCGCGCCCCGTCTCCCGAGGTTCCGCCGGGGGTGGCCACGATCGGCGAGGCCTCATACCCTAGGTCGAGGACCAAGCTGAGTGAATGGAACTCAACGTGCTTGGTGGCCTGGATGTTGGCATCGGCCAGACGGCGCGCCTGCACCCCCTCCTCGCTGGCGGCGTCCAGGTTGTCGGCAAGCAGCTCGGTGGCCAGCACCCGCATGTTCGCCACCGCGGCCTCGATGACGGCAGTCTGGATCGGACGACGCTCCGCCTCGTAGCTGTCGAGCAGGCGCGGGCCGCCCCACCCGTCGAGCACGGCCGCGAGCTTCCAGCCTAGATCGACCGCGTCGCCCAGCCCGGTATTGAGTCCATGGCCACCGAACGGCGGGTTCAGGTGGGCTGCGTCGCCGGCCAGGAACGCCCGCCCGCTGCGTGCGCGGTCCACGAGCTGCATGCGCGCTGTCCAAGGGTCGTTCGAGCAGACCCGGGCCTCGAGCGAGCTGCCCACCGCCCCTTCGATGAGTTGCGCCGCCTCCCGCTCGCCGGTGTCGGGGTCAACGTTGAAGGCGATGATCCACCAGGTTCCGTGCAAGTCGATCGGGCCCATCACCGCCGGCGCCGATCGGTTCACCACCCAATATTGGACGGCGGGTCCATGCGCGCAGCGTTTCAGCAGGGCCGGAGCCACGAAGACCATGCCAAAGTTCGGCCGCAGCGCCCGCTCCCCGACATAGACCGACCCGATCGCTTCACGGACGGCGCTGCGCGATCCGTCGCAGCCGACCACGTAGTCGGCGGTGAGGCTCGCGGTCTCGCCCTTCCCATCGGCGATCGTGATGTGCACCTCGCGATCGTCCTGTTCGAGGCCGATCACGTGATGGCCGGTCAGAAGCGATCCGGGCGCCAGCTCCTCGAGCACCTCGCGGAGAAGTTCCTCGAGCACATACTGCGGGGCCTGCTGACCCAGCTCGGGAAACCGATCGCCCTCAGCCCCGAGGCCGAGCACGCCGCTGAAGCGCGAGAGCTCGTAGCCGGTCAGCGAGGTGCAGAACACGACGTCCTGGGACCAGCTGACCGGGAGGGGAACTCGGGCCCGCAGCCGCTCGGCTAGGCCCCAGCGCCGAAGGTGCTCCATCGAGCGCACGTTGATCGTCTTGCAGCGCGGGCGAGCGTGGGAGACGTCCTGGCGAGGCTCGACCACGAGGCAGTCGACGCCGCGTCGGAGCAGCTCGATCGCCGCCGCCAGCCCGACGGGTCCTCCGCCCGCGATCAGCACCTGCGTAGAGCTCGGAAGCGTCCGAAGCGAGGGTTGAGCCACGGCTAGGTTCCGGTCACTTCGCGGCAAAGCCCATCCATTAGCGATTATCGATTATATTACGATCGATCCGCGCGCCGCGGCGGTTCTTCCGCCGCGCAAGCGGTCCGACGAGATCGATACTGGAGGAGAGGCACCATGGCGTCAACGGGCGGACCCAGCAAACGCAGACTCGTTCTCCTTGGCTGTTGCCTGTTGGCCGGTCTCTTGGCTCTGGCCGGATGTGGCAGCAGCAGCAGCAGCTCTGCCTCGGGCGCGACGGGGAAGTCTGCCCACGTCGATCTCGGCGCCGCCCAGGCGGTGGTGGCGCCCTACACCGGGCGCACGAGCGCGTTCCCGGTCACGCAGCCGCTGGTCAAGCATCCACCCGCTGGTACGCGATACGCCCTGCTGCAGTGCGCGACGCCCGTCTGTGCCCTGTTCGCCCAGCTCTTCGAGGGGGCAACCAAGGTCCTCGGCGTTCAGCTGACGGTCGTGAAGGCCGGCCCGACTGTCACTGCTCAGCAGAGCGCGATGAGCACGATCATCTCGGAGAAGCCCGCCGGCGTGATCGTTCCCGGCATCAGTGGCGACAGCGCGAAGACGCAGCTTCAGCAACTCAAGTCGATGGGCATCCCGATCGTCTCGGTCGGAGTCGTCAATGCGCCGCAGTACGGGATCAGCTTCGACACCGTGGCCAATCCGGCCATCTCAATCCTCAACGGGAAGCTGATGGCGGCGTGGACCGTGCTTCAGAAGCGGGCGAGCACCAACGCCGTCTTCTACGCAACCCCCGAGCTGGCCTTCTCGCCCTACGAGGAGCAGGGATTCGATCACGAGATGGCGGCGCTGTGTCCCTCATGCCAGGTCCGCAACGTAGTCGTACCGGTGGCGGACATCGGCAATTCCGCGCCGAGCCTGGTCGTGTCAGATCTCCAGGCCCATCCGAGCACGAACGCCGCGGCATTCGCGACCGAGGAAGCGGCGACGGGTCTCCCGGCCGCGCTGAAGGTCGCGAGCCTGCACCTCACCGTCACGGGCTACGCGCCACCGCCCGCGGTGCTCGACTACATCAAGGCAGGGCAAATCACCTCCGGGCTGGACACCGATCTCCCCGTCGCCGTTTGGGAGACGGTCGACGCCCTGGCGCGGCTGTCCACTCATGAGCCGCTGGTCGACGCCGAGAAGGGCGGTCCTCCGATCAACGAGTTCCTCGAGCAGAAGGACATCACCTTCAACCCGGCCATGGGCTGGACGGGCTACCCGGACTTCCCCGCCCGGTTCGCCAAACTGTGGCGGTAGGAGTGCCGGAGCGTGCGGCCGGCGATCCGGCTCCGCGCCGATCGCTGGTCAGGGTTCGCGGTCTCACCAAGCGCTTCCCCGGCCTCCGAGCGCTGGACGCTCTCTCACTCGAAGTTCACTCCAGAGAAATCGTTGCCGTCGTTGGACAGAATGGTTCGGGAAAGTCAACGCTGGTCAAGATCCTCGCCGGCGTATATACCGCCGACGCCGGAGCGGTTGATGTCCAAGGCCCGGACGGAGAGATCCTGAGCGGTCCGGCTGCCCTCGAGCACCTCCATTTCATCCACCAGGATCTTGGCCTGATTCCCGGGCTGAGCACGATTGAGAACCTCGATCTCACCCGTCGCCTCGGACGCGGCGCGCTGGCCCCGGTCCGGCCTCGGAGCGAGCGCCAGGAAGTCCAGAATCTGATCGCGCGCTTCGGCGAGCCGTTCGACGTGCAGGCCCCCGTCTCCGGGCTCACCGCCGCCGAGCAGAGGATCGTGGCCATCGCCCGTGCCCTCTCTGGGTGGAAGCACCCGGACAACGTCCTCATTCTCGATGAGCCAACCGTCGCGCTGCCCGGCGAGGAGGTGCAGCGACTGTTCGAAGCCGTCCGGCGCGTGGCCGATGACGGGGCGGGCATCATCTTCATCTCGCACCGCCTCGACGAGGTGCTGGATCTGGCCGACCGGATCGTCGTCCTCCGGGATGGGCAGCTAGTCGCCGATGTCCGTGCCGACGGGGTGGATCACGATGAGCTCGTCCGCCTGATCACCGGTCGACAGCTGGCGCACGTCCACATGCACCGCCGCGAGGCCGTCGGCGCGCCAGTTCTCTCGGCAAACCACGTGGCCGGCGCCAGTGTGATCGACGCCTCGGTCGAACTCTCACCGGGTGAGATCGTCGGCGTCGGCGGTCTGCTCGGATCGGGTCAGGAGCATTTCTCCGGGCTTCTCTTTGGCGCCTTGAAGCGCACACGAGGTGAGGTACGAGTTGCCGGTGGGCTGCTCGCGGCAGACGACCCGCATGAAGCGATCAAAAGTGGTCTGGCCTTCATTCCCGCCGATCGCCGCGCCCGCGGGGCGATCATGGCGATGTCGGCGCGAGAGAACCTGACGCTCCCGCGACTCGCTCCTCTCCGTCGACGCTTCGGCCGTCTGGATCTGAAGTCAGAACGAGCGGACGTCGATGCGTGGACTCGCCGGGTGGAACTGAGCCCGCCTGACTCAGACCGACCCTTCAACCTGTTCAGCGGAGGCAACCAGCAGAAAGTGGTGCTCGCGAAGTGGTTGCGCAACGAGCCGACTGTGCTGCTCCTCGATGAGCCGACCCAAGGGGTCGATGTCGGCGCCAAGGCGTCCATCTACGCCTTGATCGCCACCGCAGCAAACGAGGGCGCAGCGGTTCTGGTCACTTCCACCGACATGAAGGAGCTTGCCTTTCTGTGTGACCGCGTTCTCGTCATGCGAAACGGTCGAGTTGGCGCCACCTTGGACAAGCCGGCCCTGAGCGAAGCCAACCTCGTCAGTGCGAGTCTCGGTAGTAGCCCACCAGCCGAGGTCGAGGATGCCTGACACCCGACGTCCCGTCTCATCTCTCGAGCAGGAACGTGAGCCCGAACCCGTCGCTGCGCCGGGCCCAGAGGTTCCTGGGGGTGTCAGCCAAGCTACGGGCGTGCGTCGGTTCGCCCGGAGTCTCTCTCCGCAACGGATCAGTGCCGTTTACTTCTTCATTGCGCTGTTCATCATTTTCTCATTGTGGGTGCCGAGCACCTTCCTGACTTCGAGCACGTGGCACTCACTCCTCAACGACCAGGCCATCGTCGGTCTGGTGGCCGTCGGATTCTCCATACCCCTCGCCGCTGGAGCCTTCGACCTCGCAGTTGGCGCCGAGGTCGGCTTCGGCGGGATCCTGGTCGCCTGGCTTCTCGTGCCGCGGGGCCTCCCGGCCGTGCCCGCGATCGCCCTCACGCTGCTCGCCGGCGCCGTGATCGGAGCCGCCAGCGGGCTCCTCGTCGCGCGCGCCCGCATTGATTCCTTCATCGCGACGCTCGGGATGAGCTCCATCCTGCTGGCGCTGGTCAGCTGGATCTCAGGAGGCGAGCAGATACTGAATGTTCCCAACGCGGATCAAAACATCGCGACCGGCACTTGGCTTGGTATCGCCTATCCGGTCTGGATCTTGCTCGTCGTCGTGATCGTCGTCTGGTACGTCCTCGAGCGGACACCGGTCGGCCGGCGCGTCTATGCCACAGGTGGCAACCACGAGGCGGCGCGACTGGCGGGAGTGCGGACATCTCTCGTCACGGTCTCGTGCCTCGTTGCCTGTGGAGTGATCGCGGCGGTCGCCGGCATCCTCAACAGCGCTCGACTCGGCGTAGGAGACCCCACGGTCGGACCTGACTATCTGTTGCCGGCGCTCGCTGGCGTGTTTCTCGGCTCGACCCAATTCCGAGGAGGTCGAGTCAATGTCTGGGGAACCCTGGTGGCCATCTATGTCTTGGCTACAGGCACGACCGGCCTGCAACTTGCCGGAGCTCCGGTTTGGATCCCTGACCTGTTCAACGGCGTCGCACTGCTCCTCGCAGTCGGTGTCGCCAAATACCAGGGGATATCCACCGGGCGCATGGCGGTGTTTCGGCAAATCTTGCGATTTGGGCGTGGACCAGCAGATGTCGATCAGAGCGCCGATGGCTCGGTCTCCGCGGATCCTCCGGAGAAGTGACCGGCGCGGGAAACGCCCGATTTGGCTCAGCACTCCTGACCACAGCGCGGTCGGCATGAGGCTCGGACGCCGCTAAGCGATACCGACCTGGTTTGAGTCGAGATCGACCGTCAGCACGAGTCGCCCCTCATTGAGCTGCCAGCCGCGTACGTCGTAGTCGCGCAGCCGGCGTGTGAAAAGAGGATCGGCCTCGGCGCGCCGCTGGGCCTCCTCTAGCGACTCGGCTCGGACCACGATCATGCCCGAGCCGTCCCATTCGTAGTCGGCGGCACGGAAGGGGCCTCCCATGAACATCACCCCGGTCCGTTCGAGCTCACGCAGATAATCGACGTGCGCGGCGAGTCCGTCCTGGGTGGCGTCCGAGCCGATGTCCCAGGCCGAGGTCGGTGAACCGAACAGAATGTAGAGCTGAAAGAGCCTCAGTTTCAGGCTCTCCAGCGGGCTTGGCTCGTTCTGATCGTTCATATGGATCTCCTCCTGAAGTTGTCCAGTCAGCTCGGGATCGCGGCCGTGCACTTCATAGAGCGGAAGACGTCAGAACGGGTACGAACCGGCGCCACGGGTGAGAGTGGTGAGGCGGATCTCGGTGAAGTCCTCGATCGAGTAGTGACCCGAGCGACCCCAGCCGCTGTCCTTCACGCCCCCGTTGGGCAGTGACGGCTCCCCGGCCATCGTGGGCCCGTTGACGTGCACGATGCCCGTGTCGAAGCGCTGCGCGAGGTCAAGGCCGCGGTCCTGATCGGCCGTCATGATCGCGCTGCTCAGACCATAGGGCGTGGACTGGGCTCGAGCCAGGGCGGTCTCGGCATCGTCCACGGCCTCGACGACCAGCAGCGGCCCGAAGGTCTCCTCGGTACCCAGCCCGACAATCGCGTCATGGGGCACGTCAGCGAGAATGGTCGGCGCGAACACGCGACCGCGCACGTCCCCGCCCGTCACCAACCGCGCGCCGCGGTCGGTCGCATCCTTGATGCGCTCCTGCATCTGCCGCACCGCTCGGTCGTTGATGAGCGGGCCGATGATCGTCTCCGGGTCCGTGGGGTCACCCGAGGGCAACGCGTCCGTCTTAGTCGCCACCCGATCCAGGAAGTCGTCGTGGAGCGGACGCTCGATCAGCACCTTGCGGGTGTTCAGGCAGATCTGTCCCTGATGGAAGAACGACCCGAAGACAGTGGCGTTGACGGCCTCGGTCAGGTCGGCGTCGCGGAGTACCAGCAACGGGTTGTAACCGCCGAGCTCCAGCACGATGGGCTTGAGTGCTCGTCCCGCCTTCTCCGCCAACATCCGGGCGATACCGGCCGAGCCGGTGAAGTTGATGCAGCGAACAGCAGGGCTCTCGAAGAAGACATCCGCGATCGCGGCCGCCTCCCCCGGCGCGTGCGCGACGACGTTCACCGTGCCCGGAGGGAAGCCAGCTTCGTGCAGGATCTCGGCCTGGAGCAGACCGGCGGCGATCGGCGCCTCTTCGGAGGGCTTGAGGACGACGGTGTTCCCGAACGCCATCGGCAGCGCGAGCGTGCGCCAGGCCAGGTTAAACGCGCCGTTCCACGGGGTGAATCCCGCCACTACCCCGAGCGGTTTGCGCGTCGCCATCGCGAAGCGGCCGGGTACGTCGCTGTGAAGGACGTCCCCATACGGCAGGTAGCCCCAACTGGCGGCCTGGCGCATCAGGTTCGAGGACCAGTCGACCTGGAACCTGGCGAACCTCGCACTGGTGCCGGCCTCGACGGCCAAGATCGGGACGATGTCATCGCTGCGCCGGTCGATCAGATCCGCCGCGTCGAGGAACAGGCGCTGGCGCTTAGCCGGCGGCAGCGCCGCCCAGGCGGGAAAGGCGGCTGCCGCCGCTGCGACCGCTTTCTCGGCCTCCTCGCGGCCGCCGGCGGAGATCTCGGCCACGAGCTCGTCGTTGTACGGGTTGGCGTCGGCAAACGTCTTGCCTCCCTGGCCCGACCACTGACCATTGATGTAATGAGTGCTTGGCCCGAGCGTGGGCAGTGCGGTGCTAGTCACTGTGTCTCCTTGTCAACCTCGGGATGGTCAGTGCAGCTGGGAGCCGCCGTCGACGACCAGCGTCTGGCCGGTCATGAAATCGCTCGCCGGCGAGAGCAGGAAGGCGACCACGCCAGTCACGTCCCCCGGAGTCTGCTCGCGCGGAAGGGCTCGGGTGATCCGATCCGCATCGACACGCTCCGCGGGGAGATTTCCGGCCTTCCTCACCCCATCGCTGAGAGTCAACCCGGGTGAGACGGTGTTCACCCGCACGCCGTCAGCGCCGACTTCACGAGCCAGCGCTCCGGTCATCGCATGGATGGCTCCTTTGGACGACACGTAGTGGAGCAGCATCGTCGCCCCCTTGAACACGGAGCTCGATCCGACGTTGACGATCTTCCCGTAGCCCTGCCCGCGCATCGCCGGCATCACGGCCTTGATGACCTCGAACGTGCCTCGGACATTGACCTGAAGAACGCGATCGAACTCCTCCGAGGAGATTTGCTCGAACGGGGCCGGTTTCAGCTGAGAGAAGATCGCCGCGTTGTTGACCAACCCCTCGATGCGTCCGCGACGATCGAGGACATCGCTCACGAAAGCGCCGATGGATGCCGGATGGCCAATGTCACAGATCCCCCCTGAAGCTTCCCCGCCGGTGGCGGTGATCGCCGCCACCGTGGCATCCGGTGGCCGCAGATCTCCGATCGCGACATGGGCGCCGTGCGCGGCCAGTGACCTGGCGATGGCGGCACCGATACCTTGTGCCCCACCCGTCACGATGACGGTGCGGCCACGCAAACCCGCCGACGGCTGGCCGTTGGTCGGCTCCTGCTCCGCGGTCACAGGCGCAGCAGCCTCTCGGCATTCCCGTGGGAGATCTTCTCCCTATCGCTGGAGCTGAGCGGGGTCGCGCACAGGAAGTCAGTAGCGCGAGAGCTATCGCCAAACGGATGGTCGATGGAGAACATGATGCGGTCCACGCCGAAGACCTTCAGCGCGCAGGCCAGCGGCGGCTCGGTGTGGTAGCCGCACGTCGTAATGTGAACATGACCGAGCACGGTGTCGGTGATTCCGATCGACGTGTCCTCCAGCGGCGCGCTCATCATCTCCTGCGACCTGGTCAGCGAGAACGGAAGGTTCTCCCCCATGTGGCCGACGATCACCTGAAGATTCGGAAAGCGCTCGAACACGCCGCCCACCACCATGCGCAGCACATGCATCCCACATTCGGCGTGCCAACCCCATCCCGCGGTGGCAAGTCCGAGCGCGATGTCCGGATCCAGACCCGAGAAATACGCGTCCCTCACCGCTGGTGGTGGGGGAGCTGGGTGGAGATAGATCGGGACACCGAGCTGCTCCGCCGCACCCAGAACGGGCCGGACAGAGGGGTCGTCCAGAAACGTCCCGTTCGTCTGGCCATGGATCATGGCTCCGAGGTGTCCGTGCTCCTCCACGGCGCGGCGCAGCTCGTCGGCGGCCTGGCGCGGCGCGCTCATCGGCAGTGAGGCGAAGGCTCTGAAGCGCGTCGGATGCGCCGCGACTGCCTCGGTCAGCCGATCATTGAGCATCCGCGAGAACCGCACCGAGCGTTCCGGCTCGAGGCTCTGGATCACGTTGCCCAGCGCGGCCGAGAGCACCTGGACATCCACTCCCGCCTCGTCCATGAGGCGCAGCCGACCGTCGCCGACATCGTCGAGCGCATCTGCTCGGCGACCAGCTCGTGGTCCGAGGTCCAGCTCCGCCGCGGTGGCCACGTCGCGCGGGAACATGTGTTCCTCAACGGCGATGATCTTCATCGGCCGCACCCTGCTGCCATGTCGAATATGTCTGAGCCGGTCGGGATAGGCGCGATTGGAGACGCAAAACCAGTTGCCAGACCGGCAGCATATATGATCGAGAGTCGATAATCAGGCCGAGTCGCTCATATAGGATCTCTGATATGCTACATTCCGGTTTGGGAGGTGGGCTCGCGAGACGCGAATGAGCCCCGGTCACATGGCTTGCCAACGTAATCGCCTCTGGTGCCGCCCCGAGGGTAGGCAAAACCGGTCAAACACGGCACGCGCCTCCCGACGAGTCGCGGGGGCCCTCTGCGGGTTGGTTTTCATCATCGGCGTGGGCTTCGGCACCGCCGGCGCCTCTGGCCTGGTTTCGCCGCCCGGGCTCGGCCTGGTCCCACCGCCAGGACTCGGCCTGGTTCCTCCACCCCGGGTTGACCTGCTGCCTACGCCCGGGACCGGCTTGGCGCCACCGCCAGATCAGGACTCGTTCTATGCCGTGCCCGCCCACATCGGCCGGCTGCCGAACGGAACGGTGCTCGCCTCACGACGCGTACAGGCGATGGCGCTGGCGGTACCTATCCCGGCGACGGCCTGGCAGGTGAAGTACAAGACGATCGATCAGCACGGTAGGCCCAGTGCGTTCGTAACCACCGTGCTACTCCCAAAGAGCCGATGGCGGGGCACCGGAGCGCGCCCGTTGCTCTCCTACCAGGCGGCGGTGGATGCCCTGTCTACCAAGTGCGCCCCGTCTTACGTGATGCGGGCCGGGACCGGGGCCGCTGTGACGGGCGGGCCAACCGTGCTGGGCAGCAACGCGGAGACGGAGACGGCGAACATCCTGCAGGCCGTGCAACGCGGCTTCGCGGTGGCCGTGCCGGACTGGGAAGGCCCTACCGCGGAGTGGATCAGCTCATCCGGCGCTGCGCGCGGTGTCCTTGACGGGATCCGAGCCGTGAAGAATTTCAGGCCGGCTGGCATCGCTCGCTCCGCGGCGGTTGGTTTGATCGGCTATTCGGGCGGCGCGCTGGCCACTGACTGGGCAGTCCAGATGCAACCCGTCTACGCGCCCGAGCTCCGGTTCAAAGGAGCAGCGCTGGGCGGCACCCCGGCCAGCTTGCCGGCGTCATTCGCCGCGTTCGCGGCCAACGAGGGAGGCCGCGCTGCGATTCCGCTCCTGATGGGCGCCCTGGAGCGCTCATACCAGAGCTGGAGGGTCGGCCAGTACCTCAGCGCGACCGGCCGGACGGCTGTGGCCAACAGCCAAAACGACTGCCTCCTCGATGCCCTGATCAGAAACGCCGGCGTCGATCCCACGCGCTACGAGGCATATCCCGGCGCCATCTTCGGCAATCCTCCCAATCCGCGCTTCGACCGCGAGCTCTCGCGCATCAGCCCCCTGGGCTATCCGGGAGTCCCGCGCACGCCAATCCTTTTCTATCACTCGCTGCACGACGAGTTCGCGCCAATCGACGCGATGCGAAGGCTCGCTGCGCGCTACTGCGCCGAGGGCGTCACCGTCCACGTCACGACATCGAATGCCGGCGACCACATCGCGTACGTGCTCACCGGCTTTCCAACCGCCCTGAACTACATCGCCGACCGATTCGCGGGCAAGCCCGCGCCAAACGATTGCACCCCGCGTCCCGCAGCGCATCACCCACCGCACCGCGCTGCGCGCGACTGACCGCAGCGCCGGTCCGCCGCAGTCGAGCACGCTGATACCGAGCGGCCCTTGACTCTCGGCATCGAGCCCGAATAGATTTGCCAAGAAGTGGGGTATTTGCCTCGCGCCTGGCGAATGAGAGGGGCTCGCATGCGACGGACTTGGCTGTGCTTGACCACTGCGGTGGCAGGTCTGTGTTTGGTTGGGGTTGCGCCGGCGGCAGCTAAAGAGTTGCGTGTCAGCAACGACGGCTCTTGTCCGAATGCCGACTATTCGACGATTCAGTCCGCCGTCACTGCCGCCGGGCCGGGGGACACGGTCAAGGTCTGTCCGGGCACCTATCCAGAACAGGTGACCATCGGCCCCGGGAAGGATGGGCTGAGTCTGGAATCCGAAAAACCGCTTCAGGCCGTGATTCAGTTCCCGGTGGTCACGACCCCGCCTAATGCGATCGTGCGCGTCAATTCGTCCCAGGACGTCTCGGTCCAGGGGTTCACGATCACTGGTCCCTACTACGACGGTGGATGCGTTGACCCCCTCTCCACCCATTACGGCGTGCGCGTCGACGGGGGCGGCGAGGCGACGATCCGCGACAACCACATCACTCAGATCCAGGACGCCAACCCGGCATTCGCCGGCTGTCAGGACGGCATTGCCGTGTTGGTCGGGCGCCAGTTCGAGAACCAGACCGGCACTGCCGACATCGACCACAACGTGATCGACAATTACCAAAAGAATGGCCCGACGATCGACAACGCGGGCTCGAGCGCGACGATCGAGGACAACACCATCAACGGCGGCGGGCCGTCGAACATCATCGCCCGCAACGGCATCCAGGTCGGACGCGGTGCAGACGCCGACGTCCACAACAATGAGGTATTTGGCAACGTGTACGCGGGTGCCGGCCCGCCGCCCGCGGGCGAGATCGACGACTCCAGCGATGCCACGGGCGTGCTGGTGTTCGAAGTCACCGGCGGCGTGCAGGTCAGCAACAACGACGCCTACAGCAATGACCTGGGCATCGACATCGGCACCGCTAGCGGGGTGCAGATCAGCAACAACATGACCCACGACAACACATTCGACGGGCTCCGGGCTGAAAGCGACACGATGCAAAACGTATTCGCCGAGAATGACTCCCAGAGCAACGGCGCCACCGACTGTCACGACGACTCCCGTGGCGGCGGGACGGCAGGAACTGCCAACACATGGAAGAACGACTTCGGAGTGACACAGACCCCGCCGGGGATCTGCAGGCCGAACGGGCATTAGATCGTTGAGAGGATCCCCACCTCGAGGTGGGGATCCTCGTCTTCCTCCCGCTCGAGCGCTGGGACGCGGCCGAGGCGCCCGCGACGTCTGCAAGCGGAGCGCCCAGCACGTCGCAGGCCGCGACGACCCACCCGCTCAGGCCGAGCGCGCCGACGATAGCGCGACCGATACCGCCGGTCGCGCCGGTCACGATCACACGCTGCCCGGTCGGGGTGGCCTCAAGCGCGATCGCCCGGGGCGCCTTCGCGCTTCAGTCCGTGGCGCTGCCAATGGCGCTCAGGGATGCGGGTCGGGTCCTTGTACCAGTACCACGTGCACGGGTCGCGGCCGAAATCGTCCGGCGGATCGCTCGGATACAGCGGATAGCCGATCCAGCGGATCGGCAGCGATTCGTTCATGAACGAGCAGTGCGTGCAATACAGCGGAAAGCCCTCACGGCCGTAGCTCCAGTCGTGGGCCCGCTCGGTCACGCCGAGGGCGTCCGGACCCTCGTAGCGCCCCATCCGCACCAGCCTCTGACCGGATCCGCACGGGTTCATCTCGAAGGTGAACTTCTCGTCGTCCTCGGTGATCGTGAACGCGCCGGGATGCGGCCCGGTGCCGCTGCAGGAGTGCGCCCGCCATGTCGCGGCCAGGGCGTGCACGATCTGCCGGCGGTCGCGCGAGGCGATCGTCTCGACATCGCGCTTCCAGCCACGACCCTGTCCAGCGGTCCACGCATCCTCGACCGCGTCCTCGCCGAGGCGCTCCTGAACGAACGAGATCAGTCCGGCGATCCCCTCGACCATCAGGTCGTGCAGGTATCGCCACTCGTGCTTCATCCCCTCGCACAACGCCCGAGCTTCGTCGATGTCGCCGCGGTCGAGCGCCTCGACCGCGCGGTCCATCGTCGGCCGCGACATCGCCCGCAGCTCCTCGTCGCTGAACCACCGCTGTCCCATGGGTCCTCCAGTTCTGGCCGGATAGATCGCGATCCTATGTCAGCCAAACCACGAACGGGAGCAGTCACGATGAGCTTCGAGACCCTGCTGTACGACACCGACGGCGCGATCGCCACGATCACGCTCAATCGTCCCGAGCGTCTCAACACAATCGTTCCGCCGATGCCCGACGAGTTCGAGGCCGCGGTCCGTCAGGCCACGGTCGACAGCCGGGTCAAGGTAATCGTGCTCCGCGGCGCCGGGCGAGCGTTCTGCGCCGGCTACGACTTCGGCGGCGGCTTCCATCACTGGGACGAAATGCTCACCACCGACGGCCGCTGGGATCCGGGCAAGGACTTCATCGGCGCCTCGGCATACGGCCCGACGCAGAAGTTCCTGAGCCTGTGGCGCTCGCCCAAGCCGGTGATCGCGCAGGTCCACGGCTGGTGCGTGGGCGGCGGCAGCGACATGGCGCTCTGCGCCGACCTGATCATCGCCTCCGAGGACGCGCAGATCGGAACCCCCTATTCGCGCGTCTGGGGGTGCTACCTGTCGGGCATGTGGATATATCGCCTCGGTCTGACCAAGGCCAAGGAGCACGCGCTGACCGGGAAGCCGCTCTCCGGCCGCCAGGCCGCGGACATCGAGCTGATCAACGCGGCCGTGCCGTTCGAAGGACTCGAGGCCGAGGTGGCGAGTCAGGCTGAGCAGCTGGCGAACATCCCGAGCTCGCAGCTCGCGGCGATGAAGCTGATCGTCAATCAGACCTACGAGAGCATGGGTCTTCACTCGACCCAGACGCTCGGGCCGATCCTTGACGGCCTGATGCGAAACACCCCCGATGCCCACGCCTTCATCGAGAGGGCCACCCGCGATGGCGTCAGGGCTGCCACCAACGACCGCGACGCCCTGTTCGGTGACTACAGCATGGCCGGCCCGGACCGCCGACCCGATCCAAGTCACGTGATCGATCCGAGCTAGTGGGCCCCACGGGCCCCGTCCGTCACACCCCCGCCTCTGCATCTCCATGCTGCTTCCTCGCTTATCTGACTTCCTACAGCATTGCCACCCTGCGGCGGATCGCCCCAAGGAATCTGGAAAGTCGTTCCGCTGCATGCAAGGCGCCCGGTTTGGGGTTCTCCTGCGGGATGCCCGAAAGTGGGTCGCTGGCCGTCCGCATCGGGAGACTCAGAGCGGTGCCGGGAGACGTATCCGACGCCGGCCTTCAGCTCGCCCGGCGGTAGCGGATGTGCGTGGCCAGCGGCGAATGCAACACCTCGATGGGCTCCAACCCGAGGGTCTCGACGCCGTCGAAGATCCGCTCGCCGGAGCCGAGCAGGACTGGTGCGATGTCGAGCGTGAACTCATCGATGACCCCGGCGAGGAGCGCCTGCCGCACGGTCGAGGCGCCGCCCGCGATGTCTACGCCCTCATCGCCGGCCGTCTCACGCGCCTGCGCGTAGGCGGCGTCGAAGCCGTCGGTGATGAAGTGGAAGGTCGTCCCGCCCTCCATCTCGATCGACTTGCGAGCGTGGTGGGTTAGCACGAACACCGGCGCGTGGTAAGGCGGCTCGGGTCCCCACCACCCGCGCCAGTCCTCCTCCCACTCGCCGCGGATCGGCCCGAACATGTTGCGGCCCATGACATAGGCGCCGCGTGGGCGCATGAGCCAGCCGGTCGCGGTCTCGTCGGCCTCGTTGGCGCGCTCGTCGCCGAGGTGCCAGCCGTGTAGCTCTCTCCCGCGCTTGCCCAAAGGGTCCTCGCGACTCTGGTTCGGTCCGGCGACGAAACCATCGAGCGAGATCGACATGTGGCAGGTGGTCTCTGGCATCGACGTCCTTCCAAGGTGATTGCGGATTGCAAGCGGTCACCAAACCTAGCCATGTTCGGCAACCGCCGGCAGCGACCGCGAGCGAGCGCTTGGCCGCCGCCTACGCCAAGGCCCTCGCTGCCGCACGTGAGTGGGCGGTAAGGGTGGGAGTGGAGCCGGTCAGGTCATTCGGATCGCAGAACCTCGGCGACTGGGCGGTGGGCGGTCCTGCACAGCGCACAGACCCTACGGCGAGCGAACTCTCGCCCTCGCGCGGGATCCGCGACTGAGTGAGCGCTTACTCACCGGTCGCGCGTGTTTGATTGCGGTCCAGGCGTTCCCCCCTGGATAGGACTCGGGCGGCAGGCAGGCTCCGGTCCTCGTGAGGATCGTCACCGAATAGCGTCTCGAGGGTTGAGCGCACCTCGGCCCAGCGGTCGGCGCCGACCTGCGCGGCGTAGGCGCGCTCGAGCGCGACCATCCGCTTGCGGGCGATAGCAAGGCCGGCGCGTCCGCGGTCGGTGTATCTGACGATCACGCCGCGCCCATCGTTGGGGTCTGGGTCGCGGCGCACGAGATCGAGCTGCTCGAGCTCGTCCACGAGCTTGGTGATGGCTTGGCGGGTGACGTCCGCGTGTGCGGCGAGGTCGCTGGGGCGAGAACCGTCGTCTCCGATGTTGCGCAGGAGCGCGGACTGCGCGGGCGTGACGTCGCCAAAGCCGTTGTGTGCGAGGTCGGCGCGGACGGCGGCCTCGATCGCGCTGCGCGCGTCGCGGAGAAGGATTTGGAGGCTCTTCGGCATGTCCCATGATTGTAGTTCACCTCGCTTGACAAACACGACGAGCCGTGAGAAGCTTCTCCAACTTGTCAACCAAGGTGAACAACTAGAAGAAGTTCTGGCCGGCGATGCCGCGCTGTCGCTAGCGCTGCATCACCTCAAATCTCGCGACGACCAGTCGCACCAGCCGAACTAATGGAGGCCCCCGTGAATACCGCTTCGCTTGACCCTGCAACCTGCCCTGCCGCGACGCGGCGAATCGACTTTCGCCCGGGCATGGATATGTGGTGGGAGATCGTGCGCAACGGCGAGGACACCGATGGCGAACTTCTCGAGGCAAATAGCTGGCTTGGCCCCCACAGCCCCAGCCCCCCGGTGCACGTGCACGACAATGCTGAAGACAGTTTTGAGATCGTCGAGGGCCGACTCGACGTAAAGCTCGACGGCACCTGGCGTACCTATGGTCCGGGAGAGCGCGCCGCAGCGGCTCCCGGTCATCGGCACACCCTGCGAAACACTCACGATGAGCCGGTGAGGTTCATCAATCGCCACCGCCCCGCCGCCGACTACGAGGGGTTCTTTCGCGACATGGCGTCGCTGGCCTCGACCGGGAGGATGGGCGCTGGAACACCTCACAGTCCGCGTCAAGCGATCTACGCAGCGATGCTGTTCACAGCCCACCCGACCGCGATCCGTACCTCGCGCCTGCAGCGGTTTGCGTTCACGGCGCTGTCGGGCTTGGGCGCGAGGCTGGGGATGAGCCTGTGACCGCGTACACCCCCCGCGCGAAGAACCTGGCCCTGCTGCTGCTGGCGATGGTGCAGTTCGTGGTCGTGATCGACGCCTCGATCGTCAACGTCGCGCTGCCGTCGATCGGGCAGGCGCTGCACTTCGCGCGAACGGACCTGTCGTGGGTCGTGAACGCCTACGCGCTTGCCTTCGGCGGCTTTTTGCTGCTGGGTGGCCGGCTCGCCGACCTGCTGGGGCGGCGGCGCATGTTCATAGCCGGGCTCGTGCTGTTCACGCTCGCCTCGCTGGCGGGCGGACTGGCGCAAACGGAGGGATGGCTGATCGCCACCCGCGCCGTGCAGGGCGTCGGAGCCGCGATCGTCTCCCCGGCCGCCCTGTCGATCATCACCACCACCTTCGCCGAGGGTTCTGAGCGCAACCGAGCGCTCGGCATCTGGGGATCGGTCGCCGGCGCTGGCGGCGCCGCCGGAGTGCTGCTCGGCGGGATCCTCACCAGCGGGCTGAACTGGCGCTGGGTGCTGTTCGTCAACGTCCCGATCGGCCTCGCAGCGGCAGCGCTGGCACCCCGGACGTTGGTCGAGAGCCGCGCCGATGACGACACCAGCACGTTTGATCTGCCGGGTGCGGTCACCGTCACCGCGGGCCTGTCGCTGCTCGTCTACGCAATCGTCAACGCCGTCAATGTCGGCTGGGGATCGTCAGAGACGCTGCTGCTGATCGCCGGTGCGGTCGTGCTGCTGGTCGCCTTCTTGCTGATCGAGTCCCGGCAGCGGCAACCGCTGCTGCCGTTCTCGATATTCCGACTCCGGACGCTGCGCGGCGCAGACATCGTCGGCCTGCTGCTCGGCATGTCCCTGTTCTCGATGTTTTTCTTCATCTCCCTGTACCTCCAGAACGTGCTGGGCTACTCGCCGATCAAGACAGGAATCTCATACCTGCCGCTGGCGGTCGGAATCATCATCTCGGCCGGGCTCGCGTCCCAGCTGGTCACCCGGATCGGCTTCAAGCCGACGCTCATCGCGGGGCTCCTGCTGGTCGCCGGCGGCCTGCTGTGGTTCTCCCAGGTACCCGGCAGCGGCGGCTCGTTCGCTGCAGACGTGCTCGGCCCGTCGCTGCTGGCGGCCCTGGGGTTCGGGTTCGCGTTCGTGTCGGTAACGATCGCCGCGGTCACCGGGACCAGGCCACACGAGGCGGGTCTGGCCTCGGGTCTGATCAACACCTCCCAGCAGATCGGCGGAGCACTCGGACTGGCGATCCTCGCGTCGCTCGCCAACGTCCGCACCCAAAGCCTCTTGCACGCCGGCGTCCACAGCGCCTCCGTCGCCCTGACCAAAGGGTTTGACCAGGCGTTCCTGGTCGGCGCCGGCTTCGCCGCCGCCGGAGCGATCCTCGCCGCCGTGCTGATCTCCTCGCGCGACAGCCACCAGCACTCGCAGGCGGCCCGCATCGGCGAAACCGACCGCGCCGATGCCGCAGCCATTCCCGTCGGCGCGGGCTGAGCGCCTCAGTCGATCCGGGCCCTAGACGCCCCACGAAGTCAACCGGCCCAACCGGGTCCTCGCGAGGCGCAGCTCCTGCCCGCTGCAGCTGCGCGCACCCCAACTCACCCGAAAACCCATCTCAAGCAAAGGACCAGAACCCATGATTTTGATCACCGGAGCCACCGGCCGTAGCCCGGATGGCCGTAGAGCCGCGCTTGAACCTCCCGCAGCCCGGGTGTCTCATACACGATGCCGGAGGTGTCCCGTCCGGCGTCAGACATCCGGAAGAGCGAGTGCGCCGCCAGGCATACACAGAGCTCGTTGCGCCGTCATGTTCGTCCTTCGCGTGAGTGGCAGCGAGGATGGACGATCGGCGAGCGGGCGCGGTGGTTCATCGCCGCAGCGTACGCCCGGGATCAGTCGGAGTCCGCCTACGGCTCATCGCTCGGAGGATCACACCCGTTCATTGCTGCCAGGTTCACGACCCGCCACACGACGATCGCATTCTGGGAGAGCAATCGTCCGAACAGGCCGTGAGCCGACGATGCCTATGGCGACCACCCGATCCCTCGATCAGTCGCTGTTCTTCATGATGCGCCAGTGAGCGCAGAAGGACAGGATGGACGCGACCGATAAGGCCGTGCCAATACAGAAGGCAGATCCAAAGGATCCGATCGACCCGACTGAGCAGGCGGAGCCGATCGAACCGATGGACAGCACCGAGCGCTTGGACGCGATCGAGAGGACCGACTCCTCCGACCAGAGCGACCATTTCGATGTGCTCGACTCTGCTTGGGTGGTCACACTGAGATCGTAATCCCGCCCGTCACTGGCCTTCAGGCTCGCGACGCATGACGAGGTATCTGAGCGATTGCATTCGCCTTTCTGCGTTGCACCCGCGGCGCGAGCGCATCGGCGACCGAGCATCGGCTAGGCGGCACCTGTGTCCGGCGACTGCCCCGCCACGATCTGGATCGTCCGGCGTCTCGTCATCCGGACGAGCGAAGGGTCGCGACATCTGAGTAGCCGGAGTGCAGCGCCCTCCTATTGGCGAGGAGGAGGGCGCTCGCCTCCGTGGGGTCCAGCCCTGCCTTGGTATTCGCGCGCGGATTGCTCATGCGGGGCTGGCGTGGCCGCCTGTATTCGGTGCTGGTGGTGCGATCAGCGCTCGGTGCCCGTCTGAGTTACGGCCAGCCCGGTCTGGTAGGCGAGGACAACGGCCTGTACGCGGTCGCGCAGCCCGAGCTTGCGTAGGATCCGCGCCACGTGGGTTTTGACGGTGGCCTCGCTCAGCACGAGCTCCGCGGCGAGCTCGGCGTTGCTGAGGCCCCTGGCGAGCAACTGGAGGACCTCGAGTTCTCGCGGCGTCAGCTCGGACAGGTCGGCGTGTACGGCCGGCGGCGCGGACGCGGTCGACGCGAAGCGCTCGACCAGCCGGCGGGTGATCGACGGCGCCAGCAGCGCATCGCCGCAGCGGACGGTGCGTACCGCGTCGACGAGTTGTTCGGGGGAGACGTCCTTGAGTAGGAAGCCGCTGGCGCCCGCCGTGAGGGCGGCGTAGACGTACTGGTCGAGGTCGAAGGTGGTGAGGATGATGATCCGGCAGCCGGCACCGGCCGGCGCTGCGAGGATTCGCCGCGTGGCCTCGAGGCCATCCATCCCTGGCATTCGGATGTCCATCAGCACGATGTCCGGCCGGTGCTCTAGCACGGCCGCGAGCGCCTGTCCGCCGTCGGATGCCTCGCCGACGACCGGGATGCCTGACGCGCCGAGGATCATCCGGAACCCGCTGCGAACGAGGGCCTGATCGTCGGCTATCACCACGCGAGGTGGTGTGGCCGAATCGGTCACCGGCCTCCAGCCGCCGCCACGAATCGGTCGCGGCCGACCGCCGCGGCGCTGCCGTCGCCCGGCGGCGCAGCGTCGATGGGGAAGCTGGCGCGGACGATCCATCCGCCGCCGCTCCGGGGCCCGGCGTCGAGCACTCCGCCGTACAGCGCGATCCGCTCGCGTAGCCCGATCAGCCCTCGCCCGGCGCCGGCGGGGACAGCGGGCGCGGCCTCGAGGATCGGCCGGCCGGTGTCGGCCACTTCGACCACGAGCTGGCCATCGCCGTGGGCGAGACTGACGGTCGTGGTTGGCTTGCCGGCGTGCTTGATCACGTTCGTGAGCGCTTCCTGGATGACGCGGAACACCGCCAGATCCAGGCCTGGCGAGAGCTCCTTGGGCAGCTTGCCGACGCGCAGATCGATCGGCAGTCCGGCCGCGGTCAGCCGATCGACCAGCGCTTGGAGCTGAGCCAGACCCGGCTGTGGCTCGAGCTCGACGGGCGCCGCGCCGTCCGGTGCGCCCGCTTGCTCGCCCGGCGCCTGCGTTGGGCTGAGTAGTCCGAGGAGGTGACGGAGCTCGGTCATCGCCGCGCGCCCGCTCGCCTCGACGGCCAACAAGGCAGCCCGTGCCTCGCCGGGGGACTCGGCCAGGACCTGCCGCGCCGCACCGGCCTGCACGATCATCACGCTGACGCTGTGGGTCACTACGTCGTGGAGCTCGCTGGCGATCCGGGCCCGTTCGAGCTCGAGCGCGTGGCGGGTGGCGGCCTCGTGCTCGGCGAGCATCCGGTCGCGTTCTCCCACGGCGTGCACGGCGTACCCGACGGTCACTGTCAAGGCCAGCGACACCAGAATCAGGAGCGCGGCCGGGCCGAACAGCGCGGCGCCCACGATCACCCCGAGCCAGAGAACGGTCATGAGCGCCGCACCCCGGAAGCGGCTGTACCTGACCGCCGAGTAGCCCGCGAAGACGACCGTGGCGATCGCGATCGGCTTGGAGTCGTGCCTCGTCGCGTACACGCCGATCACCACCAGGAGGCACGCCGCCAGCGGGAAGCGCCGGCGGGCCGCGAGCGGCGCGGTCGCGATCAGCAGGGCGGCCCCCTTCCCTCCGCCTGCCAGGCGGGCCGCGAG
This sequence comes from uncultured Solirubrobacterales bacterium, assembly GCA_963723585.1. Taxonomy (GTDB): domain Bacteria; phylum Actinomycetota; class Thermoleophilia; order Solirubrobacterales; family Solirubrobacteraceae; genus Palsa-465. Next base: position 372,598 of record CAVRRJ010000001.1, read on the forward strand.
GACGAGCGCGGCGAGTGCCGCGTCGGCGTACAGCGCTTTGCCGGAGGGCAACGATCGCGGCTCGGCGGACCGCGCGAATGCCACCGGAAGTCCGAGCCGACGACGCACCGTTCGCAACGGTCTTTTCTGCATCGGCTCATTATCGCCGTGCCCGCCCGTCGCGTCGTCAGCCTTGCTGTGTAGCCCGGTAGCTCCTGAGGATGATCCGGGCCGGGGCTACGCCGAAAGCGGTACGCGGATTTACATCCCGCGGCCGACGACAAATCACGCAGCGCTGCGTAGGTTCACGTCATGGACGCTCTAGTGCAGATCAACGACGTATCGAAGCGCTACGACGGATCGGGACAGCCCGCCCTGGACGGGATAACGCTCGAGATTGCGGCGGGTGAGGCGATGGCGGTGATGGGCCCGTCCGGCAGCGGGAAGTCGACCCTCCTGAACCTGATCGCCGGCCTGGACCGGCCGACGAATGGCACGATCACAGTGGCCGGCCAACGGATCGACCGGCTCAGTGAGACGGGGATGGCCCGGTGCCGGCGGCGCCAGATCGGGATGATCTTCCAGTTCTTCAACCTGCTTGACGACATGACCGTCGCCGACAACATCCTGCTGCCGGCGCAGCTGGCCGGGATGCCCCGGTCGAAGGCACGGGCACGCACCCGCGAACTGCTCGCCGCACTACACATCGAGCGCCACCGGGACGCCTACCCGGGCCGACTCTCCGGCGGCGAGCGCCAGCGGGTGGCGATCGCCCGCGCACTGGTCAACCGGCCGGTTCTACTGCTGGCTGACGAGCCGACCGGCGCTCTCGACACCGGCACGGGGGAGGACATCGGCCAGCTCCTGCTCGATCTCAACCGCTCCGGGCAGACGCTTGTGATGGTCACGCATAATCCTGAGCTGGCCGGGCGCTACACGCACCGCGCCGTCCACCTGCTCGACGGCCGGATCGTCGAACGGACAGGTGATCCACTCCCGCTTCCCCTCGCCGCAGAGGCGCTGTGATGCATCCGGGTGCTGTGCTCCGCGCGGTGCGCGGCGGGATCGGCCGCCGCCGGGTGGTCCAGACGATCGTCATCGCCATGGTGCTGATTGTCTCCACCGCGTCGTCCGTCCTCGGCCTCGCCCTCATGGCGGACTCCCACGCGACGTTCGATCGCGCCTTCGCCGCGCAGCACGGCGCGCATGTGGTGGCCACGATCGAAACCTCCCGCGCGACCCCGGCGCAACTGGCCGCGACCGGCCGGCTCCCGCAGGTGACCGCGGCGGCGGGACCATTTCCCCAGGCGAACGTGTCCGCCACCCTCGGCTCTCCGGGCGCGCCGCTGGCGGAGCTGCCGCCGCTCACGCTCGCGGGGCGCGCGACGCCTAGCGGGCCGGTCGACGACGTCACGCTCGAAGCCGGCCACTGGCCGCAGCGCGCCGGTCAGATCGTGCTCGAGACCAACACCGACGGGTTCGGCGCCGGAGTTGGTGACATCGTGACCGTCACCGGCGCGCTGGGGAAGCCGCGGCTAACCGTGGTCGGACTCGCCACATCAGTCTCGCGTTCGGCTGACGGCTGGGTCATGCCGTCTGAGATCCCGGCGCTGCGCTCGCCGGGCACGCCGGCCACAGCTGAGATGCTCTACCGCTTCCGCAGCGCCGGCACGGCCGCCGCGGTGAGCGCGGGCGCCGCGGCCGTCGCCAGGGCGCTGCCGGCGGGCACGGTGGACGACACACAGTCGTATCTGAGCGTTCGGGCCGCGCAGCATGATGACGTCGCTGTGTACGCGCCGTTTGTTGTCGCCTTCGCGATCATCGGCCTGGTCATGTCCGTGTTGATCGTGGCCAACGTGGTCACCGGCGCCGTGATCGCGGGTTACTACCGGATCGGGATCCTCAAGAGCATTGGATTCACACCGGGCCAGGTGATCGCCGCCTACGCCGCTCAGGTCACTGTGCCGGCGGCGGTCGGCTGCCTGGGCGGCGTGGCGCTCGGCAACCTCCTATCGGTTCCGCTGCTCCACAAGACCGCGGACGTGTACGGGGTCGGGCGGCTCGGCGTGCCTCTGTGGGTGAACGTCGGCGTGCCACTCGCGATGTGCGTCCTAGTCGCGCTCGCCGCCGTTCTGCCCGCTCTGCGCGCCGGTCGGCTGAGCGCGACGCAGGCGCTGGCCGCGGGTCGTGCTCCGCGCACCGGGCGCGGCTATCTGGCTCACCGCGTGCTGGGCCGACTCGCGCTTCCCCGGCCGCTGACGATCGGACTCGCGTCGCCGTTCGCGCGGCCTGCGCGGATGGCGGCAACGCTCGTCGCGGTCTTGCTCGGCGTGACCGCCGTGACCTTCGCCGTCGGACTCGTCACCACGCTCAGACGGGCGGCGGCCGATCTCGATCTGACCAAGACCGAGCAGGTGCAGGTCTACTACAGCGGCCCCGGTCCCATCGGCCTCAAGGGCCCGCGACGGGTCGGGCCGTCTTCCGCTCAGGTTCAGCGCGGCGTTCCCGCGGCGCTCGCTTCTCTCCCCGCCACCGCCCACTATGTGCTTGAGGAGGATAACCAGTACGTTCGGGTGTCTGGGATGGTGCAGCCGATCGTGGTGACCGCGTTTCGCGGCGACGCCGGCTGGCTCGGATACGCGATGTCCAGCGGTCACTGGTACACCGCCCCCGATCAAGTAGTCGCGCCCAAACGCCTCCTCACCACCCTCCACGCCGACGTCGGCGACACCATCACGATCACCGGCACGGCCGGTCGCACGATCCCGGTTCGGATCGTCGGCGAAGTCTTCAACCAGGACCACGACGGCCTCGCCATGCTGACCGACTGGCGGACGCTCTTAGCCGTCGACCCGGGCCTGACGCCCGACCCTTTGAACTCCCAGTACGACGTCGGCCTCCGGCCCGGTACCAGTCCCACCGCCTACGTTCACGCGCTGGGGGCGAAGCTCGGGGCAAACTACGGCGCCTCCACCAACCAGAGCGGCGGGGCGGCGATTGCGATCGCGCTCGCCGGCACGCTCACCCTGCTTCTGGCGATCGCTGCGGGCCTCGGGGTACTCAATACCGTCGTGCTCCACATTCGCGAGCGGGTCCACGACCTCGGGGTGTTCAAGGCGGTCGGGATGACGCCCCGCCAGACGGTCGCGATGGTGCTCTCCTCGGTCGCCGGCACGGGCCTGCTCGCGGGCCTCCTCGCGGTCCCCGCCGGGATCATCGTGCACCGGTACGTGATCCCGGCGATGGCCGGTGCGGCCGGCCTCGGGGTCCCTCCCAGCCTTCAGAACGTGTACGGCGCCGGAGAGCTCGCGGCGCTCGCGCTGGCCGGACTGGTGATCGCCCTCGCCGGTGCGCTGCTGCCGGCCGGCTGGGCGGCGCAGTCGCGGACAGCCTCCGCGCTACGAACCGAGTAGTGCCAGCGCGGCCCCGCGGCTCCTACTCCGCCGACACGCGGCCGCCTGGCATGACCGCTTCACCGTTGAGCAGCAGTACGCGATCAGCCGGCCCTCGATTTGCCAGCCCTGCATCGCTCACAGCACGGGCATCGCGGCACTGGCGTAGAGGGTCTCGGAATGCGCGGCGAGGAGGGCGGCCGGCGGCGAAGACGCCGCCGGCCGGTTCCAAGACTGCGCTTACGGACTCTTGCGCAGCGCTGCGGTCGCCGAGATCACCGGCGCTGGACGACTATGGACCGTGTCGATGATCTCCGAGCTGTCGATGCCCTGGAGGTAGATCGATGTGATCCCGAGGTGCGCATGCCCTAGTTGCCGCTGAATGACCACGAGCGAAACGCCCTCGTGAGCCATTTCGATCGCATGCGCGTGCGGAGCTGGTGCGGCGCGAAGCGGCGGTGTACGCCAGCCGCCTCGGCGGTTCGTCGCAGGTGCTTCCGTGCGGCGGATTGCTCCCAGTGCCGACCAGCCGTCGGACCGTGGATGACGCACAACAGCTGTCCGACCGGCAGCGTCGTCCTGACCTCGAGCCACGGCTGAAGCTGCTGCCAGCCCCAGCGATCCATCCCGACCTCGTGGCGACGGCCGCCCTTGCCTCTGCGCACAAGAACAGCGCCGCGACCCGGATCCAGATCAGTCTCGGCAAGAGCGAGTGCTTCGCTGATCCGCAATCCCGCTCGCCAAAGAATTACGATCAGCGCGCGCAGCCGAGCGCCGTCCGCCCGGTCGTCGGCGGCGCGCATCACAGCGACGATCTCCTCGATCGTCGGGGGGTCAGCCGGGTACCGCAGGCCTTTATTCCTCGGCGGCCGTCCCCTTGGTAGCCCGGCATGGTGGCTGGCGATCGGCGATGCCCGGCCGCGTCTAACAGAACGGATTCCATCGCGCCCTCCTCAGGACGTGGAAACAGGATCCGTCGATCGTGGGAGGCAAGCCACGCCGTCACGACTTTGACATAGAGGACATGCGCCGTCTGTAGACCCTCAGGTGGCGAAGAGCGGGACGGGGTGGTCGGTTCTGCTGAGTCTTGCTTGGGCTCCTACGCGGGTTCGCCGCCGCCGCTACGAGTCGCGGGTCCTAGCGTGGCGATCAGTGCCAGTCCAAAGACGAAGATCAGCGCAGCCCAGATCGCTGCTGCCGGATCATGGGGCGGGCGGCCGGGCCAGATCAGGGCTGGTCCAGTTGGCGGTGGGCGCGTACTCCGCCACGATCGCGTAGGCGATCGGGCCGAGCCAGGCGTACCCACCGAGCAGGGAGCGGACAGCAAGCCGATGCCCACTAGGCCGGCGAGGTTGCGCAGCAACTCAAGCTCGCCGCCGGGGAGATGCGCTCCGGTCGATCCGGCGGCCAGGACGGCCACTGCGATCGCAGTAGCGCTAGGGCGAGGCTCGAGCCGCAGGTAGGGTAGCCAGCGGCCGGTCGCGCGTTCAGGTTCGCCGAATGGGCTGCGGGTAGTGGCGGCGATGATCGTGGCGGTCGCGGCTTCGATCACGAGCGCACCTGTTGGGTCTGCGCACCCCAGTGTGCTCTAGTCCGATTCGCAGCACAACGGCGCACCCGGCGATTGCGGCCATCGCCGCTGGCGCGCGACGGCTTGCAGAGTGCAGGCGCAGTAGTCGGAGATTGGCCGTCTGCGGGGGCGCTCGTCGCGGCGCGCCGGCCGGTAGTGCTGGGGTGGGCGACGGGCATGCCGGGGTGCTGTTCATGGGATCTGTGCGCTGGTGAGCCGGCCGGCTGCAAGCGCGTCCAGATGGGTGTGGAGCCAGGCGTGGCGGGTGGCGGGGAGTAGGGACGCGAACCGTGTTGCGGCCGCGTGCGCCGAAGCGGGTAGCCCGCCGAGTTGCACGACCGGGGCGAGCGACAGGCCGGCGTCCTTTAGCAGCGCGGCGCGGATCGCCTGCTGGGCCGGGTCGTCGCCGCAAGCGCCGGTCAACGTCTGGGCGAGGGTGAGCTGCGCCTCGCCGGCGAAGAAGCCGGCGCTGAGGCCGTTCGTGCCCGGGAGCCCAGCGACGAAGAAGTGAAACACCGGGGGCGTGCCGTCAGTGAGCCGCCGATGTCGCCGCCGATTCCCCCGACTTGCTGCCCTGGGTAGGCGCAGAGAGAAGTGGCGCCGTTGTGCCCGAATCTGCGATCTGATCGGCGCGGACCGGGGCGCCGGGCAGGCCGGCGACCTCGTGCAGCAGCGGTGCGAGCGCCGCCGTGATCTGGGACAGGTAGGACTCGAACGCCGGGTGCACGCAAACTGGTATCCCGCTGTGTGGCTGCAGGCCGGCGTGTACGAGATCGGCAGGGCGTCGGCCGTGCTGTAAAGCGCTGGGATTCGACGCCGTGGGTGGTGAGGCGCGCGGTCCCGACAAGCCCGACGGCGGTGCCCACACCGGCGAGCCCGAGGAGCGTGAGCAGCGCGGCGGCACGACGTGACCACCTCCCGCCCGCGGTGGCGGGTAGCCCGAGCCCGCCGAGCGCGGTGACCGCCAGCCCGGCGAACAGCACGTGGACGATCTCAAGGCCGGGCTGGACGCCGAAGAACATGCCGGCATCGAACGGCAACAGGTGGTGGCTGGTCTGGATCAGCAACGCGTACGGGCTGCTGGCCAAGCGGAGGTTGGATGCCCCGCTGACTAACTGGACCGTGTTGCCCGCCTGGAACACGAGCAGGGCGATCGCCGCGGCGAGTGGCGCGGTGAACCGGCTGGCCAGGACCGCGCCGGCCGCGAACCCGACCGCCGTCAGCGCCGCGACGGCGCTGACGCCGACCACCACGGGCCATAACGGCGGCCCGCCCCAGGTGGCCTGGGTTGCGGCCACGCCATAGACAACGCCGATGCATCCAGGTAGATGACGGTCGCCCAGCACGTGGTCGCCACCCAGGCGGCCACGCGCGTGGACCAGCGTGACCGCGCGGTCGCCGCCACCAACTCGCCGGTGGCGCGGCGACCATCGCGCGATCCGATCCACGCCGCTGCGCCCGCCACGAACGGCGCGAACACCGTTACGTCTTCGCCCGCTGCCTTGAACCTTCGCAGATCCCAGAGCGCGGGTAGGGCGATCACCTGGCGGTATGTCGTGAAGTAGAACAGCGCGCCGAGGATCGGCGCTATCCACAGCATCGCGCTGTGACGCAGCTCGAGGCGTAGCAGCCGGACCGAGCCCGCGAGCGAGCTGCGTCCGGGCGGAGCCGCCGGGTACCGCAGGGTCGCGTTGGTCGCACTCATGCTCGCCGCTGCGACAGGACCGCGTCGTGCCGTGCCTCGGCCAGCACCGCGCTGTAGCCGCGCTCGAGCGGTGCGTCGCCGACGCCGGCGCCCCGCTCGCCTCGGACGGTCAACTCGTCGGGGGTGCCCCGGAACACGATCCTCCCCCCGTCCATCAGCGCGACTTCGCCGCACGCTGTCCCGACGTCCTCCACCAGATGGGTGCTCACGATCACTGTGGCCTGCTCGCCGATATCGCGCAACATCGCCCGGAACGCGACCCGCTGCTCGGGATCAAGCCCCGCGGTCGGCTCGTCGAGGAGTAGCAGCTCAGGGTCGTTCACGATCGCCTGCGCGATCCCCACACGGCGCAGCATCCCGCCCGACAGCGTGCGCAGCCTGGCTCGAGCCTCCCGCCGAGATCCACGCGCTCGATAGCCGCCGCGACCGCAGCAGGAACCCGAGCCGACGGCATCTCCTTCAACAGCGCAAAGTACTCAACGAACTCCGCCACTGTGAACCCCGGGTAATAGCCGAGGTTCTGCGGCAGGTACCCAAGCCTGCGCCGGATCTCCTTGCGCTCACCGTACGCCCGCGGGTCACGGTCAGCAGCCTGACGTTCCCGGAGCTCGGTGACAGCACCGTCGCCAATATACGCAACAGCGACGTCTTGCCCGCGCCGTTGGGGCCCAACAGCCCCAACACGCCGCGCCGACCTCCAGGCTCACCCCGGCGACTGCGTCATTACGGCCGAACCGTCTCCTCAGTTCGTGGATCTCGA
>CAVRRJ010000002.1:0-726384 GCA_963723585.1 uncultured Solirubrobacterales bacterium
GCGCATAGCGCACGGGCGCTTCGGCCGAGCCATCCATTGCGAGGCGCCAAATCTCGGCCGTCTGGGGTCGCCGGAGCTCTCACTCGTCAGTCGCGTTCCGGCTGCGGAGACTCAAGCGGGTCGTGGGCTGTTGTCCAAGTGGGCCGCGTCGACGCTCACGCAGCCGCGTGAGCGGGCTGGTCCGCAACGGGTTCTTGGGTCACATTGCGGACGTGTTGCGCTCTCCCGGAACGCGGGTGATCGTCGTCCTAGCATCGTGGTTAGCTGCCTACGAACCAGGAGCGGGAAATGAAGATCGGAATCATCGGCGCGGGGAACATCGGGGGCGCGCTGGCGCACCGTTTCACGCAGCTGGGTCATGAGGTGTCGATTGCGAACTCACGCGGACCGGAGACTCTGCGCGAGGTCGAGGCGGAGACGGGAGCAACCGCTGTCACCGCGCACGAGGCCGCTCAAGGCAAGGATGTGGTTGTGGTCACGATTCCCGAGAAGACGGTTGCGCAACTGCCTGGCGACTTGTTCGCCGGAGTGGGCGACGACGTTGTGGTGATCGATACTGGGAACTACTACCCGCGACATCGCGACGGCCGAATCGACGAGATCGAAGCGGGAACCCCCGAGAGCGTGTGGGTCTCGCAGCAGATCAAGCGTCCGGTGGTAAAAGCGTTCAACAACATCTACGCCCAGCATCTGCGCGATCACGGTCGTCCGCATGAGTCAGACGATCAGATTGGGCTTCCTGTCGCAGGCGATCAACCCGCGAAGGCGACGGTCATGCAACTGGTCAACGACCTGGGCTTTGACGCCGTCGATGCTGGAAGCCTGGAGGAGTCCTGGCGCCAGCAGCCCGGCACACCCGTGTACACAACAGACCTCGATGGCGACGGCGTGCGTCGCGCGCTGGGGGAGGCGAGCCGCGATCGTCCAGCGGACTTCCGCTCTACGCCCAACAGTCCCGGCAGCTACACCGACCCGGCCTGACAACAACAGCCGTTCAAGCACGCAGAACCTTGATCAACTAGCCCGGCTCACGTCCTACGACCGGCGCGCAGCCGCGCGATCCAGTTGTCGCCGAAGCGATGACGCCGCGCGAGGAGGCCGCAGGACTAAAGCGATCGCGCGGTTTTGTGGCCGCCGAACGTCCGACCGGGGGTCATGGCTTTGGCTCAGTCTTCTGCTTCGTCGACAAGGAGCAGTGTGGCGTCACCGCTGGTCCTCGTCCGCACCGGCAGTTTTCTGCCGGCGTCCCGCTACCGCTTGGCGAAGCAGAACTCTGACAAGTCGCGCTCCGGAGGGGAATGTCCTAGGCGTGATGTGCTGGGTTGGGCAGCGGCGGCAATGTCGCTGCCCAACCTTGCTGCTTTGCGGTGACCACGTATACCGTACGCCGACCCACGGCGACGTTCGTGGCACTTCCGACACGCCCCGGCACTGGGACTTCAAACTGCCGCAAGCCGGGAAGCGAGAGCGCGATCAGCTGACGCGAGTCCGAGCGAATGATCACAAACTGGGAGCTACCAGGGTACGGACTGGCTCCCAGGTATGGACCCGTGGGCAAGCGCTTGTGCAGACGGGACCCGCAGTGCACAAGATAATCCTCCGGACGGACGACGGAACTGCTGTTGGGCAACGAGGAACCCTCGGAAATCCCGAACTTTCCGTCAAACACGAGAGAGCCGGCGACGCGGCCTCGCGGTGGATCCCAAGTCATTGGGACCCGCACAGGAGAGCAGACGCGACGGGCCAGCTCGGGCGAGTCCAGGCTAGGGATGGTGTCTCCCCCCGGTCGCCAGGCCCTGAGCACAGAGGGATCGCTCAACTGGCCGGTTGCCAGGTTCTGGAAAACCTCTTGAGTGCCGCAGTGGTAGCAGGTCTCCGCAAATTCGATCCAGTGAGAACCGACGCCGTCTGGGAACGCGCCACAATCTGACTCAGCCGAACCACCACACTGCTGATCGAAACTGGCAACCTGCATGTTGAGCGCAACCGTCTGCGTTTCCGCCTTTGCCAGCGAATACACGCGCGGCTCTGCCTGTCCACAGTCAAACAGCAAGTTTCCGCCACCGATCGCAGCGGGATGACAAACTCCACCGTTGGCTGTGGTCTGGCGCGGTACCGTAGTCCGCCTGCCCGTCAACTGATCCATCGCGACGCCAGCCGACCCAGGGGTCTCACCGACCGTCACCCCGGATACGGACGCGAAGAAGACGTAGCGCCCATCGCTGAGCACGTCGTACACGTCACTTGCCAGCCGCCGAAAGCCTGGATGCAAAGCCAAGACGCGCTGCTGTCGATGATCCAACCGAGCGGGAGCCGATGAGACTATCCCAGCCGAAAGAAGCCCAGCGCAGCAAAGCAGGAGGAGGAAAGATCGTGCACGCCGCATATACCGCTGCCAACGGTAAACCGGTGTAGAAGTTGCGGTTCGCAGACGGTCCGAGCCAACCCGCGGGGCATGACGCCGGGCGCTGAATAGTGCGCCACTTCTAGGAATCCAAAAGGGCGCCACTTTGGTGGCGACCGGGCTGGCTTTCAGGCTCGTCGGTGTTGATCGACGAGTGGGAGGCTGGGAGAGGTGGTGAGCGCGTTGGAGTGGGCGGAGATCAGGGCGTTGGCGAGCGACGGCGTGTCGCAGCGGCAGATCGCTAAGCGGTTGGGGATTCATCGTCGGACGGTCGCGCGGGCGTTGGCGGCGGACACGCCTCCGCGGTATATCCGCGCGCCAGCCGGGTCGCAGCTGGATCGGTTGATGCCGGTCATCGAGCGAGTGATCAGTGATTGGCCGGAGATCAAAGCGCCTCGCCTGACGGAGTTGCTGCGCGATGAGCATGGCTATCAGGGGTCGGTCGATCTGGTCCGTCGCAAGCTGTCGATGTTGCGGCCTCGGGAGGGGCGTCCGGCGCAGCGGACGGGATATCGGCCCGGTCAGGTGGTGCAGTTTGATTGGGGCGAGATGCCGACTCGGCCACGGATCGCCGGGGTCGAGCGGCGGGTCTATGCGCTGGTGGCGTCGCTGCCGTTCTCTGGTGCGCAGACTGCGCACTTCAGCTTCGACATGACCATCGAGTCGTTTTTGGAGGGGCATGTCCGCGTGTTCGATTGGCTCGGTGGCGTCCCGCGGGAGTGCGTCTATGACAACCTCAGAACTGCGGTGGCCAAGCGCGACTGCCGTCAAGTCATCCGGTGGAACCAACGGTTCTTGCACCTCCGCGGTCACTACGCGTTTCATTCCACCGCCTGCACGCCGGCGACGCCGCGGGAAAAGGGATCAGTCGAGGGCGCAGTCCGCTATCTGAAGACCGGGTTCTGGCCGGCGCGCCGTTTTCAAACCCTCTCAGAGCTTGATCGGGTCTATGGCGATTGGCGCGATCGGGTCGCGCATCGCCGACGGCACGCCACGCAGCAGTTCATCGTCGCTGACCGCCTGATCGAGGACCGCGCCGCGCTGCGGGCGTTGCCGCCGACGAGCTTTGATTTCTCGTTGTGTCGCACTGTCCGGGTTCCGGCCGATGGCTACCTGCGCCACGGCGCGTGCTTCTACCGCGCGCCGGTTGAACTGGTCCATCAGCGCGTCGAGCTGCACGCCTCGCGCGATGAGGTCTGGATCTGCTGGCGCGGTGAGGAGCTGATCCGCTACCCACGGTCTTATCGGCCCGGCGTCTGGATCCCGGAGCCACGGATGCGACCCGAGCCACCTCCGCCACCCAGACCCGCCCTCATCACTGCCGCCCGGATCGACGCGCCCGTGTTGTCTGACTACGCCGAGCTCTGCGCATGACCGCCAAGGCGAAGGTCGGCGAACGACTCCCATATCTGCTGTCCGCGCTCAAGGCACCTCGGATCGCTGAACGCCTCGCGACCACGGCCGAGCGCGCGCGGGAGGAGAAATGGCCCTACGAACAGTTCCTCGAGACGCTCTGTGAGGCTGAGGTGTTCGCCCGAGAAGCGTCCGGCGCCCGGACCCGGACGCGCACGGCGGGATTCCCGGCGCACAAGACGCTTGAGGACTTCGACTTCACCGCCCAACCCTCGGCGGAGCGGCCGTTGGTGATGCATCTCGCGCAGCTGGCCTGGATCGAGGAGCACGCCAATGTCTGCCTGATCGGCCCGCCGGGCACGGGGAAAAGTCATCTCGCGATCGCGCTGGGGATCAAAGCCTGCCAGCACGGCTACCGCGTCGCGTTCGCGACCGCCCAGCAATGGGTCTCACGGCTCGAGGAGGCCCAGGAGCGCAACACCCTCGATCAGGAGCTCAAACGGCTGGAGCGCTACCAGCTGCTGATCGTCGACGAGGTTGGCTACCTCCCCCTCGAGCGCCAAGCCGCGAACCTGCTCTTCGCCTTGGTCTCGCGCCGCTACGAACGCGGGTCGATCATCATCACCAGCAACCGCGGATTCGAAGCCTGGGGCGAGATCCTCGGCGATGCGATGGTCGCCGCCGCGCTGATCGACCGACTCGTCCACCACGCCACCATGGTCACGCTCAAAGGCAAGAGCTATCGGCTGCGCGAGCGTGGCACGGCCCCCGCTTCCGCGGCGCGACCCGCGCCGATCCAAAAGTGACCCCCCCTTAGAGCAGGCGCGCCGGCGGCATCTCGCTCCGGCTCCCCCTCCGGGCTCACCTCCTCGAGAAGCCGCCGCAACCCTCAACCGGCCTAGTTTTCGACCGGCACGGGGTGGAGCACTTTTCGGTTCCTAAAACTGGAGCCCTTTTCGGTTCCTGTTGACAGGGCAAGAGGGCTACGGCCAGTCAATCGGTCCCGGGCCGCGCGCGCTCGTAACGTTTGCGCTCGCTCGGAGGCCCAGGTTTGCGCTCGCTCGGAGGCCCAGGCGCCCGAGCTTGTGCGTCCCGGTCCTGTGAGAACCCCCGATGCGGTCGAGAGCCATTCCGCACAACTCGCCGATCTCCAGGCCGAGAACCGCAACCCCCTCAGCGCGGCGATCGCCTCGAGGCGCTACTCGCTGGCGCTCTGCAGGATCCGATGGGGCATCGATGAGCGCCCTCCGGTCGCGACGGCATTGTCGCAAGTGACGAAATCTTGACCCCTCCAGCCGACGCTCCCAAGCCGGCGGTGCGGACGAGATCCGGCACTCCGGACGACCTGCCGACCAGCGAGTTCCGCTTCACCGGGGCCGAGCGGCACTCCGCGAACCGCCGAGTGCTTGGTGAGATCGTCACCGGCAGCGAGCGGGAACTCTGCTCCTTCGCGACGAGGGCGGAAGCCGAAGATCTCGGATTTCGGACGCTCGAGAGTTGCGGATCGCACGAGGACGAGCGTGTTATCGCAGGCCGGACTGCCGCTCGCGCCCGAGAACGCGGAACCCTGACGCCCTCGGACGACTGCGGGCCGCCACGCCGATCCCGCGACGACACGATCGAGGCGTCGCCGAAGCGCTCGTCGGCGGTCGCGCCGTCGGACTTGCGAAGCAATCGCTGGGATCGGGCCGGGGGCGCAGCAGGCGGCGGGCCACCCGGGTCTCGCTCTGCCATGCGACCGGAGTGGTCCCTTACCCGCGAGACGGCCGGGCCACATTACGTATCGCCAAATGCGCGGCGTACACGTTGTCGCCGAGGATCGCGCGCTGCCTCCCGCCTCCCAGGCAGCAGCGATCATTGGGAGCCGGAGCCTGCTCTGGGCGCCGAGCACCCGAGCAGCGCTTGGACCACGTTGTGATAGCTGACCGCTCCTACCGGTAGTCTTGAGCGAGAGCATGGCTGGCGCCACCCGACTCGCCTGAGCTGTGGACAAACAAGACTGGCTTCTTGTCCTACTGGCTCTTCGTGACTCCTCGGAGTCGCTCGATCCCGTTCGGCTTCAAAAAGGTATGTTCCTGCTGGCGCAGGAAGGGCATCTGCCTGAACGCGAGCGGTACACATTCCGCGCGTATGACTACGGTCCGCTGAGCTCCGAGATCTACGGGGACGTCGACGATCTAGTCGCACGAGGTCTTGCCGAGGAGTTGGCTTCCGCCGGTTACTCGTGGTCAAGGTACCGGGTCACAGATGATGGTCTCAGCCTTGCTACGAGCCTGCTGCGGAGCCTTCCAAAGACGAAGCGCCCCGCGGTGGTGCACCTCGCCGAGATCAAGAGGGACGTACTTCAGGAGCGGGACTTCGCCGGGCTCCTCCACTACGTCTATTCGAAGTACCCGGACTACGCTAAGAACAGCGTCTTTCGCGGGTGACACTCGTCCTAGCGCTCAGGGCACGCGACGGTGTGGTGATCGCAGCGGATGGGCAGGCGACTACCGATGATCCGCTCGTTCCGACGAAGTCGGAGTCGGAGGAGAAGCTGCACCTGTTGCACGGCACAGTCGCCTATGGGTGCGCCGGTTCAGTTGGACTTGAGCAGCGCGTCGCAGATGCTCTCAACGCAAAGATCTCTGCGGAAGACTGTCGGCTGCCGATCAATACGCTTCGACCAAAGCTTCACGCTGTGGTAAATGAGGTTCAAAGCGCTGGAGCCGGAGAGTTCATCGACTTAGGCAGGCAGGGCGATCTTCCAGCACACTTAGAGGTCTTGTTCTGTGGAGTAAGCGAGGGGGAGCCATGGATATACGAGATCGATCTTGTTGGAAGAGAACAACTCCACCCAAAGGGCGAGGCGATCGGCCACGCTACCCATTACCCGTATTACCTTATGGTGAGCACGATCCACTATGAACTGCACGAGCGTGGAGTTGCACAAGCGAAGCTGCTTGCCTATCGGTCTGTGCACGACGCCATCTTGACGGATACCCGGTTAGGGCACCCCATCAGCTTGATCACCGTCACCGCAGACGGCGTGAATCGACTGGACGAGGCGAGTTTGGCGGCCGTCCGCGACAGCATCAACGGTTGGAAAGAGCAGGAGCACACGATCTTTCGCAGTCTCGACGATGATGCTAAGTCGAGGACGAAGACAGATGAGGCTCCAGGCCTGACGCCTTGAGGCTCTCCTAGCGAGATCCGAAGTAGAAGCCGATCGCTGAGCCCAGGATCGCCAACTCTGCCGGAAGTAGATCGCGGAGTATGTCGACCACTTGCGTCTCGGCCTGATGGTTCCCAAAAATTGCTGTCGCAAGTGCGGCTAAGGCCGTAATCGCGAATAACGCCGTCAAAGCGCCAGCAAGCCATCCCCGGACTTTCGAGTCGCCGACGACTCGCTGCCGCTTCGTTCCGAGAGATGGCGGCCGAGGGTCTTCTACCTCTCCTGGCAGGGTTTGAACGACGGGCTCGGAGGCAGAAGGTTGCTCTGCGCCAGCCTTCTCGCCTTCCGACCCGTCAGTCATCAACGCGGAATGACCTCGCGAGCTTCGCCGTCACGTTCAACCAGAACACGACCACCCTCCGTGCGTGTGTCCTCGAACCACTTCTCGAGAGAAATCGCGTCGCGAAGGACCTCGGACATTGTCTTTCCCTTGCGCTGAGCTAGTTCGTCAAGCGTCTGATAGGCGCCTTCCGAAAAGTTGACGTTTATGCGGTGGGTCTTGGCCATGTTCTTCCTCCTAGTCTGTGGCGGCGCCAGGATACCTCAAGAGAGCCTCAAGGTCAAGCGCCAAAAATGGGTTGCTTTGACGTATATCTGATGTATAGTCTACTCATTATCGGTACTTCCCAGACAGACTGGAGGATCAGGTGGACGCAATCGAACGAGCGGCTGTGGGCTTCGCCGTTGGTGTAGTTGGCCTCGCGATGCTTCAGAACTTCACGAGCCGCCAAGCCAGCAAGCTCGGTCTCCCGAAAGGAGATACCTCATGAGAGGCCAAATCGCACTAGTGCGCGAGCAGGGACAGGACTTCGCCATCCTGGCGGTCAAGCCGAACGTAATCCATGATCCGCAGGCACGAAACGATCTGCTGCAATTCTGCATCTCTCAGTTCGGCGTGCGTGGGGCGCTTCTTGCCGAAGACGGGAGGACCTGGGGTCCTCCGGACATCATCAACTGGCTGAGGAACGTTCCTGCGGGCGCGCTGCCCTGGCGCGACTTCACGATCGACAACTAGCTAATGGTGGTTGCCACTCCACCGACCAGGTTCCAGGTCCTAGCACTCGACGGCGGCGGCGTCCGCGGCATCTTCGCCGCCGCCCTGCTCGCCGGGCTCGAGGCCGATACCGGCAGGCCCGTGCTCGATCACTTCGACCTGGTCGTGGGTACGTCCACGGGTGGGATCATCGCCCTGGGTCTCGGTGCCGGACTGAGCCCCAGAGAGGTCCTCGACTTCTACGTCGAGGAGAAGATGAAGATCTTCGCTAACCCGCTGGGATGGCGGAAGCT
Source organism: uncultured Solirubrobacterales bacterium (assembly GCA_963723585.1). Lineage (GTDB taxonomy): Bacteria > Actinomycetota > Thermoleophilia > Solirubrobacterales > Solirubrobacteraceae > Palsa-465. The sequence goes on from CAVRRJ010000002.1 coordinate 8,259, forward strand.
TCGCCACCCGTTCGCGGCGAAGTACCGGCCAAAAGGGCTCCAGACCGCACTGCGCCGCATCTTCGGCACCACCCTTCTCGGCGAGAGCCGATATCCCGCTCGTCGTCCCCTCGTACGACCTCGGGGAGAACGCGGTCCACATCTTCAAGACACCCCATCACCCGAGGCTGAAGCGGGATTACCGCGTGGAGATGTGGGCCGTGGGGATGGCGACGAGCGCCGCGCCGACGTACTTCCCCACCTTCCGTCTGCCCGGCGATGACGTGCGCCTCATCGACGGGGGCGTCTGGTGCAACAACCCGGCCATGGTCGGCGTTACCGAGGCCGTGAGCATGTTCGGCCAGCCGCTGGAGAGCATCCGCGTCTTGAGCATCGGCACGACAGCTAGCGCGCGTGCGCGCCCGCGCCGGCTCGACAACGCAGGTCTCCTCCGCTGGGTCCAGGGGCCGAGCGTCGTCGAAGTGCTGCTCAACGGCCAGAGCGCAGGAGCGTTCGGCCAGGTCCAGCACCTGATCGGCGCCGACAACGCCTACCGGCTGAACCCGATCGCTCCCGAGGGACTCGCCGCCCTGGACCGGTGCGACGCGGCCGGGACTGATCGCCAAGGCCGCCTACCACAGCCGGGTGTTCTGCCCGACGTTCGAGGCCGCCTTCGGCACACACACCCCCGCTCCGTACTCCCCTCACCACGGCCCCCTCGCAAAGGCAGGAAACCATGCTCGCAACTGATCAGAGCCACCAGCTCGACGATCTCCTCGGCACCTCGATCGCCGAGTTCGACATCCCCGATGCGGTCTACGCCCGCGCCGTCGCTCGCTACGAGCACCTCGCGCACTGGCTCGCCGACTACTGGCCCGACTCGCATGCCGGTGGTGAGGTCTATCCCCAGGGATCCATCCGACTCGGCACGGTGACATGCCCGATCGACCCCCGGAGCGAGATCGACGTCGACCTCGTCTGCCGGCGCGACCTCCTCGAGACCTCGATCACCAAGCAGGACCTCAAGTCCGACGTCGGGCTGGGACTGGCCCGCTACGTCGCCACGGGACCTGACGGCATGCCAACGTGCGCCGAGGGCGGCCGGTGCTGGACGCTCGAGTACCCGCGGCGAGCCCTTCCATATGGACGTGCTGCCCGCGCTGCCGGACACCGATGCGCTGCCCAACGGGATCCTGCTCACCGACCGGGAGTTGCGGCAGTGGCAGCACTCGAACCCCGTCGACTTCGCGGACTGGTTCCGCGGCCGGATGGCGGCCGAGTTCATCACGCTGCGTGAGGCCAGCGCGATCGCCAAGCGGATGGACGTCGAGGACGTCCCCGTACTGGCAGGTGAAGACGACGCTGCAGCGCACCGTGCAGGCGCTCAAGCGCCACCGCGACCTGCACTTCGCCGATGCGCCGAAGGACAAGCCGGCCTCGATCGTCATCACCACGCTCGCCGCGCGGGCATACCGCGGCCAGGGCAGCCTCTTCGAGGTGCTCGTCGACGTCGTCGAGCGCATGCCGGCCTTCATCGAGGACCGCGAGGGCAGTGCTCTGGATTCCGAACCCCGTCCAGCCCGAGGAGAACTTCGCCGACCGCTGGCGGAAGCATCCTGACCGCGCGCAACGGTTCTTCGACTGGATCGAGCAGGCCCAGCGCGACTTCGCCGGCCTCGGCGAGGAGCGGGGCCTGGACCGCGTCGTCATCAAGCTCGCCGAGAGCTTCGGCCCCGACCCAGCCAACCGGGCCGGCGAGCGATTCGGGGCAGCATGCGGAACGCGCGCGAGCGGGGGCTGCTCGGGGTCGCCGCCGGCACGGGCATGCTCGGCGCCGCGCGGTCGCGCCCGGTGCCGCAGCACACCTTCCACGGCGATGCGCCCGCGGCCCATCCGAGTCGTAGCCTCGCGCAACAGGCGTTCGCCTTGCACGCCTCGTTCCCGGAGGTACACGCCGACCTGTCCTCCCAAGCGCCTCGTCTGGCGAGGGACGATCACGCCGACGCCGCTCAGCCGCTCCTACAGCGTCAGAATCACCTACCGCATGGCGAGTACCCGAAGGTCCGGGTGCTTGCTCCCACGCTCGACACGCGGCCCGGCGAGTCGATTCCCCACCTCTTCAGCAGCGGGAACCTGTGCCTGCACCTCGAGGATGAGTGGTCACCGGACATGCTCATCGTCCACACAACGGTGCCGTGGACTTCCGAGTGGGTGCTCAACTACGAGCTCTGGCTCGCTACGGGCAGCTGGTGCGGCGGAGGAGTGTGGCCGCCACCCCGGCAGGCAAACCCCATCCCGACCTCGAACATGGCGAGGGCGGAGCGGCGGCGGGCGAGCCGGCGGCCACGAAGATGAACAGCTCGAAGGGCCAACACTCAGGACGATCGGCCACTGGTGCGGCCCAACGCTTTCCCGTCGGCACGGTATTCACGATCGCTTTGATGCTTCCGCGGCCTTGCGCGGCGCGACTGCTCCGGCGACATACCGATGGCCGGGATCAAGCATCGCCGGACGGCCGGCTCGGCTGCGGCGCCGGTGCGTCGGGGCCGACCCTGCATATGCAAATCGTCGATGTCCATCGCTTCGGGCGGGGCCCCGCTTACGGCGAAAACCCAGGCTGCGCGGACACCCCGTTTCGGCCGCGAGCAGCAGTCAGCGGGTCATTACCTGAACTGCCCGAGGCTCCCGCTCCTGCGTGAGGCTGTCGGGTTTAGGGCGTGTCGTCCGGAGGGTTTAAGACCATTCCGGGATGAGTCAGAACTTCATCGCGTGTGATCGTGGGCAGGTGTTGTTGTTGCCGCCGTCGTTGAGTGATTGGCTGCCGGAGGACCACCTGGTCTGGACGGTGCTCGGGGCGGTCGATCAGATGGACCTCGAGGGATTTTATGGCGCGTATCGCGCCAACGGGCAGGGTCGCGCGGCGTATGACCCGGCGATGATGGTGGCCCTGTTGCTCTATGCGTATTGCGTGGGTGTTCGGTCCTCGCGCGGGATCGAGAATGCGTGTCGCGATGATGTGGGCGTTCAAGGTGATCACGGCGATGCAGGTCCCGGATCACTCCACGATCGCGGAGTTCCGTCGCCGGCATGAGACGGCGGTGGGTGAGTTGTTTGTCGACGTGCTGGCGCTGTGTCAGGAGGCCGGGCTGGTGTGTGTCGGGGTTGTCGCGATCGACGGGACGAAAATGCGCGCCAACGCGTCGCGGGATCGCAACCACACGTATGAGGCGATTGTGGGTGAGATTCTGGAGGAGGCCGAGCGGACCGACCGCGAGGAGGATGAGCGCTTCGGCGACGCGCGCGGGGATGAGCTGCCTGAGCAGTTGCGCACCCGGGAGGGACGCCGGGCGGCGCTGAAGGCTGCCCGGGAGAGGCTCCAGGCCGAGCGCCAAGCCGAGCGGAACGCTGGCGAACCGGTCGTCGAAGAAGTTGCCCTGCAGCTCACCCCGGAAGGGTTTGTGACCCGGCCGGAGGGACGACGGGCGTGGCTGCGCGAGGGCCGCCGCGCGCTGGACGCTCAGCGCGCACGCGCTGCGGTTCCGATCCCGGGATCGCGCCAGGAGCGGCTGGTCGATGCCCAGCGTCGCCTGGATGAGGACCTCGCATTCGATCACGCCGCCAACCGCTGCTATGAGATCCACCGCGCGACAGGGCGGATGCGCAACGGGCGTCGGTTCGGCGCGCCACCCAAACCCATCGAGTTGCCGCTGGTCCCGGAGGGGACGATGAACACCACCGACCCCGACTCGCGGCTGATGCATACCCAGGGCCGGTTCGGGATCCAGGGCTACAACGCGCAGGCCGCGATTACCGACACCCAGATCATCATCGCCGCTGAGCTCACCACCTACTCGCCGGACTTCGGGCATCTGGAACCGACCGCCCGAGCGATGCTGCGCGACCTGGAACGTGCCGGCGTCACTGAGCGCCCGGCCACCGTGTTGGCTGACGCCGGCTTCTGGCACAAGCAGCAGATCGAAAGCCTCGTCTCAGACGGGATCCAGGTCCTCGTTCCGCCCGACAGCAGCCTCGCCTCCACCAGCCGCGCCGGCTGGGACGGCGGAATGTATTCCTTCATGCGCCGCGTGCTGAGCAGCCCCCAAGGCCACGGGCTCTACCAAGTCCGCAGACGCATCGAGCCGGTGTTCGGACAGATCAAACACAACCGCCGCTGCGATCGATTCCAACGAAGAGGCAGGGCCGCCGCCAGGACTAATCACCGCCACCCACAACCTTCTCAAGCTCCACAGCCACTGGATCGCGCCAGCCACCGCCTGAACCACTGGCCGGCGCTCGACCGAAGATGACGCTTCAGCCAACAGAGCTACAGCCGTCACGGTCGAACCTTTACCCGACAGCCTCGCGTGGAAGCAGGCGTCTCAGAGCTTTGGTCCTGCCGGCTCCGTCTAGCCCGATGCGACAGCGCGCCTAACCGTCCAGTTGAACGGCTCCAGTTGCACTAACCGACCAGTTCCGTAAATGCGGCGTCGTCGCGTATCGGGTCGAAGTCGGAGTCGTTGGCTGCGAGCGAGGCGCAGCTTTTCGAACGCTCGATGGCAAGCCGGAGGTGCTCGATCGCGTCGGCCGTTCGTCCGGCAAGACTCTCGCAGCACGCCACGTTGTAGAGCAGCCCGTGATACTCGGGGTGAGCCTTGATCAGCTCACCTCCTCGGTCAGCGGCCTCGGCATACTCGCCTGCCTCATACAGCGGGCCGAGCGGCGCCCAGACCTCAAACCCACTGGGCTCGTACGCTTTCCCCGGCGTGCCGCCGAGGGCAATGATCGTCGTCCCCGGCTCCTCGGCGAACGCCGTGCGCTTGACGTCGGGCCGGACGAAGACCAACGTGCCGACGGGCGCGTGCACCAACTCGCCGTCGAGCTCGAACCTGGCACGGCCGCTCTGTACGAGGTAGAGCTCCTCGTCTCCGTCGTCCTCGTCCTCGTCGTGCTCATTGATGATTCGGTCGCCCGCCTCCCGACCGGTCCAGGCGTTGACACCGAAGGACGTGATGCCGAAGTGGTAGCGGATTGGTCGCGACGGACAGCGGCCATCGCTGATCTCGTCGATCTCGTCGAGGTGCGCCACCGCGTAGCGACTCATCGGGCCTCCTGCATCGTCGTCTTGAGAAATCCGGGCTACGGAGTCGAGGCTAGCGATTACTCCGCCGGCCTCAGGTTTGACCAGCGCGACTGCCCCACGATCGATTGGAGCGTGGACCGCGTTCCGATGAGGCTGCCGGATTGTCGCCTTTCCGGCCGTGCTGGACTGACTTCTGCTCTTTACGTTCGTGCTTGGAAGGGAGCAGCACAAGTTGATCGCGTAGAACAAAACGCGCTACGATGCGGTGATGGCTCGCTCGATCCACGTCCGTCTTGATGATGCGTCCGCCGCGGCATTGGACATGGTTCGCGCGACCGGGATGACGGAGTCAGAAGCGGTCCGCACCGCGCTGCGGGAGGCGGCTGCGCGTCGTCGCATCCGCTCCGCGATCCAGGACGAGGTCGCCCAGCTCGCCCAGGACGCTGCCGACCGGTCCGAGATGGCGTCGATCCGCGAGCAGATGGCGGCGCTGGCGCCGGCAGACGCCGACTGAGTGGTCCGCGGGGAGATCTATCGCCTGCCCAGCCCCCGGCAGGCACGCGGTCACGAGCAGCGCGGCGCCCGCTACGCCGTCGTCGTCCAAGCCGACGAGTTCCTCGGCCTTTCGACGGTCATCGTCGCCCCGACGTCCACCAGCGCGCGGGCAGCGAGCTTCCGCCCGCCGATCACGATCGGCAACACCGACACGCGGGTGCTAATCGAACAGGTCGCCGTCGTCGACCCCGAGCGGCTCGGCGCCAGCGCTGGGCGCTTGACGACAACCGAGCTACTGATGATCGATGACGCACTCGGCCTCATTCTCGGTCTCTGAGCTTGACCCAGAAGGCTGGTTCGTCGCCTCCCCGGCACTCGCGCGGCTGACTGCTGCTCTGGGCCTTGGCTGAGCCGAAGGAGAACTCCGGTCGCCGGCACTGCCGACCGATTTGGGTGCCGGTGGTGCGTGAATGTAGCAGTCGTGGAGGGCTGCCGGAATGAAACTCAGGAGCCAGCCGGTGCTGTAGCGGCGCCAGATCTACGTGGAGACGCGGCGCTGCCGGTTCTCGATCCGAGGGGGATGGCGGACCGCGCTGGTCCGTCCCGCAGGCGACACTGTTTCGGGCTAAGTAATCGCGCATCAGCAACCGATGCTTAACCCATGGTCACGGTCTCTAATGGCGTGTGGGCTTACTGGCGGGAGCTCTCCGGCAAGTCCTCGAAGCCGTACGTCGAGTTGTTGCTCAAGTCCCGCTCGGCACCGGAGGCTCTTACGGCGGACGTCCGCCTCGCGGTGAGGCACGTCCTCCGAGAGCACGAACGCCGACAAAACGAGGTGGCTCCCGGCGAGGACGAGATCGGAGCAGGCGCGTGGGAAGTCGCGCCGGTTGCAGAAGGAATTCTGATAACCGCAGGCCAGAAGGCCGAAGCGTTTGAGGAACTCCTCAGCGCGATTCAAGCGGAGCTGACCAGGCGCGGTGCGTCGGGCACGATCGTTCTCTATGAGCCGCCGCCACTCGAAATTCCGGAGTGGTACCACTATCGCCAGAGCATCGGAGGCTACGTTTGGTTAGACAGGGAGGAGACGGACCCCGACCTCGACCGGTTCGAGCTGCTCGCAAGGGACGCGGTCGCCTGGTGTCTCCAGCACCCTGCCGGGGCTTCCCTCTTCCTCTTCTGCCAAGACCTGCCAATAATGCCGGTCAGGCCGGGCCAGGACCCTTGGGAGCTCGTCGCCAGCCTGCCAGAGCGGGCAGACTGGGCCGGGCTGACCAGCATGTCGTCGACTGGCTTCCGTCAAGCGATCCTCCATCGAGGGTGGGTTCATTCGATATCCGTTCTTGAAGGAGGACGAAGCGGTTACTCCGAGTGGATCGAGCCGGCCCGGGCCGCGGTCCGCAGCTTCCTCATCGACCACGCCGACACCAGCTATTACGCCTACATGCATTCGGCGTCTGACGGGATGTACCCCACTATCCACGACCCTCGGAGAATCTGGCCCCGAAACGCGGGCAACCATCCATTTAAGGCTTCTCGAGTCACTGACTTTTTCGCGGCGCAGATCCTCAGCCCGGACTTCTCCCGACCAGCCGACCATCCTGATTGGACGCACACCGAACTGGCCGAGAGGCGACTATTACTCGAGCACAGGCAACCCGAGCTGTGGTTCGGGCCCCAGGATCCCGTCCTAGAAGCCAGAGGCGAACTCTTCCCCGCACCGGGGCTGATCGCCAGCACACGCACACACTTCGCCGACCTTTGCGTCCCACAGCGGGAGAACAGTCTCACCTGGGATCTGATCGCCAAGGCGGAGCGGATGGTCGGGATGGCTCCCGGCGCCGGACCCGGCACGGGTTACGAATTCTCAATCGTCCTCGCTGACGGCCGAACCGAGGACCGCGTACAGATCCAATCAGAAGGCGGGCTAGGGAGGCATCGTGCGGTCGGTCCCCCGCTAGACGTTGACGCAAACCAGGTCATTGACCTGACCTACACACCCCGCGACCGCCCTCACGACCCGCCTTCCCAGTTGAGCTAGTTGCGGCACTGCGGTCCCAGGCCGGCGCCGGCCTTCTGAACGCCGCCCGGCGCACCTGGTTCGATCGCCCGGCGGCATCTTGGCCGCTCAGGACGCAGGGACGACGCGGCGCACTCAGTGGTCCGCCGTTGCATAAGCACCGACGGCCGGATCGGCAACACGCCCAGGGAAAACCGCGTGAGCGCTATCGCGTGGATGCGAGCGTCAGAGACCGACAGCTGCCGTCCTGATGGCTTCCGCTTCGTCGCTCAGTGAGAGGCTGCGGTCCGGATCGGTGTTGTCCGACCGGTCGGTTTGGCTCTCGGCCGGTGGCGGGCTGACTCTCTTTGTCGCTGTCGGCCAGGTGGTCTGACTGACTTTGGCTGTGTCGCCCGTCACCGACCGAGGACCGCCGGCGTGACTTGATAGGAGCGTGGCTGCGCCCCGACTGAGCGGTGTCCGCCGAAGGTCCGCTTCGTCAAGCTCAAACGAAGGGACGCCGCACATGATCGTGATTGGGGCAGACACTCACAAGCGCAACCACATGCTGGTCGCGGTCGACGGGCAGACGGGCACGGTGCGCGGGCAGCTGCAGATCGCCGCCAGTGACGCGGGAGCGTTGCAGGCACTGCGGTTCGCTGCCGGCCTGGAGGCAGAGTGCGTGTGGGCGATCGAGGACTGCCGGCATGTCTCCGCGCGCCTGGAAGCGGCGCTGCTCGCTGCCGGCGAGCGGGTGATCCGGGTGCCCGCCGCGATGACCGGCCAGGCCCGCAGGACCTCTCGACAGGCAGGCAAGTCTGATCCGATCGACGCGCGCGCGGTCGCGCTGGTCGTCGTGCGCGACGGGATCGAGAGCTTTTCACAGGCGTTCTGCGATGAGCACGCGATGGAGATCCGCCTGCTGTGCGACTACCGCGATCAGATCATCAGCGAGCGCACCCGGATGATCAACCGGCTGCGCTGGCATCTGGTCACAGCCGCACCCGACCTGGAAACCCAGTTGGGCCAGGCGGCGCTCAAAGGCCCCCGGATCTGCGCCCGACTCGCCCGGCAGCTCGCTCGGCTGCCTCAGTCTCCGCGACTGCGAGTCGCTCGACTGCTGCTCAAGCGAATCGCCGAGATCGGCCGCGAGGAACGCCAGCTGTTTGCTGAGCTCACCGCTCTGATCGACACCCACGCTCCCCAGCTGGCCGCCCAGCCCGGCTGCGGAACAGTGACCGCCGCGATCATCATCGGTCACACCGCCGGCGCTCAGCGCTTCCCGACCGACGGGCACTTCGCCCGTCACGCCGGCACCGCTCCCATCCCGGCCAGCAGCGGCAAGACCCAACGCCACCGACTGCACCGCGGCGGCGATCGCCAGCTCAACCGCGCGCTCCACATCATCGCGCTCTCCCGCGCCAACACCGACCCCGACACCCGCGCCTATCTGGCCCGCAAACACGCCGAGGGCAAGACCAAGCTCGAAGCCATCCGCTGCCTCAAACGCCACCTCGCCCGCCGCATCTGGCGCCTGCTCTACACCACCCAGGACCCCGGGCCGCCCCACCGTGTTGATCACTCGCTCGCAAATACCGAACTTCACTTGACATAGGAGCAGCCGCTGCGGCACTCTCGGTCAGGCTGCCGCTTTGGCTCGCCGCGGACGCGGAGCAGAAGCGCGTCGGCCGCTGATCGTGCTCGTGTAGCGACTCGGTCTTCGTGGTTGGGGAAGTCTGGTCGTGGGGGCTCCGAATGCCGCAACTAGCCCATACCGACTCTGTCGATCTGCCTCTCCTGCTCTAGGTCCGCGAGAGCCGCGTCGATAGGAGGGGTGATGAGCGCAAATACGTTGATTCGCGGCGAGCGGTCGGCTCAACGCAAGTTCGGAGTGCGGTCGCGCAATCACACGATTATCGGGTGCATCTTGATCCTCCTCGAAGTCGTCGGCGGGATCGCGAACGGCATCGGTGATGCCTCCATCGCTGACTGGATACTCCTTGTCGGGCTGCCCGCCTGGTTCATCTTGGATGACGTCGTCACAGCGCTGCGGATCACACCGGAGGGCGTCCGTGTCGCAACCGCTATGGGCAAGCCGAGTCGCGCCCTCCGCTACGCAGACATCGACCGGGTGACCCTCGGGACGTCGCGAGCTGACCCTGGAGGAAGCCGAACGGTAGGCACGCTGGAGCTGTCCTCGAAACGGGGTTCCGGACTCCGGATCGTGCCTTACCAGTACGCCGACTTCTACGGTTTAGACGGGTGGGCCGCTCTACTCAAAGCGAAATGCGAGAGCCAACGGGTTCCGATGGATGCCGATGTCGAAAACGCCCTCGCCGAGGCTAGTGCCGGTCCGGCGCCATCGGGGTCGGCAGGATATGCCCGAGAGCCATTCCACTAGGAGACTGCCGATGGGGTGGTCCGCTTTCTCAATGATCGCCACGCAGCAGCGGTCGATGGCTGAGCACGCTTCCCGCTTGTCGCCCAGGCGGCTGCGAGCCCGACGCTGCTGCTCTCGGTCCGGTACGGCCCGAAGGAGAAGCAGGCCACCGCAGAACTGGGCCGGCGATACGCCTGGTCATTCGTGAAGAGCGGTCATCTCAGACGCGTCTCATTCTGGCTTCCTTGTTAGCCCAAAGTGGAGGGGTAATGTGGGGCTGGTTCGCGAGGTATCGTCGCGCGTGGATCTCGGGGATACCACGTGCATTGTTTCGCTCGGTCGATCAGGTTGTGAGGTCGTCGACAAACAGCAGGTCAGAGAAGTCTTGGCGGGCTGCTCGCAGGACGGCGGGTGCTGGTGGGTCGGCGAGGCGGCGGTCGCCTTGAGCTGGCGTGAACGAGGTCTCAAACCACGCCTGTGGATCGCGGTGGGCCAGTAGGCAGTGGCCGTCGCCTACCGGGATGTGCTGCCAGTTGGCTCCGCCTGGGATCCGGCCGACGTAGTCAGGGCCGAAGAGTTGCAGCGCGAAGGCGTCCGGGGCGTAAGCGCCTTCGTAGGGTCCTTCTTCTTCTAGCTCGACGTGGAAGCCTTTGCGTCGCGGCCAGTCGTGCGCGAGCGACCCGCCGAATGAGGCCACGAGCATGAAGCGGCCGTGGCGCACGAACGCGTAGGGCAGATCACTGCTGTTCTCGACAAGGAAGGTCCGGAGCTCTCCAAGCACCGAGGGCCATATGTCCGCTGCGAGCAGATCGGGGTGCGCCTCAATCAGGGAGATATCGCCTCGGCGAGGCCGGACGGCCATTACCCGCCACCGATCTTCTCCGGCGGTGGCGAAATCAAAACCCCAGCCGTACCCGATCCGGTCGATCGCGTCGCGCAGCAACTCGTCCAGGTCATCGGCGGGATCGACCGCAAAACGCGGGACCGTGCTCACCGACATCGACGTCTCAATCCGATCAGGATTGGCCAGGCACCACTGAACGCCAGCGTGGATCAGACGCCACAGCGCATCGGGATCGGCCTGCCAGACGGCGCGGCGGGGGGTGTCGACGCGTTCGCCGGCGATGCGGAGATGACACTCAATGAGCGGCATCTCTACCGGCCGCTCAGACACCGAAGATGGCAGGAGGTCGAACGTCCCCTGCACGCCCTCGCGTTCGAGCGCCTCTGCGATCAGCGATACGAGACCTTCGAAATCGTCGGGACCCTCGGAAATCTCGAGGGCCACGCCGCCTGGCGACAGCGCAACCCGCCACGCGCCAGCGCGAAACTCCTCACCATCACCGTCCCCATCCGCGTGCGCATCCTCGAGACGATCGACCGCCTCCCCACACGCTCTCTCGATCGCCGCGGCCATCTCATGTCGGGGCATGCCGCCACAGAACAGAAGCGTCAGCGACGCCTTCCTGGTCTCTTCAAAACCTCGCCACCGCCGCCAAACGGTGTCCGCCACATTGACCATTTAACGTGCTCCCGTTCTCAGAAGACGCTGCCCTCGCGCCAGCAGCATCGTAATGCGTTGCTGCTGCTTTGCCCGGGCGCCAGCAGCGGCGACGAGGCTCGGCAGGCTGCTGCTTCGTCGCTCAGTGAGAGGCTGCGGTCCGGATCGGTGTTGTCCGACCGGTCGGTTTGGCTCTCGGCCGGTGGCGGGCTGACTCTCTTTGTCGCTGTCGGCCAGGTGGTCTGACTGACTTTGGCTGTGTCGCCCGTCACCGACCGAGGACCGCCGGCGTGACTTGATAGGAGCGTGGCTGCGCCCCGACTGAGCGGTGTCCGCCGAAGGTCCGCTTCGTCAAGCTCAAACGAAGGGACGCCGCACATGATCGTGATTGGGGCAGACACTCACAAGCGCAACCACATGCTGGTCGCGGTCGACGGGCAGACGGGCACGGTGCGCGGGCAGCTGCAGATCGCCGCCAGTGACGCGGGAGCGTTGCAGGCACTGCGGTTCGCTGCCGGCCTGGAGGCAGAGTGCGTGTGGGCGATCGAGGACTGCCGGCATGTCTCCGCGCGCCTGGAAGCGGCGCTGCTCGCTGCCGGCGAGCGGGTGATCCGGGTGCCCGCCGCGATGACCGGCCAGGCCCGCAGGACCTCTCGACAGGCAGGCAAGTCTGATCCGATCGACGCGCGCGCGGTCGCGCTGGTCGTCGTGCGCGACGGGATCGAGAGCTTTTCACAGGCGTTCTGCGATGAGCACGCGATGGAGATCCGCCTGCTGTGCGACTACCGCGATCAGATCATCAGCGAGCGCACCCGGATGATCAACCGGCTGCGCTGGCATCTGGTCACAGCCGCACCCGACCTGGAAACCCAGTTGGGCCAGGCGGCGCTCAAAGGCCCCCGGATCTGCGCCCGACTCGCCCGGCAGCTCGCTCGGCTGCCTCAGTCTCCGCGACTGCGAGTCGCTCGACTGCTGCTCAAGCGAATCGCCGAGATCGGCCGCGAGGAACGCCAGCTGTTTGCTGAGCTCACCGCTCTGATCGACACCCACGCTCCCCAGCTGGCCGCCCAGCCCGGCTGCGGAACAGTGACCGCCGCGATCATCATCGGTCACACCGCCGGCGCTCAGCGCTTCCCGACCGACGGGCACTTCGCCCGTCACGCCGGCACCGCTCCCATCCCGGCCAGCAGCGGCAAGACCCAACGCCACCGACTGCACCGCGGCGGCAATCGCCAGCTCAACCGCGCGCTCCACATCATCGCGCTCTCCCGCGCCAACACCGACCCCGACACCCGCGCCTATCTGGCCCGCAAACACGCCGAGGGCAAGACCAAGCTCGAAGCCATCCGCTGCCTCAAACGCCACCTCGCCCGCCGCATCTGGCGCCTGCTCTACACCACCCAGGACCCCGGGCCGCCCCACCGTGTTGATCACTCGCTCGCAAATACCGAACTTCACTTGACATAGGAGCAGCCGCTGCGGCACTCTCGATCTGACTGCCGCTCACTGGCGAAACCAGAAGCGGCGGGCACGGAGCGCGTAGGACGCCCGCCCTACTCGTCCGGTCACCGCAGGGGCCGGCCCCGAGAAAGTGGTGAGGCCGGGCCCCACAGCTGAATCTCCGCGCGGAGATAGCCCGGGCATCCAGCCCGGGAAATGAGAACGCGCTCCACCGCGCACCCGTATCCGCATCGGCCCGCGCGCGGAATGGGACGCTGGGGATCTCGCGTCCGTGCGAGATCAAGGCACCACGCGCACGGCCCACAGGAACCGCCGCGCCAGCCACCCGACAGCAAACGCTCCATCGCCCTCTAATCGCCGACGGCCATCGGCTCGTCTGATGCTCCAACCGTCGACCGATGTCCGGGTCAAGACCGCCGCTTGCCGTCCCCCGCGACGCATCTCCAGCCCCACATACCCAACGCTTCCCTGCCACCCCCCGACAGCAGGGCCACACTGTACGCACAGGCTGTGCTCAAAATGTCTGCAGACGTCCGGAAAAGCGCGAAACGCCCATGGCCACAGGCGATTTGCCGTCGACTCCGACCGCCCGCCGGCCGGCGTGATGGGCACCTTGCGGACATTTGCGGACATTTCCGGACATCTGCCTGCAAATACGGGCTTTCCGTCGGTCCGATCACGCCTCCACATCGAGCGTCGGAATGATCGGCACGTCGGTCGCGAACGCCTCGGCGAGCAAGCGTGCCTCGCCGCCGCGATCCCGGTGGTGGACGTAGCGCATCGTCGTCTGGATGTCGGCGTGTCCCATCCACGACTGAACCGCCGGAACCTCCGCTCGCCGCACCGCCAGGGTGCCGAATGTGTGCCGCAGGTCGTGGAAGCGCAGCGACCGCAGCGCCGCCCGCGCCAGCGCCGCCTGGTAGCGAATGCGAATCGACGACGCGTCCTGGAAGCGGCCGAAAGCCCCCGGGAACACGAGATCCTCGGGCTCGGCGAAGTCCTCGCGGCCGGCGAGCCGAGCGAGGCGCGCGGCCACGTCAGGGACCATCGGCACCGACCGGACCTTGCCGCTCTTGGGGGACCCGAGCCCGCCGTGGACGTTGTAGCTGCGCCGCACTCGGATCGCCTCGCCAGTGAAGTCGACGTCACGCCACTCCAACGCGAGGAGCTCGCCCATCCGCAGCCCGGTGAACGCTGCTGTCAAGAACAGGCACGAGTCCTGCTCGGAACCGGCAGCACGAACCAACGCCCACACTTCCTCGGGCGAGAACGCCTCAAGATCATCGGAGACACGAAAGCGCGGCCGCTCGACACTCGCCGCCGGATTGCGAGGCAGCCCCCACACCTTCATCGCCCGACGGAAGATCCCGTGCAGGATCACGAGGTACTTCGCGACCGTCCGGTGGGACACGGTCAACGTGACCTTCCACCGCTCGAGCATCTCAGGGGTCACGTCCTCGAGCCGCTCGGTACCGAGGTCGCGCACGATCCGATCCGCAGTGTGGCGATAGTCAGTCAGCGTGGACGGCTTGCACGCCCGATCGTGCTCGACGTAGCGCAGCCACTCCGCCGCCGCGTCGGCGACCGTCGCCCCCGTCTGCACCATGCCCGGCAGCTCCGGGCGCCGGGCCTGCGCGAGGACGTCATGGAGCCACGCCTCGGCGAGGCGTTTTGTCAGGAAGCCCGCCTCAGGACGGCCACGACCCGACCACGCCGGCCCGATCTTCTTCTGGACCTGCCGCCCGTCCGGCAAGCGGTACTTGGCGTACCAGACCCGACCGCGCCTGCGCTCGACGCGGAAGACGTGGCCGCTTGGTGGAAGCGGTGTCCCAGCCGACTCCATACGCCAACTCTACCCGACCTTCGGGACATGTTCGGGACATATTTACATTTCGGCGATCCCGAGCCAGACCGAGGCAAACCCCGGAAACCCCTTATTTGCAGCCACGACGCGGCGAAGGAATCGAACCTTCCAAGCCGGGGGTAACCCGGCCCTGCCGGTTTTGAAGACCGGATAGGCCACCAGGCCCCTGCCGCGCCGCCGCGGATCCTACGCCCGCGAGATTTGGGATCGAGGTGTCGGGCGCTGGTCGGGAAAACGAACCATATGGACGCTTTCTGGACCAGGGCCGCCCCGGGGGGACGAAGGGGCTCGCGGGGAACGAGCGGCGGCCCGGGGCTAGTCGAGCCCGTGCTCGAGCGCGCCCTTGACCGTCGCGTCCAGCGCGTTCAGGCGGAACAGGGCCAGGGCCTCGGGCGAGGCGAAGCGCCCGCCCGGGGCCGACCCGGGGCCGTGGTGGGCCAGCACGCAGTGGAGCAGGGCCAGCCGGGGCGCCTCGGCCAGCGAGCCGGCTCGGTCCGAGACCAGGCGGGAGCCGATCACCAGGTGGCCGAGCAGGCGGCCCTCCTCGGTCAGGCCGATCTCGGCTCCATAGGTGAATTCACGCGTCCGGCCCAGGTCATGAACGAGCGCCGCGGTCAGGAGCAGGTCCGAGTTCAGCCGAGGGTGGAGCTGGCAGGTTTCAAAGGCCAGCGTGGCGACGGCCACCGTGTGCTCGAGGAGCCCACCCAGGTAGGCATGATGACCCGCGCGCGTACACGGGGCCCGCCGCCAGGCCTCGCGCAACGCGGCGTCGCCCAGCAAGCCGTCGAGGAGTCCCCGGTAGCCGCGGTCGTAAACCTCGCCCGCCAGATGCTCGAGGAAGCCGTCGAGCTCATCGAGGTCCCGGTAGGCGGTGGGCAGGAAGCGCGCTGGATCCAGCCCCTCGGCCTCAGAGACACGCGCCACCTCGGTCACCTCGAGGACGAGCTCGTCCCGGAAGCGCTCCACCCGCCCGCGCACCCGCACCACATCGCCACGCTCGAACAGCGACCCCAGCGCGTCGGCGTTCTGAAACGCCCGGGCCGGCACCGCCCCGGAACGGTCCCGCAGCTCCAGCGCCAGGTACGGCGAGCCACCGCGGGTCATGAGACGGTCCTTGCGGCTGCACGCGAACACGCCGATCACGTCCTGACCGGGCCGCAGGGCGCTGACTTCGAGCACGGTGGGATCCGAGGAGCCGATTAACCCATCATCTATGGTGAGTCGGATGCAGCCACTGCAATGGGAGCACCGCCCGGACGGTCTTCGTGCCCCCGCCCTCATCTGCGCCTTCAAGGGCTGGAACGACGCCGCCGACGCCGCCTCGAGCGCGATCGAGTACGTCGGTTCGGCCCTTGGCGGCCGTCGCTTCGCCACGATCGACCCCGAGGAGTTCTACGACTTCCAGGCCACACGCCCGCGCGTGAAGATGATGGACGGCCAGGCCCGGGAGATCGTCTGGCCCGCGGTCGAGCTCTATGAGGCCCGCGTGCCCCGCGCCCCGCGCGATCTGATTTTGCTCGCCGGCTCGGAGCCCTCCTTCCGCTGGCGGACGTTCAGCAACTTGGTCATCGAGCTGGCCGAGGCGCTCGGGACCCAACTCGTGGTCACGCTGGGCGCCCTGCTGGCCGACGTGCCGCACACACGGCCGATCTCGGTCACCGGACTGACTTCCGATCCGGCCCTGGTCGCGCGGCTCGGTCTGGCCCCGTCCTCCTACGAGGGTCCGACGGGCATCGTCGGCATCCTCCACGCCGCCTGCCAGCAGGCCGGGCTGCCCTCAGCCAGCCTGTGGGCCGCGGTCCCCCACTACATCGCCGCGACTCCGAACCCCAAAGCCGCCCTGGCCCTGGTCCGCAAGCTCGAGGGCCTGGTCGGGGTGGCCGTCGACGGTTCAGAGCTCGAGATCGCTTCGGCCGACTACGAGCGGCAGGTCAACGTGGCCGTTCAAAGCGATCCTGACGTGCAGGCCTTCGTCGAGCGCCTCGAGCAGGCGGCCAATGAGGAGTCCGACGACGTGCCCACCTCCCTGCCCTCCGGGGAGACCATCGCGCGCGACCTCCAGCGCTTCCTGCGCCAGCGCGGCGGCGAGGGGCCCGGCCCGGTCTAGGCTTCCGGCCTCGGGCCCGGAAGCGCCGGGGGCGCGGCTAGGTCCTCCCGGCGCCCGCGCGCGTTCGGGCCGGGATCCCGGCTCCGCAACCGTAGATCGCCTTCCCGGGCCGGCGGCGCTCGGCCACGAAGCACCCGTTGCGCAGCAGCTGGACGTCGTAGGGCACCAGGTTCCCGTGCACGGTTAGGGAGCACGCGTAGACCGATCCGCCGGTTGGCCCGAACGGCGACCTCTCGCGTTCGGACGCGCTCTCGGCGCGGCACGAGACCTCTGCGGGGTGCGGGGCCCCAGCCGACTTCATCACCGCGCGCTCGAGGCCCGGCGCCGAACCCCGCGCCGGGGGAGCCGCCGACGCTGAGGACGAGGTGGTCATCGAAGCCGATCGGGCAGTGGAGCTCGGCCGACCCGAATGGGTCTGGGAGCCGCCACAGCCGCTCAGCGTCGCCGCGGAAACCGTGACCGCGAGGAGCGTGACGCCAACTGCGATCGCCCGAGGAAGCGCCGGCCGCACGCCACCGAGGGTACCGCCGGTGCCCGACCCCCCGGCCCGGACACACCCACGTGCCGCCCCACGACTAACGCCGCGGCCCCCGCCGCGGTCGGGTGCCCGGCTCCTGCTTGGGCATGCGCTGCACGTGGGGAACGGTCGGGACGGGGAGGGTGCTGCAGCCCTCCTGGGTGGACGCCACGCTGGGGGGCTTGGCCTTCACGTGCGGGAAGCGCCTCGGGTGCTGGCCGAACCCGAAGGCCGCGGTCAGATCGCCGCAGGTCCGGCGCCGCCACGGGGTGATGTTGGGTTCCCGGACGCCGAAGCGCTTCTCCATGAGCCGGATGATCGAAGTGTGGTCGAAGGTCTGGCTGCACACGTAGCCGCCGGCGCTCCAGGGGGAGATGACCAGCATGCCGACCCTGAAGCCGAGCCCGATCGGGAGCCCGCCGACGAACTCGTTGCGGGTTCCGCGGGGCGGCGTGGGCGGCCGGACGTGGTCGAAGTAACCGTCGTTCTCATCCCAGGTGAGCAGGAACGCCGTCTTGCGCCACACCTTGGGATGGGCGGCCAGGGCCTGCAGGTAACTCAGTGTGAGCTGCTCTCCTGCCGTCGGCGTGAATGGGGGATGCTCCGATTCGATCGCCGGTGCCACGATCCAGGAGATCTGCGGCAGGCGGTCGCGGGCGACATCCTCGGCGAAGGCATCGGGGCCCTGGTCGGCCATGCCGCGCTGGTAGAGCGGTGAGCTGGTCGGGGCGTCCTGAAAGCGCTTGAACAGCGCGAGCATGTTGTCGCCGAAGTTGTCCTTCTGCTGGTAGATCCGCCAGCTGATCCCGGCTCGCTGCAGCCGCTCCGGGTATGTGGTCCACGTGTAGCTGGGGGTCCCCGCCGGATTGGTGATCACCGGTCCGCCGTGATGACCGCCGGGATCGATCGTGGCGGTCCACATGTACAGGCGGTTCGGATCGGTCGGGCCGATGACCGAGGCGTGATAGCCGTCGCAGATCGTGAAGGCATCGGCCAGCGCGTAGTAGAAGGGGACGTCCTGGCGCCGGTAGTAGCCCATCGTCAGAGGCCCGGTAGCGTTCCCGTCCGCCGCCCGGTGGGCCGGGAGCCAGTCGTCCATGGCCCCGTGCGCCCAGGCCCGGTGCTGCACATCCCAGGCGTGCGAGAGGAACGGCGCGCAAGCTGCGCTCGTCGTGCGGGTATCGAGGTGGAAGGGAAGCTCGTAGCCGTCCGGATTGAGCGGATCGGGCTGGTGGAAGACCGACCGTCCGCCGGGCAGGCGCAGGGCGTGTGGGTCATCGAAGCCACGTACCCCGCGCAGCGTCCCGAAGTAGGAGTCAAACGACCGGTTCTCCTGCATGAAGACGACGATGTGCTCGACCCCGTCCAGGCCAGGAGCCCGAGGCTTGGTCTTGGCCAGCGCCTCCAGTACGCCGCTGCCCGCGAACGCGCCCAGTCCGGCCCCGGCTCCCGCGGCCAACAGCCCGCGTCGTGTGATCTGATCGTTCAAGTCCCTCTCCTTTTCTGGATCCCCTTCCCGGAATCCACTGGCGCCGTCCCGCCGAGCCCTCAGCGCTCCGCGGCCGGACAGACCAGGCGATAGTCGCAGATCGAGCAGGCGCCAAACGACGGCGTCGGCTCGAAGCCCTGGGACTGGATCCCCTCGGCCACCTCGGTGGCGACATCACAGACCCAGTCGGCGCGGTCGCGCTCCCCGCCTGAGGGCACGGCCACCTTGGCGTCGTCGAGCAGGTAGTAGTAGGCCTGGCGCGAGGTCTCCAGGCGCCAGGCCTCCCGCGCCCCGACGGCGTACAACGACAACTGAACATCGTCGGCCAGCTGGTCGGCGCTCTTGGGGCGGCCGGTCTTGTAGTCGATCAGCTCATAGGCTCCATCGGGCAGCCGGTCGACCCGATCCACGCGCCCGCGCAGCAGGTGGCGTCCGAGCTTGAAGGTGAACGAGCGCTCGAACCACACCGGCTGGGTGTCCTCGGACTGGAAGCGCTCGTGGTAGCGGGTCAGCGCTCCTGAGGCCTTGCCCCGCAGCTGGCGCTCCTCCTCGGAGTCGCCGAACCCACCGCGGCGCCAACCGGCGTCGAGCAGCCCGAGCAGTTCGGGCAGGGTCGAGGACTCGCGGGCGTGGAAGCGCTCCAGCACCTGGTGGACCAGGATCCCGAAGCGCTGGTGAATCGTCGGCTCCTGCGGGATCCGGAACACGCGGGCGAACTTGTACTTCAGCGGACACGTCCGGTAGGTATCGATGTCCGAGGCCGAGAGCACCACGCCCTCACCGCGCCGGGGCAGGAAGGGCTCGAGCGAGGGCTCATCGCGGGCCACGACGGCCTGGGCGCGCCGGCGCGCGTCCCGCTCGGTGTCGAGCAGGTAGTCGTCCAGAGCCGAGGAGGTGAAGATCTCCCGCTGCTCGGAGGTGACCGCCTGGAGGATTCGGGAATTGACGTCGCGCAGCGACTCGGCCACGCTCTGGTCCTCGGGCCGGGCGATCAGGGCGGCCAGCTTGAGCAGCTCGAGGTAGCGGACTACGGCGTGGGAGACGTCGAGATCGGTGTCGAAGCGCAATTCACTTAGCCGGCCGCCGGCCCGGGCCGTCCCGGCCAGCAGCTCGTCGCGCATCAACCGGTAGGTGGAATGGAGCGCCTCAGCCGGCCCGAACAGCTCCTCCTCCTTCTCGGCCCAGACCGCGCCCAGCTCGGCCGCGGCCGCGTCCAGGAACGGCGACGGGCGGAGCGCCGCCCCGCGATCGTCGGCGCTCGGGAAGGAGAGCACCAGCCGCTCCCGCGCCCGGCTGAAGCCGACGTACAGGGCCTGGCCGAGGGCGAGCTGTTGCCCGGCCTCGGAGTCGGGCGGGAGCTCCTCGCGCAGGAGCGCGTCCGGGATCGGCTCGGGACGCGGCGCGGCCAGCCCGGCGTGAAGGCCGAGAACGTAGACGTGATCGGCCTCGACGCCCCCCGCGACGGACAGGGTCAGCACCTGAACCTCCGCCGGTCGTGCCAGCTCGGGCTCCTCCTGCTCGCGCAAGCCGAAGTCGGCGACGGCAGCGATCGAGCGAGCGAACTCCCGGGGCGTGGCCTGGGGGGAGCGGCGCACAAAGGCGGCGGCCAGCTCGCCGAAGCCGGCCACGGCCCGCAACCGGGCCACCACGTCGGCCTGGGCAGCGAACAGCTGCTGGCGTCGCAGGCCCAGCCGGTCGATCAGGCGGTGCACGTAGAGGTCAGGGCGGATCGTGTCGATGGCCGACAGCCCGGCGCGGTAGAGCTTCAGGAAGACCCGGATCCGCTCCCGGGCCTCGGGTGGGACCTGCGGCGATTCGAGCGCCGCGGCCAGCGCGGCCACCATGTCGAGCTTGCGGCGACGAGCGATCTGGGTGCAGCGGGCGATGTCGACCGAGCGGAGCTCGATCGGGGGCCGGGCCAGTGCCCGGACGACCGCGGCGGCATCGGTCGGATCGGCGAGCAGGCGAAGCCAGGCCAGGAGGTCGCGGATCTCGGCCCGCTGGAAGAAGGCCGCCTCGCCGACCAGCCGGTGCGCGATGGCCCGCTCCTCGAGCGCGACTCCGACCGCCTGCCCCTCGTGGGCTATATCCGCGACCAGCACGGCGATGCGTCCCGGCGCCACGCCGACGCGAGTGACCAGGTGCTCGATGTCGACGGCCACCGCCTGGGCCTGCGAGCGCTCGTTGGCGCACCGCCACAGCTCGAGGGCTCCGCCGCCGACGAGGGCGGGATCCGTCGCCGAGCCCCCGTCCCCAGTTGCGCCCCCGCCGGCGGCCAGCGCGGCGCGAGCCGCTTTCCACACTCGATCCGGGCAGCGCCGGCTTCCTCGCAGGGTGATCTGCTCAGCTCCCGCGGCGGCAAAGCCGGCCATCCGCGCCGCCCCGGCTCCTCGGAAGCGCCGCACCGCGCCGTCGGGATCTCCGGCCACGGTCAAGCCCGGCGCACCGACCTCGACGGCCAGCGCCGCCGGCGCCAGGTCCAGTTCCTGGGCATCGTCGATCAGCAGGTGGGTGAAGCGGCGGGCCAGCGCCGGCTGGCGGCGAGCCAGCGAGAGGGCGTCGGCGATCAGGTCCCCGGCATCGCGCGCGCCGTCCTGGGCCAGCATCGCCTCGTGCGAGCGGTAGACCTCGGCGAACTCGCGCTCGAGCTCGCCGGTTGGAGAATCGTCGGGCAACGCGGCGGCCCAGCGCGCGTACTCCTCGGGCGTGACCAGCTCGGCCTTCAGCCGGTCGATTCGGCGCACGAAGCCGGCCAGCAGGGCGGTGGGCCGGCCGCCGAAGTCGTGGTGGCGTAGTGACAGATCGTCGATCCGTGCCACCAGCATGGCCAGGCGGTCCCCAGCGCCCAGTGCGGCCACGCTGGGGTCGACCTCGGTCCCGGCCCGGTTCAGGATCAGCAGGGCCAGCTCTGAGGGTGTGAGCAGGTGAAGCTCGTCGTAGGCGGTCTCGAGCGCCGTCTCGAGCCGTTCCCGCGCCGCCGCCGTGCGCGCTGCGGTGGGGACCAGGAGACCGATCTGCTCGGGCGCCGCGCCCGACGCGACCAGCCATCGCAGCCGGGTCTCGATCACCCGGGTCTTGCCCGTCCCGGCCCCTCCGCAGACGATCAGTCGCGCTCCGCGGTGGGTGACCGCAGCGCGCTGCTCGGGCGCGAGCCCGTCGAGGAGCCGGTCGCGGTCGCCGAGCGAGGCCAGGAGATCCAATTCCCCCGGCCCGAAGCCACTTTCAGAGTGCTCGCCCACCGTTTGACAGCATAGGTCGGGAATGACTCTCACCGACACGGCACTGCAGGCGGACTGGCTGGGGGCGTGCCGGCGGGCCGTGGCCGGTCTCGAAGCGATCCTCGCGGCCGCCCCGGAGACCGCCGACCGGGCCCGGGAGACCGGTACGCGCGGGAGCGGCGGTGACCGCACGCTGGTGATCGATCGGGACGCCGAATCGGTGGTCGTGGCCGAGCTCGACGCGCTGCACGCCGACGGCTTCAGGTTCCATGCCGTGTCCGAGGAGCAGGGCGAGATCGACTACGGGGACCCAGGCGTGCGGGTGATCATCGACCCGATCGACGGCAGCCTGAACGCCAAGCGCGATGCCCTCCACTACGCCCTCTCGGTGGCCGTCGCCGACGGCCCGACGGCCGCGGACGTGGCCTTCGGATTCGTGCACGACTTCGGCTCCGGGGAACAGTGGTGGGCGCACCGGGGTCAGGGGGCGTTCCGCGACGGGCAGCGGCTCGACCCCGAGGCGGCCGAGCGACGCGACCCTGACGGCCGGCTCGAGCTGGTCGGTATCGAGTCGGCCGATCCGCGCTGGGTGGCACGCAGCATCGCTGCGCTGGAGCCCCGCGCCCACCGGCTGCGGGCACTGGGCACGATCGCCGGGACCCTGTGCCAGGTGGCCGGCGCCCGGTTCGACGGAATGCTCACGCTGAGCCGCGCGCGCGGAGTCGACGCCGCCGCGGGTCAGTTGATCGTGCGCGAGGCCGGCGGCCGGGTCAGCTTCACGGCCTTCGCGGATCCGCTCGGCGCACCCATGGACACATCCCCGAGCTCGCCCCTGGTCGCGGCGCGCTCAGAGCAGGCTCTGCGCGAGCTAACGGAGGTCAAAGCATGATCGACTGGATCCTGGCCGAGAAGCTCGCCGCCTACGTCGCCGGGAGCGGCAACGCGCCGGCGCCAAAGGCCGATCTGGATGCCTTGGCCGCTGAGTCAGAGCGCCGGGTGATGGCCTACACGGGCCTTCACCCGGTCACGGCCCTCCCGCCGCCGGAGGGCATCGAGCGCCGGGAATGGATCCAGACCAACATCAAGGCCATGCGGCAGCTGCTCGACCCGGTCCTCGATCGGGCCTCCGGGACGCTCGCCGGGCCGCTGAAACCGGCTCTGCAGCTCACGCTGGGCTTCGTGGTCACCACAGAGGTTGCAGTCGTGCTCGGCTATCTCGCCCAGCGCGTGCTCGGCCAGTACGAGCTGGTGCTGCTCGACGAGAGCGTCGAGGCCAGTCCCCCGCGGCTCCTGTTCGTGATGCCCAACCTGGGGCACGCGGTGGAGTCCTTCGGGGCCCAGGAGGAGGAGTTCATGACCTGGGTCGCGCTGCACGAGGTGACCCATGCCGTCCAGTTCACCGGGGTGCCCTGGCTGCACGGCCACCTGGCCGGGCTGGTGCGGGAGCTGCTGGGCAAGGCCGAGCTGCGTATGGACGCCGAGCGCAAGCTGCGCATCCCCAACGGGTCCGAAGTCAAGCGTGTCGTCGCCGCCCTGCGCAGCGGGGATCTGATCTCGATCTTCACCAGCAAGGCCGAGCGCGAGACCTTTGACCGCGTGCAGGCCGTGATGGCGGTGATCGAGGGCCACGCCGAGCACGTGATGGATGCTGTCGCCCCAGACCTCCTGCCCTCGCTGCCCAAGCTCCGCGAGGCGCTTGACCGCCGGCGCAAGACCCAGTCGACGCTGTCCCGCCTGTTCGCCAAGCTGCTCGGGCTCGAGCTCAAGATGCGCCAGTACGAGCAGGGCAAGGCGTTCTGCGACGCCGTCGTGGCCCGGGCCGGCACCAGGGGCCTCGAGCACGTGTTCAGCGGACCCGAGGCGCTCCCGACGCTGGATGAGCTGCGTGACGTTCCCGCTTGGCTGCGTCGCGTCGGGCTCGATGGCGGGCTGCCCGAGGCCGCCGCCGGCGCGGCCTGAGCACCAGGTCAGCCGCCCCCGTTCTGCACCGCGAACAGGCGCCATTCGTCCTCGACGCCCTTCAGCCGGTGCGCACCCCGGTCGGCAAAGCGCAGACCGGAGCCGACAACGAGGTCCTTGACCGTGCTCGAGGCCAGTACCTCCCCGGGGCCGGCCTGCGCCATGATCCGCGCGGCGATGTGCACGGCGATCCCGACCACGTCGTCCTCGCGTAGCTCGGCCTCGCCGGTGTGGACGCCGGCCCGCACGTTCAGGCCGAGGGGCTGCACGCGGTCGACGATCTCCGCCGCGCAGCTGACCGCCCGGGCCGGTCCGTCGAAAGTGGCCAAAAAGCCGTCTCCGCTGGTCTTCACCTCATTGCCCCGCCACCGGCGCAGGGCGTCGCGGACGACCTGGTTGTGCTCGGCCAGCTGCTCGCGCCAGCGGGCGTCGCCCACGGCCGAGAGCCGCTGAGTCGAATCGACGATGTCGGTGAACAGGACGGTGGCCAGCACCCGGTCGATGCGCGGCGCGGAGCGCCGGCCGGTCATGAACTCCTCGACTTCGGCCAGGAAGGGCAGATCGGTCCAGCCGTAGGCGTCCTCGCTGGGGTACTCGACAAAACGCGCGCCGGGGATCAACTCGGCTACCTCGCGCCCGTACTGGACCGGGACCACGCGGTCGCCGCTGGCATGGCAGACCAGTGTGGGCACCTGGATCGTGGGCAGGACATCGCGCAGGCTGGTCTGCATGCTCATCTGCATGAGCCGCCGGGCCATCCCCGGGCTGAGCGCCGAGCGCTGCAGGCGCCCCCACCAGGCCACGAACTCGGGATTGCCGGCCTGGCTCGGGGCGTAGAGGGAGACGAGCGCACCGTCGCCCCAGCTGCGCTGGATGGCCTCGAGCACGTCAGTCCGCGCCCTCCCGTCGAGCCAGTGGCGGCCGTCCGCGGCCACGCCGGACAGGACCAGGGAGCTGACCATCTCCGGGTAGGTGGCGGTGAACAGTGCCGACAGGCCGAGATCGCCCCCGCCGATGATCGCCGTGCGCTCCGAGCCGACCGCGGCCAGGACGGAGCGGAGATCATCCACCTGCTGTTCCAGGGTCGGGGGCTCGCCGGTCGCGTCGGACAGACCGGTCCCTCGGCGGTCGAACATGATCAGGCGGGCGAACTCGGCCATGCGCCGGAAGGTGCGGGCCGTGCCGGGCTCCTCCCAGAGGATTTCCAGATGCGAGGCCGGGCCCGTGATCACGACGAGATCACACGGCTCGTCCCCCAGCGTCTGGTAGGCGATGCTGGCCTCGGCGCTCTGCGTGTAGCGGGTGGGGGGCGCGCTCATCTTTTTATGCCTCGAATGTAACCGGTTTGGCGGTCCGGTTTACAAACATGTGTTCGATCAAATTAGAAAAACGATGGGAGTGAGGCCACGACAATGGCTACCACCAGCGACACCAACAAGACCCGCGGCCAGAAGGCCGCCGCCACACGCAAGCGAAACGCCGCGCGCAAGTCGGCCACGGCCACCAAGGCCAACGCCACGCGCACGACGCGGAGTGCCAAGGCGAGCGCTCGCCGCACCACGGCCAGCACGCGCTCGAACGCCAAGCGCACGGCCAGGACAGCCAGTACGACTGCCCGCCAGGCCGGGAGCGCGACCACCGCTGAGTCGCGCGTGTACATCACCCAGGCGCAGCAGATCGCCGAGCGCGCCGTGCTCGTGCCGGTCGGTGCCAGCCTGCTGGCCCGGGACAACCTGGTCTCGACGGTCAAGGGTCTGGGCACGCGCTATCGCACCCGCGCCTCGGTCGAGCGTGAGCTCAAGCGCTACGAGCGCCGCGGCGTCACCGCTCGCAACCGCCTCGAGCGGCAGATTCGCCGCACCCGGACCAAGTTCGAGCGCGAGCTGCGCCAGCGGCGCAACCGCGTCGAGCGGACGGTGACGCAGAACCGTCGCCGGGTGGAGCGCGACATCCGCTCCAACCCCCTCGGGGCGCGCGTCGAGAAGCTCGTCTCCGACGCGTCGGATCGCATCACGGTCTCCTAGACCAGTTTCCCCCGCCCGGCGCCCCGGAGAGCGCCGCCCGCGGGTTGGGTTCGCCGGCCTCGATTTACGGGTCAGCGAATGCAGCACCCTCTCCTCCCTCAACCGCCGGGGCGTCACGCAAGTGGCGCCCCGGTCGGTCTTAAAGTTCGTACTCCGAACTGAGCCATACCTCCGGTGACCGGGTAGGGTCGCCTTCAGTGGATCTGTGCTTGATGATCGAGGGCCAGGAGGGCGTGAGCTGGCCCGAGTGGGTGGCGCTGGCCGAGGCCTGCGAGCGTCACGGGATTGGGACTCTGTTCCGCTCTGACCACTACATGAACCTGGACGGCCAGCACCCGGAACGCGGCTCGCTGGACGCCTGGGCGACCCTGTGCGGCCTGGCCGCGATCACCAGCGAGCTCCGCCTGGGCACGATGGTTTCGCCGGCCACCTTCCGCCACCCCTCGCAACTGGCCAAGGTCGCGACCACCGCTGATCACATTTCCGGCGGCCGGATCGAGCTCGGCCTGGGCGCGGGCTGGCACGAGCGCGAGCACGCCGCCTACGGCTTCCCGTACGCGTCCACGCGCACGCGCATGGACGTGCTCGAGGAGCAGCTCCAGGTGGTGCTTGGGGCCTGGGGGCAGACCACGTTCTCCTTCAGCGGCCAGCACTACCAGCTCGACACCCTCGAGGCCCAGCCCAAACCCGTGCAGCAGCCTCACCCGCCGCTCATCATGGGTGGTAACGCGGGGCCGCGTAGCGCCCGGCTAGCCGCGCGCTACGCCGACGAATACAACACAGTGTTCCCGACCTTGGACGACATTCGCGAGCGGCGCGAACGGGTTCACCGCGCATGCGCGGAGGCCGGGCGCGAGCCGCTGCGGTTCTCGATCATGACCGGAGTGCTGGCCGGCTCGAATGAGGCCGAGCTTCGCGAGCGCACCCGCCGTCTGGGCGCGAAGATGGGCGCCGACCCGGAGGGCCTGCTCGCGGATCCGCCCGCGGGCTGGATCGTCGGCACCGTGGAGGACGCCGCCGAGCAGTTGCTCGCGCTGCGCGCGGCCGGGGTTGATCGCGTCATGTGCCAGCAGCTGCTGCACGACGACCTGGATGCCGTGGCCCTGCTCGGCGAGCAGCTGGCCCCGCGGATCCGCTAGGTCGTACTAACGGGGGGTGACCACGGGCAGGGCGCTGATCCCCACGGATACGGACCGCGGCGCGCCGGGCAGGCAGCGCGGTGCGGTGGGACCCGGGACGGTCACGACGCCGGGGGTCAGTACGAGCGAAGCGGCGGCTTGAGCGGTGAACTGGACGCACGGGGTCAGCGAGCAGCGCCCCATTCCGACCTCGCAGGCCGTGGGCCCGGGCACGAGGACGTGCGGCACTGTGAGCGAGTGCGGCCTCGGGGGGAGGAGCGGGCGCGGCCGGGTCACGGCCTGGGCCAGATAGGCGTCGAGGCTCCGGCGCAGGGGAGCCAGGCGCTGGGGCAGCGCGCTCGGTGTGAGCACGGTGCCCGCCCGACTCGCCCGATCCGCGGGACCCGCCGGGCGGTGGCTCGGGCTGGCCAGGGCCAGCCCTCCGGTCACGGCGAGAGCGATTACGACCACTCCGGCGACGATCGCGCGACGCACAGTGCCCGTGAGTATCCGCCTCTGAAGCGCGCAGAGCAACCGTCAATCGGCCGTGCGCCCGCCCCAGTCCTCGGGTGCGACGTCGGCGATCGACTGGGAGAAGGTCCAGTGGTGGCCCCCGAGGTCGACCGCGTTGTACTGCCGCTCGCCATAGGGGAAGTCCTTCGGTGCCTGGAGGATCTCCGCCCCGCAGTCCCGGGCCTGCTCGAAGTGGCCGTCGACGTCGGCCACCCGGACCATGACCGAATGGCTGATCCGTCGCGCCGGCTCGCGGCGCGAAGGTCATCTCCGCCTCCGGCTCCCCGATCCCGCCGGTGCGGGCTTCGCCGAGGATCACCGCGCCGCCGTCGATCTCGAGCTGGGCCCGGTGGTTCCCGGCCCGCCAGCGCTCCCGGAAGCCGAACACCCGGCAGAGCCATTCGCAGGCCTGGCCGACGTCCTCGTAGACCAGCACCGGCATGACGCCGGCGTCGGGCATGGTGCGGTTCTCGATCATTGACTCCCTCCGGCTTGGTTGCCGCCATCATCGCGCACCGCGGGCGAGGGCGGCGGGGTTTCACGCGAGCCCGCACCGAGAGCCTGTCCGGATGCCAAATCGGACCTGCTTGAATGAATTACATGCCGACTAGAGACCAGGTCACCGAAGCCCTGCGTGCCGTCATCGACCCCGAGCTCCGCCGCGACATCGTCGAGCTCGAGATGGTGCGCTCGATCGAGATCCACGCCAATGGCGTCGTCGAAGTCATGGTCAGCCTGACCACGGCGGGATGCCCGATCCGCAGCCACTTCCAGACCGGCGTGGCCGAGGCCGTGGGCCACCTCGAGGGAGTGAGCGGCGTCAACGTGAGCTTCGACGTGCTCTCGGACAACGAGAAGAGCGCCCTGGGCCGCAAGCTCGGCCGCGGCGCCCTGCCCGAGGGGGCACTGGCTCAGGTCTCGAACGTGATTTGCATCGGCTCGGGCAAGGGCGGGGTGGGCAAGTCAAGCGTGACGGCCAACCTGGCCGCGGCCCTGTCGTCGGGCGGCAAGCAGGTCGGCGTGCTCGACGCTGACGTGTGGGGCTACTCCCAGCCCCGGATGCTCGGCGTGGGCACCGAGCGCCCGCTGGTCAACGAGCAGCGCAAGCTCGTTCCGATCAATGCGCACGACGGCATCAAGGTGATGTCGATCGGCTTCTTCGTCGAGCAGGACGCGGCGGTGGTGTGGCGCGGCCCGATGCTCCATAAGGCCCTGCAGCAGTTCCTCGAGGACGTGGAATGGGGGGTGCTCGACTACCTGCTGATCGACCTCCCCCCGGGCACCGGCGACGTGTCGATGACGCTGGCCCAACTGCTGCCCCAGGCCAAGTTCCTACTCGTCACAACGCCCCAGCCGGTGGCCCAGAAGGTGGCACGCCGCTCGGCCGAGATGGCCACCAAGCTGAAGCTCGAGATCGCCGGCGTGATCGAGAACATGTCCGGCTTCGTCACCCCGTCCGGCGAGCGCTTTCAGATCTTCGGCGAGGGCGGCGGCCAGCTGCTGGCCGAGGAGCTCGAGGTGCCCCTGCTGGCCAAGATCCCGCTGACCATGGCCCTGCGCGAGCAGTCCGACTCGGGCCTGCCCCTGGTCTTCTCCAACCCCGATGATCCCGCCGCCCAGGCTCTGAGCCAGGGCGCGCGGGGGCTCATCGCCCTGTCACCGGTCGAGCTGCCGGTCATGCAGGAGCCCGCCCCGGCGGCGGCCCCCAAGCCGGCGGGCATGTCGCTCCCGATGGCCTGAGCACGGCGTCGGTGGCTCAGTGCGGCCCCGGCACGACGTCGGTCGCGACCTTGAACGCGTCCCGCCCAATTCTGCGCGCACCTCGCCGGTTCACGCAGGGTGCGCGCCGGAGTGCCCGGTTTCCGCCCAATCCTGCGCATACCTCGGTTCACGCAGGGTGCGCGCTGAAGTGCCCGGTTTCCGCCCAATCCTCGCGCACCTCGGCTGAAGGCTCGGGGTGTGCGCCTGAGTGGGTGGGGTCCCCAGCGCGGGCCGCAAGCAGGCGGCCGCAAGCAGGCGGCCGCAAACAGGCGGCGACGGCTCGGACCGGGCTACTTGGCGTAGTACTGGGCGTTCAGCTGGGTGTACTTCTGCCACTCGTCGGGGAGCTGGTCCTCGGCGAAACAGGCGTCGAC
This sequence comes from uncultured Solirubrobacterales bacterium, assembly GCA_963723585.1. Taxonomy (GTDB): domain Bacteria; phylum Actinomycetota; class Thermoleophilia; order Solirubrobacterales; family Solirubrobacteraceae; genus Palsa-465. The sequence goes on from CAVRRJ010000002.1 coordinate 38,095, forward strand.
CGGGCAGGCCTCAACGCAGGCGTCGCAGTCGATGCACTCCTCCGGGTCGATGTAGAGCATCTCGACTTTCTCGTAGTCGGGCTCATCGGGCGTCGGGTGGATGCAGTCGACCGGGCAGACCTCCACGCACGAATTGTCCTTCGTGCCGATGCAGGGCTCGGCGATTACGTAGGCCATGGGTGTCGGATCCTCTTTCTTGTGTGACGAGAGGCCGGCGGGACCGGCGAGGGAGGCATTCTAGGAAACCACGGCCGGTAGGCTCCGGGCCATCGCTCGGAGGCCTCGGGGCACCCCCGATAGCCTTCCGGCCATGCTGCTGCTGACCGGCGCGACGGGAACCGTGGGACGGGCCGTGCTGCGGCGTCTGGTCGCCGCTGGCATCCCGGTGCGGTGCCTGGTCCGCGATCCGCGCCGCCTCGGGCCCGAGCGGGTGCAGGTGCAGATCGCCCTGGGGGACCTGGGCGACCACCTGTCGTTTCGCCATGCCCTGCGGGGGATTGACTCGGTCGTCCACCTGGCCTCGGTGATCCGCGATCAGCCCGGCGGCTCGATCGAGGAGCTGGCCGGGGTGGCCACCTGGCGCCTGGTCGGCGCCGCCGAGCGCGCGGGCGTGAAGCGCTTCGTGTTCTTCTCGACGCTGGGGGCCTCGACCCGGAGCCCGGCCCGGCTGATGCGGGCCAAGGCGCTGGCCGAACGGGCGGTGGTGGAGTCCGGGCTCGAGCACACGGTGTTCGCCCCGTCGATCGTGTACTCGCCCAGCGACCCCTATCTCAACCTCCTGGCCCGCATGGCCTGGCTGCCGGTGATGCCGATCCCGGGCTCGGGGCAGGCCGCCTTCCAGCCGATCTGGGCCGAGGACGTGGCCGAGTGCGTGCTGGCCGCACTGCCCGGCGGCCCGGCCGCCCAGCAGTCGGTCGGCGCCCGTTATGAGCTGGCCGGCCCGGAGACGCTCACCCACCGGGAGATCGTCGAGACCGCGCTGCGCTCCTTCCATCGCCAGCGCCGGATCGTCAGGGTCCCGGTCCGGGTAGCCCGGCGGCTGCTGAAGCTGATCGAGCTGCTCGGCGGCCCGACCGCGTTCGCCACGTGGGACGAGGCCCAGCTGCTCGACGTGCCGCTGGTCTCCCGACACGGCACGGCGGATGCCGAACGCCTCGGGGTGGTGCCCAAGCCGATGCGCGCCGTGCTCGGGGTCGGCTAGGTACGGGCGCGGCGGGGCCAGCCAGAGGGCGCGAGTCCGCCAGCGGCGGGCGCGGCGGTCAGACCAGCGGCGGGCGCGGCGCTCAGGCCAGCGGCGGGTGCCGGTCGGCCCAGGGCAGCGCGGCCTCGAGCTGGAGGGCGAGCTGGAGCAGGACCTCCTCCCGCGCCGGTGGCCCGATCAGCTGCACGGCGATCGGCAGGCCGTCCTCGGACTGATACAGCGGCAGGGCGATGGCCGGCTGCCCGGTCACGTTCAGCATCGCGGTATACGGCGTGAACGCGCCCGAGCGCCGGTAGTTGCCCTCTGGGTCGGGGCCGAGGCCGTGGATTTCGCCAATCGGGACCGGGGGCCGGGCCAGCGCCGGCGTGATCACCGCGTCGTAGGGGGCCAGGAACGTGATGACGTCGCGGGCCACGGACTCGAGCCGGGCCTGGGCGCTCAGCAGGGTCAGCGTGTCCTGAGCCAGCGTCCGCTCCCACATCAGCCAGGTGAGCGGCTCGACATCCTCCGGAGTGGGCTCGCGGCCGGCCAGCTTGCCGCCGATCAGGGTGGTCATCGAGACGCCGGGGCCAAAGGCACGGGTGAAGTCGGGCAGCAGGTCGAGCCCCGACCAGGGCGGGACGATCTCCTCGACCTCGTGGCCGAGGGAAGCCAGCAGCGAGGCGGCATCCCGCGCGGCGCGTTCGCACACCGGGTCAAGCGTGGCCCCGTCGAGCGGGGGATTCAGGGCCAGCCCGATCCGCAGGCCCCCCAGCGGGCGCGTTGACAGCGAGACGTAGTCCGCCGGTGGGGACGGAGCCCAGGTGGCGTCCCCCGGCTCGTACCCGGCCAGGACGTCGAGCGCGGCCGCTGTGTCGGCCACATCCCGGGTCAGCACGCCCTCGGAGAGGAGAAAGCTCTGGCCCGCCTCGGGCCCGACCGACACCCGTCCCCGCGCCGCCTTCAGTCCGACCAGCCCGCAGCAGGCGGCGGGGATCCGCAGCGAGCCACCGCCGTCATTGCCGTGGGCGATCGGGACCATTCCGGCGGCCACTGCGGCCGCGGAGCCGCCGCTGGAGCCGCCCGGGGTGCGGTCCAGGTCCCACGGGTTGTGGGTCGGGCCGAAGCGGCGGGTCTCGGTGGTGGGGAGGATGCCCATCTCGGGCATCGTCGTCTTGCCCACGAACACGAAGCCCGCTTCGCGGAGCCGGCGGACCCCGAACGAGTCGTGGCGCGGGACGACGCCGGCGAACAGGTTGCTGCCCATGCTCAGGGGCATCCCGGCCACCGGCCGGTTGTCCTTGATGGCCATCGGCACGCCCGCGAAGGGCCGCGGGTCCCCGGGGCCGATCATCTCGGCGGCAGCCAGCGCCGACTCGTGGGCGACGTGGGTGAAGGCGCCCACTTGCGGCTCGAGCGCGTCGATCCGGCGCAGCGAGGCCTCGACCACCTCCCGCGATGACACCTGACCGGACCGGATCAGACCCGCAAGCTCGAGGGCGGAACGCGTGACCAGGTCAGACAAGCCGGGGCGCCGGGCGCAACATCGTCTCCACGGCATCTCAGGCTACCCGGATAGCCTGTAGCCAGACCTCGAGAAACCGTCAGGAGCACCAGATTCCATGAGCGCAACAGCCGAAGTCCAGTCAGGCCTCGAGGGCGTAGTTGCCTTCGCGACCGAGATCGCCGAGCCCGACCGGGAGGGCGGGGCGCTGCGCTATCGCGGCGTCGACATCGAGGAGCTGGTCGGCGCGGTGCCCTTCGAACAGGTCTGGGGGCTGCTGGTGGACGGCACGCTGAAGCCGGGCCTGCCGCCGGCCGAGCCCCATCCCCTCAGCGTCCACTCGGGCGACCCCCGCGTCGACGTACAGTCGGCGCTGGCCATGCTCGCTCCCCAGTGGGGCTTCGGGCAGCTGATCGACATCTCCGACGAGGAGGCCCGGGACGACCTAGCCCGAGCGTCGGTCATGGCGCTGTCGTTCATCGCCCAGTCAGCCCGCGGGATCGGGCGGCCGCCGGTGCCCCAGAGGGAGGTCGACAAGGCAAGCTCGATCCCCGAGCGCTTCCTGATCCGCTGGCGCGGGGAGGCCGACCCGCGTCACGTCAAGGCGATCGACGCCTACTGGAACTCGGCCGCCGAGCACGGCATGAACGCATCCACCTTCACCGCGCGGGTGGTGGCCTCGACCGGCGCCGACGTGGCCGCGGCGCTGAGCGCTGCGGTCGGCGCGCTGTCCGGCCCGCTGCACGGCGGCGCCCCTTCCCGCGTGCTGAAGATGCTCGACGACGTGGCCGCCTCGGGCGACGCCGAGCGCTACGTCAAGGAGGTGCTCGACTCGGGGCAGCGCCTGATGGGCTTCGGCCACCGGATCTACCGGGCCGAGGATCCCCGGGCCCGCGTCCTGCGCAAGACCGCGCACGAGATCGACGCCCCGCGGGTCGAGGTCGCCGAGGCGCTCGAGGCGGCCGCGCTGGCCGAGCTGAAGGCCCGGCGCCCCGACCGCGTGCTGGCCACCAACGTCGAGTTCTGGTCGGCCGTGGTGCTCGACTTCGCCGACGTGCCGCCGGAGCTGTTCACGCCGATGTTCACCTGTGCCCGCACCGCGGGCTGGTCGGCGCACATCATGGAGCAGAAGCGCGAGGGCAAGCTGATCCGCCCCACGGCCAAGTACGTTGGACCGCCGCCGCGCCCGCTTTCAGAGGTGCAGTAGCGTCCACCGGGAGGGGGTGGCGAAGTCTCGTAGCGGCAGACGATACGTAGATACGCCACCCCTGCGGGAGAGCCGACCGTGCGGGGCTACCGAGAGGCGTAGGGGCCCGATAAATACTGCGCGAGCATCCGGCTGGCGCAGAACTGCGGCCCGAGCGTCTTCAGGGAGGCCCGCATGCGCTCGATCCAGCGTGCCGGTAGCCCGGTGTCGTCGCGGTCGTAAAACGAGGCCAGCACGTCGCCGCCGAGCAGCTCGTGCAGGGCGGCTGCGTCGCGCTCGTCCTGGGCGTGCGCGTCGGGGTCGAGCTCGCCGGAGATGGCCCACCCGTTCTGCCCGTCGTAGGCCTCGGCCCACCATCCATCGAGCACGCTGAGCTGCAGCCCGCCGTTGAAGGCCGACTTCATGCCGCTGGTCCCGCTGGCCTCGAGCGGCGGACGCGGCAGGTTGAGCCACACGTCGCAGCCACGGACCAGCCAGGCGGCCGAGTTCAGGTCGTAGTCGTCGAGGAACACCACCCGCTCGCCGATGATCTGCGCGCCCTTGAGGCCGAACAGGCTCTGCAGCGCCCGCTTGGCCTCCTCGTCCCGGGGATGGGCCTTGCCGGCCAGGACGACTTGCACGGGGCGGTCGCCGCCGAGCAGCGACATCGTCCACTCGGGATCGCGGATCAGCAGGTCGAGCCGCTTGTAGGTGGCCACCCGGCGGGCGAACCCGAGGGTCAGCACGCCAGGGTCGAAGGCGCGGGCCGCGGCGTCGACGTAGCCGCGCAGGTCGCCGCGGGAGAGGCGATCGGCCACGCTGCGGTGGCGCACGAAGCCGACCAGCTCAGCGCGCTGGCGCTCGCGAGCGGCCCACAGCTCGCCGGCCGGGATCTCGTCCACCGGAGTCCACGTGGCCGGGTCGTCGGCCCGCTCCTCCCACGCGGCGCCCAGGTAGCGGTCGAACAGCTCGCGCATGTGGGCGCCGATCCAGGTCGGAACGTGCACCCCGTTGGTCACGTGCCCGATCGGCACCTCCCCCGGAGGGCGCTCGGCCCACAGCCGGTTCCACATCTCGCGGGCGACTTCGCCGTGGCGGCGGCTGACCGCGTTCGAAGCCCGGCTCATGCGCAGGGCGGCCTGGGTGACCCCGAACGGGGCGTGCGGGTCGGCGGGCTCATCGCGGCCCAGCGCGGCCAGCTCGCCCGGCCCGCAACCGAGCTCAGCGGCCAGGCGGGCCACGGTGGACTCGATCTGCTCGGCGGGATAGGAGTCATTGCCGGCGGGCACAGGCGTGTGGGTGGTGAACACCGTGCGCGCGCGGGCGTCCTCGAGCGCGTGGGCGAGCCCCTGGCCGTCATGGGGACGGGCCAGCTCGAGCGGGGCCAGCGCGGCGTGCCCCTCGTTGAGGTGGATGACCCCGGGCTCGATGCCCATCGCGCGCAGCGCGCGCACCCCGCCGACGCCGAGCAGCGCGTACTGGGCCAGCCGGGTCTGGCCGTCGCCGTCGTACAGGCGGCCGGTGATCCAGCGCTCCAGGGGATCGTTCTCGGGGCAGTCCGAGTCGAGCAGGAACAGGGGGACCCGGCCCACGTCGACCCGCCAGACGCGGGCGGTCACATCGGCCTCGCCGATCGGGACCGAGACGGTCAGCGGCGCGCCGTCGGGGGCGCTCACCAGCGCCGCGGGCAGGCGCTCGGGGTCGGTCTCGATCCAGTACTCGTGCTGCCAGCCCGAGGCGTCGATGCGCTGGCGGAAGTAGCCCTTGCGGTACATCAGTCCGACGGCGACCATCGGCAAGGCTCGATCGGAGGCCTCCTTGAGCAGGTCGCCGGCCAGGGCACCGAGGCCGCCCGAGTACACGGGCAGCGAGACGTGGATGCCGTACTCCGAGCACAAGAAGGCGACGGGGTTGCCGGCGTCAAACGGGCCGGGGAGAGGCGGGCGCTCGAGGTCGGCGGCGACCCGGTCCTCGAGCTCGGCGGCCCGCGCGAGCAGCTCCGCGTCCTCGGCGGCGCCGCGCAACACCCGGCCGGGGCTCTCCTGAAGCAGGCGGACGGGATTCTGGAGGCAGAGCTCGAAGCGCTGAGCGTCCACCGCCCGGAACAGCTCAGCCCCGCCCGGCAGCCAGGACCAGCGGTAGTTGAAGGCCAGCCGGGCCATCGGGGCCAGCGCGTCGGGCAGCCGGCCGGCCAGGTCCTCGGCCGCGGCTTTGATATCCGCCCTGCCGTCGTGGTGGGTGGTGCTCGCTTGCTCCAACCGACGCGATTATCGACTAAGGGCCCGTCCGGAGACAAGTCGCTTGTTGGGACGTCCGAATGAGCTTCGCCTGGCAGCGTCCTCACCACCGGCTTCGCCGGCGGTGCCGCTCGATGTGGCAGAGCCACACCTTCGGTCCTGCGTCCTTGCCAGGCTCGCCCCTCGACCGTCTCAACCGCGCACCTTGTTTCCGGACGAACCCTACTCGCCGCCGCCGCGTCTCCCCGGTCGGGCTAGATTCGTGTCCGTTGTCCGGTTCCACTCCCCCCGCCTCGGCCTGCCGGCACGGAGTGCTCGCCTTCGGGGACTCGATCACCAACGCCGGGGGCGAGCTCCAGTGGGGCGTGGCCCTGCATTCCTGGGCGCTGTGGATGGCCCGGGGGCTCGGCCTGGCCTACACCGGCTACGCGTCCGACGGGGCGCTCATCGCGGATGTCGTGGCGGCGCAGCTCCCCGACTTTGCCCGGTGCGCCGCCGATCCACAGGCGCGCTATGACGTCGGGAGCCTGTACATCGGCGTCAACGACGTGCGCCGCCCCGACTGGGACGAGCGCGCCTTCGCCGACGCCCACCGCGATGCCCTGACGGCGATCGCGGCGCGCTGCGAACGCACGCTGGCCCTGACCGCGCCGTTCGGGCTGGGCCTGCCCCGGACCGGGGCCAAGGTTCTCGAGCTGAACGCCGCCATCACCGCCAACGCAGCCGCGCTGGGCGCGCTCGTAGTGGACCTGCGCGACTTCGGTGCCCGCAATCACGTGATGGCCGACCGGGTTCATCCGACCGCCTTCGGCCAGGTGGCGATCGCCGAGCGGGCCCTGGCCGTGCTGGCCTCCGACGGGCTGCCCACGCGGGTGCGGCCGGCGAGCCTGATCCGCTACGAGACCACCTGGCTCGGACGGCTCCGGGGCGATCTCAACTACGCCTACCGGTCGGGTAAGGCGCTCGGCCGGGCGGCCCGCTCGCGGCTCATCGGCTGAGGCGGCCGGCCTCGGCCGTCGCGGCACGGAGCCGCCGGGCCAGCGCCGGCGTCAGCGCGCCCGGCTCCATCTGCCAGCGCCAGCTTCCTCCGGCCCGTCCCGGAGCGTTCATCCGGGCCTCGCCGCCCAGGCCGAGCACGTCCTGGGCCTGGGTCATGGCCAGGTAGGCCGGGGAGGAGAAGGTCATGCGGATCAGCCCCCACCACGGCTGGCGCTCGGCGAATCCGAGCCGGGCCAGCTCGCCGTCCACGAACGCCCGCTGCGGGGCGGGCAGCGACTCGAGCCAGCCCCGGGCCGTGTCGGTGTCATGGGTTCCCGTGTAGAGCACCCGGTCAGACGTGTGATTGCCCAGGCGGTGGGGGCTCCCCGGGTCATCGGGAGCGAGCCCGAACTGCATGACCAGCATTCCCGGCAGCCCCACGGCCACCCGCAGCCGCTCGACCGCGGGGGTGATCACCCCGAGATCCTCGGCCACCAGGGCCACGCGTCCGAGCTCGCGGTACACGGCGTCGAACAGCGCCCGGCCCGGCCCGCGTCGCCAGTGTCCGCTCCGGGCCGTGCGGGCGCCCGCCGGGACCGCCCAGTAGGCCACGAAGCCACGGAAGTGATCGATCCGGGCGAGGTCGAACAACTCCGCCGTGCGCCGGATCCGCTCGATCCACCAGCGGTAGCCGCGGCGCTGCAGGGCCGGCCAGTCATAGAGCGGGTTTCCCCACAGCTGCCCCTCCCGGGCGTAGGCGTCGGGCGGAGCGCCGGCCACCAGTCCGCTCTGGAACAGCTCGGGATGGGCGCGCTGATCGGCGCTTCCGGGCGAGATGTAGATCGCCACGTCACCCATGATCCGCACGCCGCGCTCGGCGCCGTAGGCCCGGAGAGCGCTCCATTCCCTCTCGAAGCGGACCTGGTCGGCCACCGCTCCCCGGCCGGCGAAGCGCTCCCAGTCTCGGGTCCAGAAACCGTGGCGCTCGCGGAAGCTGATTAGCTGCTCGCTGGAGACCCGGGCCCGGGGCGACTCGAGCAGTCCGGGCCAGGCGGCAAAGGCCGAGCGCGCCTTGTAGGGCGAGCGGTAGCGGTCCGGAGGACCCAAGGGCAGCACCTGCCACCAGGACTGGCCGGCGGCGGCGAGCCAGTCCAGGAACCGGTAGGCCTCGGGCCCGAGACGGCCGCCGGGAAGCGAGGTGATGTGGAGCTGGACTCCGCTCGCGCGGCGGGGCGGGCGGGATCGAGTCACGCGCCGTGTTTACCCCAATGGCCGCGGTGGATACCTTCCGAGGTGTGGCTGCGCGGGAAATGAGCACGCACGCGGCGGTGGCAACGCCGCTGCCCGACGACGATCCGGTCTCCCAGCCGCCGCGCCGGATCGTCATCCAGTACCCGACCCCGTCGGTGGACGGCGGGCGCTACCCGGTCAAGCGCTGCGTCGGGGACATAATCACCGTGCAGGCCGATGTATTCCGCGACGGCCACGAGCTGATCCGGGCGGTGGTTCGCTATCGCCCGTCAGAGGACTCGGCCTGGGAGCAGACTGACCTGCACCGGATCGACGCCCACCTCGGAGGGGTCCGGTGGCAGGGGCGCTTCACCGTCGAGCGTTCCGGGCGCTGGCAGTACACGATCGAGGCCTGGACCGACGTGTTCGGGACCTGGCGAGATGAGCTGCGGCGCAAGGTGCAGGCGGGCCAGCACGCCTTGTCAGGAGAATTGTCCGAGGGCGTCGTCCTGCTCCGCGCCGCGGCCGGGCGCGCCGCCTCGGCTGAGAACCGCCAGCTGATCGAGCACGCCGCCGCCGAGCTCGAGAGCCCGGCCGTCCCCGTCAGCGCCAAGCACGACATCGCCCTGGGCGAGGAGCTGCTGGCCGCGGTCCAGCACGACGACGAGCGCCACGGCCTGGTCTGCCTGGACGAGGCTCAGATCATCGAGGTCGATCGGCTGCGCGCCCGGTTCGGCGCCTGGTACGAGATGTTCCCTCGATCGTGGGGCGGCCTGTCCGGGGTCGAGCGCCAGCTGCCCGGACTGGCCGAGCTCGGCTTCGACGTCGTCTACCTGCCGCCGATCCATCCGATCGGCCAGACCAATCGCAAGGGAGCCAACAACGCGCTCACCGCCGCGCCCGGCGATCCCGGCTCTCCCTGGGCCATCGGCTCGGACCAAGGTGGCCACGATGCGGTGCACCCGGACCTCGGCACGGAGGCCGACCTGCGCTCGCTGACCGCCGCCGCCCGCGCGCTGGACATGGACATCGCGCTGGACTTCGCGATCCAGTGCTCGGCCGACCACCCCTGGCTGACCGAACATCCCGAGTGGTTTCATCGCCGGCCCGACGGCACCCTCAAGTACGCCGAGAATCCGCCCAAGCGCTACCAGGACATCTACAACGTCAACTGGGAGTCGCCCGACTGGCGTTCGCTGTGGGACGCGCTCCTGGACGTGATGCTGAAGTGGGTGGACGACGGGGTGCGCGTGTTCCGGGTCGATAACCCGCACACCAAGCCGTTCGCCTTCTGGGCCTGGCTGATCGAGCAGGTGCACGCCCGCGACCCCGGCGTGATCTTCCTGGCCGAGGCGTTCACCAAGCGCTCGGTCATGCGGCATCTGGGCAAGCTCGGCTTCACCCAGTCCTACACCTACTTCACCTGGAAGAACGCGCGCTGGGAGCTGACGGAATACGTCTCGGAGCTGGCCTACTCCGGCGAGCAGGACTACTTCCGGCCCAACTTCTTCGCCAACACGCCGGACATCCTGCACGAGTACCTCCAGCACGGCGGGCGCCCCGCGTTCGAGGCCCGGGCCGTCCTGGCGGCCACGCTCAGCCCCAGCTACGGCATCTACTCAGGCTTTGAGGACATCGAGAACGTGGCCGCCGCTGCGGGATCGGAGGAATACCTGAACTCCGAGAAGTACGAGCTGAAACGGCGCCGGCTCGATGGCCCCCTGCTCCCCCTGCTCGCGAAACTGAATCACGTCCGGCGCGAGCACCGGGCCCTGCAGACGTTGTCCAACATCACCTTCCTCGACACGGCCAACGACGCGCTGATCGCCTACGCCAAGCAGACCGGCAATGACACGGTCATCTGCGTGGTCAACATCGACCCCCACCAGCGTCAGGAAGGCGCGACGGTGATCCCGGCCAGCCTCGGCCTGCCCCCCACCTTCACCGTCCAGGACGAGCTGACCGACGAGCGCTTCCAGTGGCGCATCGGGGCCAACTTCGTCGGCCTGTCCCCGGGCTGGCGCCAGGCCCACGTGCTAACCGTTAGCTGATGGCCATGAGCGCACCGCTGGCATGAGTGTCGGTCCCCCGACCCTGACCCACCTGCTGGCCCGCGAGCCCCGCTCGGCGTCGGGCGCGGAGGGCAGCTCCGCCGCGGCCCCGGCCCACGCCCAGACCCGGCAGTGGTTCGAGGCCGAGCCGCTGTGGTTCAAGCGAGCGATCTTCTACGAGATCCACATCCGCGGCTTCTTCGACGCCAACGGCGACGGATCGGGCGACGTTCGCGGCCTGACCGAGAAGCTCGACTACCTGCAGTGGCTGGGGATCGACTGCATCTGGCTGTTGCCCTTCTACCAGTCGCCCCTGCGTGACGGCGGATACGACATCTCGGACTTCAGCAAGGTCCACCCCGACTACGGCACCGTGGATGACGTCGCCGACCTGATCGAGGCCGCCCACGCCCGGCGCATCCGGGTGATCGCCGATCTGGTCATGAACCACACCTCCTCCGATCACCCCTGGTTTCAGGAGTCGCGCTCGGACCCGGCGAACCCCAAGCGCGACTGGTACGTGTGGTCTGACACCGATGAGCGCTACCGCGACGCGCGCGTCATCTTCACCGACACCGAGGTCTCCAACTGGACGTATGACCCGGTGGCCGGCGCCTACTACTGGCACCGCTTCTTCTCCCATCAGCCCGATCTCAACTACGACAACCCGGACGTCGGGGACGCGATGCTCGACGTGCTCCGCTTCTGGCTCGATCTCGGGCTGGACGGGTTTCGCCTCGACGCCGTGCCCTACCTGTTCGAGCGCGAGGGCACCAACTGCGAGAACCTGCCCGAGACGCATGCCTATCTCAAGCGCGTGCGCACGGTGATGCAGCAGGAGTACCCCGATCGCGTGCTCCTGGCCGAGGCCAACCAGTGGCCGGCCGACGTGGTCCAGTACTTCGGGGCCGGGGATGAGTGCCAGATGGCCTTCCACTTCCCGGTCATGCCACGGATGTTCATGGCCGTGCGGCGCGAGCAGGCCGCCCCGATCTACGAGATCCTCGAGCAGACCCCGGCCATCCCGGACAGCTGTCAGTGGGGCCTGTTCCTGCGTAATCACGACGAGCTGACCCTGGAGATGGTCACCGACGAGGAACGCGACTACATGTACGCCGAGTACGCCAAGGATCCCCGCATGAAGCTCAATCTCGGCATCCGCCGGCGGCTGGCTCCGCTGCTCGACAACGGCCGCGACGAGATCGAGCTGATGACCGCGATCCTGTTCTCGCTGCCGGGCTCGCCCGTCCTCTACTACGGTGACGAGATCGCGATGGGCGACAACATATTCCTCGGCGACCGCGACGGGGTTAGGACGCCGATGCAGTGGACCGGCGACCGCAACGGAGGCTTCTCGCGGGCCGACTTCGCGCAGCTCTATGCGCCCCCGCTGATGGACCCGGTGTACGGATTCCAGGCCGTCAACATCGAAGCCCAGCTCCGCACCCCCACGTCGCTGCTGCGCTGGATGCATCGCTTCATCGCGCTGCGCAAGGAGCACCCGGTGTTCGGCTTTGGCACCTACGAGCCGATCACCACCTCCAACCCGCGCATCTTCGCCGTCCTGCGGCGCTTCGAGGACGACCTGGTGCTCTGCGTGCACAACTGCGCCCGCTCGGCCCAGGCGGTCGAGCTTGATCTGTCCGAGCACGCCGGACGCTCGCCGGTCGAGCTGTTCGGCCGCTCGCGCTTCCCGCGCATCGGCGAGTGGTCCTACCTGCTCACACTGGCCCCGCGCGGCTTCTACTGGTTCCAGCTGGTCGAAGAGGGGGAGGAGGCGATCGGATGACCGAGCCCGCCGAGACGCTCAGCCTGGTCGACGGGATCGATCTCGAGGCGCTCTGCGCCTGGATCGAGGACCGGCGCTGGTATGCCTCGAAGTCCCGCCACATCAACGCGATCGATGTCGACGAGAGCGCCCTGATCGCCGAGGAGCCGCCGCTCGTCGTGCTGCTCCTGGAGACGCGGTTCGCCAGCGGGAGTCACGAGCTCTACCAGCTGCCGCTCAGCTTCCTCTCGGCAGATCGCCTGCAGGGGCGGACGCCAATGGCCGGCTCGGGCGAGCTGAGTGCCGTCGACGCCGTGGCCAACCCCGAGCTCCTGCGCGACCTCCTGCGGCGCATGGACGAGGACTTCTCGCTGGACACCGAGGAAGGGCAGTTCCGCTTTCGGCGCGTGCCCGCGGCGGGCCCGCTGATGGCCGACGCGTCGGTCCGCCCGATGGGAGTGGAGCAGTCGAACTCATCGATCGTGTTCGGCGACGACACGGTGCTCAAGGTCTTCCGCCGGCTCGAGCCGGGCATCAACCCCGAGCTCGAGCTGCTCCAGTACCTCACTTCCCACGGCTACGCCAACATCGCCCCCCTGCGCGGCTGGTACGAGTACGAGGGCCGCTCGTTCTCGGCCACGCTGGGCGTGGCCCAGCGCTTCTTTGCCGACGCCACCGGCGGCTGGGAGCTGGCTCTCGAGCAGATCCGTACTGACCCCGAGGCACTCCTGGCCGAACTCGGGCGCCTCGGGAGCGTCACCGCCGAGCTGCACAACGTGCTCGCCTCCGACGCGAACGATCCGGCCTTCAGCCCCGAGGAGCCGAGCGCCGAATCCCTGTCGCTGTTGACCGCCACGATCGACGAGGACATCGAGCGGATCTTCGTCCGGCTGCCCGATGACGAACGGCTGGCGGAGATCGCCGGGCGGGGTCAGGACGTGCGCGAGCGGATCGCCGCCCGGACCCAGATCGGCCTGGGCGGCCGGGCCATCCGCACCCACGGGGACTTTCATCTCGGCCAGACCCTGCATCTGCCCGACCCCACCCACTCCCAATGGCTCATCATCGACTTCGAGGGTGAGCCGGCGCGGCCGCTGTTCGAGCGCCGCCAGAAGCGCTCGCCCCTGCGCGACGTGGCCGGGATGCTCCGCTCGTTCGCCTATGCCGCCTCGGCCACCCAGATCATGCGCGGCCAGCCCGCGCCGCCCGACTTCGAGGACCGCGCCCGGCGCACGTTCCTCGAGCACTACTTCTCGAGTATCGATCCGGCGCTGCTGCCGGCCGGGGAGGCGGCGATCCTCAACCTGCTGTCGATCTTCGAGCTGGAGAAGGCGATTTACGAGTTGTCGTATGAGCTGGACAACCGCCCCGACTGGCTGCCCATCCCGGTGGCCGGCATCGCCCGCCTACTGGAGGCCGAGTGACGGCGGCCGGCAGATCCACCCGCCGACTGGAGGCCGAGTGACGGCGGCCGGCAGATCCACCCGCCGACTGGAGGCCGAGTGACGGCGGCCGGCAGATCCACCCGCCGACTGGAGGCCGAGTGACAGTCGCCACCGCTGAGCTCGATGCCCTGGCCCGCCGCGAGCACGGGCAGCCCCACGCGGTGCTCGGTGCCCACGCCGAGGATGGCGGCGTGGTGGTGCGGGTCCTGCGCCCGGCCGCCGTATCCGTGTCGGTCAAGCCGGCCAAGGGCAAGAGCGTCGAGCTCGAGCAGATCCACCCGGCGGGGATCTTCGCGGGCGTGATCAGCGGGGCCAAGCTCCCGCTGCGCTACAAGCTCAAGGTCGACTACGGCGAGGGCGGGAAGTTCACTCTGGAGGATCCGTACTCGTTCAGCCCCACCCTGGGCGAGCTCGATCTGCACCTGATCGCCGAGGGCCGGCACGAGGAGCTCTACGACAAGCTCGGGGCGCACGTGCGCGAGCACGATGGCGTCCCGGGCACCGCGTTCGCGGTCTGGGCCCCGTCGGCCCGGGCGGTGAGCGTGGTCGGGGACTTCAACTCCTGGGATGGCCGGCTGCACGCCATGCGCTCGCTCGGCTCCGGGGGGGTCTGGGAGCTGTTCCTGCCCGAGGTCGGTCCGGGGGCTCGCTACAAGTACGAGCTCCTGTCCTCCGACGGCGAGCTCCTGCTCAAGGCCGACCCCTTCGCCCAGGAGACCGAGTTGCCGCCCAAGACCGCCTCGGTGGTCACCCGGTCTGACTACACCTGGAGCGAGGGCGACGCCCGCTACCGGCGCGCGCGGCACGAGAGCCAGCCGCTCATCCAGCCGATGTCGATCTACGAGGTCCACCTGGGCTCCTGGCGGCTCAATTCCTTCGAGGACAACCGGTCGCTTAGCTACCTCGAGCTGGCCGACGAGCTGGCCGACTACGTCACCGACCTCGGCTTCACCCACGTCGAGCTGCTGCCGGTCATGGCCCATCCGTTCAGCGGCTCCTGGGGATACCAGGTCACCGGCTACTTCGCCCCCACGCCGCGCTACGGGACCCCGGATGAGCTGCGCGCCTTCATCGACCGCATGCACGAGCGCGGGGTCGGGGTGATCCTCGACTGGGTGCCGGCCCACTTCCCGCGCGATGACTTCGGGCTGGCCCGCTTCGACGGGACAGCTCTGTATGAGCATGCCGACCCCCGCCGCGGCGCCCATCCCGACTGGGGCACGCTGGTGTTCAACTACGGGCGTCACGAGGTCCGCAACTTCCTGATCTCCAACGCGCTGTTCTGGCTCCACGAGTACCACGTGGACGGGATCCGGGTCGACGCCGTGGCCTCGATGCTCTACCTCGACTACTCGCGGCGGGCCGGCGAGTGGGTCCCCAACGAGTTCGGCGGCCGCGAGGACCTCGACGCCGTGGCCTTCCTCAAGGAGCTCAATGAGGTGATCTACGGCCGCGAGCCGGGGGTCATCTCCGCCGCCGAGGAGTCGACCGCCTGGCCGGGCGTGTCCCGCCCCACCTACCTCGGCGGCCTGGGGTTCGGCTTCAAGTGGAACATGGGCTGGATGCACGACACGCTGGGCTACTTCCAAGAGGACCCGATCTACCGGCGCTTCCATCACCACGAGCTGACGTTCTCGTTGATGTACGCGTTCAGTGAGAACTTCGTGCTGCCCCTCTCGCACGACGAGGTGGTGCATGGCAAGGGCTCGCTCTACAGCAAGATGTCGGGCTCCGACCCGTGGCAGAAGCTGGCCAACCTGCGGGCTCTGTACGCCTACATGTGGGCCCATCCGGGCAAGAAGCTCCTGTTCATGGGCTCTGAGCTGGCCCAGCCGTCCGAATGGAGCCATGAGCGCTCGCTGGACTGGCACCTGCTCGAACAGCCTGCCCACGCCGGCATCCAGTCGCTGATCCGCGACCTCAACCGTGTCTACCGTGAGGAGCCGGCGCTGTGGGAGCTCGACTCCGATCCGGCGGGCTTCTACTGGCTCGAGCCCAATGACGCCGACAACAACATCGTCGCCTTCGCCAGGGTGTCGGCCGGCGGAGAGCGCACGGTGGTGTTCGTGGCCAACCTCTCTCCGGTTCCGCGGGAAAACTACCGCCTCGGGCTGCCGCGCTCGAGCCGCTGGCGCGAGGCCCTGAACACCGACTCCTCGTTCTACGGCGGCAGTGACGTGGGCAATCTGGGCGGGGTGCAGCCGGAGCCAATCGGCTGGCACGGCCAACAGTTCTCGGCCGAGTTGACGCTGCCGCCGCTGGCGGCGGTGTGGCTCGTCCCGGATGAGTAGCCCGTTGCCGGGCGGCTCGGAGGGGGCCGAGGCCGAGTATCCGTGGGAGCGTCAGCTCGGGGCGCACATCGTCGACGCCGAGTCGACCGAGTTCCGGGTCTGGGCGCCGCGGGCCAAGGAGGTCGCGCTGTCGCTGGGTGATCGCCAGTTGCCCCTCGAGCCCGCGGGTCACGGGATCTACCAGACCTGGGCTCGCGTCGGAGCGGGCACCGACTACGAGTTCGTGCTCGACGGTCACCCGCTCCCGGACCCCTGCTCGCGCTGGCAGCCCGCGGGCCTGCGCGGACCGTCGCGGGTGGCGCCAGCGCCGGCCGCAACGCCGTTCTCAGCTCCCGCGGCAAACGAGCTGATCGTCTACGAGCTGCACATCGGCACCTTCAGCCCCGAGGGCACCTTCGAGGGCGCCATCCCGCATCTGGCCGCGCTGGCCGAGCTCGGGGTGACAGCGATCGAGATCATGCCGGTGGCCGAGTTTCCCGGGGTGCGCGGCTGGGGCTACGACGGGGTCTACATCAGCGCGGCGCAGTCGTCCTACGGGGGCCCGGAGGGCCTGTCCCGGCTCGTCGCCGCGGCCCACGAAGCGGGGCTGGCGGTGATCCTCGACGTGGTCTACAACCACCTGGGCGCCTCCGGCGTGACGGCGATGGAGGCCTTCGGGCCCTACTTCACCGCCAAGTACGAGACCCCGTGGGGCAAGGCGATCAACTACGACGACGCCGACTGCGACCCGGTGCGCGAGTGGGTAGGCCAGAGCGCCGAGGGCTGGGTGCGCGACTACGGCATCGACGGGCTGCGCCTCGACGCGCTCCACGCGATCTTCGACTCGAGCCCCGAGCACATCGTCGCCGCGGTGGCCCGACGCGTGCACGCCGTCAATCCGCGGGCCTACGTGATCGCCGAGTCGGGGCTCAACGACCCGGTCGTGGTGCGGCCGGCCGAGCGCGGGGGATGGGCCTGCGATGCCGAGTGGGCCGATGACTTCCACCACGCGCTGCGCACCTTGATCACCGAGGAGCGCGACGGCTACTACGCCGACTTCGGCCGCGTCGCCCAGCTGGCCAAGGCGTATCACCGCCCCCACGTCGATGACGGCGGCTTCTCGCCCTTTCGCCGCCGGCGCTTCGGCGCGCCGGCCGACGACGTCCCGATCGAGCGCTTCGTGGTCTTCTCCCAGAACCATGATCAGGTCGGCAACCGCGCCTACGGCGACCGGATGCCGGCCGCGGCCCGTCCCCTGGCCGCCTTCTGCACGCTGCTGGCGCCATTTGTGCCCCAGCTGTTCATGGGCGAGGAGTACGGCGAGCTGGCCCCGTTCCAATTCTTCACCAACCACATCGACGAGGAGATCGCCGTGGCCACACGGGAGGGACGGCGACGGGAGTTCGCCGCCTTTGCCTCGTTCGGCGAGAGCGTCCCCGACCCCGAGGATCCGGCCACCTTCGAGCGCTCCAAGCTCGGGCGCCACGCCGATCCGGCGATCGCCCGGCTATACGCCGAGCTGATCGTCGCCCGACGCGCGATCGGGACGGCCGAGGCGGAGGCGATCGAGTTCGACGAGACCGCCCGGTGGCTCCGGCTGCGTCGGGGCGAATATGCGCTGGCGTGCAATTTCGGCTCCGGTTCGCTGGAGCTGGTCTGCGCCGGGGGAGCCGTCGTGTTGGCCACTAACCCCGACGCGTACCTGCAGGACGGCTATCTTCACCTGCCGCCCATGTCAGGAGCGCTGATCAGATGACCGAAGTCTGGCCCGGAAGGCCCTTCCCGCTTGGCGCGATCTGGGACGGCGAGGGGACCAACTTCTCGCTTTTCTCCGAGAACGCCGATGGGGTCGAGCTCTGCCTGTTCGATGAGGAAGGCGTCGAGACGCGGATCGAAGTCAGGGGGAACCGGGCGCTCAACTGGCACTGCTATCTGCCCGGGGTCGGTCCGGGGCAGCGATACGGCTATCGGGTCCGGGGCCCCTACGCCCCCGATGACGGCCAGCGCTTCAACCCGGCCAAGCTGCTGATCGACCCCTACGCAAAGGGGATCGAGGGGGTGGTGCGCTGGGACCGCGACGCCAATGTGCTGCCCTACGTTCCCAACGGCGAGGAGGACGCCGACTTCGAGCCCGACGACGAGGACGACTCCTACGTGGTCCCCAAGTCGGTGGTCATCGACGATGGATTCGACTGGGAGGGCGATCGTCCCCCTCGGGTCCCGTTCGCCGACACGATCATCTACGAGACCCACGTGAAGGGCTTCACGATGCGCCACCCGGAGGTGCGGGAGGACCTGCGCGGGACGTATGCCGGGCTGGCCTCCGAGCCGGCCATCGAGTACCTGAAGGAACTGGGCGTGACCGCCGTCGAACTGCTTCCCATTCACCAGATCTGCGACGAGTCATTCCTATACGAGCGCGGTCTGTCCAACTACTGGGGCTACTCGACGATCGGCTTCTTCGCCCCCCATTCCGAGTACGCGGCCACCGGCCGGCGCGGTGAGCAAGTGCGGGAGTTCAAGGGCATGGTCAAGGCCCTGCACCAGCACGGGATCGAGGTGATCCTCGACGTGGTCTACAACCACACCGCGGAGGGCAACCACCTCGGGCCGATGCTGTGCTTCAAAGGGGTTGACAACTCCTCTTACTACCGGCTGGTGCCTGATGACCTGCGCCACTACATGGACTTCACCGGTACCGGCAACTCGCTGAACCCGGTGCACCCGAGCGTCCTGCGCCTGATCATGGACTCGCTGCGCTACTTCGTCACCGAATGCCACGTGGATGGGTTTCGCTTTGATCTGGCCTCGGCGCTGGCCCGCGAGCTCTACGACGTCGATCGGCTCTCGGCCTTCTTCGACACCATCCACCAGGACCCGGTCCTGTCCCAGGTCAAGCTGATCGCCGAGCCCTGGGACGTCGGCCCGGGGGGCTACCAGGTGGGCAACTTCCCCATCCTGTGGTCGGAATGGAACGGCGTCTACCGCGACACGATGCGCGACTTCTGGCGCGCCAGCGCCAGCGTGGGCGAGTTCGCCTCCCGACTGTCAGGATCGGCGGATCTCTACGAGTCAGATGGTCGGGACCCCTTCGCGTCGATCAATTTCATCACCGCGCACGACGGTTTCACCCTGCGCGACCTGGTCACCTACGAGGAGAAGCACAACCAGGCCAACCTGGAGGACAACCGCGACGGGACCGACGACAACCGCTCGTGGAACTGCGGCGTTGAGGGGGAGACCGAGGATCCTCAGATCCGTGAGCTCCGCCGGCGCCAGCAGCGCAACTTCCTGACCACCCTGTTGGTCTCCCAGGGGACGCCGATGCTGCTGGGCGGCGATGAGCTGGGTCGAACCCAGGAAGGCAACAACAACGGGTGGTGTCAGGACTCCGAGATCTCCTGGTACGACTGGCAACCGGATGAGGAGGCCGAGCGCATGCGCCTGTTCACCCAGCGGCTCATCCGCCTGCGCCGGGAGCACCGCACGTTCCGCCGCGAGACCTTTCTCCGCGGCCAGGAGGTGGACGGCTCGGGGCTGCCCGACGTGTGGTGGTTCCGCGCCGATGGACGCAAGATGACCAGCCGCGACTGGCAGCACGGGGAGGCGGTGCTGGGCATGTTCCTCAACGGAGAGGCGATCCGCTACCCGGGTCCGCATGGGGAGCAGATCGAGGACGACTCATTCGTGCTCCTGTTCAATGCCCACGCCGAGGACCGGACTTTCAGACTCCCCCGGCGCCGGATGGGCGCGCGGTGGGAGCTCGAGCTTTGCACCGCCGATCCCGATGCCGAGCCGGGCAGCGCCGGCTACGCGGCCCAGGAGGAGATCAACGTCACCGCCCACTCGATCACGATTCTCAAGGGGGTCGCTTGAGTGTGGTCCAGTTCCGGGCCACCTATCGCCTCCAGCTGAGTGCGTCTTTCGGTTTCGCCGCCGCGCGGGAGCTGATCCCCTACCTGCGCGATCTTGGGGTCTCGCATATATACCTGTCACCCTCGCTTCAAGCCCGGCCGGGTTCCACCCATGGCTACGACGTCATCGATCCGACCCGGATCTCGAGCGAGCTGGGGGGAGAAAATGCCCTTCGGAGTCTCGCGGCGGCGGCCGGTCAGGCCGGGCTCGGGCTGGTGCTCGACGTGGTGCCCAACCACATGGCTGTCGACGAGGGCAATCGTTTCTGGTCTGACCCCGATCTGCGGACGAAGTTCTTCGATGTCGATCCGGACACCGGCGAGTACCGGCGCTTCTTCGACATCGACGACCTGGCGGGCGTGCGCCAGGAGGATGAGGAGGTGTTCGCCGCGACGCACGCGGTAGTGCTCCGGCTGGTGCGGGAGGGTGCGGTGGATGCCCTGCGCATCGACCACCCCGATGGCATGGCCGACCCGGCGCAGTATTTCGGCCGCCTCCGTGAAGCCGGGGTGGGCTACGTATGGATCGAGAAGATCCTCGAGGCTTCCGAGCGGCTGCGCGACTGGCCGGTGACTGGCACGGTCGGCTACGAGTTCCTCAACGACGTCTGCGCGCTATTCGTGGACGGCCGGGCCGAAGAGACTTTCACTGCGCTATGGCAGGACATTTCCGGCGATCGGCGCGAGTTCGCCCAGGTGGCGTTCGAAGCCAAGGTCGAGCAGGCCCGCAGCACATTTGCGCCGGAGATGCGCCGGCTGGCCCGGATCCTCGAGGATGAGTCCCGCGCCGAGGCGCTGGCCGCGACCGCCGCGGCGATGCCCATCTACCGCACCTACGTCGACCCAGCCTCGGGGTTGATCACCGAGGCCGACCGTGGGGCGATCGACGAGGCCGCCCCGCCTGGCTGGCTAGCCAGCCAGCTGACGCTGGACGCTGACGCACCAGCTGAGTTCATCTATCGCTTCCAGCAGACCACGCCACCGGTCGTGGCCAAGGGGGTTGAGGACACCGCCTTCTACCGCTACGCGCGCCTGGTGGCTCTGAACGACGTCGGGGGTGATCCGGGGCGCTTCGGAATTGGCGTCGCTCAGTTCCATGCCGCCTGCGCCGAGCGCGCGGCGCGCTTCCCCCTGTCGATGCTCACCACCACGACGCATGACACCAAGCGCAGCGCCGACGTGCGGGCCCGGATCGCCGCCCTGACCTGGATACCGAAGGACTGGGGGAGGGCCGTGCGGAGCTGGCTCGACTTGACCGACCCGCTGCGGAGCCCGGCCGGCGCCCCGGATGACGTCGAACGCTATTTCCTGTTTCAGACCCTGGCCGGGGCCTGGCCGATCGAGCTGGAGCGGGTTGTCGCCTATATGGAGAAAGCCCTTCGCGAGGCCAAGCGAAACAGCAGCTGGATTGAACCGGATGCTGCCTGGGAGGCCGGCGTGCGGGACTTCTGCCGCGCCCTGTACGAGCACCGTCCGTTCCTGAACGAATTCGAGCCCTTCGTGGCCCAGCTGACCGAGCTCGGCGATCGCATCAGTTTGGCAACTGTGTGCCTGAAGTTGACCACGCCGGGGGTGCCCGACATCTACCAGGGCGATGAGGTGGGCTTCCGCGCCCTCGTTGACCCCGACAACCGCCGACCGGTCGACTGGGACTGGAATAGGGCGCTACTGGCCCGCCTGCAGGGTGGGGGTTCCCCGGACCGGGATACGGCCAAGCTGTGGCTGACCATGCGCCTCCTGCACCTGCGCCTGCGCCGCCCGGACGCGTTCATTGGGGCTTACACCCCGCTCGAGGCCGACGATGAGACCGTAGCTGCCTTCCTGCGCGGGGACGAGGTGCTGGTCGTGGTGGCCACCCGCCCGGGCCAGGTCATGGGCGAGCTACAGGGGGCGGCCGGTAGCTGGCGCGATGTGCTGCGCGGCGAGCGCCGGGTCCTTGGGGAGCATTCCTCCGTGGCGGATCTGCTCGGGGGGCTTGGCGTGGCGGTGCTCGAGCGCATCGCCTGAGGTTTACGCGCCCCCATTGCCGGAGACGGCCGCACGCGCGTGAGGATCTGGCGCGTGACCGCCAGTGGATTGCCAGCGAGCGTCCGGTCTGTGTGTGCGCAACGGTCCGGGCTGAGCCCCGAATCTGGCCCACACCTCGTCCCGATCCTCGGGGTGTGCGCGAAATTGCGGGTTTCGGGAACGCGAGACCAGCGGATCCGAGCCATCGCCGCCGCCCAGCACGATTGCCTCACCCGAGCCCAGATGCTCGCCGCCGGCGTCAGCGTCCTGCGGTTTACCCCTGGCCAGATGACTGGGCACGGCCACACCGTGGTTGTCGATGTCGCCCGCGGGCTCTGGGCCGGGAAGCGAGGAGACGCGGGCGTGCCGCCCCGAGCCGCCGACAGATAGGGTCTGGGCCGCCGCATGCGAGCGTTGACGATCTCCTGGGAATACCCGCCGATCATCGAGGGCGGCCTGGCCCGCCACGTCCGCAAGCTGTCCGAGCATCTGGTCGGCGAGGGCGTCGAGGTTCACGTGCTCACCCGGGGCGGAGGCCGGCTGCCCGCCCGCGAGGACCGCCACGGCGTGGTTGTGCACCGGCTCTCCGAGCCCCCCTTCCCCAAGGACCCCAAGGCGTTCGTCCACTGGGTGGCCGCGATGAACGGCGACATGCTTTCTCTGGGCGAGGGGCTGGCCGAGGAGTTCGAGTTCGATCTCGTGCACTCCCACGACTGGCTCGTGGCCGGTGCGGCCGAGCGGCTGGCCCGCCGACACGGACTCCCCTGGCTGGTCACGGTCCACGCGACTGAATATGGTCGCCATCAGGGGTGGGTGCAGAATTACCCCCAGTCCCACATCCACGGAGCCGAGCGTGACATGGTGAGACGGGCCGACCGGATCATCACCTGCTCGCGCTATATGCGCAGTCACGTGACAAGCGTATTCGGCGTTCCGCGGAGCAAAATCACCGCGATGCAGAACGGCATCGACCCGCGCGATCTCGAGCCGGTGGCCGAGGACCTGGATGCGCTCCGCACCCGATACGCGAAACCGGACGAGCGGCTGGTCCTGCTGGTCGGCCGGCTGGTCTACGAGAAGGGCTTCCATCTCGCCCTGGACGCGCTGGCCCCCGTGATCGCCAAGCTCGGCGGGGTGCGCTTCGTGGTGGCCGGCACCGGGAGCGCCGAGGCCGAGCTGCGCCGCCAGGCCTGGCGCCTGGGCCTGCACCGCAAGGGCACGTTCCTGGGCTGGGTGGGTGATGACATGCTCCACTCGCTGTATCGCATCTCGGAGGTGTGCATCGTGCCGTCGATCTACGAGCCGTTCGGGATCGTCGCGCTCGAGGCGATGGCCTCCGGGTGCCTGTGCGTGGTCGCCGACACCGGGGGACTGCGGGAGGTGGTGCCCGACGACGGCACGGTCGGGCTGCGGTTCCCTTCCCGGGACACGGACGCGCTGGGGGCGATCCTCGAGCGTGTGCTCACCGATGACCAGGAGCGCGCGCAGCTGGTGGCCGAGGCCCGGGAGCACGTGCTGCGCTTTGACTGGGGCGAGGTCGCGCGTCAGACCAACGCGCTGTATGGCGAGCTGGCCGCCCCGGCCGCCGCCCGCCGAGGCTGACCCCCGCCCGCCGAGCCTGACCCAGGCCCCCGAGGCTGACCAGGCCCCCGAGGCTGACCCAGCAAAGAAAAGGGCCCGGCGCCAAAAGCACCGGGCCCTGATCAGAGACTGCTTGGCGGTAGAGCCGCTTACATCATCCCCGACATGTCGGGCATGCCACCGCCGCCCGGCGCGCCGCCGGCATCCTTCTCCGGCACCTCGGCGACGATCGCCTCGGTGGTCAGGATGTTCTTGGCGATCGAGGCCGCGTTCTGCAGCGCCGAACGGGTGACCATGGCCGGGTCGATGACGCCGTCGGCGATCAGGTCGACGATCTCGCCGGTGGCCGCGTTCAGGCCGTGGCCCTTCTTGGCCTTGCGGACGTCGTTGACGACGACCGAGCCCTCGAGGCCGGCGTTCTCCGAGATCTGACGGAGCGGCTCCTCGAGCGCGCGGTAGACGATGTTCGCCCCCGTGCGCTCGTCGGGCAGCTCGATCGCGTCGACGTTGAGCGCCTTCTGGGCGACCAGCAGCGCGACGCCGCCGCCCGGCACGATGCCCTCCTCGAGGGCGGCGCGGGTGGCCTGCAGCGCGTCCTCGACGCGGTGCTTCTTCTCCTTCATCTCGGTCTCGGTGGCCGCGCCGACCTTGACGACGGCGACGCCGCCCGACAGCTTGGCGAGGCGCTCCTGGAGCTTCTCGCGGTCGAAGTCGGAGTCGGTGTTCTCGATCTCGGACTTGATCTGGTTGATCCGGCCCTTGATGCCCTCGGCGTCACCGTTGCCGTCGACGATCGTGGTCGTGTCCTTGGTGACCACGACGCGACGCGCGCGGCCGAGCTGGGAGAGCTGGGTGTTCTCGAGCTTGAGACCCATCTCCTCGGTGATGACCTCGCCGCCGGTGAGGATGGCGATGTCCTCGAGCATCCGCTTGCGGCGGTCGCCGAAGCCCGGCGCCTTGACGGCAACGCCGGTGAAGGTGCCGCGGAGCTTGTTGACGACGAGCGTCGCCAGCGACTCGCCCTCGACGTCCTCGGCGATGATCAGCAGCGGCTTGCCCGACTGGATGACCTGCTCGAGCACCGGCAGCACGTCGCGGACCGAGCCGATCTTCGAGTTGGCGATGAGGATGTAGGGATCCTCGAGGACACCCTCCATCCGCTCCTGGTCGGTGACCATGTAGGGCGAGATGTAGCCCTTGTCGAACTGCATGCCCTCGGTGAACTCGAGGTCCATGCCGAACGTCTGGCCCTCCTCGACGTTGACCACGCCGTCCTTGCCGACCTTGTCGATGGCGTCGGCGATCACGTCGCCGATCTCGTCGTCGCCGGCCGAGATGGTCGCCACGCGGGCGATCTGGTCCTTGCCGGAGATCTCCTTGGACTGGGACTCGATGTTCTTGACCACCTCGTCGACGGCCCGCTCGATGCCGCGCTTGAGCGCCAGCGGGTTGGCGCCGGCGGCCACGTTCTTCAGTCCCTGGCGGACGATCGCCTGGGCCAGGACGGTGGCCGTCGTGGTGCCGTCACCGGCGACGTCGTTGGTGGCGGTGGCGACCTCGCGGACGAGCTGCGCGCCCTGGTTCTGGAAGACGTCCTCGACCTCGATCTCCCGGGCGATGGTGACGCCGTCGTTGGTGATCGTCGGGGCGCCGAACTTCTTGTCGAGGACGACGTAGCGGCCGCGCGGGCCGAGCGTCACCTTGACGGCGTTGGCGACCGCGTCGACGCCCTGCTCGAGCGCCTTGCGGGCGTCTACGTCGTACTTCAGTTCCTTATGTGCCATGTGTTCTGGTTTCTCCCTAGAAGAGGATCTACTGGACCTTGGCCAGCACGTCGGACTCGCGGAGGACGAGCAGCTCTTCGCCGTCCACCTTGATCTCCGTGCCGCCGTACTTGCTGTAGAGGACCTCGTCGCCTTCGGCGACGTCAAGCGGCGTGCGCTTGCCGGTGTCCTCGTTGACCTTGCCGTCGCCGACGGCCAGGACCTTGCCCTTCTGGGGCTTCTCCTTGGCGGTGTCGGGCAGGACGATGCCACTGGCGGTGGTCTCTTCCTCCTCGATGGCCCGTACGATCAGGCGATCGCCGAGGGGCTTGAGCTTCATCTGGTCAGACCTCCGGTTGAAATGTGCTGAATTACGGTGCGCCTGGCACTCGATTGCTCAGAGTGCCAGCTGTCGGCTCACTATAGCCTCCGGAAGCCGCTATTCAAGGGCGATTTGGCACTCTCATGTCAAGAGTGCCAGGGATTTTGGGCGGCGTCCGCGTTCGCCGGAGGGTCCGAAACGCGCGATTAGCTGGGAAAGGGCGGCCGCGGCACGGGCGCTAGTGGTGCAGCGAGAGGTACGAGTTGATGATCGGATCCCCGACCAGCGCGGCCACCAGGCCGCCCAGGGCCAGATAGGGACCGAAGGGGAGGCCGGTCTTGCGCGCGGCGCGCACCCCGTGCCGGCGGGCCAGGACGACCCCGGCGAAGACGGTGCCGAGCAGGGCCACGAGCAGGGCCACGATCACCGGGCGGCCCAGGAAGAGGCCCATCACGGCCAGCAGCTTGACGTCGCCCATGCCCATCCCGGCGGGATTGATCAGCGCCGTGAGAAGCAGGAAGCCGCCGGCGATGCCGGCCCACAGCAGGCGCCGTGGCTCGTGACCGGCGTCCAGAGCGAGGCCGAGCAGCGACCGCCACCAGGGCGGCCGGGCCGGTGATCCGGTTGGGGATGATCCGCCGCTCGATGTCGATCACCGCGCAGGGCACGAGCACGGCGACCAGGGCGCCGCGCAGCACCGCCGATGCCAGGGTGGATTGCGGCACCGCGGTGAGCACGGCCAGCAGCAGGGTTCCGGCGACGATGGCCGGTGAGCGGACCCGGCTCGAGACCGGGGCATCCAGAGGCGCGGTGCTCATCTGAGGCTCTATCGGCAAGCGGGCGGCAAAGCCATAGACCCGCGCGCACCTGGCCGCCCGGCTGTCCGGGTGGGCGTGGCGATCCCTTACGCTCCGGCCCATGGACGGCGAGCTCGACCCGCGCTTCGAGGGCCTGCCGGTGCGCTGAGCTGGGCGGCGAGCTGACTCTGATCGAGGCGCAGACCCATCGCTCGCGCCGGCGGGGACTGTCCCGGCTCGACGTCCTGGATCCCACTCAGGCGCTGCACATCCCCCAGACCCCGTCGGTGCACACGTTCGGGATGCGCTTCGCGCTGGACCTGATCTGGCTGGACAAGGAGCGGAGCGTGGTGCGCGTCGACCGGGACGTGCGCCCTCGCCGGATGCGCTTCTGCCGCCAGGCCCGGTCGGTGGTCGAGACTGTCGCCGGCCAAGCCGACGCGTTCCTGGCCGCAGGGGTGGGGTCCGCGGGCGAGGGCCGCGGGGGCAACAGCTGAGCGGACTAGTTCCGGGCGCCGCCGAGACCGTGCATCCGGTCGCGGAGCTGGTCGGGCGGCTGCTCGATGATCTGGGAGAAGCGACGACGGTCACGGTGTCGTCACGCGAGACCTTGCGGCCGTAGATCTGCTCGAGGAAGTGGATCATCTCGTCGACGCGGCGGAACTCCGGGTTGTCGTGCTCGATCTCCCGGGGAGAGAGATCGCGGACGCGCTTGACCTCGACCTGGTCGATGACGGCGTAGAAGATCTTCTCCCGGGGAGAGTGCTGGTAGCCGATCGTGACCAGCACGCACTCGTTCTTGCTGGTACTTGTGCGACTTGTCGCCCAGCCGGATGGTGGCCGTCTTGCGGCCCCGGCGGAGCTGGTCGGCGAACACCGAGGAATAGAAGTTGAGCACGCGCACGACGGGCAGGGCCTCCGCAGGGTTGCCGCCGGCAGCCTACCGGTCCGGGGTAGGGCGCGACATGGCGCGGCGGACCATTTCCCGCTCGCCCTCGTAGGTGAGCTCGCGTGCGGCTTGCCCGAGCGGCATCCAGCGCGCCTCCTCGATCTCGTGGTCATGGTCGGCCACGTCGCCGGCGGCGTAGCCGTAGAGGAAGAACCGCACCCGCTTGGCGATCCGGCGGCCTCGGCGCTCGTAGCCGTAGATCACGTCGCCGAGCTCGGCGATGAGCTCGCCCTCGACCCCGGCCTCCTCGGCCACCTCGCGACGGGCCGCCTGCTCGGCTGCTCTCATCGCCGTCGGGATGGCCCTTGGGCAGCCCGAGCACGCGCTGGCCGTTGGCCGCTCGCTTGACCGGCACGATGACGACCACGCGATCGCCGTCGACGACCACGCCCCCGGCCGAGAACTCCTCCTCGGCCCCTCCCTCAGTAGACATAGCGCTCCAGCGCCGCCGGATCGTGCACGGTGAGCCGCCCGCGGCCCTGGGTGATGATCCCCGCCCGCTCCAGCACGGCCAGGAAGCGGCTGGCCGACTCGCGTGAGGACCCGGCGAGCTGGGCCAGGTCGCTCTGGGTGGCGGTGATGAGCACGTCGGCGTCGCCCGCCCCCTCGGTTCGCGAGGTGGCCACCAGCTCGGCCAGCACATGGGCCACCCGGCTCTGCACGGTCTGGAAGGACTGACGGGTCAGGCGCTCGTTGGTCTCCCGCAGACGGCGGCTGAGCGCCGGCCAGCAGCTTGACCGCGATGTCGGGATGCTCGCGCAGCATGCGGCGCATGTCCCCGGCCAGGATGGCCACCACCTCGGTGTCCTCGAGGGCCTCGACCGTGGCCGAGCGGCGCTCCTCGTCGAAGATGGCCAGCTCGCCGAAGATCTCGCCCGGGCCGAGCGTGGCCAGGGTCAGGGTGCGCCCGTCGGTGTGCTCGCGCACCGCCCGCACGTGTCCCGAGCGCACGACGTAGCAGGTGTCGCTCTCATCGCCCTCGTGGAACACCACCTCGCCGCCCTGGAAGCTCCGCGGGACTGTGACCTCGGCCACCCGAGCCAGGTCATCGTCGGCCAGGGCCGAGAAGGCCGGGACGCCCTGCAGGAGGAGCGATCGTCTCCTCGCTCGTGGCCGCCATGCGAGCCGATTAAACAGGCCGCTGTGTTGGCTCGGCCGCTCCGGCGCTCAGATCAGGTCGAGAGCCTGCTCGCGGCGGCGGCGGCGCAGAGCGAATGCGAGCCACAGCCCGAGGGCCACGATCAGGCCCAGCGGGACCAGCACGGCCAGGGCGATCAGGGCCACGCCGGCCGCGACCACGAGCACTCGGCCGGCGTCGTGCAGCGCACGGGCGAGGGTGAATCCGCCCCCGCTCGGGACCGGGTGGCCGGAAGCCACGGAATTGATGCTGACCTGGATCTGGCTGTAGGCGACCTTGCGCTGCAGGGAGCGCAGGGTCGCCAGATCGCTGGCGATGGAGGCGTCGACATCGTGGATCTGGGTCCTCAGGCTGCTGACCGCAGTGGCCGTGGCGGCGGCGGCGAGCTGGCGGAGCAGCGCGGTGCGCAGGGCGCGCGCCTCGGCCAGCCGCTGACCGGCGCCGCCGAGGCGACCGGTCACGTCCTGGGTCGCGTCGCTGCGCGAGGCGACGTTTGCGCCCCGCAGCGCCGAGAGCGCGTTCAGGGTCCCGGCCAGGTGAGCGCTCGGGACGCTGAGCGAGAACTGCGCGGTGCCGTAGGCGGCCGTGGCGGTCACGTTGGAGTTCTCGACCACGCCGTTCTGGGCCGCGACCACGTCAAAAACCTGCTGGGCGACGCTGTCCACCCGGTTCGGTGGCGTCGAGAGCGCGACCTGGGCCGACTGGACGATCTGGCGCCCGGTGCTGGGCGGAGTGGGGGCCAGCGAGCCCTGAGCACTGCCGAACCGCTCCGTGCCGGCGGCGCCGGCGGGGCGTCGAAGGTCCCGCGCGACACCGGACGCAGCCACGCCCGAGAACGACGAGCTCGACGAGCTCGAGCTCGATGAGTGGACGTGAACACCGACGACGACGAGCACGGCCACGAGCGCTGCCAGTCCGGTAGCCAGCCCGGGGGCGAGCAGCCACCGCCGCCGGCGGGGGCGCTCGGCGGCCGCAGCGGCGTCCGCGGGCGCGGGGGCGAACCGGCGGGCGACCCGGGCGTCGAGCCGGGCGGAGAACTCGCGGCTCGCCGGCTCGCGCTCGCCGGCCAGGAGCAGAGACAGCTCGGCCAGCTCGGCGTTCTCAGGCCCGACGGCGTCGCCGGCCAGGGTGGCGTCGATCACCTCGAGCACCGTGGTCATCTCGGTGGGATCAGTCATGGCAGGCCTTTCGGAGCTTCTCCATCGTGCGGTAGAGCAGGGTGCCGGCCGCGCCCTCGCTGATCCCGAGGACCTGGGCCAGCTCGGCGCCCGAGAGCCCGGCATGGAACTTCAGCGCCACCACCTCGCGCTCGCGGGCCGGAAGCTGGGCCAGGGCGGCGCGGACGGTCGTCCGCCGCAGCGCCACCTCCGCGCCGTCTTCGACGGCGAGGGCTCCGGCATCCTCGGGCTCGGCGACCAGGCTGACCTGGCGGCGGCGACGCCGAAGCTCATCCAGCGCAGCATTGCGGGCGATCCCGAACAGCCACGCGCGCTCCTGACCCCGGCGGCGATCGAAGCTCCGCCGCTGGCGGTAGGCCCGCTCGAAGGCCAGCGCGGTCACGTCCTCGGCCGCGACACGGTCGCGCAGCATCGTGACCACGTAGGCGTAGACGTCATCGCGGCTGGAGCGGTACAGGGCCTCCAGGCGCTCCCATGAGGAGGCCGCGTCCGGAGGATCGGTGACGGTCTGCATGTCGATCACGCCCTGACTACGAACCAGCGGGCGTTTCATCACGCCGTCGGTATCGTGACGTAGATGCGACGCCTTGTGGGGACGACGATCGCCATCGCGGCACTGGCCGGCGGTCCGGCCGCGGCCGCCGCGGCCCCATCGCCGACGGCGCACCAGATGCAGGTGGCGGTCCTCCACGCCGAGCACTCCAAGTCGCTGTGGGCGACGGTGAATATCTGCAACAGCCGCCGTTATCGGGACGATCTGGGCATCCGCGGCCAGATGCCGGCGCTGGGCTTCGCCGCCTGGCTGTCCATGGACGTGAAGCTGCTCTATTACTCGAGCAGCCAGAAGCGCTACCTCCCCGTGCCCACCCGCGGGACGAAGCTCGTCCGCCTCGGGCGCTCCTCCACGGGCCTTCAGCAGAGCGGTGCGCTGTTCCAGTTCAGCCCCCACCAACCGAGCCTGATGGCCACCGTCGAGTTCATCTGGCGCCGCGCCGGACGCCTGTTGGGAACCGCTACCCGCACTACGACGGCCGGGCACCCGGGCGCCGACTACGGCAGTCCGCCGCACCACAGCGCGGCGAGCTGCACGATCAGCTGATCGCCGGCTCCGGGGCGAACAAGCGGGGATCGTTGGTGATGACCCCGGTCACCCCGAGCCGTTCGAGACTCCGGATCCGCGCGCGCTCATCCACCGTCCACACGTAGAGCTCACCGCCCTCCCGGCGCAGCGCGCGGACCAGCCGCGGCGTGACCAGCCGCCAGTGGGACATGAGCGCGTGGCACTCCCCCCGAGCCACAGCGGCGGCAGCCCACGAGGGCAACAGCTCACGCCAGGCCAGGACGACCGCCGTGGCCGGCATCCACATGAGCGGGTTCGTGAACGGATCCTGGCGGAGCTTGGGCACCGACCAACCGAGCCGCACCCCCGGTTCGGCCGCACGGATCACCGCCAGGCTCTCGCGGTACTGGCTCGAGATCAGCGCCCGCCCGAGCAGTCCGCGGGCGCGCAGCGACTCCAGGACCTCGAGCTCATATCCGGGCAGCTTGAGGTCTACGTCGAGTTCCACGTCGGAGAACGTGCTCGCGGCCAGATACTCCAGTCCCTCGTCCAGGGTCAGGGCTCGGCGGCTCTCGAGGTCGTGGTAGTCGTGGGCCAGCACGAGGCCCTGCTCGCCGCGGGCCGGCAACACGTCGAACTCGATCATGTCCACGCCGGCGGCCAGGGCGGCGTCGAAGCTGGCCGCGGTGTTACCGGGGGCGATCCGGTCAGCGCCCTTGTGGCCGACCCGTTTCAGCGCTGACATTCCGGGCACCAGAACGTCGTTCGGTTGTTCTCGCCAGCTGGATGACGGGGGGCCGGGCCGGCATCGGCGAGCCCGCTGGATGGCTCGAGCGCGGCCCATTTCGGCGAGGCTGGATGCCGAGCGGGCCGCAGGCTCGAGGGCGAGCGGCCCAGGCCCCCCGCTCGGGCCTGGATCCTGGTGGCGCAGCGCGGGCACGGGCGGCCGTGCTGGCGGAACACGCGCCGATGGGCTCTCTGGTCTCCGGTGCGCGCGGATTCGAACATCCGGGGGCGCAGACCTTCGATGACGGCCACCGCCTCATCGTCGCTGATCCTCCCGACGGCTCGCCACGGATCGATCCCCTGCTCCCAGCAGCCCTCGGACTTCCACAGGTTCCCGATCCCGGCCACGTTGCGCTGATCGAGGAGCGCGTCGCCGATCCCGCGGGTTGGGTCATCAGCGCGAAGGCGGGCCAGAAAGCGCTCGTAGTCGAACTCGTCGGCGAGGATGTCGGGCCCCAGTCCGGCCAGCCGCTGGTCGAGGTGGGTGCGGCTGTCGGTCATCAGCTCGAGCACCGGGCCGTCGAACTGGACCACCTCGATGCCGCCGCTGCTGAGGACGAGCCATGCCCGTCGCGCGGCGCGCCCCCAGCGCCGGCCCGGCGGATAGACACCCCACGAGCCGGTCATCTTCAGGTGCGAATGGATGGTCAGCTCACCTTCGAACTGGAGGAAGAGGTGCTTGCCGTGGGTGCGGATCCCGGTCACCACGCGGCCCCCCAGCCGGTCGGGCCAGCGATCCAGACGGTGGCGGGGATGCGGGGTGCGAATC
This sequence comes from uncultured Solirubrobacterales bacterium, assembly GCA_963723585.1. Lineage (GTDB taxonomy): Bacteria > Actinomycetota > Thermoleophilia > Solirubrobacterales > Solirubrobacteraceae > Palsa-465. The sequence continues at coordinate 70,208 of CAVRRJ010000002.1, forward strand.
TCGTCGGGCACATGCCCCTCGAGCACCGGGCGCATCCGCCGGGCCGCGTAGGCGATCGTGTCCCCTTCGGGCATGGGTCCGATCGTAGGCGCCGGTCAGGCGCTCAGGGTCAGCCGCCGCGGCCCCTCCTGGAAGCCGAGCGCGGTCAGCGCTGCCGCCAGGGGGGAGCTCATGGCGGGCTGGCCGTCGACCTTCTCCAGGCCGAGCCGCTTGATGCGCCCGGAGCGGACCTGCTCGACGAGCGCACTCAGGGCCGACTCGAGACGCGGATCACCGGCGTCAACCAGGGTCTGCAGGGCCCGGCCGCCGCGTTCCAGGTACAGGACGGGCTCGCCGCCCGCCAGGACCACGTACGCGCCGGCGGCTCGTGCCGGCCGCCGACCCTCGAGCTTCGGCCACGGCAACGCCGCGCCGTAGGGCTGAGCGGGGTCGACAGCGGCCAGCACCAGGGCGCGGGCGTCGCGATCACCACCGCCGGCGCGCAGCCGCTCGACGGCGCCGGGAAGCGCGAACTGGGCGCCACCGAGCCCCTCGAGGAAGTAGCCGCGCCGGGCCACGCCCAGGGTCTCGAGCTGACTCAGCTCCGGGTAGAGAGCCGAGAACCCGCCCGGGATCCCCTCGGCCAGAACCTGCTCGCGGGTGAGGATGCCGTAGCGCTCGAGCAACAGCTCCCCGACTGTCCGCCGCCGCGAGGCGGGGTCGGTGTCGGCCCGCAGCAACGGGTCGGTCAGTGACCAGCGGCCCTGGACCTGAGCCGAGGCAGTATTCCGGCGCCGGGCGGCACCGAAGCGCCCGCTGCGCCGGGTGGCCCGGCGGGTGTGCTCACGCTGCGCCCGGGCCAGGGTCAGCCGCGGGGCCCGCAGCGGAGCAAAGGCATCGTTGGTGGCCACGCCGGCCCAGGCCAGATCCCACAGGGCCTCCTGGATCTCCTCGGGCGAGGACGCCACGTCGACGAGCAGGTCGCTGAAGAAGCAGGCTCCGACGGCCAGGCGGGCCCGCACCATGTCGTGCGCGGGGCCGGCCGGCGTCTCCCCACGGTAGGGGGGCGGCCCGAGCAGGGCCAGGTCCTCGCGGAAGTACAGAGCGACGCGGCCGGACGCGCGGCCGAGCGCCCCGGCGCCGATCCACACGATTTCTCCTCCGGCGCAAAGCTGGTCCATCCAGGCCGGTGAATACGCGCCCACACGGCGCGGGAGCACGTCGCGCTCCCAGACCTCGGCGGGCAGCGCCAGAGCCTGCAGCGGGACGAGCGCCTCGCGCAGCCGGTCAACGCCGGCGCCGGAGGCGGGATGGCGGTCGACGCCCTGCCAGGCGGGCAGGAAGCGAGCCAGCTCACGTTGCTCGGCGGGCTCTATCTCCTTGCGCAGGACGGCCAGCGACGCCCGGCGCAAGCGCCGCAGCACCTCGGGGATCGCACCATTCCCGCGCGCTCCCGCCGGGGCGGAGCTCGCCGCGGATCAGCGTCCCCTCGCGCTCTAGCTCGCGCAGGACGGCCGAGGCGTCGATCCCGTAGCGGGCCTTGACCTCCCCGGTGGTAAACGGACCGTGGGTGGCGGCGTAGCGGCGGACGAGCCGGGCCAGGGCGTCGGGCACGTCCTCGAGGAAGGCGGCCGGGAGCCCGCCGGGGGGCGCGGCCCCCAGCGCGTCGCGGTAGAGACCGGCGTCGGCGGCGTCGATCCAGCGCTCCTCGCCGTTCACCCGTACGCGGGTGGCCCGGCGCTCCCCCCGGAGGTCCTCGAGCATCGGCCCGGCGTCAAGGCCCTCGAGCACCCGGTCGGAGGCCTCGGCCGGATTCAGATCGCCGACCCGACGCAGGACGTCCAGCATCCCCTCGCGGCTGGTCGCCCGGGTGTTGACGGACAGGCACTGCAGATCGTCCTGGACCGACTCGAGCGCGCCGGGGTCGATCAGGTCGCGCAGCTCGTCCTGGCCGAGCAGCTCGCGGAGCAGGTCGCGGTCCAGAGACAGCGCGGCGGCCCGGCGCTCGGCATTGGGCGTGTCGCCCTCGTACATGTAGGTGGCCACGTAGTCGAACAGCAGTGAGGAGGCAAACGGCGAGGCGGTCGGCGTCTCCACCTCGACCAGCGAAATCTCGCGGCGATGCAGCCGGGTCAGCAGCTCGATCAGGCCGGGCACGTCGAGCACGTCGCGCAGGCACTCGCGGTAGGTCTCGAGCATGATCGGGAACTCCCCGTACTTCCTGGCCACCTCGAGCAATGACTGGGACTTCAGCCGCTGCTGCCAGAGCGGGGTGCGCTTCCCGGGCCGGGCCCGCGGGATGAGCAGCGCGCGGGCGGCGTTCTCCCGGAAGCGGGCCCCGAACAGGGCGCTCGACCCGAGCTCGGCCACCACGCGGTCCTCGATCTCGTCCGGCTCGAGCATGACCAGCTCCGCGCCCGGAGGTTCCTCGGCATCGGGCAGGTGGATGATGATTCCGTCGTCGGAGTAGATCGCGTCGGCCTCGAGGTCGAACTCGTCGCGGATCCGGGCGCTTAAGGCCAGTGACCAGGCGGCGTGAACCCGGCCGCCGTACGGGCTGAGCACGCACAACCGCCAATCCCCAATCTCGTCACGGAAGCGCTCGACCACGATCGCCCGGTCCGAGGGCACGACCCGCGTGGCCTGCTGCTGCTCCTGCAGGAAGTCGATCAAATTAGTGGCGGCCCGCCGGTCGAGGTCGTAGTCGCGCTCCAGGCGCTCGGCGGGCTGGTCGACGGCCCAGCGGGCAAAGGCGCCGATGGCCTCGCCCAGCTCCCTTGGCCGGCCGATCCCGTCGCCCTTCCAGAACGGCACCGCTCCCGGGAGCCCGGGCGCTGGGGTGACGATCACCCGGTCGCGGCCGATCTCCTCGATCCGCCAGGTGCTGGCGCCGAGCAGGAAGGTCTGACCGGGCCGGGCCTCATAGACCATCTCCTCGTCGAGCTCCCCGACGCGCCGGCCGTCGGGCAGCGTGACGGCGTAGAGGCCGCGGTCGGGAATCGTCCCGGCGTTGGTCACGGCGAGCTGGCGAGCGCCGGGACGGGCGCGAATCGTTCCGGCCACGCGGTCCCAGACAATTCTCGGGCGCAGCTCGGCGAAGTCCGTCGACGGGTAGCGGCCGTCGAGCATGTCGAGCACGTTCTCGAGTTGCGTCCGGGGCAGCTCGCCGTAGCTGTAGGTCCGGGTGATGAGCGCGAACAGCTCGTCGACTGACACCGTTCCGGCCGCCCGCCCCCCGGCCACGTCCTCGTCGGGCACGGCGGCGGCGATGGCCACGATCTGCTGGGCGAGCACGTCGAGCGCGTTGCGCGGGACCACGGTCGTCTCGATCGCCGCCTCGCGCATCCGGCGCGCGACCACGGCGCACTCGAGCAGGTCGCCGCGGAACTTGGGGAAGATCCGCCCCCGGCTGACGTCCCCCACCGAGTGCCCGGCACGTCCGATGCGCTGCAATCCGCGGGCGACCGACTTCGGCGACTCGACCTGGATGACCAGGTCGACCGCGCCCATGTCGATCCCCAGCTCGAGGCTCGAGGTGGCGACCAGGCAGGGCAGCTCGCCGGCCTTGAGCAGCTCCTCGACCACGGTGCGCTCCTCGCGGGCCAGGGAGCCGTGATGGCTGCGGGCGATTTCGCGGTCGGCCAGCTCGTTCAGGCGCAGGGCCAGGCGCTCGGCCGCCCGGCGGTTGTTGACGAACAGGATGGTCGAGCGATGGCTCTCGATCAGCTCGAGCAGCTCGGGGTAGATGGCCGGCCAGATCGAGCGCCGGGTGGCTTCCGTCCCGCCTTCGAGCGGATCGAGCTCCGGGGCCGGCGTCGAGCCGGATGATGCGGGCACAGCCCGATCGGGCGAGGCCGGATGCCGAGCGGGCTGTATGCCCGCAGGCTCGACCATCGACTCGACCGGCACGTGGATCTGGAGATCGAGCTCCTTGCGCACTCCGGTGTCCACGATCCGGCACCTGCGGTGCGGGCCGACCATGAACCGGCCGACCTCTTCGAGCGGGTTCTGGGTGGCCGACAGGCCGATCCGCTGGACCTCGTGCCCGGCGGCGGCCTGGAGGCGCTCGAGCGTGAGGGCCAGGTGGGCACCCCGCTTGGTCGCAGCCACCGCATGGATCTCGTCGACGATCACCCAGCGGGCACCGGCGAACATGCTCTGAGCACGGCCGGTGAGCATCAGGTACAGCGACTCGGGGGTGGTGATGAGGATGTCCGGCGGCTCGCGGAGCATCCGCTGGCGCTCGCGCTGGGGGGTGTCGCCGGTGCGCACTGCAACCTCGAGATCGGCGCCGATCCCGCGCAGCGGCGTGCGCAGGTTGCGGTCGATGTCGTAGGACAGGGCCTTCAGCGGCGAGACGTAGACCAGCTGGGTGGAGCGCTCGCGGGCGTTGGCCGGCCGCTCGGGATCGCCGGCCAGCCGGTCGATCGCATACAGAAACGCGGCCAGCGTCTTGCCCGACCCGGTGGGGGCGGAGATCAGTACGTGCTCGCCGGAGGCGATGGCCGGCCAGGCCTGGGTCTGGGCAGCGGTGGGGGCGGCGAAGGCGCCTTCGAACCACCTGCGGGTGCGGGGGCTGAAGACATCCAGGGCCATGTGTCTGAGGCTACTCGGGGTCCATGACCGCCAACCGCGTGGACAGACCCGCGTCACGGCTGATCGTGGCGATGTGGCGGCCGGGCTGAACGGCGGCGTGGGCCGGGCCGAGATGGCCGCCCATGCGCGCGCGGGCCACCTCCAGGTCGGCGACTGTCACGGTCAGGCCCCAAAAGGCCGGGGCTTCGGCCTCGGGCGCCTCGACCAGCTCCATGATCGCGGGCCCGAGACGCCGGAAGCCCTGGCGGCGTTGATGCGATGTGCGCGTGATGCGCCTCAGGGCGAGACCGGCGGCATCGAGAGCGGCGGCGGTGCGATCGAAGTCCGGGCTGAGGATGACCACGTGATCGACGTCCCGGGCGCCATTGGGATGCACTCGAAGAGAATCCGCGACCGCAGCGGGCGCTTTTTCTCTTCGAGTGGTGGGTAGGCCGTCGATGGCTCCGCCGGCGCGGGCGCCCGACAGGGTCCAGCCGGTGATCCCGGTGCCCGGTCCGCCCAGCTCGAGCGCCACCCCGCCGAGTACCACGCGATCCTCGACGACGGCAAACCCGAGCGCGGCCCAGCGCTCGGCCGCGTCAGCGATCTGCAGGGTGACCAACCGCGGGCCCCCGGCCACGACCCAGCCCCTCAGACCAGCAGCACGAGCTTGCCGGGCGCGTGCCCGGCCTCGCCGACGCGCTGCGCGTCGGCCACGCGGTCGAGGGGAAACGTGTGGGCGACAGGGAGTGAGAACTCGCCCGCCTCGATCAGCGGCGCGACGTCGGCCAGCGCGTGGACCGCGCGGTCGGTCCCGGGACCCCCGGTGAAGCGCACCCCGGTCTGCTCGGCGCCCATGTAGTCGGCGATCGTGACCACGTTGTCCGGGCTGCCGGTGAGCTCGACCAGGTCGGGGAGCGCGCCCCCGCCGGAGGCATCCAGCCCCCGGTCGATCCGGCCGTCCGCGCTCGCTGCCCGCACCCGATCGACTAGACCGGGACCGTACGTGGTCGGCTCGGCGCCGAGCTCGCGGATGAAACCCTGATTGTCCTCCCCGGCGGTGCCGATCACCTTCGCGCCACGGCGGCGGGCCAGCTGGATCGCGGCCTGGCCGACGGCGCCCGAGGCCCCGTTGATGACCAGCGTCTGGCCGTCGCCAACCCCAAGCAGATCCAGGCAGCGCCACGCCGTCTCCACGGCCACCGGGAGCCCCGCGGCCTGAGCGAAGTCAAGCGACGCCGGCATCGGAGCGTAGGCCTCGAGCACCGCGTACTCGGCCGCGCCACCGCCGCCCACGGGAAAGCCGAACACCTGATCGCCGACCGCGACGCCGCTCACCCCCTCACCCAGCTCGTCGACCACGCCTGCCACCTCCTGGCCGACCCGGCGGGGAAGCTCACCGCCCATGGCTCCGGAGCGGACCTTCCAGTCAATCGGGTTGACCCCCGCCGCGCGCACGGCGACCCGGATCTGCCCGGCCTGGGCATGGGGCTCCGGCACCTCGACGACGGCGAGCACCTCGGGACCGCCGAACTCCTCAAACTGGACCGCGCGCATCGACTCCTCCTGGTTTGCCAGCGACTTACGTTAGAGGGCCGCTACGGGCCGGAGCCCGGCCAGCTCGCGCGCCCGGGCGCAGACGGCGTCGAGCATCGGCTCGGTCAACCGGCCGGTGAACGTGTTCTGCTGGCTGGGGTGAAAGCAGCCCAGCAGCACGTAGTCGCCCACCTCGGCCTCCGCGCCGTGGCCGAACCGGGGCCGCGGGCGGGGCAGCTCGCGGCCGGTCGCGGCCAGCCCGCGCAACGCCGCCGCCCAGGCGAAGCCGCCCAGGCACAGGATGACCCGGGCCGGCAACAGATCCAGCTCCCGGGCCAGGTAGGGCAGGCAGTTGTCGCGCTCGGCCGGGGTCGGCCGGTTGGCCGGCGGGGCGCAGCGGACGGCTGCGGTCACCCAGCAGTCGCGCAGCCTGAGGCCGTCATCGCGCGAGCGCGACAGCGCCTGGTTGGCGAACCCGGCTCGATGGAGCGCTGCGAACAGCCAGTCACCCGAACGATCGCCGGTGAAGATCCGTCCGGTGCGGTTGCCCCCGTGGGCCGCGGGGGCCAGGCCGAGCACGACGACCCGGGCCACGGGGTCTCCGAGGCCGGGCAGCGGCCGGCCCCAGTAGTCCTGATCGGCGAACGCGGCCCGCTTGACCCGGGCGACCTCCTCGCGCCAGCGCACTAGCCGAGGGCAGCGGCGGCAGGCGACGACCTCGTACTCCACCGCCTCCAACCGCGACGGGGTCACGGCTCGGCGTCGGGCAACAGGCCGAAGATCAGGCGGTCGATCACCGGAGCCAGATCGAGCACGTCCGGGGGCACGCTCAGCCGGACCTGACGCGAGACCAGCTCGACGATCGCCCCGACGACGGCGAACGGATCGTGCGGCGAGGCGAAGCGTCCGACCAGCCCGCGCCGCGCGGCGGCGGCGTTCTCGGCGTCGAGCACCTCGGCGAAGGTCTGGAGGATGGCATCGCGCTGCAACGCCGCCTGGGGTCCCGCTCCGATGATCTCGACGAGCAGGGTCTGGGCGAAGTCGGGATGCTCGGACAGCGCGGTCAAGAACGCGCGGGTCCCCGCCCTCATCCGCTCCCGCGCATCGCTCGGAGCGCGAGCCACCGCCGCGGCCATGGCCTGCTGGACGGTTCGCAGGGCGAGGTCGAACAGGGCCAGGATGCACTCCTCCTTGTTGGCGAAGTGCTCGTAGAAGGTGGCCTTCGACATGCCTGCCCGGCGGGAGATCGAGTCCGAGCCCGTGCCGGCGAAACCGTGCTCGGCGAACTCGAGCGCCGCCGCGCGGAGCAGACGCTCGCGCTGTAGCGGCAGCCGCACCTCGGGCGGCGGCGCGTGACGCCCCCTGGCCGCCGTCACGGTCAGCCCCGGAGCGCGCGCCCGTAGTGGCGCTCGTAGTACTCGCGGTAGGCCCCGGAGCGAATCGGCTCCCACCACCAGGCGTTCTCGCGGTACCAGTCGACGGTTTGCGCCAGCCCCTCGGCGAAGCGCATGCGCGCCTGCCAGCCCAGCTCGTGCAGCTTCTCGGAGGAGAGCGAGTAGCGGCGGTCGTGGCCCGGCCGATCGGTCACGTACTCGATCAGGGAGTCCTCGCCTCCGGTCAGCTCGAGGATCCGCCGCACCACGTCGAGGTTCTCGCACTCGTCCGGGCCGCCGCAGTTGTAGGTCTCGCCCGGGCGCCCGTGGGCCAGGACGGCACCGATGCCCCGCCCGAAGTCCTCGACGTAGAGCCAGTTGCGGACCTGCTTGCCATCGCCGTAGACGGGCAGGCCGTCGCCGGAGAAGGCGTTGAGGATCATCAGCGGGATGAGCTTCTCCGGATATTGCCGGGGCCCGTAGTTGTTGGACCCCCGGCAGACCAGCGTCTCGAGTCCGTAGGTGTGGAAGTAGCTGGCCACGAGCAGGTCGGCCCCGGTCTTGGTCGCGCTGTAGGGGCTCGACGGCGCCAGCGGCGAGGTCTCCGTGAACGACCCGGTCTCGATCGAGCCGTAGACCTCGTCGGTGGACACCTGGACATAGCGCAGGCCGCGCTCGCGGGCCGCCTCCAGCAACACGTGTGTGCCCTGACCGTTGGTGACGCTGAACGCGAACGGCTCGGCGATCGAGCGGTCCACATGCGTCTCGGCGGCGAAGTTGACCACCGCCTCGACGCCGTCGGCGGCCTCGGCGACGATGGCCGGATCCTCGATCGCCCCCTCGAGGAAACGGATCTCGGACTCGAGGCCCTGCAGGTTCTCCCGGCGCCCGGCGTAGGTGAGCTTGTCCAGCACCGTGACCTCGTCGCCGTGCTCGCGCACGCGCAGGCCGACGAACGTGGACCCGATGAAGCCGGCGCCGCCGCAGACCAGCAGCCTCACGCTGCGACCTCGATCCCGGCCAAGAACTCGTCCAACCCCTGGCGCCAGTGCGGCAGCTCGATGGCGCCGCGCTCACTGCGCAGGACGCTGTAGGCCGGCCGGGGCGCGGGGCGCGGGAACTCGGCCGTGGTGCACGGGAGGACCTGGCAGCGCGATCCGGCTCCGGCCACGATCTCGGTGGCGAACTGGAACCACGAGCACTGTCCGCCACCGGCCGCGTGGAGCACGCCGGCGGGCGGCGAGCCGGCGGCGAGGCTGACCAGCGCCGTCCCGAGATGGCCGGTGAAGGTCGGGCAGCCGACCTGGTCGGCGACGACCTTGAGCGTGTCGCGCTCTCGACAAGACTTGAGGATGGTCTTGGGGAAGCAGGCCCCGGTCAGGCCGAACAGCCAGGCCGAGCGGACGATCGTGTGCCTACCCGGCGCGGCCGCGGCCAGTGTGCGCTCGCCCTCGAGCTTGGAGCGCCCGTAGCCGGAAACGGGGGAAGGGACATCGGATTCGAGGTAAGGCCGAGTGCCATTCCCGTCGAACACGTAGTCTGTGGATACGTGCACCGTCCAGGCTCCGGCGGCCGCGGCGGCGGCGCCAACGTTCGCGGCGCCGGTCCCGTTCACCGCCAATGCCTCGTCATATCGGGCCTCGGCCCCATCCACATCGGTCCACGCGGCACAGTTGATGACCCGGTCGGGCTCGGCCTCGGCGATCGCGGTCCAGACCGCCCGGGCGTCGGTGATATCCAGGTCGGCCCGGGCCAGCGCGATCGCCTCGTGGCCGCCCTGCTCGGCGGCCCGCCGAACGTCGTGGCCGAGCATCCCGCCCGCGCCGGTGATCAGCATCCGCATGGTGGCCAAGGGTAGACGGACCCCGGCACCGAGGCGGCCGTCGCTTCGCGCGCCCGACCTTGGGAGGCGGCTTGTTTTCGAACCGTTACGCTCATGTTGGCGTGGGGCCGAGTGCCTTTTGCGGGGGTCACGACGCGGTTAGATTCATCCACTATCGACGCTCGGATCCGTTTCCTGACCGTCCGACAGGCGGCTGCGCTGGCCGTGGCCGTGCTGGCCATCGACGCCGCGTTCTTCGGCGTGGCCTGTTCCGGCGGCTGTCACCCGCATCCGGCGGCGGCCTACCAGGGCCTGCTGCCCCCTGAGACGCGGGTCATCTCGATCATCGCCGGCCTGGCGCTGCTCGCGGTCCTACCCCGGCTGCTGCGGGGCACGAGGACGGCGCTTTCGGTGGCCACGCTGGGGATCGGCGTCCTGGCCTCGCTGAGCGCACTCGAGGGCCACTGGGCGCGCATGGTCATCCAGCTCGCACTCTGCCTGCTGCTCGTCCGCGCGCGGGCATCGTTCCTGCTCGGATGCCGGAACCGCCCCCGGCGGATCGTGGTCATGGCCGCGGTGGGCGCGTGGACGCTGGCCTACCTCGCCCTCCGTGTGGCCCCGCTGATCCATGTCCACCTGACGCGGCGGATCGTCCCCACGCTCCATCACGCCGCCAACCTGTCCCGGCTGAGCGGTCAGTGGCTGTCGGCGATCGAGGTGCTGATCGCCTTCGCAGCGCTGATCTCGGTGCTGGCGCTGCGCTCGGTGCTCAGACCCCAACCCGGGGAGAACCGGCACTTCGAGCACGAGTACCGGGCCGCCCGGGCGCTGGTCGAGCGCCATGGCCGGGACTCGCTGGCCCCGTTCATGCTCCGCCCCGACAAGTCGCTTCAGTTCGCCGCCGGAGGCGTTCTGTCCTATCGGGTGATCGGGGAGACCGCGGTCGTCTCCTCCGACCCGGTCGCCCCCGAGGGCGCCGTCGCTGATGTGCTGGCCAGCTTCCTGCCCGTGGCCCGCTCCCGCGGATGGCAGGTCGCGCTGTGGGCCGCCTCGGGCCGCCACCTGGACGAGTACCGCGCCCTGGGCCTGCGGGCCATCTGCGTCGGCGAGGAGGCGTTCGTGGATCCGGCGCGCTTCACGCTCGAGGGGCGCCCGGTCCGCAAACTGCGCCAGTCGGTGCATCGCGTCGCCCGCCGGGGCTGGGAGATCACGGTCTGCGAGGGACGGAGCATCGGGTCAGAGCTCGAGCACGAGATCGATCACCTCGAATCGCGCTGGCGGGCCGAGCATCCCCGCCTGTACGGCTTCGCAATGGCCATGGGGTCTTTCGAGCCGGGCGTGCGGCCGGATGATCTCTACGCCGTGGCCCGCTCCCCGGAGGGGGAACTGGGTGCGGTCATGCGGTTCATCGGCCACTGCGGGAAGCTCTCGCTGGACACCATGCACCGGGTAGGTGAGACGCCCAACGGTCTGAACGAGGCGCTCGTCGCCCACACCCTGGAGGAGGCGCGCGAGCGAGGCGTGCCCGAGGTCAGCCTCAACTACGCCGGCCTGGCCCACATGCTCCGTGCCCGCCCCAGCCGCAACCCGGTCAGACGCCTGGGTCGTGCCGTGATCGTGGCCGCCCTGCACCGGTATTTCCAGATGGACCGGCTGGTGCGCTTCAACGAGAAGTTCTCACCGCAGTGGCGCCCCCGCTACCTGATCTACGAGACCCCGGCCGCGCTGCCGCGCTCCGTCGTACGCGTGCTTCAGGCCGAGGGCTACCTGCCTGAGCTGCGCCGTCCCCGCCTGTCCCGCTCGGGTGCCCCGCTGCCGCGTCCGCTGGCCGGTCCGACGCAGGCGGGGAGCGCGGGTTAGGCAGGAGTTCATCCGATGCGGGGGGTCTGGGCGCGGCTGAGCGTCCTAGTGGTCGCGCTGGCCGTTCTGTTCACGGGCCTCGACGGCGCCTACGGCTACTGGGAGTCCTACTACCAGCACCGCGGCTTCAATCCCGTGCACCTGCTGGCCGGCGCCCACCCCGGCCGCCGGCTCTGGGTCCATTTCTACTCCAGCGCCCTGCACCGGGAATACGACTACCTGGCCTACCTGCCCCCGGGCTACGACCCCCTTCACCACCGCTACCCGGTCTACTACCTGTTGCACGGGAGCCCCGGCCGGCCTCAGGTCTACACCGGAATCGCCAGCCTCCCCACGCGGATGGACAACCTGATCAGCCGCCACCGGATGGCGCCGATGATCCTGGTCTTCCCCGACGGCCGGATCGGGGGGAGCACGTTCTCGGACTCGGAGTGGGCCAACACCCCATCCGGGAACTACGAGTCCTACGTGCTGAACGTGGTCTCGGACGTCGACCACCGCTTCGCCACCATCGCGGAGCGCAGCGCCCGGGTGATCGCCGGCTTCTCGGCCGGCGCCTACGGGGCGACGAACCTGACCTTGCACCACCCGGACGTGTTCGGGAACCTGCAGTCCTGGTCGGGCTACTTCCGCCAGTCCCGTACCGGCGTGTTCGCTCACGCCACGCGCGCGGCGCTAGTCGCCAACAGCCCGATCGAGTACGTCTCGGGCCTGACCCGCAGGCTGCATCTCTTTCCCATCCGGGCGTTCCTGTTCATCGGCCGAGACGACAACTCGAGCCCGTTCCTGAAGCCCATGGCGACCGCGCTGGCGCGGGCGGGCGCGCAGGTCAGCTACGCGCTCTACAAGGGCGGCCACGACTGGCAGCTCTGGCACGCCCACATCAACCAGCTGCTGATCCTGGCCTCGGTCGACTCCAGCCTCCCGTTGCAAGCCGGCGCGGGCGCGGCCCGGACCCTGACCCCAGGGGTGAAGCCCCTTCCCCACGGCATCGGGCGCCACCATCTCCCTGAACTGCTCGTTCCCCGGCTGACCCCGCGCCCCCCTCCGCTCCGGCGCCCGCACCGGCACCTGCTGCTCCCCGGGGGCGTGCAGCTGGTCTCGTTCCACGTACGGCTCCGCCGGCCCGGCCACCTCGGCGTCGGGGTACTCCTCGGCGGACTGCTCCTGGCTCTCGCCTCCGCGGCGGTGATCAATCTCGGGTTCCTGTTCCAGCACCGCGGTCTGGCCCGCCGCCCGCAGGCTGGGCTGCTGGCCACCCTGCGCGGTGCGTTCCGAACGCCCGTGTGGCTGGGGGGGCAGCTGCTGGGCTGGATCGGCTTCGGGACCCAGGTCCTGTCGGTGGCCATCGCGCCGCTGGCTCTGGTGCAAGCCTTCGCCGCCGGGGGCCTCGCCCTGTCGGTGCCGCTGGCCGCTCGGCTCTTCGGTCACCGGATCACCCGGCGCCAGCGCGGCGCGGTCCTGCTCATGGCTGCCGCCCTCGCCGCCCTGCCGATCGGCTACGGGGCGGCCCACGACCACCTCCGGCCGGAAACGCTGGGCGTCGCGCTGGGGGGGATCGGCGTGCTGGCCCTGATCGCGGCCGCGCTCGGCGTCAGAGGCGCCCGCGCGGTCGCCGCCGGGGTGTTCTACGGCGCCGCTGACGCCGCCATCAAGGCGGTGTCGGTCAACCTCGGCCCGGACGGCGTCTCGGCGCTGATCTCGGTCTGGACGGTGGCGGCCGCCGTGGGCACGTTCGCCGGCTTCCTGGCCTTCCAGTCGGCGCTGGCCGAGGAGAGTGCCATCGGCGCGATCTCGCTCATGAACGGGTTCGCTGCTCTGGTGGCGCTCCTGTGCGGACTGATCGCCTTCGGCGAGTCACTGGGTTCTGACACCGTCGCGGTGATCGCCCACGTGATCGCGATCGCGATCGTGCTGGGCTGCGTGCCCCAACTCGCCGCGGCTCAGGCCGAGATGGCCGAGCGGTCCGGGGCCGGCGGGGAAAGCGCCGCGGCGCCCCCAGCCCGAGCGGCCGAGTACGGATCCCCGGGGTAGGGCGCATCCGATCGCGAACAGAAGCGCCTCGAGCCACGGTCCCGGCCCGGGCGGCCGGGTGAGGAGAATCTCCTTGAAGCGCAGGTTGCGGGCCAGCGCAAACGAGGCCTGAGAGGCGATCAGGAGCAGGGCCAGGGCCAGGAGGCCGCAGGCCAGCGCCCGCCGGCTCGGAGACAGGCGCACGCTGAGCAGACCGGTAAGCCCGCCGGCCAGGAGCCAGGCCACGACTACGGCGGCCAGGGGCTGGCCATCGAAGCCGGCCAGTTGCAGGAGCGGGAGTGCGTCGGTGATGCGCGGCCCGGCTGAGAGCCACCCGATATCGCGCAGGAGATAGAGCCATCCGTAGCCGGTCAGGGCTCCGATGGCCACCGCCAGGAGCAGACCGAGGCCGATCGAGATCGAGACAAGTGCGGCCGACAGCCGCTCCGTTGACAGGAGTCCTGTGTTACCCATTGAAAGCAGCCTGAGGTAGACGCCGAGCTTACGCCGCTCATGTTTGCCCCGCATAAGCCCAGCCCCAGGCCCGGACCCTTGGATCCCGCTCGTTGTCACAATCCCCGCTATGGACGTGAGGCCGTGAGGCGCCGGCGGATGCTGGCTGGCCTGATCTTCGTCACGGTCGCCGTGGCGGCGTTCGCGGGCGGCGCCGCGGTGGTGGTGGCCAGCAAGGTCCCCGAGCGTCCTGCGTACTCGCGCGCGCCCGCGCAGAGCGTCTCACTGACCTGCCGCTCCCCCGCGCTCGGCGGGCGCCTGCCGACGATGGTCTACCTGCCGGCCGGCTACGCGGGCGGCACCGCGCAGTATCCGGTGATCTACTTCCTGCACGGGCTGCCGGCCAACCCGACCTCCTATCAGGCCAACGGCTTCGTCGCCGGGGCGCTGCCCGGCGGTCGTCAGGGCGCGATCGTCGTCGCCCCGCAGGGCGCCCGCTCGAACAACAGCGACCGCGAGTACCTCGACTGGAGCGCGACCGAGAACTGGCCCCAGGCCATCTCCCACGATCTGACCCAGTGCATCGACGGGCGCTACCGGACCATCCGCCGGCGCGCCGGGCGGGCCCTGGTCGGGCTGTCAGCCGGAGGCTACGGAGCCTTCAACGTCGGGCTGCGCGCCCTGAAGACCTTCGGTGCCGTGGAGTCCTGGAGCGGCTACTTCGTGGCCACCGACCCGACCGGCGACCGGGTGCTCGACCTGGGCTCCAAGCAGGCCGACAGCGATGCCCTCGTCCCCTCGGGCCCCGGCCTGGCCGCCGCGCTGAAGCACTACCCGTCACTGCTGGCCTTCTACGTCGGAAACCAGGATTCGCGCTTCCTGAACATGAATCGCCAGTACGACGCGGCGCTCAAAGCCAGCCGCGTCGAACATGTGTTCAAGGTCTATCCGGGCGGCCACAGCACCCCGCTGTGGCGCGGGGAGGCGACCCGTTGGCTGACCATGGCCCTCGGCTCGCTGGCCGCCGAGCGCAGTGGCAAGCACGCCACGGTCGAGCTTGAAACCGGCGCCGGCGGGGGCTCGGGACTCTGAGCTCCTAGTGCACTAGTCGGTCCACCAGTCCTGGACCATCTCCCCATCTCCGCCCTCGGGACGGTCGTTGCCGACGGCGATGTAGACCAGCCCCTCCGGCCCGCTTTCGAACGCCCGCACGACATGCGGGGCGACGCGGAGCAGATCCCAGGGCTTCAGCTCGACGATCTCATCGCCCAGACGAATGCGGCCCGAGCCCTCGAGGATCAGGTACGCCTCCTCCTGCTCGCGGTGGCTGTGGCCGAACGGCTGACGGAAGTTGGGCACGGCGCGGAAGAAGCTGATCCCGAGATGCTCGGACTCAAGGTCCTTGCGGGCGAAGCGGGCCTCGAGCCCGGGCATCCTCCCGGCGGCCATGTTCTCCACGTCCATCATGTTGGTAAGCGTGTAGTCGGACATGTGAACAAGTCTATTTTCCGTTGCCGTTCGCGGCCGACCGGTGGTACGTTCGGGCGCATGGGAGAACGCACGGAGTACACACCGGGAACATTCAGCTGGACCGATCTGGCCACCACCGACCAGGAGGCGGCCAAGACCTTCTACGGCGGCCTGTTCGGCTGGGAATACGATGACGCGCCGGTCGGCGACGGTCTCTACTACTCGAGCGCGCTGATCGGCGGCAGGCCTGTCTGCGCGATCTCGCTACAGCCCGAGCAGCAGCGGGCGGCCGGGGCGCCACCGGCCTGGAACTCCTACATCACGGTGACGGACGCCGACGCGGCGCTGGCCCGGGCGCGCGAGCTCGGCGCGACAGTCCACGCCGAGGCCTTCGACGTGATGGATGTGGGCCGCATGGGCGTGGTCCAGGACCCGCAGGGGGCCTACTTCCTCCTCTGGCAGGCCAAGAGCCACCCGGGGGCGGGGCTGGTCAACGCCCCGGGCGCGCTGACCTGGAATGAGCTCGGGTCGCCCGACGTCGATGGCTCGGCCAAGTTCTACAGCGAGCTGTTCGGCTGGAGCACCACGCCGATGGAGGGCGCGGATCCCCCCTATCTGGTGATCTCAACCGCCGCCGGCCGCTCGAACGGCGGCATCCGTCCACCGATGCCTCCGGGGACACCACCGTTCTGGCTGGTCTACTTCGCCGCCGAGGACCTGGACGCGACGCTGGCCGAGGTGGGCAAGCAGGGCGGCAACGTGCTCATGCCCAGCACCGACATCGGGGGGGCCCGGATCGCCGTCGCCCAGGACCCGCAGGGCGCGGTGTTCGCGCTCTACGCCGGCCGGCTCGACGACTGATCGCGCGCTCGGGCCGCTGCCGCGTCCGGCGGTCTGACCCCGTCATACTGGCCTTCGTGGGAAGAGGCAGGCTCCTCATCGCGGTACTGATGTGCGCGCTGAGCGCGGGCTGCGGAGCTCGCGCGGTGCCGGTGTCATCCCCCGGGCCCGCGGCCTCGAGGCCCGGCGGGGCGGCGGGCGCCGTCCCGCGTGCTCATCCGCAGGCCATCGAGCCGGTGGCCGGAGCGGCGGCCGCCGCGCCTCAGCCGTCCTCGGACCAGGCCGGGGTGAGCGTGGGACCGCCGAGCCCGTCGCCGCCCGAGCCGGTCACGGTCACCCAGGTCCGCGACGAGCTCGCCCAGAGCGGGATGACCGCCAGTGCCAACCAGGCCACGTTGACCGCCGGCGGCTTGGCCGTGGCGCCGATTGACGCCCCCGCCGCCGTGCAGGCCGTGATCAACGCCGGAAACGAGATCGCGCGCCTTCCCTATCACTGGGGGGGCGGCCACATGACCTATGAGGACACCGGCTATGACTGCTCGGGCTCGATCAGCTACGTGTTCGCTGCCGCCCATCTGCTCAACCAGACCGTCACCTCGGGCGAGCTCATGAACTACGGGAAGCCCGGGCCGGGGAAGTGGATCACCGTGTTCGCCAACGCCGGACACACCTTCATGTACGTGGCCGGCTTGCGCTTCGACACCGTCGCGCTGGCCGAGACCGGGTCGCGGTGGTCAGACCGGCGTCCGGACGAGAACCTGAGCACGTTCGCGGTCCGCCACCCGGCGGGGCTGTAGGCGCGGGCCTGCCCTGGCTCAGGCCGCCGCCGCGAGCTGCCCGCCGAACTCGAGCAGGAGCTCGGTGAAGCGCTCGGCGGCCTCGACCTGCGGGCAGTGGCCGATGCCCTCGAGCACCTCGAGCCGGGCGTCGGGCACGGCGTCGAGCACGCGCGAGGCCCCGCGGGCGAAGACGAGGCGATCGCGATCACCCCAGACGAGCAGCACCGGGACATGGATCTGCTCGAGCCGGAAGGGATCCCGCAGCTCGGGCAGCAGGCGATGGGCGGTGTCGAGGTACTCGGCCACCCGCGCCCGCCGGCGGTGGTGCTCCGTGAACGCGGTGATCACCCCCGGATCGATCGATGCCGGGGCGGCAAAGGCGAGCTGGCGATACAGGCGCGCCACGGCGGCCCGGAGGACGAACGCCGGCACGGGGGTGGGCAGCGCGACCAGCGAGCGGAGGATCGGGTCGTGCTGGACGAGGTGGAGCAGCCGGCTCATCTCAAGCCCGGCCGGCGCCGCCGCGACCACCCCGGCCAGCTTGTCGCCGTGGCGCTCGGCCAGCCGCAGGGCCACGCAGCCGCCGAGGGAGTTGCCCACGGCCAGCACGGGCCGGTGCTCGCGCCCGGCGGCGTAGCCGGCCAGCGCCGCGGCGAAATGATCCAGCTGAGGGAGGATCGGCGTCGGAGCCAGGCGATCAGCCGTTCCGAACCCGGGCAGGTCGACGGCGATCGCGCGACGGCCGTGGCGGGCCAGGAGGGCCAGCGTCTGGCGCCACGTGTCCGCGCTGTCGGCGTACCCGTGGAGCAGGACCATGGCCGGGCCGTCGCCCTCGAGCTCCAGCGCCCGCGTGCGGTAGCCGGCCAGCGTCGGGCGGTGCTCGAACAGGGGCTGGATCACTGCGGGCTCAGGTCTTCCCTAACCATCGTCTCGCATGTTAGGAGTCGGGACGGCGGGTTCGTGTCGGGGCTCCGAAGCGAACCGGCCGGGAGTAATCGTACGCAGTTTGCGGCATCTTCAGCCGTCCGGACGGCGCTTTATCTTCGCTGACATGCAAATCCGGGACTTCGCCGATGGGCTCCTCGTCGACCAGGTACTCCTGCTCCGCGGCGCCGATGTGCGTCTGCGCCGGGATGGCTCGGAACTGCTCAAGCTGACCCTCGGGGACCGGACCGGGGTGGTCACCGGGATCCTCAGCGACGAGGTCGGAGGGGCGCTTCGCCGGTGCCCGGTCGGGCACGCCGTGCGCGTCCGCGGGCGCTTCAGCCGCCACCAGCGTTTCGGCCCGCAGATCGAGCTCGCGTCGCTGAGGCCCGCCGCCGAGGATGAGTTCGACCCGGCCGAGCTGATGGATGGACCGCCCCGCTCGGCTGACCAGATGGAGGCCGACCTGCGTGAGCTGATCGCCACGATTCAAGATCGCCACCTTCAGCGCCTGCTCACGGTGCTGCTCGGAGAGGACTCGCCCATCTGGGTCCACTACCGACGTGCGCCCGCGGCCAAGCGCTACCACCAGGCCTACTGTCACGGTCTGCTCGAGCACAGCCTCGGGGTGGCCCAGGCGGTCAGCGCGATCTCCGCCACCTTCCCGGGCATCGATCGCGAGGTGGCCATCACCGGCGCGCTTTTGCACGACATCGGCAAGCTCGAGGCGTACGAGATGGCCGGCGCGGCGATCGAGATGTCCGACGCGGGCCGCCTGTTCGGCGAGATCCCCCTCGGCTACTTCCGCGTGCGCCGCGCGATCGAGGAGCTGGACGGATTCCCCCCGGCCACCGCCCGCGCCGTGCTTCACATCATCCTCAGCCACCACGGTTCGCTGGAGCACGGCAGCCCGGTCGTCCCGTGCACGCGCGAGGCGACGCTGGTTCACATGGTCGACAACCTGGGCGGCCGCCTGGGCAGCTTCGATCGGCTCGAGAAGGGCCTCGCCTCGGGCGCCGAGTGGTCGGCCTTCGACAAGGGGATCGGCGGCGGCGCCTACTTCGCCGGGCCCCCCGCGGTCAGCGAGCGCAGAGCCACCGAGGCTGAGGCCGAGGCCGCCTAGCCGGCCGCGCTCCGCCCGGGCGGAGCGTAGGAGTCTCGGAGGAAGACGGTCGCTATGACCGTCAACGTCCGAACCCCCTTGTGGCTCGTGAAACGGCGGTCCGCCGCTTCGGGCCAATTTTGCGCAAATTGCGCCGGGCGGGACAAACAGCAATTCGCCGCCCGCGGTCCCCGACTAGAGTTGGGCCTGGGATGGCGAAGGACACCGAGAAGCTGATCCGGCAGTTGTCGCTGATCTCCTATCTGATGGCTGAGCGCCGACCGGTGACGGCTCCGGAGATCCGGCGCGACGTCGAGGGCTACAGCGTGATGAACGAGGATGCGTTCGCCCGCCGGTTCTACGCCGACCGCTCCGAGCTCGAGGCACTGGGCATCGCGTTGGCGGTGGAGAAGCCGGTCGACGGGCTGGTCGAGCAGGAGAACTACTCGCTGCCTCCGGAGAACTTCCACCTGCCGCCGATCGCCTTCACCGACCGGGAGCTGGCGGCGTTGCGGACCGCCCTGCAGCTGCTCGACGGGGAATTCGCCTACGCCGAGCCGCTGCGGCTGGCCCTCCAGCAGATCTCCTGGGGCCGGCCGAGCCCGCTGGTCGCACCCGAGCAGTCAACGGTGGCCCTGGGGATCACCGGATCGGCCGGCGGTCACGACGTCTCCCAGCGCCTGGCCAAGATCGAGACCGCCATCTTCCGCCGCAAGACGATCCTGTTCGATTACCACACGATGGAGCGCGACGACATAGGCTCGCGTCGCGTCGATCCCTACCAGCTGCTCTATCAGGGCGGCCAGTTCTACGTCGTCGGCCGCTCCCACGAGCGCTCGGCGATTCGCGTCTTCCGCCTTTCGCGCATCCGCGGCAAGGTCGGTTACGCGACCAAGGCCGAGCACGATTTCCAGCGTCCGGCCAACTTCGACCCGCGCGCCTACGCCAACCGGATCGACTGGCAGTTCGGCGAGCCGGTCGGGACCGCCGAGGTGTGGATCAGCCAACGCATCGCCTGGCAGATCGAGCGCCACTTCGGTCGCTACGGGGAGATTCAGGGCGCCGGCGAGGAGGCCGACCCGGGTGACCGGCTGTTCGCCACCCGGTACGCCAACGCGCGCCAGCTCATCGCCTGGGTGCTCGGCCTGGGCGAGAACGCGCGCATCGTCGGCCCGCCCGAGCTGGTCGCCGAGCTGCGCGAGCGGGTCAGCCTGCTGGTCGCGCGCCACTCCGGCGAGGCGCAGATCGCCGAGCCCGCGGTGGCCGACGGCCGGGGTGACCCCGCCCCCGAACGCCGCGAGTACGACCGGGGTGAGGAGGAGCCGGGCGCCAACCGCTCGGAGGCCGCCATCCGGCCCGAGCGCTTTGCCCGCCTCGTCACCCTGGCCAGCATCCTCATCGAGGCCGGCCGCGCCGGGCGTCTGCTCAGCTCTGGGGAAATCTGCACCGCGCTGAAGATCTCCGAGCAGGAGCTGCGCGAGGACATCTCGGTCCTGAACGTGGTCAACTTCGGGGCCGGCACCTACGTGCTCTACGCCGAGATCCACTCCGACGGCACGATCGAGGTCGACTCCGAGCCGTACGGCGACTCGTTTGCCCGCCCGGCCCGGCTGCTGCCGGTCGAGGCCAAGGCACTCGTGGCGGCCATCGATCTAATCGGCGAGCACATTCCGGAGGGCTCGCTTGCCTCCGTGCGCGAGAAGGTGGTGGCCGCGCTCGGCGAGGATCCGGTGCACGAGGGACTGCAGTTCGCCGGCCCCGGTGGCGATGACGCGGAGATCGCCGCCAAGGCGTCGCAGGCCATCTCGACCCGGCGGTTGCTCTCCTTCGAGTACTACAAGGAGAACGAGGACGAATTCTCAACCCGCCTGGTCGAGCCCTACGCGCTGATCAACGGCCGCGAGGGCTGGTATCTGGCCAGCTTCGATCCCGCCCGCGACAGCGTCCGTCACTTCCGGCTCGACCGGATCAAGTCGGCCACTGTCACCGACCAGGGTTTCGAGCCGCGGGCCGATGTCGACCCGGCGGCCGACGTCGACGGTTGGCCCCGCACCGGAGAGGTTCCCGCCTCGCGCCGGGCGCGGGTCTGGGTGTCCCCGGAGCGGGCCCGCTGGGCCCGCGAGGAGCGCAGCGTGAGCGGCGAGCTGGAGGATGGCGCGGTGATCGTGGAGCTTGGTTTCGCCGGGGTCGACTGGCTGGTCCGCGAGACGCTCAAGGAAGCCGGCGACGCCGTCGTGCTCGAGCCCGAGGACGCTCGCACCGCGGTCCGCGCGGCCGCCGAGGCGATCGGCGCGGGCTCCGAGCTGCTCTCGCGCTGAGCGGCGGGATGGCATGAGCCGGCGCGACCAGATCCGGCTCACCACCTCGGAGCAGGCGGCGTTTCTGAGCCAGCAACATGTTCTCGTCTGCGCCACCAATGGCGTCCGCGGCTGGCCGCACCTGATGCCGCTGTGGTACGTGCTCCGCGGCGAGGAGATCTGGGCCTGGACCTACGCCAAGTCCCAGAAGGTCCGCAACCTGCAGCGCGATCCGCGGGCCACGCTCCAACTCGAGGACGGCGAGCGCTACGAGGAGCTGCGCGGGGTGATGATCGAGGCCCGAACGATCCTGCACCGGGATCTGGGTACGGTGAGCGGGCTCGGCGCGGAGCTGATGACGCGGTACTCGGGCGCCCCGGCCACCCCCGAGCTCGAGGCCGCGGTTCGCGCCCAGGCGCCCAAGCGGGTGGCCATGCAGTTCCTCCCCGAACACGTGACCAGCTGGGATCACCGCAAGCTCGGCGGCACCTACTGAGGTTCCGGTCTTCGCTGGGGATCGGCGCGGCCGGTCTCGCCGGGGGTCGGGGCGGCCGGTCTCGCCGGGGGTCAGCGCGGCCGCTCTCGCCGGGGGTCAGCGCTCCCGCTACCCTCCCGCGCGTCATGCCAGAGCTCAAGGGCCTGATCCTCTCCGGCGGCAAGGGCACACGCCTGCGCCCCATCACCCACACCAGCGCCAAGCAGCTGGTGCCGGTGGCCAACAAGCCGGTGCTGTTCTACGGCATCCAGGCCATGGCCGACGCGGGGATCACCGACGTCGGGATCATCATCGCTCCGGAGACCGGCGGGGAGATCCGCGCGGCGGCCGGGAACGGGGAGCGCTTCGGGGTCAAGCTGACCTACATCGTCCAGGACGAGCCGGCCGGGCTGGCCCACGCCGTGCTGACCGCCGAGCCCTTTCTCCGGGATTCACCGTTCGTGATGTACCTGGGCGACAACCTCCTCCAGGGCGGGATCCAGGACCTCGTGTCGGCATTCCGGGCCGGCGAGCCGGATGCGCTGATCCTCCTCACCCCCGTTCCCGATCCCGAGCAGTACGGGGTCGCCGAGCTCCAGGACGGAGCCGTGGTCCGCTTGGTCGAGAAGCCGACTGAGCCCAAGACCGATCTGGCCCTGGTCGGCGTCTATATGTTCACCGCCGGCATCCATGCCGCCGCCAAGGCGATCACACCCTCGGGGCGGGGCGAGCTCGAGATCACCGACGCGATCCAGCATCTGGTCGACCAGGGTCTCCGCGTCGAGCCGCACATCGTCCAGGGCTGGTGGAAGGACACCGGACGGCTCGAGGACATGCTGGCCGCCAACCGGCTCGTGCTCGAGACCGTGGAGGGCCGCGTCGAAGGTGAGCTGATCGATTCGCGCATCGACGGTCGCGTGGTGGTCGAGGCCGGGGCCCGCCTGGTGCGCTCGGCAGTGCGTGGACCCGCGGTGATCGGCGCCGGCGCCCGGCTGACCGACTGCTACATCGGCCCCTACACGGCGATCGGGGAGAACTGCGTGATCGAAGGGGCCGAGGTCGAGCACTCGATCCTCCTCAGCGGGTGCCGGGTCAGCCATCTGGCGGGGCGCATGGAGTCCTCGCTGCTGGGCCGCAACGTGAAGATCGGCCGCGATGTCCTGCAGCCGCGGGCCTACCGCTTCCTGGTCGGCGACAACTCCGAGATCGCCATCCTCTAGCCGCTGAAGGACCCCAAGGCTCCGGCAGGTGCGGGGCCCTCCCCGGGGACCCTCCGTCCCAAAGTCGCACATATCGCAACTTTGGGACGGAGGCTTCCGGGTCGGGTCGGGCCGGGCCGGGCCGGGCCTCAGCCGGGGCCGGCCTTGGCGACGAACGGACGACGAACGACGGACGGGGGGAGGTCCGCCGGCCCGCCGGCCGGTCAGGCCAGCGGGCGCAGCACCGCCAGCTCCGCGCGCAGGCGCTCCACCTCGGCCTCAAGCGCGACGACCCGGGCCTCGAGGCCGCCGGACCGTGGCGCGGGTTCCACCGCGTCTTCGGGCGCCGAGCTCTCCTCCGCGGAGCCCCCGAGCAGGTGCTCGAACCGGTCCTCCTTCTGACCGGGGCGGCGGCCGAGGCGGCGCACGTAGCCGGCGCCGCCGAGCCCGTCGAGGACGCGCTCGACCTCGTCCAGGGAGGCCAGCGGCGCCATGCGCTCGCTGCGCGACTTCAGCTCGCCGGGGGTCTGAGCTCCGCGGAGCAGGAGCACACACAGGACGGCCAGGGCCTCGCGTCCCAGACCCAGCCCCTCCTCGGCCAGATGGCGATACTTGATCGCCCGCGATCCGTGACCGCTAGCCAGGCGAACCAGCCCGTACCGCGACAGGCGCTGTGCGGCGTCGCGCACCGTGTCCTCGTCGTAATCGGTGACCGGATTGCGATTCGTGGCCTGGTTGCAGGCCAGGCGTAGGGCGTTCAGCGACAGCGGATACTGCTCCGGAGTCGTCCAGCGTTTCTCGATCAGGCAGCCGAGCACCCGCCGCTCGGGGGCCGTGAGCTCACCGAAGTGCACGGCGGCGAGGATACGCCGGAGTCCGCACAGGAGTACCTACGGTGCTCGGTCCCCTGGACCAAAGTCGCAACCCGACTAGACGTTGGTGCCATGGAGCCAGCGAGCCCTCAGGCCGTATTGCTTCCTATGCGCGCAAGCACGAGGTTGGCGCAGCTGGTGGTATGTGCCGCAGCACTGGGCGCCGCTGGCTGTGCCGCCGGAGCACCGGCCGGCCC
Source organism: uncultured Solirubrobacterales bacterium (assembly GCA_963723585.1). GTDB lineage: Bacteria > Actinomycetota > Thermoleophilia > Solirubrobacterales > Solirubrobacteraceae > Palsa-465. Next base: position 93,974 of record CAVRRJ010000002.1, read on the forward strand.
CAAGGTGAATCTTTCCATCAGCGCCCCCATCAACGGGGCGACGGTCGGCGTGCACAAGGTCACCCTCACGGGGGTAGTCACGCCAGCCGGGGCGCAGGTGGCGGTCGACGGCCAGCCCGCCCAGGTCAGCGGGATCAACTTCAAGCAGACCGTGTACGTGGCCGCACCGGACCAGAAGGTCGTCGTCAGCGGAGTCGCCAAGGGCTATCTCACCGCTCAGACGACGACGACGATCAGCTACAACCCGGGCGTCGCGGCCCAGCTGGTCGCGACCGCAGCGAGCAGCAAGCCCACGTCGACCCCGGTGTCCGAGACCAAGCTCTCCCCGGCCGAGTTGTCGGCCGAGTTCGGAGTTACCTCGACCCCACTGAACGGGAAGAGCAAGTCGAAGCCGAGCAGCTCGAAGACCCCGTCCTCGTCGAAGACCAGCTCCTCCTCGAAGCCGAGCACTGGCTCGGGTGGCACCGGCGGCTCCAGCAAGCCGACCTCGAGCGGCGGGAGCCCTTCGTCGGGCAGTGGCGCGAGCACCACCCCGCCGCCGCCGACTCCGGCCCAGATCGCCGCCGCGATCCGCCAGTCCTGGATTCACGGCTGCGTGTCGGTCAAGGACGGGCAGAACGTCGTGCCCTACTGCACCTGCACCTACAACCATCTCGCCGGGCAGCTCCAGACCCGGGCGGCGGCCAATCATCTGCTCAAGGAGCTGAAGCCCTACGTGAAGACCGGGAACGTCAGCAAGCTCCCGCGGAGCGTGCAGCGGGCGGTCACGGCCTGCCTGGCCAAACTGCCCCCGCAGGACCCGGTCACCGGCAAACCCGTGGTGAGCAAGCTCCCCGGAGTCCAGCATGGAGCGGTTCCGGCCCCGAGCCAGCCCGCGCAGACAACCACAACCGCGCCGGGCACGTCGGGCCCCGTAGCGCCGGCCCCGTCAGGTCCGGTAGCGCCGGCACCGCCCGGTCCGGTAGCGGTCCCACCCGGACCGCCCGTGGCTGGTCCGGGCCCGACCCAGCTGACCGCGTTGCCGTTCCAGAAGCTGGGCCTCGCGGTCGTGGCGCTCAGTACCCCGGCCTCCGAGGCGGCCAGGGCGCGCGGGGCCGAGGATCGTCCCGACATCGTCGCCCAGGCCCTGGGCTACACGCTCCGCTGGGCCGCTGAGCACGACCGCTCGGGCCCGTACCCGTACGGGCATCGCGTGCAGCAGCAGCTCTACCGCCGTCTCCGCGCCGCGCTGAAGCTCGCGGGCTGACCCGCAGCCCCCGCCGCAGCCCGGCAGGGGGGCGCCCCGCGCCCTCGGGCGAATGGTCCCCCGCTGCCGCGGGCGGCTGACCTCGGGCTACCGCTCCGCACTGCTCCGGGCCTCGGGCCGGCGCCCGGTCCGCGACGCGGCCTGAGCGCGGCGCTGGTGTGGGCCCGGGGGGCACGCACCAGGATCGGGTCCTCCGCCGCCGAACTCCGGGGCATGGGAACAAATCGGCTCGAGTCGTTCTCCGACGGGGTCATCGCGGTGGCGATCACGCTGCTGGCCCTGGGCATCACCGTGCCCGGCCCGGCCACGGCGAGAGCCTGATCTACGAGCTCGGGCAGCAGTGGCCCGTCGTATGCCGCCTACGTGGTCTCGTTCGCGACGATCGGGATCATCTGGATCAACCATCACGTGATGATCGCCCGGCTGCGCGAGGCCGACCACACGATCCTGATCCTCAACCTGCTGCTGCTGATGAGCATCGGGATCCTGCCCTTCACCACCAACCTGATGGCCACCTACCTGCGCCGGCCTCGGGACCTTCGGTGGCGGCCGCGATCTACAGCGGCTCCCTCCTGCTCATGTCGCTCGCCTTCTCGGCCCTGAACCGGCTGATCCTGCTGCGCCCGGGCCCACCTGATCGCCGAGCCGCTCCCGCTGGAGCGCCGCCGGAAGATCTTCAGGCGCGCCTTCACCGGCGTGATCCCGTACGTGCTGGCCACGGGGCTGGCCTTCGTCTCGCCGTACGTCACCCTGGCCATCTGCGGCGCTCTGGCCGTCTTCTACGCCCTGCCGGTGGCCAGCGGCGCCTCCGCCCCGCGCCCACACCCCGGCGTAGCATCGGCCCTCGTGGCCGCCCGCCCCGCCAGCGCCGAACGCGAGCTGCGGGCCATGCTCGGGGCCGAGGCGGTCCGGCCCGGCGACACCCGCGCGTACCTGACCGACGCCACCGAGAGCCGCGCCGTGCAGCGGGCGCGCCGACGCGGTGGCCCTGCCCGAGGACCCGACCAGGTGGCCGCGGTGCTCAGCTGGTGCTACGAGCACGACGTGGCTCTGATCCCCCGCGGCGGCGGCACCGGGCTGGCCGGCGGGGCGGTGCCGGTCGACGGCGGCGTCGTGCTCAGCCTGGAGCGGCTGCACGCGGTGCGCGAGCTGACCCCCGAGCGCTGGCGGGCCTGCGTCGAGGCCGGCGCTGCCCACGGCCGACGTGGCCCGGCGGGCCCGGGAGAGCGGGCTCTACTACCCGCCCGACCCGGGCGCGGCCGAGCAGTCGCAGATCGGCGGCAACATCGCCACCAACGCCGGCGGCCCGCACACCTTCAAGTACGGCGTGACCGGCACCTGGGTGACCGGGCTCGAGCTGGTCCTCGCCCCGGGCGAGCTGGTCGCGGTCGGCGGCCCGGTCCGCAAGGACGTCGGCCGGCTATGACCTGCGCGTCGCTGATGATCGGCTCCGAGGGCACGCTCGGCGATCATCACCGCGGCCTGGCTGAAGCTGATCCCGGCGCCCGAGGCCCAGCTGCCCGTGGTGGCCTTCTACCCGAGCGTCGAGACCGGGGCGCGAGGCGCTGGCGGCCGTGCTCGGCTCCGGGGTCGTCCCGGCGGCGCTCGAGTTCCTCGACGCCGGCGCGCTGGCCGCTGCCGGCGCGTGCCCGGCCCCGAGGCCGTCGGCACCGGCGCGGCGCCGGCGTTCGCGCTGATCGCCGAGGCCGACGGCTCGCCGAGGGAGGCCGAGCGGGTCCGGGACGAGCTGATCGAGGCCCTCGCGCACGAGGCCGGAGCGCGCGTGCACGCACCCACCGACCGCGCGCGAGATCGCCGCGCTGTGGCGCTGGCGCGAGCGGCGTCTCCACCGCGGTCATCGCCCAGCGGGGCGGCAAGGTGAGCGAGGACATCGTGGTGCCGGTCGAGCGGCTGGCCGAGGCGGTCATGGCCACCCAGGAGATCGGGGCCCGCCACGGTCTGCCCGCCTGCAGCTGGGGCCACGCCGGCGACGGCAACCTGCATTCCACGTTCATGATCGACCGCTCCGATGCCCGGGGAGCTCGAGCGGGCCGAGGCGGCCGCGCAGGAGCTGTTCGCGCTGGCCGTCGGCTCGAGGGCTCGGTGTCGGGCGAGCACGGGCTCGGGCCTGGTCAAGGCCGGAGCGCTCGCGGGTCAGTGGCCGCCGGCCGCGCTCCGCCTGCACGAGGAGATCAAGCGCGCTGTTCGACCCCAAGGGCCTGCTCAACCCGGGCAAGAAGCAGGCCCGCGCTCGGACGTGATGGATCTGGTTGCGGAAACCGCGACCGATGCCGCACCGCCGGTTCGGAGGCCAATCTGCGGGCCCGGGCTCGGCCCTCGGGCAGGACGCGCTTGCGCAGGTCGTACTCGTAGACCTAGTAGTCGAGCTCCATCGTGTGCCGGGGCCGGTCGATCCAGTGCGCCGTGGCGGCGCACGTCGCGCGCGGATCTCGGCCTCCATCTCGCCGGCGGCTGGGCAGCGCCCAGTCGCCGGCCAGCCAGCGGGCGGCCAGCTTGGCCTGGAGCTCGGCGAACGGGAAGATGGTCGGGATGCGCCTGGCCGAAGCCGATGAAGGCCAGATCCGTCGACGCCGGGCTTGAACATGCGCTTGTAGAGCGGCAGGCACGTTGCCGGGCGCGGAGATGAAGTCGGGGTCGAAGAACGGGAAGCTGATCTTGTAGCCGGTGGCGTAGACGATCGCGTCGGCCGCCTCAACGCTGCCGTCGGCGAAGCGCACCCGGTCGCCCTGGAGCTCGGCGACGTTGGGCTTGGCCACCGCGTCGCCCGAGCCGAGGCGCAGCAGCAGCTCGCTGGAGACCGTGGGGTGGGCCTCGAGGAAGCGGTGGTTGGGACGTGGGCAGGCCGAAGTCCTCCATCCGCCCGAGACGATCCGGGGCAGCAGCCTGGGCGAGCGCGGCGCTGGAGGCCGAGCGGGAGCCAGCGGGATCGTCTTGAACACCTGGTCCACGGGACGTCCGAAGGCGTACTTGGGGATCACCCAGGCGCCGCTGCGGGTCGAGAGGAAGACGCGCTCGGCCACGCCCTTGCGCGACAGCTCGGAGACGATGTCCACGCCGCTGTTGCCGATCCCGACCACGACCACCCGCTTGCCGCGCAGGTCGAGCGGGCTCGGTGGGGTCGATGTAGTGGTGGGAGTGGAGCGTCGCGCCGTCGAACTGCCCGGGGAACTCGGGTAGGACGGGATCCCAGTGGTGGCCGTTGCAGACCAGCAGGGCCTCGAACTCGTGCTCCTCGCCGTCGCCGGTGCGGACCCGCCAGCCGCCCGCCGGGCGCGGCGCTCGGCGTGCTCGACCGTGGTGTGGAAGCGGATCCGGTCGCGCAGGCCGAAGCGGTCGGCGTACTCGCGCAGGAAGCGGTGGATCTCGGTGTGGTGCGGGAAGTCGGGATAGCGCTCGTCGAGCGGGAAGTCGCTGAAGCTGATCGCCTTCTTGGAGGTGTCGATGTGCAGCGAGCGGTAGGCCGACGAGCGGCCGTTGGGGTTGCGGAAGTACCAGTTGCCGCCGACGTCGTCGCGAGGCCTCGAAGCACGTGTAGGGCACGCCCCAGTCGCCCAGCGCCTTGCCGCGGTGAGGCCGCTCACCCCGGCTCCGATCACGCACACGCGCGGCTGGTCGCGCTCATGGCGCATCCTACGGCCGCGGCCGGAGCGGCCGCTCGAGCGGACCTGCACGTCGTCACGTGTCGTCAGGATCCGGTAGGCGTCGGGACGGCGGGTGCGCAGGAACGGGAACAGCTCGAGCCAGTCGCGGCGCTGGTCGAGATCGAGGTCGGCGACCAGCACGGCGGGCTCGATCGCGCGGGGCCTGGACGAGGATCCGCCCGTAGGGATCGGAGATGAAGCTCGAGCCGTAGAAGGTCAGCGGCGGCTCGGTCGCCGATCCGGTTGACGGCGACCATGAAGGTGCCGTTGGCGATCCCGGCGCCGACGATCACCTGCTGCCACAGGGGCTGGGTGTCGAACTCGGGATGGTCGGGCTCGGAGCCGATCGCCGTCGGGTAGATCAGCACCTCGGCGCCCTCGAGCGAGTAGGCCCGGGCCAGCTCGGGGAACCACTGGTCCCAGCAGGTCGGGCAGCCGAGCTGCCACCGTCGCCGTCCTCGGTGGGCAGGGCGATCAGGGGGAAGGCGTCCTCGCCGGCCGGCCCGGGCCGGAAGTAGCGGTCCTCGTAGTAGCCGGCGGTGACCGGGATGTGGAGCTTGCGCGTGCGGGAGACCAGCGTGCCCGTCGGGCGCGACCACGACCGCCGTGTTGTAGCCGAGGCCGTCGCTCGTCCGTCGGCGCGCTCGTACAGCGAGGCGTGGACGTGGACGCCGGTCTCGGCGGCCAGCTCGGCGGGCGAAGCTCGACCGTCGGCCCGGTCTCGAGCTCCTCGGGCTCGGCGCCGGCCGGCTGCGGCCCGTCCGGGGTGATCGCGAAGTACGGCGACAGGGTGAGCTCCTGCAGGCAGACGATCCGCGCGCCCTCGCGCGGCGGCCATCCGGATGCCCGCGCGCCAGCGCCGCCTGGTGCTCGTCGGGATCGGGGTGCCAGCGCTCCTGGACCAGGCCGACGCGCAGCGGCGCGCGCTCGGCCGGGCGGGTGCGCGCCGGCGAGCGGGAGCGCGTGGCCGTGCGCGAGCAGCCGGCTGCTCAGCCACGCGCGCACCGGAACCTGCTGGGTGATGCAGTGCGGGCCGCCGCCGCCGTAGGCGAGGACCGCCCCGGGCACCGGCGACCACCTCGCGGCCGGGGTAGGCGGCGGCGATGATCGCCAGCGCCTCCGCGTCGGTGTCGGCGCCGGCGACGGGCACGATCACGGCACGATTGCAGATGTAGAAGTTCAGGTAGCTGGCCGCGACCGCGCTCGCCGGCCACCTCCGCGTAGGGCAGCAGCGGCAGCTCGGTGACCTCGAGTCCCGGCGGCGCGCAGCCGCTCGCGGTTCTCCTGCGCAGTGCGCGAAGTTGGGGTTGTCCTCGCGGCACGGTCTGGAGCAGCACGCGGCCCGGGGCGATGAACGCGGCGATCAGGTCGACGTGGCCGTCGGTGTCGCGATCCTCGACCAGGCCCCGGCCGAGCCACACGAACCGCTCGACGCCGAGCCGCGCGCGCAGCTCGGCCTCGATCTCCGCGCGGCGAGGAGCGAAGGGTTGCGGTTCGGGGTTCAGCAGGCACTGCTCGGTGGTGAGCAGCGTGCCCTGGCCGTCGGTGAGGATCGAGCCGCCCTCGAGCACGAGCGGCGCTGCACGCACCGGGTCTCCGAGCCGCTCGGCGATCAGGCCGCCGACCGCGGCGTCGCGGTCCCAGCCGGGAACTTCTCCCCCCAGGCGTTGAAGCCGAAGTGCACGGCCGGCGAGCGCCCCGTCGTCGTCGTAGGCGTAGATCGGGCCGCAGTCGCGCAGCCACGAGTCGTCGAGCGGCAGCTCGACGACCTCGACGCCCGGCGCCGCAGGCTGCCCGAGCCGCGGCGGCGTCGGCCCCCGGGTTGGCGATCATGGTCACCGGCTCGAAGGCGGCGATCGCGTTGGCCACCGTGGCGTAGTCCGCCCGCGCCTGCTCGAGCGTCGCCCCCCACAGCTCAGCCCGGCACGGCCAGCCCATCAGCGTCCGCTCGTGGGGCTCCCATTCGGCCGGCGTGCGCACGGCCGTAGCCTAGTGCGCTGCCGTGGGCCCGGTGGGCCGAGCACTAGGCCAGGTGCTGGCGGTGGGCGACCGCCGCCGCCTGGGTCCGGCCCTGCACCCCGAGCTTGGCCAGGATCCGCGAGACGTGGACGCTGGCGGTCTTCTCGGCCATGAACAGGGCGGCGCCGATCTGGCGGTTGGTCGCCCCCTCGGCGACCAGCGCCAGCACCTGGCGCTCGCGCGGGGTGAGCCCGAAGGGATCGGCCGGCTCCGCGACCGCACCCCGGGCGGGCTCACCCGCGACCAGCGCCGAGTCGGGCGCGCTCGGCCAGACCGCCGGACCTCGCCGCTCAGCCACCGCGAACCGAGCTGCTCGTGCCACCGCCAGGGCGGCCCGCGGCGGCCTGCGCCGCCGCCTCGCGGTCGCCGGCGGCGACGTGCGCCTCGGCCTCGCGCCAGCGCGCGATGGCCGCCGGGTAGGGTCGCTCGAACCGACTCCCAGGCCTCGCGCCGCCGCGCTCCACTCCCGCGCTGCCGCCCGGCCGCGAGCCCGGGCCATCTCGGCGCGGGCCTCGGCCAGGTGGGCCCGCTCGACCGGGCCGCCCTCCTGGGCCGCCGCGTCGAGGCGCTGCAGGTGGATCCGCGCGCGGGCCAGCGCGTCGCGCACCCCGCCGCGCTCGCGCAGGTCACGGGCGCGCTGGGCGCGGTCGGCCTCGACCCGGGCGCCGACGGCGGTGACCCGAGCGATCCGCATCACGTCGTCGGTGCACAGCTCGAGCCGGTCGAGCGCGCTCTCGACCGCCGCCTGGGCCTGGTCGAGGTCCCGCTGGCGGCGGCAGGAGCTCACCCCGCAGCGACCCGTAGAGCCCGATCCACTGCGGCTCGCTCGGAGACGCTGACCAGCGGCTCGGCGGCATCCAGGGCCGGCTCGGCCCGGTCCTCGTCCCCGAGGCCCAGCGCGAGCTCGGCCTCGCGCAGATGGCGGAAGATCAGCACCACGCCGGCCAGCCGCGACGGCGGAGTGCCCAGATGCGCCTCGCGCCATGCGCCCAGTCGCCGGCACTGAAGGCCAGCTCGGAGACGGTCAGGGTCATCCAGTCGTGACTGAGCACGAGCCGCCGCGGGGTGGCGGCCAGCCCCTCCAGAGCGACCTGCCAGCGCCTCGTCGGTGCGCCCGCGGACAGTTGAGCATGTCGGCCAGGTTGGAGTAGGCGGTGAGCATGCTGTCGAGTCATCGTCGCCGCGGGCGAGCTCGATCGCGCGCCGGAGGCTGGCCGACGCCCTCCTCCGAGCTCGCCGAGGCGCGACCTGGGCCATGCCCAGCGTGTTGAGCACCTCGGTCTCGGGCCAGCACGTCGCCGGCATCGACGGCCGCCTGCGAGCGCAGCCTCGCCGTCGGCGGCGGCCTGGCGAAAGCGACCGCGCAGGAACTTCGTCCGCGCCAGCCAGGCCATGAGAGCCGGGCGGGCGCCGAGCGGGTCATCGGTCGGGAGCAGCGCCAGCGCCCGCTCCCCGGTCGCGACCGCCTCCGCGCCGCGGTTCAGCGACCAGATGGTGCGGGCCAGGCGGGCGAGCAGCGTCGCGTAGCGGGCCGGGTCACGGTCGGAGTCGAGCTCGCGCGAGCGCCTCCCTGCAGCAGGACCTCGCTGCGCGCGCGGTCGCCCGAGTACCAGTGCGCGCGGGCGGCGCGGCAGAGCAGCTCGACGTGGTCGCAGCCGACCAGGCGACTCCGGCTCTGCGACCCGCGGCCACAGCTCGAGCGCCCGCTCAGCAGCTCGGCGGCCTCGCCGTGGGCCATGGCCCGCGTCGGCGGCCGTGGCCGCGCTGACCGTGCTGCGCAGGGCGGCCGGCTGATCGCCGGCCGCGGCGTAGTGACTGGCGATCGGCGGTCGATCAGTGGCCAGCTCGGTCTCCGTCGCCGAGCTGGGCCTCCAGCGCCCGGGCCAGGGCCAGGTGAAGCTCACCGCGCTCGCCGGGGAGCAGATCGTCGTAGCAGCGCCTCGCGCAGCAGCGCGTGGCGGAAGCAGAAGCGCTCATCCTCGTCGGTGACCAGGACCTGCTCGGCCAGCGCCTCGCGCAGCGCCTCCGGGACGGCCTCGCCCTCCATCCCGGTCACCGCGGCGATCGTCGGCTCGGGCAGCGCCCGGCCGACCGCCACCGCCCGGGCCACGCGCTGGGCGTCGCCCGAGAGGCGCTCGATCCGGGCCAGGAAGGCGTCGCGCAGGCTCTGCGGCGCGGGGCCCCGACCGTCGAGGCCGGCCGCCAGCAGCTCCTCGGTGTAGAGCGGGTTGCCCTCGCTGCGCGCGTACAGCCGCTCGACCAGAGCCGCGTCCGGGTCGGCGCCGAGGATGTCGGCCAGCGCCTCGCGCGAGCTCGTCGCGATCGAACGCGGCCAGCTCGATCCGGTGGGTCCGGCTCGAGACGCTCGAGCTCGGCCAGCAGCGGCCGCAGCGGATGGCGGCGGTGCAGCTCGTCGGCGCGGTAGGTGAGCAGCAGGACCAGGCGCTCCTGGCGCAGGCTGCGGGCCAGGAAGGCGACGAAGCTGCGCGTCGAGCGGTCGGCCCAGTGCATGTCCTCGAGGATCAGCACGCACGGGAGCTGCTCTCGCTGAGCAGGTCGAGCAGCTCGAGCAGCGCCTCGAACAGCCGCAGCTGTCCGCTGGGGTCGGCCGCTCATCGCGGGCGCGGCCGTCCTCGAGGCCGGGCAGGATCGCCGCCAGCTGGGCCCGGCTGCCCGCGGCTCAGCGCCTCCAGGGCCGGATGGCGCCGCGGACCAGCGGTCGCAGGGCGCTCAGCAGGGGCGCGTAGGGAAGCTCGCCGTCGGCCTGCTCGACCCCCTCGCCGCGCAGGACGAGGACGCTCGATTCGCGGTCGTCGGCGCGCAGGCGCTGCTCGAGCTCGGAGACCAGGCGCGTCTTGCCGACGCCGGAGTCACCGCCGAGCAGGACGAGGGCGGGGCGGCCGGCGGCTGCCTCCCGGACGGCGAGCCGCAGCTCGGACAGCTCGCCGACCCGACCGACGAAGTGGCTGCTGGTCAGCCTCGTGTCGCATGGGCGAAGTATCGCCGGACGGCTGAGAGTCCGCGACCCGCCGCTCGCGGTCCGAGGGTCGCCTGGCTCGGGCGGCGTTGCGCTGGAGCTCATCGATTCTGATCGAGGCCATGACTGCGGTGAACTGGGGATGCATGGTGTGGGTTCCTTCCGGTGGCTGACAACGTGATCCCAGGATGGACTGCGACCGGGCTCGCACATCGGGAGAACGGCGCCGATTCGCGCCCTCGCGGCCTTACCGGCTCGGCGGGGACCCCTTACGTCGTCGCTCAGCGCCGCCCGAAATGGCCGCCGGGCACGAACGCACGCGGGTTGATCACCTCGAGCTCGCGCAGGCGGGTGCGCAGCGGCTGATCCTCGACTGACTGGTCAGTCACCACCAGGATGCGGCGTCGCCCGGGCCCGGGCCAGCTCGTCGTAGGTCCGTAGCTCCGCGATCCTCTGGAGTCGGAGTCAGGGCCGAGGGGCGACGTACCAGAGCTCGGCGTCCTCGTGCTGCGAGCTGAGCGCGCGCGCCAGCGGGTACTGGGCCGGGTGATACAGGACCAGCAACCGCAGCCGGCCGGGAAGGCGCAGGCGCGCGGCCTGGCGCGCGGTGGTCGCCTCGCGCATGAACCGCGGGGTGCGGACGCGCGAGGGCTCGAGCGCGATCACGCGAGGGATCGCGAGCAGATCCCGCGCGTGAGCCTCGAGCTCGAAGCTCTCGAGCCGGGCCGGGAGCAGCAGCGCGGCCAGCGGCTCATCCACGGGCGGCGCGCCTTCGGTGTCGAGCCCGGCGGTGGGCGCTCAGCCTCCGCACGCACCGCGTGATGGCCAGGCCGGGGGAGGTCAGTCGCCAGTGCGTGCGCCGGTCGATCAGCGTGACCTGCTTCGCGGCGCTGGCCACCGTCGTCCCGCTGAGTCCGACCTGCGCCCTGGCGCCATGGAGCTGAGGTCGAAGTTTGCGTACAGCAGCTGGGATTGGTCGTGGCGCAGGGCGACGGACCGGTTCGGGAGGCACCGAGTGAACAGTCTCGGGCAGCTGAGCCGCGAGCCGGTCGCGGCGACGAGCTTCTCCCGCGTGCCCTGATCGAACAACGCACAGGCCCCGGGGTAGTTGCCCTCAGCGATCGCGTACACGATAGTTCTGGGCTGACGTCGACCGGAGAGAGCACGTTGGCGTTTCCACACCCGGCTACGCGCGGCGGCCAGGGTCAGGATCAGGATCGCCCGCTTCATGCGCGTGCGTCCGGGTGGGCCGCGAACGTCGCCCGGGCCACGGCCCGGGTCAGGGCGAGGGCGTCGGGCCCGCGGGAGGAGCGGCCGGTGAGCATGACCGTGACGTAGGTGCCGGCGCGGGCCGGCATCGCGTCGGTGGCGACGATCTCGGCCTGAGCGCGAATCCAGACCGCCACCACCGAGCCCGGGACCGACGACTGGACCGGGATCTGGCCGGGCTCGTGGACGCCCGGGCCGTAGACCTGGGCCTGATGCGAGGTGGTGGTATCGAACTCCGTGTAGGCCTGGGCCGTGGCCTGCGAGACGATCGCCACGCGCAGCCGTCCACTGCGCAGCTCACATTGCAGGTCGGCGGGGTCGCGGCTCGACGATGTGCGCGCTGACCGGAGCGCCGAGCAGCGCCGCGGCGGCCCGCTGCGCGCCGGCGCAGACCCGCTGCGGCGACGGGCTTTGACGGCGGCGACTGAGCCGCCGCAACCGCACCAGGAGCAGCCCACCCGCCGAGACGAGCGACCCCGATGAGCCGGCGTACACGAGCGGATCGAGCTACGTGCGGTCCGGCGCGCCCCATTGGCCGTCGGCATCTCCTGGCCCGCGCTCAGCGGGCTGAGCGACGAGCGCGTCGCGCCCGAGATCTCGGCCCGAGCTCACGTTGAGCGGGTGGTGGCAGGCGGCCAGGTGACCGCCGGGATACTCGGCCAGCGGAGGCTCGACCTCGCTGCAGACCTCGGTGGCCCGAGGGCAGCGGGTGTGGAAGCGGCACCCCGACGGCGGGTTGATCGGGTTCGGGGGCTCGCCGCCGATGACCGTCCGCTCGCGGGCCCGGTTCTCCCGCGGGTCGGGGATCGGGATCGCGGCCAGCAGCGCCTCGGTGTAGGGGTGGATCGGCTTGGTGTAGAGCTCGCGGGCCGGCGAGAGCTCCATCAGCTTGCCCAGGTACATGACCGCGATCTGGTCAGAGACGTGCCGGACCACGACGAGATCGTGGGCGATGAACACGTAGGACAGGCCGAAGTCGTCCTGCAGGTCGTCGAGCAGGTTGACCACCTGGGCCTGAATCGAGACGTCGAGCGCCGAGACCGGCTCGTCGAGCACGATCAGGCGGGGGTTCACCGCCAGCGCCCGGGCGACCCCGATCCGCTGCCGCTGGCCGCCGGAGAACTCGTGGGGGAAGCGGTTGACGTGCTCGGGGTTCAGGCCCACCCGATCGAGCAGCTCCCGCACGCGGGGCTGGACCTCGTCGCGCTCCATGCCGTGCAGCCGCAGGGGGGTGCCGATGATCTGGCCGACGCGCTTGCGCGGGTTCAGCGAGGCGACCGGGTCCTGGAAGACGAGCTGGACCTCGCGGCGCAGGGGCATCAGGCCGCGGCGGCTCAGGTGGGTGATGTCGAGGCCCCGGAAGCGCAGCGCCCCCGCGGTCGGCTCGAGCAGCCGCACGATGCAGCGGGCCAGGGTGCTCTTGCCGCACCCCGACTCCCCGACGACGCCCAGCGTCTGTCCCTCGGGCAGCCGGAGCGAGACGTCGTCGACCGCGTGGACGACCCCGACGGTGCGGTCGAACAGCACGCCCTGCTTGATCGGGAAGTAGAGCTGGACGTGGTCGGCCTCGAGCAGCGGCTCGCGCTCCCCGGCCGGGGTCTCCGGCTCCGACGCCTGGCCCGCGCCGCCCCCGACGCTCATCGGCGCCCACCACCGATCGCGCGGCCAGGCCGATGCGTCCGTCGACCTCGCGCCGGGCCCGCTTCTCGGCCACGTCCAGCCAGCAGCGGTCCTCGTGGCTCGGGCGCCTCGGGCACGCGCGCCTCGAGCGCCGGTACCTCGCCGCAGCGGTCGAACGCGTGCGGGCAGCGGGGGCGGAAGTGGCAGCCCTTGGGCGTTTGGGCCAGCGACGGCGGCTGACCGGGAATCGCCGGCAGCCGGTGCGGCGGCTCCCGGTCCATGCGGGTGACCGACCCCAGCAGGCCCCAGGTGTAGGGGTGCTGGGGGTCGTAGAAGATCTCGTCCAGCGTGCCCTGACTCGACCACCCGGCCGGCGTACATGACCAGCACCCGATCGGCGATGTCGGCCACGACGCCGAGGTCGTGGGTGACGAAGATGACACCGCTGTCTGCACTCCTGCCTCAGCTGCTTGATCTCCTCGAGGATCTGGGCCTGGATCGTGACGTCGAGCGCAGTCGTCGGCTCGTCGGCGATCAGCACGCCGGGGGACAGCGAGAGGGCCATGGCGATCATCGCCCGCTGGCGCATGCCGCCCGAGAACTCGTGCGGGTAGGCGCGGGCGCGGTCACGGGCGCGCGGAGATCCCGACCCGCTCCATCAGCTCCACCGCCCGGTCCAGCGCGGCCGCCTTGGAGATCTTCTCGTGGGCCCGGATCTGCTCGACGATCTGGTCCCCGATCCGGTGCACGGGACTGAGCGAGGAGATCGGGTCCTGGAAGATCATCGCGATCTCCTGGCCGCGGATCTGCTCGAGCTCGCGCTCGGATGGCGCCGAGCAGGTCGCGGTCCCCGAGCTCGCGCCGCGCCGCCGAAGCGCGAGTTGCGGCGAGCGGGTCAGCCCCATCAGGGTCATCACCGAGACCGACTTGCCCGATCCGGACTCCCCGACGATCGCCACGACTTCGCCCCGGTCGAGCGTGAACGAGACCCCGTCCACGGCCTGCACGACGCCGTCCTCGGTCGTGAACGAGACCTGGAGGTCCTCGACATCGAGCAGGCGATCAGCCATGGGCGCTCACCGGGCAATCTCCATCAGCCGCTCAGCCGGATGCGGGGATCGAGGACGGCGTAGAGGACGTCGACGATGGCGCCGAACAGCGACCACGAAGAACGCGGTGAAGATCGCGCCGACGAGGATCGGCGGTACGTCGAGGTTGCCGATCGCGCTGGCCTCATACTGGCCGATGCCGGGCAGGTTGAACACGTCTCGGTGACCAGCGCCGCACCGCCCAGCAGCAGCGCGAAGTCGAGCCCGAACAGGGTGATGATCGGCATGATCGAGTTGCGCAGCACGTGGCGGATGAACACCCGGCGCCGGGGAAGTCCCTTGGCCCGCGCGGTGCGCACGAAGTCCTGGTTGACCATGTCGAGCAGGTTCGAGCGCAGCACGCGGGAGTAGAACCCGATCGACAGGGTGGCGATCGAGATCCAGGGCAGGATCAGGTGGAAGGCCCACTCGGTCGGGCTGTCGCCGAAGTGCGTGTATCCCGTGTTGGGGAACCAGGTCAGCTTGTAGGCGAACAGGTACAGGAGCAGCGCGGCGAGCAGGAAGATCGGCACCGACACGCCGATGATCGCCGCCACCATCACCCCGCGGTCGGTCAGCCGCCCGACCCTGAGCGCGCTGATCGAGCCCGAGCAGCGATGGACGTCACCAGCCACAGGATCGCCGCCGGGACGACCAGCGACAGGGTCACCGGGAAACCGCTGGCGGAACTGGTCGACGACGTTGAGGTCGTCCTGGTAATCGATCACCTGGCCGGTGAAGATCAGCTTCATCGTGTTCGCGTACTGGACGTAGAACGGCTTGTCGAAGTCGAACTTGCGCGCCACCTCGTTGACCGTGGTCTGGTTGGCGTTGCGCCCGGCGATCGACGCGGGCCGGGTTGTAGCTGGGGATCAGCTCGAAGAAGCTGAAGACCACGAACGAGGTGGCGAGCAGAAGCGCGAGCGCCGACAGCGTGCGGCGGACGATGAACCGGGCCATCAGGGTTTGATCCGGCCATCAGGTCTTGATCCGCACCTGGGCGCGGGGGTCGAGCGCGTCGCGGACGCCGTCGCCGACGACGTTGATGCTGAGCACGGTGAGCACGAGCATCGCCCCCGGGATCAGCGAGAAGGTCGGGGTGGTCGAGATGTAGCTGATGCCGTCGGAGATCAGCGTGCCCCAGGATGCGTTGGGCGCCTGCACCCCGGCCCCGAGGAAGGACAGGTAGGCCTCGAGCAGGATCGTGTTGGCCAGCATGATCGGCACGAACACGGTGATCGTCGAGGCGGCGTTGGGCAGGATCTCCGAGAGCATGATCCGCCACGGGCTGATGCCCTGCACGCGGGCGGCGTCGACGAAGTCCTGCTCGCGCAGGCGCAGCACCTCGCCCCGGATCGGCTTGCCCAGGTAGGGGATGTAGATCAGCCCGATGATGAAGGTGGGGATCAGGATCGAGTTGCCCTTGATCGGGCCGATCCCGCCGAAGGCCAGCGCGGTGCCGACGACGACGCCGAGGATCACCGGGGGGAAGGACCAGATCAGCTCCATGAACCAGCGCAGCACGGCGTCGACCGGGCCGCGCAGGTAGCCGGAGAGCAGCCCGAGCAGCGTCCCGAAGACGATGATGATCAGGGTGGCGACGAGCCGATGAGCAGCGAGGTGCGCCCGCCGTAGAGCAGCCGCACGGCCAGGTCGCGGCCGTTGGTGTCGGCGCCGAAGAAGTAGTGCCGGGTGAACGTCGGGCCGATCGGCACCCCCGTCACTGAGACCACGTTCTCCGACTTCCCCCCCACGTTGATCGTGCCGGTGACGTTGTTGGTGTTGGGACCGATGTGGGCGATGTCGGAGGAGTAGACCGGCGCCAGCAGGCACGCCGCCACGAGCAGGATGAACAGGACCAGGAAGACGATCGCCATCTTGTTGCGCCGCAGCCGGCGCAAGGCCAGCTTCCACGGGCCGATCGCCGGCGCGTGGTGACCCTCCTCCCAGGTTTCGCCCGTCCCGTGATCGGAGGTGATCAGCACCCCGGCGCCCTGCGACTGCCCGACGGGAGGGTCTACGGCCATTGGCTGAGCACGAGCTTATCGATGCGGTCCACGAGCGGGGCCGGGAGGGCGCCGAGCTGGGCGCCCTCCCGGATGGCCGCTGCCTACTTGAGCTCCAGGCTCGTCAGGTCGGTCAGGTACTCGACCGACATCACGCCGGCGTTGAAGTTCAGCCGGTCTGAGTAGAACTTCGCCTTGCTCTCGTGGCCGAAGTTGGCGTAGTAGGCATGCTGGACCATGTACTGGTCCAGGGCCGACCACTGGCTGGCCACCTTCTCCGGCGGCTGCTGGTCGAGCTTGTTCAGCGTCGCGTTGAAGTGCGGGTCGTTCACGTAGCCGTAGTTCAGCGAGGAACCTGCGTTCCCGGCGAACAGCTGCATGAAGTCCCACGGGTTCGGGAAGTCCTGGTTCCAGTCGCCGAAGCCCGCCTGCGGGTGCAGGGTGGGGGCCCCGATCGTGGTGAAGTACACGCCCGAGTTGACCACCTTCTCGGTCGCCTTGAACCCCAGCGAGTTCAGGACGCTGGTGAAGTAGTCGAGGTACTGCCGGCGGGGGCTGCGCTCCTCGCCGTAGACCGTGACCGGCTGTCCGTTCATGCCCGACTTCGGCCATCAGCTGCTTGGCCAGGGTCATGTTCGGCGCGTCCGGCCGGGTTGTGGAACGGGCAGCTCGACGGGCTGGAGTGCCCGATGATCCCGAACGGGATCAGGTGGCAGTCCGGGGCCTGGAAACCGCTGTCCAGGCGCGAGAAGGCCCGGTCGTCCATCGCCGCCAGCACGGCCTGGCGCGCGTAGAGGTTGTTGAACGGCTTCTTCTGGACGCGAACCAGAAGTACCAGCTCGAGTTCTGCGGCACGGGCTGGTAGCGGCTGGCCGCGGTCGTCTTGACCTGCTGGAGGATCGACGGCCGGCAGCGTGTCGCCTGGATCGAACACGTCGGCCTTGTTGTTGAGCACCGCCTGGGCGTTGGCCAGCACGTTGGAGTTGACGTTGTAGACGATCTTGTCGGCGTGCCCCTTGGGCAGCCCGGGGACGTCGAACTTCGGGTTCTTGACCAGCGTGTAGGTGTGGCCCGGGGAGATCGTGCCCCACATGTACGGGCCGTCGCCGATCGTGCCGGTGCGGCCAGGTTCTTCATCGGCGTGCTCTGGCGGCACCGGAGCCGTGCCGGGGAGCGCGAAGATGTCGACGATCGGGGCGAACGGCGCGACCAGCTTGACGGTGATCTTGCCGGTGGCGTCGTTGGTCGTGACGCCGGAGATCGTCTTGGCCTTGCCCTTGGCGTAGGCGGCCCCGCCCTGGACGTAGGCGCTGATGAACGAGGCGGCCTGCCACGGGATCTTGATGTCGCGCTCGAGCGCGTAGGTCACGTCTGAGGCCTTGATCGGCAGTCCCGTTGGAGTAGTGCAGGCCGGGCCGCAGGGTGAAGGTGTAGGTCTTGCCGCCGTTGGAGACGGTGGGCAGGCTCTTGGCCAGCGCGGGGATGATCTTGCGACCCGGCGGTTCCCGAGACGCCGCGCACGAACGTCAGCAGCGGCGTGTTGATCACCGAGTAGAGCTCCTGGCCCTGGGTGGTGAAGTCAAGTCCCTGGTCGGCCGACAGCGGCGGCGTCCCGGCGGCGATCGTGATCGTGCCGCCCTGCTTGCCGCCGGCGCTGGCGCTCTGGCTGCTGGAGCTTGCTGGCCGACGTTGCTGCTCGAGCTCGAGCTCGAGCTCGACCCGCAGGCGGCCAGCACAACCGCCGTGATGACCGTCAGCAGAATCGTTGCTGCCGGCCGTGAGTGTCTCTTCACAGAAAGCCTCCTCCTCAGAAGGTCGAGTTCCCAGGCGCACAATCTATTCCCAACGCGGCCGGGATGCCAGGCGGTCGCCGGCGCGGGGGTGCCCCGTAATAAACCCCCAACACGACCGGGCGCGAGAACGGCGGAGCTGCGACCCGCGCCGCAGCAGGGCCCGGCCCCCGCGCAGCAACGGCGGGCGGCCCGGAGGTTCGGTGTTGCACTTGTTCTCAGAGTGATGAAGAATCGGCATCATGGTCCGGCGCCTGCTCCCGGCGATCATCGCTGCGCTGCTGCTGGGCGCCGCTCCGGCGGCGGCCAAGCCTCCCACGGTGTTCAATCCGATCGTTGAGGCCCAGAACTTCTCGATAACCCAGCAGCGTCAGGCCATCTACGACACGCCGCAGTACCAGGCGCAGCTGGCCATCGACAGCGCCGCCGGAACCGCGAACGCGCTGGCTGCCGAAGCCGCCGACCCGGGGCGCTTCTTCACCGACGATCTGTGCTGGAACCTCGGCAATGGCTGCGCGGGGGACATCCGGCTCTACAACTGGGCCGCGAACGGCTACGGCCTGGTCCGCCCGGTCCTGTTCACGGCTCGCGACGGGGCCACGATCTCGGGGCACGTGTGGGCCACGGTGGCCGGTCCGGCCAAGCGGCCGGGCATCGTGATCACCAACGGCTCGGTCCAGGCCGACGAGCAGATGTACTGGTACGCAGCGCAGACGCTGGCCAAGGCGGGCTACGTCGTCCTCACCTTCGACCCCCAGGGGCAGGGCCAGTCGGACACCTACGGGCAGGCACCCGACCAGAACGAGGGCGTGCCGGCCCAGACCGACGGCCGGCCCTTCTACGACGGGACCGAGGACGCGATCAACTTCCTGCTCTCGCGTCCCGCCCAGCCATACAGACCCGTGCCGAGCTGCAGCAGCGGAACCAGTCACGCGGCCAAGCAGGCCGCCCGGGTCAAAGCCGGTCTCGACTCGCCGTACGACCCGTTCTGGTCATTGCTGAACGGAGGCAAGGTCGGACTGGTCGGCCACTCCTACGGCGCCGCCGGGGTGTCCTACATCGCGCAATGGGACCCCAGGGTGGGCGCTGTGGTCGCGCTGGACAACCTCGGCGGACCGGGACCCCAAGCGGGCAGCGTGCCCGGCACGGGGAGCAAGATCGACGATCGGTGAGCAGGGGTGCCCGGCCAACCCGGCCGACCGGACTACGGTGCCGATCACCAAGCCGGCCCTGGGCATCTCCGCCGACTACGGCCTGCCTCCCACCCCCAACACCTCGCTGCCCGACCCGAGCGTCAAGGAGCAGGAATCCGAGCTCTACAGCCGGGCGGGCGTGGACAGCGGTGAGATCGTCATCCGGGGCGGCTCGCATCTGGACTTCAGCTTCATCCCCAACCAGGCCTTCGGCGCCTCCTTGCGCGGCCCGGACATCACCGACTGGTACACGACGGCCTGGTTCGACAAGTACCTCAAGCACGACCCCGGGGCCGACGCCCAGCTACTCACGCAGCGATGGCGGGCTGACCCGGTCGAGGCGGCGGTCGACCCCAACCACGACGGCAACGCGTTCTCCTTCTACTACTACTCGCGACTCGATATCCACCTGTCGGGTGGCGGGCGTGGGACTGCGAGGATCTCCGCAACGGGTGCCCCGGGATGGACAGCGCCGATGGGTACCCGGGGGACTACTCCTACGTCAAGATCGACACGACGCCGGACGCCGCCCGCGGCCCCGGCGCGACGTACCGACCGGGCAGCGGACTGACCGTGTGCTCGGCCCGCGCGCGGATCACGATGCACCTGCGCGGCCGACCGGGTCGGCCGATCACCCAGATCCGGGTCTACGTCGACCGGAGACTGGTTTTGGTCGAGCGCGGCCGCGCGCTGCACTCGGTGAGCCTAAATGGGCTGCCGGGCAGCCGGCGCCACCGTATCCGCGTGATCGCCTACTCGCACCGGCGGGTGCTGCGGCGGGTGACGCGTACCGTGTACGGCTGCGCCCGCCACGGATAGACGGACCCGGCGGCGGCGAGCGTCGGGTGGCGCAGCCCACGCGCCAGGCTCGGTGCTCGATACTAGGCGCGATGCGTCGCTGTTTCATCGGGCTGGCCGCGACCCTGGCGGCCCTCACGCTGGGCCTGACCGGCACCGCCGCGGCCACCCTGCGCGTCCACTGGATGCCCGGGGCCAAGGCTCCGGGAACCCCGGCTCGGTACGACCGGGTCGGGGTGCTGAAGATCGGCTCCCCGCGGGCCCGCAACGTGCTCGTGCTCGAGCCCGGCACCTCGGCCGGCTCGGCCTACTTCGTCCCCCTGGCCCAGTGGATCGTCTCGCGGGCCAAGGGCTGGCAGGTGTGGTCGGTCGAGCGCCGGGAGAACCTGCTCGAGGACCAGTCGGTGCTCCAGCGGGCCAAGGTCGGCCAGGCCACGCCCAGGGAGCTGTTCGACTACTACCTGGGGTGTCTGAAGGACCCGAGCATCAAGCACCACTTCGCGTTCATCCCCGACGCCGGGTCGAGTTCGCCAAGCGCTGGGGGATGGCGGTGGCGGTCGGCGATCTGCACCACGTGATCGGCGCCGCCCGCGCGGCTGGGCGGCAAGGTGGTGCTCGGGCGGTCATTCGCTCGGCGGCGGCGTGGTCACCGCCTACGCGACCTGGGACTTCGGCGGCCAGCCCGGGAGCCGACCAGCTCGCCGGCCTCGTCTACATCGACGGCGGGAGCTTCGGGCCGGCCGAGAGCGCCGCCGCGGCCCGCAGCGCCCTGGCCGGCCTCGAACGCGCCCGACGGCCAGGCCGTGGGAGACGTTCGGCGGCATCCCGACTCCGTTCGCCGGCCTGTACAGCGCGACCGGCTCCACCGCCGCGCTGGTCGAGCCGAACCTGCGCTCGCTGGGCCAGGCGTCCGGGCTGCTGACCGGCCTCGGCCTGACCCCGTCGGTCCCGGTGACCAACCTCGGCCAGTACGGGTACGCGCTGAACGTCGGCACCTCGCCGCCGGCCCTGGTCGCCGCTCAGGCCCACCTGGGTCGCGGGATTACCGCGCCGGTGCGCTCCGCGGCTGGAACGGCGCCGGCGCGCTGACCCCGATCAGGCGCTTCGCGCGGATGTTCTCGGGCACCGGCGTCGCGGGCGCCGACGGCACCGAGTGGTACTTCCCGCAGCGCCTGACCGATCGACCTCGGCGGCGATCGGAAACGGCACCGCCAGCCCGGCCCAGCAGGTGCTCGGGCTGCAAGCGACGCTCGGCCGCCGGCTGCCCGCACGCCTGCTCATCTACGGCTTCGGGGCCGGGCTGGGCGGCCGGCGTGATCCTCGACGAGGCCCGCGGCAGCTGGCCCGGCAGTCGCACATCCCGCTGCGCAACTGACCCTGATCGACCGCCACCGCACCTACGCCCACAACGACCCGGCCGGGGCCTATCCCGCACAACGTGTTCTTCGCCCACCTGATCCCGTTCCTGCAGCAGGGTGGCCGCGCACGGGCGCTGAGCCGCGCGAGCGTGAAGCGATGACGGCCAAGAAGGCGGACGAAGGAGTACGAGGCGCTGCGCGCGCGGCTGGGCGGCGACGGCTCCCCGAGGCACTGCGCAAGCTCGACGCCCGCCGCAGCTCAAGGATCTGGACCGGCGATCGGCGAGGCCGCCGCCGCCAGGGCAAGGCGCTGGCGGCGGCGGGCGACCGGGCGCTGCGCCACGTCCCCCGGCTGCTGCGCGGTCCGATCCGCCGGGTCGATGGGATGAGCCGGGCCGACGGAGACGCTCCAGGCCCGGGCCGAGATCCTCAAGCTGGCCCGGATGCTCGAGCGCGAGCCCGACCAGCTGGCCTACCTGAGGCGCTTCGGCTGGCGGATCTGCGCGCCCTGCGCGACCAGGTGACCGACGTCCTGTGGAGCGCCGACGGCGCCGCCTGGGCCGGCTGGCGGCGGCGGCCGACACTGCTGCCCGCCGCGCTCAGCGCCACCATCGCCGAGCGCGCCTTCGGACCGCTCACTGCGGCCGGCTGGCCGGACAGCTCGAGCCCGCGCGAGCCGTCGACGTGGCGGCCAAGCTCTCGACCGCCTTCCTGGCCGACGTGGCCATCGAGCTCGACCCGCGGCCGAGCCAGCGCGGTCGATCGCCGGGATCCCGCCGCGGCGGATCGGCCGAGATCACCGCCGAGCTGGTGCGCCGCGGCGAGTAGGTGACGATGGGCCGCTTCGTCGGCCACCGGCGAGGACGTCGATCCGGGCCGCGCTCGAGCGAGATGGACAACGCCGCGCTGCTCCGGGTCGGCTTCGTGCTCGAGGACAAGGCACAGCTCGACCACTGGTCGCCCTGCTGCCCGGCCGCGCATGGACGGGATCATCGCGGCGGCGGCCGAGCAGGAGCTGTGGCTGGAGGCGCTGGACCTGCTCGGCCATCTCGGCCCGCAACGCCGCGGCGAATCGTGGCCGCGCGCCAATCGAGCTCGACGAGCGCCCGCGCGAGGACATCGTGGCGGCCGTGATCGAGCACGAGCTCTGGGATGAGGTGCTACTGATCGCCGAGCGCGACGCCATCCTGCAACACCAGCTGGCCGAGCGGCTGCCCACGCTGCCCGCGGCCCAGCGCAAGCGATCGCCAAGCAGGCCGCGCGACGATGTGGCGCTCGATGCGCTCGGCCTCGCTGAGGTCTAGCTCGCACCTCGGAGCTCAGGGCGTGTAGACCGAGGTCCGGCACGGCTGGCCGGCGCAGACATCGAACACCGCCCCGCTGGGCTCCAGGAACTCCGACTTCTGCTGGCGGGCCAGCGGCGTGTTGCGCACATCCTCATGCGGATCGATGTTGGTCGACGGGTTGTCCATCGGCGCGAGGTTGGCCAGCGGCGGGGGCTGGACCCGTCCCGCGCCGCTGTCCCAGATCTCGATCGCGGAGCCGCGCGAACGGGAAGTGCTTGATCGCGGGCAGCCCGTAGAACATGTTGGGGTCCCGGCGGCGGTTGGTGCTCAGGTCAAGCGCCGGCTCGGTACACGGAGGCGCCGATCGTCCGCGCCTCCAGGGCGGCGGCGTAGTCACTGACCTGGTGGTCGCCGTAGGCGATCTGCATCAGCACGGTGTGCGACGGGGTGTCGGGCAGCGGATGCGAGGTCATCTGCTCGGCGTAGCCGTCGGGATCGCCCGCGGTCCCAGAGCTGCTGGATCAGATCGAGGATCCACGGGTGCAGCGAGTGGTCGCGGATAGGCGGCGTACAGGATCGCGCCGAACGGGGCGAAGTCGGTGCTGCGCTGCACGAGCACGTTGCCGTAGTCCATGCCGGTGACGCCGAGCGCGCGCGGCGGAAGTCGGGCGCCACCGCGGTGAGCATGCCGCCCTCGATCCCGCCCTGGCTGTTGCCGTCGTAGTACAGGTGCGAGGTGTCGATCAGCGCTTGCCGACCGGACTGGAAGACGGGGTTGGCGGCAAACCCGGCGCGGTTGAGCAGCAGCCGGCCCAGGTAGAGCGTGTTCAGCACGCCCTGCTGGAGCCGGTCGATCACGCTCGGGAACAGGTTCAGGTTCTGCACCGCGGCGGCATCGTTGGCGTGTCCGGCCCAGGCCAGGCCCCACCAGTCGGTGGCGCAGAAGACCATGTTGTGCTCGGTGGCCATCGCCTCGACGTTGGCCGCCGTCGACCTCGGTGTGGGAGCCGAGCAGACCGTGTCCGTAGAGCGAGATCCGGGCCGGGTCGCCGGGGTGGCCGAGCTTGGCAGCGATGCACTCGAACGGGGCCGTGGCCACGTTGCCCGGGATCTGGGTCGGCAGTCGCGTCGGCCTGGCTCGAGCTGTAGTGGAAGCCGGCTGACGGCGCTCGGCCCCGCAGACCAGCCAGGTAGCACGGCACTGAGAAGGTCCCCTGGATCGTCCTGATCGTGCCCGCGAAGCTGGCCGGCGGCGGTAGGGTCGAGACCGGGTGACCGGTAGGCGGGCGGGCGGCCCTGGACCATGCCGTCGGCCAGATTGTGGTCGCCCAGCTGCGCGAAGGCGTTGTTGCGGATCGCCAGCAGCCGGCCCGTGAGGTCCGGGTCGAGGCGACGGTGAAGTCCCAAGCCTCATAGAGGCTCTGTGCGGGTCACCCCGGCCCGCCGGAGCACTTGAAGATGCGCGGGTAGCGCGGCGCTGCGAGCGCTCGGCGGCGGCAGCTGGCCTCCGTCGCGCAGTCGCGCGAACCAGCTCGGCGCCTGGATCAGCCGGCCCGCTGCGGTGCGCAGGATCAGCGCAGCGCGACGATGTAGGTATGGCCCTCGGTCAGGGCCTTGCCGGGGTGGATCTCAGGTCGGTGTTGGCCGGGCTCGGCGCGTTGGCGTCGAGCTCTGACCCAGATCAGCTGACGCTCGGCCCGTCGCCTCGTCGATGAGCACGAACAGGCTGGCGCTGGGCATAGGTACGGGCCATGTTGACCAGCGGCACCGCGCCGGTCCGGCTGAGCGCCGCGGGTTGTCGAGGCCCGGGATGTGCAGGACGATCGCGCTGCCGGGGCTGAACCCGTCGCCGCGGTCATACGGCGAGACGCCGATGCGCTGGCCCGCGACGTTGACCGGCATGGCGGCGGCAGGGAGGTGGAGCCGAAGTCCGGTGGCGCTGGTCCTGTCGCGGTGGGTGAACCGGTTGTCGGGGAACGGGAACAGGCACGGCCGTCCCGAGTACGGCTGGCAGTCGGCGGCCGGCGGCGCGGTGGCCGAGGCGACCGCTGGGAGGAGCCCCGCGGCGGCCGCGAACGACGTCGAACAGCGTGAGTACCGCCGCAGCAGAGCTGCGCATCCTGCCGGGTGCTCGAGTGGACATGATGAAGTTCCTTCCCTCTCCTCCGCCCCCGGGCCGGTGGTCCGGGCGGGTGCCGACGACGAGAGAGCCTGGCGAGGCCACCGCGGGCGCGCCGGACCACCGGCGGCAGCGGCGCGGGGGTGGCGCGCTCGGCGGGCTCGGCGCGCTCGGCGCGGAGATCGCTGCGCGGCCAGGGCGAGCCCGGCCGCGCCACGTGGAAGCCCTGCACGAGCTCGACGCCGAGCGCGGTGAGCGCAGCGAGCTCGGCCTCGGTCTCGACGCCCTCGGCGATCAGATGGCCGCCGGTCTGACGGGCGTAGCCGAGCAGCGCTGAGATCAGCGCCCCCCGATCCGGGTCGGCGTCGATGCCGCGGATCAGCGAGCGGTCGAGCTTCATGTAGGTCGGACGCACGGTGGTCATCTGGCGCAGGCCGGAGTAGCCGGCCCCCATGTCGTCAACTGCGAACCGCACGCCGACGGCCTGAAGTTGCGAGATCCTGTCGTGCAGGCCGGGAGTGTCCTCGAGCAGGCTGTTCTCGGTCAGCTCGAGGATCAGCCCGTCCAGGGACGCGAGCTCGCCCAGGATGACCGTGGTGCGCCCGTCGAGCAGCAGCGGACCTGACAGGTTGATGCTGAGGAGCGTGCCCTCCGGACGATCCGGGAAGCAGCTTCAGCGCGCGCTCGCAGGCAGGCCAGCTCGAGCTCGTCGCGGAGCCCGAACTCGTCGGCCAGGGCGAACCAGTGCAGCGGGCTCGAGGTGCCTCGGGCCTGGAACCGGGCCAGCGCCTCGTAGGCATGAGTCCGGCCGGCGGCGGTGGCCACGATCGGCTGCACGGCCATGGTCAAGCCCGTCGCCGTCGATCAGGCGCTCGAAGGGCCGCCTCGGCGCCTCGGGCCCCCGGCGCCGCGAAGGGCTCACCGGCGTAGACCGACACGCTGGCGGCGCCCGGTGCGCTTGGCCACCCGCAGGGCGACGTCGACGGCGCGCAGGAGCGGTCTCGGCATCGTGGCCGTCGCGCGGAATGAGGGCGACGCCGACGCAGGCCGAGACGGGCGGCTGCTCGTCGCTCGGAGCCCAGCCGGTCGAGGATCCGGCGGCTCAGGGCGGTCGGATCTGGGTCGCTGACCACGAGCCCGAACTCGTCTCCGCCGAGACGGCCCACGATGCCGCGTTCGCCCGCGGCCTCGCGCAGGGCGCTCGACGACAGAGATCAGCACGGCATCGCCGGCCGCGTGGCCGCTGGTCTTGTTGATCGGCCCGAAGTTGTCCAGGTCGACGAGCAGAACGGCCAGGTTCTGGTGCTCGACGCTGTTCGCGCGCGACCCGGTCGAGGCGGTCGCGGAAGGCAGCCCGGGAGAGCGCGCCGGTCAGTCCGTCGTGATCGGCGGCGTAGCGGGCGCGATCGAGCATGCCCGCGCAGCTCCCGGGTCATGCGCCCGCACGTCAGGAGCAGCGCGATGGCGGCCATGATCGAAGGCCGGCGTAGGCCCAGAGTCATCGTCCCGTCGCGGAGCATCGGCAGGGCCAGGGAGAGCCAGCAGCAGCGCGCGGCCGACCCAGCCGACCCGGCCGCCGCGGGCGATGACGCCGCTGGCCACCGCGGCCAGCCAGAGGAGCGAGAGGACTCCGACCCGCTGGGGACCGAGGCCGATGATCAGCACGGCCGACAGCGGCGCCAGCGATTCCTCGAGCCGTCAGCCAGTCCGTGGCCGGCATGCTGAGCTGGACGACGGCCGTGCCGGCGATGATGGCGAAGCCGATCGCGCAGATCACCGGCAGGGGGCGCGAGTGAGTGATCGTCCGGCCAGACAGCACGACCGCCACCAGCGCCAGCGTGGCGCGGGCCACCGACGCCGTCCGCCGTGCGCGCAGAACCTCCTCCGGGAGCTGCCCCATCTGGCTTCACCTTTTCTATCTCGGCTCCCGGCCCGATTTAGTTGAGGCTGGGCGACCGCGTTCACCAGGCGTACTAGTCGGTTCGCCGCGGCCACAGGCCCGCCGCGGAGGCTATGTTCAGCGGCATGATTTCCGGCACCGCCCGAGCAGTCCGCGGGCGCCGACGGGATCGGCCGCGGGCTCGTCCTGCTGCTGGCCGTGGCCTGTGGTGCGGCCGTGGCCAACCTGTATTACGCGCAGCCGCTGCTGCAGACCCTGGGCCACGCGTCTGGGCGTATCCGACGCAACGGCCGGGCCTGCTGGTCACTGTCACCCAGGTCGGATACCTGGTCGGGCTGGCCCTCCTGGTCCCGGTGGGGGACCTGCGCGAGCGACGCGGCCTGATCAGCGGCACCCTGCTCATCACCGCCGTCGGCCTGGGCGTGCGCGGCCGCTGCCCCCAGCTTCGTCGTGTTCGCGGTCGCGCTGGGCGCCGTCGGGCTGACCTCCGTGGTGGCCCAGATCATCGTTCCGATGAGCTCCTCGCTGTCCGCCGAGCACGAACGCGGCCGCGTGGTGGGCACGGTGATGAGCGGCCTGCTGATCGGCATCCTCGTCGCGCGCACGGTCAGCGGCCTGGTCGCCGCCGCGCTCGGGCTGGCGAAGCGTGTTCGTCTTCGCGGCCGTGGCCATGCTGGTCCTGGCGGCGACGCTGCGCCGCCGGCTGCCCCGGGTTCCGCCGACCACCGAGCTGGATTACGCGAGGCGTGCTCCGCTCGGTGATCGCGCTGGTTCGCGCGGAGCCGGTGCTGCGCCAGCGGATGCTCCTCGGCGCGCCTGGCCTTCGGCTGCTTCAGCGTCCTGTGGACCTCACTGGCCTTCCTGCTCGCCGGGGCTCCCTACCACTACGGCAACGCGATCATCGGGCTGTTCGGGCTGGCCGGCGTGGCCGGCGCGGTAGCGGCGTCGGTGGTCGGCCGGCTGGCCGATCGGGGTCAGGGCTCCCGCGCCAGCACTGTGACCATCGTCATCGTGCTCATCAGCTGGGGCGATCCTCGCCGCCGGGCGCAGCTCGGTGATCGCATTGATCATCGGAATCGCCGTGCTCGACCTCGGGGTCCAGGGCTTGCACATCTCCAACCAGAGCGCGATCTACGCCTGAACGCCGACGCTCGCAGCCGGCTGACCACGGCGTACATGGTCAGCTACTTCCTGGGCGGCGCGGTTCTCTCGGCCGCGACCTCGAGCCTTTACGCGCAGCGGTGGATGGGGCGGCGTCTGCGTCGCTCGGCGCCGCCACGGCCGCGGCCACTCTGGTCGTGTGGATCGTGAGCTCCTGGCGCCTGCGGCGCCGGTCTCCGTTGCACGCGGAACCGAGCCTGGCCCGGGCCGCGGAGTGAGCTCCAGCCGGCCGTGTGGCGGGCCTATGATCGCTCTGTGACCGCGCTCAGCGCACCCGAGGAGTCCACGCAGCGCGGGATTCTCGTCGTGTTCACCGGACTGATGCTGGTGCTGCTCATGGCGGCGCTCGACCAGACCATCGTCTCCACTGCCCTGCCCACGATCGTCGGTGACCTCGGCGGCCTGAGCCACATCTCCTGGGTCGTCACCGCCTACCTGCTCGCCCAGACCGCGGTCACCCCGGTGTACGGCAAGCTCGGCGACCTGTACGGGCGCAAGGTCGTCCTGCAGATCGCGCTGGTCATCTTCCTGGCCGGCTCGGCGCTGTGCGGAGTGGCCCAGAGCCTGACCGAGCTGATCGCCTTCCGGGCGCTTCAGGGCCTGGGCGGCGGCGGCCTGATGGTCGGGGCGATGGCGGCCATCGGGGACGTCGTCTCCCCGCGCGAGCGCGGTCGCTACCAGGGTGTGTTCGGGGCCGTGTTCGGCCTGGCCAGCGTGATCGGCCCACTGCTCGGGGGGGTGTTCACCTCGAGCCTGTCCTGGCGCTGGATCTTCTACGTGAACCTGCCGATCGGCGTGCTCGCCTTCGGCGTCCTGGCCGCCACGCTGCCCTCACGCCGCGACGAGAAACATCACCGGATCGACTATCTCGGGGCGGTGCTGCTGGCCGGTGCCCTGAGCGCGGTCGTCCTGCTCTGCACGCTGGGGGGCACGGACTACGCCTGGGGGTCGCCGTTCATCATCGGGCTGGGCGTCCTCGCCGTGGTCCTGCTCGGCTGCTTCATCGTCGCCGAACGGCGCGCTGCCGAACCCGTCCTGCCCCCACGGCTGTTCGCCAACCGGGTGTTCGCGGTGACCAGCGCCGTGGGACTCATTGTCGGCTTTGCCCTGTTCGGCTCGGTCACCTATCTGCCGCTGTTCCTGCAGGTCGTGAATGGGTCCACGCCGACGGGGTCGGGGCTGCAGATCCTGCCCCTGATGGGCGGGCCTGCTCATCACCTCGATCGCCTCGGGTCAGATCATCAGCCGGACCGGGCGCTACAAGGCGTTCCCGATCGCCGGTACGGCGATCATGGTCATCGGGCTGGTCCTGCTCTCCACGATGGACGTCCACACCAGCCGGCTGGTGGCCTCGGCGTTCATGTTCGTCCTCGGCCTCGGCCTGGGGATGGTCATGCAGGTCCTGGTCCTGGCCGTGCAGAACGCGGTCGACTACTCCGACCTCGGCGTGGCCACCTCCGGGGCGACCCTGTTTCGCTCGATCGGGGGCTCGGTGGGCACGGCCGTGCTCGGTTCGATCTTCGCCAACCGCCTCAGCGCCCAGTTGTCGGCCTCGCTGCCGGCCAGCGCCCGGGGAAGCCTCGGCGCGGGGGGCAGCGTGACCCTGGATACGGCCAAGCTCGCCCGGCTTCCGGCCCCGGTGCACACGATCTTCATCAGCGCGTTCACGAACGCGCTCAGCACCGTGTTCGCCGTCGCCGCGGGGATCGCCGCCGCCGCCTTCCTGCTCAGTTGGGTGCTCCCGCAACGGACGTTGCGCGACAGCGTGACCGCCTCGACGGGGATCGGCGAGACCTTCGCCGCGCCCCGGGACACCGACCCGCTGGCCGAGGCCTCCCGGGCGCTGACCGTCCTGGTCGGCCGCGAGGGCCGGCGGCAGCTCGTCGAGCGACTGGCCGTCCGGGCCGGGGTGACGCTGTCCCCGGCGGCCTGCTGGCTGATCGTTCGCCTGCAGGAGAACCCGAACGCTGACGTAACCGGGCTGTGCCGGGACTTCGACCTGCCCGCGGAGGCCGGTGAGCGGGCGCTGGAGGAACTGATTTCGGCCGGAATGATCATCGTCGCGCCGGCCGGCCGGTCGGTCACCCCGGCCGGCGCCGACGCCGCCGAGCGGCTGGTGGCCGAGCGGCGCGCCAGTCTGGCCCGGCTGTGCGACGGCTGGGCGCCCGAGCAGCACGCCGACTTGGCCGGCCTGCTCACCCGGCTGGCCCGGGAGCTGGTCCGTGAGCCCGCCGAGCACGACGTCGGCGCGCCGGCCTGAGCCCCCCGCGGGGCCCTCGCCCATGGAGGTGGCGAATCCTCGTCGTCGCCGGCGATACGTAGATACGCCACCCCCCACCGGCGGTTGATGACCCGGGAGCAGCGCGTCTGCGGCTGGGCCGGGCCCTATTCGGGGCGCTCGATGATCCGCGAGCCCTGGGCCCGCCCCCGGCTCAGGAAGCTGATCGACCAGCGGAGCAGGACCACGAGCCGATTCTGAAAGCCGATCAGGTACCAGATGTGCACCCCGAGCCAGATCGCCCAGGCCGGGATCCCGCTGAGCCGGATCGGGCCGAGCTCGGCCACCGCCCGGCCGCGGCCGATGGTGGCCAGATTCCCCTTGTCGATGTAACGGAACGGAGACACAGGCCTCCCGGCAAGCCGATGCTCCACCGAGCGCGCCGCGTAGGCCCCCTGCTGGATGGCCACCGGGGCCAGGCCGGGCAGTCCCAGGTTTCCTCCGGCCCCGTCGCTGACGCTGGCCATGTCGCCCAGCGCGATGACCTCGGGATGGCCGGGCAGGCTTAGGTCGGGCGCGACCAGGATCCGGCCTGCCTTGTCCACCTCGGCCCCGGCCTGCTCGCCGAGCTTCGCCGCCAGCCCCGAGGCCTTTACCCCGGCCGCCCAGATCACCGTCCGCGCGGGCAGCCGCTCGGTCTCGCCCTGTTCAGAGCGCAGGGAGACGCCGTCGGCGTCGATGTCAACCACGGTCTTGTTGAGCCTCGCCTCGACCCCGAGTTTCCCCAGCGAGCGCGTCGCCTTGGCCGACAGCGACTCGGGGAACGCGGTGAGGAGACGGCCGGCCATCTCCACCAGCAGGATCTGCGCGTGCTCGGGCTGGATGCGCTTGAACGAGCGCTCGAGCGTGCCCCGGGTCAGCTCGCCGATCTGACCGGCGATCTCGACCCCGGTGGGCCCTCCGCCGACCACGACGAAGGTCATCTCGGCCCGGCGCTCCGGCTCGCTGTCGGTCAGCTCAGCCCGCTCGAAGGCATCGAGGATGCGCGAGCGAACCGAGATCGCGCTCTCCAGCGTCTTGACCTCCCCGGCCACCTCGCGCCACTCGTCATGACCGAAGTACGAGTAGCTCGAGCCTGCGGCCACGATCAGGGAGTCGTACTCGAGCTGATCGGGCATCCCCTCTCGCTCATCGGAGTCGAGCAGGACGCGGCGGCCGGCGAGGTCGAAGTCCCGGACGGCGGCCATCAGGACTCGCACATTCTCGGCCGAGCCGAACATCGCCCGCAGGGGGTAGGTCACATCGCTGGGGGATAGGGCGCCGGTGGCCACCTGATAGGTCAGAGGCTGGAAGAGGTGGAAGTTGCGGCAGTCGACCAGTGTCACGCTGACCGGCGCATGGCGCAGGCGCTTGACCACCTGAAGACCGCCGAAGCCGCCACCGATGACCACCACGCGGTGGCGCCGCTCGTCAGAGTTCACCGCACCCATTACATGCGCTCCGGGGTGAATCGTCAACCGCCCGGGGCCGAGCGCTCGAGCGCGGTCATGGCCAGAATGGACAGCCCGGCTAGGAGCGCGATCGAGATCAGCAGCGCCACGTGCAGGCCGGACACCAGGGCCCCGGCGATCAATGAGCCGAACAGGGCCACGCCCACGGCGCTTCCCGTCTGGCGCAGGGTGTTCAGCGTGCCGGCGGCGACACCCGAGCGCGAGCTCTCCACGCTGCCCAGCAGCTCGGCGGTGATGATCGGGATGATCACCCCGCCGCCGAAGCCCAGCAGCGCGATCGGAACGACGATCGCCGCGTAGCCGGTCCCCGGGCCCACGCCGAGCATTCCGGCGCACCCGGCGATGAAGGCGAGTGCCCCGGCCAGGATCGCCCGGCGGCGGCCGATCGCTGCGGCGATCCGGTCGGCGATCAGGTTGGCGGCCGTGACCGCGACCATCGTCGGGGCCAGCGCGAGCCCGGTCTCCAGGGGGGAATACCGCAGCTCGCGCTGGAAGAGCAGGCTGAGCACGAAGATCAGCCCGTAGAACGCGGTGTTGATCAGCAGGCCCATCCCCGCGGAGGCGCTGAAGGTGCGCGAGCCGAACAGCCGCAGGGGCAACATCGGTCGGGCCGCGCGGGACTCGATGGCCAGGAACGTCACCCCGGCCAGCAGCGCGACGGCGAAGCCGATCAGGACGCCCGGAGCGGCGAAGCCGTGAGAGCCGCCCTCGATGATGGCCACGACCAGAGCGACCAGGGTGACGATGGCCGCGGCCTGACCGGGCAGGTCGAGCCCCCGGTCAGAGGCCTGGGGCGTCTCGTGTGCGTACCCGGCGGTGAGCAGCACGCCGACCAGCGCCACGGGCACGTTGATGAAGAAGATGGCCCGCCAGCCGAAGCCGGCGATCAGGACCCCGCCGACGAGCGGGCCACCGGACAGGGCCAGGCTGGCGCCGGCCAGATACAGGCCGATGGCCCGCGCCCGTGCCGCCGGCTCGGCGTAGGTATGGGTGATCAGGCTCAGCGAGGCGGGAACCAGCACCCCCGCGCCCACGCCCTGCACCGCTCGAGCTCCGACCAGCACGGCGAGATTGGGAGCCAGCCCGCAGATGACCGAGGCCAGGGTGAAGATGAGGAAACCGCCCAGGAAGACGCGCCGGGCGCCGATCCGGTCGCCGAGGGCCCCCGCGGTGAGGATGAAGGCGGCGAACGCGACCGTGTAGGCGCTGACCACCAGCTGCAGGCTGCTGATACCTCCGCCCAGCGACGCCCCGATCGACTTGACGGCCACGTTGACCACGCTCACGTCGAGTTGCACGACCCCGAAGCCGAGGCTCGTCGCCACGAGCGTCAGCCGCTTGTCGTTGGTCCGCGACGCCGCGTGGGTTGCGCTCACGGCTCCGACCATAGAAGCGCCTCGCTTCGACCCGGGTCGAACTATTCAGCCTGGGTCCCCGGTGGTTTCAGCGTGGTCTCGATGTACTCCTGGGCCAGCCGCCTGGGCGCCCTGACCAGCCATGCCTCGGTCAATACTTCTCGAAGCTCCTCGAGGTCGACGCGGTCAAGGCGGACCAGAACCGAGGCGTGACCGTCGAAATGAGGCGTGGTGAAGTAGATCTCCGGGTCGTCGCCGAGCAGCGCCTCCTTGGCGCCGAGATGCTCGACCCGGGCGCCCAGGATCGGTCCGTCCGGCGCCGCGTCACCCAGGGCCCGGAGCTCGGTTCCGCGCAACGGGCGCTCCCAGGCGAAGCTCTTGCCCTTGACCTGCCAGAACGCCCGCCCACGGGCCGAGGGTATCTCCTCGGTGTGGGGGAGCGCCAGCGCGATCCGGCGGACGTCCTCCCAGCTGGCCATGGCCAGACGGTACTCGAGGGGTTTGACTCCGTGGCCGGTGAGCCATACTCGTCGTGTGCCCACCGAGCCGACCCCACTGACACTGGCCCAGGTCGTCCGGCGCGCGGTCGAGATCGTCGACCCCGACGACAACGATCCCCGGGCCGGCGATTTCGAGCGGGCGTTCGAGGATGCCGACGAACCCGTCCGGGCGCTTGACGACGTCGAGGCCCGCGTGGGGACGGTTCTGGCCGACCTCGATCCCGCCGTCCAGAGCGGGACGCTGGCCATGGCCGGGGCCATCACCACCTACCTGAGCTTTCGTCGCGATGAGGCCCGCGCCGATCCCGGCGAGCTGATCCGCCTGGCCGCCCGCGCGGAGTGGGAGGGGGACCCGCCCGGCGCCGTGTCGAGCTGGCTGGCCGAGCGAGGGATCAAGCTCTAGTGATCGGCGGCGGCCGCTAGCCCCGCCCTCGAGGTCGATCCTGCCGATTGCGATCTCCCTGCTGGGCTGCGCCCACCCGCATGTTCCCGACGTGCTCGGGGTGATCGCTGCCGAACCCGATGTACGCCTGGCCGCCGCGTGGGACCCGGATCCCTCGGCGGTGCCCGGCGCCCTGTCCAGCCACCGGGTGCGCGAGCTCGACACCGCGATCACCCGCGCCGACGCCGTGATCGTATGCGCGCCGACCGACCGCCGGCCGGAGATCTGCGTGCGGGCCGCCCGGGCCGGCCGGCCAATCCTGGTCGAGAAGCCGGTGGCGCGAACCGTGGCCGAGGCCCGCGCCGCGGCGCGGGAGCTGGAGCGCAGCCGCACGCCCGCGCTGGCCGCGCTGTTCCTGCGTGAGCTCCCGGCGCTGGGCCGCCTGCGGGCGGTGCTGCGCACGCGCCTGCTCGGTCGCCTCGCCAGCGCCGATGCCAGCTTCGTCCACGGGGGCGCCCTGAACGGGATGTTGAGTGGCTCCGCCGGTTGGATGCAGGATCCCCACCGGGCCGGAGTGGGCGGGTTCGGCGACCTGGCCCTGCACCTCGTTGACGCCTTCGCCGCCCTTGGGGCGCCGCCGATCCTCGAGGCGGTCACCCTCGATCGAGGCCGCCCGGGCGCCGGAGATCTGGGCGGAGCCGCCGTCGGGCGTTGGGGTGACGTGCCGCTCCTCCTGCGGACCAGCTGGGTCACCGCTCCGGCCGGTCTCGAGCTGACCATCACCGGCTCGACGGGCAGCGCTGTGTTGCGCGAGGGCACCCTCGAGCTGACCGGTGCCGATGGGCCGCCCGAACGCTGGGTGGGGGCACCTCCCGACCCCGGAGAAGCGGTCCGGGCCTTCCTGGCCCGCCTGCGCGCACGGCGCTTTGACCGCGACGGGTTGGCCCCGGCGATCCGCGCCCAGGAGGCGATCGAGCGGGCGGTTCGGGCGAGCTGAGCCGCGACGTTTCCCCATCCGCGCGACGGGTACGCCCACAGGACACGCCCGCGGAAGGAGTCAGCATGCCCAGGCCAGAGAATCCCCGGACCGGACCCCGGCACGAGCCCGAGCGGATCTACGAGCGCGCGGCCGACCCCGCGGAGGCCGCTGGGCGCTCGCTCGAACCCAAGTCTCCACCCCACGAGCTGTCCGAGACCGATGAGCCCAGGCCGGAAAGCGACCAGGACCCACATCACGCGCTGAACACGCGAGTCGGCGCGACCGACCCCGCGGCCGATTCCGACCCGTACCGCCAGCCGACGGACGAGGACGAGCAGGACCGCGCCTCGGGCACCCGGGGCGACGGGCAGGGCGCCGAGGAGTAGACCGCCCCGCCCGCGATACTGGGGGAACCCATGCGTGAGCCCTTCGGTTCTCCCTACGCCCACGGCTTTGTCCGTGTGGCCAGCGCGATCCCCCACGTGCGGATCGGCAATCCGGCCTTCAACGCCGGGCGAACCCTGGCGCTGGCCGCGGACGCCGATCAGGAGCACGCCGCGCTGGTCATCTTCCCCGAGCTGGGACTGGCCGGCTACAGCAGTGAGGATCTCTTCCATCAGGCCGCATTGCTCGACGGGGTGATCGCCGGCCTCGAGCAGATCGTCCAGGCCAGCCGCGACCTGCGCCCGGTGATCGTCGTGGGCGCCCCGCTGCGCGCCGAGGGTGGCCTGTTCAACACCGCGCTGGTGATCCACCGGGGGCGGATCCTCGGCGCGGTGCCCAAGAGCTTCATCCCCGAGTACCGCGAGTTCTATGAGAAGCGCCAGTTCCGGGCCGCGCGTGACGCGGTCGGCAGCGAGCTGAGACTGCTCGGCGAGGCGGTACCGTTCGGCAGCGAGCTGATCTTCGCCTGCCGGGAGCTGCCCGACTTCGTCCTCCACGTCGAGATCTGCGAGGACCTGTGGGCGGCCATCCCGCCGAGCACCGATGGCGCCCTGGCCGGGGCCACCGTGCTGGCCAACCTGTCGGCCAGCAACGTCACCGTGGCTAAGGCCGGCTACCGGCACACGCTGTGCGAGTCACAGTCGGCGCGCACGATCTCCGCCTACGTCTACACCGCGGCGGGGATGGGCGAGTCGACTACCGATCTGGCCTGGGACGGCCAAGCGCTGATCTACGAGAACGGACAGCTGCTGGCCGAGTCCGAGCGCTTCGCCGAGGATGAGCAAGTGCTGATCAGCGACGTCGATCTCGACCGGATCGTCTCGGATCGCCGGCGCACCAGCAGCTACGGGGACCTGATCCACGACCGGCGCGACGGGCTGCGGCGCTTCCGCCGGATCGAGTACGAGCTCGGCCTGCCCGCGGAGGCGCTGCCGCTGCGCCGCCGCGTGGAGCGCTTCCCCTACGTCCCGTCCGATCCGGCCACGCGGTCAGAACGCTGCGAGGAGGTCTACAACATCCAGGTCCAGGGTCTCGAGACCCGGTTGCGGGCCACAGGGATTCGCAAGGTGGTGATCGGAGTCTCAGGCGGGCTGGACAGCACGCACGCGCTGATCGTGGCCGCTCGCGCGGTGGACCGGCTGGGTCTGCCCCGCGCCAACGTGCTCGGCTACACGCTGCCCGGCTTTGCCACCAGTGAGCTCACGCTGCGCAATGCCCACGCGGTGATGAAGGCGCTGGGGGTCAGCGCCAGCGAGATGGACATCCGACCGTCAGCGTTGCAGATGCTGCGTGATCTCGGCCATCCGGCGGCCGGCGGGGACCCCCAGTACGACGTGACCTACGAGAACGTGCAGGCGGGTGAGCGGACCTCGCACCTGTTCCGCTTGGCCAACTACCACGGCGCCCTGGTGCTGGGCACCGGTGACCTGTCCGAGCTGGCCCTGGGTTGGTCGACCTACGGCGTGGGCGACCAGATGTCGCACTACAACGTCAACGCCTCGGTCCCCAAGACGCTGATCCAGTTCCTGCTCCGCTGGGCGATCGACAGGCACGAGTTCGGCGAGGAGGCCAGCGAGGTCCTCGGCTCCGTGCTCGAGACCGACATCTCACCCGAGCTGGTTCCGCGCAGCGCCGGGGCCAGCGGCGACGGGCCCGAGCAGAGCAGCGAGAGCATCGTCGGCCCATACGAGCTCCAGGACTTCTTCCTCTACTACATGCTGCGCTTCGGCTACCGGCCGAGCAAGGTGGCCTTCCTGGCCCAGCACGCCTGGGGCGACCGCTCCCGGGGAGACTGGCCCGACCTGATCCCGCGCGAGCGCCGCAACCAGTACTCGCTCGATCAGATCAGGCACTGGCTCGAGGTGTTCCTGCGCCGGTTCTTCCAGACCAGCCAGTTCAAGCGCTCCGCCCTGCCCAACGCGCCCAAGGTCGGCTCCGGCGGCTCGCTCTCCCCGCGCTCGGACTGGCGTGCGCCCAGCGACAGCGAGGCCACGGCCTGGATCGCCGAGCTCCAGTCGGGGGTGCCGCCGGGCGGCTGATGCAGCCCTCGATCTGGCTCGCGAGCAGCTCAGGGATGCGAACCGGGGCCGTCATGCGGCGGACCGATGTCCGGCGGATCCAGGAACTCGACCTGGATGATCGGGCTGCCGGCGAGCCATTGCTCGTACTGATCGACTCGGCCGAGGTTGGCCAGCAGCTCGTCGAGGACGGCGCGGCGCTCCTGGTCCTCGGTCACCGGACGCGCCCGGGCCGGCAGGTCGGCCTGGGTGCTGTCCTTCAGATGAAAGGTGAACTCGGGGTCCGCGAGCAGGTTCGAGTACCAGCCCCGACGGCCGGGCAGGCCGCTGATGAAGATGCGGCCGTCCAGGTTGTGAAACCAGATCTCGATTCTCCGCGGCTGTCCGGAGCGCCGTCCGGTCGTCGTGATGTCAACCGTCCTGTCGCGGGCCAGCGCGTGGCTGACGGCTTCGTTCACGTTGCCGTCCCGCGGTTGGACAACTCGGTCATGCCGAGTAGTTTCGCGGATGGCGTGAGCGAACGGCTGACCGCCGGCCGGCGGGCTTTGGGCGACCAGGGCTGACCCCAGGGCGCCTCAGTCGAGGAGGTGCTCGTAGACCACGAACGAGGTCAGCTGACCCACGGTGTCGTACAGCGACCGGGCGGCGCCGTTGAACTGCTGGGTGTTCCAGTACACACGGTGCGAGCCGTGCTCTCGGGCCTGGTCATACACCGACTCGATCAGCTCGCGGGCGACCTGGGCTCCCCGATGTGAGGGATCCACGTACAGGTCCTCGAGGTAGCAGTAGTCGGTCGCGCTCCAGGTCGAGGCGTGGAAGATGAGATGAGCCAGGCCTACGGGTCGGTCATCGCTGCCCACCGCGAGAAGGCCGACCATTCCCTCCTTGCCGTCGCGTAGCCGCTCGAAGGTCAGGGCTGTGACCTCGTCGCTCACTGTGGCCCGGTAGAAAGACAAATAGCCGCTCCACAGGACGCGCCAGCGGTCGAAGTCTTCAGCGCGCAAGCGGCGCACGGTTACGGGTCGGTTCGGGCTGGACATGCTTCCTCCGGGATGGCGGTTGACCGCCGCATCGTGGCAGCGGCGATGGAACCGGGCGCCCGCTAGTCGGACTCCTCGCCCAGGAAGAGTCCCCGGTGAGCCACGGCCGCGGACTGGACAATCGAGGTAGTGGTCTGCCCGAGAGCGGCGAAGCGGTCGATGACCTCCTCGAGGTGCTCGACCGAGCGGACATGGGCGGTCATCACGTAGCAGTCATCGCCGGTGATGCGCCGGCAGTCCACCACCTCCGGGGTGGCGCGGGCGATGTCGCCGACCCGGTGGAGCTGGCGCGGCGCGGGACGCACGCGAATCACCGCACTGAGCGGGAAGCCGAGCGCCTTTGGGTTGAGCTCCGCGTGGTAGCCGAGGATGACCCCGTCGCGTTCGAGCCGCTGCAGACGCTCGGTGACCGCCGGCGCGGACAGGCCAACCCGGCGTCCCAGCTCAGCCACGCTGAGGCGCGCCTCGGCCTGGAGCTCGCCCAACAACCGCCGGTTCGTGGTGTCGAGCGGCGCAACTTCGGCAATAGGGGCAGATTGCCTTCGATCTAAAGCCATGCGCGGAACTATACCTGTGATCTCTCCTGTACAGCCGCCTTTCGGCCGTTGACACTATCGGTAGATGAGTCAGCTGACAGAACCCGCCCGGGCGCGGCCCGGAGTCGCGCCACGCGCCGAGCGAGCCGGGCGCGAGGCACCCGCGGAGCTGTATTTCGTCATCAGCGCCGTGTTCCACTATCTCGGGCCCTCGTTCGCCGTGTTGCTGTTCGCGCGCGTCCAGGTGCTTGGCGTGGCCTGGCTGCGGGTCGCCTCGGCCGCGGTGATCTTCGCCGCCTGGCGGCGCCCGTGGCGCTCGTTCGCCGCGCTGGACCGCGACGGGCGGCTGCTCCTGCTGCTCTGGGGCGGGGTGCTGGCGGTGATGAACGCCTGCTTCTACACGGCGATCAGCCGCCTACCGCTGGGAAGTGTCGCGGCGATCGAGTTCCTGCCCGTCATCGCCCTGGCCGCCCTCGGCGCCCGCTCGCGGCGGAACCTGCTCGCGCTGGCCCTGGCGGTCGGCGGCGTCTACGTGCTGACCGACGTGCAGCTGGCCGGCCAACCACTCGGTCTCGTGTTCGCCTTCGTCAACGCACTGCTGTTCGCTCTGTACATCGTGCTGGCCGATCGCGTGGCCAAGCGCCCCCAGCTCAGCGGCATCGACGGGCTCGCCGCCGCGATGCTGATCGCGCTCGTGGTGATCACGCCGATTGGCGGTTGGGCGGCCGCTCCGGCGCTACTCAAGCCGACGGCCCTGCTCGCCGGGATCGGCGTCGGGGTCTCCTCCTCGGTCATCCCCTACGCAACCGATCAGCTCGCGATGGCCCGACTCGCCCGGTCCACCTACGCGCTCATGGTCGCGCTCCTGCCCGCCGTGGCCACGGTGATCGGGATCATCGTCCTGGCCCAGATCCCCAGCTCGACTCAAGTGGCCGGTGTCGGGCTCGTGATCGCCGGCGTCGCCATGCACCGGCAACCGTCGACCCCGGAGGATCAGCCTGCCTCACCCTCCGCAGAGGAGGAGCTCAGCGCCGCGGCGTGAGCCGGCCGGCCGATCAGGCCAGAGCCCGAAGCTCCCGCTCGACATCCTGCGGGAAGAACGGCCACAGGAACAGCGCCCGCTCATGGCCGGAGGCATCCACGATATATGCGCCCTCGGTGTGGGTGATGTAGTGAATCGTGGTGCTGGCGATCCGTTTCGTCGTCACCGAGACGCCGATCGCGTAGCGCTTCCAGACGGCGCTCAGCGCGGCCGGCGTCCCGACCGCCCAGCGCCACTGCGGCACCAGTCCCCACTTGCTTTCGTCGCGCAGCAGGTTCGCCCGGGCGTCGGCGTGGGCATAGGTGTCGACGCTGACGGCCAGGATCTCCGGCCGCTGAGGGCCGGGCATCTGGCCGACGACCTGGTTGAGCAGGTGCGCCTCGAGCGGGCAGAGATTGCGACACAGCGGATCGACGAACGTGATAATCACCGGCCGGCCACGGAAGGCGCCGACTGAGACCCGACGGCCGTTCTGGTCACGGAGTACGAAATCAGGAGCCGGCCTGCGGCCGGCCGGCCAGCTGACCGGGGGCGGCGTGACGACCGACCCAGCCCGCGTGCCCGATCGTGCGCCGGCGTGCCGGACGACTGAGAGGACCACGATCGGCGTGGCGACAGCGGCGAGACAGAGGACAGCGAAGCCGGACAGAGCCCACTGAGTCCTGAGTCGGGACGCATTGGCGCCCTGTGCTCGGCCTGGCGGCCGCGCCCGGGCTCGCCATCGCCTGCGCAGCGTCGGCAGGGAGACGACCATCGCCACGAGCGCTACGGCGACGAGCGCCACGACGACGATCGTGAGCCAGTCGCTGGTGTTCGACTGCGCGCGCGAACGCCCGCTGGCGGCTGCGGCCGGCGCGCGGACCGTCACGCCATCGCCGGTGGCGAGCCGGCGCACCGCCACCTGGGCGGCCCCCACCTGCCCCGCGAGGCCGGCTCCCGTCGGGGCCCTGGCCAGCAGCCGGTAGGCCGGCGCCACGGGGTGCTTTGACCAGTAGAAGCCAAACCCGCTCGGCATCACCACGAGCAGCCGCCCGGTGTAGGCCGCCGACAGCTCCTGTCCGAGGAAGCGGGCGTACAGCCGCGGCTTGCCCCACAGGGCCGTGATCGAGCCGAGGTCATAGTCGCTCGAGATGACCGCCACCCGGATGGCAAAGCCGGCCCGGTTGGCCCCCGCCACGACGCTGAGCAACTGGCGTTGTGCACTTGCCGGCGCCGAGGACTCAGCGGGCAGGAACACCTGCCGGGCCACGAGGTAGTCGCTGGCCGGGTCCCCGTCGGCCCGGGCGATCGAGGCAAGCCCGCTGCTCGCCACGATGGATGCGAGCAGCAAGCGAACCAACCGGCGTCGGCGAAGTCCGCCGGTCCGGCACCTCCCGGGAGTGGCACGAGGCGTTCCGAGGTGAGAGGCGATCCGCACCATCGCCAAGCCTACGCCGCTCCTCTCCGGGGAGCGAC
Source organism: uncultured Solirubrobacterales bacterium (assembly GCA_963723585.1). Classification (GTDB taxonomy): domain Bacteria; phylum Actinomycetota; class Thermoleophilia; order Solirubrobacterales; family Solirubrobacteraceae; genus Palsa-465. The sequence continues at coordinate 134,946 of CAVRRJ010000002.1, forward strand.
CGTGATCCCCCGCGGCGGGTGCGCGGCGGCCTCAACCGCGGGCTGGCCGGATTCCCGGCCCGGCGGAGCACGCCATGCTCGATGCCCGCATGGAGACGAGCTGCAGCCCCTGGGGTGGGGGGGGCACGCCGTACTCCTGTCCTTTCGGCACCGGCTGCGGGACGGGCGTGAACTGAAATTTGATCCCGAACCGGCGGAACGCTCCCGCTCCGCTGAGATCCGCGCACAGGCGAAGGTCGGCGCCCTGGCGGCGGAGCACCATCCCCGGCGTGGGGACGATCCGCACCGGCACCGTGGCGCGGAGACCGAGCTCGAGTGACACCGGCTCACCCGTATGCGTCCCGCTGATCCACATCGTCAGCGGCGCCTGGGGCTGGATCCAGGCGCGACCCTGGGGGTCGTCCGGGGCCAGCGCCGCCTCCACCCCGCCGGTGACGATCACGTCGAGCGGACCGGCACGGCGCTCCAAGGCCACCGCGCCGTCGCGGAAGATGACCGGGCGCCCCGTGTCGATCCCGGCCAGCCGGGTCATCACGTATTGGTAGGCGGGGTCGAACGCCGCCCCCGCCGGGCTGGGACCACCCAGGTAGGCGAGCCCGCTGTAGTCGTTGGTCTCGGTGGGGAGCGAGGGGGGCACGCCGGTGGCGTGCCTCACCGCCGCGTAGACCACTGAGTCCTCCAGGGGCGCCCTGACGGTCTGCCCGAACCCCTCCATGGCCACCGACAGCGGTGGCGGGTGAGGAGGTAGGCGGGAGATCACAGCTCTCGTCTGGGGATCAAACGTGTAGGCCGCCTGTCGAAGGTAGAGCTGCCCGACGCGGACCTGCGCGCCGATCCCGAGCAGCGCGATGACCACCACGGCGCAGCCGAGCAGCCGCATATGTGTGCGCGTGGTGGCGAGCAACATCGCCACGCCGATGGCGAACAGGACAGTTCCCAGCGGGCTGGCCACGAGCAGGTTGCGGTCGACGCAATACGAGCAGTGGTAGTTCTGCCAGGTCGAGAGGCCGAGCAGCGCGCCCGCGGCAATGATGGCCAGCGCGCCGAGCAGCACGAGCCGGCGTCTGACGGCAAAGGCGATCGTGGCCAGCATCGCCAATGGACCCAAAATCGAACCCGGCAGAGTCGAAGCCGAGTATGACTGGGGAAGGAAGTACAGCCACCGCATCTGCAGGAGCCAGCTCGGTATCAGTGCCGGCGGCAGGACGTACTGCGGCAAGCCACCGTAGACCGCGCCGAGTGAGCCGTCGAGCACTCCCGTCCAGTAGCGGAGGTTGCGCACGAAGGCGTAGGGCGTGAACACCACGCTCAAGATCAGGACTCCGAAGATGACGAGCCCGGCCTGCCAAAGGCGGTGGCGGGTCAGCTCGCCGCGGGACCAGCCGACCACCGCCAGCACGGCCAGGGCCGCCGCCGCGGCCACCGCGAGCGGCGGCACGAACAGCGGATACGCGGTCTGGAGGCCGGCCGCGAGCAGGGCCAGGAGCACCCACGCGGCGGGCTGCGGACCCCGCAGCGCCAGGTAGACGGTGATGAGGAGCGGCGCGAGCAAGGCCAGGCCCACCTGCCCCGCCTCGCTGCCGACCATGAACAGCTGTATCCAGAACGGTCCCGCGACCAGGACCCCGGCCAGGACCGCAGCCCACGGCCGGCCGCCGACGATCACCCGCACGGCGGCGAACAGGCCGAGCGCGGTGATCTCCAGGATGACGATCATGAACGCGCTGTAGGTCTGACTCCCGCCGAGGTCGAGGATCACATCGGCGCTGGAGGCCACAGCGTCGAACCCGACCTCCTGGAATCCCGCCGCGTGCTCAGTCCAGTTGCTCTGGATCAGGTCGGCCCGCCGGTTGATGGGGACCTTCGCGGCAACGGCGGCGGCATGAACCGACTGAGTTCTCAGCCCGTCCTGATAGCTGACGTAGTCAGCCGCATCGGACACGTCGTAGCCGGCCGGGCCGACCGACCGGCTCTGAACCAGCGGCAGGTTGAACGCACCGCCGACGATCACGATTACGAGCAGGATCTGCACCAGCGACCGGGCATCGGGTCGCCACCGCGGCGCTGACGCTTGCGGGGGGTCCGGTCGCCGACGCCGCGAGAGCCAGACCCCCACCCCCACCGAGACGATCGCGAGCAGCGGCAGCAGCCAGAAGCACTGGTTCGTCGGGACTCGCCAGACCGCCGTGGTCATCGCGCACAGGGCCACGGCCAGGCCCAGAGCGGGGGCCAGCGCGATCCGTGTCGGCGCGTCTATACGCCGACTCAGCAGCGCCGCCGGCGCGACGCCGACCGCCACCAGCAGCGCCAGCAGGAAGACTTCACGCGCGAGGAGCGAGAGCAGGACGTGCATCAGGGCCGGCCGCTCCTCGACTCTTGCGAATCCTCAATAGCGGGACTCCCGGCTCGCCGAAGGATTGGCGAATGAGGGGAAGCGAGCGCAGAGCAGTTTATGTTCTCGCGCTCATTGGAGCTCCCACGAGAACCTCCATCATCACCGGCTCGGTGACCGCCAGCGGCGCCTCGGCGGCGATGAGCCCGGTCAAGCGACGGTCGACCCGCTGCCGGGTCGCTCGGTCGTACTCCACCCACGCGGAGGTGTCGGCAAGGATCACGCGGCGCCAAACGGGACCGCGTCCGGAGGGCTAAAACTCCGGTATCTCCAGGGCAAAGGGAGGAGGTATAGGTCCGGACCGGTAGCCTGTTGCTTTTTGAGGACCAGATCATTCGCGTCGAGGCACGGGCGGTCAACCGGAGCCGACCGTCAGCATGAGTCCGGGGGAGGAGAGGTGTCCATGACCGTGATCTCTCGGCACAAGGGCGTCTCCGGAGCGATTGCGCTTCTGCTCGCTTTAATTGCGGTGACCGTCGTCCCGCTTTTCTTGAGCTCTAGCAGGGAGGCGGTTAGCGACTCGAGCTCCTGTTCGGAGTGGAGTTCGGCAAGTCAGGCGCAGCAGAACGCCTACGCATCCCTCTACCTCAATGAGTACGGTGCCCTCCCCAGCGGCGGTCGTGACGCCAGCGGCATCAAGTCAGCCATCAACAACGCCTGCATTCAGGCCGCCTACTTGGGCGAGGCCGACGACGTGAGCGTCGTCGGCGCCCTCAAGCACCAGTATTGAGCGCCGCCGCTTTGGGTCGTGTGAGTGGTCGGCTACGTCGCCTGTTGGTACGCACGATCTGATCATCACGAGCGGGCACGACAGCCACGCCGGCCGCCACAGTCGGTGGTGGGGATCCTGACTCCAGGCACCCGCGTCGGGGCGTCGGCGAGCATCTCTTGTTCGTCGTGCGATGGCGAGACCCGGACTCGAACCGGGGACACCACGATTTTCAGTCGTGTGCTCTACCAGCTGAGCTATCTCGCCCTGGCCGGGCGATGCTAGCGACTGGGGCGCGGGGGTTCGCGGCCCGGCCGGACGGCGTCTTCGGACCGGCTCGGCCGATGCCCGGGGGGTTAGCCCGCGCTCAGCCGACGGAGCAGCTCGAGCGCCCCCCGCTTGGACAGCGGCTCGTTGAGGTTGCCGCACTTGGGCGACTGCACGCAGGACGGGCAGCCGTCGCGGCAGGGACATTCAGCCGATCAGCCTCCGCGCGTCGCTGAGCAGCCGACTGAACTGCTCGTATCCGCGACGGGCTATCCCCACGCCACCGGGGTGGCCCTCGTAGATGAAGATCGTCGGACCACCGGTCTGGGGATGGGCGTTGGTGGACAGGCCGCCGATGTCCCAGCGATCGCACATCGCGATCAGGGGCAGGACGGCGATTTGGGCGTGCTCTAGGGCATGGAGCGCACCGAGCAGCTGGGCCGGCGGGAAGGGCTCGCTGGCGATCACGTCATCGAGCTCGTACCAGAGGGCCTGGGTTGGGAACTCGGTGACGGGCAGATCGAGGGCCTGGAAGTCGATCACCTCGTGGTCGCGCAGGCTCCGGCGCTGGAACCCGAGCACCTCCTCGGAGTAGACCACCGAGCCGAACGACAGCGTCGCGCCGTGCGTGGCACGGCGCTCGATCAGCCGCTCGATGTAGGTCATGCTCTCGCGCTTGGTCTGGGTGAAGTAGTCACCGTCGAATGGCTCGAGCACGACGCGGCGGGCGTCCAGATCGAGGTCGAGGACCAGATAGGAGCGCCCCAGGTGTAGGTAGACGGCGCCTTCGTGGACCGTCGAGTAGGCGCGGCCGGCCTCGATCGTGCCCACCACTTCCCCGGACGCCCCGTCGATGAGCACGAAGCTGTCAGCCGAGGCTGAGCGGAGCGCGACCCGCGCGGCCGGGTAATCGTCAGCGCGCCGGGGCACGAAGCCGGTGGCCCGCTCACGCAGGAACCCGGCCTGGGCCAGCGCCGTCGCGTGCTCATGCCACTGCGGACCGAGGATTGGGGCATCGGCCTCGCTGAGCGGCGCCTCATGCGCGGCGCAGAGCAGGTGCTCGGCGTAGATCTGGCTGCTGCCCGGGTCGAGGATGGCCGCCTCCACCGGTCGGGCCAGGAAGTCATGGGGATGGCGGCAGAAGAACTGGTCCAGCGCGTCCTCCCCGGCGATGTAGACCGCCAGCCCCCGGCCCCGGCGCCCGGCCCGGCCCCACATCTGGCGCAGGCTGGCCACCGTGCCCGGGAACGTGACGCAGACGGCGGCGTCGAGCTCGCCGATGTCGATGCCCAGCTCGAGCGCGTCGGTGGTCACGACGCCGAGGAGCTCGCCTTCGGTCAGTCGCCGCTCGATCTCGTGGCGCTGGGCCGGCGTGTATCCCGCCCGGTAGGGGGCGATGCGCTCGGCCAGCTCAGGATCGAGCCGATCGGCGGCGTGGCGCAGGATGAGCTCCACCCCCTTGCGGGACTTCATGAAGCAGATCGTCCGGGCGCCGCTCGAGATCAACTCTGAGAAGACCTCGGCCGCCTCATACAGCGCCGAGGCCCGTACGCCGAGCGCCTCATCGAGCAGCGGCGGGTTCCACATCACCACCCTGCGGGTCGGCTTGGGCGCAGTGTCGCTGTCGACCAGATTGAAGTCCTCGAGTCCGGTCAGCCGCTCGGCCAGCTCGACCGGGTTGGCGATCGTGGCCGAGGCGAGCAGGAAGCGCGGCGCGGTGCCGTGGATGGCCGCGGCGCGGCGCAGCCGCCGGAGCACGTTGCCGACGTGGGAGCCGAACACGCCGCGATACACGTGGGCCTCATCGACGACGACGAACGCGAGGTTGGCCAACAGCTCGCCCCACGCGGCATGGTGGGGCAGGATCCCCACGTGCAGCATGTCGGGGTTGGTGAGGATCAGATTGCTGCGCTTGCGGATCCCCGCGCGCTCCGCCCGGGGCGTATCGCCGTCGTAGATCGCCGGACGGATCGCCTTGGCCAGCCCGAAGCGCTGGAGTGAGCGGGCCTGGTCCTGGGCCAGCGCCTTGGTCGGGTACAGATACAGCGCGCGGGCGGTCGGGTCGGCACTCAGGACCTCGAGCGTGGGGAGCTGGAAGCACAGCGACTTGCCCGACGCGGTGCCGGTGGTGATGATCGTCGGGCCGTCGAAGGCCGCCGTGAGCGCTCGGGCCTGATGCTCGTGCAGCCGCTCGATGCCGGCGGCGGCCAGCGCCTGGGTCACCGGCCAGCTCAGCTCCGACGGGATCGCCACCGAACGACCCGACCGGGCGGGGACGACGTCGTCGTGGACCAGCCGCTCGTCCTCGCGGCCGATCTGTAGCAGCGCCTCCCAGGGCTCGGTTTCACGCAGGCGGCCACCTGCGTCTCAGTATGGCGGTCGTCCTGCGGCCGTCCGTGACCGGGGGGCGCTGCTACGGTCGCGCCCGCCATGCGCTGCCTGTACGTCGATCTCGACGGGACTCTGCTCGGCCCGGTGCCTCGCTCCTGATCGGCGCCGGACGGCCGGTTCAGCTCTGCTCGGGGTGAGGGCGCTGGAGGCCTGCGCCCGGGCCGACGTCGAGGTGGTGATCTACTCGGGACGCCGGCAGTCCAGCGTGTTCGAGGCGGCCCGCCTGATCGGCTCCTCGGCCTACGTGTTCGAGCTCGGCTGCGGGGTGGTGCTCGACGGCGAGCTCGAGTGGCTGACCGACGGCCTCGAGCCCTCCCCCGAGCGGGGCACGATCTTCGACCAGATCGAGGCCATCGGGCGCACCCGCGCTGCTGCTCGAGCGCTACGCCGGGCAGCTCGAGTACCACACGCCGTGGTCGCACGAGCGCGAGGTCTCCCATCTGTTCCGGGGCCTGGTCGACCTCGACGAGGTGCACGCCGTCCTGACCGAGGCCGGGCTGGCTGGCTGCGCCTGGTCGACAACGGGGTGGTCCGCGCGGCTGCCGAGCAGATGCCCGGACTACCGGCCGTTCACGCCTACCACCTGATTCCGGCCGGGGCGTCCAAGGCTCGCGGGGTTGCTCGGCACATGCAGGCCCGCGGCTACTCGCGCGAGGAGTGCATCGCGGTGGGCGACTCCCGCGAGGACATCGAGCGCCGCCACGGTGGTAGGCACCTTCTGGCTGGTAGCCAACGCGCTGGAGCGCGACCCCACCCTGGAGGCCGAGGCCTCCGGCCAGCCCGGTATCCGGCTGGCCAGCGAGAGCTACGGCGCCGGGGTCTACGAGGCCGTCGTCACGACACTGGCTGAGCGTCGCTGATCGGCCGCGCTCCGACGCGAGGGCCGGCGCGTTGTCGACCGCCTCGCGTTCGGGCTGCGACGCCTGCGCCTCGGCCGCTGCCTCCTCCTCGGCCGCTGCCTCTCGACGCGCTCGGCCGGCGCGGGCTCCTGCTCGACGGCCTGGGCATCCTCGACCGCCCAGCCGATCCGCTCAACGAGCTGCGTCTGGAAATGACGCGACTCGAAGTCGCTCACGTTGACGCGCTCGGTGAACATGACCGCCTGGTCATCGGCGCGTCAGCCATCACGATGATCTGAGGCATTCGCCTGTCCTCCCTCGTCTCGCTCTCGCGTTCGCGCTGCAGACTGACAGGCGCGCCTTCAGCTGCAGTAAACATTTCGTAGCCGTTCTCAATCTTCGCGACGGAAGAAGGCGCGGATCCGCTCGCGCAGCCGTCGCCAGAAGCCGGCCCGGACGGCCGGGCGCCACCGCGGCGGCGGCGGCACCGTGGCCCGGACCACCTCGACCCAGTCTTCCAGCGGCAGCTCGCCCGAGATGAGATGGCCGAGCGCGCGGGTAACGGGAGCCTCGACGCCGGCCCGGGTCAGCGCCTGGGCCAGCAGTGGCACGGACTCAAGCGCTTCGACCGCCTGTCCGACGCGGTCGGCGATCTCGGCGGCCGGCACCCCCTCGGCCAGCAGCTCTCCCGCGCGGCGGTTGCGGCTCTGAGGCGCCAGCGCCGTGGCGACGAGATCGCCGGTCCCGGCCAGGCCGATCATCGACTCGGGCCGCGCGCCCTGGCCTCGGCCCAGCGCCACACCTCGGCGAAGATGTGGCCCGCCGCCGCCCCGGCCGCGTTCAGCCCCTGAGCCTCGGTCGCGCCGGAGGCCAGGGCGGCGGCGTTCTTGGCGGCGCCGGCCAACTCCACCCCGATCGGATCGTTGGACTCCTCGCAGACGACGCCGGCGCGGATGAACACACTGGCCAGGGCGCTGGCCAGCGCTTCCTCGGTGGACGCGGCGACGAGGCCAGCGCCCGCGCTGACCATCTCGTGCGCGTGCGCCGGGCCGCCAAGACACGCGGTGCGGTGATCCCCGAACCGCCGGCGCAGCAGCGCAGTTGGCGGTTCGCCTTGAGGCGGCACGAGGCCCTTGGCCAGAGAGACGATGGCCGCCCGGTCGGGCAGTCCGGAGTGCTCGAGCCCACTGATCACCTTCTCGAGCCCGGACGACGGCACGGCGAGGAACACGTAGTCAGCGCGAGCGAGGCCGGCGCTCACGTCCTCGATGCGGAGCTCCCGGGGGAGCTCGACACCGCGGAGGTAGACCGTGTTCTCGCGGGCTTCCTGGAGGATCTGAGACTGCTCCTTGGTCCGGGCCTGGAGCGTCGTGCGCAGCCCACCCCGGGCCAGCAGTACCGCGACCGCGGTGCCGAATGAGCCGGCGCCGATCACAACGCCACGCCGGGTCCCGGGGGCGGGCAGATGGATCGAGGGGCGCGGGAGGGGCGGCACGGAATCGTGCAGCGTAGCCGCGCGAAGCGGGCGGCTAGGCGGCGCCGCGCGTACGGGAGCCTTGGTCCGCCCGCGCGACGGCGTCGGCCAACTCCGTCGCGGCTTCGGCCATGGCCCCGAATGCGTCGGCGACACGGGCCGCGCTCGATCCGGTGATCGCCCGGTTAAGGCCGGTCACTGCGGCATCGAAGCGGACCCAGAGTTCCTCCGGCCCCCGGCGTCCGGTGTCGGGCCGCAGCTCGTATGGCGGGGCGGCGCTTTCGGCCCCGGGGACCGGCCGCCAGAGCAGGCCCGCAGCGTGGGCGTGCTCCCATGCGACCTGCTCGGCGCCAGCGGCCTCGGCCAGATCCCGCAGGCGCTGAGCGAAGTCGGCGTCAGGCGGCGCGAGCTTGTGAGCGCGCATCGCCGCCGCCCAGCCATCACTGGCGTGCCGGACGGCCCGCATGATCTGAGCCCGCTCCCGGTCGAGCTCGTCGCTGAAGCTCACCCTCGTCCCCTGGCCGCCGCTGCGGGCCATCGAGCGTTTGAGTGAGGCGACGCGGGCCGTCGGGCGTTTGAGCGAGGCAGCGCGGGCCGTCGGGCGTTTGAGCGACGCAGCGCTGGCCCTGCGCGTTTGGAGGAAATGCACCTCATGGGTGTATTTCTTCCGAACGCGACTCCTGAGCCACCGCCCGGGCTGATCCCCGCTCCGGCTCCGCCGAGCCAACCGGCTCTCCACCCCAGAAGTCATCCGCGCTCGGGCCCCCGGAAGGCGTCGTCGAGTCAGGCGAGCCGCTGTAGCTCTCGTCCAGGATCCGTTCGAAGTCAGAGCGCCGGATCCGGACACGGCGCCCAACCCGGAAGGCGGGGAGCGACCCCTGGTCGATCCAATTGCGCACCGTCTGCTGGTTCAGCTTGAGCGTGGATGCCACCTCAGCCACGGTCAGAAATTCGTCTGGATTCAGGTCAGTAGGTGCCATTGTTTGCTAATTGAGACAAACTGGAGCTAATCCAGATGTACAATAGCGCCGACAGGAGGACACCTCCAACGGCAGCGGGAGAAAAAGGTCTGCAAAACCGGATGAACGGCGAGGACTGGCAACGCGAGGGGGACGTCGGGGCGAAGGGCGACGACAACGTCGTGCGCCTGACCGACTGGCTTGGCCCCCGTGAGGACCTGATTCCGTTCGGACCGCGTTCCGAAGCCGGCGAACCGACCGGCGCAGAATCGCCCCCGAGCGACGCGGATTCGCCCCCGAGCGCCGCGGACTTCTGGAGCGAGACCTCGGCCGCCGTGCAGGACGCGCTGACCGCGCCGCACCACGGCAACGCTCCAGCGCGGGCTGGGGAATCGTCCGGCCCGATCCGCGTGACTCGCCGGAGTCGGAAAAGCGCCGCAGCTCTGTGGGGCCGGAGAAGGGCGGCCATGCCCGCCGCCCGAACGGCGATCGTCGTTCGCCGCCGCGCGTGGCCCGCAGTGACCGCGAGCGTGGTGACCGCGGTATTGCTGGCCGGGATCTTCGTGGTCGGCTCCGGGTCTGGCACCCATTCCGTAGGGCGGCTCTCGGCCCTTTCCGACGGTGGACGGAACGTCGCCGACGCCGGGACGCTGGCGATGGCGCTTGGTTCGCCAGAGCACCACCTGAACCCACTGCATTTGGCGGGCCGGCGCTCAGGTGCGCACCGAGCTGCGGGGCCACGAAGCCGCGGATCAAGGGGGGGCCAGCGTGGCCGCGGCGGACCGGCCGTGGTCGTCACCCGAGAAGCAGTGCGCTACACGGCCCCCGCTGCGACATCGTCCTCCTCGACGCCAGCGCCGACCACTCCGAGGTACGCGACAGCCGGGTCCACCGCTCCGTCCACCAGCTCGGCAAATCAGCCCAGCGGCTCCAGCTCACAACCGGCACTCGGTGCCGACGGCAGCCTCGCCCCTGGCAGCTCACCCGACGGATGATCCCGAAAGAGAACCCACATGACTCGAGTCCTCCACCACGTCAAGAGCAACGTCGTCGCCTACCTCGCGCTGTTCATCGCCCTGGGCGGGACCAGCTACGCCGCCTTCCGTCTGCCCGCCGGGAGCGTCGGCAACCGGGCGCTGAAGAACCACTCGGTCAGCGCGGTCAAGCTCGACCGGGGCTCAATCGCTGGCTACGTGCGCGACTGGGCGACGATCGACGCGGTCGGGCAGATAACGGCGTCTCGGCCCCGGGCCCATCTGGTTAGCTGGAGCACGACGGGCATCCCCGGCGGCCAGGTGAGCTGGGGGCAGGCCATCCCGCGGCCCTGCTTCGCTCTGGCGACCACGAGCCTCGCTGGCCCCGGGGAGTCGTATGCGAGCGCCTCGGTTTCCAGCCTCGGCAAGCGGAACACGTCCGCGGTGGGCGCGTATGTGCGCCTGTCGGCCGACGACAGCGGCGTCAGCGTCGCGGTGATCTGCCCCGGGCCGTGAACTACACCGGCTGGTGATCGCCCTGAGCCCCCCTCACCCGCTGCGGTTGGCGGCGCGTGCCGCGCTGGAACTCGCCTGCGCGTTCGCGCTGCTGGCCGTGAGCGCCCGAGCCGATGAGGTCGTGGTGGCCTGCGGCCCCGTCGCCGACAACGTCTTTCACCCGTCCTCGGCCTACGGGATGACGGCGAGCCCGGGCTGTCCGGACAACGGTTCCCAGGGCCACGGGCTGCTCCTGCAGGCCGTGAAGGACTACCGCGCGGGCCAGGGAGCGATCTTCCAGGCCTCGGCGCCCGCCGGCCTGACGATCGTCCAGGCCTCTATCCCGCCGGGTCAGCTCTACACCTACGGAGTCGACACCGGCCAGCAATACGGCGGGGACTTCTACTGGACGGGCGGAAGCACGGCGGTCGTGCACGGAGCCACCTCGTTTGCCTCGCCGCCCATGGCCTCGCGGGACTTCGGCTTCCTGCTGGTCTGCGCGAAAGCGACCTGCCAGAGCACCGGAGCCGTAGGAGAGATCGACCCCGAGGAGGTGGTGCTGTCGGTGCGCGAGACAACCGCCCCGTCACTGTCCTCGCCGACAGGCATCTGGCCCGTCCAGGGCTGGGTGCGAGGGGCCTGGAGCCTGAGCTTCTCGGGCAACTCGCCGTCGGGCCTGTGCGGCCTCAGTGCCGACTTCGCCGATCGCCCGCTTCCGGGGTCCGGCTCGGGTCGAGATCCGTCGCAGTGGCACCAGTGCGCGGCCGGGCCGGTGGCTGATTCGGTCATCACCCAGGGCGCTCCCGATGGGCCGAACCCACTCCGCATCGGCGCCTACGATGCCGCCGGCGAGACGGTGAACTACACAAAGACCGTGTACGTGGACAACCAGCGTCCGACGGTCAGCCTGTCCGGACCAAGCGACGCGTCCTCGGCGTCCGGGACTCAGTTCGTGAGAGCCACCGCGGCCGCAGGGCCGTCGGGGGTGGCGGCCATCAGCTGCGTCGTGGACGCCGGGCCGGGCCGGGAGTACCCGGGGGCGACTGCCGAGATCCCGGTGAGCGGAATCGGCGAGCACACGGTCCGCTGCGCCTCGCAGAACAACGCGGTGGACTCGAGCGGGCAGCGGGCTGCATCCGCACCGGCGACGTTCTCGATGAAGGTCGGCCAGCCCACCGTGTTGGCGGTCGGGTTCTCGAATGTGGTTGACGGGTTGCGCTGCCGGCGCGCGACCGAACGGGTGACCGTGCCGGCGCACTGGGTACGGGTTCGTCGCAACGGCCACCTGGTCCGCGAGCACCGAGCCGCGCATCTCCGAACCGTTCGCGTGCGGCGCTGCCATGTCCGAACCGAGCGTCGCCGGGTGACCATCTGGGTGACGGAGCGTCGAAACGGACATCGGGTCCGCGTCAAGGAGCACCGCTTCGTGCGCGTCGTGCTCCATCCACGCACGGTGAGCAGTGTGCGCAAGTTCGTGCCCCACGGCCACGCCGCGACGATCCGCGGCTGGCTCGGCACCACGAGCGGCGTGGCGCTCGGCGGGCGGAGGGTGGATGTGCTCTCGGCTCCGGATGACGGACGCAGCAGCTATTCGCTGGCCGCGGTCGTGGCCACCGCCGCCAATGGGAGCTGGAGCACAAAGCTGCCCCCGGGGCCGTCGCGCTTGGTGACGGCGGCTTACACCGGAGGTCCGACCACCGAAGGTTCCCTGGCCGCGCCGGTCCAACTGGTCGTGCCGGCCAAGCTCGATCTCCTGAGCATCGAGCCGAGTTCAGTGCCATGGGGCGGGACGGTGCGGCTCACCGGGAAACTCGACGGGGGCTACCTTCCCCCGGGCGGCGCGCTCGTACGCCTGCGGATCGGGCTGGGCAAGGTCTTCATCACCTATGGGGTTCACGAGCACGTTGGTGGTTCAGGGCGCTTCACCACCACCTACACGTTCGGTGCCGGGGATGCTGCCGTCCACCGCTCCTACTGGTTCCAGATCGCCTCCCTGCCGATGGGCGATTACCCCTTCGCTCCGGCCAATAGCCGGCGCATCGCCGTCCTCGTCGGCGGTCATCCGCGCAGCGCCGGCCGCGCCGCCCCTCGGCGCTCATGACCGCGGATGCCGAGGGCCGTGGCCGAGGGCCCCGGACAGCTACCCTCTGGGGCAGATGGTCACCGACATCCTGCAGCCCACCCACCTGCTGTTCATCCTCGTTGTCGCGCTCCTCGTGCTCGGTCCGAAGCGGCTGCCTGAGGTCGCCCGCACGCTGGGGAACGGCTTGCGCGACTTCCGCTCGGCGATCAGCGGCGAACACGACGACGAGCGGGTCGGACGCCCTGACCACTACCTCATGGCGGACGATCACGAGCCTCATGCGCCCGGCGACGCGGCTCCCAGCGCTGAAGCGACGGGGGCGGGGACGGCTCCTGCGGCACCGGCTTCTGCGGAGCCACCCCCCACCGCCGGCCCCGCGGACAATCCCGCTCCGACCGCGGCCGCCGGGACCCCGGCGAGCCCACAGCCGCCGGCTGAGCCCACCAATCCGCCCACGCAGGAGCAGCCGGCGCCGGATCCGGCTCCCGCCCCTGCTCACGACCCATCGGGATCCCCGCCCGCCTGAACGAGACCGCGGCCGTCGTCGCCCTGCTGCGGCACGGCCGGCGTCCCAGCCACGTCTACGCCGAGCTGCTGGAAGCGAGTGGGCAGGCACGGGCGCTCCTCGAGGAGGAACTGACCACCGGCGCCGGCGGCCAGGCGAGCCTGCTCCCGAGCGCCGACGCGACCGAGCTCGTCCAAGCTGCGTCGGCCGAGATCGCGGGCTGGCACGAGAAGGGAATGACGCTCCTGACCGTGCTCGACCCTGAATACCCGAGCAACCTGCGCGCCATCCACGACCGTCCGGCGCTGATCTTCCTCGCCGGCCACCTCGAACCCGACGACGCGCGCTCGGTGGCCATCATCGGAGCGCGCCGGGCCAGCCGAGCTGGCCTGGACCAAGCCCGGCGGCTCGCGACCGAGCTCTCCCGTCGCGGCTACACGATCGTCTCCGGACTGGCCGCCGGGATCGACTCCGCTGCCCACACCGCGGCGCTGTCCCACCAGGGCCGCACCGTCGCCGTCATCGGCACCGGGATCGATCAGGTCTACCCGCCAGAGAACCGCGAGCTCCAACGCCAAATCGCCGCCACGGGGGCGGTCGTGTCCCAGTTCTGGCCGGGCTCCCCACCGAGCCGCGAGAGCTTCCCGCAGCGCAATGCGGTCATGTCGGGGCTGGCCGCGGGAACCGTGATCGTGGAGGCATCGCAGCGGAGCGGCGCCCGGATCCAGGCGCGGCTGGCCCTCGCCCACGGCCGCCCGGTGTTCATCGCCCGCGAGCTCCTCGATCAGGAGTGGGCCCGCGCGCTGGCCACCCACCCAGGCGTGAGAGCGGTCTCGACGGCCGATGAGATCGTCGAAACGCTCGAGCGGCTGGCCGGGCGCGACGCGCTGACCGCGTAGCCGTCCCACCATGCCCACGGTCCACGAGCTGACCGCGCCGTACGGCAACTTCATGCTCGGCCCCCGCCCCGGCGCTGGGGTGTGTGACTCGTGCTTCGATCTGATCGACGTCGCTGAGACCCGCTGCTATCGCTGCGCCCGCAACGGCGGCTGGCTCGACGGCGCAGCAGCGATCTCCTACAGCATCGCCCACGAGCAGCTCCATCTTGCCCTGGCCGCCTACAAGCGCCAGCCCGCCCGGGTGGCCCGCCGCTTCCAGGTCGAGCTCGCCGCCGTTCTGTGGCGCTACCTCGCCGGTCACGAAGCCTGCCTGGCTCGGGCAGCCGGGACAACCCGCTTCGAGCTCGTGAGCGCGGTGCCGTCCAGCAGCCGGGAGCGCGACGCGTGCCATCCCCTGCACGACATGCTGAGCACGCTGATCGGGCCCGTCCGCGACCGTCACGAGCGCCTGCTGGAGCGATCCGCCGGCGCCGTCGCGCCACGCGAGTTCAGCGCCGGCAAGTTCGCTCCGACGCGGGACCTGGACGGCGAGGCGATCCTTCTGATCGATGACACCTGGACCACGGGCGCCAACGCCCGGAGCGCCGCCGCCGCGCTCAAGCAGGCCGGGGCCGGCACTGTGGCCGCGCTGGTCATAGGCCGCCATCTGCACCGGGAGTGGGGGCAGAACGACCGGCGTCTGAACGGCCTTCCGCACCCGTTTGACTGGGACCGCTGCGGGCTCGAGCCCGGAGGGCAAACCGGGAGGTAGCCTGATCCCGCCCATGTGGTGGGACAACGCGGTCATCTACCAGGTCTACATCCGCTCCTTTCAGGACTCGGACGGCGACGGCGTCGGTGACCTGCCTGGCGTGACGGCGCGGCTGGCCTACATCGCCGACCTCGGCGCAGATGCGGTCTGGCTCTCGCCCGTTTACCCGTCACCCAACGCCGATTTCGGCTACGACGTCAGTGACTTCACCGGCGTCGAGGCGAGCCTGGGGACGCTCCAGGACTTCGACGAGCTGGTCGTAAAGGCCCACCGGCTCGGGCTCAAGGTGCTGCTCGACTTCGTGCCTTGCCACACCTCGACCAGGCACCCCTGGTTCCGCGAGCATCCCGACTACTACGTGTGGGCTGATGCCCCGGCCAACAACTGGCGCGCCGCCTTTGGGGGATCGGCGTGGGGCCGGGACGAGGAGAGCGGGCGCTACTACCTGCACTCGTTCTTCCCCGAGCAGGCCGATCTGAACTGGCGCAACCCCGAGGTCCGCGAGCACATGGCGGCCGCGCTCCGCTTCTGGGTCGAGCGCGGGATCGATGGCTTCCGGCTCGACGCCCTGGACCGACTGATGAAGGATCCCGAGCTGCGCGATGACCCCCCGGCGCAAGCCCCACCCCCGCTGCCCGCTGACCCCAAGGACGCCGAGCTCGAGCACATCCATTCGCGCAACGCACCCGATGTCGGCTTGGCGCTCGGCGCGATTCGCGAGGCCGTCGGTGATGCGCTGCTGATCGGCGAGGTATACCTGCCCACCCGCGAGTCCCAGCGCTACCTCGGGCCGCTCGACGTCGTGTTCAGCTTCGAGGCTCTGTTCGCGGCTGACCACCCCGCCGCCCTCCGCAGCGCGATCGCCGCCGGCCTCGAGACCGGCGGTCAGGGCTGGGTGCTCTCCAACCACGATTTCAGCCGCCTGGTCACCCGAGCCGGTCCGGAGAACGCGCGTGCGAGCGCGCTGCTGCTGCTCTGCTTGCCCGGGCCGGTGTTCCTCTTCCAGGGTGATGAGCTCGGCTTCGCCGACGCCGAGACCAGCGGACTCCAGCTGGACCGCAGCGGCCGTGATGGGTTCCGGATTCCGATGCGCTGGGACGTCTCGCCGCACGAGGGCTTCAGCAGCGCCGAGCCGTGGCTGTCGGCGCGCGGACCGCTGGCGCTGAGTGCCGCGGCGCAGCGCGAGGATCCTGATTCCATGCTCTCGCTGGTCCGCGGTGCCCTCGCGCTCCGGACCGGGCTTGGGGGCGAACGGAGTCAGCTCCTCGACTCGCCCCCCGACACGATCGTGCTGCGCCGCGGCGAGTGGCTGATCGCGGTCAATCTCGGCGCCAGCACGCAACCAGCGTCGGGCAGCGGGCGCCTGCAGCTCGAGGCCCGGCCCGGCGACGGCACCGACCTCGGGCTCATTCCCGCACACGGCGGCTGGGTGGCCACCGTCCCGGAGTAGCTCGGGAAGAAACTTCGGCTTCGGCGGTTTGTGTTCTGCGGCACGAAGGGTAGGCTGCCGCCAGTAGTGAGGAGAGCAGCGACCGGAGGTGCCTTGGGAGCTCTTACAAAGCCTGGGCTGGTTGGGATTACGGCGATCGTCGCAGCTCTGGCCTTGGCCGCCTGCGGCAGCTCGGGCAAGGGCCCGGTGACGCTCAACTGGTTCGTGTTCCCCGAGCCGTCGGGCTCGTTCGCCAAGGCTGCCTCCGACTGCAGCGCGAGCTCACACGGGGCATACCGGATCGCCATCAACCTGCTCTCCACCTCATCCGATCAGCAGCGTGTGTCGCTGGTCCGGCGCCTGGCCGCCGGCGACTCCTCGCTCGACATCATCGCGATGGACGTCGACTGGACGGCCGAGTTCGCGACCGCCGGATGGGTCCGGCCCTGGAGCGGCGCCAACGCGGCGGCGGTGACCAACGGCGTGCTGCCCGGACCGCTCCAGACCGCGAAGTTCAAGGGCACGCTCTACGGGGCCCCGCTGAACTCCAACACCCAGCTCCTGTGGTACCGCAAGGATCTGGTCCCCAGCCCGCCCAAGACCTGGACGCAGATGATCGACGACGCGATCGCGCTGGCCAAGCAGGGCAAGCCGCACTACATCGAGGAGCAGGGCTCCAAGTACGAGGGCCTGACCGTGTGGTTCAACTCGCTGGTCGACTCGGCCGGCGGCGGCATCGTGACCCCGGACAACAAGATCCTCGTCGGGCCGTCGACGAAGACGGCGGCGGAGATCATGAAGCGTCTCGGCTCATCGGTGGCCGCCGACCCCGGGCTGAACGTCGCCCAGGAGAGCCAGGGCGATACCGCATTCGACCTGGGACATGCCGCGTTTGAGATCAACTATCCGTTCGTCTGGGGCTCGGCTCAGAAAACCGGCCCCGCGGTGTTCAAGCACATGGGCTACGCGCCGTTCCCGAGAATCGTCGCAGGCACGCCCCCGAAGGTCTCGATCGGCGGCTTCAACCTCGGTGTCTCCACGCACTCCCAGCATCCTCAGCAGGCGTTTGACGCGATCAAGTGCCTGGTCCAGCCCCAGAACCAGATCCGCGACGGCGTCAAGGGCGGCCTCGCGCCGGTGCTGGCCAGCGTCTACCAGAATCCGGCCTTCGACAAGGCGAACCCGTTCCATCAGCTGATGAAGGCGCAGCTCGAGGACTACGGGCTCCGTCCGCAGACGCCGGCCTACGCCGACGTCACGCGGGCGATCCAGGACACGTTGCAGCCGGCCGCCAACATCGACCCCAGCAATGTCGTGACCAAGCTGCGCAGCCAGATCAAGGCCGCTCTCACATCGGAGGCGCTGCTATGACGAGCGGATCTGTAGCCGCCCCGGCCGCCACCAGTCGCAAGCCTCGGCGCCAGCACCTATCGGACCGCACCCGGGCCGAGCGGCGGCTGGCCTACACGCTGGTGGCGCCTGCGGTGATCGTGATGGTGGCAGTGATCGCCTACCCGGTGATCGACACGATCATCCTCTCGCTGCAGCGGGCCGACCTGCGCTTCCCGTCGCAGAACACCTGGGTCGGACTGGACAACTACCGCGCGGTCCTGACCGCCCATCTGTGGTGGGTGGACGTGATCCACACGGTGGTCATCACCCTGGTGACGGTCGTGGTCGAGTTCGTGCTCGGGATGCTGCTGGCGCTGGCCATGCATCGCGTGGCCTTCGCCCGCGGCACGCTCCGGACGATCGGGCTTATCCCGTACGCGATCGTCACCGTGGTCGCCGCGTACTCGTGGAACTACGCCTGGTCGCTGAACAATGGTGGCTGGATCCCGCACGTGCTCGGGCTGAGCGGCGATCCACTCAGCCACCAGTTCGGCACCTACGTGGCCATCTGCATGACCGATGTGTGGAGGAACACCCCGTTCATGGCGCTGCTGCTGCTCGGCGGGCTGTCGCTGGTGCCCGACGAGCTGCTCGAGGCGGCCAAGGTCGATGGCGCGTCGACGTGGCAGCGCTTCATGCGGATCACCCTGCCGCTGATGAAGCCGGCGATCCTGGTCGCGCTGCTGTTCCGCACGCTCGACGCGTTCCGGATCTTCGACGTCATCTACATCTTCAACCAGGGCGCGAACAACACGGAGTCGATCTCGATGCTCAACTACAACACGCTGCTCGACCGGCTCAACCTCGGGCTGGGCTCGGCCGTGTCGGTGTTGCTGTTCGTGTGCGTGGGGATCATCGCCGTCCTGTTCATCAAGGGTTTCGGCGCGGGCGCCAGCCCGGGCGGAGAGACGGAATGAAGCCCACCTCACAGCAACGAGCCGGCTGGTCGGCGGCGTTCGCGGTCATCGCAGTCGTCTCCCTGGTGCCCGTGGTCTGGATCATCATGCTGTCGCTCAAGACGCCGGCGTCGGCCACCGACGGCGCGTTCATCCCCCACCACTGGACGCTGTCCAACTACTCGGACATCTTCAGCCAGGGCATCTTCACCAGCGCGCTGCGCAACTCGATCGGAATCGGCCTGATCGCGACCGGGCTCGCGGTGATCCTGGCCTCTTCGGCCGCCTACGCGATCGCCCGGATCAGCTTTCCCGGCAAGCAGATCATCCTCGCGGTCGCGCTGGCGGTGACGATGTTCCCGCAGATCTCGCTTGTCGGTCCGCTGTACAACCTGTGGCGCCAGATCGGCCTGTACGACACCTGGCCTGGGCTGATCATTCCCTACTTGACCTTTGCCCTGCCGCTGTCGATCTACGTTCTGTCGGCGTTCTTCAGGGAGATTCCCTGGGAGCTCGAGCAGGCCGCCCAGGTCGACGGCGCGACCCCGCTACAGGCGTTCCGCAAGGTGATCGCCCCGCTGGCCATGCCCGGCATCGTGACCACCTTCATCATCGTGTTCCTGCTCTGCTGGAACGACTTCATTTTCGCGATCTCGCTGACGTCGAGCAACTCCGCGCAGACGGTGCCGGCCGCGATCGCGCAGTTCCCCGGCGCATCTCAGTTCACCCAGCCGATCGGCGACATCGCCGCGGCCGCGGTCGTGGTGACCATTCCGGTGATGATCATCGTGATTCTGTTCCAGCGCCGGATCGTGTCGGGCCTGACCGCAGGCGCCGTCAAGGGATAAGGAGAACCAGTGGCCCAGATCGCACTCGAGCACCTCATGAAGCGCTACGGCGACGGGTTCGAAGCCGTCAAGGACCTCAACCTGGAGATCGCCGATGGGGAATTCATGATCCTGGTCGGCCCGTCGGGGTGCGGGAAGTCGACCGCGCTGCGGATGGTCGCGGGACTCGAGGACATCACCGGCGGAGAGTTGAAGATCGGCGGTCAGGTGGTCAATGACCGGGCGCCAAAGGACCGGGACATCGCGATGGTGTTCCAGAACTACGCCCTGTATCCGCACATGACCGTGCGGGAGAACATGGGCTTCGCTCTGAAGCTGGCCAAGACGCCGCAGAACGAAATTGATCAGAAAGTCTCAGAGGCGGCCAGGATTCTTGATCTGGAGCAGCATCTGGATCGCAAGCCAGCGAATCTGTCCGGTGGACAGCGTCAGCGGGTGGCGATGGGCCGCGCCATCGTCCGTAACCCGTCGGCGTTCCTGATGGATGAGCCGCTCTCGAACCTGGATGCAAAGCTCAGGGTGCAGATGCGCACGGAGATCAGCAGGATTCAGTCGCGGTTTGAGACGACCACGATCTACGTCACACACGATCAGACCGAGGCGCTGACCCTGGGGGACCGGATCGCCGTGATGCGCGCCGGGCTGCTGCAGCAGGTCGGTACCCCCGCCGACCTCTACGGGCATCCGAACAACCTGTTCGTGGCCGGGTTCATCGGCTCCCCGTCGATGAACTTCCTGCCTGCCGAGATCGACGGCGATCAAATCAAGCTCCCGATCGGGACTATTCCGCTGCCTGACAATGTCCGTCGCGGTCTCGCGTCCGGTCCCGGTGGTGGCCGCAAGGGCGTGATCGCCGGGCTGCGTCCCGAGGACTTCGAGGACGCCCAGCTGGTCGGCGAGAAACACCGCGGGATCACGTTCACGGCCAAGATCGACGTGCTCGAATCGATGGGCTCGGAGTTCTACGCCTACTTCGTGCTCGAAGCCGAGAAGGTGGCCAGCAAGGAACTCGAAGAGCTCGCCCACGACGCCGGCGCCGCCGACCTGCCCCAGCAGGAGGGCAACCAGGTCGTCGCCCGGCTGGACGCCGCCAGCCAGGTTCGGCAGCGTGCCGACGCCGAACTCTGGTTCAACACCGAGCACCTGCACCTGTTCGACCCCGAGTCCGGCCAGAGCCTCCTCGGACGCAATGGGGACAGTCCCTCGGCCGGAGCGGCCCCCGCGGCGGCCCCGCCGACGCAGAGTCCCCCGGCGCAGAGTCCCGAGCCACCGCCTCAGTAGGAGCACCTCCAAGCGCGATAATCGGCGCCGATGGCCGAGCCGCGCTCAACCGGAATGCCCGCCGTCGACGCGCAGCACGACTTCCTGCGCGCGCGGCGTCGCGCCAGCATGGCGCGGGTGGCGGCCCGGCTCCGCGGCGAGCCCGACGACGTCCGCCAGATCCTTCCCTACGAGGAGGTGATCGACGCGCTCGGCTTCGTCAGTGAGAAGCGAGTCGGATCCGCGGTGGTCGCGCTCGACGACATCGTCGGCACCGTCGATCGCCAGCGAGAATTCGATCGTCGCTTCCGGCCCACGACCGGACGCGTCCGCTCGCGCTGGGAGCACATCGCAGCCGCCATGCGGCGCGGGGAGGCGATGCCCCCGGTGGACCTGATGCGAATCGGTGAGATCTACTTCGTGCGCGACGGCCACCATCGGGTCTCGGTGGCACGCGCACTCGGCCGCACCGACATCAACGCCTCCGTGACCGACGTGATCACCCGGGTGGGAGCGCAGCACACCATCACCTACGCCGACCTGCCCACCAAGAGCCTGGAGCGCGAGTTCTTCGAGCGGGTGCCGCTGCCCGACGATGCCCGGCAGGAGATCCAGCTGACCGACTCGT
Organism: uncultured Solirubrobacterales bacterium; assembly: GCA_963723585.1. Classification (GTDB taxonomy): domain Bacteria; phylum Actinomycetota; class Thermoleophilia; order Solirubrobacterales; family Solirubrobacteraceae; genus Palsa-465. The sequence continues at coordinate 156,137 of CAVRRJ010000002.1, forward strand.
GGGACTACGCCCGGCTGGCCGAGGGCGTGGAGGCGTGGGGGTTTCGCATCGGCCAGGACCGTGGTGAGCAGATCAGCCGGCGCGAGACGGCGTTCCTGTGGCTGGAGAACGAGTACCGGCCGGTGATCGCGATGCTCCGCGAGGCTGAGCTGGTCAACCGTCAGACCGAGACCGAGGCCTACATGCGCGTCAGCCGCGAGCGCTACCGGCTGCTCCGTACCCATCGCTGGGACGAGGATGTCATCCAGCGGGTGATCGAGGGTGACGCCGAGCGCCACCGCTGGCGGCGCTAGCGCGCGTCACTTCCACCAGGCGTCGAGCACGCGGCGCCAGTTGCCCCAGGCCAGTGACTCGAGCTCCTGATTGTCAAAGCCGGCCGTGCTGAGCGCCTCCAGCAGGCGCGGGATTCCGGCCACGTCGCCGAGCTCATCGGGAATCGTCGCTCCATCGAAGTCTGACCCGAGCGCGACGTGCCGGACGCCGATCCGCTCGGCGACGTAGCAGGCGTGTTCGACGATCAGCGACATCGGCGTGTCGGCGGTGTCGGCGAAATCGGGACGCAGGAACAGCGAGGCGAACACGATCCCGACCAGACCATCACTCTCGCCGATCGCGTCCAGCTGCTTGTCGGTCAGGTTGCGCGAGTTCGGGCTCAGCGTGTGGGCCGCCGAGTGCGAGGCGACCAGGGGGCCCGGCTCGGCTCGGGCCACGTCCCAGAAACCGGCCTGGTTGAGATGGCTCAGATCGACGAGGATGCCCAGCTCCGCGCACCGGGCAACCAGGGCATGGCCGGCCTCGGTCAGGCCGAGGCCGGTGTCAGGGGAGCTCGGGAAGATGAACGGCACCCCGTGGGCGAAGCCGTTCGGCCGGCTCCATACCGGCCCCAAGGAGCGCAGCCCGGCCGCGTACCAGTGATCGAGCGCCTCGAGGTTGGCGTCGATCGCCTCGGCACCCTCGTGGTGGAGGACCGCGACGGGCGGCGCGCTCTCGTCGGCGATGACCGCGTCCAGGTCCGAGACCGAGCGGGCGATGCGCACCTGGCCGGCTCGCTCGAGCCCCGCTAGGCGACCGGCGATCCGGGTGGCGTGGGCGGCGGCGTCGGGGAAGGTGACCGGGGGAGCCAGCTCCAACTCGATGACCCCATCGTCCCGGGGCAGCGGATCCCAGTTCTCCTCCGCTGACGGTGTGAAGACCGCGAAGATGCCGCCCCGAACTCCGGCCTCGCGCATGCGCGGGAGGTCGAGATGGCCCTCCGGGCGGCCGGTGGCAATGCCGGCGTGATCGGCCCGGGTCAGGGCGTCGTTGTGTCCGTCGAACACCGCCAGCACGACGCGAAGGTACCCGGTCGGGCGCGGGACTGAACCTACGGTTCCGTAGGTCGTCGTGATAGCGTTGCCGCGCTTCATGACGCCGCGATCGCCCTCGGAGGCCGCTGCCAAGACTCGCCGACGGTATGCACCGCGGATGGCCCCGGGGCAGCGCCGCGAGCAGCTGCTTGACGCGGCGCTGAACGTCATCGTCGACCAGGGCTACGAAGGGGTCTCGATCGAAGCCGTCGCCCGCGCCGCGGGCGTCACGCGGCCGGTCATCTACGACCACTTCGCCAATCTCGAGCAGTTGCTACACGCCCTGATCGACCGCGAGGAGCACCACGCGCTGGCCCAGCTGGCCGCGGTGGTGCCCGAGGCTCCAAGCGGCACCGGGGAACCGGCCGAGCTGTTCGCTGCCGGAGTACGCCGCTTCCTCGACGCGGTGGCCAGCCGCCCCGCGTCCTGGCGCGTCATCTTGCTGCCGCCGGAGGGGACGCCGGCGATCGTGCGCGAGCACGTGGAGCGCAACCGCGCGCTCATCCAGGAGCGGATCGCCGCGCTGGTCCGCTGGGCCATCGCGCGGTCGGGGATCCCGGAGAACCTCGATGTGGAGCTGAGCGCTCGGGCCATCCGCAGCCTCAGCGAGGAGGCCGGCCGGATGGTGCTGACCGACGCCCAGCACTACTCGCCCGAGCGGTATGAGCGATTCGTGCTCGCAGTCATGAAGCTGATCTGGGCCCGGTGACCAGGCCGCTAACCGAGCGCTCCGCGACCGACCTGGCCGGCGCGATCCGCCGGCGCGAGACGACGGCGAGCGAGGTGGTCGGCGTCCATATCGAACGCCTCCAGAAGCTCGCCCCGGCACTCAATGCCCTCGCTGCCGAGCGCTTCGCGCTGGCCCGGCGGGAGGCGCTGCTGGTGGACGAGCAGATCCGGGCGACCAGTGCGGCTGACGAGCTGCCCCCGCTGCTTGGTGTGCCGTTCACCGTCAAGGAGTCGATCGCGCTGGCCGGGATGCCCCAGTCCGCGGGGCTCCTCGCGCGCCGCGACGTGCGGGCCCGGGTCAGCGCCCCTCCCGTCCGGCGTCTGCTCGACGCGGGGGCGATCCCGCTCGGGGTCACCAACACGTCGGAGCTGACGTTGTGGATCGAATCGGAGAATCGCGTCTACGGGCGCACCTCGAACCCGTACGACGCGCGGCGGACCGCCGGTGGGTCCTCTGGCGGCGAGGGCGCGGCGGTTGGAAGCGGCGGCTCGCCCTTCGGGGTAGCGTCGGATATCGGCGGCTCGATCCGCAAGCCGGCGCTGTTCTGCGGCGTGTTCGGACACAAGCCGTCCTCGGGCCTTGTACCCGTGACCGGCAGCTATCCCCCCAGCGGGACGGAGAACGGTCGCCTCCTGGGGATCGGCCCGATGGCCCGCCGGGCCGAGGACCTGATCGCCGTGCTGCGAATCATGGCCGGCCCGGACGGCGAGGACGAGGGGGCTCGGGAGATGGTGCTCGGCGATCCGGGCGACGTGACCATCGCCGGGCTGCGGCTCGTACTGCCCGAGCGCACATCCTGGCGCGAGCCCGACCGCGAGCTGCGTGCGGCCCGCGAGCGAGCGGCCGAAGCGCTTCGGGCGGCGGGCGCGCGGGTGGAGCGAGTGAGCCTGCCTTCCTGGCGGACGCCTGGCTGCCCTTCCTGGCCGCGGTCCAGGCCGGAGCCGGCGGTTCGGTGAGCGAGATCCTGGCCGAGGCGGGCGCCGAGGCTCCCACGTGGCGCGGCCTGCTGGACCGCAACGGACCCCACACGATGCCCACCCGGCTGACTCTGATCCCGGAGCTGCTCCCCCGAGCCCTCGGCCAGCATGAATGGCGCCGCCTGCTGGCCCGGGCGGCGGCGCTTGGACGTGAGCTGAGCGAGACGATCGGGGACGGCGTGCTGCTCCACCCCGCCCATCCCAGCCTCGCCCCGCGCCACGGCAGGACAGTGGGTCGGCCCTGGCTGCTGACCGGGGCAGCGGTGTTCAACCTGGCCGGCGTCCCGGTCACCGAGGTGCCGCTGGGACTGTCGGCGTCCGGGCTGCCGCTCGGCGTGCAGGTGGCGGCCGGCCCGGGCCGCGACCACGTGACGATCGCCGTCGCCGCCGCCCTAGAGCGGGCGTTCGGGGGCTGGCAGCCACCGAGCCCTTAAATGCGGTGGGGACCCGCTTCCAGGGTCCCCACCGTTGAGCCTCACCGAGCCTTGTCCACGGCCGGGTTGGACGCAACCCGGGAGGTCTACGCCCGGTCAAAACCCACCGGCGGGACAAAAGTTGCGCGCCGGTCCGCGCGGGCCGGGGGGCACGCGGGGCACCGGCCGAGCCCGGTCCTGCGCCACCCCACCTGCCTTCTTATACTGGGACTCCCCTCAGGGGGCGTAGCTCAGTTGGTTAGAGCGCCGGCCTGTCACGCCGGAGGTCGCGGGTTCGAGTCCCGTCGCTCCCGTTCTACTTATTGCCTGCAAGCGAACAGTTCTCGGGCGCACCGCCGATGCCTCGGGCGTGGATTTGTGGCCCAAACACGGCCTAAACGTCCTGCGCGTCCTCAGCTGTGGCCCGATCGTGGTCCGCATCGAAGGCGTCCAGCCGGCTGGCGATCCCGGCCGCGGCGCCGTCGAGTAGAGCACCGTAGTGGCGTTCAATCATCCGGACGGATGTGCCCATCACGCGTGCCAGCTCGAACACGCTGACCCGAGCGGCGAGCGCGTCCGAGGCGAACGTCGAGCGCAGGTCGTAAATCCGTGCAGGTCTGCGCACTCCACTCGCCTCGATCGCGGGCGCCCACTGTCGGAGCCGGAAGTTGTCGAGATCGAGGAGCCCGCCCTTCGGCGCCGGGAAGATCAATGGCGTGTTCAGGCGCGCCGGGAGCGCGTCGAGCGCAGCCACCGCCCGGCGAGTAAGCGGGACCTGGCGACGGCTGACGTTGGTCTTGGCCAGCTCGACCATGTCGCCGTCCGAGACGGTCCGCAGTACATTCACGACACCGGCTCGGCGATCAAGGTCGCGACGTTCAAGGGCCTGCCACTCCTCTGGGCGCAGCCCCGTCGCCGCCGCGAAGATTGGGAGCGGCGCGTAGATTGCCGACAGCTCAGCGCTGATCGCGTCCAGCTCGATGCGGGTGAAGGCGCGCACCGAGCGGGGCGCGGGTTGGCGGTTGCGCCCGGAAAGCTTGGCCGGGTTCTTCGTCATGTAGCCCCAGCGGACCGCGGCCTCGAGCGCCTGTCGGAGTGCTTGGACGATCCCGTAACGGCTGCGCTCGGGGAGCTTCGCTTGCCAGGTCGCCAACTCGCCGCTCATCCGTTCAAGGTCTCGGAGCGGGACGAAACCAAACGCCCTGAGCGCGTGCGGCAGGCGCTCACGGAGTGTGACGATGGTCCGAGGCCGGACGCTCGCGGCGTGGCGTTCGAGGTAGAGCGGGACGAACTCGGCGAGGGTTAGCTGCGGCACGGCGGGCGCGTCGCCGCGCAGTCGGGGTTCGATGATCTGGCGGTAGTGGGTGAGGGCTGCGCTCTTGGATGGGAACGGACTCTTGCGTCGTCGCGCTCCGGTGTTGTCGTAGTAGCGGAGCCCCCATCGGTTAGGTCCGAGGCGGTAGGCTTGGCCGCGTTGGGTTGCCGGCATTGTGGGTCTCCTCGTCTTCGCGCACCGCGGATGGCGGCACGGTGGTAGCTAGCGTCGCCAATCGTACTCCGCCGGGTAGCGTTCGCAATCGGCGGCGCCGGTCGCGGTAGCTAGCACTCCTCGTCCCGGCGTCGCCCTCAGCGTCAGCCACGTATCGAACTCGGACTCGACGATTCGGACTGCGCCGCCGGGCAGACGGACGGCGGGTAGATCGCCGTTGCGGATCCATCGCAGCACGGTCTCGGTGCAGACGCCGAGCATGTCGGCGACGGTTCGGGCTGTGAGGAGTCGTCTCTCCGTCGTGCCGTTGAGACCGTGCAGCGCGGGTAGCGGAGCCGATCCGGTCGCGTCAAGCGCCGGTGGGACGCTGTCGGGGCTCGCAAGCCGCCTGGGCTGGTCAGGGGTTTCGGCGGCGCTTGACCCGCCGTCTCGGCCCCGCTGGTTGGCAATGAGGTCCGGGCAGGTTCAGATTCAGCTACGCCGGGTGCGGCCACGGACTCCATGGTTCCAATTTTCTCTACTGGATCAAGGTCGCCCGTAGGCGCGCTGGCGCGCGCCACGGACGACGGCCGCTAGCGCGGCCTGCGAGGTCGGCTGACCGGACAGATTTGCGACACCCTCTCCGCGAAGGGCTCGTCACGCGGCCGGCCCGGACGCCGAGCGGCGAGCCGCGATCGCGCGTCTGAAATGAGCCGAGCCGGCATTGTTTCGCGGAGGCTTTGTCAGCCGAAGCGACGCCAGGAGGTCCTGATGTCCGGTAAGCGAAGCTGGTGGCCGACGAGGTGTGCGTCGGAGAGCTTCGTCATCGGACAGGACGTAGGTGGGCGGCTGAGGGCTGATTTCACCAGCTGATCCGGCCGCAGAAGCCGCGGCCTGCGCCGTGTCTTCGCGCTGTCGCTCATCGCCGCGGTGGCCTGCTTCAAGGTGGCGCCGGGGTGGCTGATCGCCGGGCATGACGGCGCGGGATGCCGGCGTAGGCGGAGGCCAAGCCAATGGAGCTGCACGCTATAGCCGACGCGCTAGAGCTCCCGCCTGGGTTCTTGCTCAGCGAGAGCCCGTTCGATCACCAGCCCGGACAGGGCCGCGAGCTCGCCGAGGCGCTCGAGACGATCAGGGTCCTGGCCGAGCGACTTCAGTCAGAGCGCTGAGCCCGGGTAGACCCCGGGAACACCATCTCCAGAGCCTCCAGGAAACCCGCGTACAGCTGCCCGGCCGACGAGACCGGATCGACCGACCGAAGCTCGACGATCAAGAACGCGACCGTGCGAATGACCGACTCCCGCTCCGCCTGCGGCACCGAACCATCGAACTGCCCTACACCAGCCACCTCACCTCCCGCCACCACCCCAGGGCGTGGCCAAGCCCAGCCTAGCGCGCCGACACGCCCCAAAGATCAACTCAAGTCCCCCGCCGCTCAAAACGGACCGCCCCCCGAGCAGAATGTTCGGCAGGAGCAGAGATCCGCGAGACGCTTCGTCCGGGCCAGCAGCCAGCCCATCGGATTCTGCAGCTCCCGGCCGACCTTTGTCCCCCGCTTGTGATTGACGCAACTTTCTGCGTGCGGCGGCGTTGAAAGGGTCACGCGCACGCTCAAGCCCCTCAGCCTGCTGCTCGTCCTCGGTGCTGTCCTCGCCTGCGCCTCCCCGGCCCTGGCCCGGAGCCATCACTCGCGTCATCCGGCCAGGCCGGTTGTGCTTCACCTGCACTGGCGCCTGCTCCCGATCCACGACATCAGCCCGACCATCGGACCCTCCTACATCGAGTCTGGGGACTCCCAGGGAAGGTTCCTGCTTAACGTCCGCACTCTCCAGCGCACGCCGATCGTGGCGCCCAACTGTCAGCAGTCGGCGTCCAGTGGCCCTTTCGGTTTCACGGGCCTCGACGTTTTCGGGGGACCGTGGCTGATGACCCCGTGCCCCAACAACCAAATCGACCTGTACAACCTATCGGGGCACTACTGGAAGTCAGTTACGGCGCAGCCGGGATACCCGGCTGCCGCCTCATCGCAGCCCTGCCGGGAACTCGGGGATCCGGCGTGCGACCCGGCCGTGGGGCAATACTGGATGAGGTTCGCCCTGGATGACCCCAACTGTGAGGCCCACTGCGACCCGCCTGTCCCGTACCTTCAGAACATTCAGACCGGGCAGACCAAGGCCGACCCAAACCACACCGGCGGACGCCTGTACGAGGACCTCAACAGTCCATCCGGCACGAGCCGCCTGTGCTCGCCGCTTCGCTACAGCGACGGGATACGGGTGCTCGGCTCGTTTGCGCTCACGCCATCCCGCAACGACTACCGGCTCAGACGCTGCCATTCCCGGCTCGCCATACGTGTTCCCGCCGACAGCACGGGCAGCGACCAGGTAGTCGTCTCAGATCAGCCCCGTCCAGCCCCCGTGACGGGGCTGGACGGACTGTTCCTCCCGAGCCTACAGCGCTTCAAGATCCCGAGCATTCCTAAGGGCTCAGGGCTTGCGGCCGTGGAGGGCCGGACGATCTACGTCCAGCGTGACTACCCTGCCCCCGTGGATCTCTACTCGGCCACACTTCCGAGCCGCCTTCCCCGCCATTAGGAGTCGGGCGGCCCCGGGTCGGCCGTGCATGTTCCCCTGTTGTTGTACCGGCAACCAGCACGCACCAGCTCTGGCGGGCGTTATTCAGCTGCCTTGGGTCAGACCACCACCCCAGGAGTAGTCGTCGGTGGAGACGTACTCGTACCAGAACATGTGGGCGACGATCTGGGCAGGAAGGTAGGACCGCCAGTCATAGGCGGCGTCGGCCTCCTGTGTGGCGGTCAGCACGTAGCAGCTCTTGGCGTTGTGGTATTGGTCGTAGCATGCGCTGAGCGGGAAGTTGTAGTACCCGCAGCTGTGAGCGCCGCAGACGTGGTGGTAGCCCGATTCGGTCATCCAGATGTCGCCGGTCGGTTCCCCCCACTCCTCTAAGGTGTCAACGAACTTATATTCGTCTGTGGTGCTACAAGCGTACGGGTTGCCAGGCGAGCACCCCTGCTCGGCACTGAGCATGGGATCGGTGTAATCGTGGAACGACCACGATGTCGCGTACTGGTTGTAGTGCGACAGCGGCTGGCCGCCGGGGATGGAAGGGGCCCCAACGTTGTAGTCACCCCGCTGGAGGTAGCAGATGTAGCCCTCCATGTAGTCACCCTCACGGCCACAGCTGGGTCCTGTATTTATGCCCACGTCGCCGTCGGCGAAGGTTCCCGCGATGATGTGAGCCTTACTGCCGCCGTAGTAGTCGAGGTTCCCTTGCTCCACGTCGCCGAAGTAGCGCGCCCCGCAGTCCCCGCTGTCCAAATACGTTTGGGGCTCAATGGTCGGCGGGTGTCGGGCTGGTAGGCCGATCGCTTGGGTCGTGGGGGGTCTTGGCCGCGAGTGACCGTGGCCTAGTGGGTGGTTATCCTGTGGTGCTGGTATTACCTTAAGGGGATGCCCATCTGGCTTACTGAGACCGGCGACTGGTTGGACAATCCCAACTGGCAGAATCCGACTACCGACGGGCACCCATCCGCCCAGGCCGCGGCAGCACAGGCGTTCCTGAACATCGGCTCGGTGAGTCCGCAGATCCAGACTGTGTTCTGGTACGGGTACCGGCAGGTGGCGACGCCCTTCGACTCGTTCCTGGTGGACACTCGCGGCTACGGGCGGGCAAGCTACTGTGTCCTGTACGGAAGCCCTGCTTCCACCTGTCAGTACGCGTCGGGGGACTCAACCGACAGCAGGGACTACAACGATCCGAAGGATCATCAGTAGGCGCGGGGACCCGACTGAAGCTGCGCATACCGCTGTGCTCCGCTGTGCGTCCACGCGACTATGATCGTGTTGGGCGCACAGCCCGCATGGGATCGCCTCGTCAACGCCGGTCCGGGCAACGGTCCCGGGCAACGTTTGGTGGTCGCCGGCCATCTCCAAGTTCCTGATCTGGTTGTGCGGGTTGGTCTGATCCCGCGGGCCTGAGCGTGCATCGGGTTCACGCCAGCGGAATGTCGCCGACGGGGGTCGCCGACCGGGCGAGCGAGCTACCGATCGCGTGCGTGGCAAAGGAGTCGCGAGCACAGTCGCGCTCTGGCGAGCGCTTTGCTTTTTGAAGCAGTCATCGCTTCCCGAACCAGTCGACGATGAATGCGATCACCGGCTTCGTGAGCCAGGGGATCAGTCCGGACGCCCGTTTCTCAGACCAGCGATTCACGCGCAAGGGGATCGTCCGCCGTGGGCGTCGGCGGCCTCTCGTCCCGAGTCGCGCCTTGATGGGATGGGAGCCCTTGTGTTAGCGTCGCCTCGGACCGGTCTCGATCGCTTGGGGGTCAGGTGTCTCGACTGTTGGCAGCTTGCGGCGCACTCTGTCTTGTGATTGCCGGCTCGGCCGGGGCGGCGTCTCTTAGTGATGGCTCGCTGCCAGCGCCTGTCAGGGTCACTCGGTTGGTCACTCACGTTCCGGCGAGCACGCTTGACAAGGTTGGCGCTGGCCCCATCCCGAGTGACCCCAGCTTTGTGGTCTCCAAGGTCCGTGGGGCTGCTGTGAGGGGTGCGGGAAAGCCCGAGCTGCTCGCCACCATCTTCGCGTGGTGTCCCCATTGCGCGGCCAACAGCTGGTCTCTGGCGGCGGCTTTGAGCCGGTTCGGAACGCTCAACGGCGTGCGCATCATCGATACGGGCACTCTCTACCCACAGTGGCATCACACACACGGACTCAGCTTCTTCCGGGTTCATTTCAAGAGCCGGTACCTCAGTTTCCTCCCTGTGGTCCTTCAGGACGTCAATGGCCGTTCATTGCAGAGCGAAACCGCCTCCGAGCAAAAGGCGATTGGCTCCTTTGACCCGAACGGCACTCCAGCAGTAGACGTCGGCGGGCGTTGGGGCTTTGTCGGCTCCGGGTATTCGCCCACCGTGCTGACCGGCAAGAGTTGGTCGCAGATCGCGTCGAGCCTCGCACACTCGGGCACAGTGACCGCCAGATCAATCGATGGTCTAGCGAATCTATTCAGCGCTGCGATCTGCAAGGTCACGCGCGGTAAACCAACACGCGTCTGCGCGTCCCACGGTGTAGTTGCCGCAGCGCGGCACCTCCGCTGAACCGTCACCACCCCCGTCACCACTGGACGGCGGGCGTTCGACGTCCACCCGGGGCGACGTAGAGATCTCCTTCCGCGGGCCCGCGCCCCCGGGCCTCCGCCGCACCAGCCTTCGGGACACGCAGAACCACGAATCTCGCGGACGATCGCACTCTCCTTCCGCGGCCGTTCGCGGCGGACGAGATTTCGGCAACGCAGGAGTGGTCCACCGCCCGCGGTGCATGAGTGATTCGCCGCAGGCGCAACGCGCAACCGGCCCTCCTCCAGCCAGCGGACCTTGTCTGTAACCCGCTGCTGGTAGAAGCCTTCCCGGCCGACGATGGGTCATCCTCGCGGTAATCCGGACTCGCAACGGCGGCCAAGACCGCGTCGGCGTGCGCTACGCTGGTAGCGTCAGATAGCGAGGGCAACCAGAGGGCGAGACCTTCATCTGAACGTCCCCTTCCCGCGAAAGCCGCCTGATCTTCTGATGGCCGAGAGTCCACCCACGGGTGGGCTTTCCGCGTTTACGGTCGCATCAAGGAAGGATGTCGTTCAGCGTCGCGGTGAACCGCTCGCCCGACTCCTTGAGCTCGCCCTCGATGTGCAGGCGTGCGGGGCCGGTCTCGGTCCACAGGTCGAGGAAGTAGGCCCAGTCCGGCAGGTCCGGATCGTCAGACTTGGTGATCGCCTCGACCTGGTAGATCTCGCGCGGCGGCAGCACCAACGACTCGGGGCAGTCGTCCTCGACCCGACGGCGCAGGTCCTCGACCGTGAGCCGATCGCCAGACGCGACGCGGAGCTCCTCGTAGTCGCCGTCCACGACCAGGCCAACGACGTCGTCGAGTGCCTGGTACATCGGCTCCGGCATCAGCTCAAGCGATTGGACGCTCTCTCTCCGTCCGTCCAACTCGTGGTCCGGCGTCAGGTCGAGCCGGCTGTAGAAGTAGTCCTCGCACGCCGCGCGCGCCTGACGACGGATGCCCTTGGACAAGCCCGCTGTGCCGAGCGCAAAGACCGCAGCAGCGATTGCCTCCTCGAGCGTTCCGTGGCGACGTGTCAGCTGCGCGGTGATCGCGCGACCGTGCTCGGTGTCGCACGCCATCGATGAGCCGTCCAACAGGATCGAGGGAGCGTCGTGGCGGCTGTAGCCCGCGCAGGATCGCACCGCAGAATGAAGGACGATGAGGTGGTCGCCCATTACGCCGGCACGGGTGCTGGATCGCTGGGCGTCATCCGGACCGGCCAGCTCGCCGAACGCGGTGTAGTAGCGCTGCCATGACTATGCATCCTACGAATCAGAGAAGGAGCCCGGCCGCGTCTGAAGGAAGACTCGAAAAGCCACAGCGCGATGACGCACGCGTGAGCGCCGCCATTCGCACCTAAGCGTGCGCTGTGACAGCGCGTGTCGCGGCCGACCGGCGGCGGCGTAGTTCCCTCGCTGGGCTTGGACGACTACATTCCGGCCGGGTCCGACAGGGCCACGGATTTGTCGCGGTTTGTCCGAGCGGTCTACGGGGTGTGGACGCTGTGAAGGTCGATTACTTCTTGCGTGATCTCGAACGGAATGTTTGGCTTCACGTTTGCGTCGAACCAGGTGTCGTGCTGCTCCTGTGTCTCCCATACCTCGGCAACGACAAAGCCTCGGGCGTCTTCGTAGGCGACATGAACGAGGAAGCCAGGCTGCTTCTTTAGCTGCTCGATCAGGGCCGGCGCGGACTCGTCGTACTGCGCAGCGCTCATCGCCGCACGGTGTCGAATCAGGACGGGCATTGTGATCCTCCTTCTAGAGACCTCGGCCGTTGGGTTGCACAGCGACCCGCCCGTCGCGATACCACGGCGGCGTTGTTCCTATGAGCTTGGATGTGAAGCACCGCTGTCACGGGCGCACCTAACCTACACCGCGCCGGGTCGAGCGGCCTTTTCTTTTTTGGGCCGCCAGCCATGGCCAACGCTGTCGCCAAGGCGTAGAGCACTCGTCCGGCCACGCGATACAAAGAGCGAACCGTCCCAGTGCGCCGCCGGCGCCGGGCGAGGCGCGACATGGTTCGGCTGGACGATCAGGCCGGCTACCCCCCGCACACCCCCTTGGCCGGGTGCGTGGCCCCCCAAATCGCCTGCGCTGCGGCGATCACTGGACCCGACGAATCGGTGTCGCCCACCCACAGCGTGCACTTGCCCTCGTGCCAGTACACGTTCGAGGTTGCTTGCGATCCCACCGCGTGCACTCCGGTGGAACCGGGCACGCCCGGAACCGTGAACGGCACCAGGTTCTCCCCTCCCTGGCCCTGCTTTGAATAGGCGAGGGAAGCGGCCTGCTCGTGTACCGCGGCCGAGGGCGACCCCAACTCCAGCGCGAAGGACCCACCCTGCTCACCGCTGGGCCCACCCGTGCCCACGGTGGCGAACTCCCTGAACCCCTCCGCCTTCAAGCGCGTGGGGTCGCTGCTAGCCCCGGACTGGCTGGCCAAGTACGAGCTGAGGCTCTTCATCACGCTGGGCGCGCCCTGTGTGCTGAAGCGAGTCTCCTGTGAGCCGTGAACCAAATACGCGGTCAGCGTGAGTCCGGAGGAGGCGCTCCCGCACCCCGCCAGGACACTCGCCAGGACGACACCTACCCCCAGCGCTCGCGTGAAGGCCCGTCTCCTCCCCATCACCGCCTCCTCTCACACCCCCCGAGCCACCGGGGCAGACCGTAACCGAAGTTCAGTGCCGCCGCAACACTCACCGCCTGCGCTCGTTCGAGAGCAGAGCAGCCAGCCATCTTTCACCCACTTCAAGGCGTCCTCGTCGATCGTGAGCGTTGTTCTCACCCTCGCCATAGCCGCATGACGGCATCACGATGCGGCCATGCAGCTCGGCACGCAAGCTAGGCTCGCGTGCGATGGATCAGCGCGTCGTAGCCGTTACGCGAGGCAGACTGACAGCTGCGCCTGCGACTCCGGGTGTGCTGCGAGAGGTCGCGCTCGAGACGAGTCGAGCAACCCTGCTGCGCGCCCGCGCGGAACCGCGCGCCGCCTCGGGGTGGCATCACCACGGCGAGCGTGATGTCTTCGGCTATGTGGTCCGGGGAGCCGCGAAGGTTCGAGTTCGGCGCCGACGGCATGGACCGAACCGAAGTCGACGAAGGCGGGTTCTTTCACGTCCCTGCCCGCTTGATCCACCGAGACGTTAATCCTCTCGACGCACCGCGTATTTTCTGCCAGGCACCGGCCGACTCGACACAGTGGGTCAGGTTGCCGGCGGAAGGAGTGCAGCCAAGTGGCTTGCGAGCTGTTCAATGAGGGGCGGTTGCAGCGGACCGTCGGCATTGACCCGCTGGATGAGCGCCTTCGTGTAGAGGAGCAGGTGCCCACGGAGCGTCTGGGTTCTCAGGAAAGGGAGATCGGCCCTGGTGAAGCACACGGCACCCCGGATCGGCACCGTCTCATAACCGTCGCGATCGAGCGCGGAACGGACCGCGGTGATCTGGCGATCGAGGCCATCGATCAGCTTGGTGCGGTCGCGGCCGCGGATGAGAAGCTTGGGGGCGCCGAACCAGGGGGTCTGGATGTGGACCTCGCCCTTCCAGTCTTTGGTGTCAATCACATATACCCCAGTGGGTGCGATGACAATGTGGTCGATGTCCCCGCGCCTGCCGGGCATCTGGCGGTTGTGCAGCGTGATGACTGAACCGGGCGCCGTTCGCTTCTTCAACGCGTCGGCGACTGCTCGTTCTGCGACCGCGCCCTGGTGAAACGCCACCTCATGCTGGGGCGTGCCGCGCGTGGCCAGGAGCAGTCCGCCGATGTGGGGATGGGCCGCTCTGGTTCGCCGTTCACGGTTGCTCTTGCGCCGCTGATACTCACGATCCAAGCTCGCCCCAGCCTGTCCGGAGTCACACTCAGTGACTGGGAGAGGCGGCGGCCCAGGAGCCGACGCGCCACCGTCCCAGCATCCGGTGCAGGTCACTGTGCGAGTGCTCCGATCCCACCACGCCCGCGCTCCCGCGGGCAGCTCAGAGCCGCAGGTAACACACACGTCTGGGCGGCGGAGCGTCAATCCCCGGGCTGGCATCGGCCTTTTCATCGAGACAAGATGACTGGCCCTTGAGAGCGAAGGCGCCCAATCGACGCTTGGCGGAACTCCCAGGGCGTCCCGGGGAGTCGCGGGCACAGAGAGGCGCGCCGTATCGTTTCGACCGATGAAGCTCGACCAGGCGACGGCCGCCGTCCACGCGGCTCGCGCGTGAACCCTGAGGCGATCATCTGGGACGCGCTGCGGGGTGCGCTGGTGACGCGCGCGCTGGCGCTCGCCGCCGATTTGGGCGTGGCGCAGGCGCTCGCGGCCGGCCCGCAGAGCAGCGCTGAGCTCGCGCATGAGCGAGGTGTCGACGCTGACGTGCTGCACCGCATCTTGCGCGCGCTGGCGAGCGACGGCATCTTCCAGGAGACCGAGCCAGGCGTGTTCGGCAACACGGCCGCCTCGGAGGTGCTGGCGCGCGACGGCTGGGACGACTTCGCCCACCTGTTCGGCGGCGCCTGGCTGCCGGCAGTCGCGGCGCTCGATCCGAGCGGGGAGGCGTCCTTTCCGCGCGTCCACAACAATGATTTCTGGAAGTGGTTGGCGGCGCGCCCGGCCGAGCGCGCCGCCTTCGATCGTGCGATGGCACAGGGCTGGCAGGGCCGCCTCGATCGGCTAGAGAGGCTCGACTGGCGGGGCGACGAGCTCGTCGTCGATGTCGGCGGCGGCGACGGGTCGCTGCTCTTCGCGCTGCTTGAGCGTCACCCGCGGATGCGCGGCATCGTTTTCGACCTGCCCGAGACGGTGCGCGACGAGCACTTGCTCGGTGACCGCTGTGAGTTTGTGGAGGGGAGCTTCTTCGAGTCGGTGCCGCGCGGCGACGTCCATCTCCTCTCGACGATCCTCCACGACTGGGACGACGACTCGGCGCGGCGGATCCTGGCGACGGTCCGCGCCGCGGCGGGCGAGCGGCTGGTCGCACTCGAAAGCGTGATCGAGCCGGGCAACGCGCCCGACGGCGCGAAGTGGCTCGATCTGCTGATGCTCGTGATCGCCGGCGGCCGCGAACGGACAGCGGAGCAGTGGCGGGTGCTGCTCAGCCACGCCGGGTGGCGGACGACGTGGGTTAGCGGAGGCGTGATCGAGGCTCAGCCCGCGTAGCGCACCTGATGACGTCGGTGCGAAGTGGCAGCCCGGGTCAGCGCCCGCGAACGTGGCCCATGGCCAGCCGGCCGAGCTCGAAGGCCGCTGTCCCGGTCCTCACAACCGGGTCCTGGGCGGCGAACTCGCGCAGCGCCGGCTCGTCGTCCGTCTCTACCACCGCCAGGCCGTAGGAGTCCTCGGCGGTGAGCACAGGGCCGAACACGACCATGTCGCCACGGTCGAGGTACGGTTGCCAGTGGGCGGCGTGGCCGTTCATGATCTCCCGTTCCGAGTCGGTCATGGTCCCGGCGAAGTTCGGGCGCGGAGCAATGAGGCGCAGGATGAAGGTGGACATGCGGCGCACTCTACGCCAGCCGCAGACGACCGGTGGGCTAGTAGATTTGACGGCTATGTCCCTGTACGACACTGTGTTCCGGACGACGCTGCGCGTCCACCAGGCCCTTTACGAGCGAAGCGGCGGGTTGGTCGGTCATCGTCTACTCGGGGTCGCGACGCTGCTCCTCCGCACGACCGGACGCCGCAGCGGCGAAACGCGAACCAACGCGCTGAACTACGTCGAGGATGACGGCCGCTACATCGTCGTCGCATCACGGGGCGGGGCACCGAAGCCGCCGGCGTGGCTACTGAACCTCCAGGCGAATCCTGAGGTCGAGGTGCAGATCGCGCGCCGGCGGATTCGGTGTACTGCGACTGTGCTCAACCACCAAGATCACGAGTTCGCCCGGCTGTGGAGATTGGTCAACGACAGGAACTCCGACCGATACGACGCCTACCAGCGGCAGACTGATCGCCAGATCCCGTTGGTGGCCCTCACTCCGAGGGTCTGAACCCAGGCCGAGAAGCCGCGCGGGCTGAGGCTGCGGGTGAGGAGAGACGACTCGATCGCACTGATCCTCCGCCTGAGGCTGGCTCAGACTGATGAGCATGCACAAGACCACATAACCGGATCGGTCTCGGCGCGATGCAGCTCGCCGGTCCCGGCGTGTTCGGGCCCCCGCGCGACCCCGATGGTGTTCGTGCCGTTCTCAAGCGCGCGATCGAGCTCGGTATCGACCACATCGATACCGCGCAGTACTACGGACCCGACGTAGTCAACGACCTGATCCGCGAGACTCTGCATCCCTATCCGGAGAACCTCAAGCTCGTCACCAAGGTAGGTGGCCGGCGTGATGACCGCGGCGCCTGGCTGCCGACGCAAACGCCGCAGGAGCTGCGGCGGGGGGTAGAGGACAACCTGCGCTCGCTGCGCGTCGAGCGGATGGACCTCGTCAACCTGCGTCTGATGGACGAGGGGGAGGAGCCGGCTGTCCCTCTGGCCGAGCAGCTCGGCGCGCTGGAGAACCTTCGTCAAGCGGGCAAGCTCGACCTGATCGGCATTTCGAGCGCGGGCCAGGAGCGGGTCGAGGAGGCGCTCGAGCTGGCCGACGTCAGCGAGATCCAGAATTCCTACAGCATCATCGACCGCCAAGACGACCCAATCGTGGAGCTGGCCCGCGAGCGCGAGATCGCATTCGTCCCGTTCTTTCCGCTCGGCTCGGCATTCACCGGTGGGCCGGTGAAGCTCGCCCGGGATCCGACGATCGCCAAGGTGGCCGCGAAACACGATGCGACGGCCTCACAAGTCGCGCTGGCCTGGCTCCTCGCTCGCTACGAGCGGATGCTGCTGATCCCGGGCACCACCTCCGTCGCGCATCTGGAAGAGAACCTCGCGGCGGCCGATGTCGAGCTGGACGCCGATGACCTCGCACAGCTCGACACCGTTGAGGAGGTCGGCCGGCCACTCGGCTGATGGCCTGCGGCCAGCGACTAGGCTGGACCCACGGCGGACTCGGGGAGTCCGAGCATGTTGTTGACGGCGTTGTGGCGATCGCGGTGGCGGGGTCGCAACGCGGTGTCCGTCTCGCTTACGGATGCAGCGCGGGTGCGTAGGAGAGGCCGATGATCGCGCCCTCGCTGGATTGCAGTCGAGCGACGGTCTGTCCCCACGGCTCGGTCCGCGAGTCGTGCAGCAGCGTGAAGCCCTTTTCCTTGAGCTCGTCCGCTGCGACCTGGACGGTGTCAGCGTCCGCGACCTCGAACTCGACGCTGGCCTGCGGCACCGGCCGCTCGGCTGGCCAGTCAGGCGTGCCGAAGCAGGCCTGCGCGGCCTGGGTCAGGGGCCAGACCCCGAAGGACTTGCAACCATCGATGGCTTCGCTGTGCAGGTAACCGTCACCTTCCGCGGTCAGCGGCAGCCCAAGCGCGTCTACGTACAGTCTTCGGCTGACGCTGGGGTCAGGGGTGATCACTGCGACGCTGGTGATGAATTGCACATCCACGCGTCACCGTCCGGATTTGAATTCGGCTGTTCCGGCGATCCTCGCATCGTAGGCGGCAGCGACGGCGCCCCACTTCATCACCGCCCAGCCTTTCACAGGACGACGCCGGAGCGAAATCCCTCACACAATGAGCTCTCACGCGTCGCGCAGCCTCAGGACGAGTCCGCCGACGAGCAGCGCCGTGGCGGCCCAGGCGCCCACGACGCCGAGTCCTGCCCATGGGGCGATTGGAAGGTGGTGGAGGTTGGTGGTGTCCTGAACCGCGAGCCCGGCGGTCATGGGTCCGATCTGCTGCAGATGGCGACGGAGAGCTGGATCGGTCACGAGCGCGGCCAGGATCGGAAACAGGTAGAGCAAACCGAGCACGATCGCGATCGCGATCGCGGAGTCGCGGACCGCGGTTGCGATTCCGAGGCTCAGCAACGCGATCAGTCCGAGGTAAAAGATCGAGCCGACGGCCGCCCGCAGCGTCGGGCCGTGGCCCAGCGACAGCAGCGGATATCCGTGGTCAGCCGTGAAGCCGCTACCGGGCAGGATGAGCCGCCCGAGCAGGATGGCGACGAGCACCGCCACTGTTCCGACGACGAGGACCAGCGTGCTGAGTACGGCCGCCTTCGCCGCCAGCATCGTGTGCCGCCGCGGTATTGCGGTCAGCGTCTGGTGGATCATCCCGGTGCTGTACTCGCCGGCCATCGTCTGCACAGCGAGGATCGCCACGATCGCCTGCCCGATGTAGATGCCGGTCAAGCTGAGCTTGGTCAGGTCCTGCCTCGATCCGGCGGAGCCGTAGCTGACCGCGGTCATGACGATGGCGCTCAGCGCCACGGTCAGGATGATCGCGCCGAGGAGCAGCCATCCAGTGCCGGCGATGGTCCGCTGCTTGGTCCACTCGGCGTGAAACGCGCGGCTCACGCTGCGTCGCGGGTGCAAAGGAGACGGTGTGCGACCAGAAGCGCGCCGAGCGTGTAGGCCGCGAGTACGGCCAGGCCGACTCCGGGCGCCAGCGGGTAGAAGCCATCGGAGGGGGTGTAGAGGTAGGCAACCTGGTGGTATTGCGGCAACGTTTGCTCGACTGCGAACGCTGCGTCGGGCGTGATCCTCATGAGCCATTGCGAGACGCCGGCGGGCAGAGCGGAGGCGAACGCGAGCATGTAGGGCAGCACGATCAGCACGATCGCCGCGGTGACCGCTCCCGCGCCGCGGCGCAGTGCGGTGCCGAGCGCCATCGCGAGTACCGCGGCGAGCGAGACCAGCGCCCCCGTCCCCAGGATCACGCGCAACTGCGTGAGTGTGCTGGCCGGATAGACATAGTTCCCGTTGGCGCGCAGGATGTGGTTCCCGATCGGGATCGATACCGCGGCAGCGACAGCGCTCACGACGAACGCGACCACTCCGATGACCAGCGCCTTGGCGAGCAGCACTCGGCCTCGACGGGGGCTCGCGGTCAGAGTGGTGTGAATCAGCCCCCGGCGGTACTCGCCGGTGATGAACACGACACCGAGCACGATCAGCGCGATCAGGCCTACGAACACGCCGGTGAGGGCGTCCTTGTCGGTTTCGCCGCCGCTGACCGAAGGAGCGATGTCTCCGGACCCGGTGATCGTGAAGCCGGAGCCGGATCGCCGGTAGCCGACCGAGCTGAGAACGGGAAGCACGGCATGATCGACGCTGGCGCCCACGCTCTCGCCCACCCATCCGCCTGCCGCCCATCCACCCTCGATGACCGGCTGGCCGAACGTGGCGCTCGCTCCAGTCGCGACACCACCGGCGCCCCCGCCCCCGAGGGCTTGTTGGACCGGCACGGTTGGGGGAGACGTGACGAACAAACCGGCCTGCACGATCTGCGGCAGCCGCGCGAGGCGGGCCGAGCCGACCCTGGTCCACACCATCCCATCCGATGACTCGTAGCCGGTCAGCGTGGTGCCCGACCGGGTCAGGCGCAGCCAGCGCGGTGAGCGGGCAGACACGACCGGACCGGCGGTGTCGTGGGTGTAGTCGTCCTGCATGCGGACCCCGTGGGCGCCGGTCAACATGACCGAGGCGTACACGGAGCCGGGCTTGGTGGTGGGAGTGAGGATCAGGCCGGCCTTGGCCCACGGCTGCACCGGGCCAGACGCGCCGGCCAGGTCGGCGACGCTGGCCTCGTTGCCGTTGCCGGCTTGAATGCGACCGCTCAGCGGGCTCACGCGCACGGTCAGGCTGCCGTCCCCCGACAGCGCTCGATGCACGAAATAGTAGGTGTCGGATACCGCCTCGCCGCCCGGCCCGAGCGGCGGCGTGGGGTGGACGAAGCTCCGGCAGGTCCCCGACGCGGAGTTGGCACCGACACAGATGCCACCGTCCTCGCGGCGGAAGGTGCCCAGGTAGGCGAACACGACGACGAGGAGCGCCGCAGCGACCGCGGTGATCACCCAGCCGCGAACGGTGCGGAACTTCGTCCACTCCGCCCGCAGTACCTGCGCGAAGCCGTCCCGGCCGGCCGGCAGGTCGGATCGATACGGAGGCGTAGCCGAGGTCATCCTGCGGCCTCAGCGGTGTCGGCGCGCGCCTCGACCCCGACGGCTCGGAACTCGACCGCGTCGCGGGTCAACTCCATGTACGCCTCCTCGAGCGTCGCACGGTGCGGGGCGACCTCGGAGAACGGCACCCGAGCTTGACCGAGAAGCTCGACGATCCGCTCCGACGCCAGCCCCGAGACGGTGACGGTCTCTGGGCCGGTGGCGGCCACTGTCGCACCCCCGTTCGCCAGCGCAGTCATCGCCTGGCCACGCGCACTCGTGCGAACGATCACGCGACCCGCGGATGCCTCCGCGATCAGCTCGGGGACGCCCGTGTCGGCAACCAGCTTCCCGCGGCCGATCACGACCAGATGGCCGGCCGTGTCCTGGAGCTCGCTCATCAGATGGCTCGAGACGAGCACCGCCCGGCCCTCGGCGGCGAGCGCGCGCAGAAACCCGCGCATCCACACGATCCCCTCGGGATCCATCCCGTTGAACGGCTCATCCAGGATCAAGACCGGCGGATCCCCGAGCATCGCCGCGGCAAGGCCGAGTCGCTGACGCATCCCGAGCGAGAAGCCGCCGGCCTTGCGGCGCGCGACCCCGTCGAGTCCTGCCTGCTCGATCACAGCATCCACGCGCCGCGAGGAGAGATCCTGCGAACGCGCCAGCCACAACAGATGATTGCGCGCGCTCCGGCCGGGCTGAAGGGCCGCGGCATCCAGCAGTGAGCCGACCTCGCGCAGCGGATGGCTCAGGCTCGCGTACCGCCGTCCGCCGATCAGGGCGCTGCCCTGATCGACCGCGTCGAGACCGAGGATGATCCGCATCGTGGTGGACTTTCCTGCCCCGTTGGGGCCGACGAACCCAGTCACGCTCCCCGGTGCGACCGTAAACGACAGCCCGTCGAGCGCAACTGTCTGGCCAAACCGCTTCGTGATTGCGTTGACTTCGATCGTGGCATCCATGGCGGGAACGCTAGGCGCCCCAGGGCTGCTTGTCGTCGCGCCCCAGAGCCATCTTTGCTGTAGCTCGGAGGAGCTAGAGGCGCCCGGCACGTCCCTCTTAGGGGCTACGAGCAGATCGCTGGCAGGAGGGACGCCGATCCGCTCGACAGCGACGACAATGACGGGGTGGTCAGAGCAGAGCGCTGGCAGCGTGGACGAGCAACGCCCCGTCGGGGGATCACCGCGAGCGTGACCACGGCCGTCCTGGAGGGCAGCTCGCTCAGCCTGCTCGCGGTCACCGAGTCGATCGTGCACTCGGCTCTCACCAGTGTCAGCGCGCAACGCGCCCTCGTGCTCTGCGTTGTCGCTCTCGCCACCACTCTGCCGCCGGCGTTCGTGACCCAGGAGGCGGCAGCGGTCACCGTCGTGACGGCCAGCGTCGTGTCGCTCACGCTGTTCCACACCCTCACCGTGGCTGCGGTTCTCGCACAGCTGATCGTGCTGTACCGGCTTGCGCACGTGGGGTCGCCGCGAACGCCCGCGCAGGCCATCGCCATCTGCCTTCCCATTGCCTTTCTGGTGCTCGCCCTCACCCACCCCGTCCCGAGCGCCTCCGAGCCCGGCGTGCTTACCCTCCTGCTCGCTTCCCTCGCTCCGGCCGCGGCACTCGCGGGGGTGGCCCGGCGCGCTCACGACCAGGCGCAGCTACACGACGCCGCCCGCCAAGCCGCTGCCGGGGATCTGCTCGAGCACGCCGCCCGCGGCGAGCGGGCACGGATCGCCCGCGAGCTGCACGATGTCGTTGCCCACCACATCTCGATGATCGCTGTCCAGGCCGAGACGGCCCGGATGGCCACGCCGGGGCTGCCGCCGGCCGGTGCCCAGCGGCTGGTGGCGATCGGCGACACGGCCCGCTCCGCCCTGACCGAGATGCGCCGGCTGCTCGGCGTCCTGCGCGAGGACACCGCGACCGACACCCCCGATCTACGTCCCCAACCCGGCCTCGACCAGCTCAACGAGCTGCTCGACCAAGCCCGAGACGCCTCGGGCTCTGCCGCCCGCCTGATCCTCAACGGCTCCCCGCTCCCGCTCGATCCCGGCGTCGAACTCGCCGCCTACCGCATCGTCCAGGAGGCCCTCACCAACGCCCGCCGGCACGCCCCGGGCGCCGGAGTCGACGTCGAGCTCCGCTACGGCGCCCACGCGCTGGTTGTGCGGATCCGCGACAACGGGCACGGCCCGCCCGCGGCCCCACCGGCTGACGGGCATGGCCTGTTAGGCATGCACGAACGCGCCGCCGCCGTCGGTGGACAGCTGCAGACTGGCGCGGCGACCAGCGGCGGCTTTCTCGTCAAGGCAACGCTGCCCGCCGACAGGCCTCCGCAGGGCACGTGAGCGCGAGCGCACCCGCCGTGCGAATCCTCATCGCCGACGACCACGCGGTCGTCCGCGCCGGTTTCGCCGACCTCCTCGACACCCAGCCCGACCTCACGGTCATCGGGACCGTGGCCAACGGACGCGAGGCCGTGCGGATCAGCTGTGAGCTCCGGCCCGACGTCGTGCTGATGGACATCCGCATGCCCGACATGAACGGGATCGAGGCCACCCGGCATATCACCGGGCAGGAGCGAGACCACCCCCGGGTCCTGATATTGACCACGTTTGACCTCGACGAATACGTCTACGACGCGCTCCGCGCCGGCGCCAGCGGCTTCCTCCTCAAAGACGTCACCGCCGAACGACTCCTCGACGCCGTCCGCGTCATCGCCGCCGGGGAGGCCCTCCTCGCGCCCACCGTCACCCGACGGCTGATCAGCGAGTTCGCGCAGCGTCCGACGCGCCGGCTCGAAGCCCTACCCGCGGTCGAGGAGCTCACCCAGCGCGAGGCCGAGGTCCTCCGCCTGCTCGCCGTCGGCCTGTCGAATGCCGAGATCGGCGGCTGGCTGGTGGTCACCGAAGAGACCGTCAAGACCCACGTCAGCCGCCTGCTCAACAAGCTGGGACTCCGCGACCGCACCCAAGCCGTGATCGTTGCCTACGAATCCGGACTCGTCATACCGGGATCAGGCTCGCCCCCACCCGGGACGCCCCCAGCCGGGACGCCGCCCGCCGCTCCGGCGCCGCCCGAGCGGCGGCTGGGCTCATGACCGGGACGTGAGCTCGGGGGAGCCGTACTGCTGAGTCTCAGCCTCGGCCAGCTCGTCGGCGTCGTGGTGGGGATCGGTCCGGAGCACGAGCAGGACCAGGACAGCGGCGACGGCGGCGGCGGCGCCGCAGACCACGTAGCCGAATGAGTACGCGTCCCCGAGGGCATTGAAGGCCACGTGTTTGAGCGGATTAAGGGGAACCGTGTGGCCACCGGGGACGGTCGCGGTCGCGGGTACGCCATTGGCTCCGAGGGGTCCCGATTTAACGGCGCCGATCGCGGCGGCCAGCTTGGGCCGCTGGGCCGGCGGCGCCTTGGCCAGCGATCCGTAGAAGCCGTTCAAGGCGTGCTGGAGCGGGGGGCTGGCGGCGAGCTTGGCGTGGATCGTCGAGGCGGCTCGGCTGAGCGCGATGGCGCCGATGATGGCCGGGCCCAGGGTGAAGCCGAAGTCGCGCAGCAGGCTGGTGGTCGCGCTGGCCATACCGGCGAGCTGGATGCGGACGGTGTTGACGGCAACGGCGGTGACCGACGAGACGGCGAACGCGAACCCGATCCCGACCACGGCCAGGGGCGCGATCACCGGCACGATCGACAGGTGGGAGACCGAGAGGGTGGAGGCCCAGAAGTCGCCGGCGGCGATCAGGGCGAACCCGCCGCCGAGCAGCCATCGCGGGTTGATGCGGGACATCACGTAGGAGATCACGGGCAGCAGGACAAGCGTGAATCCCTGGATGAGGACGAAGGCGATCGAGGTCTTGAGTGGGCTGAAGCCCTGGATCGAGGACAGCCGGATGCTCGACGCGTAGGCGGTGCCCAGGAAGGCGAACATCCCGACGACGGTGACGAACGCGGTGAGGGCAAAGGCGCGGTTCCGGAACAGCTCCAGGCGCAGGAGCGGAGATCGGGTCCGGCGCTCCGTGGCCAGGAACAGCGAGACGAAGACCACCGCGACGACGAAGCCGATGATGACCTGGGTGCTTCCCCAGCCCGCGGTTGAGGCCTGGATCACGGCGAACAACAGGGCGAACAGACCGATGGCGATGGTGATCTGGCCGGGCCAGTCCAGCGACCTGCCCTCGGGGGACGAGGAGTTCTCAGCGCGCAGAGCGGACACCGCGGCGCTGATCAGGGCCAGCACCATCACGGCGAGAAAGGCCCAGCGCCAGCTCGCGTTCGGGTCTGATCCCCACTTCACCTTGGCCAGCACGCCGCCCAGCACCGGGGACACGAAGCCGCCCGTTGACAACGCGGCGACGTAGATCGAGATGACCCGTCCGCGTTCCCGGGCTGTGTGGGTGGCGGCGGCGACCACGGCCAGCGAGGTCGGGAACAGGGCGGCAGCGCCGATTCCCGACAGCGCCTGCCCGATCCACAGGACGAGGACGCGAGTGTCGGTCGATGAGGAGGCGCCCGGGGTGAGGACCGAGACCAGTTCACCCAGGGCCAGGATCAGCGCACCGCCGACCAGCAGCCGCTTGCGTCCAAACAGGTCCCCGAGGACGCCGAAGGTCAGCTCGAGCAGGGTGACCGGGACCAGGAACGCATCAGAGATCCAGGTGAGCTGCGAGGCGCTGGTGCCCAGGTCGAGCTGGAAGAGGCCATTGAGGACCGCCGGGATGGCCAGCGCAACCTGGCCCACACCGACGGCGATCGCAGCGGCGGTGAGCGTGCCGGTGCTGAGGTCTCCGACGAAGAGCCGACCGGATCGGCGGTTCATGTGCTGTGTCTATCCATCGGCGACGCTCGTCAATCGCCTTTGCGTCCCCGCGTCCGGCTCGTCACGTCCGGGGGGCGCGGTGTCAAGATGAGCTCTCGCCACCACCGCAAAGGAGCGCCCCGTGCCGAGCGACCAGACCGGACCCGTGAGTCCTGTCCCCGAACACCTGCACACGGTCACCCCGCGGCTGGTCGTGCGCGACGGTGCCTCGGCGATCGCCTTCTACCGGGAGGCGTTTGGGGCGACCGAGATCGGGGATCGGTTCACCGGACCAGGCGGCCAGGTGATCCATGCCGAGGTCCGGATTGGCGATTCGGTGGTGGCCCTGACCGAAGAAGCCGAGGACGGTGGGCCGGCCCGCTCACCGCAGTCGCTCGCCGGCGCAGCCAGCGTGATCATGGTGACCTACTGGGAAGACGTCGATGCGGCCTGGGAACGGGCCACGACGGCCGGAGCTCGGGTGATCTACCCCCTGGCCGACCAGTTCTACGGCGAGCGCGGCGGGCGCCTGCACGACCCGTTCGGACACCAGTGGATGTTGAGCCAGCGCATCGAGCTGCTCACCCCCGAGGAGATAAGGCGCCGGGCTCGGGAATCCAGCTGACCGAGACCGGCTCAGTCGTCGCGAGGCGGACGCTGAAAGATGACCCGCTTGAGCTCCTCGCGGGTCTGGCGCGACAGACGCAGCGCGGTCTGGAACCCCTCCTGCCCGAGCTCTCCGGAGTCGAGGGCGCGCCGCGTCTCGTCCAGTGCCGGACGCTCATCGGATGAGACCTCATCGCGTCCGGCGTCCAGCAGGATCGCGTGCCGGGGACGTCGCAGCTGGTGGGCCAGCCGCAGATACGGCTCACGCTCCGCGGGGTCGAGGCTCTCGGTGGCGAGCACGACCGTGTCGTTCTGCTGTAGACGGCGAGTCACGGCGCCGGTCAGCACCTCAGCTGAGCGCTCCTGGAGCTCGCTGTCGTTCACGCGCCCGGCCAGCAGGGACTTGACCTGCGAGAGTGAGATCACGACGCCGCGCTCGGCCACCACGCGCCCCGCGAACAGGGCCGGCTCGGTAGCGGCGGGTCCGATCACGATCACCAGGCTGCCGGGCGAGTAGCGCATTCGATCGGTCGGCGAGAGGATCCGGCACCGGGTCGAGATGTCCGGCGGCCGCACGGGTGCACCATCGCGCCGCGGACGCTCAGAGGACCAGCCAGTCCTCTCGTCCGCGCCGATCTTGACGCTGCGGGCTGAAGAGGGGTCGGGCATCAGCGCATCATGGCCCAAGTGGGCGTGTCGGTGCCGTGCGGTCCCATCGCTGCCGCCAGGCGATCAGGCACGGGCTTCGGCGAACGTCACCATGCGGCCGGCGCGCTCGTCCCAGAGCTTGAGTCTCACCGCGCGCAGCCCGTCCCCGAGGGACAGGGTGGGGACGCTGTGGAAGATCGGGTTCTCCTCGTGGGCGCGCTGGAGGTTGTAGTTCGGGATGCGCACACTCAGATGATGGATGTGGTGGTATCCGATGTTGCCAGTAAAGAACTGCAACGGCTGGGGCAAATTGAGAAATGAGCTGCCCCGGAGCGCGGCGTCGGCGTAGCTCCACTCCCCGCCACGCTCCCAGTAGGCGTCCTCGAACTGGTGCTGGACGTAGAACAGCCAGATGCCGGCAGAACCCGCGAGGATCGCGCTCGGGGCCCAGACGATCAGGAAGCTGCCCAGTCCCATCAGGGCGATCAGCACGGCCACGGTCAGCCCCAGCGCGACGTCGGTCCGGATGACGCTGACCCGCATCCTTGGCGGCGCATTGCGCGCCACGATGCGCGGGCCCACGATCATGGCGAAGATCGGACCCAGCCCGAACATGACGCCGGGACTACGGAACATCCGGTAACCCAGGCGTCCGGCTCGAGAGCGGGCTCGGTACTCGGTCACGGTCAGCGTGGGGAGATCGCCCACCCCTCGCTTGTCGAGGTCGCCCGAGGTCGCGTGATGGATGGCGTGGTCGTGACGCCAGCGCACGAACGGTGCGAGCACCAGCAGTCCGCATAGCGAGCCCCACCACGCGTTGGCCCGGCGCGAAGCCAGGAACGATCCATGCGTGCAGTCGTGGAAGATGATGTAGGTGCGCAGCAGGAAGCCCGCGCCGAGCGGAGCCAGCGCAACAGCGATCCACGGGGAGACGGCCAGTGCGAAGTACATGACCACGCTCAGGGCCAAATACGCGCCCACGGAGGTGACCAGATCGAGACAGCTGCGCCCGAAGCGGGGGGCCGCGTACCGCGCGAGCGCGTCGCGCCAGAAGCCAGGCTGCTGAGGCAGCTCACGACTGGACCCGTCCGAGGGTGGGAAGAGCGGCGGCGGGGCCGGGACTTGAGCGTCGTCAGTCGAGTTCACAGCGGTAGCCCCTCTCGGCGGTGCGGGCCGGTCCCTGTGACCGGCTCCAGGTAGATCCGCTACCTCGCTGAGGGTGCGGTTGACGGCCGGGCCTATGGCCGTCCGGGCCGGCCTTGGGCGAGCCAGCCTACGGGATCGTAGCATGACCAGCTTTTCTAGTTTCACTAGTCTTGCGTTCCTCATGGCTGTCGATACGCAGTCCGGGTGGGGGTTCCTGACCACTCACGCTCAGGTCCTGGTTTGCATCGCGCGTGACCCCGGCGTTCGGCTGCGCGAAATCGGAGCGCAGGTCGGCGTGACCGAGCGCGCCGCCTTCCGGATCGTCGCTCAGCTGAGCAGCGCCGGCTACCTCACCCGCCAGCGCGAGGGGCGCCGCAACCGCTACACGATCAACGCCAGCCTTCCGGTCCCTGACGCCGTCGCACGCCGCCAGAGCCTGGGGGAGCTGCTCGAGATTCTCGCCTCCGGGCCCAGCGCATAGACAGACCGGCACGCGGCCGGTCAGGAACGCAGCCCGAACGTGTCGCGCAAGCCCGCTCGCCCGCTGTTAGTCACCTCGACGGCGCGGGTCGCTTCGGATTGCCGGATCCAATCGAGCTCGAGCAGGCGGCCCAGCAGGCCGCTGCCCAGGCCTCCGGCCAGGTGATGGCGCTGCTCGCTCCAATCCACGCAGTAGCGCACCGATGGCCGCCGGGGCGGAACCTGCACCCCGAAGTCGCGCAGAAACCCATCACCGGTCACGGTCAGCGCATAGTCGAGGTCGTGACCGAAGCCGACCCGTGAGTCCTCGCGCGCCCGCGCGGGATCAAAGGTCCCGTCCCCGCCCTCCAGATAGCCACGAGCGATCAGGGTCGCCATGAGCTCGACGCCGAGTCGCCCGGCGAGGTGGTCATAGCAAGTTCGCGCGTCGCGCAGGCGCCGGGCCTGGGTGCTCTGGCGTAGAGACCGGACGGGCTGAGCGGGGGCGAACTGCCCGAGCGCCTCGATCAGCCTCATCACCGACGGCCCGGCCAGGCGGTAGTAACGATGACGTCCGTAGGCCTCGACGGTGAGCAGGCCCGCTCGGGTCAGCTTGCCCAGGTGGCTGCTCGCGGTGGCCGGACTGACCCCGGCCTCGGCGGCCAGACGGCTGGCCGGCAGCGCCCGGCCGTCGCCCAGAGCCAGGAGAATCTGGCAGCGGCCCCGGTCGGCCATGAGCGCGCCCACGGCGGCGATGTCGGCGTCTCCCTGCTCGGTCAGTCTTCCCGGTGGGCTCGTTGCGAGCATGCCCTCAGCGTAGGAGGAAGTTGCTTCGACACCCATCAAAACGTCGCGTTCGGCGCGGCGGCCAGCGGATGATTGGTCCGGAGCTGAACCCGGTCGTGAGGCTCGAGACGATCACAGCCGGGAACCACTAGCGTCCGCCGTGGACGGTAGACCAGCAGGTGGCCCGGGTGCTCTCAACCCCGAGCGACGATGATTTCCAGACCCAAGCACGGTCTATGCAGAAGCGGGCGATTCCGTAGCGCGGCTAGCGCGGCTCGCCGAGATCCAGACGATGCGGAGGAAAGGTGACGACTGAAGACGGGGCCGGGCGCCGGGCCGAAACCGAGGCGCTGGGCGCGGGCGGGGCGATCGAGGCCCGCTCTCTGCGACGGACTTTCAAGGGCGGGATCG
The DNA here is from genome assembly GCA_963723585.1 of uncultured Solirubrobacterales bacterium. Taxonomy (GTDB): domain Bacteria; phylum Actinomycetota; class Thermoleophilia; order Solirubrobacterales; family Solirubrobacteraceae; genus Palsa-465. The sequence goes on from CAVRRJ010000002.1 coordinate 184,990, forward strand.
AGGCTGTCCGCGATATCGACCTGAGCGTGGCCGAGGGCGAGGTGTTCGGATTCCTGGGGCCGAACGGCGCCGGCAAGACGACCACCGTGCGGATGCTCTGCACGCTGCTTCCGCCCACCGCGGGACGGGCTTCGGTGGCCGGGCTGGACGTGGTCAGCCAGGGAGCCGAGGTGCGGCGCCGGATCGGCGTGGCCCTGCAGGAGATCGGCCTTGACCCGGTCCAGACCGGACGCGAGCTGCTCGAGCTCCAGTGCGGCCTCTACGGCATCACCGGCCGGCAGGCGCGGGAGCGTACCGATGAGCTGCTCGGACTGGTCGGCCTGACCGAGGCGGCCGGCCGGCGGACCAAGACCTACTCCGGGGGGATGAAGCGCCGCCTCGATCTGGCCAGCGCGCTCGTCCACTCCCCCACCGTGCTGTTCCTCGACGAGCCGACCACCGGCCTCGATCCCGCCTCGCGGCTGGCCATCTGGGCCGAGGTGCGGCGCATCAACGGCGCCGGGAACACGGTGTTTCTGACCACCCAGTACATGGAGGAGGCCGACCAGCTGTGCGACCGGCTGGCCATCATCGACGGCGGCCACATCGTTGCCCAGGGCACCCCGGAGCAGCTGAAGGCCGAGATGGGTCACGACGTCGTCTCGGTCGCGCTGGACGGCGCTGACGCCGAGGTCACCGAGGCCGCCCTCCAGGGACTGGTCGGGCTGGACCGGATCGTCGCCGAGCCCGACGCGCTGGCCCTGTACATCAACAACGGCGCCGGTCAGATCGCGGAGATCGTTCGCCGACTCGATGCGGCCCAGATCACCCCCGGGGCGATCTCCGTCGCGCGCCCGTCGCTCGACGACGTGTTCCTGAACGCCACCGGCCGCCGCCTGGAGGGCCGCGAGCAAACCGAACCGACCCCCGATGAGGTGACGGCATGACTGAGATCCTGTTGTTGGGCCGACGAGCGGTACGCGAGGTGGTGCGAATGCCCGAGGCCACCATCCCGGTCCTGTTCATCCCGCTGTTCTTCCTGGTCGTCAACATCGGCCAGGTCTCACGCACCTTCCCGAGCAGCACTCCGTTCCTGCGCGGGGAGGGTTACGTGGCCTTCCAGCTCCCGGTGTCGCTCATGTTCGCGGTGGCCACGGCGACCAGCGGGCTGGCCCTGGTCACCGACATCGAGCTGGGATATTTCGACAAGCTGCTGATCGCGCCAGTGCGCCGCTCCTCGATCATCCTCGGCCGGCTTGCCGCCGACCTGGTACGCGGGGTCGCGGGGTCGACGCTGGTGCTGCTCGTCGGGATAGCCCTCGGCGCCACCGTGCGCTCCGGCGTCGCCGGGGCCATCGTCATCGTGCTGCTCTCGGCTCTGTTCGGGGTCGGCTACGCCGGCTTCGGGATCCTCATCGCCCTGCGCTCGCGCAACGTGCAGGCCACGCAGTCGAGCTTCATCCTGTTCTTCCCGCTGCTCTTCCTGACGCCCAACTTCGTCCCCTTCGATCGGCTCTCCTCGCTGATGAACACCCTGGCCCACATCAACCCGATCAGCTACGTGATCGTGGGACTGCGGGGGCTGATCATCGACGGGTGGAACCCAGGGCAGCTGGCGGTGTGCATCGGCATCATCATCGCCCTCGGAGTGATCCTGACCGGGCTGTCGCTGAGGGTGATCGCCACCTACGACCGCTGAGTACGCACGGCTGCCCGTGACTCGGAGTCATTCCGTGACCGTGAGTCGGGGTCATTCCGTGACTCGGAGTCACTCAGTGACTCGGGGTCATTCCGTGGCTTGGAGTCATTCCGTGACCGCCACGGACGCAAAATGACTCCAAGTCAGTTCCTCCCCCGCGAGCGGACCGACTCCTTGAGGTCTAAGGACGGTGGCAGAGGACCTGGAAGACCGAGGTGAACCCGGTCTCGAAACCCCGACGGGCAGCGCGCAGGTACAGCCGCCAGATGCGCATCCGCTCCGCGCCGATGAGCTCGGTCGCGCGATCCCAGTTGGCCTCGAGGTTGCGCGTCCACTCCTGAAGCGTGCGGGCGTAGTCCAGACGAAAGCCCTCGACATGGGTGGGCTCGAGTCCCGCGCGCTCCACGGCGGAGAGGATCCGGGAGACGTGCAACGGGGCCGCATCCGGGAACACAAACCGCTCGGAGAACGGCCCCGCCTCGGGATCCCCGATGCGCAGGCGGGCGATGCCGTGGTTGAGCAGCCTTCCCCCCGGCCGTAGGACCTGCGCCAGCTGGGCGGCATAAGCGTCGACATTGGCGCTGCCCACATGCTCGACCATCCCGATCGAGGAAATGGCGTCGTATTGCTCGCCGGCCAGGTCGCGGTAGTCGGCCAGGCGGATCTCGACCTGGTCCTGTAGCCCCGCGGCGCGGACGCGCCCCTGCGCCAGCGTGGCCTGCTCGGCCGACAGCGTGATCCCGGTGACCTGAGCTCCGTGGTGACTGGCGGCGTGGAGCGCGAAGCTGCCCCAGCCACAACCGACGTCGAGCACGCGCTCGCCCGGCTTCAGTCCGAGCTTGGTGCACACGAGCTCGAGCTTGGCCGTCTGGGCCTCCTCGAGTGTTTCGGCGCCCCGGGAGAAGATCGCGCACGAGTAGGTCATCGAGTCGCCCAGGAACAGGCGGAAGAACTCATTCGAGACGTCGTAATGATGGGTGACAGCACGCTTGTCGCGCTCGCGGCTGTGGCGCCGGCCCCGCGGTCGCAGCTCGGCCGCGGGGGCGCGGGGCAGGGAGCGAAGAGCCCCGGCCCGGACCGCGGCCGCGGCCAGCCGGGCCTTGCCGGCCATGTCCAGGGGGGGCACGTGGTAGCCGTCGAGGAGCTCCAGGGTGGCGTCCATGTCATCGACGTCTATTTCACCCCCCACGTAGGCGCGGCCCAGGCCGAGCTGGCCCGGTGCGCGCAGGACGTGGCCCAGGGCGCGAGGGGAGCGCACCGTGAACACCGGACCGCCGTTTCCGTTCGTCGCCGGAACCTCGCTCCCGTCCCAGAGCTGGATGCGGAACGGACGATCCGGTAGGGCCTGCGCGAGGATCTCGCGCAGCGGCGTGGTCTGAGAGCGGCTCACCCGGCGGGAGAGGCGAGCTTTATGGCCTGCTTCTCAGGGCTGACCCAGACGACGTCCCAGACCAGCCCGAGGCGCTCCAGAGCCCGGATGAACAGAGCCGAGGGATCGAGCTCGCCGCGGCGCAGCCCGTGGCCGGCCGAGGTCGGGAAGGCGTGATGGTTGTTGTGCCAGGCCTCGCCGAGGGAGAGTGGCGCGAGCCAAGCCAGGTTGCGCGACTGATCACCGGTGCGAAAGCGCTGGCGGCCGAAGAAGTGGCACAGCGAGTTGATGCTGTAGGTGACGTGATGGAGCACCAGCATCCGCACCGCCCCGCCCCACAGCAGACCGGTGAACCCGTCGCGGAGGCGGCCGCCGAACAGCCAGCCGAGCCCGAAGGCCATGACCAGCCCGCCGATCGCCCAGACCAGGAAGGTGTTGTTGACCCAGGTGATCACCGGATCCTCGAGCAGGTCACGCGCGTAGCGGGTCTTCCGACCCCGGTGGGTGTGGAGGAACAGCCAGCCCATATGAGCGTGGAGCAGGCCCCGCAGCGCTCCGCTCCAGCCGTGGCCGTGGCCGACGTGCGGACTGTGCGGATCGCCCTCGATGTCGGCGTAGGCGTGGTGCTTGCGATGATCGGCCACCCAGGAGATGACCGGCCCTTCGATCGCCGCCGAGCCGAGAATGGCCAGCGCGCCCCGCACGGCGGATGAGGTCTGGAAGGAGCGGTGGGTGAGCATGCGGTGGAAGCCGACCGTCACGCCCAGCCCGGTCAGGACGTACATGAGCAGGAACACGAAGATGTCGTTCCAGCCCAGCCACTGGGCCCACAGCTCCCAACCGACGAAGAACAGGCTGAGGGCGGGAACGGCGGTGACGACCCCGGTGATGATGCGATCGCGGAGCTCGGCGTTGACGGGCTCTACGTCGTCGGGAAGGGCGCTCGCGGGCACGGACATCAGTCTTCAGTCTATGGACAAGCTACCCATCGGCGGCCCGACCTATTCCGCCCGCGCGGCGATCGCCGGCTCGAGCCGGGTCGCGCGGGCGCCACGGGCCAGATACGCGACGACGGCCAGGATCATCACGGTCAGCACCGCGCTGACCAGTCCGTCACCCAGGGCCAGGCCACGAAGGCGATGGTCCTTTCCGAACCAATCGGCGAACGAGGCGCCGAACGGGCGGGTGAACACGTAGGCAAACCAGAACAGGAAGACCCGGCTCAGCGCGGTGCGCGCGTAGAGCACGGCGGGGATCAGCAGCACCACCGCGAACACGATGCCCGAGCTGAGGTATCCCCAGCCGAAGGTGGCGGCCGTCATGTCGCCGGCGGCGGTCCCGAGCGCGAAGGTGGCCAGCACCGTGGCCCAGTAGAAGAGCTCGCGACGCACGCTGGTGATGCTGTGGATCGACAGCGTTCCCTCGGTGCGCTGCCAGAGCACGAACACAACGCTCAGCACGATGCCGTAGAAGATGGTCGAGACTACGTAGGGCACTCCCAAGCCCACGTGTACCGCGTCGGCGGCGAGGGTGCCGGAGATGGCCACCATCACGACGGCGAACCAGTAGACCCAGGCCACGTAGCGACGGGTGGAGAACTGCCAGCCCAGGCCGACGAGCAGTGTCACCGCGCCGATGAACACGGCCGGGTACGGACCGAGACGGTGCACGAGGAAGTCGGAGGTAGATTCGCCCAGCGCGGTGCTGAGCGCCTTGGCGACCCAGAAGCCCACCGTGATCTCGGGGACCTTGCTGAGCAGGGCACGACCGGCGGCGGGGCGGGCGCCGGGACGGCGCGGCGATCGGGATTCGCGGGCGGTCGAGTTCATGGTCGGCACGTCGGCGGCCCACAGTCTTCCCTGGGCCGGTAAGAGTGTCGGAAGGGTTCTTAAGCCGAGCGTGAACGCCGGGTTAGGGAATTGCGATGCCGCGGTCCACACACAGCCGCTGTAGCTGCTCCATGGCCTCAGCCGAGCGCGTGGGGAGAAGGTCGAGCGCCGCCGCCGCGGTGCGCAGGTCGCGCATGGTGACCGCGTGGGCCTCCAGGGCGAAGCGCCCAAGCCAGCGTACGGCGGCGCGCTCATAGCGTCCGGGGTCGCCGTCGCGCAGCACCAGGCAGATCCGCAGCGCGTCGTCGAGAGCGATCTGGGGCAGCTCACGGGCGGCGCCCAGCACCAGCAGCTCGTTACCGGTTTCCAGGGCGCGGCGGAAGCGCGCATAGGGACTGCCGTCGCTGGTCACGAACGTATGTTCGCATAGGCGTCAACGGTCGAGTGCGGGGCACCAGTCCCGACGAGCCCCAAAAAAAGGCCCGCACCCCCAAGACGGGGATGCGGGCTGGCAAGGCAGGAATCTGCTGCGAGCGGCTACGCGCCGGCGGCGCCCAGCGACCGGCCGGCACGAGCGGCCCGGGCGCGATTCGCGTGGGCGGCGCGAGCGCGCACGGCATGCTCGCGAACGCGCGGGCTGTGAGCCGCTGCGGGCGCAGCCACGGTCGGGCGCGATGTGCGGATGCCCCATACGATCAGGCCGACGGTCACGCTGAGAACGAGAGCGGCGAAAGCGGAGTTGAGGATGATGTCGGCGATGGTCATTAGCTATCTCCTTGCTTGGCTGTGCCATGAGGATCACCCACCCGGCGAAGACCAACGTGGGATGAACGTAGGACCTCGCTAAGAGACGGAGGGCGGGTCTCAGTCGGGCTGGCCGCCGGTCGGGCGGTCGGCCTGCTCCTGCTCCTCGAGCTTCTCGCGCAGGTAGCGGGCCTTGTCGGCGCGCCGCTGGTGCTTCTCCGCCTCGGCCCCGGTTTCGGACTGGGCCAGCGCGCGGTGCTCGGCGGTCTCCTGCTCGTGCTGTCGCAGCTTGAGCTGCTCGGTGGTTGGCTCGTCTTCGGCGATACCAAGACGATAAACCGCGTGTCGATAGAGTGCGCGCCGTTTGCCATCGACCCACCGGAAAGTTCACATGAGAAGAGCATTGCTCGCGGTCGCGCTGCTGGCGAGCTCCCTGGCCGGGTGCGGGGGGAGCAGCGCCCCCAGCCTGAGCGTGTTCAGGACCGGCTTCTCAACGCAGAAGCAGTCCTTTCACAAGCTGGGTGTCGATCTGCAGCAGGCCATCGCCACCGCGCAGACCAAGTCCGATGCCCAGCTGGCCACCGAGATCAGTGCGCTGGCTCGGCGGGCCAGGCAGCAGGCGAGCTCCCTGGGCCGACTGAACCCACCCAACCGCTTCAAGGCCGATCTGCAGATGCTCGAGGGCGGCTTCAGCGCGATCTCCACTGATCTGACCCAGATCGCCGGGGCGGCGACCAAGCACGACCGCACCGCCGCCCAGTCCGCCACGCTGGCGCTGATCAGGGACGCCGGCACGGTCAGGACCGGCGATACCGCGATCAGCTCCGGGCTGAGCGCGCCGGCCAAGCGCTGAGCGCGCCGGCCAAGGCCTGAGCCCCCGGCCAAGGCCTAAGCGCGCCGGCCGCGGCCTGAGCCGCCCCCGCGGGCCGCCGGCCGGCCGCTGGCCATGTGCGAACTGCAATCTTGATAAAGTCAAGTGACATAGTACTCTTTGTGCGCCTGTGCCCTCCCAGAACCGCCACCGACAACGCCGGGACCGAGCGATGAGCCTCTCGCCCGATGAGCTCGGCCGGTTCGCCGTAGGCCTGGCCGAGTCACCGGAGCGTTGGGCGCATCTGGTCCGTCATTCCGGTGAGCTGCGCGTGTATGAGCAGATTTGGGACGACCCGATGCTCAACGCGTGGGTGATCTGCTGGAGCGAGGACCAGGACACCGGCTTTCACGACCACGACGACTCCGCGGCGGCGATCACGGTCATCTCCGGCCGGGTTCGGGAGGACAGGCTGACCCTGGGCGCCGGTCCGCGCACCCGCGAGCTCGGGCCCGGTGAGACGTTCATCGTCGCGCCCACCGCCATCCACCGCGTACTGCACGCTGGGGAGGGACCCGCGGTCACGATTCACGCCTACTCGCCGCCGCTCAGGCGAACCGGCGCCTACCGCGTCGGCGATGACGGCGAGCTCGAGCGCGAGGCCCAGCCGTTCGAGGTCGAGCTCCAGGCCGAGCGGTCCACCGCGGTCTGAGCCCGACGCCGGGGGCGAGGCTGCCGTACGGTTCGGGAACGTGTTCAGGTCCTTCGACCACGATGGGATCAGCGACCAGGTGGCGATCGAGTCGCCGCTGGAGATCCGGGTGGACGGCAGCCCGCTGGCGGTCACGATGCGGACGCCGGGCCACGACGAGGAGCTGGCCCTCGGCTTTCTCTATGGCGAGGGTCTGATCGACACGCTGCGGGAGGCCGGACCGACCGCGGACTTCGCCGCCAACGTCATCGAGATCTCCGGGCCACTCCTCCGCGATCCCGGGGCCCGCCGGTTCTACACCACCTCGTCGTGCGGAGTGTGCGGCAAGGGTGCCCTGGAGGAGGTCGCCGTGCTGAGCGCGCCGCTGGCCCCCGGCCCCCAGCTGAACCGCGGCCTGATCGCCGCCTTGCCCGATCGGCTCGAGCAGCCGGGATTCGCCCGCACCGGCGGCCTGCACGCCACCGGCCTGTTCGCCCCCGCCGGCGAGCTCCTGTACACGCGGGAGGACGTCGGCCGGCACAACGCGATGGACAAGGTGATCGGCCGGGCCCTGCTCGACGGGCGCCTGCCGTTGGGCGAGGCTGTCCTGTGTGTGAGCGGACGGCTGTCCTTCGAGCTCGTCCAGAAGGCGGCGGTGGCCGGGGCCCCGATCCTGGTCGGCGTCGGGGCGCCGAGCTCCCTGGCCATCGAGCTGGCCGGCGACCGCGGGCTCACCCTGTGCGGGTTCGCCCGCGGCGGGCGGGTCAACCTCTACACCGGCGCCGAGCGCGTCAGCGGCTGAACCCCGCGGCCGCCCGGGCCAGCTCGGCCAGTTCCTCCTCCGAGGACCAGGCCCCGACCGAGGCCCGGACGTAGCTGTGCGAGGGGATGCTCCGCACGACGAAGCCGTGCTCGGCCAGGCGCGTCACTTCGTGCTCGGCGTCCTCGGCTCGCCAGGCGACCAGCGTCGAGCGGTCGCGAGGGCCGACCTCGAGTCCGCGCGCGCTGAGCGCACGGGCCAGCTCGGCGGCCAGCTCCGCCGCCCGGGCGTGGATCCACTCCCACCCGGCGTCCTCGAGCACGCCCAGTGAGGCCAGGGCCCAGGCGCTGCGCATCCCGGGTGGGAAGCCGTGATCGAAGCGACCAGCGGTCTCGGCCGGGCCGGATCCGAGCGCGTCATGGGCGTCGGCCAGCGACCCGTAGCCGGGCCAGGGAACGGTCAGTTCATCGCGCTGGTCGCGGCGCACATAGAGACAGCCGCTGCCCTCCGGGCCGCACAGCCACTTCTGGCCCGAGCCGGCATAGAACGCACAGCCGAGCGCGGTCACGTCGACCGGCACGGCGCCGAGAGCCTGGGCGGCATCGAACAGAACCGGCACGCCGGTGGCGGCCAGCGCGGCGTGGTCGGCCACCCGGCCGCTGACCCAGGAGACGTGCGAGCAGGCGACCAGACGAGTGGAGGCTCGAGACCGCCTCGGCCAGCTCCGCGAACGGGACCACGCGGACCTTGACGCCGTGCAGCCGCTGGGCCCGGCCGAGCGGGGCCAGCAGCCCTGGGTGCTCCTCGTCGCTGGTCACGATCTCCTCACCGGGACGAAGGTCGAGCCCGGACAGGACGGTGTTGACCCCGTCGGTGGTCGAGCCGGTGATGGCCACATCCTCGAGCTCGGCGCCGAGCACACGCGCGTAGCCGGCCCGCAGCCGGTCGGCGAGCTCCCGCACCGAGTTCATGTAGTCAGCCCCGCAGCGCCCCGCGGTGAGCTCGAGCGCGATGCGCTCACGGACCGCGTCGGCCGCCTGGACCGGCAGCGGGCCCTCGGTGCCCGCGTTCAGGTACGCCTTGTGGGCGAGGACCGGGAACTGAGCGCGGAACTGGGCCGGATCGGGCACGTGGTGCGGGGCCGAGCTCAGCCGACCGGGAGTCCGGCCTTGCGGCACTCGGTGGTGAGCGACCGCGCGCTGGCCCCGGTTGCCCCCCCGGCACCCCCGGTGACCGCGGCGCACATTGCCCGCGCGCTGGCCCCGCAGCGGTAGATCTGGGCGCCCCCGGTCGAGTAGGCCAGGCCGACCGAGATGCAGCCGTGGCCCGAGCGGCGATCGGGGGTGCTCAGGGAGATGACCAGGACCACGGCGAGGGCCGCGAGCAGGGCGGCCACGCCCCCCACCATCACCTTCTCTCCCGGGCGAAAGACACGTGGCTCACGGATTGACTGGGCGTGCCCCGGGGGCAGGATCAGCATCCGGGCGAGTCTACGCCCGCGGCGGGGCTCTACTCCTCGGTGCTGGCGGCGGCCGGCTCGCCCTTCTTGCCGGCGGCGTCGCCCTTCTTGCCGGCGGCGTCGCCCTTCTTGCCGGCGCGTCGCCCTTCTTGCCGGCGGCGTCGCCCTTCTTGCCGACGCCGTCGCCCTCCTTGGCGCTGCCGTGGGCCGCCTCGTCGCCCTCCCCGCCGTTCTCCAGCTCGCGCTTGAGCACCTTGCCGGTCGGGTTGCGGGGCAGCTCGTCGATGAACACGACCTCGCGCGGGACCTTGTAGTTGGCCAGGTTGTCCTTGACGTAGGCCTTGGCGTCGTCCTCGGAGAGCGATTTGCCCTTGCGCAGCACGACGAACGCCTTCAGCCGCTGGCCGAACTTCTCGTCGTCGACGCCGATGGCCGCCGCCTCCTCTACCGCCTCGTGCCCGGCCAGCAGCTCCTCGATCTCGCCCGGGAACACGTTCTCTCCGCCGGAGACGATCATCTCGTCGTCGCGGCCGTCGATGAACAGGCGGCCCTGCTCGTCGAAGTGCCCGACGTCGCCCGAGGACATGAGGCCCTTGATCTGCTCCTTGGTCTCGCCCCCGGTGTAGCCCTCGAACTGGCCGGCGTTGCCGACGAAGATGCGCCCGGTGGTCCCGGCCGCGACCTCCTCGCCGTCGTCGTCGAGGATCTTGACGATCGATCCCCGGACGACCCCGCCCACCGTGCCCGGCTCCTCCTGGAGCTCCTCGGGCGTGGCGATCGTCGCGTAGGAGACCTCGGTCGAGCCGTACAGGTTGTAGACCACCGGCCCGAAGGCCTTCAGCGCGCGCTTGCAGAGCTCGACGCCGAAGGCCGAGCCGCCGACGAAGATGATCCGCAGGGCGGAGGTGTCGTCGCTGCTTGACCTCGTCCTCGCCCAGATCGAGGATCCGCTGGAGCATCACCGGGACCACGATCAGCGCCGTGGCCTCGGTTCTCCTCGAGGCTGTCGAGCGTGGCCTCGGGGTCGAAGCGGCGGCGAATGACCAGGGTCGAGCCGAGCGCCATGCCCAGGGCCATGAGGGCGAAGCCGAGGGCGTGGAACATCGGGCACGCCCAGCTCGGTGACCTCCCGGGCGCGGAAGGGCACCTTGCCGAGCAGGCCCCCGATCAGCGACAGCGACTTCGGCTCACCGCGCGGCGCTCCCTTCGGCGTGCCGGTGGTGCCGCTGGTCAGGATGACGATCTTGGGACCTTGGCCGGGCTTGGGCGGCGGCTTGGTCGACCCCTGGGCGATCAGCGCCTCGAGCGTGTCCTCGGCGTCGGCCTCGGACTCATCCACCCAGGCGCGCCAGCGGCCGCGGGGCGGATCGTCGATGCCTTCGAGCGTCTCTGAGTACTCGTCGTCATAGACGAGCAGGTCGGTGCCCTCGCGCTCGGCCACCTCGCGGATCTGGGGCCCGGCGAACGAGGTGTTGAGCAGCACGATCCGGGCGCCACACTTGGCCGCCGCGAAGATGGCATCGAGGAACCCACGATGGTTGCGGGCCAGGATGGCCACGCCCTCACCGGGCTCGAGTCCGCGCTCGCGCCAGGCGTTGGCCAGCGCGTTGGAGCGCCGATCGAGCTCCTTGTAGGTGAGCGTTGCCGAGCTCGTCGCGCACCGCCACGTGGTCGCCGTGGCGGATCGCGCCGATGGTCACGGCTCCGGCGAGCAGCCCGTAGCGCTCGAAGGCGACCAGCATCTGAGCCAGGCGGTGAGGCAGCTCGGGACGGACCAGGCCGCTGCGGACGCACAGCGCGACGTAGTAGGCCTCGTCGCCGACACGCTCGGCCAGCTTGAGGCTGCCGCCCAAGAGGCCCTTCAGGTCGACATCTAGCATCGTCTCCTCCTCACGCCGCCGTGAGCGTATGCGATCGCCAGCTGCAATGTCGAGATACTCGCGAGTATCGGAGGCCGGTCCGGGGTAACAGAGAGGGCGTGCTGAGCTCATTGATCACCCTGCCCGTGCGTGTCGGCCTGCGCGGCGCGGAGCTCGGACTCCGGGTCTCGCAGGCCGTGGCCGAACGGACGATCGCCGCCGTCGGCGCGGTGCTGGCCCCGACCGCCTCGCCCGAGGAGACGCAGAGCCCTCCGCCTGCGCGCTCGCCCGCGCGCGCGGGTGACCGGGAGCCGCCGGCGCACGACGAGCCACCGGTGCACGACGAGCCGCCGGTGCACGACGAGCCGCCGGTGCACGACGAGCCGCCGGGGGGCACGGCGCGCGCGTCCCGTCCTCCGGCTCCCCCGCCCCCGCCGGCTCCCCCGGCCCGGGCGACTCCCCCGCCCCCAGCGACCACGCCGGCCCCGCCGGTTCCAGAGCCGACCGCGTCCGAGCACATCTCCGAGGACAGCACCCTGGTCCGGAGACCTCCGATCCGGGCGCGGAGGACGGCGCGGGGGCGCAGGTCCACGTGGCCGAGCCGTGGGACGGCTACCACGAGCTGAAGGCCGCGGACGTGATCGACCGCGTGCGCGGCCAGGACAAGGCTGCGCTGGCCGCGGTCGAGCTCTACGAACTCTCCCACCGCGGGCGCCAGACCGTGCTCGATGCGGTCAAGCGCGAGCTGCGCCGGGCCCAGAACGCACCCTAGACCCGGGCGGAGTCACGAACCGACGAGCACCGAGCGCGCCCGGGCCAGGCGGACCGCCCGGGACAGGGTGTCGATGTCGTAGGCGCCCTGGTGGCGCTGGCCGTTGATGAAGAAGCTCGGGGTACCCGACACCCCGCTGAGGTCGGCCGACTCGACGTCCTCGGCGATGCGCGGGGCGCCCTTGCGCTTGCGCAGGTGCTCGCGGAAGCGGTCGACGTCGAGACCGAGCGTCTCGGCCGCCCCGATCGACGGTCTTGACGCTGAGCTCACCGTCGTGGTTCAGGAGCAGCGTCGTGCATGTCCCAGAAGCGATCCTGGGCGGCGGCCGCCTCGGCCGCCTCGGCGGCCAGCTGCGCGTGGGGATGGACGTCGTTGAGGGGCAGATGGCGCCACACGTAGCGCAGCTCGCCGAAGTCGCGCAGCAGCTCGCGGATCACCGTCTCGGCCTGGCCGCAGTACGGACACTCGAGGTCGCCGTACTCGAGCAGCGTGACCGTGGCGTCCTCGGGCCCGCGGATGTGATCGCGCTCGGGGTCGACGGGAACGGCGAGATCGACGATCGGCTCCGAGCTGCCGATGATCGCCCGCAGGCGCAGCCCACGCGGGAGCTTGCGGGTCGCCCGGAGGACCAGCGCGCTGACCAGCGGCGCCCCGATCAGGGTGCTGAGCACGCCGAGCTTGGCCTCGGCCAGCTCCGGACCGTGGAAGGCGAGCGTGGCGATCAGCAGCGAGACGGTGAAGCCGATGCCCGGCGATCGCCCCGCCGCCGATCACCGAGCCCCAGCCCACCGGCGGCCGGATCCGCCCCCGGCTCACCCGGGTGACCAGTCCGGTGCCGCCGGCGATGCCCAGCGGCTTGCCGACCAGGTAGGCGACGATGATGCCCGAGCGTGATCGGCGAGCCGTAGGCGCGGGACGAGGAAGCCGCCGTTGATCAGCGATCCCGGCGTTGGCCAGCGCGAACAGCGGCACGATCACGTAGCTGGTGACCGGGTGGTAGAGCTGCTGGTAGCGCTCGTTGGGGGAGATCGCGGAGCGCAGGCCGGCGCGGGCCGAGTGGGCGAGCTCCGAGGTCGGCTGCTCGCGGAAGACGCGGAACAGGTCGGTGGCCCGCTCGAGGTCGGAGCGCGAGGCCGGGTAGGCGATCGTCAGAAGGCCCATGACCAGGCCGACGACCACCGGGTCGATCGCCCGAGCGCTCGAGCGCCACCCAGGCGATCACGCCGAGCACGGCGTAGGGGGCGCCGTTGTGGACCCGGGCCGTGCGCGGGCGACCAGCATCACCACGAACACGGCCAGGGCCACGACCAGCGCGACCACGTCGACCGAGGTGGTGAACACGACCGCGATCACCACCAGCGCGACCAGGTCGTCGACCACGGCCACGGTGAGCAGGAAGGCGCGCAGGCTGTTGGGGAACCGGCGGCCGACGATGGCCAGCATCCCGAGCGCGAAGGCGGTGTCGGTCGACATGGCCGCCCCCCAGCCCGCCGCGGCCCGACCCCGAGGCGTTGAGAGCCAGGTAGATGCGCGACCGGGACGAGCATCCCGCCCAGCCCGGCCACAGCGGGCAGCGCCAGCCGGCGGCGATCGCGCAGCTCCCCGAGGTCGAACTCGCGCCGGGCCTCGAGCCCGACGACGAAGAAGAAGAACGTCATCAGGCCGTCGTTGACCCAGTGGCGCAGGTCCTGGCTGATGCCCGCCGCCGCCGATCCGGATCGACAGCGTGGTGTGCCACACGCGGTCGTAGGAGCCGGCGTCGACGTTCACCCAGACCAGCGCGGCCAGCGCTCCGGCCAGCAGGATCGCCGGCGCTCCCCGACTGGGTGCGGAGGAAGTCGCGGAGCGGCGCCTCGAGGTTGCGCGCCCAGGCGGTCCGGCCGCGCACAGCGCCCGCGGCGCTCCCGAGGTCTGGCCGTCGGCCGCTCGGCCCGGAGGCCGATCGATCGGGATGTCGGCGCCGGTCACCATCGGAGTGGCCAAGCTTACGATGGCAGGGCAACGCTAACATCTGGATCATCGATTTTCCGAACATCGTGTGCGCCAACACGTCAGAGGAGCCGACATGCCCGCCACTGAACCGCTTGTCTTCGACGCGATCCGCACCCCGCGCGGGAAGGGCAAGGTGAACGGCTCGCTGCACACGACCAAGCCGATCGACCTGGTCGTCGGGCCTGATGCACGAGATGCTGAGCCGCAACCCCGACCTCGATCCCAACCGGGTCGACGACGTCGTGCTGGGCTGCGTGTCGCCGATCGGCGATCAGGGTGGCGACATCGCCAAGGCGGCCGCGATCAAGGCCGGCCTGCCCGACACGGTCTCCGGCGTCCAGCTCAACCGCTTCTGCGCCTCGGGCCTCGAGGCGGTCAACATCGCCGCCCAGAAGGTCGCCTCGGGCTGGGAGGACCTGGTCTTCGCCGGCGGCGTCGAGTCGATGTCCCGCGTGCCGATGGGCTCCGACGGCGGCGCCTGGGCGATGGACCCGGAGACCAACTACGACACCTCGTTCGTCCCGCAGGGGATCGGCGCCGACCTGATCGCCACCGTCGAGGAGTTCAGCCGCGACGACGTCGACGCCTACGCCGCCCGCTCCCAGGAGCGCGCCGCCACCGCGCAGGCCGAGGGCCGCTTCTCGAACTCGGTCGTCCCGGTGCTCGACATCAACGACCACGTCGTGCTCGACCGCGACGAGTTCATCCGCCCCGGCACCACGGTCGAGACGCTGGCCGGGCTGAAGCCCTCCTTCCAGGCGATGGGCGAGATGGGCGGCTTCGACGCCGTGGCGCTGCAGAAGTACCACTGGATCGAGAAGATCAACCACGTCCACACCCCGGGCAACTCCTCGGGCATCGTCGACGGCGCCTCGCTGGTGGCGATCGGCAACGAGCAGACCGGCGCCGAGCTCGGGCTCCGGGCCCGGGCCAGGATCCTGGCCACCGCCGTGTCCGGCGCCGACCCGACGATCATGCTCACCGGCCCCGCGCCGGCCAGCCGCAAGGCGCTGGCCAAGGCCGGCCTGACCGTGGATGACCTCGACCTGGTGGAGATCAACGAGGCGTTCGCCGCCGTGGTGCTGCGCTTCGTCGCGCGACATGGGCCTCGACCTCGACAAGGTCAACGTCAACGGCGGCGCGATCGCCATGGGCCACCCGCTGGGCGCCACCGGCGCGATGATCCTGGGCACGCTGGTCGACGAGCTCGAGCGCCAGGACAAGCGCTACGGCCTGGCCACCCTGTGCGTCGGCGGCGGCATGGGCATCGCCACGGTCGTCGAGCGCGTCTGAGCGCCGCGCCCCGCGCCAAGCCACCTTCGAACGAGAGAGAGCCAGCAATGAGTGAGAGCAGCACGATCCGCTGGGAGCGCGACGACGACGGCGTCGTGATCCTGACCCTGGACGACCCCAACCAGTCGGCCAACACGATGAACGCCGCCTACGCGGCCTCGATCAAGGCCACGGTCGATCGGCTCGAGGCCGAGAAGGACGAGATCAAGGGCGTGATCATCACCTCGGCCAAGAAGACGTTCTTCGCCGGCGGCGACCTCAACGACCTGCGCGTCGGCCACCAGGGAGAACTCCGAGGAGATCGCCGCGTTCGTGCGCGAGGGCAAGGCGGTGCTGCGCCGGCTGGAGACGCTCGGGCGGCCGGTGGTGGCCGCCGTCAACGGCGTCGGCGCTGGGCGGCGGCCTCGAGATCGCCCTGGCCTGCCATCACCGCGTCGTGGTCGACGACGCCAAGGTCCAGCTCGGCTTCCCCGAGGTCCAGCTCGGGCTGCTCCCGGGCGCCGGCGGCGTGGTCCGCACCGTGCGGATGCTGGGCATCGTCAACGCGCTCATGTCAGCTGCTCCTGCAGGGCCAGCGCGTGCGCCCGGAGAAGGGCAAGGAGATCGGGATCGTCGATGAGCTCGTGGCCAGCCCCGACGAGCTGATCCCGGCGGCCAAGAAGTGGATCGAGGCCAACCCGCGAGGCCGCAGCAGCCCTGGGACGCCGACAAGAAGTACAAGATCCCCGGCGGCACGCCGTCGACGCCGTCGCTGGCCATGAACCTGCCCGCCTTCCCGGCCAACCTGCGCAAGCAGATCAAGGGCGCCAACTACCCGGCGCCGCTGAACATCATGTCGGCCGCGGTCGAGGGCGCTCAGGTCGACTTCGACAACGCGCTCGAGATCGAGGGCCGCTACTTCGTCGACCTGGTCACCAGCCAGGTGGCCAAGAACATGATCCAGGCGTTCTTCTTCGACCTCCAGCGGGCCACCGGGCAGCCGCGGCCGCCCGGCGGAGATCGAGACCGTTCAAGCCGAGCAAGATGGTCGTGCTCGGCGCGGGCATGATGGGCGCGGCGATCGCCTACGTGTCGGCCAAGGCCGGGATCGAGGTCGTGCTCAAGGACGTCTCCCAGGAGGCCGCCGACCGCGGCAAGGCCTACTCGGAGAAGCTCGTGGCCAAGGCGGTCGAGCGCGGGCGCTCCACCCAGGAGAAGGGCGACGAGCTGCTGGCCCGGATCACCGCGACCACCGACCCGGCCGCCGCCGACGGCGCCGAGCTGGTGATCGAGGCGGTGTTCGAGGACCCGAAGGTCAAGGCCGAGGTGTTCGCGGAGATCGAGCCCCACCTGGCCCCCGACGCGCTGCTCGGCTCCAACACCTCGACGCTGCCCGATCACCGGCCTGGCCGAGAACGTCAGCCGCCCGGCCGACTTCATCGGGCTGCACTTCTTCAGCCCGGTGGACAAGATGCCGCTGCTCGAGATCATCAAGGGCGAGCAGACCAGCGACGAGACGCTCTACCGCGCGCTCGACGTGGCCAAGCTGATCAAGAAGACCCCGATCGTCGTCAACGACAGCCGCGGCTTCTTCACCAGCCGGGTGATCGGCACCTTCATCAACGAGGGCATCGCCATGCTGCTCGAGGGCGTGCCCGCGCCGACGATCGAGCAGGCCTCCTCGCAGGCCGGCTACCCGGCCCCGGTGCTGCAGCTCTCCGACGAGCTCAACCTGAAGCTGATGCGCAAGATCCGCGACGCGGCCAAGAACGCCGCCGACGGCGCCTCGAGCGGCTGGGACGGCGCACCCCTCCGAGCAGGTCATCGACCGCATGCTCGACGAGTTCGACCGCCCCGGCCGCCTCGAGGGCGCCGGCTTCTACGAGTACGAGGACGGCAAGCGCACCCGCCTGTGGCCCGGCCTGCGCGAGGCCTTCCCGCCGGTCGAGGATCCCGTCGAGCGATCTCGCTCAAGGACCTCGAGGAGCGGATGCTGGTCATCGAGGCGATCGAGACGGTCAAGTGCCTGGACGAGGGCGTGATCGAGACCGTGGCCGACGCCAACATCGGCTCGATCATGGGCATCGGCTTCCCCGGCTGGACCGGCGGCGTGCTCCAGTACATCAACGGCTACAACGATCCGGCCCGCAATCCGACGGGAAGTGGCCTGCCCGGCTTCGTCGCCCGCGCCCGGGAGCTGGCCGAGCGCTACGGCGAGCGCTTCGAGCCGCCGGCCTCGCTGGTCGAGAAGGCCGAGCGCGGCGAGATCTACACCGACGAGGAGGCGCTGGTCGCGGCCGGCTGAGGGCGCCGGCTCCGCGGCGTCGCCCGTCAGCCCGACGGCGACGCTGCGGTCGCGGCCGCCCTGCTTGGCCACGTACAGGCCGCGGTCGGCCGCGGACAGCAGCCGCTCGGGGTCGACGCGGCCGTCGGGGTCGACGGCCACGCCGACGGACACGGTGACGCCCTCGGGCACCAGGTCGCGCATGCGCCGGGCGGTCTGGCTGCGCAGCCGCTCTGCGGCCTTGATCGCCCCGGCGCGGTCGGTGTCCGGCAGCAGCACGCAGAACTCCTCGCCGCCCAGCCGGATCGGGCACGTCGTCCTCGCGGGAGAGATCGCGGAGCAGCTCGCCGAAGCGGGCCAGCACCAGGTCGCCGACGTCGTGGCCGTAGCGGTCGTTGACCTGCTTGAAGTGGTCGAGATCGCAGATCGACCAGCGCGGCACCCGGATGCTGGGCCAGCAGGTCGGTCAGGCCGCGGCGGTTGCGCACCCCGGTCAGGGGATCGTGCTGGCCAGGTGGCTGAGCTGCTCGCGATGCTCGAAGCACGTTGTGCGGCGGCCGAGACCTGGTCGATCAGCAGGCGGACGGCGCCTGGCGGCGCTCGTCGCTGGGCAGCAGGCGGTCGGCCGGATCCTCGACCACGGTCAGCGCCGCGCAGGCGACCGTCCTCACCGCGGCCGGGAACGAGCAGCGCGTGCTCGCGCCAGGCGGCCGGCCCGCGCCCGTTGCGGCGCGAGCGTGCTCGCCGGGCGCGCGGCTGCCGAAGCACGGCCCGAGGCGCTGGCGCTGAGCAGCCAGCAGCCGGCGTGCTCGGGCTCGCGGCCAGGAGCCATCGCGACGTCGGTGACCGCGCAGCGTCTCGGCCAGCGGCGGCGGGTCGAGAATCCCAGCCACGGGTCGCGCCCAGCTCGGAGCGTGTCCTGCATCGCGCATGGCCGTAGATGGCGATGCGCTCGAAGCCCAGGTGCGGGCACGACCGTGTCGCAGGCCACCTCGAGCAGCTCCCGCGGGGTCGAGCAGGCCTCGACAGGCGCCGGCGAGGCCGCCAGCAGCTGCGAGAGCATGCGCTCGTTCTCGGCCGCCGCGCTCGTTGCGCCGGGCGCTGGCCAGGGCCTGCTCGGCGTGTGAGCAGATGGCGCGCAGCAGGCGCAGCTCCTCGTCGGTCCGGGCGCCGGCCGTTGGCCGGCTCGTCCATGGACAGGAAGCCCAGCGGCGCGCCCGCGGCGTCACGCAGGAAGACGATCAGGCCGTCGTCGGCCTGCCAGGCGTCCGGGTCATCGCTGAGCGGGATGTCGGGCGTGTAGACGTCGTCCAGCCCTGCCAGAAGGCCGCCTCGCCGGTGAGGAAGAAGACCCCGGGCAGGCGCTGCTGCTCGGTGGCGAACAGGCGGTTCCAGGTCTCGCTGGGCGCGCACGTGCCGTCAAGGGCGGCGTGACTGTCCTCGGAGCCCAGCACGTAGACGACCTCGTAGTCGTCCCAGGCCGGCCGGTAGATGTTGACGACGACGGCGCTGATAGCCGCTGACCGCTTGGATCGTCTCGGCAACGGTGGTCAGGACCACAGGCAGGCTGTCCTCGGCGGCGGACCGGGCAAGCTCGAGCAGCGCCTCGAGCGGCGTCAGCTTGCCGCCCATCACGGATCGCGCGGGGACGACCATGTGGCCATCATCGGCCGTTGCCCCGCGTTTGCATAAGAACTTCTCGAAAACTAGACACATACCGCCGCCAATCGGGCGGCGTCTCAACCGTGCCCGGCCGCCGCGTCCGCGCCCGGAGGATGCAGAGGCTGTCCATAGATCGTGCCTATGTACAGCTGTAGTAGGGGTTCGAGCAGGGCCTTCTCGTCGACCAGCGTCCCGTGGTGGCCGCTCATGGCGATGTGAAATGCCCGCTCCGCGCCCCAGGCCAGGGTCGCGCCCAGGGTCTCGCTCGGGGCGCCCGGCGGAGCCAGTCCGGCCTCCCGCTCGGTCTCGATCAGCCGCGCCAGCCGCGTGCCCATGGTGTCAATCGTCCGGAACCAGAGCCGGCGCAGAGCGGGTACGTGGGCCACTCCTCGATCGCGGCCACCAACAGCGGGCGGTAGCGCGCGCTGATCCGCATCCAGTTGCCGAGACCCTCCCGGAAGGCGGCTTCGGGCGGACGCCGGCCGTGGTCGAACATCGGCTCCAGTCCCTCCGCCACCTCGGCCACGATGCCGCGGACGAGCTTGACCACCACATCCTCCTTGGAGGAGAAGTGCTCGTAGAAGCTGGTCCGGCCGACCTGCGCGGCGGCCAGGATCTGGGCCACGCTCAACTCGGCCAGCGGCGTTGTCTCGAGCAGCTCGGTCGTCGCCCGCAGGACGGCGGCGTGGGTCTTAGGACGGCGGCCTCGCTTGCGCGGGCGCTTGGCGGCGGCTCGGCTGGCGGACACGGAAGGCTCGATCGGCAACCGTGAAATATATTGGGCCGTGGCCATGACCAACGAGGAGAGCCCGCCAGGAGACCGCACGTTCCGCATCGCCCAGGTGCTGCGCGACCACGCCGCGGCCGCTCCCGATGAACCGGCGCTGACCTGCGCCGGGCGGACGATCGGGTACGGCGAGCTCGACCGGCGCTCGAACCGGGTGGCCCAGTTCCTGCTCGCCGCCGGCGTTGAGCCGGGGGACCGCGTGCCGCATCTGGATCGGAACGGGATCGAGACGGTGGAGCTGATGTTCGCCGCGGCCAAGGTCGGTGCGGTGGTGGTGCCGCTGAACTGGCGCCTGGCTGTCCCCGAGCTGGTCAAGCTGGTCGGCGACGCTCGCGCCCGAATCCTCTTCTGCGGGCCCGAGTTCGCCGAGGTCGCCGAAGGGATCGCATCGTCGGTGCCGGGCCTCGAAGCGCCCGTCGTGCTCACCCCCGGCGATGACGCCTGGCTCGAGGGCCTCCCGGCGGAGGATCCGCATCGCGACGGCGACTTCGGCGCGGTCGTGCTGCAGCTCTACACCTCAGGGACCACGGGGCTGCCCAAGGGCGTGCAGACCACCAACGCAAATTTATCTCTGTTGTCCTTCGGGGTGGCGGTGGAGTGGGAGGTCGACTCGAACTCGGTCAGCCTGGTGGCCATGCCGCTGTTTCACATCGGCGGGCTCGGCTGGCTCCTGGTCGGTCTGGCCATGCGCGCGCACAACGTGATCGTGCAGGAGATCGAACCGGGCTCGCTGCTGGACACGATCGAGCAGGAGCGCGTGACCAATGCCTTCCTCGTCCCGACTGTCCTGCAGATGATGTGCGGGGTGCCCGGCGCGGCCGAGCGCGACTTCTCGGCCCTGCGCTCGATCGCCTACGGCGCCTCGCCGATCACCACGACCGCTCTGAAGGCGGCGCTGCGCACCTTCGGCTGCCCCCTCTACCAGGTCTACGGCATGACCGAGACCACCGGAGCGATCGTCCAGCTCTCGGCTGAGGATCACGACCCCGACGGCCCCCGCGAGCACCTGCTGCGCTCGGCCGGCAAACCCTATGAGTGGACGGAGCTGCGGATCGTGGATCCGGCCACGGATGCCGTCCTTGACCCCGGGGAGATCGGCGAGATCCGGGTGCGAGGCACGAGCATCACCCCGGGGTACTTCGGCCGCGAGGATGACACCGCTGCTGCGATCGACGCCGACGGCTGGCTGCGCACCGGGGACGGGGGATACCTCGACGAGGAGGGCTACCTGTTCCTGACCGACCGGATCAAGGACATGATCGTCAGCGGGGCGGAGAACATCTACCCTGCAGAAGTAGAGGAGGTGCTGGCCCAGCACCCGGCGGTGGCTGAGGTTGCAGTGTTCGGGCTCCCCGACGAGCGCTGGGGCGAGACTGTCGTCGCGGCAGTCGTGACGCGCGAGGGAACCGAGCTGGCCGCCGAGGAGCTGACCGGATTCGGCCGCGAGCGGTTGGCCGGGTACAAGCTGCCCCGCCGCGTGGAGCTACTGGCTGAGCTGCCCAAGACCGCCACCGGCAAGGTGTCCAAGAAGGACCTGCGCGAGCAGCTCGGCTGAGCTCGGCCGGCCTCGGCCCGGACGCTTCAGACCCCGAGCGAGCGGCCGATGATCTCCTTCATGATCTCGGTCGTGCCGCCGTAGATCCGGGTCACCCGCGCGTCGACGAAGGCCCGTGCGATCGGGTACTCGAGCATGTAGCCGTAGCCGCCGTGCAGCTGCACGCAGCGGTCGACGACCCGGCCCTGGAGCTCGGTGGCCCACCATTTGGCCATCGCGGCATCCTGGGCCGAGAGCTGGCCGTCGTTCAGAGCCAGCACCGCCTGATCGCAGAACACGGTGGCCAGCTCGACCTCGGTGGCCATCTCGGCCAGGGCGAAGCGCGAGTTCTGAAACGACCCCACGGGCTGACCGAAGGCCTGGCGCTCCTTGACGTAATCGACCGTGGCCTGAAGCGCGCCGCGAGCCGCCGCCACCCCGGCGATGGCGATGCTGAGCCGCTCCTGGGCCAGGTTGGCGGTCAGGTAGCGAAAGCCCTGGCCCTCCTCGCCGAGGCGGTTCTCGACCGGGACGCGCACGTCCTCGAAGAACAGCTCGGCCGTGTCCTGGGCGTGCATGCCCACCTTGGCCAGGTTGCGCCCGCGCTGGAAGCCGTCCATCCCCCGCTCGATGACCAGCAGCGAGATCCCCTTGTGGCGCTCGCCCGGGGCGGTCTTCACCGCGGTGATGACCAGGTCGGAGTTGATCCCGTTGGTGATGAACGTCTTTGACCCGTTGACCACGTAGGCGTCGCCGTCGCGCACCGCGGTGGTGCGCATCCCGGCCAGATCGGAGCCGATCTCGGGCTCGGTCATGGCCACCGCCGTGATCAGCGAGCCGTCGGCGATGCCGGGCAGCCAGCGCTCCCGCTGCTCTTCGTCGGCCAGCTCGGTGAAGTAGGGCAGGCAGATGTCGTTGTGCAGGGTGAGCCCGAGGCCACTGCCCGCGTCCCCGGCCAGGCTGATCTCCTCGCCGACGATCTGGTTGAAGCGAAAATCGTCCACCCCGGCGCCGCCATACGCCTCGGGCACCTGCATGGCCAGCATGCCCTTGGCCGCTGCCTTGGCGAACAGCTCCCGGGGCACGATCCCCTCGCCCTCCCACTGTTCGTGATGGGCGGTGATCTCCTCGGCCACGAAGCGCCTGACCGACTCGCGGTAGTCGGAGTGCTCGGGCTCGAAGAGGTTGCGGCGCATCGCCACCGGCAATCTAGTGCCTCGGGTGGGGGCGGTCAGCCGGCCAGGCGCCCCGATGCGCGTATCGCCCGCCACGTGCCGCCGAACTGGAAGGCGCCGACGTAGCCGGTCTGGCCGGGAGAGCTGTCGCCGCTGTAGGTGTAGAGCGGATGCCCGGAGTAGGTGACCTGGGTCACGCCGCCGGCCAGCTTGATCGTGCCCAGCAACGAGCGTCGCGCGCCCCGGCCGGCCACGGGCCGCCCGTGCGTGCGGTCAAGCGGCCAGGCCCCCCGGCAGCCGGAGATGCTCATACAGCGGTCGCGGTTGCGGCCGTCGCGGCTGAACACGTAGAGCGTGAATCCGCTGCCGTTGACCAGCACGTCACCGATGCCGGTGGGCCTGACCTGCACACGGGAGCCGGCGGCCGCGGTGCGCGCGCCAAGCCCCGCAGCTCCACCGGCGGGCCGGGCCGAGGCCGAGGCGGCGGCGGCGGTGAGCGCGGCGCCGCTCAGGACGACGAGGATGAATCTCACTGGCTTGCGCGACATGTGCGACCTCCGACGGGTTTGGTGGGCTCGGTCCTCCAGACCCCGGGTTACTGGATTCCTTCCCGGCCTGGTGGTGATCGGGCGTAGCATCCACCCCGTGCCGCGTCTGGACCCATCGTCGCTGGGCCAGCACATCGACGCGCTGTATCGCGCCGCTTGGGCCCTGTGCGGCTCGCGAGAGGACGCCGAGGACCTGGTCCAGGACACATTCACCCGCGTGCTGGCCAAGCCAAGGACGATCCAGGCCGGCGGCGAGCGGGGCTACCTCATGCAGGCGCTTCGCAACACGTTCTCCTCGCGCCTGCGCACCCTCTCCCGCCGGCCGCGCACCGTCGCCCCGGCGCTGGAGGAGACGGCCGCCGAGCCGCGCAGCACCGCGCACCCCGACCGGGCCGCGGAGATGAACGAGATCTTCGCTGCCATCGGGCGCCTGCCCGAGGACTTCCGGCTCGCCCTCGTGGCCGTCGACATCCTCGGGCTCTCCTACCGGGAGGCCGCGACCGCCCTCGGCGCCCGGGAGGCCACGGTCACGACTCGCCTATACCGCGCCCGGCAGCGCATCGCGCGGGAGTTCAGTGATGAATCCGACCCGCGCCGGGAAGGAACCCGCCCCGATCGGAGTCTCGCCTAATGGAGAAATGGATGCCCGACCAGACAGAGTTCCCCGAGGCTGAGCAGGAGCGCGCCAAGGCCCTCGTCCGCTCGCTCGATGTCTGCGCCCCAGCCGAACTGCGCGCCGACCTCGAGGCCCAGATCCGCGCGGCCGAGCGCGGGCCGCGCCGCCGAGCGCGGCTACCCCTCGGCCTGGTGGCGCCATCGCTCGCTGCCCTCGCCGCGGCCGTGGCGGTGGTGCTGGTCATCGTGCTGTCGGGCGGCGGAACCCCCTCCGCACCGAGTCTGGCCGCCGCGACCGCGGTCGCACTGCGTTCCCCCACCAGCCCCGCCCCGGCTCAGGCCGGCGGCAGCCTTGACGTTAGCTCGGGCGGGATCTACTTCCCCGACTGGCAGGCCACGGTGGGCTGGCGTGCGGTCGGCACCCGCACCGACACGGTGGGCGGACGCCGCGTCGTGACCGTGGTCTACACCGCCGCGCACGGAGCGCGGGTGGGGTACGCGATCGTGGGCGGTGCGCCTCTGCGCGCGCCCGCGGCCAGCACCGTCCGGCGGGCCGGGATCACCTTCTCCGTGTTGCGCTCGGGCCTCGCCAGGGTCGTGGTGACCTGGGAGCGCGCCGGTCACACCTGTGTCATGGCCAGCCAGACAGTGAGTCCCAAACGACTGATCGGGCTGGCCACCTCCCCGGCCTGACCCCAGGCCCGCCCTTGACCGCTTTGCCAAGCTGACTGGCAGGAGTCAGCGACAGCCGGGGGACGACGTGGGCCAAGCGGTGGCATCGGATCGGGTCAAGCGCCTGGCGCTGATCAGCGCGATCCTGGCCTCGACGATCGCGGCGGTCGACTCGACCGGCGGTCAACGTCGCCCTGCCCGCCATCGGCCGTGACCTGGGCGGTGGCTTCGCCGCGCAGCAGTGGATCTCCAACGCCTATCTGCTCACCCTGAGCGCGCTGATCCTGCTGGCCGGCTCGCTGACCGACCGGCTCGGGGAACGGCGCGTGTTCACCGCCGGCGTGCTCGGGTTCGGGATCGGCTCGGCGCTGTGCGCCGCGGCGCCGACGATCGGGGTGCTGATCGCCGCCCGCGCCCTTCAGGGCGTCTCCGGCGCGCTGCTCACCCCGGCCGCGCTGGCCATCATCGTCGCCGTGTTCCCGACCGCCGAGCGCGGCGGGGCGATCGGGCGCTGGACGGCCTGGGGCGGCATCGGGATCCTGGCCGGCCCGCTGCTCGGTGGACAGATCGTCGACTCGGCCTCGTGGCGGTGGATCTTCCTCATCAACGTCCCGCTGGTGATCGCCGCGCTGGCCCTGTCCCGGATCGCGGTCCCCGGCCGCGCGCGCGAGCGGCGACACCACGCGATCGACTGGGCCGGAGCCGCGCTGGCTGCGGCTGGCCTGGCCGGGATCTCCTTCGGGCTGATCGAGCAGCCGGTGCTCGGCTTCTCCGATCCGGCGGTGTTCGGCGCGCTTGCGCCGGGGCGTCGTGCTGCTGGTCGCCTTCGTCGTCTACGAGTCGCGCAGCGCGCCATCCGATGCTGCCGCTCGACCTGTTCGCGCGGCGCAATTTCGCCGTGGCCAACGCCCAGACGCTGGCCATGTACGGCGGCGATCGGGATCCTCGGCTTCTTCGTGACCATCTACCTGCAGCAGGTGGCGGGCTACAGCGCGCTGAAGTCGGGGGTCACCGGGCTCGTTCCCACCGGCGTCATGTTCCTGCTCTCGGCGCGGATGGGCCGGCTGGCCGACCGTTACGGATCCGCGGCCGTTCCTGACCGCGGGGCCGATCGTGGTCGGCTGCGGTTTCCTGCTCATGCTCCGCTACGGGACCTCGGTCTCGCTGTGCGGCGACGTGCTCCCCGCCCTGCTCGTGTTCTCGTTCGGCCTGGCCCTGACCGTCTCCCCGCTCACCGCCACGGTCCTGGCCGACGCGCGCGAGGCGGAGGCCGGGATCGCCTCGGCGGTCAACAACGCCATCGCCCGCACGGCCGGTCTGATCGCGGTGGCGGCGGTCGGCGCGGTCGTCTCGGCCAGCTACGCGCTCGCTGCTCGACCAGCGCCTCGGCACCGCCTGCCCGGCCTCGAGCGCCGCCGCCGTGCAGACGGCCAAGCGGCGGACGTTCGGACGTGATCGACGCCGCGGCCGTCCCCGCCTGCCGAGCGGACGCTTCGCCGCCCGCGGTCAGCCGCGAGCCTCCTCCGGGACGCGTTCCATGTCGCCGTGGGGATCGGCGCCGGGCTGCTCTTCCTGGCTGGACTCGGCGGGCTGGGGCTCGAGGGGCGGCGCCAGAGCGTGGTGGCCGCGGGCGACTGCGCCGGGGGGGAGCCTGGCCGGAGCGCCGCGCGCGGCCGCGGACTGCGAACCGGTCGTGGTCAGCCTGGGCGCCGGCGCTCCGGCCTCGGCCGACCTCGGCGCGACGGTCAGCCGCCCGACGGAGTGAGTCGCCGGCGTCACGTCGGCAACGATTCCGCGGTCCGTGGAGAACGGCCGTTGAGGCGGAGCGCGGACCAGCGGCGGGGGCTCGGAACCGCGTAATTCTGCGAGCACACCGGGCTCCAGCCAGCTGCGTGTCGGGGATTACGCGAAAACCGCGTAATTCTGCGACCACACCGGGCTCCGGCCGGGTGCGTGCCAGAAATTACGCAGAAACCACGAAGGGTGCTCATCCTGAACTTCGCCGTCGAAGCGACAGCGCTCCAGGAACCAGCGACTACTAGAGACCGAACCGCGCTCGGGCGTCCTCGGGCACTAGATCCACGTACTCCCGGTGGCGCTGCACGTAGGCCTGCACGAACGGGCAGCGAGGCAGGACCTCCAGTCCGCGGGCCCGGGCCTCATCGAGCGCATGCGCCGTGAGCGCCGACCCGAGCCCCTGGCCCTCGCGCTCCGGGTTGATCTCGGCGTGGGTGAAGGTGATCCGGTCACCTTGGAGCCGGTAGAGCAGCAGACCGGCCTGCTCGCCATCCACCGCGACGACGTAGCGCCCGGCGTCCGGCTGATCGGTGACCTCGAACCGCGCCATCAACTGGAGGCTAGGCCGCCGCCGCGGTGATGGCCGCATCCATGGCCGGCCCGGGGTCGCGCACCGCGGACCCGTGCCCGAGCACCAGGAGCGACGGGTTGAGCGCGCGCAGGGCCCGAGCCGACTCCAGGTCCTGAGCCTTGTCGTAAGTGGCCATCGCGGCCAGGGGAAAGCGCAGGTGGAAGTGGTTTGACACCGCCAGGCCGCCGATCGAGGTGAACACATCACCGGCGATCACGGTGCGATCCCGCGTGTCCAGAAACGCGACGTGGCCGGGGCTGTGGCCCGGGCTCGGGACGACCTCGAGGCTTCCCACCCGGTCTCCGGGAGCCAGCCGCGCCGGAGCGGTGCGGAGCTTCGGCCAGCTGCCGGTCAGCTTCCTCGCCACCACCTTCTCCCCGGCGAGGATCCTGGCGTCGATCTCGCCCAGCGAGATCTCGACCGCGTCCCCGAGCCGGACGGCCAGCTCGTCGACCGAGCCGACGTGATCCCCGTGCCCGTGGGTCAGGGCAATGCGGCGGATCGGCGCTCCGGCCCGAGTGGCTGCCGCCATCAGGGGGCCGGCCCCCCGCGGCAGCGTGGTGTCGACCAACGTGTAGCCGTCGTCCTCCCGAACCAGGTAGGCGTTGACGAAGCCCAGCCTGGTCAGCTGGATCAGGTTCTCGTTCAGGGGGGTCGTCTTCATCAGTCCTCCGCTCGCCGGGATCGCGCCGTGCCGGGGAAAGAGCCTACCCGGCCTCACACGATTCCCTTATGACCTGCTCACGGGCCTGCCACAGCGGTGGGCGAGAATAAGCCCCGTGCGAATCCTGGTCATCGAGGACGACGATGCCGTCCGTTCTGCCCTGCGCCGGGCGTTGCTCCTGGAGGGCTATGAGGTTCTGCTCGCGGCCGACGGGCAGGAGGGACTGCTCAAGGCCGAGACGGCGGTTCCCGACGCGATCATCCTCGATCTCGGCCTGCCCGACATCGACGGCATGGAGGTCTGTCGCACGCTGCGCCGCCGGGAGAACCGGACGCCGATCCTGATGCTCACCGCCCGCGACGCCGTCGAGGATCGCGTGGACGGCCTCGAGGCCGGCGCCGACGACTACCTGGTCAAGCCCTACGACGTGCGCGAGCTCCAGGCCCGGCTGCACGCCATCATGCGCCGGCATGTGGAGGGCTCGGACGGGCGCACGCTGCGCTTCGCCGACCTCGAGCTGGACGCGGATGCCCACGCGGCCCGGATCGGCGAGCGCCTGATCGATCTGACCCGCACCGAGTATCAGCTGCTCGAGCTGCTGATGCTCAACCCGCGCCGGGTGCTCACCTCGGAGCTGATCTACGACCGCATCTGGGGCTACGACTTCGGGATGGCCGGCAACGCGCTGCGCGTGTACATCGGCTACCTGCGCCGCAAGCTCGAGGCCGGCGGCGAACCGCGCCTGATCCAGACCGTGCACGGCGTGGGCTACGTCCTGCGCGAGTCGTGAGCCTGCGCCGGAGGATCGCCGGGGCCGTGGCCCTGGCCGTGGCCACGGTGGCGGTGGCGCTGAGCGTGACTGGCTATCTCAGCACGCGCTCGCACCTGTTGGGCGAGCTGCGCTCCGAGCTGCGCTCGCGCGCCTCGCCGTTCCTGCAGCCGCACGGCGAACGGCCGGGCGGCCCGGGCGGGCCGGGCGGGCCGCACAACGGCGGCGGGTTATTCGGGCGCCAAGCCCCCGGGGGCATCCGGCCAATCCCCCGCTGGGCGGCGCACCGGGCTACTTCGAGTCCGTCTATCCGAGCGGGCAGGTCGTGGCCGGCGACGGTCGGACGCCTGAGTTGCCGGTCGACGCCGCGGTGCGGAAGATCGCCCGCCAGGCCAAGGGCAGCTACTACCGATCGGCCACCGTGCGCGGAATTCACGTCGAGGTCCTGACCATCGGAGACCGCTACGACCACAAGGCGGTCGAGGTGGCCCTGCCGCTGACCTCGGTGGACTCGGTGCTGAGTGGTCTCCTGCTGACCTACGCGCTGCTGATCGGCGGCGGCGTGATCCTGGCCGGGCTCCTCGGTGCGCTCATCGCCCGCGGCGCCGTGGCCCCGATCGAGCGCTTCTCGGAGAAGACCGAGCAGGTGACCAGCGCGCTTGACCGCCCCCGGCGACTCGACGAGACGGGGGCCACCGAGCTTCGCCGGCTGGCCGCCAGCTTCAACGAGACCCTCGATGCGCTGGAGCGCTCGATCACCGCCCAGCGTCACCTGATCGCCGACGCCTCGCACGAGCTGCGCACGCCGATGGCCGCCCTGCGCAGCAACATCCAGATCTTCCTGGAGTCCCACCGTCTCCCCGCGCCGGAGCGCGAGGATCTCCAGGGGGCGATCGTGGCTGAACTGGACGAGCTGACGCAGCTGGTATCCGATGTGCTGGAGCTGGCCCGCGGGACGACGCCGAGCGAGCACACCGAGGCGCTCGAGCTCGACGTGATCGTGCGCGACGCGGCGGCCCGCGCCCAGCGACGCGCGCCGCAGATGAGCTTCGAGCTCGAGCTCGATCCGACCGTGATCGTCAACTCCCCGGACCGCGTCGCGCGTGCCGTGACCAACGTGATCGACAACGCGCGCAAGTGGAGCCCGCCCGCCGGGCCGGTGGAGGTACTCCTCCGCGACGACCAGCTGACCGTGCGCGACCATGGCCCGGGCTTCAAGGCCGCGGACCTGGGCCACGTCTTCGACCGGTTCTATCGCGCCGATGAAGCTCGCCGAATGTCCGGCTCGGGACTTGGGCTGGCCATCGTCAAGCAGGCAGCCGAGGCTCACGGCGGGTTCGCTCAGGCCGCCAACGCCCCCAGCGGAGGTGCTCTTCTGAGGATCTCGTTCGGACCGTCGCGGCGCGGTCCCGACAGCCCGGTTCCCGCCCACAGGACCGCTCCGGCAGCGCGCTGAGCTCTGGTCAGGGGACCCGGCTGCCGCCGCCGGGCTCGAGGCTGTCGCCCCCCGACCCGACCGGCCAAAGCGTGACCTCGTCCGGGGGGACGCGCAGCCAGCACTTCAGCCCGGGCTCGAGATCCCGCCCGCCGACCGTCCTCACAGTCAACCCGAGCCCGCCGGTCAGGCGAGCTGTGACCTCGCGCCTGGACCCGAGGTCGAGCACGTCCTCGACCACGGCGGCGTACGTGTCGGGCGCGGCCTCGGCCTCGGGCCGGAGGGACACGTTCTCGGCGCGCACGCACCAGGAGACAGCGGTTCCCGGGCGGGGGCCGGGCTGGCTCACCGACAGCTCGGTCCCTTCGCTCAGGACGCGGCCATCGGTCAGCATCAGGCCCGAGCGGAGGTTGTCGATCGCCAACAGCCGAGCCACGGTCGGCGAGGCTGGGCGCTCGAACACGGCCCGCCGCGTGCCCACCTGGAGCGCACCCCCGGCGGCGAGGACGATGACCTCCTCGGCCAGGAGGGCGGCCTCCTCCGGATCGTGCGTGACCAGCACGGTGGCGACACCGACTTCGCGTTGCACCCGACGCAGCTCACGGCGAAGCTCGTCGCGCACCGGGGCGTCGAGTGAGGAGAACGGCTCATCGAGGAGCAGGAGATCGGGCTCGAGGGCAAGCGCCCGGGCCAGAGCGACCCGCTGACGCTGGCCGCCGGAGAGCTGGCTGGGGAGCCGGTCGTGAAGGTCGCCGATGCCCAGGCGCCGGAGCCAGGCGGCGGCGCGGGCCGGATCGGTTCCCACGCCAAAGGTGACCTGGCGCCACACGCTCAGATGCGGCAGCAGGGCAGCATCCTGCGGTACCCAGCCGACGCGGCGTTCCTCGGCCGGAGGTGGCCGACGATCGCGGCCGGCCGCCCGAACCGAGCCGACGCCCACCCCGCGAAGGCCGGCCAAGCAGCGCAGCGTGAAGGACTTGCCGGCGCCCGACGGGCCCAGGATCGCCAGATGCGGGGCGTGACATTCGTGGGCCAGCTCGAGCTGGAAGGTCGCCGATCTGGTCGTGCAGGTCGAAGTCGAGGCCACCGCGCTGCGGTCGCCGCTCGATACCGGCACCTCGGCCTCCAAGCGCGACCGCGTCGCCACCCGTCCGGCCGTGTGGGGTGCGGCGGCGCAGAGCGTCCCAGGCCCAGCGCCCCGGCCGCCAGCGAGCCAGAAGCAGGACCAGCGCCGCGGCGACGATGGCCACGCCGGTGGGCGGCAGCGAACTGGGCAGCCCGGTGGAGCTGAACTGGACGAAGGTGAACACGGGCAGCGAGTACGGGTGGTAGGCGAGGATCACCGTGGCGCCGAACTCGCCGAACGCCCGCAGCCAGGAGAGCAGCAGCCCGGCCCGGATGCCGGGGCCGGCCAGGGGCAGGCTGACCCGGCGAAAGCGCGACCAGCCGCCGTGCCCGAGCGTGGCCGCCACCTCGAGCAGAGCTGGGTCGACGGTGGCGAACGCCGAGCGGGCGGCCGACGATCAGGAACGGCGCGGAGACGAACGTCTGGGCGACCACGATCGCCGCCGTCGTGTCGGTCAGGCCGCCGCCGAACAGCCGGCCGAGCAGCGTGTAGGGGCCGACCACCTCGATCAGCAGGATCCCGCTCATCAGCGGCGGCAGGGCCAGCGGCAGCTGCACGGCCACCCCGACCGCGTCCCAGAGCGCGGCTGCGCGGTCCTGGGCCAGAGCCCAGGCCAGCGGGATGCCGAGCAGCCGCGATGATGGCGGTGGAGATGGTCGCCGTGAGGAGCGAGATCCACAGCGCCGGGCCCAGCCCGGCGTGTGGAGAAGCCCCGACCGCCGGAGAGCGAGGTGCACGACCAGCACCACGATCGGCGCCAGCAGGTAGAGCGCCAGCAGCCCGCCCAGAGAACGGCGACGGGCCGCACCACGAGCGCCACGGCGCGGCTCGCCGCGGCGCCGTGGAGATCGCGGCGTTCACGACGGCGCTCTGATCACCTGATCAGCTCGGCGGGAACCCGTGCCCGACGCCGACGGCGTGTGCGGCGTCTGGCCACGGCCCGGCCGAGCGCAGCAGCGACTGGCCCTGGCGCGCCGAGCAGGAACTTCACGAACGCCGCCGCGCCCCGGCGATGCGGGCGCGCGGTGCAGGACGGTGATCGTGTACTGGCGTTCTCCTGGATCGGGCTCAGCGGGACCGTGGGGATCTGCGCCGCGCTGGCCTCGACGGTGTAGAAGAAGCCCGGCGTCGAGCTGTCCGGCCTGCAGGCGGCCGACCAGGTCCTGCTCGGGGAACAGGTCGGACTGATCGGCCGGCGATCTGCCTCGAGCGCGGGCTCGTGGTCGGCGCCGGCCGCCTGATCGAGCGCGGCCACGGCCAGCACGCCCTTGGGATCGAGCTTGGGATCGGTGAACCCGAGGCGGAAGCCGCGGCCGCGCGATGACCTTGTACCAGGGCCCTGGTTGCGCAGCGCACCGGCAAAGCTGCTGTGCGGGTTGTAGCCGAGGACCAGCGAGGTGCTGGCGAACGGGCGCATACCAGGACACCCAGCTCCCGTTGGCCGGACCCTCGAGCGTGCTGGTTGACCTTGGGCGAGGCGCTGATGAACACGTCACCCTGCCGGACCTTGCCCTTGATCTCGCTGGCCAGGTCCTTGGAGCCGGCCGGGAAGCCGCTGAACGTGTAGCCGGTGGCCTTCTGGAAGGCCGGTCCGATGCTCTTGTTCATCACGTTCTCCAGCGAGCCGGCGTAGAGGACGTTGACCGTGCCGTGCGCCGAGCACCCTCCGCAGGCGCCACTCGCGCCGCTGGACTTCGGGCTATGTCCGGAGGATGAGCTCGTCGAAGAGCCGCAGGCTGCGAGAAACACTGCCGCCATCACGGCGATCACGCCCTTCCCAAAAACTCGAGCCCATGAGGGGAGCGTGGTCAGCGGCATCGGAATTCCCCCAATCGCAGTCATCGACTGCAGGCAGTCTATGGGCTCTGCATATGCACTGCCTAGTAAGAGAGTGTCCTTGACACCCCTGGAGCAGCTGAGCTCGGGACGCCGCGGGACGGCGCCGGCCGATCTCAGCCACGTCGAGCGCCGCCCTCGACGACGGTGCCACGGTCGCCCCACTCGCTGGACAGGACCGAGTAGACAGCGTGATCGAGGTAGACATCTCCGAGGCGCTCGGCCTGCCGCATCGTGCCCTCGTAGCTGAACCCGAGGCGCTCGGCGACCCGGCGGCTGGGCAGATTCTCAACCCCGGCCCGGAGTTCCACCCGGTTCATCCCCCAGACCCCGATGGCGTGATCCACCAGCGCGCGAGCGGACCGCGTGACGATCCCGCGGCCCTGGGCATCCTGCGCGATCCAGTAGCCGATGCTGGTGCTGCGGTGCTCCCAGTCGACACGGTGAAAACCGATCGTTCCGACGATCTCTCGGCCGGCGATGATCGCGGCCTGAAAACCCTGGTTGGCGGCGAACTGGCGCCGGCTGGCCTGGATGAACTCGAGTGTGCCGGCCTCGGTCTGCCCCGCGGCCCAGGGCATCCACCGGGCCAGATAGTCGCGGCTGGCGGCTACGACCGCGTAGAGGTCGGCGGCATCGGACTCCTCGAAGAGCCGAAGATGATGGTGATCGTCGAGCCGGGCGGTGAACACTGCCCTTTAGTTTGAGCCACCCGGGAGTTCGAGTTCCACGCGAGGAGCGGGACCTCGCCGCGCCGGGCCGTCTACGTCAGGTCCGGGGCGGGGGAATTTCCTGCCTCGGCCAAGTCTGCTTCGGGCACGTCGGTCAGGTCGGTCAGGTCAGTCTCGACCGGTTGGCTTACCGGATCCAGTGCTGCCTGCCGCCGTGCGTTCTTCTTGGCTTGCTTCTCCTGGCGGCGCTCGCGGAGCCGGCTCTCGCGGGTGAGCTTGGCCATGGTGGTCTTCTTCTTGCCGCGTGAGGACATCTGTTCTCCTCCGAGTTGAAGCGGGGAGACTGGAGCACAGCCCAGTCTCGGAGCTGCCGAGGGTGAGCGACGGAGGGACTGAGCCCTCCGTCGCTGGTACGGGCCTTAGAGAGGCTGGACGTTCGCCGCAGCGGGACCCTTGGGGCCCTGCTCGGCGTCGTAGCTCACCTTCGAGCCCTCGGCCAATGACTTGTAGCCATTGCCCTGAATCGACGAGTGATGAACGAACAGATCCTGGCCGGAATCATCAGGAGTGATGAATCCAAAGCCCTTGTCGTCGTTAAACCACTTCACGGTTCCGGTTGCCATATGACATTCCTCCGGTTATGTGCACTGCGAAACTCGGAGGACGCTGAAAAGGTACAACGGCTGCGGAGACGCGGGGCACTGCGAATACAGTCGAGCGGATGCTCGGCCGTTTACGAGTCTAGCGGCGTGTCAAGGCGAGCCCGTTCTTGCCCCCCGGTTTCGGTGCTAACCTCGATTGGCCAGCAATTTACGCTTGCCCGGAGTTGCTCGCCGGCGCTGTGGAGCCTCCGATGAGCTCGCATGCCGGACAGCGTCAAGGCCGGAAGGAGCCTGGATGTCTCGCAGGGTGTTGCCTCGGTCTTGGTCCGGCGGCCCGGCCAACGTGAACCTGACCACTGGATGGGCGCTTCGATGAAGACCACCCGGGAGCGCGCCGAGGAGCGGCGTCAGGCCAAGCTTGAGACGGTCCGCGAGCAGGTTGAGGACGGCTCTTTGGTCATCCGGAAGATGACCGACGAGGAGCGGGAGCGCTATCCGCCGCGAGCAGAGCGGCCGCGGACTCACCGCGGACAACGCAGCGGTGGCCGGTGAGCACCCCTGAGCGAGAGGGGCTCGTGAGCCGGATCAGGCAGATGCGCCGCCAGGCCCGCGATGAGGCGCCCAGCCCAGATTCGCTGGCCGATGTCCCGCGGGCAGACGCGCTCGAACGCCGGCTGGCCCATCTGGAGGAGCTTCTCGAAGGGCTCCAGGACTCGGTGTACCGAGAGTCCCAGCGGCAGGAGAAGCGACTCGCCGACCTGGAGGCTCAGGTCCATCCCGCGGCGATCGCCGCCGCGCTGGACCAGGACGCACGAAAGCGGGGTCTGTAGGTATGACCGCGTTCTTCGTTCCGAGCGGCGCGGAGGGCGAGCGCTCGAGCGAGGCCCGCTATCGAGACCTGCGCCGTGAGGTCGAGCTGCGCATGGGGCGGCCCCCTCGGGGCCGTCGGATCCTCGAGCTGTGGACGCGGCGCGGCGACCGCGACTGCGTCACCACCGTCGGCGCCCCCGACCCGATCCACGGCGGGATCGTCACCGCTATTTTCGACATGGGCTCACACCAGCCGTTTCTGGTCTTCCACGAACCGCCGGGCGCGCGCCCGGACGACGGCTGCGAGGTCCTAGGCTGCAACGCGTACTCGGTCCTCGAGTTCGAGGCGTGAGTAGCCACCAGTTGACGCCCACCACAGACATCTTTCTCGTGGGCGGCGAGCGCCTTCGCGTGCAAGGGGACCCGAAGGACGTCGAAGCCACGATCATCGCCGCCGCCCGCGGCTCGATCATGCAGCTCGCCTGGGTGACCGAGGTGGCGACCGGCGAGCCTGTCGCCATCAACCCCGAGCACGTCCTCATGCTGCGCTCGGCTGCGTCTGAGCCGACCCTGTAGCTCGACGCGAACTTCGGCGCTGCGCGCCGCGAGCACACAGCGGGACGCGGGAGCCGCACCGTCGATCAGTTGAGACCATCCCCTCGGCCGTAGACTCACTGCGTGCAGCTCCCGCCCACGAGCTACGTCAAGCGCGACGGGGTCTCGATTGCCTATCAGGTGGTCGGCGACGGGCCGGTCGACGTACTCGTCTCGCCTGGCTTTATCTCGCATCTCGATCTGCAATGGACTGACCCCGGAATCTCCGGACTTGCCGTCCGGCTGGCCTCGTTCGCGCGGCTGATCCTCTATGACAAGCCGGGTACCGGTCTGTCCGATCCCGTTGCGGAACTGCCCACACTCGAGGAGCGCGTTGCCGACATCGAGGCGGTTCTGGATGCCGCGGGCTCGGAACGGGCGGTGCTGTTCGGCATTTCCGAGGGCGGCCCCACGTCGGTCTTGATGGCCGCGATGCGCCCGCAGCGGATCACCTCACTGATCTTGTACGGCACATTCGCCGTCTGGCCTACCGCGGCGCCCGAGCACTTTTCAGCTGAGACGGTCGACCGCGCCCGGACGACGACTCGCGAGATGCAAGAGGTCATCGAGCACTGGGGCGACGGGGCGAGGCTGATGGAGATCTTTGGCCCCAGTGCGACTGAGCAGCAGAAGCGCGCGTTCGGGATCTTCGAGCGGGCGGCGGCAAGCCCCCGAATGGCCCGGGCGCTCCTCGAGACGGTTCTCCACATCGACATACGCGATGTCCTCCCGTCCGTGCGCGTCCCGACGCTCGTGCTGCACGTTGACGGCGATCGTCTAGTGCCGGCGGAGGCAGGCCAGCGGGTGGCGGACGGTATCGCGGGGGCACGCTTCGCCACCTTCCCGGGGATCGACCATCTCTTCTGGCTGCGAGACTTCCGAGTGATCGGCGATGAGATCGAGCGGTTCGTCATGGGTGCGGTCCACCGCACCGAGCCAAACCGGATATTGACCAGCGTTCTGTTCACGGACATAGTCGCGTCGACGAGGCGGGCCGCGGAGCTGGGCGATCGCGCTTGGCGCGAGGTGCTCGAGCGCCACGACCAATTGGTCGACCGCACCGTCTCAGAGCATGGCGGGAGGGTCGTCAAGCACATCGGCGACGGGGCGTTGGCTGCGTTCGACGGCCCGGCAATGGCGATGCGATGCGCCGAGGCGCTGCGCGATGGGGTCACCGAGCTGGGCATCGAGCTGCGGAGCGGTGTCCATACCGGGGAGTGTGAGGCGATCGGGGCGGACCTCGGCGGCCTGGCCGTCCACATCGGCGCGCGTGTCGGCGCGCTCGCCGGGCCGGGGGAAATCGTTGTGTCCTCCACCGTCAAGGAACTCGTGATTGGCTCGGGAATGCGTTTCGCCGATCGCGGCGAGCACGAACTCAAGGGCGTCCCGGGCTCATGGCATGTCTACGCACTGGGCGAGGGACGCACACCGCGGGTGGAGCTCGACGGCGCTGCCAAGTACATGCGACGGTCTGACCGGGTCGCCGTCTCTCTGGCCCGCCGGATGCCGCGGGCCCTGCGCGCTGGCGCGCGTCTAGCGAACCGCAGCGCCCGGCCAGCGTAAGAACGGTTCGGGTTGGCCAGCGGCTTTCACCGCTTCGGCCATCCCAGTGGGCGGTGACGGGCTCGAACCGCCGACTTCCTGCTTGTAAGGCAGGCGCTCTACCAGCTGAGCTAACCGCCCGCGATCGGGCATGGTAGTGGTGAGGACCGGCTCAGACGAGTCCTGCCGGCAGCGCTTCGGCCACCTGCTCAAACACCGGGTCTCCCGATTCATCCAGCGCCTCCAGGAATGCCTCGACGACGACGGGATCGAACTGGGTGCCGGCACAGCGGCGCAACTCCTCCCGGGCTTCGGCGCCGGGCATGCCCTGTCGGTAGGGTCGGTCGGCGATCATCGCCTCGTAGGCGTCGGCGACGGCCAGGATCCGCGCCTCGAGTGCGACCTCCTCGCCGCTCAGCCCGAACGGATACCCCCGGCCGTCGACGCGCTCATGGTGGCCTCGTACCCAGGTGGCGATGTCGGTCAGGCCGGCGTGCTCGAGGATCCGGGCGCCGATCTCGGGATGGCGGTGCATCTCGCGCCACTCGCTCTCCTCGAAGCGGCCCGGGCTTGTAAAGGATCGCATCGGCGATCCCGAGCTTGCCGAGGTCGTGCAGGACGCCGGCGGCGTGGATGCGCTCCACTCGCTCGGGGGCGAGGCCGAGGGCGAGCGCGGTCTGGCGGGCGTACCCACCGACGGTCAGGGAGTGGCGGGCGGTGCCCTCGTCGCGAAGATCGAGCGTCTCGGCCAGCAGCATCACCGCGGCGAGCAGCAGCTCGGAGGACTGGCGGCCCGCGGCTGCGGCGTGCCACGTTTCGCGCTGAGCCTGGGCCAGAGCCAGGCCGGCGTGGTCGGCGACGGCCATCAGGCAGGCCAGCTCGGCGTCGCCGGGACGGGCGCCCGCCGAGCGGCTGATCGACGGACACCACGCCGAGGATCTCGCCGCTCGAGTCGCGCAACGGCAGCAGCAGCATGTCGTCGGGATCCCAGGCGTCGGGCTTCGGGGCGGAGGCGGCCGGCGGCACCCAGAGACACGGTTTCGTCGTCCCACTCATGTGAGCCGGCGGGAAGCCAGATCGCGCCCTCGCGCTCGTGATCGTGAGACTTCAGGAGCTGCTCCCACTCGCTGCCATGGGTTGACCGTGCCGAGCAGAACCTTGCGCGCCTCGTCGTCACCCAGCACGGCCACGCACTTGAGCTGCCGGTCTTCGCGGTCGAGCAGCCGCACGGCCACGACCTGGAAGGAGAGCTCGGAGCGGATCGTCTCGGTCAGCGCGTCGAGCACGGGGCCGACGCCGTGACCGGCGGCGGCCGCGCGCGAGACGGCGAGCATGCTGCGCAGGTGGCGCGGCACGGGCTCCTCGGTCACGGTTCGCGTCCGGCCACGCCGACAGGCACCGGGCTGCCGCCGGCCGCGGCCACCACGCGGTTGCGCCCGTCGCGCTTGGCCTCGTAGAGCGCGGCATCGGCCCGGGCCAGGAGCGCGGCGGCGTCCTCGCTCTCCGGCGGCCAGACCGATCGAGACGGTGAGCACGCCGCCGATCCCGCCCGGATGCGGGATCGCCACCCGCTCCACCGCCTGGCGGACCCGCTCGGCCGCCGTCCAGCGCCGCCTCGGTATCGGTGTCGCGGCATGACCAGGAGCAGTTCCTCACCGCCGAACCGGTAGGCGATGTCGCCGGCCCGCAGCGCGCCGCGCACGGTGGCGGCGATGGCCCGCAGGGCCTGATCGCCGGCCAGGTGTCCGAGGCGGTCGTTGTAGGCCTTGAAGTGGTCGACGTCGCACAGGGCCAGGGCGAAGCCATCGCCCCGCTCGCGGTGGATTGCCTCGAGCTTGGGCAGGTCATCGGCCAGCGCCCGACGGTTGCGCATCCCGGTCAGCGGGTCGCGACGCGAGTCCTCGAGCAGCTGCTCGTTCCTGCGCGCCAGCTGCTCCTCCCGGTCGGCCAGGCTGGCCAGGGTCGCCCGCTCCCATTCGAGCATCTCGCGCAGCCGGCGCTCGAGCAGCTGAGCTGCGCACGATCAGCGCGACCGCCGGAAAGGAGGAGGCCGGCGCCGAGGATGATCAGCGCCGGGCCGGGGCTCGTGGGTGAGAGCCGCCCTGACCAGGACCGCGAGCAGGAGGACGAACATGGCCGCGGGCAGCACCGCCGCCCCGCTTGGCGGGCTCGTCGAGCTCGGCTGACCTCCTCGGGCGCCCGCGCGGCCAGCAGCGCCCCCGCCGCCGATCGCGACCAGCCCCACCACCCACAGCGGATCGAGCAGCGTCGCGCCCGGGCACGTAGGTCTGGTTCAGCAGCTGGACGCTCCACAGAGCGAAGGCGACGGCCTGGGCGGCCATGCCGCCCAGCGCGAACCGGAGGGCCTGCGAGCGCGACCCGGCCAGCGAACCGCCGATCATCGCCTGGAGCATCAGGACGGCCGCCGAGACGTAGAGGGCCGGATAGACGAGCGCCGACAGCGCGGGACACGAGCGCCAGTGTGGAGACCGTGGCGTCGTGCCAGAGCGAGGCGAAGGCAGAGCGCGACGGCGGCGCCGATCAC
Source organism: uncultured Solirubrobacterales bacterium (assembly GCA_963723585.1). GTDB lineage: Bacteria > Actinomycetota > Thermoleophilia > Solirubrobacterales > Solirubrobacteraceae > Palsa-465. The sequence continues at coordinate 224,465 of CAVRRJ010000002.1, forward strand.
CGGGAGCGTCTCGGCCCGGGCGACCAGCCGCACGGCGCGCGACGGGGCCCGGTTGCGCGTCATGCTGATGATGACCAGGACGGCGAAGCCCCACCATCCGAAATCGGCCAGGTTGGGCGAGGTGGGGAAGCTGGTCAGCGCCGAAGACGTTCCAGGCCAGCTGGCCGACCAGCCAGCAGACGGACGCGGCCGACCACAGGGTCCAGCGCGTACGGTTCGGCCGGAGCGGCAGCGCGGCGCGCAGCAGTGTGCCGACCAGGGCCGCTGACCGCGGCAGCCGTCCAGGCGACGTCCCAGCCGACGAGCGAGGAGAGTCGTCCCGGCGTGAGCCCACCAGCACGGCCAGGACTGCCACCAGGGCGAGCGCCGCCACCAGCCACAGCGCATGCGCGGACGATCCGCGGAGCTCTCGAAGTCTCACTGACCGGATATCGGCGTCAATGTCCGAGGGACGGTTGAGCTGCGGATCGCACCCTGTACCGTCCTTGTCGATGCCGGACTTCGAGTTCGACCCCCAACGAGCCCTCGACGCGGTCAGGCGTCTGGCCGCCGATGCCCCCTCCCTACTGGCCGACGGCTTCGGCCGCCTGGTCCGGGACGCCCCCGAGGAGCGGCTCGAGCAGCTGATGCGCTCGCCGGCCCGCAAGCCGGTCCTGGACGGGATCTTCTGGCAGATGCCCAAGCAGATGGACAGCGCCCAGGCCGAGGGCGTGGAGACCACGATCCGCTGGTGCATCACCGGACGTACAGACGGCGAGACCGACGTCTACCACCTGGTCGTCCAGGACGGCAAGGCGAGCATCGTCAAGGGACTGCCCGGGCCCGACCCGAGGCTGACCATCACGCTGGACGGGGTCGAATTTCTGCGCCTGGTCAGTGGCAACTCGGACCCGATGCAGGCCTACTTCACCGGCCGGGTCGCCCTGGCCGGGGACATCATGGTGGCGGCCAAGCTGGCCCAGCTGTTCAAGATGTCCGGCGGTGAGCCTGGAAACGGCGGCGGCGCGGCGGCGCCCTGACGAGCGAGCCGGCGCCGGGCGGCCCTATGCTGGCCGGCGTGAGTGAAACCGTCGCCATCGAGCTGGCCGGAGTCAGCAAGCGCTTCGGTCAGATCCGGGCCGTCACCGGCCTTGACCTGGTGGTGCCCGCCGGGGTCTGCTTTGGCCTGCTCGGCCCCAACGGCGCGGGCAAGTCGACCACGATGCGCATGCTGACCGCGCAGACGCTGGCCGACGAGGGCAAGATCGAGGTTCTGGGCTACCGCCTCCCGGCCGAGTCAAAGGCGGCCCGCATGGCGATGGGCGTGGTGCCGCAGCTCGACAACCTGGACGTCGAGCTGACCTGCCGGCAGATTCTTGGCGTGTTCGCCCGGCTCTACCGCGTCCCCCGAACCGAGCGGACCGCCGCGGTTGATCAGGCGCTTCTCCTCGCCAATCTGGGGTCGCGCGCCGACACCATCGTGCGCGAGCTCTCGGGCGGGATGCGCCGCCGGCTCCTGGTCGCCCGGGGTCTCATCCACCGCCCGGCGCTGGTCCTGCTCGACGAACCGACTGTCGGCCTCGATCCCCAGGTCCGTCAGGAGCTGTGGTCGCTGATCGACGGTCTGCGCACGGAGGGCGTGACAGTGCTCATGTCCACGCACTACATCGAGGAAGCTGAACGGCTGGCCGACACGGTGGCCGTCATGTCGGGCGGGAGGATCATCGCCCAGGGAACCCCGGCCGAGTTGGTGCGCGCGCACGCGGGCCGCGAGGTGCTTGAGGTCTATGGGCCGCCGGCCGAGCTGGCCGCGGTGGAGGCTAGAGCCAAGGAGCAGGGCTGGGCGCACCGGCGCAGCGGCCCGGCAGTCGCTCTGCTCGGTGCCGAGGACCTGAATGGCGAGGCTCCCCGCGGGGTCAGGCGCCCGGCCAACCTCGAGGATGCCTTCGTCGCCCTGACCGGCGCGGAGATCGAATGAGCGTCGCGGCCGGACAAGCCCGAGTGGCCCAGGCGCGGGTCCCGCGCCGCATGCAGCGGCTCGACCCGGCGGCCATGGCCGGGGTGATGATGCGCGACGTCGTCCTGTTCCGGCGCTACTGGAAGGCGACGACGTTCTCCTCGATCGTGCAGCCGATCATCTACCTGCTCGCCTTCGGTCTGGGCCTCGGCTCACTGCTTCACCACTTCGGGCATCTGCGCTACGTGGAGTACGTGGGAACGGGCGTGGTGGCCACCGCGGTGCTGTTCTCCTCCGCCTTCCCAGGCATGTTCAACACGTTCATCCGCTGGCAGTTCCAGCGCACCTATGACGCCCTGCTGGCGGCTCCGGTCGATGTCGAGGAGCTGGTCACGGCCGAGATCCTGTGGATCTCGATCCGATCCGGTGTCTACGGCCTAGCTCCGCTGGTGGTGGCGATGGCCTTCGGTCTGCCGCCCGAGCCGGGGATGCTGCTCGTCCCGCTGATTGGCTTCGTGACCGGATTTGGCTTCGCCGCCTTTGGCGTGCTGATTGCCGCCGTGGCCAAGACGATTGACAACTTCAACTACGTGACCAGCGCGGTATTGACGCCCATGTTCCTGGTCGCCGGGACCTTCTTCCCGATCTCCTCACTACCTCGCGGCCTGCGCACGATCGCCCAGTTCAACCCGCTCTACCACTGCGTGGCCTTGGTCCGGGACGTCTCCCTGGCCAGGATCGGCACCGCTGATCTGCTCCACGCCGTGGCGCTCCTGGTCTTTGCGCTGGTGATGTGGCGCCTCGCCGTGTGGCGACTGGAGCGCCGGCTGATCGACTGAGGCGCCGGGGTCCGTTACCACCTGCGGCGGGTGCCCAGCGCCTCGAGCGCGTAGCCGCCGAGCGAGATCGGCGACATCAGGAACTGGTAGCAGAAGAAGTAGAACAAGAGGCCGCGCTTGTTCTTGCGCACCTTGAGCTGCACGCTCGAGAAGACGCGCCTCTGGTGAAAGAACATGATGCTGCCCAACAGCGCGTTCAGCGGCATGACCATCAGGGTCATCGGGCCGACGATGGCGAAGTCCCCGAACAGGGCCAGCACGACACCGGGGATGAAGGCCAGCGTGAAGCAGCCGTCGAGAAACGGGAACAGGAAATTGGTGGCCACCGAGTGGGAGTACAGTCGCGCGCTTCGGAGCAGACCGAAGCCGTGGTCACGCAGTCCCTCGATCATCCCCCGGGCCCAACGCCGGCGCTGGCGGGCGAACGCGCGCCAGCCGTCGGGGACCTCGGTGAAGGCCACGGCGGTCGGCTCAAATACGCTGCGCCCGCCCTGGAGCAGCAGCCGCCAGGTGAGGACGATGTCCTCACCGATCCGGTCGGGCCAGCCGCCGATCAACTTCAGGGCCGTGGTGTCGTAGACGCTGAACGCGCCCTGGGCGACGAGGGTGCCCTGGAGCAGTCCCTGAGCCCGCTTGACCGAGGCGATGCCCAGGAAGTAGTCCCATTCCTGAGCGCGGGTGAGCAGGTTGTGTCGAGAATTTCGCACCAGTACCGCGCCGGCCACCGCCACCGTGTCGGGGGGCGAGCTGAGCAATCGGGCCACGGCGCGACCCAGTGAGTAGGGCATGAGCAGCGTGTCGGCGTCGATCGTCGAGACCAGCGGTGTGTCCACCGTCTGCAGGGCGTAGTTCAACGTTCGCGCCTTTCCCCCGTGCGGTGCTGAGACCAGTCGCACCGACGGATAGCGCTCCGCGTACCCAGCCACGATCTCGCGCGTCCGGTCGGTCGACCCGTCGTCAGCCACCAGCACCTCAAAATCCCCCGGGTAGTCGGTGCGGAGCACGTAGTCGAGGGTCTGGGCGATGGAAATCTCCTCGTTGTAGGCGGCGACCATCAGAGTGACGGCCGGGAAAGCGCCGTCAAAGCTCAGCTGCCGTGGTCGGTCGATCAGGATCGCGCTGATCAGCTGGATGTTCAGGTAACCGGGGATCAGGGCGATTCCGGTGATGACGACTGCGGCCAGCGGCAGTGTGATCTCGTGGCCGAGCGTCTTGATCCAAGTCCGCGAGAGCCACAGGGAGAAGCCCACCCAGATCAGACCGAGCAGCATCGTGCTCAGCGCCCGGACGCGCAACGGCACGTAGAACCGCCGCCGCGCCGGGGTAGGGGGCCGGGAGAACCCTTCCGCGCGGTGGATGACCGCAGGGGCCGCGGTCGCAGGCGCCGTGGCTGTCGCAGGCGCCGTGGCTGTCGCCGAGGACGCTGGGGCGACCCGCGCGACCCGCGCGGCCGGCGCGGCGGCTGCGGCTGTGTCTCCGCTGCGGAGATCCGTGATCGTCTGTCTCATCGGCTGTCGCGGTCGCGAATTCCCGCTCGTATCGACAGCCGGCGCGGCGGACTGAAGCTGACCCCGGGAAGATCGGTGGTTCGGCTCCGCTCGCCGTGATCAGTCCTCGGCCAAATGCCGCCTGAGAAAGCGGCGCTCGGGCGCTGAGCTCGTGAGCTCGAGCGCGCGCCGGTAGGACTCCCGGGCCTCCTCGGTTCGCCCGAGGCGGCGCAGCAGTTCGGCCCGCGTCGAGTGCAGGTACCGGTAATCGTCCAGCTCCAGCCCGTCGACAATCTGGAGCGCCTGACCGATGCGGCCCGTCTCGGACACGGCAACGGCGCGGTTGAGCTCGACGACCGCCGAGCCCGTGAGCTTCACCAACTGGCTGTAGAGCTCGACGATCTGCGGCCAGTCGATCGGCGCTTCGGTCTGCAGGCAGGCGATCGCGGCCTGTAGCACGTAGGGGCCGCGGCCGCGCAGCGCGATTGCCCGATCGAGCCGCTCCTGGCCGGCGGCGATCTCATCCGCGTCCCACAGCGAGCGGTCCTGGTCCGCCAGCAGCACCAGCTCGTCATCGACGAACCGGGCCCGGCGACGCGCGTGGTGGACGAGCATCAGGGCAAGCAGCCCGTGGGCCTCGGGCTCATCCGGCATCAGCATGGCCAGGAGCCGGCCCAGCCTGATCGCCTCGACCGCCAGATCGACCTGGCCGCCATAGCCCTGGTTGTAGATCAGGTAGATGACGGCCAGGACCGCGTGCAGCCGGTCGGGCAGCCGATGAGCCGGGGGCACCGCGAAGGGGATCCGGGTCGCCTTGATCTTCGTTTTGGCGCGCGAGAGCCGTCGTTTCATCGTCTCCCCGGAGACCAGGAAAGCGGACGCGATCTCCTCCGTGCTCAGCCCTCCGAGGGCGCGCAGGGTCAGTGCCACCTGTGCCTCGGTGGCCAGCGCCGGGTGACAGCAGCTGAACATCAGCTCGAGTCGTTCGTCCTCTATCACCGTGTCGTCGATCTCGTCCTCCGTGGCCGGTGGAGTCTCGAGCTGACGGGTCTTCGCCGCCAGCGTGCGCTCGCGCCGGATCTGGTCGATCGCCCGGTTACGCGCGGTCGTGACCAGCCAGGCGCGCGGGTTCGCCGGCTCGCCATCGCGCGGCCAGCGCTCGGCGGCAACCGCGAAGGCCCCCTGAAGGGCTTCCTCGGCGCTGTCGAAGTCACCGAGGAAGCCGATCAGCGAGGCCAGTACGCGGCCCCACTCCTCGCGAAATACCCGCTCCAGCGCCGGCCGCTTGGCATCCGGCCTCGCCGGGGTCCGGCCCGCGGTGGAGTCATCCGGCTGCAGCGCTAGCTCTCCACCAGCGGACGGACCTCCACCGAGCCGCCCAGCCGGGCCGACGGGATCCGCGCGGCGAGCTCGATCGCCTCGTCCAGATCCTGGGCGTCGAACACGTAGTAGCCGCCAAACACCTCCTTGGTGTCCGCGAACGGCCCATCGGTGGTGAGCGTCCGGCCGTCCTGCACCCGGACGGTGGTGGCGGTCTGCACCGGCTGCAGCTGCGCGCCGCCGACGCAGCGCGAATCGCTGGACAGCGCGAAGTACTCGCCGTAGACCGCCTCGCGCACCGAATCCTCCAGCGCCTCATGCGAGCCGGGCTTGTCGTAGATCAACAGTGCGTACTTCATCGCGACCTCCTGGGATTGGGATTCATCATCCCCAAAGACGAACCACAGCCGCCGGAGGGGACAGTTACCCGAGCACGAGGGCGATCGCTGGACCCGGTCGGTCTCAAACGCCATGGGCGGTGAACGGGGCCGCCTGTGCGCATCGACGGTCTTGACCGGCCCTCTGTTACATGTAACATCACGCTATGTCGTCGACGCGCGATCGAGTCCGCCAGCATCGAGAGCGTTTGCGCCGCCAGGGGTTGCGCCCGGTGCAGATCTGGGTTCCCGATGTCCGCGCGCCCCAGTTCATCGCCGAGGCCCATCGACAATCCGTCGCGATCGCGACGAGCGAGGGCGAGGCTGAAGACCAGGCGTTTGTCGACGCCATCTCCATTCCGCTGGACGCGGACGAAGCACCGCCTGCGTGACGCGCGGGGAGATCTACACGGCCGCCGCTCGAGGGGTCTATATGGGTAAGCCACGACCGGTCATGATCGTCCAGGACGACCGATTCGACGCGACGACATCGGTCACGGTATGTCCATTCACGACCAATCCGGTCGACGCCCCTCTGGTCAGGATCCAGATCGAGCCCTCGCACGACAACGGGCTCGACCGGCCGAGCAGCCTTATGGTGGACAAGATCACGACCGTGCCCAGATCGGGCTTGGGCGAGCCCCTCGGCCGCCTCCGAGACGACGAACTCGTCCAGGTGAACCGGTCGCTCATGGTCTTTCTCGGACTCGCCTCCATCACGCAGCCCTGAACACCAGGCAACGGCGAACCACCGGTATGCCGGCCTACCGCGGTCATCGCCTTGGCCGTCCGGGCGATCGCGGCGGCCGTGCCACTGACCCCCCCCCCAACGGTGAACGGACGTTCGAGGTCAGGCTGACCTCCATGGGCAGCTGAGACGTGGTGCGATTAGGTTCGACTGGTTGCGGTTGCGGGCACGGGTGGCCAAATAGGCGGGCGGCACCGGTGCTGCGGGCCCTCCCTGGAGGATCTCGGAGAGTGGTTGCCTGTCTATGGATTGGTCGCTTGGAACGAGTGGGGTGGATTGTCGCGGAGGGCCGGGACGAGTGTCGCGATCGCCACTGAAATGACTGTCCATCCGGCGATCACTAGGATCGTGGCCGTCGGACCGGCATGCTGGTAGAAGAGGCCGACGGCGAGTGGTCCGAGCCACGCCAAGGACATGGTCGCCATCATGGCTGCGGCCTGGACTCGGCCTTGGAGTTCGTCTGGTGTTATAGCCACTCGGGCACCCGCAACGACCGAGTTGACAGTCGGGGTGACGAATTCCGCGCCGGCGATGGCCAGTCCAATCAGCAGCGGGTTGCGAACCAGCAGCAGGGCCAGCACCAGTGCGAGGAGCAGCCACTGCTCGGCGATGATGATTGCGCGCGGCGCCATCGCCCGCCGGAGTGTCCCAGCCAACAGTGCGCCGAGCATTCCTCCGGCGCCGATGACGGCGAGCACAACCCCGACTGTGGTTGGAGAGGCGCCGTGCTCTTTGGCGAGGAGGATGGCAAGCAGATAGAGACCGGTGAAGACAGGGTTTCCGAGGGCGAACAGCACCGAGGTGGCGCGAAAGAACGGGTGCCGCCAGAGCCATGCGAACCCGCCGCTGAGGTCCGCGCGGATTGTGCGGCGGGTTTGCGGGGCGCCTGGCGACTCAGTCTGGAACTGTGCTCGGCTGCGCGAGATGGTGGTCATCGAGCCAAGGAATGAGACCGTGTCGGTGATGAACGGCAGTGCCCGGGCGACCGCGAACAGCGCGCCTCCAAGTGGTGGGCCGGCGATCGTGGCGGCGAAGCTTCGAGCTTCGTTTTGCGCGACGGCATCGGGTAGCTGGTCGGCCGCTACGACGTGAGAGAGCGCTCCGCGCTCACAGATGTAGGAGGTGGTGAACAATGCGCCGTCGATGAAGGCGACGGTGATGATCTGCAGGTAGCTCGGTTCTGAGATCGCCAGCATGACGACTATGCTCGCCGCGCCCAGCATGCGAATCGCGTCGCATCCGATCATCAATCGTTTGCGGTTCACACGATCAGCTAGTGCGCCGGCAGGGATCGAGCAGACCGCTAGTGGCAGCCATTTGGCCAGGCCAACCACTCCAGCCTTGGCTGGGGAGCCGGTGAGAGATAGGACCAGAAGCGGGTAGGCCACCCCGGACGTCTGAGACCCCAACTCGGAGAGCAACTCCCCGCTCCAGAGCAGCATGTAGTCACGGTTCTGCTTCAGCGGCCAGCGTGGCACCCAATCACCATACGGTCGATCACCACCACCGATTGTGGGTGGGCGGCGCGACCTGGTCGTCAGTCAGACGCTGAATCGGGATCAGCCGCATCGGAACGGCACCAGCGGTTTCAGGCCATGCCGAAGTCGCGACGAGATAGGCCGCACCCGGCGGGATGCGGGCCCCACGTGATCGTCCGTCCTTTTGTGCATCAGACTTTCGCGCGATGACCACGCCCCTTCCGGACCGGATCCGCCTGCGGCTCTCTCGGACCGCGGTATATCTGCGCACGCGCGATCTCGTCATGCGCAGCGGACGCGACACTTACTGGGTCGTCCGCGAGGATCTCGCCCGCCGGTACCTGAGCGGCGATGGAATCGAGATCGGAGCGCTGACCGCGCCGCTGCGCATCCCGCCGGGCGTCACCGTCCGCTACGTCGACCGACTCAGCCGCGACGAGCTGATCGCCCAGGAGGGCCCGAGCCTCCGCGCCGCCGGTGTTGATCCCGAGACGATCGTCGAGGTCGACTTGGTCGAGGACGCCGGGCGCCTTGCCGGGATCACGGATCGGTCCGTGGACTTCGCGATCGCGATCCACGTGCTCGAGCACCTCGAGGATCCGATCGAGGCACTCACGAATCTCGTACGGGTCGTGCGCCCCGGCGGCCGGCTGCTGATTGTGCTCCCGGACCCGCGGCTGACGTTCGACCGGCATCGCGAGCACACGACCGTCGAGCACGTGCTCGTCGACCACGAGTCCGGCCCGGCTGGCTCGCGCGCCGGCCATCACCTTGAATGGGCGCGGGACATCGAGGGCCTCCGGGGCGAACAGATGCAGGCCCGCGCCGCGGAGTTCGCAGCCATGGACGCCCGCCACCACTTCCACGTCTGGAAGCTCCACGGGTTTCTGGCGCTGCTGCTGGCGCTGGACCTCCCGTGGGAGATCGTTCATGCGCAGGCGTATCCGAAGGAGTTCGCGGTCGTGCTCAGGGTCGAAGGTCATCAAAGCTGAACGGCTGCGGTGGTGGTACCCCTGAACCTGCTGCTGCGTGGTCGCTGCGCAACCGCTGCGGCGACGCCGCTGCGCTTCGATAAATAAGTCCGATGAGAAGTAGGCCGCATCCGTGAAGGCCGCTCTGTGCAGCCGCTTCTATCAGTACCCCCAACCGGATTCGAACCGGTGATCTCCTGCGTGAAAGGCCACGCCACCGAATGCGACCGGGGACGATGGAGGGCGAGGATCGCCTCCGTTCATGGCGTTTGCAGGCAGTTACGACGAGGATTGGCAATGCCCATCGGAGGGGGTCCCGAGGACGTTTGGGCCAGGATTGGGCCACGCTTCGCGTCCTCGATGCCTTGCATCGATCAGCGACGACGGGACTCGATTCGGCCTGTGGGCTTGAGCCGAGCCGCAATGAGGCCGCGCTGTCCTGCCGCTTGGTCGAGCGCAGCCTCGGCGGACAGCAGAGCCCTGAGCAGATGATGTGGAGGTGCTGCTCGTAGGTCGTTGTAGACGAACAGCACAGGAACGTGGTGCTGGTTTAGCAAGGCGAGGATCACGCGGTCCTTCTTACCGCGGTCGTTCGTTATGAGCAACCGGTTCTGGCTTGCGCACCACGGGACGTTGGTCTCGTCGGGACTCCCTTTCGCGGGAGCGCCAACGTCGCCAATCGCGAGCGCGTCGACCTCGACTGCGCGGAGTGCATCAGCCACGCCGGCGGGCAGACCTTCGTCGATCAGGAGCCGCAGCATCCCTCAAGTGAGGCGACGCCGCGGTCAGTTCTGTAGCGCAGCGAGCTTCCGCTCAAAGTCGATCGCCGCATCCGCCTCTGCCTGACCGATCCCGAGGCGAGCGGCCGCAAGATCTGCTCCAGCCGACGCAGCGACATCGGCGACCGCTGCTGTGGGCACTCGGGTTCCCTGAACGACAGGCTCGCCGAACTGGACGTGCGGGCTCACGAGAAGGTGGTCGGCCGGGATCCAGGTTGATGCGACGTTGTCCGTGTACTGGACAGACTTGAGGTAGGCGGCCAGGGCAACGCGCGATGCCTGCTGCCCGCGCGGCCCGCTGGCGGCCTCGACTTGATGTGGCTCATCGCCAACGATCCATACATCCCGCCCGTCGGTCATCACCTCATGATGCACGAACGGGCGCTCCAGGCCGGTCGTCTTACGCATGTGTTGCTCCGCCTGCCGGATCTTGCTCATCCGGACGCCGAGCCGTCGCAGCTCGCGCACAACGAACAAGCTGATGAGGTCGCTGAAGGCGTAGTCAGGCCGCCGCGCCACGTGACCGGCGATCGGGTTGAGGGCCTCAACGAGCCAGGTCAACGCGAGATTCCCGGTCGGGGCATCGTCCGCGTAGTACGCGAGGTACGTCCGCAGATCCTCGAGGCTATAGATGCCCAGCCCAAGCTCAGCTCGCGTTAGGGGTTGATCGGATGCAACAGGCGTCATCGGAGTTTCCAGGGTTGGTCGGTGGTCGTTTCGGCAGAAAGGGGCAAAAGTCCTCGTCCTATCTTCGCTCGTTCGGGACACGCACGTCTGTGCCATGCACGAAAGCAAACAGATGTTCTCATGGTGGGCAGATGTCGCGGCCCACCTGACAACGCCTGGAAGACGACCATCCGGCCAGTCGCCATATCCTGCGCAGCCCACCTGAAGGATCCCGACCTGCCAGCTCACGACGGAGAACACTCAGTTGAAATCGCGCGATCGCGCAAGGTGAGGCTGCTCGCCGTCCGACGTGTCGAGAGTCGACCCACACGCGGATGGCGGCCAGATCTAGGCTCGCCGTTGTCGGTCGGCGTGGTCTGCTTCGCGGTTGCGGCTCTCGCAAACGCGGTGCTCCTCCATGAGTCGGGGCGGCTGTCCGGTGATTCGCCCTACTACGAGCGAATCGCCTCTCATCCCGCGGGTCCTCACAACTTCCCGTATGCGTTCCGGGTTGGTCTGCCGTACCTGGTTCACGCGCTGCCGTTCTCGCACGCGTTCTCGTGGGAGCTGCTTGCTCTGCTGGCCGCTGCCGGTGCCGGTGGTGCGCTGTATGCACTGCTCCTCGAGTTCGGCACCGATGGAACGCTCGCAGCATGGCTGGCGGTCGGCTTCTCGGTCTCGCCGACGCTGCTGGTCGTCTTCCTGCGTAACGGACGGGGCGTGGACGCCGCGGCGATCTTGGTGATCACGCTGGGGTGCCTGTTCATCGTTCGCCGTCAGAAGCTCGCGCTCGCGGTAACGCTGTTGGTTGGGGCGACAGTCCATGAGTCGTGTCTGTTCATGGTGCCATTGGCATACGCGGTGTGGGCAGAGCGTCCGCTCGACCTGCGGGCGCTGCGCGACGTAGCGATCATCGCCGCCGTGCCCGTTGTCTTCTACGTGTACCTGAGGGCATCGATCGTCGCCGTTGGTGAGGCCTACCAGCCGGGGTACACCGGAACGTTCCTCCATGGCCGTAGCCAGGTGCTTGACGACGCGTTGAGCAACGGCGGCTGGCACGTCGAGCTGCGCCGGCTCGCGCTCGTCTACGGCCCGCTCTGGCTCGCAGCTCCGTTCGCCTTGCGTGGTCTTGCCTTCGCCCGCCGCGGCCTCGTGCTCGTCGGGCTGTGCCTCGTCTCGATGACATTCGCGCTCGACTGGGGGCGCGCGATCTTCTTCGCCGCACCCGTCTTCTACGTGGCCGGCGCGTACGCGCTACGCAACCGCCGGCGCCTGGCCGTCGCGACCGTCATCGGCCTGCTGGCGCTCGACTTCGGGTACGCGGTCTACATGCAGGTTCATGGCGTAAGCCACGGCCTCGACACAACCGCACCGCCCGCGCGCGGACCGGTCAGGTGACCGCTTCGGAAGGCGTCCTTGCTACCCGCGTGGTTCGGTGTGGGTCAGTTTGAAAATCGCCGCGAAGGACCCGACGCTTTGCTAGCGAACCCTAGGAGGGATGATGGACGAGCGCGATTGCTCGGCGCTGCCCGAGTTTCAGGTGAGCTTCCCTGGTCCGTTCACGCACCGTGATGTGGTCGTGAACGGCTGGCGCGTCCCCTATCTCCAGGCGCACATAACCGCCGAGGATCGCGTCATGCTGGTCATCGACCGGCGGCTCGCTGCGGAGTTCTCGGTCGAGGAGGCCGAGCGCGTCGTGCCCTTCGTGGCGGACGCGCTAGCCGTCGCGATGGGGTACGGGGCGCACCCTGACGACCGGACGCCCCGTCCCCTTGCGCGTGCTCGCTATCCACGTGCCGAGCGAGTGGTCGCCGTGGATCTACTTCGCGCCGACTCGCCCTAGAATCGAGGCAGACTCAACAGGTTGTTCTTGGTCGTGCTGTCGGGATGCGTGGTGATGTAGTCCCGGAACGAGCAGCGGGGGCAGTAGGCGACGTATACGTCGGCGTATTCGCCGCCCGCGTAGGTGTAATAGCGGTCGCCGTTCGGATCCCTCAAGTCGTTGACGACGGTCGTCCGACTGAGCTCGAATTCGGGATTGTTATTGATCTGCACGCGGACGATGTGATCGTGCGGGTCTGACGCGGTCTTTTCGACCCGCACGGCTGTGATTTGGAAGGTAGACATGGAGCTGAGAACCTCCTCGGGCTTCGCTGGGTTCGCCCCGTCCCTCTCGTCGCCCTGCCAGGAGTTCCGAGATTCGGAGGCAGTTGGGAAAATAGGCGGCGACCCGGATGGACCGCCGCCGCATCGAGTAGGTTCCGTGGCGTTGGGTTCGTTGGGGACCATTCAGGGGCCGCTCTCCCGCCCTGCCAAGCGACGTTCGGAGAGCGGCCCCGCTTTACCTCGGTGGTAGTTCAGAGCCTATGCCTGACCGCTCAAGCAAGCGACCACGCGATGCGAACGCTCTTGCCAAGCAGATCGTCGCCGAGGCGACTGGTGATGTGCCGCGATTTGATCGTGACGCTGGCAAAGATCCGGCGGCGGTGCAGCTTGGTCGAAAGGGCGGTCTCAAGGGCGGTAGGGCACGCGCGGACAGGCTTACCGCAGAGGAGCGTTCGGAGCTGGCGAGGAGGGCTGCGCAGGCTCGGTGGGCGGCTCGTAAGTCCGGAGAATGAAGTTGCCGAGTAAGGGCACCGCAAACGAGTACTTGCCGAGCCGGTTCTTGTAAATCAAGCCGTGCTCGGCCAGGCTGACGAGCATCTGATTCGCATGACTGGGCGAGAACGTTTTGCTCAGGCGTTTCTTGGCGTCCTCGACGAGTTCTTGGATCGTGAATTCCTCGTCGGGATGTCCGAGCATGGCGACGACCCATAGGAGCTGTCGCTGACGGTCGGTCACCTTTGACCAGCGGCCGGCGAAGAAGTCGGTGTCGAGCTTGCGTTGGATCGGTTCTACCGGAACCGAGGTTGGGCGTCCGTCGGCGAGCTGCTGGATGAACACGTCGAAGACCTCGCGACAGATGAACTGGATGAAGTACGGATAGCCGCCCGACTCACTGCAGATCGTGTTTACCGATTCATTGCTGAAGCTGACGGGACAGTTGGCGACCGCGATGGGCTTCAGGATCGCCTCTCGGCTCTCCTCGTCGTTGAGCTTGGTCAGGGTCACGACCCGAAACATTCGCTCGGCGAACGTGCGAGCGTCTACCAGCTTGGGAAACAAGGTCGGCAGACCCGTGAGGACGAGCATGAAGGGCACGCCCTTCCTCTGAATCGACTGGAATACGTCGAGCAGAACCGAGAGCGGGAACTGCTCCTTGCTGGCGTTGTCCGCCAGGTTCTGGGCTTCGTCATAGGCGAAGATCACCCGGTTGCGATCTTGGCGCAGGTGCTGCCATGCGAATTCCAACACTGCCTTGATCTTGTCCGCGACCAGACCCGGAGTGCTCTCATATACAGACAAAAGCACTTCGTAGGACAGCGGCACGCGAGGCGAGCGAGGCGCGGGAGCGAACCCGGCAGCACGGGGTTCCTCCTCTGGTTCGACCGTGATCGATGACGTAATGACTGAGAGATCGGCGAGCAGGCGAAGGGCAAGCGTCGATTCACTGACCGTCACGGACTCCGACATATCGGTGCCAGCCCAGAGCCAACCTTGTTGCATCGCTCTCGGCTTGAAGGTCTCGAGCAGCACTGTCTTGCCGACGCCACGCAGGCCGGTGAGGACCATGTTCTCGAGGATCGCGTCCTGCTTGAGCAGCCGATCAAATTCCGCGTATTCGCGCTCACGACCCGCGAGATGGGGTGGCATGTGGCCGGCACCGGGCCTGTAGGGGTTTTTGAAGTCCGGGCTCATAAGCATTTATCCTCCAGACTGAATTTAGTCTACTGGCTAAGTTTAGCATCTAGGCTAACTGCTTCGCAACGCTTGATTTTGCCTGTCCGCTCAAGCATGACTCGGCTGACCACAGAGAAACGCGCGCAGATCATCGCGTGTTGGTCGAGGGCAACAGGCATCCGCGCCACCGTTCCTATGACTGGGGCGGCCAAGAACACCGTGACAAAGCTCCTGGTTGATCTCGGCAAGCCTCGCGCCGACTACCAGGCATGCGCGACCTTCCCTGTCGGACGATCCAGTGCGACGAGATTTAGGCGTTCTGCTACTCCAAGCCAAGAATGTCCCCGCGGAGCATCGCGGCACGTTTGGCTACGGCGAGGCTCACCGACGCGACACGACGGAACGAGCTTGGTTTCGGCGCAGATCGCGGTCCAGGTCCACACGGCCCCGGCGATGGCAACAGCCACCAGGAGTGCAAGTACAGCCCGAATGTCTGCACCGGGATGGAGGTCAAAGTCGTCGAAGGCGATCCCGACCTGTCGGAGATCAGCACCAGCTACGTTGAGCGCCAGCGCTTCATGATGCGGATGGGTATGCGCCGGTTCACCCGCCCTGACCGAAGGCTTCTCAAAGAAGGTCGAGAACCTGGCCCATGCCGTCAGCCTGCACTACATGTACTACAACTTGGCGCGGGTCCACCAGTCGCTCACCATCGTCAACGACGACGGAACCCGAACCAAGCGCACCCCCAGCGATGGCGGGCGGCATCGCCGATCACGTTCGGACGCTCCCCGAGATCGACGCACTGCTCGATTCAAACTGACCCACTACGCGTGGTTCAGCGCTCGTAGACGAGCACGAACGGGCCGATCATGCTCCGGGTACCGGTGACCTGGCGCGGGGTCCCGCCTTGAACCTGGGTGTTGTCGACGATGAGGCAGGGTCGCATGCAGCTCTGGGCGCGCCCGGGACCGAGGTTGGACGGCCGGTCGAACACGGGTCTGAACGCGTGGAGGTAATAGACGACCACTGGCGTGTTCGTCAGCACCGTGCGGGGACGCATGGAGCGGGCGGCAGCCAGCACGGGGGCGAGGTCGGGTGCCCATTGGCCGCCGAGCCGTCGCGCGAAGTTGCCCAGTCCGAGCGCGACCAGCAGCCCCACCGCCACCGGCAGCACCCAGCGGCGCGGGATCGAGGTGATCGCCGCAGCGCCGAGACCGGCTGCGAAGGGTACGAGGATGGTGAGATAGCGCTGCGTGAAGATGTCGATCCCAACGAGAGCCGCCAGCGCATAGCCGACAAGTGTCAGCACGGCCGTGGCCGTGAGCAGTCGGATCGTGTCCCTCGCGCGCGGAGTCAGGGTTCCCCACGAGCGGTGCAGCAGAACACCGGCGATGGCGCAGAGCGCGATCATCACAACGAACAGCGCCCAACGGCCCGGCGAGCTGGATGTGCCGCCGTGCTCGCCCAAAGGGAGGGTGACGAACAGGTCGCGTAGTCCGGTCAGGGACGGCGTCGCTGCGTGCGGGTCGAACTTGGTCACCCCGACCTGATCCTGTCCCCGGATGATCTGGGGAACCCAGGCCAGCAGCGTCAGTACCGAGAGGCTGCCCGTCATCACGAGCAACCGGCGCTTGGGCCTGCCGATCCAGAGCGCCGCCAAAACCATGGCCCCGATTACGATCGCGGACCGGTACTCCGTGTACACGGCGACCGTGCCGGCCACAAAGAAGGCCGCCCACTTGGCGGTCGTCTCCTTCTCGAGCAAGCTCAGCAGGCACCAGAGCGCGAGTAGCAACGCAAGATCGGCCAGCATGAAGCCGCGAGCGAGGTTGGAGTACGTGGTCAGGTACGGAGCCACGGCCACGCCCAGCGCGGCGAGCAGGGACGCGCGATCGCCGAGTCGCGGACGGAGCGCCATGAACAACACCACGCAGGTCAGCACGCCGGGCACAGCCGCAGGTACACGGAGCCACGCGGGCTGGGAGCCCGGCATCAGCATCAACACCAGATAGATCAGCGGTGGCGTGTTCTCGTTACCCGCCAATCGACGCAGGAACACATGCGCGTTGGGCGACGACGCTGCGAACCACGAGTAGGCATCGTCGATGCTCAGTCGAGACCCGATTCCAGCAAACCGCACCGCCGTTGCCAGCACGACGATTCCGGCCAACAGCCACCAGATTAGGGCGACTCCTCGCCTGGAAGGCGTCCCCTGGACATCCCCTTCTGGCAGACGCCTACCGATCGTGCTCATAATCTGATTCGGGGAGGCTCAGTGGTGGGTTCGCCCGGGTTGAGAGAGCCGAGCGGTGTTCCGCTAACGGCCGTGACGGCCCAGAGTTTCGTGGATGCCCCCTCATCAGGGTCTCGACGCTAACGGACTATCTCGGATGGCGACGTGGTCGAGCTGGCCAAGACCAACTCAGCCGGCGCCAGGTCCCGCCCACCCGCCGGGCGGCGCCGCGATCGATGCTCCGGCGGAGGGGATCGGCCGTGTGTATGGTTTCTTGCCGGTTAGGCTCAAGGCATGCAGGAACGGACGCTCGAGGTCGATGTTCACCGCGAACCGCCGGGGTACTGGGCAGCCATCCGCGGACTGGAAGGCTGTTTTGCATCCGGCGAGACACTTGATGAGCTCCTTGCGGCGTTACATGAGGCGATCTCGCTCTATCTAGGCGAGGAAGAACCCGAGCGACTCCTCACCCGTGTGATAGAGATGCGACTAGAGATCCAGCCCGATCTCCGATCAGTCGACCTCGACCGAGTGACACGACCAGCCTCTGGTCGAAAGCGGCAGGCTCACCGTGATGACTGGCCGCCCAACACGCAATCGTAGGCACGCTGTTTCTCCGCGACGAGTGACAAGCGAAGCTGGCAGCTGCAGCCTCTGGTCGTCGGAGGCGGCGCCAGCCGCCAGCGGCCGCGGCGCGCGCCAGCGCGCTGGCGGCCGCCTTGATCCAGTAGAGAAAATTGGAACCATGGAGTCCGTGGCGGCACTCGGTGCGGCTGATTCTGAGCCAGTATGGGCTAAGCGGATCTCGCGGCGGCTGTTGAAGCCGTTGCGTGCGCGCTTGCTGCATACGATCGGTGTGGCGGAGCGCAGTCGGGTCGTTGGTGGCGTGCTGAAGCCTGACGAGGCGGAGCTGCTGCTCGCGGCGGCGTATCTGCACGATGTCGGCTACGCGCCGGAGCTGACCAGGACAGGGTTCCATCCGTTGGACGGCGCTCGATTCGTCCGGGCCTGCGGCCATGAGCGGCTATCGGGTCTCATCGCGTATCACTCCGGAGCAGCTATCGCTGCTGCCGAGCGAGGTCTTGTCGGCGAGCTGTCCGAGTTCCATGACGAGCGCTCTGTGGTGTCTCGGGCCCTGACCTACTGTGATCTGACGACCGATCCGGACGGACGCCCGGTCGAGCCACGGGAACGGCTTACGGAGATACGCGAGCGCTTCCCGCATTCCACAGCCGAGGCAAGGGCGTTGGAGCACTCGATCCCCGCGTTGCTGGATGATGTCCGCAGGGTGGAGTTGATGCTGAGTGAAAGGAAGCTCGGAGCTCCTGCGCTGGCTGTTGACGGGGCGGTCCGCTGATGTCGTCTTTTCGGACGGGGCTCGGCCACGACGTACATCGGCTGGTCCCGCACAGGGAGCTCGTGCTCGGGGGCGTGGTCGTCTCCCAAGAGGTGGGATTCGACACACACTCGGACGGGGACGTGCTCTCACACGCGCTGGTTGACGCGCTGGCGGGCGCGATCGCTGACGGCGACCTGGGCACTCACTATCCGGAGGATGATCCGGACGCGAATGACGCTCGCAGCCTTGAGTTCGTCCGAGAGTTCGGTGGCTACGTGCGCCGCGCGGGCTACAAGATTGGGAACGTAGACGCGTTCGTGGTGCTGGGGACGGTTCGACTGCGGCCGCATATCGAGCAGATGCGCCTCAACGTGGCCGACGCCTTGGGAATAGAGCTGGCCAACGTGTCGGTGAAGGCCAGGTCGAATGACGGGATCGGACCGGAGGGGGAAGGCTCGGCGTGCTCGGCTTGGGTGAACGTCCTTGTCTACCCCTCGGGTAGCGGCTGAGCGGCCGCCCACACGCGCTCAAACGAGGTGACTGCGTCGGCGGCGATGCCGTTGTCGTGCTGGCGGCGGAAGTGAAACACGGGCGAGTCGCCGGCCGCGTTGCCCCACAGGTGCGTGTTGAGCAGCACGTCGTTGTCGAAGCGAAAGACGGATGCGTAGAGGGTCGCTGGGGTGAGGCGTACTGAGCTGGGGTCTACGTGCTGGATCTCGCGGGCGTAGGTGGCGGCGAGCTGGCAGCGACCGGCCAGCGCGGCATCGACCCCTTCCTCCTGGCCGCGTAGCCGGACCGCTTCGCTGTTTGGATCTCCGAGGCAGATGCGCACGCTGGCGCCGCGGGCGACCTTGACCTGAACGCGCTCGACGAAGCTGGGGACGGTGTCCCATAGCCACAACGCAGCGTAGGCGAGCACGTCGATGTGCCTCTCGGTGGCGTCGAGCATGGAGCTGACGGTGGCCGGCGGGAGCTCGCGACGGGTGGTGTAGATCCCGACCAGCTCGGAGGTGCCGTAGGCGACACCCGGGGCTTCGGGCCAGAGCACGGCTTCAGGGCTGCCGAGTAGCTGGGCGAGCTTCTGACGGATAGCGGGGCGTGGCAGCCGACCGGTGCTGACCCACCGGCGACTGTCTTGGGGTCTGCGTCGACCTCGTCGGCGATTTCCTCCAGTCGCTTCCCGGACTGGCGGATGGCGTCGTATAGCCGCTGGTTCCTGGACATCTGTGGGCACTCGAAGCTGCGGGACGCGGACGGGACGTTTGGCGCTCCGGTCCGTCCCTGAAGTGTCCCCGATTGGTGGTTATGCCGTCCCGATCGGCCGGATTTGATGTGCGTCAGCCAGCGCCAAGTCTGGCGCAACGTCACTCAATCGTTGGAGGTTTCATGTCAGCGTTTCCGAAATATCCGCCGCTGCCGGTGCCGGCAGACAAGGTCAAGTTGGTC
Organism: uncultured Solirubrobacterales bacterium; assembly: GCA_963723585.1. Classification (GTDB taxonomy): domain Bacteria; phylum Actinomycetota; class Thermoleophilia; order Solirubrobacterales; family Solirubrobacteraceae; genus Palsa-465. Next base: position 243,867 of record CAVRRJ010000002.1, read on the forward strand.
TGCGCAGGCGACCCGCGTCTGGTCACCGAGGAGGACCGCGTGACCGAGCGCCGCTCAGCGGACGGGCAACGACAGTGGAAGGTGCCGTGCATGCTGGGGGTGCAGGGCGAGCAGACACGCTCCGAGATCGTCCAGGTCACCGTCGCCGGGGGAGCAGGCGCCGCGGGTGGAGTACGGCGAGCGGCTCGAGGCTGACGAGCTCGTCGCCGTGTTCTGGGGGATGGAGCGTGACGGCACGGCATACGCCGGCCTGTCCTTCCGCGCCAGCCGTCTGGGCACGCCTGGCGCAACGCCGCACCCAGGCGCAGTCGCAGGCCTGAGGGGCGGGAGAGGAGCAACGCGATGCGATCCACGACTGGACAGGCTGGGCGGTACCGGTGGGAGTTCGAGGTGGCCGCTAGGCTCCTGGATCAGCGAGGGCGGCGCAGCGGCTTTGGTGCTGGCGGGAGTTCACCCTCCCGGCAGGCGCGGTGATCCTCGCCTACAAGTCGCGTCACCCCGATCTGGCGCTCATGCTCGCGCTGATCACCTTGATCGCGACCGTGTTGTTGCTGCTCACGCGTCCGAGGGTCATCGCGAGCGCGTTTGTGCGCTGCCGGGCGCGCTCGCGAGCCCTCTCCCGGCAGATCGCATGGCCAGGGATATGCGGGCAGCTCGGCTGGAGCAGGCGCTTGCCGTCAGGCGGCCAGCTGGTACCCACATTGGTCAGCTGGGCGCAGGATGATCGTCAGGTCAGGATCCAGATGCGGCCGTTGCCCGAGCAGGGACAGCGGACGTGGGATCAGATGGCCGACGCGCTGCGGCGAATGGTCGGGGGCGAGACCGTGCAGTGGCGCGAGTCACGCGGCACACTGACTGTCGCCGTCTCTTGGTATGGCCTGCCGTCTGAGCTGCGATGGGGGCCAGGAGCCTCGGACAGCGAGCGGATCGTGCTCGGTCAACGCCACGGCGGCGCGCCTCTTGACGCTCGACGCCGGCGCACCCCGCACGTGCTGTTCGCCGGCGCAACCGGCAGCGGCAAGGGCGGCGCGATCCGCGCAGCCGTAGCAGGAGCGCTTCAGGCAGGCTGGCAGGCGGTCGTGCTTGACCCAAAGGAGTCAGGCGAGTACCGCTGGCTTGACCATCTCGCAGTGCCGGTGTTCTCGAGCATCAGCGAGCAGGTGTCAGCGCTTGAGGCGATCGACGGCATCCGCCAGCGCCGTCAATCGCTGATCAAGCATCACGGCGTGGACAGTTGGCGTCAGCTGCCCGTAGAGGCGCGTGCGTACTGGCAGCCGATCCTGGTCGTCATCGACGAGGCGGGCGATCTGCTGGTGGCGGTGAGGGGGAGAAGCGAGCCGCAACGCGAATATGCGGCGCTCCAGCACCAGGCCGGCGCTCTGATCTCGCAGCTGGCTCGGAAGGGACGCAGTGCCGGCATCCATCTGATCGTCGCGATCCAGCGGCCCGACACGGCCCAGCTCGGCGATGGGGGCGGTGCGCTTCGCAACAACCTCACCGCCCGCCTGGCGCTTGGCAGCCTCGATCCGGAAGGGATCAGGATGCTCGGCATCTCGACCAGCGACCCGATCGCCACCACGCTCGACGGGACGCCGGGACGCGGTATCTGCGTCGGGTTCGGTGACGATCCGAGGCCCGGTGCTTGTCAGATCGCATGGCTTGACCAGCGACACGCCGTCGGGCAGGTCAATGCGGCGGCGCCGCAGGGTCTCGCGTCGCATCGCCGCCGCGGGCAGACGGCGCAGGCGAGCCACGGGAGAGGTGAACGAGGCATGAGTACGAGGTCGGTATCAACGAGCCCACGAGGAAGCCTGTCCCGAGTTCAGTGCCGGCCGAGGGCATCGCGACAGTGACCGGGGGGTGCGTGAACCCGATCCGCCTGCACGGCTTCTACCAGCGCATCGCCGCCGACACCGGCGAAGTGCTCGAGCACGCTGGGCTCGCCGGAGACGGGCGGCGGCACGCTATTGGTGTCCTGCAAGGATCGCCGGGCGAGCTGCTGCGGCCCGTGCGCGAGGCTCTACGAGAAGGACGCCTACCAGCTGCTTGCCGCCGGGCTGCGAGGAGGCAAGAGCGTCCCAGCCAGCGTCGGCTCGCACCCGGCGGTGATGCTCACGCTCACCGCTCCTTCCTTCGGGGCCGTCCATGGCACCCGCGACCGCGGACGGCCCTGCAAGTGTGGCCAGCACCAGGACGTCGCGGACCCCCAGGTGGGCACCCCAATCGACCCCGGGCGCTACCGCTACCTCGACCAGGTGATCTGGAATCACTACGCACCCGAGCTGTGGAAGCGGACCGTCCAAGCAGTTAGACGAGGGCTCGCGCACGCGCTCGGGACCCCGCGATCGAAGCTCCCACAGGTTGCCCAGGTGCGGTTCGCCAAGGTGGCGGAGTTCCAACGCCGCGGTGTCGTCCACTACCACGCGATCATCCGCGTCGACGGACCCGAAGGCACGGAGACTCCGCCACCCGCCCAGTGCACAACCAGCCTTCTCGCGCAGATCGCCGGCTCCGCGACAAAGCCGCCGTCGCCCCTCTCCCAGAGCCGCTCCGCCAGGAATCTGGACGCGGTCAGGTGAATGCGGTGGGGCACCCAGCGCGAGGTCGTCGCACTCGACCATCAGACCGCACCAAGGCCGCCGGCTACATCGCCAAATACGCCACCAAAGCCACCGAGACCGCCACCGGCGGAACCGTCATCAAGCCGATTCGCTCGCCGCAGGCAGCTCGACGAGTGTCGCTGACCGAGCACGCCCGGGCGCTCGTCATCGGGGCCTGGACGATCGGGGAACGAACCGGCCTTGACGGCTTCAGGCGGTGGGCTCACCAGTTCGGCTACGGCGGCCACACCCTCACCAAGAGCCGCCGATACTCCGTCACATTCGCGGCACTACGCTCCGCGCGCGCCGAGTGGCGTCGGACCAAGAGAGCGGCAACGGCGAAGTCGTCGTCCGCGCCCAGGTCGTCTACGCGGGCCGCGGCCACGTTCTGCCGCAACCTGATCCGGGCCGAGGACATCCCCAAGCCGTCAACTGCACCGTCCAGGGACCCGACTGAGAGCGCCCACTCAAACCTGGTCCGGGCCCTGCCCGGACCTCATTGCCAACCAGCGGAGCCGGGACGGCGTGTCAAGCGCCGCCGAAAACATCGACCAGCAAGCCGGCGGCGAGCCTCGACAGCCTCCCACCGGCGCTTGACGCGACCGGCTCGGCTCCGCTACCTGCACCGCACGGTCTCAACGGCACGACGGGGAGACAACTCCTCACCGCCCGAACCGTCGCCGACAGGCTCGACGTCTGCACCGAGACCGTGCTGCGATGGATCCGCAACGGCGAGCTACCCGCCGTCCGTCTGCCCGGCGGCGCAGTCCGAATCGTCGAGTCCGAGCTTGATGAGTGGCTAACGCTGAGGGCGACGCCGGGACGAGGAGTGCTAGCTACCGCGACCGGCGCCGCCGATTGCGAACGCTACCCGGCGGAGTACGCTTGGCGACGCTAGCTACCACCGTGCCGCCATCCGCGGTACGCGAAGACGAGGAGAAACACAATGCCGGCAACCCAGCGCGGCCAGGCCTACCGTCTCGGACCCAACCGATGGGGGCTCCGCTACTACGACGCCACGGGAGCGCGACGGCGCAAGAGCCCGTTCCCGTCCAAGAGCGCAGCTCTTACCCACTACCGCCAGATCATCGAACCCCGACTGCGCGGCGATGCGCCAGCCGTGCCTCAGCTTACCCTCGCTGAGTTCGTCCCGCTCTATCTCGAACGGCACGCCGCGAGTGTGCGGGGGCGCACCATCGCGATCCTTCGTGAGAGGCTGGCGTACGCCGTTCGTGCTTACGGCGACGTCCCGCTCTCTGACCTCGAGCGCATGAGCGGCGAGTTGGCGTCCTGGTCGGCAACGCTGTCGGAGGGCTCGCGGTACGGGATCGTGCAAGCTCTCCGACAGGCGCTCGAGGCCGCGGTTCGCTGGGGCAACATAAGTCGCAACCCGGCCAAGCTCGCGGGCAAGAACAGACAGCCGCCGCCGCGTGTCGTCCGTGCGTACACCTCCGGCGAGCTCGACGCGATCGCGAGCGAGCTGTCATCGAGCTACTGGTCGCTGCCGGCGTTTGCCGCGGCCACCGGGCTTCGACCGGAGGAGTGGGCCGCACTCGAACGCCGAGACATCGACCGAGCTGCCGGACACGTCAACGTGAGTCGCACCGTAAGCGAGGACGAGAACGGTCGGAGGATGGTCGTCGAGCTGGCGAAGACGAGCACCAGCCGCCGACAAGTCCCGTTGTCGCGCCGGGCCCTCACCGCGCTTGGTGACGTTCCGGCGCGGCTGAACACACCACTGCTGTTCGCCGCGCCAGCCGGTGGGCTACTGAACCTCGATCACTTTCGCGCCCGGGAGTGGGCGCCGGCGATCGAAGCCAGCGGCGTACGAAAGCCGGCGCGCATCTACGACCTCCGATCGACCTTCGCCAGCCGCGCTCTCGCGGCCAGCGTCCCCGTGTTCGAGCTGGCGAAGGTCATGGGGACCAGCGTCCGGATGATCGAGCGCCACTACGGGACTCTGCTCGACGGCATCGGCGCCAGCATCGCCAACCGTCTCGACGCCTTCGATGCGCAGGAGCGCAATCGATCCGACTTGAACGCCAGAAGAGAGGAGTAGCAAATGTCCAAGATGCCGTTTCAGATGATCGATCGACCAGGCAACCGTCCGGGCTGGGAGATCTGGATGGGTCCCATCGGACTCTCATTCACGTGGCCGCCGCGTCCACCTGTTTGGAACTGGGGATGGTGGAGGAGCTGACCCAGGCGACGAGCCCGTCCGCGGTGCCGTCCGCTCTCCGTGAGTTAGGTGCGTTGCCCTCGCCTCCAGACGTGCCCCCCTTCCAATGGCGATCTCGGTTCGCGTGCAGCTCGCGTGACGATGGATTGGGCCACTATCGGACCAGAGCGAGCAACGTACAGCCGGGAGGGAGGGCGCCGAAAAGCGGATTTGCAGGGAAATAGATCAGTACCCCCAACCGGATTCGAACCGGTGATCTCCTGCGTGAAAGGCAGGCGTCCTAACCGCTAGACCATGGGGGCGCGCCAGCCATTCTAGGTGGCGGTGACGGGCCCAGACGACGACTCCATACGATGTGCTGCCGCGATGTCGACGCCCATCAATCTCTACAGCGACACGCAGACCCGGCCGACCCCGGGGATGCGGGCCGCGATGGCCGCCGCCGAGGTCGGCGACGAGCAGCGTGGGCTCGATCCGAGCACCAACGCGCTCCAGGAACGCGTCGCCGCCCTGCTCGGTCACCCCGCGGCTCTGTTCCTGCCCAGCGGGACGATGTGCAACCAGATCGCGCTGCGGATGCATGTCCGGCCCGGGGGCGACGAGATCCTGCTCGATCGGACGGCGCATCCGGTCAACTACGAGGCCGGCGGCCCGGCTCAGGTCTCGGGCGCGATGATTCGGACCCTCAGCGGCGCGCGCGGGGTGTTCACCGCCGCGCAGGTGCGCGACGCGCTGAGACCAACGGGCGACCGATACAGCCCGCGCTCCCGGGTTGTCTCAGTTGAGCAGACGACCAACCTCGGCGGCGGACGGATCTGGCCGCTTCAGACGATCCGCGAGGTGCTCGCCGTGGCTGGCCAGAACGAGCTGCGGACACACCTGGATGGTGCGCGTCTGATGAACGCGGTGATCGCCTCCCGCGTGTCTGCGGCCGACTACGCGGGCGGTTTTGACACCGCGTGGATCGACTTCACCAAGGGCCTCGGCGCGCCGGTCGGGGCGGTGCTGGCCGGGTCAGCCGAGCTGATCGACGAGGCCTGGCGCTGGAAGCAGATGATCGGCGGTGCGCTCCGCCAGTCCGGGATCCTGGCCGCGGCGTGCCTGTACGCGCTCGATCATCACCTCGAGCGGCTGGCCGAGGATCACGAAAACGCGCAGCTCCTGGCCCGTGGCCTGGCCGAACTGTCGGGGGTCGACCTCGACCCTTGCGATGTGGAGACGAACATCGTCGTGTTCGGAGTAGCGGACGCGCCCGCGCTGGTGGCCGAGCTCGCCGGCCGCGTGGAACTGACCGCCGTCGACGCTGGCCACGTCCGTGCGGTGACCCATCTGGATGTGCGCGGCGATGACGTGCAACGCGCCATCGCGACGATCGCGTCCGCCCTGTGAGCGCGGGCTCAGGCGGTCGGCGGAGGGCTGGTGCGCTCGATCATCACCGAGGTGGCCTTGACCACCGCAGTGGCCGGAACCCCGGGGGCGAGGCCGAGCTCCTCGATCGCGTCGCGGGTGATCGCCGCGGTGACCAGGAATGGGCCGGCCTCCATCTCGACCAGCGCCATGACACCGTCGGCCTCGACCGACCGCACCGTGCCGGCGAACCGGTTGCGGGCCGAGCGCTCGGTGCCGGTGCGATGACGCTGCGGGCGGGCGCTGAGCCGGCGCACCTCGGACGCGGGCACGAGCCGGCGGTTGCGCCCGTCGCGTCGGGTCTCCAGCTGGCCCTTGCGGTCCCAACGGCGCAGAGTGTCGACACTGACGCCCAGGGCCGCAGCCGCTTCCCCGAGGGAGAGATCGGAGCTCATGGCAGCGACGAACCTACACGTTCCGGCGCGCCGGGAACACTCTCCATAACACCGGGCACCTGGTGACGCGGGAAGGCGATGCCTGAACGCACCGCGGCGATCGACCTGCTCCCCGGGGATGCACAGGCGCTGCTGGAGCTGCTGGCGGCGCGTGATGGGGCCGACTACGGCGAGGAGGACTTCACCCGATCGGTGCTGCTCGACGCGCTGCGGACCGGCGACTTCGACCCGGCCCGCGACGCGGTCGTGGCCGCGCATGGTGATGAGCGGCTCGGCGGCGTCGCCCTGCTGGCGCCGGGTGCGCTGGCCTTCGTCACCCCGCCAGGTGAGGGCCGGGGAGCGGGATCCCGGCTTTTGCGCTGGGTCGAGGAGCGCGCGGAAGATGATCGGCGCAGCATCCACCGGCAGCGGTGCGCCGCCGGTAATCATCGGGCGCGCGGCCTGCTTCTTGGCGCCGGCTATCGGCATGTCCGCACGGTGCACCACATGAGCATCGACCTCCACGAGCCGCTGGCCGCCCCGCCTGTGCCGGGGCCAGGGCCGGGGCCGGCGGGCGTCGAGTTCCGCCCACTCGATGTCGCCCGCGACGCCCAGCTCCTCCATGAGGCCGACAACCGCATGTTCGCCCACAATGCCGACTACGAGCCGGAACCGTTCGAGGCCTTCCGCGCCGAGCACCTCCTCACCCCCGACCTGGCCCCGGAGCTGAGCACGGTCGCCCGCCGCGACGGGCGCGTGGCCGGGTTCACGCTCTGCCGCCGGTACGGGGACGGGCTCGGGCTCGTCGACCTGCTGGCCGTCGACCCAGCCCAGCGACGCCGCGGGCTGGGGCGGGCCCTGTTGCTAGGAAGCTTCCGCGCGTTCGCCGCCGCCGGCCTGCGCGAGGCCCGGCTGGACGTGGCCTCCGACAACGCGCCGGGACTCGCGCTCTACGCCTCCGCGGGCATGGCGGCGACCCGCGGGACCGAGGTCTACGAGAAGCCGATCACGCCGGGCTGAGCGCCCGACCGGCGATCAGCGGTCTGAGGATCGGCCAGGTCTGGGGCATCCGATCCCGCGTCAGCTGAGTCACGTGGAAGCCGGCGGCCGCGACCGTGTCCAAGGTGGGCCGGTTGCAGTGGCACCCGTTCCCGACGAACTTGTGCACCCCGTGCAGGCGGTCCTGCCAGGCGGCCAGCCGGGGGTCCTCGGCACGCACGTGCTCGAGGAACACGAGTGACCCGCCCGGCACGAGCACCCGACGGACTTCGGCCAGCGCGCGGTCCGGGTCGCGGACGGTACAGAGGACAAGCGTGGAGACGGCGGCGTCACAGCTGGCGTCGGCGAGCGGAAGATTCTCCGCGGAGGCGGCGATCACCCGGGCCCGCGCCGCGAGCTGCGGTTGGCCCTGCAACCGCCTGTCCAGACGGCGGGCCATGGGCGCTTCGGGTTCGGCGATGATCAGCTCCCTCACGTCGTCGCCGTAGAAGGGCAGGTTGACCCCGGTGCCGCCACCGATCTCGAGCACACGTCCGCGAAGCCCACTGATCAGCCGCTCGCGGTGAGCGGAGAGGCCGGCCCGTTCGGAGCCGGCCATGACCCGGTCATATCCGGCCGCGAACACATGTCCCCAGAGACTCACGCCGCGATCCTATGGGAACTCGTCGGCGACACTCAACGCGGCGCCGAGCCGGCTACCCCGGCGACCGGGTGCGCCGGTCAGTTGCCGGTCAGTTGCCGCTGATCTTCTCGAGCTGGTCCTCGCCCTGCTCAACCGACCGGTTGTCGCGGTCCGGGTTGCCACGGGGCGGAGTCGACCTGGTCGCGGCGCGCTCTCGCTCCGCCTGCTCGCGATCCGGCTGGGCGTTCTCGTCTCGTTGTTCCATGCCCTGCGGCTACCCAGACCGCAATGAGATGAACCGTGCCGGCGGCTGCCGGTTCACAACCCACGCCCTCGTCCCAGGCCTGGCAGGCTATGGCGGGTGCCGCGCCGGCGTTCCCGCCCCACCGCGATCGCCTGTCTCGGCGAGCTGCTCGTCGAGCGCGACCCTGAGCGCGGGTCGGGGCGGCTGCTGCGCCAGGGCGAAATGGACGCCTCGTACATCGACCTCGCCGACCCGTCGCACCTCGAGTTCGACTATCTGCGCTGGATGAGGATCGTCCTACGAGCCGCTCGGGCGCGGCACGTCCTGCACGTGGGGGGCGGGGCATGTGCGCTGGCGCGTGCCCTGGCCGCCGAGGATCCCGGCGGCCGCCATGAGGTGTGCGAGATCGATGCTCGCGTGCTGGCCCTGGCCCGCGAGCATCTCGGGCTGCGGCGCGCGCCGGGGTTGCGCGTGCGGCAAGCGGACGGGCGCGCCTTCATTGCCGCACAGCCAGACTCCAGCTGGGCGGCGATCGTCATCGATGCGTTCGTGGGCGCGGTCCTTCCCCGCCGGCTGATCAGCGCGCAGGCGCTGGCTGACGCCGCCCGTGTGGCGCCCCTCGCCCTGGTCAACGTCGTCGATGATCGCTCGGCGCGGCTGGTCCACGGTGTCGCCGCCGGCCTGGCCGCGACGTACCCCCGGGCCTGGGCCCTGGGTGGACGCGCGGGTAATCGCGTGGTGATCGGCTCGGCCGCCGGCCTTGATCTTGACCGGATCGCCGCCCAAGCCGCCGCTGACCCGTCTCCGGCACGGCTGACCACCCCGGCCGCGATGGCCGAGGCCATCCGCGGAATGCCTCCGTTGTCCGACGAGTGACGATCCGCGCGGACATGCTCTAGGTGCACTAGCTGCTCGACGTCGAACTGTTCACCGATCCGGGCGGGCCGGTGTGCTCCTGGGCGCTGGCCAGCCGCGCCATGCCGAGCAGGGCGAAGCCCAGTGCGGCGATGGAGGCGATGGCTCGCGGCCCGGTGAGGTGCAGTGACTCCCGGAACAGCACCACCCCGAGCACCACGCTGACGATTGGATCGGCCGCGGTGCTCGTCGCGATCGTGGCGGCCAGCGCACCCGTGTTCAGGGCCAGCTGATTGAGCGTCATCGAGGCGTAGCCAATCCCGGCCAGCGCGTACAGCTCCCAGCTGCTGAACACGTGGCCGATCCCGCTCTGCAGCTCATCGACCACCGCCTTGATGAGCGCCGCCGAGAGCGCGAACAGGATCCCGGCCGCGGTGCCCAGCAGCGCCGCACGGCGCGGGCCCGGGCCCCGGTGGCCCAGGGCCACGAGTGGCACGCAAACCGCTCCACAGATGAGGGCGACGGTCACCCAGTCACCCAGCGGCGCCTCGCTCCTCCCGCCCGAGGGACCGGTGATGGTGAGGAACCCCACCAATGCGATAGCCACCATCGCGGCAGCCGCGATCTCGGCGCGCGTGATTCGCTGACCGCTGAACCGCACGCCGAGCGGCAGCGCGAAGACCAGGCTCGAGGCCAGCAGCGGCTGCACCACGGCCAGGCGGCCAACGCCCAGCGCCGTCGCCTGCGCGATCAAGCCCAGACCATCGGAGGCGATTCCGGCCAGCCATACCGGCCGTCGCGCCATGCGCAGCACCAGCCCCGCGTGCCTACCCTCCGACGGAGCACTGACGCCAGCCCTCTGCTGCAGCACTCCGCCCAGAGCGAAGAGCATCGCCGAAGCCAGGGCGAGAGCTATTTCCACACGTGGAGCGCTGAGCTGCGCCGCTCTGCGCGCGAGCGCCGGGTCGGCGTGGAGGGGCGGCTTGGCGGCATCCTTGCTTTCGAAGGTGTCAAATCCAACGTCGTCGGCGAGGTCCGCGCCGGGAACAGTCTACGGTGCCATGCGGCGCGGCCACCGCAGCGGCGCCACGCTCCCGCATTGCTGCGACGCTACCGCCTCCATGACATGACCCGGAGCTGTACTTGACGGCACCCGAGCCACAATCCCGAATGACCAGAGGACTGATCGCACCTGAGCACATCTGAACATCAAGTGACCGCGTCGGGCGAGCTCACCGCTCCCGTCGGCGCCCTGGAACTCTGTTATGAGACCTTCGGGTCCGCCCAGGACCCGCCGTTGCTGCTGGTCATGGGACTCGGGTCGCAGATGCTCCTGTGGGACGAGTCCTTCTGTGAGCAGCTCGCGGCACGGGACTTCTTCGTGATCCGGTTCGACAACCGCGACATCGGGCGCTCAACGGTGCTCCACGACGCGCCGGTGCCCAAGCAGTGGCAGCTGGTCACGCGCGACGTTCGGGGGGCCGCGTACTCGCTCGACGAGATGGCGAGGGACTCGGTGGGCCTGCTCGACCACCTGGGACTCCGCGCCGCGCATGTGGTCGGCGCCTCGATGGGCGGGATGATCGCCCAGCTGATCGCCGTCAACCACCCTGATCGGGTCCTCTCGCTGGTCTCGATCATGTCGACCACGGGGGCGCGGCGGGTGGGTCGTCCTCAGCCGCGCGTGGCTCTGCGGCTCCTGCGCAGGGCTCCCCGGGATCGTGACGCCTACATCGAGGACCACCTCGAGACCTACCGCACGATCGGCTCCAAGGGGTTCGACTTCGAGGCCGAGCACAAGCGTGAGCGGGCCGGACGCTGCTTTGATCGCGGGCTCCACCCGGCTGGCAGCGCGCGACAGCTGGCCGCGATCGTCGCGGCGCCCGATCGGACCACAGCGCTCGGCCGGCTGCGCGTGCCGACGACGGTCATCCACGGAGACGCCGACCCGCTGGTCAACGTCTCCGGAGGCCGGGCGACGGCGAGGGCGATCCCAGACTCAGAGCTGGTCATCCTCGGAGGGATGGGCCACGACCTCCCGCGCGAGCTGTGGCCGCGCATCATCGATGCGATCGCCGCGAACGCGGCTCGCGCCCAGGCAGACGGGGCGACTAGTTGACCGTCGCCAGGGCGAGCGGAATAAGCCGCCCGGCGCCCGCGCCCCGGAGCTGGCCGCCGACCATGGCCAGCGTCCAGCCCGAATGGCGCCGGTCGTCGAGGAGCACGCCTGTACCGGGGGGAGGCTTGGCGAGGACCGAGAACGCACCGCGGACATTGGCCACCTGCTGGGCGGCATTGGCCATGTCCCGCTGCGGGGGGCGGCGCTCGGTCCGAGCGAGCAGCTCCACGTAGGGGAGCTGGAGAGTCGAGGCGAGGCGCTCCGCGGTAGCCCGGATCACGTCGCCGGCCCGCTCCGAGGGCACGGTGGTGATCCAGTCGGCCGAGCGGACGATGTCGGCCAGGGCGATGATGACCTCGTCATCCATGAAGCCGGCGCGCAGGCCCCGGTCGATGGCCGGCCACCAGCCGCCGTCGCCGAAGCGGGCCAGCGCCCAGCCCGGGTCGACGCGGACCTCCTCGCGAATCTTGCGCATTGCTCCCGTCTCGTCGGGGGCCATCTTCTTGACCTCGAGTGGGGTCGGGCGCGAACGCAGGTGCCGTCCGGCCCGTTCAACCAGCGCGGGGTCAGGCGGGGTCGCGAACCGCGGCGCGGTGCAGACCGAGCAGCGGCCGCAGTCACGCGCCTGGGGGTCGTCGAGCTCCTCCTGGAGAGCCCGCATGAGGCAGCGTCCGTCGGTGCCGAAGGCGGCCATCGCCGCCTGCTCGGCGCGCCGCAACGCGGTGACCTGGGCGTAGCGCTCGGAGTCATAGCTCCAGTCAGATTCCGGCCTGAGGCTCCAGCGGGTTCCGTCGCGACGGACCGCGCCCTCGACGTCGAGGATCTTCAGCATCGCCTCCAGGCGGCCCATCCCCAGGTTGACGCACGCCATCAGCTCCCGCGTGCTCCGGCCGGCCTCACCGGCCGACTCCAGCTCGGCCAGGACGGCCGTGACCCGCTCGCGGTCCGGGAAGGCCTGCTCGATGAAGAAATCCTGGATGCGCCGGTCCTCCTCCCCCCGCAGCAGGACGATGTCGGCGTGCTCGACGCCGCGTCCCGCGCGGCCCACCTGCTGGTAGTAGGAGATGACCGAGCCTGGCGCCTGGTAGTGCACGACGAAGGTCAGATCCGTCTTGTCATAGCCCATCCCCAGGGCGCTGGTGGCGACCACCGCCTTGAGGTCATTGCGCTGGAGGCGGTCCTCGGTGCGGATCCTGTCCTCACTGTCCTGTTCGCCGCTGTAGGCCTGCGCGGGAATCCCGTTGGCGAGCAGGAACTCGGCCACCTGATCGGCATCGCGCTTGGTCAGCGTGTAGACGATGCCCGAGCCCGGGAGCTCGGGCAGATGCTCGACCAGCCAGGCCAGTCGCTCCGCCGGCCGGGGCAGCCAGACGACTTCGAGACGCAGACTGGCTCGAGCCAGCGGCCCGCGATAGGAGCGCAGTGGCTCGCCGTCCGGGAGGGCCAGCTGCTCGATTACGTCGGTCACCACGCGGTCGTTGGCCGTCGCCGTCGTGCCCAGCACCGCCACCCCGGGCGCCACGGCATCGAGCATGTCCCGCACCCGCCGGTAGTCGGGCCGGAAGTCATGACCCCAGTCGGAGATGCAGTGCGCCTCGTCGATGACCAGCAGCCCGACCGAGGCCGCGAACAGCGGCAGCATCTGCTCCCGGAAGCGCGGATTGTTGAGGCGCTCGGGGCTGATCAGCAACAGGTCGATCGTCCCGTCGGCCAGGCGGTCGCGCACCTCGTCCCATTCCTCGCGGTTGGTGCTGTTGACCGTATAGGCGCGCAGGCCGAGCCGCTGTGCGGCGGCGATCTGGTTGCGCATCAGCGCCAGCAGCGGACTGACGATCAGGGTCGGCCCGGCGCCGGCTTCCCGGAGCAGGGCCGTGGCCACGAAGTAGACCGCCGACTTGCCCCAGCCGGTGCGCTGCACACACAGGACCCGGGCACGGTCGAGGACGACGTCCCGGATCGCCTCGAGTTGCCCGTCGCGGAACTGCGATTCCGGCTCGCCAGTCAGCGAGCGCAGCCGCGCGAGCGCGCCCGCGGTGAAGGTCTCGGAGACGACAGTGCTCACCGGTTCATCGTGGCAGGCGATCCGGCAGCTCTGGCTAGCGCGCTGCGCAGCCCGGTTCGCGGTCCGCGCAGACCGCGTAGGCTCACCGAGGTGGAGCAAGCGTCGCTCGCCGATTCGCGCGACCTGCGTCCTCGCGCTGATCCGGTATCGACGCGCGCGGCAGCGCTGAGCGGCTGGGTCGGGGTGGTGGCCGCGGCGCAGCTCGTCGTGTTGCTGGCCACGAGCACGCGGTACGGATATCACCGCGACGAGCTCTATTTCATCGTCGGCGGCTCGCATGCCGCGTTCGGCTATCCCGACCAGCCGCCGCTGGCCCCGTTGCTGTCATGGGCGATGAACGCGCTCGCTCCGGGCTCGCTCCTGCTGCTGAGGACGCCGTCGGCGCTGGGTGCCGCAGCGACGACCATCCTCGCCGCGCTTATCGCGCGGGAAGTCGGAGGGGGCCGTCGCGCGCAGATCATCGCCGCATCCTGCACCGCGTGCTCAGGCTTTGCCTTGGCCGTGAGCCATCTCGTCAGCACGACGACGTTCGACCTGTTGAGCACGACGATTCTGGGCTGGCTGGCCATCCGAGCCATCCGTCGGGGCGGTGGGGCGTCCCTCCTGGCTGCCGGCATCGTGGTCGGGATCGGCGTCGAGGCCAAGCCCCAGGTGGGCCTCGTCGCCGCCGTGATGCTCGCCACCCTCATCCTGCTCGGTCCGCGTGCGCCGCTCCGATCGTGGTGGGCCGCCGCGGGCGTGGCCTGCGCGGTGATCCTGGCCGCTCCGTACCTGATCTGGCAGCAGCAGCACGGGTGGCCACAGCTCACCGTGGCCGGGAACATCGCCGGCTCTCAGGAGGGCGGGCGAGCCGGCTTCTTCCCCTTCCAGCTCGTGATGGTCAGCCCGGTTCTCGTGCCGGTCTGGATCGCGGGCCTGCGCGCGCCGTTTCGCCGCGCCGGATGGCGGCACCTACGCTTCGTCCCGCTCACCTATGCCGTGATGGCGGTCCTCTACTTCGTCGGCAACGGCCACGCCTATTACCTGGCCAGTCTCTACCCGCTGCTGCTCGGCCTCGGCGCGATACCGACGGCTGAGTGGACGGTGCGGGCGCGCAAGCACACGCGCCTCCTGGGCCTCGCGCTCGCCGTGAGCGCCGGCATCAGCGGCCTGATCGCTCTGCCCCTGCTCCCGGAGCGTGATCTCCAGGGCAGCGTCGTGATCGCGATCAACCCCGCCCAGGGCGAGACGGTCGGATGGCCCCAGTTCGTCCGGACGGTCGCGAGCGCGTGGCGCAGGCTCCCAAGTTCTGAGCGACGGCAGACCGCGATTTTCACGTCCAACTACGGCGAGGCTGGCGCGATCGATCTCCTCGGCGCGCCCTTCCGACTCCCGCGCGCCTACAGCGGCCATAACGGGTTCAGCGAATGGGGACTTCCGCGGTCTGGGGACACCCGCGCCCTGCTCACCGGCTTTAACAATGCTGCCAGTGCCGCGCCCTACTTCGACCGCTGCCGGACGCTGGCCACGGTCAACAACGGCGTCGGCCTCAACAACCAGGAGCAGGGTCTGCCGGTGCTGCTCTGCCAGCCGACCGCATCGTGGCCGGCCCTCTGGCCCCGGCTGCGCCACTACGACTGAGCCAGATCACCTCGGAGCTCAGCGACGCCGGTAGGGTTGGCCGGTCGGGAGAGAGCCGAACGAACCACGAGGAGGGGCAAGTGCGTAAGCATGTCTCAACCATCGCGATCGCAGTCGTGAGCATCTTCGTGCTCGCGGGCGGGGCGGCCGCTGCGAGCCGGTACATCATCACCAGCACCCGTCAGATCAAGCCGAGCGTGCTGCGCAAATTCCAGGCCAAGCTGGCTTACCAGGATCAGCTGGGTCCGAGCGCCACCTTGTGTCCCGCCGGCTCGAGCAGCACCGGGCAGTGCGCGGTGGCAAGCTCAGATGCACGCTGCCCCAGGGGGGCGATCGCCACCGGCGGTGGATATGACGGCGGCTCGAACCCTCCCGTGGGCGCGACCGCCGCCTACGACGAGCCCGACAACGACGGACAGGGCTGGCACGTGATCCTGGTCAACGATGCCAGCGTCGGGGCGACGTTCCGCGCGACCGCGGTCTGTCTCGGGGTAGCCCGAGGTGCGTTCAGCGCCCGGTCAGGCTCCGTCCCGGCCTCGGTGCGGACGCACATCGCCCAGGAGGTTGCTCTGCTGCGCGCCCGCCGCTAGTCCGCTCGCGGCTGACCCCTTGTCCAGCCGGCGGCGGTCACAGCAGCCTGTCGGGCACCTGGAATTCACAGTAACCGGTGCTTGCCTCGATTCGGTAGGCTGTGCTGAGCCAGATGGAGCTCTGGCGGGCGTCAACCAGCCGACGACGCCTGAACCGCCCGATGAGGGCTGATGGCTCCTTTCGCGCCAACCCTAATCTTCACGCGAGAGGAGTAGTCAAGCCTGTGCCGACCCTTCCTGACTGGCCGGTTGGAGTGCTCCAGGTCATGACCATCGCCGCTCGTCGGGGACGGGGCGAGACGCGCACCGTGGGCGATTCCGACCGCGCTGGCGATCGAGCCTAGGCCGGGCGGCGATGGCTCGTGTGGACAGCCGCGAGCTGGGGGCGATCTTCATCGGCGGCGCGATCGGAGCTCTGGCTCGGGTTGGTCTCGGACAGGCGTTTCCAGTCGCTGCGGGCAGCTGGCCATGGGTTACGTTCGCGATCAACCTCAGCGGCTCGTTGCTGCTGGCCTACTTCGCCACCCGACTGCAGGAGCGTCTGCCCCAGTCGACCTATCGCCGCCCGTTGCTCGGCACGGGGTTGTGCGGCGCCTACACCACGTTCTCGACGATGCAGGTCGAGATCCTCAAGATGCTCGACCACGCCCGTTACGGCCTCGCCATCGCCTACGCGGCGTCGAGCATCGCCGCCGGTCTCGCCGCCATCTGGATCGCCACCGTACTGGTCCGCCGCGTGCGGATGATCGTATGACCGCGTGGGTCTGGATCGGGGTCGGCGTCCTCGGCGGGATTGGGGCGATGAGCAGATTCCTGCTCGATGGACTGACCGGTGCTCGGGCGGGCACGGAGTTTCCCTACGGCACCCTGGTCATCAACACAAGCGGGTCGCTGCTGCTGGGGCTGCTCAGCGGGCTGGCCTTGTCGGGTAGCGCACTGGTGCTGGCGGGCACCGCCACGCTCGGCGCCTACACCACCTTCTCGACCTGGATGCTCGAAACCCACCGGCTCGCCGAAGACGGGGAGATCGGCGCCGCCGCAGCCAACATCCTGATCAGCGTTGCGGTCGGCATCGGCGCCGCCGCACTGGGCCGGGCGATCGGAGCCCACACGTGAACGAGGACTGCCTCAAGCTCACGACGTACTTCGGCGAGCGCGACCGGGCCGGAAACGGGCTGCTCGCCGACGCGCTGCTCGACATCTACGGCTCCCACCGGCTACAGGCCAGCGTGCTGCTGCGCGGCGCCCAGGGGTTCGGACGCCGGCACCACCTCCATACCGATCGGCGGTTGACGCTCTCTGAAGACCTCCCGGTGGTCTCAGTCGCCGTCGACCAGCGCGCACGGATCGAAGCGATGCTCGAAGCCGTTCTCCAGATCAAGCGCCGGGGCCTGATCACACTGGAGCGGGCACGGCTTCTCACCGGCGCACTAGATGACGTGCGGCTCTCCGACGAGCTCGGAGAAGCGACGAAGCTCACCGTCTACGTGGGGCGTCAGCACCGCGTCGGACGAGCCCCCGCCTTCGTGGCCGTCTGCGATCTCTTGCACCGCCGCGGGGTCGCAGGCGCCACGGTGCTGCTCGGCGTCGACGGCACCAGCCGAGGCCGGCGGACCCGGGCTGTGTTCTTCGGTCGGAATGCCGACGTCCCGATGATGATCATCGCCGTCGGCACGAGCAAGTCGATCGCGAACGTGCTCCCGGAACTCGGCGAGATGCTCCCCGAGCCGCTGCTCACGCTCGAGCGGGTCCGCGTCTGCAAACGCGACGGAGAACTACTCGCCACGCCGCACGAACTTCCCGGCACCGACGAGCACGGACTCGCGCTGTGGCAGAAGCTGATGATCCACACCTCCGACAGCGCCGACCACGGCGGACACCCGCTGCACCTCGCGATCATCCGTCGCCTGCGCGAGTCCGACGCCGCCGGCGCCACCAGCCTCCGTGGCATCTGGGGCTTTCATGGCTCGCACCCGCCTCACGGCGACAAGCTCTTCCAGCTGCGCCGCAACGTGCCCATGATCACGATCGTGATCGATACCCCCGAACGGATAGCGCGCTCATTCGCGATCATCGATCAACTGACGAGCGAGCACGGGCTCGTGACCAGCGAAATGGTCCCGGCAGTCCGGGCTATGAGCGAACCCGAACGCCGTGGAGGTCTACGCCTCGCGCGTCACGACTACTGACGATCTGTCTGTTGCCGACGCGGTCGCAGACACGGGGCGGTACACGTGCGGCGCCGCACCCATGTCGTATGTCTGCGCGTCGATGAGCTCCTCGAGCGGGAGACCCGAGCGCCGGCAGCGGTCTGCCGGTCCGTGTCGGAGGTCATCCCCAATCGTCTTGCGGCCGGGTGCGCCGGGGCGCGTCCCCGTCCAGGCAGTCTGTTCGGTCATGCGTGGCTCCTTGATGGGGTGGGCATTCGCAGCGCGAGCAGGGTGAGGATCAGCAGCGGCAGCATCGTCGCGTGGAAGGCGACGTCGATCGCGTCGCCACCCTGGAGAGTGAAGTACAGCCCGACTATGAAGCCTAGGATCGCCAGGCCGATCGTGACGCGCGCGATTCGTTGGCGTGTCGGCTCGCGTATCAGGGTGCTGGCGCCATAGGCCAGCAGCACGCAGACGATCGCCTCGACGCGGTAGGCGTGTTTGGGGTCAAACGGCTTCTGGCCGCCGGCCAGGATGCCGGTCAGGTGCAGGACCGCCATGATGGCCAAGGCCCACGGCCTCTAGGGCCATGACCGCCGCAATCCGTCGCATGCCGGGATCGTGAGTCTGGCGTTCGGATGCCGTCATCGGGCTGGAGGGAGGTCGCCTCGGCCCCAGCTCTCATCAAGCGTCCCATTGGAACCAGCGGATGCCGATCCCGGCGAATACGACGATGTAGCCAAGGCACACCAGCAGCGAGAGCGTGTCGCGGCTGTACCACGCGTGCAGGTTGAGGACCCCGGCGAAGAGCGTCATCACCGCTCCGACCGGAGTCCAGCGTGCGACCGAGCTCCAAAAGCTCCCGAGCGCTCCGCTCTGGCCGAGGATCCCGAGCAGGATCAGGATGGCGAACAGGACCCGCGCGAACGCCTGGACGGTGTCAGCTGACTTCACCAGACCAACCAAGGCCTGCGCCAGGCTTAGGAACACCGCGCCCGCCAGGATCGAGACCAGCAGCACCAGCGCGTACTGGCCCGCGGAGGGCGAGACATGATGAATCAGGCTGCCGATGATCACGACCGCGATCGCGATGATCAGGTTTGCGACGACCTGCATCGCCAGGCGGCTGGTCATGATCGTCCAGGTCGGAGCCGGGGTGACGCGCAGTCGCTGGAACACGCCCTTCTCGCGGTCGCGCGCGACCGTCAGCGCGTAGCCGATCATCGCCGTCGACAGCAGCCCGTATGAGATCGCCAGCCCGATCACGAACTCCGCCCCGCCGAACTTGTGGGTGGCCTTGGTCCCGCTCGTGCTGACCAGGACAAAGACTGGCAGCACCATGCTGATGATCAGCGCCCGCCGGTGCTTGAGGAACACGAGGAAGTCGGCGCGCAGCAGCGACGTGACCACGAGCCGCAGCGGTGGGGCGGCAGGCGACGTCGAACTAGTCACGGATCTCGCTCCCGGTGAGCCCGATGAACACGTCCTCGAGCGTGACCTGACCGTGGGCGACCTCGCGGACCCGAGGGTCGTGCTTGTGCTTCTCGATCAGGTCGTGCGGTGTCTCGGTCGTCAGCAGCGAGCCGTTGTCGATGATCGCGACCCGATCGCAGACCGCCTGGGCCTCCTCCATCGAATGGGTCGTCAGCAGGATGCTGCCGCCCTCCTGGCGGATGTGCTCGATCCGCCTCCAAAGCTGACGGCGCGATTGCGGGTCGAGCCCGGCGGTCGGCTCGTCGAGCAGCAGCAGCGCGGGGTCGTGGACGACCGCGATGTACAGCGCGAGACGTTGCTGCTGTCCGCCCGAGAGCTGCTTGAACGGCTTGCGGGCCTCATCCTCCAGGCCGATCTCGCGCAGGCCCTCGACGATCTGTGGGTCAGCGAGCTCGACGCCGTAGAGCCCCGCATATAGGCGCACGATCTGCGTGACCGTCAGCTCGGTCTGAAAGCTGGTCGCCTGAAGCGACACGCCCATCCGCGCCCTGGCCCACGCGGGGTGGCGCCGGCTGTCGATGCCGTCGAGCTGGATCGTCCCCGACTGGGGCTTGACCAGCCCTTCGATCGCGCTCAGCGTGCTCGTCTTGCCCGCTCCGTTCGGGCCCAGCAGGCCGAAGATCTCTCCCCGGCTGATGTCGAAGCTGACCGCGTCGACTGCCGTCTTGAGGCCATAGGCGACCGTCAGGTCGCGCACCTGGAGGATCCCGGCGACCCCAGGAGCGGCGGCGGATCCGCCGTCTTCGGCAGTGTGTTGAGAGCTGGGGACTAGCTCGGGCGCCAGCAGCAGCGATCCGTCCTCGTGCTCCTCGGCGATGACATACGTGCGCGCCTGGCCGCTTCTCAGTACCTGCACCTTCTCGCTCACGGGCGCCAGGGTAGCTCCTCTGCGTCGCCGGCTCGACCGCCGACGGTCATCCTCGTGGCAGGTCAGGGCGCGTAATGGACTGCGCGAAAGCCCCACCGCTCGGTTAGCCAGCGCGGGACGAGCTCGGCCAGTGCGCGTTCGAGTTCGCCGCCGGCCTCTCGGTCGACCAGCCACCAGGAGACCAGGGCGTCCGCGCCTTCCGGAGTGCGTTGGTCCGGCGGGTCGATGTAGACACATCCCAGCAGCTCGGTTTCGTCGCGGTCGAGTAGCGCATAGTTGAATGTGATGTGGGCGGCGATTTCGGCTTCGTGGCGGGCAAGGTCCTTGCGGTCGGCGTCATAGGTCATGTCGGCCGGCGGCCATCCCCACATCTCGCCAAATTTGGCCCACAGCCGGCTGCGCGAGCCCATCACAGCGGGGTAGTCAATGTCCGCATCGGTCTCGCGAATGGGACGCAGGTGATGCCCTGTCGGCAGCTCTACACGTTCAGGATGGGAGAAGTCGTCAGCGAGCCACGGCATTGCCGGCACGGTAGCTGGGCGCTCGACGAAGCAGAGCGTCGGCCACGAGCTGGATCTCACCAGACGTTCTCGGTCAGCGATCCGCATGTCGGAAGCACAGCAGTCGGCTGAAGACTCGAACCGACCAGAACGCCATCGGTTGAGTGGACATACTGCTGAATGTGCGGCCTGCACCATCTAGCCACCTGCGCGTCGCTCGACCGTCCAGAAATCTCGCGCGCTCCGAACGGTTCTGGACCAAAGGACTTGGGCTTGAAGTGCTGTACCGGGGGGAGCGGACGCGGACGGTGGTCACGCGCTGGTAATGCTGGGATGGCCAGAAGCCGCATGGCACCTGGAGCTTGTCGGCGACCCGGAAGGCGAGACGCCACCTGAGCCGACCGAGGAGGATCTTCTGGTGCTCTACCTCGACGGCCCTGTCGAGCCGCAGGTCGTTGAGCGCCTGGTCAGCTCCGGCGGTCAGCGGGTCGCCGCACGCAATCCGTACTGGGATCGGTCGGGAGTCACCATCGCTGACCCCGATGGCTACCGGCTGGTGCTCAGCCACCGGTCCTGGCCCTAGGCGGGTCGTCTAATCGCCCCGCTCGACGGCTTCCGGGATTGGTGTGCCTTGGGCGGATAGCAGCCGCCAGCTGCCCCCGTCGAGGGCATAGACGTGGGTGTAGCGGCTGTCGGCTTGAAACGTCGAGTCGTCGCCGGTGAAGGCCATCGTTGTGCGCCCCACGACCACCGCGACGTCGCCGTAACACCGGACCAGCGTCTCCTGCGGCCACCGCTCGATCGCCTCGAAGACAACGGCTCCGCCGCGCACAGCGTCAAGGAAGGCGCCGCGCGGATGCACCTGGCCGCTGGTGACCTCGACGATGACGAAGTCCTCGGCGAGCAACGCCGCCAGCGCCGGGACGTTCTGGGCCAGCAGCGCCTCGAAGAACGCCGCATCGGCACGCAGCACCGGCTCGGCCGTCCGTAGACCAGGCGGCTGTTCGCTGTCCACATGGGCGGCGAGCGCGCCGAGCGCGCCAGCGATCCGCTCGCGGATGCCCGGGTCGGCGATCGTCCCATCCTCACCGACCGCGTCGCGCGCCACCGGGATGCGGACACACGCCTCTTCGGCGATGTCGGCATCGACGTAGCCCAGAACCTTGCGCAGCGAATCATGAGCGTCGGCGGCGCCCGTCGGCGCGGCAGGGCCCGACGCGTTGATCCACGCGACCGGCTTGTGATAGGTGCTTGCATCGCCCACGGTCCACTCCAGGAGGTTTTTCATCGCGCCGGGCAGCCCACCCGCGTACTCGGGCGTGCAGATCAGCAGCGCGTCAGCAGCCGCGACCTGTTCACGCAGCTCGGCGACCGCGTGATCAACAGGCTGTCCCTCGCGATCGTCGTCGGGATTGAAGTGCGGCAGGGTGGCGATCCCGCGGTAGAGCACCGTCGTCACCCCGCTTGGCGCGACCACGCCGGTCGTCTTGAGCAGCGCGGTGTTCGTCGACCCCTCGCGCAGGCTCCCCGACACCAGCAGCACTCGCAAGGGGCCTGTCACCAAGCCCAGGCTATCCCGAGCTCCGGCGCCGCTCGTCTATAAAGCCTCCTCGCCACTGTGACGATTGGAGGTTGGCGGACCGGGCGAGCGCGGGCGATGCTCACCGTCGGGCGTGCTCGCCGTGTGGCGCCCCGGGGCCGGGCGGGAGTTCGATCTCTCCGCGGGCCGCGTGTTTGCCGCACCGGTCACAGCGCAGGTCTGGGCCGATGTTGCCTCCGCAGCTGGCGTGGAGGGTGAGTCGTGGGGGGCCGCCCGGGGTGGGGTAGTGGCGATCGCCCCATTTCATGAGCACGATCAGGGCGGGCCCGAGCTCGCGTCCCTTGTCAGTGAGCACGTACTTCGGCCGGCCGGGTCGCTCCGGGTCGCGAACGCGTTCGAGCAGCTGCTCGTCGCAGAGCCGCTTGAGGCGGTTGGTGAGCACGTTGGAGGCAATCCCGAGCTTCGCCTGGAACTCCTCGAAGCGCGTGAGGCCGACGACGGCGTCGCGCAGGATCAGCAGCGTCCAGCGCTCCCCGATGACCTCTAGTGATCGGGCGATCGAGCAGACCTGGTCGGGATAGTCGCGTTGCAGCACGCTCTAATCCTAGCTGACTTGCTTGACAAAAGGCAGAGTCCTGCCTAGTCTGCCTTGCATGACGCAAGTGAGCCATCCTGAGGAGCACTCATGAAGCGCAGCCCCCTGATCCTGATCTCGCTGCTACTGGCGGCGTTTGTGATCAATCTCGACACGACGATTGTCAACGTCGCGTTGCCATCGCTCGTGCGCCAGCTGCGCGCGTCGGACTCGCAGCTGCAGTGGGTCGTGGACGCTTTCAACCTGCTGTTCGCGGGCTCGGTGCTGGCCGCGGGCAGCCTGTCTGACCGCTTCGGGCGCAAGGGGATGCTGCTCGCTGGCTTAACGGTCTTCGGTATCGCGAGCCTGGCCGGTGGGTTGATGAACAGTCCCGGTGCGCTGATCGCGGCACGCTCTGTCATGGGCGTCGGTGCGGCGATGGTGTTCCCCTCGACGCTGTCGCTGCTGACAAACGTGTTCACCGAGCGCCAGGAGCGTGCGCTGGCGATCGGCCTTTGGGGCGCGATCACGGGCGCGGCGATCGCGCTGGGGCCGATCGTCGGCGGCTGGCTGCTCGAGCTCTCCGACTGGCGCAGCATCTTCTTCACGATGACGCCGATCGCCGCGCTCGCTGGCGTGCTCGTCGCCCGCTGGGTTCCGACCTCGCGTGACCCCCACGCGCCCCGCCCCGACCGAGCCGGATTCGCGCTCTCGACCGCGACGATCGGGCTGCTCGTCTACACGATCATCGAAGCCCCCAACTACGGTTGGGGCAGCGCCCGGACGCTCGGCAGCTTCGCGCTGACCACGGGGCTGGCGGCGGCTTTCGTGGTCTGGGAGCGGCGCACCGAGCAGCCGATGCTCGACGTGACCCTGTTTGGCAACCCGCGGTTCACCGCCGCCAGCGCCTCGGTCGCGATCTCGTTCTTCGCGCTATCCGGGTTCATCTTCCTCGTCACCCAGATGTTTCAGTTCCTCAAAGGCTACGGCCCGCTGTCGACCGGCGTGCGGCTGCTGCCGGTCGCCTCATTCGTCGCGATCTCCTCGATCCTCGGCACCAAGCTGGCCGTCCGGTTCGGCACGAAGCTGATCGTTGCCTCCGGGCTCTTGTTGATGGCCGCGTTCTACCTATGGGTTTCGACTTCATCGGTCACGACCGGCTACGGGACGATCGCCGCCCAGATGGTCGTTCTCGGCACAGGGATGGGCCTGACCGGCGCGCCCGCGACCGAGGCGATCATGGGCGTCGTCCCGAAAGCTAAGGCCGGCGTCGGATCGGCGGTCAACGACGCAACGCGCCTCTTGGGCGGCACTCTCGGCGTCGCCGTGATCGGCAGCATTTACGCGTCGCTGTACGCCAGCCGGCTCACCGGCGCGGTCCCCGCCGGGTTGCCTGCAAGTGTCGTGCGGACCGCGCACGCATCGCTCGGTGCCGCGCTCACCGTCGCAGCCAAGCTGCCCCACGCCGGCCATCCAGCGCTCGCGGCGGCCCTTCACGACGCGGCCCGCACAGCGTTCTTCCACGGCTTCACGGTCGCCGACTACGTCGCGGCCGGGGTAGCGGCTGCGGGTGCCGTGATGGCGCTGACCCTGCTGCCCGCCCAACCGACGACCAGCCGCGACGACGCGCCAGAGGTGCGAGCAGTCGGCCCGGCCGCCACAGCCGCGGCGCGAATCTGAACTCACCCCAAAGCGACAGGAGACACAGAACACCATGAGCGCCCAGCAACTCATCCCGCTCGTCACGGGCACCGGCTCGGGGGTCGGCCGGGCGGCCGCGGGAGGCCACCAGGGGGCCGTCGTCTTCCCCAACCTGCGGCTGTTCGTGGACCCCGACGACGAGCCGGCCCGGGCTCGTTAGAGCGAGGGAGTAGGCAAATGCTCAACAGCCTCGCCACGTTTCTCTACGCACACGGGCGCCGCGTGCTCCTGCTCGCGGTGATCGGCGCAGCGATCGCCGGCGCGTTTGGCTTCGGCGTCGCGAAGCACATGAGCCCTTACAGCGCCGATGACCCGGCAACACAATCGGTCCAGGCCTCGAATCGGTTCGAGGCGGCGGCCGGTCGCCAGATCGACCCTGGAATCGTGGCGATCGTGAACGCCGGTGACGTTCGGACAGGGGCAGTGAAGCGGCGCGTTGAGCAGGTCGCCGGCCAACTCCGCGCCCAGCCTGACGTCGCGAGGGTAGTCAGCTTCTACCAGACTCACGATCCCGCGATGGTCTCCCGGGATCGACATTCGACCTACGTAGTCGCGTACTTCAAGCCGCGCTCCGACACGCAACTGCAGGACGCCGCACAACGAATCGCGAATCATTTCGCGGGGCAGCGTGACGTGCGCCTGGGCGGTGAGCAGATCGCGAGCGCTCAGGCGAACACACAGGTCGGTCATGACCTCGCGCACGCCGAGCTGCTCGCGTTCCCGTTCATCTTCGTGCTGTCGCTGCTGTTCTTCCGCTCGCTCGTCGCCTCCCTGATACCGCCGTTGCTCGGTGCAGTGGCGATCGTGGCGACATTTTTTGCGCTGCGAATCGTCTCGAGCTTCGCCGACGTGTCGGTGTTCGCGCTCAACTTCGTGACGGGACTTGGTCTCGGGCTCGCGATCGACTACAGCCTGTTCATGGTCTCGCGCTATCGCGAGGAGGCGACCGCTTCGGGCTTCGGCGTCAAGGCCTTGCGACGCACGCTTCAGACTGCCGGGCGGACGATCCTGTTCAGCTCGGTCACGGTCGCGGTGTCGCTCGCGGCGCTGGCGATCTTCCCGCAGCGGTTTCTGTACTCGATGGGGATCGCCGGAGCGATCGTCGCGCTCGTCGCGGCGACGCTCGCGCTGGTCGTGCTGCCGGCGCTGCTCGCCGTGCTCGGCCCGCGGGTAAACGCGCTCGCGCCAAAGCGGCTGCAGCGCGCGGCCGACCGCGACGCCCGTCCGGCCCAAAGCGGCGCCTGGTACCGGCTGTCGCGATTCGTGAGCCGGCGACCGGCCGGGATCGCGGTCCTCAGCGCCACATTCTTGATCGCGCTCGGAATTCCGTTCACGGGCATCATGTTCATACCTGTCACGGCGAACGTGCTGCCACGCACCGCCAGTGCGCGCGTGGTCGACGACGCGCTTACGAGCAAGTTCCCGCCCAACCGGACCTCCCCGGTCGAAGTCGTCGTCGGCGCACCAGAGGGCTCGCCGCAGGTCCGAGCGCTCGCCAAGCAAATCAGCGAGCTGCCGGACGTCTCCGCCGTCGCACCGGCCCAACCGGCCGGCGCGAACAACTCCCTCCTCGCCGTCGCCCCGGTGCAGGCGCCGCTGAGCGGCGTGACCAAGCAGCTCGTGCGCGACATCCGCGCGATCCGCGCGCCCGTCTACCTCGGCGTGGCCGGCCAGACCGCCGCCTACCTCGATCTCGAGCACAGCCTCGGCGCCCATCTTCCAGCGGTACTGGGCGTGATCATCGCGGCGACGCTGATCGTCCTGTTCCTGTTCACGGGGTCGGTCGTGCTGCCGGTCAAGGCGGTCCTGATGAACTTCCTCAGCCTGAGCGCCGTGCTGGGAAGCCTGGTCCTGATCTTCCAAGACGGCAACCTCCAGGGGCTGCTCTCGTTCACCAGCCCGGGAGCCCTCGACGCCACCCAGCCGATCTTCCTCGCCGCCGTCGCGTTCGGGCTAGCGACCGACTACGGCGTCTTCCTGCTCTCTCGAATCAAGGAAGCTCGCGACCGCGGCGCGTCGGACTCGGAGGCCGTCGCGATCGGACTAGAGCGAACCGGACGGATCGTCACCGCCGCGGCAGTCCTGTTCGCGGTGGCGATCGGGGCGTTCGCGACCTCCAAGCTCGTGTTCATCAAGGAGCTGGGCGTCGGCACCGCGCTCGCGGTACTGATCGACGCGTCAATCATCCGCGCGCTGCTGGTCCCCTCGCTGATGGAACTGCTCGGATCGCGAAACTGGTGGGCGCCAAAGCCGCTGCGCAGGCTTCACGACCGCATCGGTCTACGGGAGAACGGATCGCCCCACCGCGAACTGCCGAGCCGTCGCGCGCCTAACCCACCCGAAGGACGCAAAGCAGCGGTCAGATGAGCTACGTACGCAAGTCGATCGACGAGCTTTCGACCCGCTACGGCGGGTTGTGAGGCTCGTCCGCAGGGACCTCGGCATCACGGCATTCGGCTGCCAAGTCTTCGCGCTGCCGCCGGATGTCGGCGGGCCGCGGCACAGCGAGTCCCTCCACCGGCCAGCAAGAGCTCTACGTGAACCTCGGCGGAAGCGGCTGGATCGACGTCGACCACGACCGCGTCGAGTTCGGACCACGCACGATGATTCACGTCACGCCGGAGTCCGTGCGCCAACCGGTCTCCGGGGCTCAGGGGCTCACCTACCTGTGCGTCGGCGCACCCCCAGAGGCGCCGTACCGACCGATCGACAAGTTCGCTTACGTGTCTGGACTCGCGGCGAGGATAAGCAGCCCCGACGGCAACCTGAACGGCCACGCGATGCACTCACCGCCGCCCGAGACCGCCGGGGTATGCGCCCTCGCAATGGCGATCGCCGCGAGCTGCCGCCGATCGCGGCGCAACCCTCGTCCCGCCCCTCGCAGCAGGACAACCCCAGCAACGACGCCGCGGGGCGCGGCCGGGCCGTCTGCACCTCCTACGCCCCAAAACCGTGAGCCCAGCACGCCCGCGAACAACTACCCCCACTCACTCACCGGAGGACCGCATGAACCCACAACTCACCTACCTCGTCGTCCAGGCAAGACATCCAGAGTTGGTTTGTCGCGCTGAGCAAGCCCGGCTCGTCGGCCAGGCACGTCACGCCCGGTCGCGGTCATTCCCACGCCGCCACGTCGGCCGGCTCCTCACAACCCGCCGGCTCAGGCCCTCGCGCTTGCCTCGCGTCACGCCGCAGGCAAGCTCAAACCCGCCGCACGAGTGTCTGAGCTAACCCATGACCACGTCTGGAAGCACCCGCGTGTGCTCAGGCCGAGAACTTGGTGTTGGCCGACACACCGCGGCTCGTCAGACCTGATAGCCGAAACGCGCTACCGGGCCTGGTCGCACGCCTCGGGCCGGAAGCGTGCCGCGCCTGCTTTTTCTTGCCAAACCACGAGCGAGGTTCCAGTAGCGACCGCGCGGTTCCTAGCGTGGCCGCCTCAGCGGCGAGCGGAAGTGTGGCGCCGCGGCTCGCGGCGGCGACCGTCGCGGGTGCTGGAATGGGTCGGTGAGTAACGACGTGAGAAAGGAGGTGCGCTCAGCACGGCTGGAGGCGCTGTGGGCGGCCTCCGGAGCGCTGACTGTTTCGCTTTTCGCGTGTGGGCTGCTGTTCGGAGACGTGCTCGCGAAGACAAACTTTCCGGCGCTGAACGCGACCGCGCCCCAGCTGCGCGAGTACTTCCTGGGCAACGTTTCCGAAGTGCGGGCACTGAGCTTCTTTCATCTTCTCGCGGCTGCCGGGCTCGCGGCGTTCGCGTCATACCTCTACGCACGGCTGCGGGCCACTAGCACCCGCGGGGCCGCGGTCGCGCTCGCCGGCGGGATCATCGCCGCGGCGTTCCTGGCGCTGTCCGCGCTCTGCTACCGGACGCTGGCGGAGCACTCGGTGGCAAGTGATCCGGCGCTGGCTCATGCGCTGGTCGTTCTCTCCTACCTCGCTGGCGGCCCGGCGATCGGGCTGCCGCTCGCTCTGACCGCCGGTGCGTTTGCGGCCGCGATCCGGCACGAGCGGACGCTCCCCGGATGGCTGTGGTGGCTAAGCACCGCCGCAGTCGTGCTCGGGGTCGCGAGCGCCACCACGATGCTCGGGCCGACAGACAACAGCTCGCTGGTCTACGGCGTGCTGCTGCTAGGCGCGGTGGTGCTGTTCGCGTGGCTGTTGGCGAGCAGCTTGGTGCTGGTCAGGCGCGCAGGTCGGCCGCGGTGATCGAGCCGCACACGTTACGAGCGGGTTCTAACCAGACGAGAGGTCCGCTTCCGCTCGGAGCGCAGAGCGGGCGCGTCACGCGGCAACGTCGCCCGCGACCCGCAGGCGCAGCACGCGTCTCATAGGGATCCACGAGCGTACGGGCCTGCGAGTGCTTCGGGAGGGCGCACCCGGTCGCGCCATCATGCCCGCGACAAATTGGGGACAAGGTTCGTCGTCGGTGGAGTCGGGATCGGCGCTAATCAGCCGATTTGCAGTCACTTCGTGATGCCGCCGGTGGGACTCGAACCCACGACCGTCGGATTAAAAGATGGTCATTAGCAGGTCTTTTCGCGTAAGTACGGGCGGTTGATTCCAGTTAGCGCAGGTTCTGGCAGGTCAGAATTGCCGTGTTCGGGACATAGTTCGGGACACGCTTGTTGGCGGGAGGCGGTCGGCGAACACGGCTCCAACGGTCGTCGACTGCCGGCTTGGGCGCTGAAGTTCGGGGGCGGCCGATCCGATCGCGTCCTTCGTGACGAATATCGCGGCCCCGACCTCAGACCCCATCCAGACTCGGACCTTGCCGACAGCGAAGGCGGCGAGTCCGTCCGAGAGAACCTCGCAGAGCGACGCGCGTGAGCCCGTTGAGCTGGGCCGCGGGACAGCGGGGCCACGAACGCGTACACAAATCGACGACGTCCTGACCCGGACGGTGGGGCGACTGCCAGCCATGTGGGCACTCGCCGCCGCGGCGGCCGTCTACCTGGTGCTCGGCGTTCTCGCTCCGTTGGCCCTCGATCCGGGGCGGGCGGGAACGATCGCGTTGGGGTTCCTCGGCGCAAGCTGGAGCCTGGTTGTCATCTTGGCGGCGCTACTGGCAGCGCAGTCAGCAACGCATCGGCGACTTCTCATCGAATGGACCTCAGACCTCCGCAAGCTTGACGCTTCGGAGTTCGAATGGCTGGTCGGGGAAGTGCTCCGTCGCGAAGGGTGGGCGGTCGTTGAGACCGGCCGGCGCGACGCTCCGGACGGCGGAGTCGATCTGCGCGCGGAGCAGGACGGAAAGACTCTGGTTGTCCAGTGCAAGCGATGGACTGCCACGGTCGTCGGTGTCGACGAGGTCCGCAAGATCGCCGGGGTCGCAACCGTCCCTGGGGACACCGGCTGCACGGCGACCGTCGTGACTCTCTCCGAGTTCAGCGAGCAGGCGATCGCTGATGCCCACCGACTCGGCGTCGAGCTCGTCGACGGGACAGCACTCCTCGCTCGCATCGAGCGTGTCCGCAACTCAGAGCCGTGCCCTCGTTGCAGCACGCCGATGATCGTCGATCGCTCGTCACGAGGCTGGTGGCTGCGCTGCCCGGTCTATCCGAGGTGCGACGGGAAGCGCGACCTCGGGGCCAGCGCCGGCGCCGCGGTCGATCTGCTCACTGGCTAGAGGATTGACGCGTCGCCGACGCTGCAGGCGCGTCGTGGAGCGATCAATGACCTCCGCTGCTGTTCCTAGTTGGACACGGTCTCCGAGGAATTGACCGAGGCGGACGTCAGCGCGTCGGTGGTGGCCCACACCGGCGGTACCGCGGGCGGAGCCTCCGTTGAGTCGGCTGGCCCGTCAGGATCAGAGTGGAGCTTCGGCGCCGGCGCGTACCAAGCCTTGAGGTTCTGCACGATGTCGCGGTAAAACCCCACCGTCTGCACGCTGGTCTCGCGGACGAATGAGCCCTCGACGCGGCCGCGCTTCTGACCCATCGGCTTTGACTGGGTGAGCAGAAAGGCTCGCGGTTCGCGCTTAGGGTCCGCGGTGTAGAACAGCGGCGCAGGCCCCTCGCGCACCTCCGAGAGTTTCGCGACCGTCGTGGTACGGGCGTTAGGGAAGCTGGCTTCGATCAACAGGTCGTCTGGAGCCTGTTTGAGCTGACGGATCAGCCAGTTGACCCGCCCCTTCGCCCGGCCTTCACGTGGGGCGTCGATCGCCACGCTGACAAACGTCTGCCGTGACCGCAAATCAGACCGGATCGTCAGCGGTCCGACCGCGTCAGGCACGCGCAGTGTCGAGGACAGCTCCCCCTCGGTCTCGAGACCTTGGACTAGCTCGTCCAAGCGTGCCGCCGTTGTCTGGCTGCGGGCTCGGGCAACGACGACGTGCGCGCCGAGCTCTTGGGAAAGGCTGAGACTGAGGTAGTTGGTGAACTGTTCCCAGCGCTCTGCGACGTCGCGCGCAGCGGCGTCTCCCTTGCGTAGCGAACCCTCCCGGGCCGCGTTGCGGACCGTTACCCATTTGTCACCCATGTCCTCAAAGCCCACGGCCCCAGAGGCGTCACTGCTGAGGTAGTGGATCAGTTCGCGGAGAATCCATTCCTGATCGGGATCTGAGATGCCGCGGTACCGCTGCTGGACGATTGCCTCTGTCAACACCCGCCACCACGAGAAGTGCCACAACCCCAAGCCTCTTCGAAGCTTGCGCCGATCGACCGTCACCGGAGACTCCGAGGAGCTACCGGTGATCTCGGTCGAGATAGTCAGCACCCCGTCGAACCCGTTGGTCTTCGCGACGTCGAGGTAGGCGTGGACCTGGTCGTCCTTGAGACGGGCCGATCCGGTCTTCACCTCAACCAGGCACGTCCACGTCTTCTTGCCCCGGCGGCAGACGATCGCCCCGTCCGGGATCACGGTCTTACCGCTGCCATCCTTGAAGCGCACCTCGGCAAACGTTTCGATCATCGGGGCCTTCGGCGCATCGAGTTCTTTGAGAAGGGCGTAACCGAACTCGGGCACACCATGCATCACCGCGAGCAGACACGAAGTCGCGCGCTTCTCCTGCTCCTGCTGATTGCGGATCCCGTACGTCGGCATCAATCGAGCGTGCCCCCACCCCTCCGGCACCGCCCCGACTGGCACGTCAATGTGCGCAGGCATTGCACGCGCGAGCCTATAGCCATTCTTCCGGTGGTGTAGAGCCAGATCTATATGCCTGCCGCCTGCTGGCGGCACAGCGATCGGAATGTCGCCAAGGACTCATCAGCGACCAGCTGGTTTGACGAGTGCTTCCATCCCTCGCAATAGAAGGCGACGGAACCATGTCGTAAAGCGAGAGCGTCCGCCCGGGTGCCTCCGAAGCCACCTCGGCTCGAATGCCGCTCTAACGCACGGTTAGAGCGGCATTCGAGTAGCAGATGCCCCGGACGGATCTACTGATAGCTACTAGAAGTCTGCTCTAACCGAGAATCACAGCAGCGTTCGAGTAGGTGCGAATCAACCGCCTAACCAGGATCGTTTGGAATCGGGTCGGTCTGATGAATCGTCCAATACGCCCGCGGATCCCTAGCGCTTTTTCCAACCCAATCGATGAGTCCTTCGGCCTGAAGCTCGTTGAGTCGCCTCAAGGTCGCCGGTCGTGCCATGGGAAGTAGCTCAACGATGTCCCCTGTGCTTAGCCGCCCTGCTTCGCGCAGCGCGGCCACGATCGTCCTCGAATAGCTGGGAAGGCGAGCCTCGAGGGCACGATCCGCGATCTCGGTGGAGAGGGTCAACTGCACGCTGCCCGACGACTGCCGGTACACAGGGTCGACCAAGCCGGCTGCACGCATCTCTTCGAACATGCGGCGGATTCCTTCACCCAGTTCCTGTCCGAAGTTTTGGTCCGCACAAACCCTCGCGATCCGCGGATTCCTCGCGAACCGCACCGCGTTAAGTGGGTCTGAGAGGTCAACGATTCCTGGAAACCGACCTGGGCTAGCGACCTCAATCCGATCGTCGAAGATCTCTACCCGGATGTGGTCACCGGCGAGGCTGTAGGACCTATGCACGACCGCGTTGACGATCCCCTCCAGCCAAGCGTCCTCAGGAATGAGGGTGATATCCCCGAAGACGCCCGTCTCGAGTAGCGCGCGCCGAACTGGCTGTTGCTCCCGCACTGCGTGTCGCGCATCGATAATTTGACGAGCAAGAGGGCCCTCGAAGCGGACGTCACGGACCAGCTGCTGGCGGGCACCTGCGCCCCTGTCAGTTCCTCGGTAGCGAAGCACACGGATGTGTGCCTCTGGGAGGAGCGCCTGCGGTTCAGCAGCGAAGAGCAGGCAACCGGCGATCGTAAGCTGCCCGTTCCGGGTCGCCAGGCCGCGAGCCACCAGAAGCCGCTCCGGCTCAGGATGGCTGAGCGCGGCTGCGTAGTTTTGTAAAAGCGGCTGATCGAGCAGCTCGAACGTCGTACCTTCGAGAGCGACAGACTCATACGACGACTGGCCCTTGTCATAGAGAAGCTCTTGGCGCTGGTGGAACGACAGATGTCGCGTCTCATCTCCCACGCGGAGAAAAACCTCATCGCGCTTATTGGCGTGGACAACACTGCTGGGGTCGACCCGGAAGACCAGCAGGTGGTCGTCGCCCCCCTGGGTTCTGACGCATGGAATGAGTTCGTACGGGGCCCTCACTGGGGGGCTGGAGAAGTCGATACCGGCCTGCATCAACGCATTCACCCGAGCGGACTCGCCATCTACCCCCTCGACCTGGCCGTCGGAAAGGCCGATGACAATGCACCCGCCCTCAGCGTTCGCCATCCCAATAAGCGCCTCTGCCAGCACAGGCGGTTTGACTCTCACTGACTTCCGCTCAAACCATTGGTCCTCGGGCACGTCCAACAGACCGGGGCCGACGTTCGGGGCATCGAGCGCGACGCATCTGTCAACCGACGCAGTAGGCATCTACTCTAATGATGTTACAGTAAGCATTTGCAGTTGTTGCCGCATTAATGTGCGACATCAGATCGACACTCGGGGCTGCGAACCGCTTCGTCGCAGGAGGTGATGTCGCCCCGCGGTTGCTCTTGTCGCTCCGATCGCGGGGCATTGCGATGAAGCGATCGCCGACTCGACGGGGCCCGATCGCAGCGGCGACCTCCGATGGCTCACTCCGAGTCCCCAGTCGCTTCCGGACTCGCCCGATCATGGCGCCGTCGTCGCTTAGGTCAAGATCGCCCCTCCGGGGCTGCCTTCGGCAGGGCCTGACGGCCCTCACTTGACCTCCGCTCCGCCGACGCCGTTTGGCAGCGAGGTCCGGCATCGCCCCCTGCCCGCTGCAACCGCGTCCGCCAGAGAAATACACTCCACGCACAAAATGCTGGGTAAGACGTCCGAGGTTGCCCGTGACCCGCCGCAAACCCCCGTCTTTGCAGGGGATTCGCTCTCTCCGCGGTGACTTTTCCAAGACCCTCCCGATCGACCGGGCGGACATTTTGGTGACATTTCCGAACATTTTGCGGACATTTCCCTGCAAACCCCCATGATTTTCCGGGTCGTCATTGGTCGACTCGAACGTCGACTCCACCCGTCTGCGGCAGTGCGAACGCCTCCGCGACCAGGGCGGCATCCTCGGCATGCGGCGCGTAGTGCAGGTAGCGCATCGTCGTCTGGATATCCGCGTGACCCATCCACTCCTGCACCCGGCGGATGTCGGCCTTGGCGATCATCCGCGTCCCGAACGTATGCCGCAGATCATGGAAGCGCAGCGACCGCAGGCCGGCGTGGGTCAATGCGGCCTTGAACCGGCGCCGAAGTGCTGAGCCGTCCAGGTAGCCACCACCGGCGCCGGCGAAGACCAGGTCATCCTCGCCGAGCCAGTGCTCGCGCCGGCCCAGCCGCGCTAGCGCCGACGCGACATCGGGCGCCAGCGGCACCGAGCGGACCTTGCCCGACTTCGGCGTCGTCAGCTGACCGGCGGCATAGCCGGCCCGCACCCGGATCGTGGAGCCAGCAAAGTCGACGTCACGCCAACGCAACGCCAACAGCTCCCCCATCCTCAGCCCGGTGAAGGCGGCGGTCAGGAACAGGGCGCCGTCCGGCTCGGAGTCGGCCGCTCGAACGAGCGACCAGACCTCCTCGGGTGAGAACACCTGGATATCGCCGCTGGGCCTCATCGGATGCTTCTCGACCCGGGCGAGCGGGTTGACCGGGATCCCCCAGACGATCTGCGCCCGGCGGAAGATGCCGTGCAGCTGGATCAAGAGCTTGTTCTTGGACCGATTCGACAGCGTGGTCAGCGACCGGCGCCACCTCTCGATGTCATCGGGCTGGATCGCCTCCACCGGCGCGGACCCGAACGCCGGCAGCAGGTACGCCCGCAGAACCGAGCGGTAGTCCTTGAGCGTCGACGGCTTGCGCTCCCGGTCCTCCTCGATGAAGCGCAGCCACTCCGCGGCGGCGTCGGCAAAGGTCACGCCGGTCTGGACCTGGCCCGGCAGCGTCCCACGCCGAGCTTGATCGAGGATCTCGCGCAGCCTCGCCTCGGCTAACCGCTTCGTGAAGTAGCCCGCCGGCGGCCGACCGCGTTCGGTCCACGCGGGTCCCAGCTTCTTCTGCACCTGGCGCCCGTCGGGTAGCCGGTACTTGGCGTACCAGACCGGTCCGCGCACACGGTCAACCCGGTAGACGTGGCCCGTGGGAACGCCAACCGGATGCAGATCCCGGGACATATTGGGGACATGGTCCACCTCAGTCCCGGATCCGTCAAGTCCAAAAGTCTGTCTTTACAGCAACTTCATAGTGCCGCCGGTGGGACTCGAACCCACGACCGTCGGATTAAAAGTCCGCTGCTCTACCAACTGAGCTACAGCGGCGGGTTCGGCAATGATCGCAGCCGCTGCGGGGGGCTGGTCTGGCCGCGGGGGTGATGCATTTGACGTTCGGAAATCGCACCTCAGATACGCCACGTCCCCCTCGTCGGCGGGCCTGGCGCGGGCGGGGGCCATGGCGCCGGCGGCCGCGCCCGGTTTCAATCTCGGAACGCGACCGTCTCGATCTCGACCAGCATCCGGGGGTCGAACAGCGCGCTGACCTCGAGCATGGACATCAGGGGGCGAACCGCGCCCAGCACGTCTGAGAAGGCGCGGCCGACCTCCTCACCGCGGGAGATGTCGGTCACGTAGATCCGCGTCTGCACAACGGCGTCGAGGCCGCAGCCCACGCGGGAGAGCTCGTGCTCCACCTTGCGCAGGATCTCGATCGTCTGCTCGTAGCCGGTGGATCCCATGACCATCCCCGAAGGATCGATCGAGGTCGTCCCGCCGACGAGGACGAAATCCCCGACCAGCACCACGCGGGAGTAGCCGAACTGCTCTTCGGCCGGGGACGGGGGATCACCCCCCAGGCGCTCAACCCCGCCCGGCACCGGTCAGTGGCGGAAGTGGCGACGGCTGGTGAAGGCCATCGTCGCGCCGGCTCGGTCGACCGCCTCGACCGTGAGATGGTCGCGAACCGAGCCGCCGGGCTGGATGATCGCGGTGACACCGGCCTCGAGGGCCAGCTCGGGCCCGTCGGAGAAGGGGAAGTAGGCGTCCGAGGCCATCACCCCGCCGCTGACCCCGTCCCGGGCTTTCTCAATCGCCATCCGCACCGCGTCGACGCGGCTCATCTGGCCGGCCCCGATGCCCACCGTGGCCAGCTCGCGGGTGATGACGATGGCGTTGGATTTCACGTGCTTGCAGACCTTCCAGGCGAAGTCCAGCTCCTGCCATTCGGCCTCGCTGGGACGACGCTCGGTGGGTACCTGCATGTCCCCGCGCTCCTCGAAGTCGGCGTCGCGGTCCTGCACCAGCATGCCCCCGACAACCTGGCGCAGGTGCGGCTCGATCATGTTCGGGGTCCGCCGCTCACGGTCGTCGAGGATCCGGGTGTTCGGCTTCTCGGACAGGATCTCGACCGCGTCATCCTCGTAGCCGCGCGCGAACAGGACCTCGATGAACTGGTCCGACAGGGCTCGGGCCAGCTCGGCGTTGACGGCCCGGTTCAGACACACGACACCGCCGAAGGCCGACATCGGATCGCAGGCGAAGGCTCGGCGGTAGGCCTCGAGTGGCGTCGAGCCGACTGCGACCCCGCACGGGTTGTTGTGCTTGATGATCACGCAGGCCGGGATCTGGAATTCGCTGAGCAGCAGCCGCCCGGCGTCGAGGTCGAGCAGGTTGTTGAACGAGATCGGCTTCCCACCCAGCTGGGAGACCATCGAGAGGACGTGCGTCCGGGCCCCGACCTGCTCGTAGTAGGCGGCTCGCTGGTGTGGGTTCTCGCCATAGGGCAGCTCGAGCACCTTCTCGAACGCGCGCACGAACAGCGGCGGGAAGTCCTCCCGCTTCTCCTGGAACCAGCGCGCGATCGCGGTGTCATAGCGGGCGGTGTAGGCGAACG
Source organism: uncultured Solirubrobacterales bacterium (assembly GCA_963723585.1). Lineage (GTDB taxonomy): Bacteria > Actinomycetota > Thermoleophilia > Solirubrobacterales > Solirubrobacteraceae > Palsa-465. The sequence goes on from CAVRRJ010000002.1 coordinate 280,730, forward strand.
CCTCGGCGGCCAGGCTCTCGCGGGTGACCATCGACAGCCGACGATCGCCCTCGCGCAGCTCGTCGAGCACCGCGTCGTAGCTCTCGGGGCTGACCACGGGGGCGGCGAAGGAATGGTTCTTGGCCGCCGCCCGGATCATCGTCGGACCGCCGATGTCGATGTTCTCAATCACCTCGGCCTCGGAGACGCCGCGGCGGGCCGCAGTGCGCTCGAACGGATACAGGTTCACGCAGACCAGGTCGACGTAATCGACGTCGTGCTCCTGGGCAGCGGCGGCGTGCTCGGGGTTGTCGCGGACGGCGAGCAGACCGGCGTAGAGCTTCGGGTGCAGGGTCTTGACCCGGCCGTCCATGATCTCCGGGAAGTTGGTCAGACTACTGATCGACCGGACCGGGACACCCGATTCGGTCAGCACTCGGGCGGTGCCGCCGGTGGAGATGATCTCCACCCCCAGCTCCACGAGTCCACGGGCGAAGTCGACGATTCCGGTCTTGTCCGAGACCGAGAGCAGCGCCCGGGCGACCTGAACGTCCGGGACCCCGATCTGCAGGGCGCTGACAGGGTCTGCGCTGGCGTCCATAACCGCCTACGACTTTACCGGGAGAACCCGACGCGGGTTGGCGGGATCGAACCGCAAGCGGCCGGCGGCGATGAGCCGGACCGCCTCGATGAGCAGCTCGTGCTCGATCGGGTGCAGCACGTCGAGGATCTCGTCGACCGAGCGGGCGTCGGGCAGTTCGACCGCGCGCTGGAAGATGACCGGGCCGGTGTCGACCCCCGAGTCGACGAAGTGAACTGTGACACCGAACACCTTGACGCCGTAGTCGAGTCCCGCCTGGACGACATGCAGGCCGGGGAACGCGGGCAGCAACGCCGGGTGCACGTTGATCACCCGCTCGGGAAAGGCACCGAGGAAGGCGTCGCTGACCAGCTGCGTGTAGCCGGCCAGCACGACGAGCTCGACCCGGCGCTCGAGCAGCCAGGCCACGATCGCCGCGTCCCGCTCCTCACGGTCGGCGTAGTCGCCACCACGGAAGATCCGGGTGGGGATCTCAGCTGCGCGGGCGCGAGACAGGGCCATCGCCTCGGGCTTGTCGGAGCCGACGGCGACGAGCTCGACGCCGTCGCGCCCGTGGACTCCGTCGATCAGTGCCTGGAGGTTCGAGCCGGCGCCGGAGGCGAGAACGCCAACCCTCATGCCGCGCGGAGCTTGGGGAAGCGCCCGCCGGTAGAGCGCAGGCGACCGGCCTCGAGTAGCTCGTCCACCCGACCCAGGACCTCGTCGGAGCGCAGGTGGGCGAAGGTGCCGTAGCCGTCGAGCCCGTCATAGGCGTACTGGGCCACCACCTTGGAGCGGCCGCCGCGCAGGATCTCCACCGCCCGGGTGCGGCCGACCGGCGGCGAGGCGGATACGACCACGCCGACGATCGCCTCCTCGAGGTCTCCCGCGGCCCCTGGGGTCACTCGTGCCGGCCTCGCCGACACCGGGGCAGATGGCGCCGACTCGGGTGAGCAGATATCGCAGCACGCCACCTCGGACGCACTCGTCGAGCGGTCCCCGAAGTGCGCCAGCAGCGCCGCGCGGCGGCAGCTCGTTCCCTCCACGTACTGCCACACCGCGCGGTACTGGGCCCAGCGAACCTGTTCGGCCTCGCGGGCCGAGCTCAGACACAGCGCCGCGGTGCGTCGGTCAAAGCCGCCGGTGATGCGCCCTGCTGCGCGATCAGCCGGCGCCGGGCGCGGGGCCAGCACTCCGGCCCGGGCCAAGTGGCCGATGATCGCCCGGACGGAGTCCTCGTCTCCGCGGCGGGATGAGAGCTCGGCCAGCGGCACGTCATAGGAACCGCCGACGCCCGCCCAATTCAGTTTCTCGCCCACGCGCTGCAGATCCTCGAACGACACTTTGCCCCGCTGGATGAAGAACACGTGCAGGCCCTTGTCACGCTGCTCGGCGAACAGCAGGCAACGCGCCGGGCGCCCATCGCGTCCCGCTCGCCCCGCCTCCTGGTAGTAGGCCTCGAGCGAACCGGGGACCGAGGCATGGCAAACGGTGCGCACGTCGGACTTGTCGATCCCCATCCCGAACGCGTTCGTGGCCACGATCATCCGGACCTGGCCGGCCATGAAGCGCTCTTGGGTCTCGGCTCGCACCCCCCTGGGCATGCCGGCGTGGTAGGCGAGCGCCGGCTGACCGAGATCTCGCGACAGGGAGGCGGCCAGCTCCTCGCTGGCCCCGCGGGTCCCGGCGTAGATGATGGCCGGAAGCGCGTCTGGCTCCGCCAGCGCGGCGGCCAGCCGGCCCTGCTTGTCCCGGCCGCCCCGGCAGGGGATGACGGCGAAGCTGAGGTTAGGACGATCGAAGCCGGTGGTCACCCGCACGGGGGCGCGCAGGCGCAGGCGGCGGACGATGTCCTCCGCCACCTGGGGGGTCGCGGTCGCGGTCAGGGCCATCGTGGCCCGCGCGCCGACCCGCTGGGCGGCATCGGCCAGGGTGAAGTAGTCGGGGCGGAAGTCGTGTCCCCACTGTGAGACGCAGTGGGCCTCGTCGACCACGAACAGGCCGATGCGCGCGTCGGCCATCGCCTCGGCGAAGGCGGGCGCCCCGAAGCGCTCCGGGGCCACGTAGAGCAGACGGAGCTCGCCGGCGCGGGCCCGCCGCACGGCCTCGGCGTTGGCGGCGCGACCGTGCTGGGCGTTGACGAGCGCCACCTGGCCCGGGGCCACCGCTTCGAGAGCCGTGACCTGATCCTGCATCAGCGAGACCAGCGGCGAGACGACGAGGGTCAACTCATCGCGCATCAGCGCGGGCAGCTGATAGCAGAGCGACTTGCCCGAGCCCGTGGGCATGACCACGAGCGAGTCCCGCTCCTCCAGAGCCGACCGCACCGCCTCAGCCTGACCGGGGCGAAAGGAGGTAAAGCCGAAGCGGTGGCGCAGCGAACCTGTTGTGTCCATGGGGCGGTCGAGCTTAGCGCCGGCCTCGGCTGACCCGGCCCCGCAGATCGCCCACCAGGAGCCGTTTTCGCCTAAGGGGCGGGCACGCCGAGGTAAGGCCCGCAGCCGGGATATCAGCGGGGATCTTCGGATGTGCCGAGCGGAGTCTTAGGTCACATTGAGAGCACGATGAAACCGTTTCCCCAAGGAGCCAAGATGCGCCACCGCAGTCACACCCATCACGCCGTCACCCGCGTCCGCCGGGTCTGGAACGAGCTCGAGTACGCCCAGCGGCGCCTGTTCGAGCTCCGGACCGGGATTCCCACCACCGGCCGGGCCTCGCAGCGACGTGACGATCACCAGATCGAGCTGCTCGAGGACCTCTACCGTCGCGGCTGGCGGCGGTAGAGGGCCGGTCTCCGCGGCGCCCGGTCAGGCGCGCGCGCCCGCGTGGCCGGGACCCGACCCTCAGGCCTGGATCAGAGGCAGTTCGGTCTCGAGCGCGTACTTGCCGGCCGCGGTCTCGGTCCCGGCCAGCGGATACTGGCCGCTGAAGCAGGCATCGCAGTGGGTCTCGCGGGACTGGCCGATGGCCTCGTAGACCCCGTCCAAGCTCAGGTAGTGCAGGGAGTCGGCCCCGATCTCGGCGCCACCTCATCAACGGTGCGCCCGTGGGCGATCATCTCCTCGCGGGTGGACATGTCGATTCCGTAGTGGCAGGGATGCTTGATCGGCGGTGAGGAGATGCGAATGTGGACCTCGGCGGCGCCGGCGTCCCGGAGCATCGAGACGATCCCGGGCATCGTGTTCCCGCGCACGATCGAGTCGTCGACGACGACCAGCCGCTTGCCCTCCACGACCTCGCGCAGCGGGTTGAACTTGAGCCGCAGGCCGTGGCGCCGGAGCTCCTGGCCGGGCTGGATGAACGTCCGGGCCACGTAGCGGTTCTTGATGAAGCCGTCGTCCTGGGGCAGTCCGGCGGCGCGGGCCAGGCCGCGAGCGGCGGCGTTTCCCGAGTCGGGGACGGGGATGACCACGTCGGCCTCCACCGGCGCCTCGCGCCAGAGGATCTCGCCCATCCGGGCCCGGGCCACCTGGAGCACGTTGCCGCCCAGCCGCGAGTCCGGCCGGGCGAAGTAGATGTACTCGAACACGCAGAACGCGTGGCGCTCGGCGCCGGCCACCAGCCGGGTCTTGACCCCGTGCTCGGTCAGCGTGACGACTTCGCCGGGCTGGATGTCGCGCAGGAAGCGGGCGCCGATCAGGTCAAAGGCGCAGGACTCGCTGGCCACGCAGTAGGCGGGACGGCCGCCCTCCGGTCCGTCGATCACGCCCAGGGCGAGCGGCCGCAGGCCATGGGGATCGCGAAAGGCGACCACCGCGTCGTCGGTCAGCACGACGGTGGAGAAGGCGCCCTTCAGCCGCGGGAGGACGTCGGCCACGGCATCCTCGATTCGCTCGGCCGGGTGGGTGGCCAGCAGGGCGGCGATGATCTCCGAGTCCGAGGTGGAGCGGAAGGGCACATCGCGCCCGCGCAGCTCGGCATGGAGCTCGACCGCGTTGATCAGGTTGCCGTTGTGGGCCAGGGCCAGCGTGCGACGGTCATCGCGGACGATCGGCTGGGTGTTCTCCCACTCCGAGGAGCCGGTGGTCGAGTAGCGCACGTGACCGATGGCCATGCTCGCCGACCAGCGAGCGCAGCGTGTGCTCGTCGAAGACCTGGGAGACCAGCCCCTGGTCGCGGATGGCCATGATGTTGCCGCCCCGCGGGGCGGTGGCGATCCCGGCCGACTCCTGGCCGCGGTGCTGGAGTGCGAACAGGGCGAAGTACGCGAGCCGGGCGACGTCGTGCTCCGGGGCGTAGATCCCGAACACGCCGCACTCGTCGCGGGGGCCGTCGCGATGGTCGAGCGGAGAAGCCATCCTGAGCGCCTGGCCTGACTAAGGCTACCAGCGGGGCTTCACAGGAAATCCGGCCAAGCCGCGCTCGCGGGCCTCGTTCAGCTCGGCGACCGCCACCCGCAGCAGGCCCTCGCAGCTCGAGCTGCGACCCGCCCACCCGGCCGATGACGGGCAGCCCCTGCCAGCGCCGCCTCCGGACCGGAGACCAGGAACGCCCGGCCCGGAGCCTCGGCGAACGGATCGAGTCCGGCGGGCAGCTCGACACTGGCCCCCACGCGGCCGGCGATGCAGCATTCGGCCAGGGCGACGGCCAGGCCGCCCTCGGCGATGTCGTGGGCACTGGTGAAGGCACCGGAGCGGATCCCGTCGCGAACCACCAGGTGCGCCTCCCGGACGGCGTCCAGGTCGAGCTCGGGGAGCGGGTCAGCCGGGCGCGTGAGCCGCGGAGCTTGGCCAGCTCGGAGCCGGCCGGCGCGCGGAGCGAAGGAGCCGATCAGCGCGATGGCATCCCCCGCCGTCGCCGAAGCCGAGACTGCCCGGCGCGCGCGGCATCGGGCAGCCGACCGACCATCCCGATCACCGGCGTGGGGAGGATCGGTCCGGCGGGGGCCTCGTTGTAGAGCGACACGTTGCCGCCCACCACCGGCACCCCGAGAGCCTAGACAGGCGGCGGCGATGCCCTCGACGGCCTCGACCAGCTGCCAGGCCACGTGGGGCTTCTCGGGGTTGCCGAAGTTCAGGCAGTTGGTCAGTCCGAGCGGCTCGGCCCCGACGCAGGCCAGGTTGGCCGCGCACTCGATCACCGCCTCGCTGCGCCCCGGTGCGCGGATCACAGGCCACCCGACGGCCGTTGCCGTCGATCGAGACTGCGATCGCGGGACGGGTGTGGCCGTCTCCGTCCAGCATCAGCACGGCGGCGTCAGCCTGCTCGGGGCGGCGCACGGTGCGGGACTGCACGACCGGGTCGTACTGCTCGAACACGGCCCGTCGGGAGGCGAGGTTGGGGCTGCCCAGCAGGGCGAGCAGCGTGTCGCCCGGGTCGAGGTCGGCGCCCAGAACCGCCGGACCGGGAGCGTAGAGCCGGGCGGCGGCGGCGCGGGCTCAAGGTCATACAGCGGGCAGTCGTCGACCAGGATCCCCACCGGCAGGTCGGCGGCCACATCCTCACCGGCCAGCACCCGCAGGCGGCCTGAGTCGGTGACCTGCCCGATCGGCGTGGCCAGCGTCTCCCAGCGCTGGCAGACGGCGAGGACGGCGGTCACGCCGGTCGGGCTCGACCACGCACAGCATCCGCTCCTGGGACTCGGAGACCATGACCTCGAACGGCTCCATGCCCGCCTCGCGCAGAGGCACCTGGCGACATCGATGTCCAGGCCCACGTCGCCCTTGGCCGCCATCTCCGAGGCCGAGGAGGTCAGGCCGGCCGCACCCAGGTCCTGCAGCGAGACAAGTAGCTCGGCCTCGAGCAGCTCCAGGCAGCACTCGAGCAGCTTCTTCTCGGTGAACGGATCTCCGATCTGCACCGACGGCCGCTTGGCCGCATCGCCCTCCCCGAGCTCGGCGCTGGCCAGCACGGATGCGCCGCCGATCCCGTCGCGGCCGGTCAGCGCGCCGAGCAGCACGAGGACGTTGCCCGGACCGGCGGCGGCGCTGCGGATCAGCCGCTCGTGCGGGGCGATGCCCAGGCACATGGCGTTGATCAGGCAGTTCTGCTCGTAGCTCGGCTCGAAGTAGATCTCCCCCCCGACGGTGGGCACTCCGACCGAGTTTCCGTAGTGCCCGATCCCGGCCACCGCGCGCTCGAGCAGGTAGCGCGAGCGGGCCGACTCGGCCGGCTCTCCGAAGCGGAGAGAGTCGAGCACGGCGATCGGCCGCGCGCCGACCGCGAACACGTCGCGGAGGATGCCGCCCACCCCGGTGGCGGCGCCCTGGAAGGGCTCCACCGCGCTCGGGTGGTTGTGGGACTCGACCTTGAAGGCCACCCCGAGCCCGCCGCCGACATCCACGACGCCGGCGTTCTCACCCGGGCCCATCAGAACATGCGGCCCCTCGGTGGGCAGTCGGCGCAGCAGCTTCTTGGAGTGCTTGTAGGCGCAGTGCTCTGACCACATCAGCGAGAGCATGGCCAGCTCGGTCGGCCTGGGCTCGCGCTCCAGACCGGACAGAATCAGCTCGTACTCGGCGTCGGTCAGGCCGAGCTCGCGATGGCGAGGGACGGATGGGGACACGGAGGCGGTCTCGACGGGACTAGGCGGCGACACGGTCGGCAACCTGGGCCCGGATCGACTCGAAGATGCCGAGACCGTCGACCGATCCGGTCAGCGGGTCGACGGCGTGCTCGGGATGGGGCATCAGCCCGAACACATTGCCCGCCTCGTTGCACACCCCGGCGATGTCGCGCAGCGAGCCGTTGGGGTTGTGGCCCGGGGCATAGCGGAGCAGAACCTGGCCGGCTGACTCGAGCCGGCGGAGCTCGGGCTCCGGGGCATAGAAGCGGCCGCTGGTGTGCTTGACCGGGATCGACAGGCGGCGGCCCGGCGGGCAGGCCCGGGTGAACGGGGTGTCGGCCTCGGCCACCTCGAGCTCGACCTGGCGGAAGACGAACCGCAGCGAGGTGTTGGGCAACAGCGCCCCGGGCAGCAGTCCCGCCTCGCACAGGACCTGGAAGCCGTTGCAGATGCCGAGCACCAGGCCACCGGCGCGGGCGAACTCATCCACCGCGCTCCATCACCGGGGCAAAGCGGGCGATCGCCCCCACCCGGAGGTAGTCGCCGTAGGAGAAGCCACCGGGCACGACCACCGCGTCCACCCCCTGCAGGTCGCGCTCGCCGTGCCACAGGATCACCGCCTCCCCCACCCGGGCGCAGGCCAGCTGAGCATCGACCTCGTCGCAGGAGCCGGGGAAGCGGACGATCCCGAACTTCACGCGCGGGCCGGCCACTAGGCCACGGACTCCGCCCGTCCCTGGGCCAGCCCGTCGACCTCGACGATCTCGTAGTCCTCGATCAGCGGGTTGGTCAGCAGCCGCTCGCACATCTCGGGCAGCCGCTCCGGGTCATCGACGTCGAGCTCGACCAGCCGGCCGACGTGGACGTTGCGCACACCGCTGAAGCCCAGCGCGGGCAGCGCACGCTCCACCGCCTGGCCCTGGGGATCGAGGATTCCCGCCTTGGGCTTGACGAGCACGCGGGCGCGCATCGGCCTAGTCGGCGCCCGTCCGCGACCGCCAGGCCGAGAACGGCTCTCCGGTGATGCGCTCGTAGGCCTCGACGTACTTCTCGCGCGTTTGCGCGACCACCTCGTCGGGGATCGGCGGCGCGGGCGGGTTGCGGTCCCAGCCGGTGGAAGAGGCCCAGTCGCGGACAAACTGCTTGTCGAAGCTGGGCTGCCCGTGGCCGGGCTCATATCCGTCGGCGGGCCAGAAGCGCGAGGAGTCCGGGGTGCACATCTCGTCGCCGATCCGCAGCGTGCCCTCGGCGTCGAGGCCGAGCTCGAACTTGGTGTCGGCGAGGATGATCCCGCTGGCCCGCGCATGCTCGGCGGCGTGCTGGTAGAGGGCCAGCGACACGTCCCTGACGCGCTCGGCCAGCGCACGGTCACCGATCAGCTCGGCGGCGCCCTCGAAGTCGATCGCCTCGTCGTGGCCGACCTCGGCCTTGGTCGAGGGGGTGAACAGGGGCTCGGGCAGCTGGTCTGACTCGCGCAGGCCCGCGGGCAGCTCGAGGCCGGACACCGTCCCCGTGGCCTGGTAGTCCTTCCAGCCCGATCCGGTGATGTAGCCCCGGACCACGCATTCGACCGGGAGCATCTCGAGCTTGCGCACCACCATCCCGCGCCCCCGCGCCTCCTCGGGGATCCCGTCGGTGACCGAGACCACATGGTTGGGCAGCACGTCAGCGGTGCGCTCGAACCAGAACGTCGAGAGGCCAGTGAGCACCGCTCCCTTGTCGGGAATCGGCGTGGGATGCACTACGTCGTAGGTGGAGATCCGATCCGAGGCGACGATCAGCAGCGTCTCCCCGTTGTCGTAGATGTCCCGGACCTTGCCCGAGGCGAGCAGCGGAAGGTCGTCGAGCGCGGTCATCGCGGCCGATCCTAGCGGCTGGTTATGACGACCCGCCGCTGCCAGTTCCCGCCCCGGCGTCGGGGCTGATCCGCCGGGCGACTCACGCCGCCTACCGATCTGGCTGGCCCTCGAGCCGCGGCTCGTGGCGCGCGCTCCGGCCGGGCGAAACGATGGCCTCCAGCCGGGCGACGATCTCCGGGGCGTGCACGACATAGGGCGCGTAGTCGAACACCGCCTCGAGGTCGAGGCCCGCGCCGGCTGGATCGGCGGCGAGCAGGTCGCGCAGCGGGGTTCGCTCGTCGAGGGCCTGCTGGGCCAGCCGCTGGACGATGCGGTAGGCGTCATCACGAGTCCGGCCCTGGCCGACCAGGGCCAGCAGAAGGCGCTGGGAGAACAGCGCCCCGCAGGTCAGCTCGAGGTTCTCGCGCATCCGGCCGGCGTCCACGACCATGCCCTGGACCAGGGCGATAGTCCGCCGCTGCAGATGGTCGAGGAGAATCGTCGAGTCGGGCAGCACCACGCGCTCGACCGAGGAGTGGGAGATGTCGCGCTCGTGCCACAGGGCGACGTCCTCGAGGCCGGCCTGGGCGTTCGCGCGCAGGACCCGGGCCAGCCCGGTGATCTGCTCGGACTTGATCGGATTGCGCTTGTGGGGCATGGCGCTCGAGCCCTTCTGGCCGGCCGCGAACGGCTCGCGGACCTCGGAGACCTCGGTCCGGGCGAGGTGGCGCAACTCGGTGGCGAAACGCTCCATGCCGGCCCCGGCCAGGGCGATCGCACTGAGCAGCTCGGCGTGCCGGTCGCGGGCCACCACCTGCGTCGAGACGGGCTCGCCAGTCAGACCGAGGCGCTCCAGGACCCGGCGCTCGAACTCGGGGGAGGTGGCCGAGTAGGTCCCCACCGCGCCGGACACCGCTCCCACGGCGGCCTGGGCGAAGGCACGCTCCAGCCGCTCGGCGTTCCGGGCCGCCTCGAAGGCGAACCCGGCCAGCTTGATCCCGAAGGTGGTTGGTTCGGCGTGGATCCCGTGGGTGCGCCCGACGCACAGCGTCTGCACGTGCTCGCGCGCGCGCTCGGCCAGGGCCTCGGCCAGACGGCGGGAGTCGGGCAGCACGATTTCACCGACCCGGCGCAACTGCAGCGCCAGACCGGTATCGAGCACGTCGCTCGAGGTGAGCCCGTAGTGGATCCAGCGCCCGGCCGCCCCGGCCGATTCGGAGTGGACGTCGACGAACGCAGCCACGTCGTGATCGGTGACCTTCTCGCGCGCCTCGATCGCCTCGACCGTGAACGTGGCGCGGCGGATCGCCGCGAGCTCCTCCGCCGTTGGCCCTTCCATCTCCTCGCAGGCGGCCACCTCGACCTGGCGCAGGGCCTCGAAGCGGGCCTGATCGGACCAGACCGCGGCCAGCTCGGCCCGGGTGTAGCGCGGGATCACCGCGCGCGCGCCTGCCTCGGGCTAAGCACCCTAGGCGGTGACTTCGGCCACCGCGGGAGAGTCCGGCACGGCCTTGAGGATCGTGTCGAGCAGGCCCGGGAAGCGCGCCTCGAGGTCCTCGCGACGCAGCGTGTTGAGTCGGGTGGTGCCCTGCTGGCGCTGCTGGATCACGCCCGCCTCGCGCAGCACCTTGAAGTGGTGCGTGCAGGTGGACTTGGTCACCGGCAGCGCGAAGCTCCCGCAGGTGTATTCGCGCTCGCACTTGGCCAGCTCGGCCACGATCATCAGGCGCACCGGATCGCTGAGCGCGTGAAGTACCGCACTTAGCTCGAGCTCACCGCGCGTGGGGTGAATGATCGATTCGGTGGTGACTGACATCTTCTACTGCTGATTGTACGACGCCCATCGAACGTTTTGCTATTGTACGGCATCCATCGTACAACGAAGCACAGAGGGAACTCTATGAGAAACCAGAGCCCAGACGGAGAGCCACGGAAAACTCCTCGTCTCCAGCGTAGCGCGGCGGGGGTCATCGCCCAGTACATCCAGGACCTGACGCACCCCCGGGAGCCGGCGCCCTGCCCGCCGGGCGCCTGACCGACGCCGACGGGCACCGCTGAGGGCGGCGCGGCCGGACGCAATGCTGGCGCTGACCGCCTCGCCAGGATGAGTACGCGATGATGGCCTAGTGGGCGCGCGGGCGATAGCCAAACGGCTCTCGCCCGGCTGGTGGGCGCTGGTGGCGGTTCTCGGCGCGGTGCTCATCGGCAATCTGCTCTATCTGACGGCGACCACCGACCCGAATCCGATCGGCCCCGACTCCGGGCTGCTGACCAGCTTCCAGGGCGCGTTTGCCTCCGGAGCACCGAGCATCGACCCCTCGGCCGGGGCCATCTCCCAAGCCCTGGGTCACCGCGCAGCCACGGACATCCTTTCCCTTCACGCGCCGTGGTGGAACCCTTATGAGGGCACCGGCGGCCCGCTGGCCGGGGAGATCGAGTCGGCCGCCCTGTTTCCGCCCACGCTGCTGACCGCGCTCTCGAATGGTCAGCTCTGGGAGCGCATGCTGCTCGAGGTCGTGGCCGGGATGGCCACGTACTTCCTTCTCCGGCGGCTGGAGCTCAGCGCTCCGGCGAGCATCGCCGGAGCCGTGGCGTTCGCGCTCAACGGCGCTTTCGCCTGGTTGTGGCACGCCGCCTTCAATCCGATCGCCTTCCTGCCGCTCCTGCTGCTCGGCATCGAGCACGCGTATGCCGCCGCGCGGGCCGGGCGCCGCGGAGGCTGGTGGCTGATCGGGGTCGCCGGTGCGCTGTCGGTCTACGCCGGATTTCCCGAGACCGCCTACATCGACACGGTGCTGGCCGTTCTCTGGTTCGGCTGGCGCTGCGTGGAGATACCCCGCCGCGCCCTGGTTGCACTTCTGCGCAAGGCCGCGGCCGGAGCGACGCTCGCCGTCCTGCTCAGCGGGCCGCTGCTCGTGGCGATGGTCGGATTCCTCAACGTCGCCTCCTTGGGGCCCAATCAGACCGGGGCGCCGGGGGCCTATCACCTGCCCCTGCTCGAGCTCCCGCAGGTCCTGATGCCCTACATCTACGGTCCGATCTTCGCCTACGCCGACTCGGGCGAAGTCCTGACGAATCTGTGGGGCAGCACCGGCGGCTACGTCTCCAGCGCGCTGCTGAGTTTCGCCGTGATCGGCCTGTTCTCCCGCGGCCGGCGTGGTCTGCGGGTGATGCTGGCCGTCTGGGTCCTGCTCGCGTTCTCTCGCATGTATGGGCAGGTCCCACTGCTGGGCCACGTGATCGGCTGGCTGCCCGGCATGGCCCAAACCGACTTCTACCGCTTTGCCACCGCCGCGCTCGAACTCGCCGTGATCGTGCTCGCCGCCCTGGGAATCGACGATCTCGTCAAGGTTCCGGAGCACCGGCGTCGGCTGCTGTGGGTCGGCCTCGGAATGCTGGTGGTCGTGTCCTGGGGCGCCATCGAAGCTCATGGCCTGGTGGCCAAGCTCGGGTCGGGTCACCACCAGACGATCGCGTACGCGGCCTCGGTGGCCTGGGGCCTCGCGCTTCCCGCCCTGGCCGTGTGGCTGGGTGCCCGGCGCAGCCGGGTCTCGGCCCGGGCGCTCGGGGGGATCGTCGCCCTCGACGCTCTGCTCCTGTTCGCCGCGCCGACGCTCTCGGCCGTCCGGGGCTTCCGGCTCGATCCGGGCCCGGTCACCTACCTCCAAGCCCATCTCGGCTATCAGCGCTTTGTCACCCTCGGCCCCCTGCAACCCAACTACGGCTCCTATTACGGGCTCGCCGCGCTCAACATCAACGACAACCCGGTCCCATCGCTCTACGCCCAGTTCGTGCACGCCAAGCTCGACCCGTATGTGCGGACGACGGTGTTCGTGGGGAACTCCGGCGGCGATCGACCCCCGTCCGCGCCCTCGCCACGGACCGTTCTGCTGCGTTACCTGAAGAACTACCGCGCCGCCGGCGTGGCCTTCGTCCTGGCCCCGACCTTTCAGCCGCTGCCGCCCGGTCAGCCCGGTCTGACGCTCGTGCAGCGCACAGCCTCGACGCTCATCTACCGGCTCTCCGGCGCGGCCCCGTTCATGAGCGCCGGGGGATGCTCGGTGCGCACCGACAGCTTCAGCCAAGGCGTTGTCTCCTGTCGGCGGCCCGAGCGTCCTGATCCGGCGCGAGACTGCCCTCCCGGGGTGGAGCGCGACAGTCGGCGGCCACCTGGCCGTGATCAACCGCGTGGACGGCCTGTTTCAGTCAGTGCCGCTCCGCGCCGGCTCGCAGCGGGTCAGCTTCACCTACGCGCCGCCGGGGATCCTGTGGGGAGAGCTGGCCTTCCTCGCCGGCCTCGTCGGGCTGGGCGCCTCTGTCTTGGCTGCGAGGGGGAGGTGGCGAATTCTCGGCCGTCGCAGGCGATACGTAGATACGCCACCTCCGGCCGGCCGGGCGTGGGCCGGGTTCGCTTTTGCGTGTAGAGCCCATGAACGCGAACGCGCCCCGAGGGCGGGGCCGGGAAGGTGCCCCCGGCTCGGCGGCGGCGCCGGACCCCGACGCGGGTCGGCGCTCAGGCCCCGAGGATCCGCGCGGCCAGCACGGCGGCGTTGCGGGCGTTGTCGACGCCCACGCAGGCGACCGGGACTCCGGGCGGCATCTGGCTGATCGAGAGCAGGGCGTCGAGTCCCCCGGCCACCGAGGTCTTGCTGGTCAGCGGCACGCCGATCACCGGCAGCTCGGTGTGGGCGGCGACCACCCCGGGCAGCGCGGCCGAGAGCCCGGCGCCGGCGATGATCACCCGGAGGCCACGGAGCTTGGCGTTCTTGGCGTAGTCGGCGACCACGTCGGGCTCCCGATGGGCCGACATGACCCGGGTCTCCGAGCGGATCCCCCGCGCCTTCAGTTCGGCCTCGGCCTTCTCCATGGCCGGCAGGTCGCTCTTCGAGCCCATCAGGATGGCCACGCGCGGCGCGGCCGTCTCGATGTCCTCGATGTCGGCGGCGGTCTCGGACATCGGCGCCGATACGGCGGAGGGCTCGCGCTCGGACTCGGGCGGCTCGGCGGGCATCGCCTCGGCCGGAGCCAGTTCGGGCTCCTCGCTCACCGCACCGCCCGGAGGGCTATGTCGCGACGCAGCTGGCGTCCTTCGAAGTCGATCATGTCGGCAGCAGCATAGGCGCCCGCGCGGGCGGCATCAGCGTCGGCCCCCAGCGCGGTCACGCTCAGCACCCGCCCCCCGGCGGTGACCAGGTCCCCATCGGCCGCCCGCGCGGTGCCGGCGTGGGTGACGAAAACACCGTCGGGAACCCGGTCCAGACCGGAGATCTCGTCCCCGCTCGAGGAGGACTCGGGATAGCCGGCGCTGGCCAGCACGACTGTGACCGCGGTCTCCGGGGCCCATCTGACCGATGCGTCGCGCAGACCGCCGGGGCGAACGCAGGCTTCGAGCAGATCGAGCAGATCGGTGCGCAGGCGGGGCAGGATGGCCTGGGTCTCGGGGTCGCCGAAGCGGACGTTGAATTCGAGGACTCGGATCCCGCCCGCGCCGCCGTCGGCCGTCAGCATCAGCCCGGCATAGAGGACGCCGTGAAACGGAGTCCCGCGCCGGGCGAGCTCGTCCAGCACGGGCTGATGGACCGCCGCGCAGATCTCCCCCGCCGCCGCGTCATCGATGGCGGGCACCGGCGAGTAGGACCCCATGCCGCCGGTGTTGGGTCCGCGGTCACCGTCGAAGATGCGCTTGTAGTCCTGCGCGCAGGCCAACGGCAGGGCGCGCTCGCCGTCGCACAGGGCCAGCAGCGAGAGCTCCTCGCCGGCCAGGAACTCCTCGACCACGACCATCTCGGTCCCGAAACGGTGCTCGATCAGCAGCGCCTGGAGGGCCTGCCGGGCCTCGGCCTCGTCGGTCGCGATGACCACACCCTTGCCGGCGGCCAATCCGTCGGCCTTGATGACCGCCGGGTAGCCGGTGATGGCGGCCAGTCCGGCCTCCGGGTCTGAGACCACCCGGTAGTCCGCCGTGGGTACGCCGGCCGCGACCATTATCTCCTTGCAGAACGCCTTCGAGCCCTCGAGCCGGGCGGCCTCGGCCCCGGGACCGAAGCAGGCGATGCCGGCCGCGCCCAGCACATCGGCCACCCCAGCCACCAGCGGCGCCTCCGGCCCGACGACCACGAGGTCGGCCCGGGTCTCGCGGGCCAGGGCGAGCACGGCCTGGCTGTCGGCAGCATCGAGCCCGGCGGCGGGGATGTCCACCTCATCGCCGATCCCGGCGTTTCCGGGGGCGCAAAAGAGATGCGGCCGGCGGGGGGAGCGGGCCAGGCCCTGGACGAGGGCGTGCTCGCGCGCGCCCGCGCCAAGGACGAGGACGTTCAAATCGCGCCGATGAAGTCGTCGATCGGGATCGCGGTCAGGGTCTCGTACTTGCCCGTCCCCCGCGAGCCCAGCTCCAGCGAGACCCGGGCGATGGTCTGCTCGTCCGGCGCCTCGATCACGTTGACGAAGTCGAACTGGCCGAGCGTCGCCCACTGTGCCTTGACCGCGGCCCCCAGCTGCTCGACCTCCTTGTTGACCTCGCGGATCCGGGCCGGGTTGTTCTTGATCGTCTGGACCCCCTCCGGGGTCAGCGTGGTCAGCATGATGTAGGTCGGCATCTGCGTCTCCTCTCGGGTTGGTCTACCTTCGGCGCGCCCTCAGCTCGCGACGCACGCTGCGCAGCGGATCAGCCAGCGGCGAGCGCCGCAGCGCCTGGCGCAGGCGCGGTCCTGGGCCCTCATGCCCATGGGGCGGCGAGCCCTCGATCGTGCCGTCCAGGAGCCCGTCCGTCTCGGCGCGCAGGAGGCGCAGGTTGGTCTGCAGGCCGGCCAGCTCCCGGGCGTCCTCCCGCGACGGGCGCTCGAGGTCGGCGGCGGTGAGCCGGCCCGGCTTGGCGCGCAGGGCGATGTAGCTGTGGGTGACCACGGGTGAGCCGTCGGCCTCACGGGGCGGCGGAGCGATGTCCAGCACATCGAAGGCCCGCCCCCAATGCTCGCGCAACCACCACTCGGAGTGAAACACCCACGCGCCCCCGACCTGCCAGTGCCGGAGCACCGTGACGCCGACCTCATCGGGCCGGTAGGGCTCACCGACCATCGCCTCCCAGATCCCCTCGCCGAGCCAGCTGGCGATCAGCAGCCCGCCCGGAGCCAGAACCCGCTGGCACTCGAGCAGCCACTCGCTCCAGCGATCGATGTGGGTGAAGACCGAGGTGGCCCAGATCAGGTCGAAGAAGCCGTCAGCGATCGGGAGCGGCGGGAGCAGCTCGTTGCGGAACGTGTGCAGTTCCGGCAGGTTGGCCTGCAGCCAGGCGACGCTGCCCTGATCGATGTCACAACCCCACAGCTCCGGCCCGGGGTCGAGCTCGAGGAAGTGACGCAGGACCCGGCCCGACCCGCACCCGAAGTCGAACGCTCGCTTGCCCGTCCAGTCCCAGCCGGCTGGCAGCATGGATTCGATCCGGCCGCGGACGGCGGCGCCTTCGCGGAGGTAGAAGTCGAACGGGTCAGCGCCCTGAACGGTGCCGACCCGAGTGACCAGATCCACCGGTGGGAGCGGGTGGTGCGCCACTCCCCGGAGCCTAGTGCAACGTTCCGAAAAATCCTTGATGGGCTGGCGAGCGGCTGGGCGTGGCTGGGCCCAGGAGATTTCTGGAACGCTGCACTTGCTTCAAACGGCGCTGACCGCCTCGGCGCGGGACAGGGTCAGCTCCCCGGCGCTGGCGCCGACCGTGACCGTGTCGCCGGGCACGAAGCGTCCCTCGAGGATGGCCAATGCGAGCGGATCGACGAGCCGCTTCTGGATCACCCGCTTGAGCGGACGCGCGCCGTAGGTCGGGTCGTAGCCGAGGTTCCCGATCAACGTCCGAGCCTCGTCGGTCAGGACCACGTTGATCTCCCGCTCGGCCACCCGCCGGACCACGCTGGCCACCTGGAGATCGACGATCGCGCCGATCTGCTCGCGGGTCAGCGGCTCGAACTCGACGATGTCGTCGAGCCGGTTGATGAACTCGGGCCTGAAGCTGGCCTCGACACCGGCGCGGCCTCCCGCGATGTTTGAGGTCATGATCAGGACGACGTTCTTGAACGACACGGTGCGACCCTGGCCGTCGGTTAGCCGCCCGTCGTCCATGACCTGGAGCAGGGCGTTGAACACATCGGGATGGGCCTTCTCGATCTCGTCCAACAGGACCACCGAGTAGGGACGCCGGCGCACGGCCTCGGTCAGCTGGCCGCCCTCCTCGTAGCCGATGTAGCCCGGAGGCGCGCCGACCAGACGGGACACCGAGTGCTTCTCCATGTACTCGGACATGTCGATTCGCACCATCGAGCCCTCGTCATCGAACATGAACTCGGCCAGGGCCCGGGCCAGCTCGGTCTTGCCGACGCCGGTGGGCCCGAGGAACAGGAAGCTGCCAATCGGCCGGTCGGGGTCCTGGAGCCCGGCCCGCGAGCGCCGCAGCGCCGCGGACACGGCGCTGACCGCCTCGTCCTGGCCGATCACGCGCTGGTGCAGGCGCTCCTCCATGTGCACGAGCTTCTCGATCTCCCCCTCCATCAGCCGTGAGACCGGCACGCCGGTCCATTTGGCGACGATTTCGGCCACATCCTCGGCGTCGACTACGTCCTTGAGAAACCGAGGCTGGGCCGCCGTCTCCCCGGTCCCCTCGGCCGATTCGGCCGCGGCCAGGGACTTCTCGAGCTCGGGGATGGTGCCGTACTGGAGCTCGGCCGCCCGTCCCAGGTCGGACTCGCGCTGGGCGCGCTCGAGCTCGGTGCGAGCTTGCTCGAGCTTCTCCTGGATGTCGGCCACGGCGGTGACGGAGGCCTTCTCGCGCTGCCATTCGGCGTGCATCGCCGCCGAGGTCTCGCGCTCCTCGGCCAGCGCGCGCTCGAGCTGCTCGCGGCGCGCGACGGCCCCGGGGTCTTCGTCCTCGCCCAACGACTGGAGCTCGATCTCCAGCTGCATGATGTGCCGGTCGACCGCGTCGATCTCGGTCGGCTTGGAGTCGATCTCCATGCGGATCCGCGATGCGGCCTCGTCGACCAGGTCAATCGCCTTGTCGGGCAGGAAGCGGTCGGCGATGTAGCGATGACTGAGCGTGGCGGCAGCGACCAGCGCCGAGTCCAGGATGCGAACCTTGTGGTGCACCTGATAGCGCTCCTTGAGCCCGCGGAGGATGGCGATCGTGTCCTCGACGCTCGGCTCACCCACGTACACGGGCTGAAAGCGCCGTTCCAGCGCGGCGTCCTTCTCGATGTGCTTGCGGTACTCGTCGAGCGTCGTGGCCCCGACGGCGCGCAGTTCCCCGCGAGCCAGCATCGGCTTGAGCAGGTTGGCCGCGTCGACAGCGCCCTCGGCCGCGCCCGCCCCGACGATCGTGTGCAGCTCGTCGATGAACAGGATGACCGTCCCGCGGGCATCGGCGATCTCCTTCAGCACAGCCTTCAGCCGGTCCTCGAATTCTCCGCGGTACTTGGAGCCGGCGATCAGGGCGCCGACGTCGAGCGAGATCACGCGACGGTCGCGCAGTCCCTCGGGCACGTCGCCGGAGACAATTCTCTGAGCCAGGCCCTCGGCGATCGCCGTCTTGCCCACGCCGGGCTCGCCGATCAGCACGGGGTTGTTCTTGGTCCTCCGGGACAGAACCTGGATCACCCGGCGGATCTCGTCGTCGCGCCCGATCACGGGGTCGAGCTGGCCCTGCGTGGCCGCCTCGGTCAGGTCGCGCCCGTAGCGTTCCAGGGCCTGGAACTTCTCCTCCGGGTTCTGGTCGGTGACCCGGTGCGAGCCGCGGACCTCTTCCAGCGCCTTGAGCAGGGCCTCGCGGGTGGCGCCATTTGAGCGCAGCGCGTCCCCGGCCCGGCCGGGATGCGCGGCCAGCGCGAGCAGCAGATGCTCGGTCGAGATGTACTCGTCGCGCAGCTCGCGCATCTCGCCCTCGGCGCCGCGCATGATCTGGGTCAGCTCCCCGGAGCCGCCGGCCGGCTCCTGATTACCGGATCCGCCGGCGGCGCCCCCACCGGTGCTGGTCAGTTTGGGTAGCGCGTCGAGTGCCAGCCCGACAGCCGAGCGCACCGTGGCCGGCTCGACGCCGAGCTTGCGCAGCACCGGGACGACCACCGCTCCCTCCTGCTCGAGCAGGACGGCGAGTAGGTGCTCGGGCATCGTCTGCGGGTTGCGGCGCCCCTCAGCCAGCTGCTGGGCGGCCTGAAGCGCCTCCTGGGACTTGATCGTAAAGCGGTCTGGGTGCATGGCGAAGTCTCTTCTAAATCTTAGTGTGTATGACTGAGATTATCGCATAGTTCAGCGTAGACGGCAAGGCACCGAGCGGGACGTGCTGGATTCCATTGGCGGTTTCCGCAACTCAGTTCCCGCACCCCCCGGGAACGTCGGCCCTTCGCTCCCCCGGATCAGGGCCGGCGTCAGTGCCGGATGCGCAACGTGCGTGGCCGGCTGAAGGCCTCGACGTTGCCGCCCGGGTCAACGACCTCGCTGACCGCGTGGGCGTAGACCCGGTGGTGACGGCGCAGCGCGCTGCGCAGCTGCCGGAGCTGGGCGGCGGAGAAGCTGAGCTCGACCGTCCGGCGACCCCGGCCCCGGAACAGGTGGCGGGCCGAGGCGACCTGGATCGGCTTCTCCCCGCTGATCGTGACCGTCGCGCGGGCCAGGATCAGGCACCGGCGCGAGCAGCTGATCCGCGCAATCAGATGGTGTCGGAGGACCGGGCGCTGCGCGGGCAGCGAGATCCCCGGAGAGGCGATCCGGGGCTGGAGGAGGAGGGCCAGCACGGACAGGCGAGCGAGATTGGGGCTGCCCAGGCCGGAGGCCCGGTCATAGCCAGGAGCGGCGCTGCAGCAGCCGAGCGGACGGCGGCGGCCACCGGGGATGTAGGCCCCGAGGTCGTTGTTGCCGATGCGAACGTCGGAGAACACGTTCGCGCGGGCATCCCGGCGCTGGATCCTGTAGAGCAGGGGGTTGGCCAGGCCCAGGTTCTGCTTGCCGTGCTCGCGCAAGAGCTGGTCGACCAGGACCAGGCCCCCGGCGAACAGCGGCGAGGAGGCGCTGGTTCCCCCGACCGCGACCCACGGGCCGCCGCCGAAGCCGTCCTCGCACGCCTTGATCGAGCAGTAGATGTTGTAGCCCGGCAGCACGTCGGCCAGCATCGATACATCGGGCACGTCCCGACCCTGCTGGCCGGCGAAGCCGTTCTGGTAGCCCGGGCGCCGGAACAGCTGGCTGGTGCCGCCGCCGCCGGCCGACAGGTCATAGGGCGCGTCGTTCCAGACCACCTGGCGCAGGATCTGGTTCGCGCTGCCGAGCACCAGGTTGGTGCCCCCGACGGCGGTCACGTACGGCGAGGAAGCCGGGAAGCTGGCCGCCTTGACCGGCAGGGGCGAGCCGCCGACGATGCATGCGGACGAGCCGTCGTCGCCGCTCGAGGCGAGCACGGAGATGCCGCTGGCCGTCTCGAGGGCCAGCGCCGCCTCGACGATTCGCACGCCGCTGCGCCCGACGGCCAGGGCCAGAGCGGGCTCACACGCCCCCAACGACACCGAGATCACGTCGGGGATGCGCCCGCGGTTCTGGAGCGGCGCGGTCAGGGACTGGATCAGGTCCGACGGGCGGGCCCGCGACTCGTAGACGTCGATCGCCTTCAGGCCCGGCGCGGCCGCGTCCATGATCTCGAGGTCGAGCTCGGTCTCGCCGACCGGGGCCAGTGGCTGTTTGATGTTCACCCCGAAGCCACTCACGGCCGGGATGGGCAGGCCGAAGCAGCCGGCGAAGGTGCGCAGGTCGGAGTAACGAAACCCATCGATCTCGATCAGCGAGACACGCTCGCCCTGACCGGTGATCCCCGCCGCGTGCAGCGGGGAGTAGCCGTAGGCGTTCAGGTATTGGTTGGGGGTGAAGCCGCGGTCGGCCAGGGTGCCGGGGCAACCCGCCGCCGTGCCCGTGCGGTGGCCGTAGCCGGAGGGGACGTTGTCGGTCCCGACCTGCGCGGCGGAGTGCGGGAAGCGGGCGGCGCTGGCCATCCTCACCGACGGCTGGCTCAGCAGCGGGCGGGTGTCGAGCCCGACCACACCTGTGACCAGGCCGCGCAGCGCCGCGGGGATGCGAGGTCCGGCGGTCGGCGCCACGAACCGGCTCGCCCGAGCGGCCTGGAAACGGGCCAGTGAGGCGCCGAACAGGCGCTCGGCCCGGCCGACGCTGAGCGTCGCGTCGGCGAACAGCCCCGTGGTGTCGATCCGCACTTCGCTGGCTCCGGCACGGGACAGGAATCGGCTCACCCGGTGGCGCTCGCTGAGCGATGCGCCGAACCGGCGAGCCAGGACGGAGACCGGCTCATACTCCCCGTAGTAGGGGGAACCCACGGTGCTGACCGCGGTGGCAAAGCGCTCGAGGCCGGCCAGGTTGGCCCGCAGCGGGAAGACCATGGCCAGCTCCTGGGCACGGGGGGCCAGCCCGACGCGCCGCGCGTGGGCCGGCGCCGAAGGAGCCGGAGCCGAACGCGTCGGGGCCGAACCGGCCGCGTCGCCCGCCGGCGCCAGCAGGAGGAGGCCGGCGATAGTGGCGGCGAGCGCGACCCAACGTTGACCCCAGTAACGCATTCGCACCTTCAAGCTCCAGTCGATCGGCTTCCCGCGGCCCGGCTCCCTCGGGAATCGTTGCACACCCCGCGGGGGCGCCCACCCACCCCAGGGCTACGGCCCCTCGCTCAAGTCTTCCCGGAACGGCCGTCGGCGGGCCGGACACGGAAGCGGGCCACGTCGGCATGGCGCACCAGGGCGCCGCCGCGTGCGTAGGGGACCAGCTCGGCCCGGAGCTCGCGGCGCAGATCCTCCAGGCGCGCGACCTCGGCGGCGAGCTCGCGCGCGCGCCGCTCGAGCGCGCCCACCTTCCGGGACATGCCGGCCAGCTGCTCCTCGAGCTCGAACACGCGCTCGACGCCGGCCAGGTTCATGCCCAGCTCCGCGGTCATCTCCTGGATGCGCCGCAGCCGGTCGACATCCTCCTGGGAATACAGTCGGGTGCCCTTGGGAGAGCGCTTGGGCTCGATCAGCCCACGCTGCTCGTACATGCGCAGAGTCTGAGGGTGCATGTCGGCCAGCTCGGCAGCCACGGAGATCATGAACACGCCCCGGTCGGAGGAGACCTCGATTCGGGTCGTGCGCACCCGCCGGGTGGCCATCAGACCGCCTCTCCCGCCGCCGAAGCGGTCTCGGTGGTGAACAGCCGCGCGCGCGGGTTGCCGTTCATCACCGTCGAGAGCTTGTCGACCACCTCGGACTGCTCGGGCGAGAGCGTAGCCGGGACGTCGATCACGAACCGGTAGTGGATGTCCCCACGGCCCTTGCCGTTCAGACGCTGCGGGCCCTCGCCGCGCAAGCGCTGGACGGTGCCGTGCTTGGTCCCGGGGGCAACTCGAAGCCGCTTGGCCCCGTTCAGCGTCGGGACCTCGATCACCGCGCCTTGAAGTGCTTCGGGAATGCTCAGCGGCACTTCGACCTCGAGGTTCTCCCCGTTGCGCTTGAACACCGGCGACTCGCCGACCCGCGTGATCACGAACAGGTCACCGGGGTCCGCCCCGCGGAGTCCCGGCTCGCCCTTGCCGGCCAGCCGGATCCGGCTGCCGTCCTTGACCCCGGCGGGAATGTTGACTCGCATGCGGCGGATCGAGCGCTGAGCGCCGGAGCCGTTGCAGGTTGGACAGGGATCGTCGATCACGGTCCCTGAGCCGTGGCAGTTGGAGCAGGGCTGGGACATGGAGAAGATGCCCTGGCTCTGAGATTCCAGACCGCGCCCGTTGCAGACCGGACAGACCCGCGGGACGGTGCCGGGCTTGGCCCCCGAGCCATGGCAGGTCGGGCACGGCTGCGAGGTGGGCACGGCCAGCGGCACCTGGGCGCCGTGCACCGCCTGCTCGAAGCTCAGCGAAACCTCGGTCTCGAGGTCACGGCCGCGAGCCTGCCGGGGCTGGGCCCCGCTGCGCACTCCGCCGGCCCCGCCGGTACCGCGTCCGGCGGCGCCGCCGCCGGCACGTCCGAACAGATCGGACAGGATGTCCCCGAAGCCGCCGCTGAAGGATCCGGCGTCGAAGCCGCCGGGCATGTTGAAGCCGCCGAACGGGCCGCCGCCGCGGTCATACGCCTTGCGCTTCTCGGCGTCGGAGAGGACGTCATGGGCCTGGGAGACCTCCTTGAAGCGCTCCTCCGCCTTCTTGTCCCCCGGGTTGCGATCCGGGTGGTACTGCCGGGCCAGCTTGCGGTAGGCCTTCTTGATCTCCGCCTCGGAGGCGTTCTTGCCCACCCCGAGGATCTTGTAGTAGTCGGGTCGCTCAGCCATGGCGGTTTGCCCTCAGCTTCAGCCCGCCACCACGACGCGCGCCGGGCGCAGGACGCTCTCGCCCCGCCGGTACCCACGTTGGTAGACCTCGACCACGGTGCCCGGCTCGGCTCCCTCCAGGGGCTGCTGGGCCACGGCCTCGTGGTACTGGGGATCGAACGGCTCCCCCTCGGGTGAATAGGGCTCGATCCCGGCCCGCTTGAGCGCGGCCAGCACATCGGAGTGGACGTGCTTGACCCCGTGCAGCAGCGACGCGTCGCCGTTCTCGGAGTCTGAGCTCGCCGCGTGGGCCAGCGCCCGGTCGAGATTGTCGATCGCCGGCAGCAGCTCCAGGGCGAGCTTGTTCACGCCCCGCTCCTGGGCGGCCGCGGCCTCGCGCGCGGTCCGCTTGCGGTAGTTCTCGAACTCGGCCCGCGTCCGCTGGGCCAGGTCAAGGTACTCCTCGGCCTTGGCCGCCTTCTCGGCCAGCCCAGCGACATCCGCTTCGGACTCCCGCTCATCCGCCTCGGCCGGAGTGGTGGCAGGGCCGGTCGGTGCCTCGGGCTCCCCAGCGGGCACAGATGTCTCTGACTGCGGCTGCGGGGGGCCGTCCGCACCGGCACCGAATCGCTCCTCTTCGGTGCCCGGGGCGGACGGGTCCCCGGAGCCGCCAGGCGGCTCCGGTGCATCAGCTACGCGTGGATCAGAGCTCATTACTTGCCCTCGTCAACAACTTCGGCATCGACCACATCCTCCTCGGAGGAGGCGCCGTTGCCCGACGACGCGGCGCCGTCGGCGCCTGCGTCCCCGTCACCGGACGCGGCCTGTTGCTCCTGGGCCCGCTGATACATGGCCTCGGAGACCTTGTGGAAGGCCGTGTTGAGCGTCTCGGTCTTGGCGATGATCGCGGCCGCATCCTCGGAGGTCAGGGACTCCCGGACCTCCTTGATCGCGGCCTCGATCTGATCCTTGGAGGCCGAGTCGACGCTGTCGCCCAACTCAACCAGTTGACGCTCGGCCTGGTAGGCGGCGTTCTCGGCGTTGTTGCGGGCTTCGGCCAGCTCGCGCTGGCGCTTGTCGTCCTCGGCGTGGGACTCGGCGTCGGTGACCATCCGCTTGATCTCGTCCTCGGACAGGCCCGAGCCGGAGCGGATCTCGATCTTCTGCTCCTTCTGGGTGCCCAGATCCTTGGCCGACACGTTGAGGATGCCGTTGGCATCGATGTCGAAGGCCACCTCGATCTGGGGGATGCCCCGCGGGGCCGGCGGGAATGCCGGTCAGCTGGAACTTCCCGAGCGACTTGTTGTAGGTCGCCATCTCGCGCTCGCCCTGGAGCACGTGGATCTCGACCGACGGCTGGTTGTCCTCCGCGGTCGAGAAGACCTCCGACTTACGCGTCGGGATGGTCGTGTTGCGCTCGATCAGCTTGGTCATCACGCCACCCTTGGTCTCGATGCCCAGGGTCAGCGGGGTGACGTCGAGCAGCAGGACGTCCTTGACGTCACCGGCCAGAACGCCGGCCTGGATGGCGGCGCCGACGGCAACGACCTCGTCGGGGTTGACGCCCCGGTGTGGCTCCTTGCCGGTCAGTGACTTGACCTTCTCCTGCACCGAGGGCATGCGGGTCATGCCGCCGACCAGGACGACGTGGTCGATCGTCCCGGCGCCCTTCTCCTTGGCGTCGTCCAGGGCCTGGCGGACCGGCGCGACCGTGCGATCGAGCAGGTCGGCGGTCAGCTCGTTGAGCCGGGCGCGGGTCAAGCGCATGTCCAGGTGCTTGGGCCCGGAGGCGTCGGCGGTGATGAAGGGCAGGTTGATCTGCGTCTCCTGCGTGGTCGAGAGCTCGATCTTGGCCTTCTCGGCTGCCTCGTACAGGCGCTGCAGGGCCATCGGGTCGGCCGACAAGTCAATCGCCTGGGCCTTCTTGAACTCCGACACGAGCCAGTCGACCAGCGCCTTGTCGAAGTTGTCGCCGCCCAGGTGGTTGTCCCCGGCCGTCGCCTTGACCTCGAACACGCCGTCGCCGATCTCGAGCACTGACACGTCGAACGTGCCGCCGCCGAGGTCGAAGATGAGAATCGTCTGGTCGGACTCCTTGTCCAGGCCATAGGCCAGAGAGGCCGCCGTGGGCTCGTTGATGATCCGCTTGACGTCCAGTCCGGCGACCTTGCCCGCGTCCTTGGTCGCCTGGCGCTGGTCGTCGTTGAAGTAGGCCGGGACGGTGATCACGGCGCTGTCGACCGCTCCACCCAAATAGGCCTCGGCGTCAGCCTTCAGCTTGCCGAGGATCATCGCGCTGATCTCGGGCGGGGAGTACTGCTTGCCCGCCGCCTCAACGCGGGCGTCGCCGCCCGGACCGGAGACGACCTTGTAGGGCACGATCGACTCCTCCTCGCGCACCTCGGCCTCCTTGCGGCCCATGAAGCGCTTGATCGAGAAGATCGTGTTCTGCGGGTTGGTCACCGCCTGGCGCTTGGCCACCGTGCCGACCAGACGCTCACCGCCGCTGGTGAAGGCAACCACCGACGGAGTGGTCCGTCCGCCCTCGGCATTCTCAATCACCGTGGGCTCGCCGCCCTCGAGCACGGCCATACAGGAGTTGGTCGTCCCGAGGTCGATTCCGATCGTCTTTCCCATGTCGTGTCTACTCCTTGATCAGTCGAAAAATCTTAGTGTGAGCGTAGCAGATCGTGAAGTGTCCACTTCGACCCCGGCGCCGGACGCCAACCCCGGCCTGAGCACCCCCGTCGGACGCCCTCGGACCCGTTCGCCTGGGCACGCACCCCCCTTCCCCTGGCCGGAGTGCGTGCGTGAAGCAGCGGAAACCGCCCTCCCGAACACGCACCCGCGAATCGCCCCTGGGGTGCGTGCTGAAGCTGCCGTCCTCCGTCCTCCGTCCTGCGCCCCCGGGCACCGTCCCCCGGCCACCCGCCCCCCGGCGGGCCTCCGGGCCGCCCGCCGGCGCCGGCCGGGGCGGACTAGACGAGCGCGGTCGGGACCTCGTCCTTCATCAACCCGCGGATCTGCTCGCGCAGCTCCGGCGTGTCCTCGTGCTTGTGCGCGGTGATCGCGTGGATCGCCCCCGCCTCGACAAGGTGCTCTTCGCTGCCCGACATGGCCAGGTCACAGTTGTTCTCGCTGGGCATCTCGCGACAGTCGAGGTACTTGCGGCTCATTCCGGCCCTCCTGGTGGATGGTTTGCGCCCGCGGATGCGGGCGTTGTGCTCGCGGATGCGGGCACGGGTCGGCGTCCACCAGCTAGCGGTTCTCACCGCCGAAGCTCGGCGTTGGAGGGATGCCTCCCTCTCGCGCAGCAGCCGGCCGCGCGTGATCGCGTTCGTCGCCATCTCCCGGTCCGAGTGTCCGTGGACCCTTCCCTTCCACGGGATTACCACCGCCGGGCAACGCTGTCAAGCCGAAAAGGTTCCGGCACTCGGGCACATCCGAGCCAGCGCACATACGCGACACTCCGGCCGGCGTGCGTGGCACGTGCGCCGCCCGTGGCGGAGCAGGTTGATGTGCAGCTCGAGTTCCTGGCCGGGCGGGGTCAGCGCGAGCATCTGGTCGTGCAGCTCCTGGAACGGGGCCCACGGACGGAGCAACCTCAGCCGCATCCCCACGCGGGAGACGTGCGTGTCAACGGGCACGTCGCGCATCCCCAGCGCGAATAGCAGCACGCAGGCCGCGGTCTTGCGGCCCACGCCGGGCAACCCGACCAGGTAGTCCTGGGCCTCGCCCACGCCAACGTCCTCGAGCCAGTCGAGCGAGGGCGGAGCGCCGGGCTCGGGCCCGCTCGCGCTGATCGCGGCCAGGATCGACTTGATCCGGGCCGATTTGATTTTGGATATGCCGCCAGGCCGGATCGCCTCCTCGACCTCGTCGACCGGCGCGTCGCGCACAGCGGTCCAATCATCAAAGCGTTCGCGCAGACCGAAGTAGGCCACGTCCCGGTTGCGATCGTTGGTCGACTGCGAGAGCACCGTGAGGATGAGCTCGGCGATCGGCTGGCCGTGGGGCTCGGCCGCGGGAATCCCGTAGAGCTCGCGCAGCCGGTCCCGGATCCGCCGGACGCGATCGGGGCGGGGCCTTCTCCACTCACCGGCATTCACAGCCGGGGACGTTATCCTCGGCGGCCGCCGTGGCCGTCGCCGAGCAAACCATCGAGCTCGCCGGCTCCCCTGTCTTCTACCGCCGGGTCCCGGCCACCGGGACCCCCGTGGTCTACGTGCACGGCGCGCCGACCAGCTCCGATGATTGGCTTCCGTTCCTCGAGCTCACCGGCGGTCTGGCCCCGGACCTGCTCGGCTTCGGGCGCTCGGGCAAGGGGGGAAACCTCGAATACTCCCTGCCCGCCTACGTGGGCTTCCTCGAGTCCTTCCTGCGCGCCACCGAGGTCGACGAGCTGTCCCTGGTCGGCCATGGCTGGGGCGGCGCGATCGCGCTCGCCTTCGCGCTCGGCGCGCCCGAGCGGGTCCGCCAGGTGGCAATCATCGACGCGGTCCCCCTGCTGCCGGGCTTCGAGTGGCCCCGCTCGGTGCGGCGGCTGCGCCAGCCCGCGGTCGGGGAGCTCATCATGGGGTCGATCGGCCGCCGGTGGCTGGCCCGAAGCCTGCGCTCGGGCACCGTCACCCCCGAGGCCTGGAGCGAGGAGCGCCTGGATGCGGTCTGGGAGCAGTTCGACCAGGGCACGCAGCGGGCGATCCTCCGCCTCTACCGCTCGATCGACCCCGAAGGCCTGGCTGCCGCAGGCGCCGGGCTCGACGAGCTCGACGTCCCCAGCCTGGTCGTCTGGGGCGAGGAGGATCCGTGGATGCCCCCGGCCTTCGCCGAGTCCTACCGCCACCATCTGCCCCGCGCCGAGCTGCACCGGGTGAGCGGCGCCGGGCACTGGCCGTGGCTGGATCAGCCGTCGGTCGTCGACCGGGTGGCCGCCTTCCTCAGCCACGGTTAGCGGCGCACCCCACTAGCATGGGCGCGCTCCATGCCCGAGCCCGCCGCCCCCGCTCGACCCCCGTCGCCCCGCTCCCGCCGTCCGCGCGGCCGCGGTCAGGGACCCACCCCCCAGGAGCTGATGCGCGAGCGGCTGATCGAGTCGCGGCTGACCCCCAACACGATCTCGCTCACCGGCTTCCTGCTCAACCTGGCCGCGGCCGGATTGGTCGTCGGGCGACTGTTCTTCCTGGCCGGGATCGCCTTCATCGTCGGCTCGGTGATGGACACGCTGGACGGCCGCTACTCGCGCATGTCCGGCAAGGGGACGCCGTTCGGCGCCTTCCTCGACTCGACTCTCGACCGCCTCGAGGAGGGGATCGTGCTAACCGCGGTCGCGGCCTACTTCGCCTCCCGCGGTGACCAGGTCGCGGTGGCCGCGGTGGTGGCCGCGGTGCTCGGCTCGCTGATGGTGTCCTACACCCGCGCGCGGGCCGAGGCCCTGGGCGTGGCCTGCAAGGTCGGCCTGGCCACTCGCCCGGTTCGCGTGGTCATCCTGTCGGCCGGCCTGGTCTTCGCCCGCGGCGCCTCGCTGGGCAATTTCGAGCTGCTGGCGCCCGCCGTGTATGTGCTGGCCGGGCTGACCGTGATCACGATGATCCAGCGGATCGCCTACGTCCGCAAGCAGCTCGCCGCGGCCGCCGACGTGTAACGAAAGCCTCGGCGAGGGATATCTAAGAGCGTCGCCGCGTCGCCGCCAGCCGAGCGCCGGTCTCCAATTTCGAGAAGGGTTTCCAAGTGAGCAACAACGCTTCCACCAACGGTACGGCTCGCCATCAGCACGAGAAGGTCCGCGTCGCGATCATCGGCGTCGGCAACTGTGCGAGCTCGTTCGTCCAGGGCGTCCATTACTACCGCGACGCCGACCCCGCAGTCCAGGTCCCGGGCCTCATGCACGTCGACCTGGGCGGCTACCACGTACGCGACATCGAGTTCTCGGCCGCCTTCGACATCGACGCCGACAAGGTCGGCAAGCCTCTGCACGAGGCGATCTTCGCCGGCCAGAACAACACGCTGAAGTTCGACACCGAAGTCCCGGAAGTGGGCGTCAGGTCCAGCGGGGCATGACCCACGACGGGCTGGGCAAATACCTTCAACAAAAGATCACCAAGGCCCCGGGCGAGACGGCCGACATCGTCGAGGTGCTCAAGGCGACGAGGACGGACGTCGTCGTCTCCTACCTCCCCGTGGGCTCCGAGCAGGCCACCAAGTGGTACGTCGAGCAGATCCTCGAGGCGGGCTGCGCCTTCGTTGAACTGCATCCCGGTGTTCATCGCGCGCGAGGACTACTGGAACAAGCGCTTCAAGAAGGCCGGGCTGCCGATCGTCGGCGACGACATCAAGTCGCAGGTCGGCGCCACGATCGTCCACCGCCAGCTGGCCCGCCTGTTCCACGACCGCGGCGTCAAGCTGCTGCGCACCTCGCAGCTCAACGTGGGCGGGAACATGGACTTCTACAACATGCTCGAGCGCGAGCGCCTGGAGTCCAAGAAGATCTCCAAGACCAACGCCGTGACCTCGATCATGGGCCACGAGCTGCCCGCCGACGACGTCCACGTGGGCCCGTCGGACTACGTGCCGTGGCTGACCGACCGCAAGTGGGCCCACATCCGCCTCGAGGGCCAGGCCTTCGGCGACGTGCCCCTGATCGCCGAGCTGAAGCTCGAGGTGTGGGACTCACCGAACTCGGCCGGCATCGTCACCGACGCGGTGCGCTGCTGCAAGCTGGCCCTGAACAACGGGCTGGCCGGCCAGCTCGACGGTCCGAGCTCCTACCTGATGAAGTCGCCCATGCACCAGCGCCCCGACGACGAGGCCCAGGCGCTGACCGAGGCGTTCATCAAGCAGTACGCCCGCAAGGACGTCGCCAAGGGCAAGACGGCCCGCGCCGCCGCGAGCTGACGCGGCCGTTCAGGGGCGCGCATGCGCGCCCCTGGGGCACGGCGCATGCGCCGTGCCCGTTCGCGGCGCATGCGCCGCGAACCCTAAAATCGATCTGTGTCCTCTCTCGCCATCGCGCAGGTGACGCCGTTCGCCTGGGAGGTGGAGGGCGAGGTCAACGAGTACGTCGCGCGGGTTTCGGACGAGCTCGCGGCCCGCGGGCACCGGGTGCTGATCATCGCGCCCTCGCAGAGCCCCGAGCTGGTCCGCGACACGCGGCGCGCGCTGCGCGACCGGGCCGCCGAGCTGGTCGAGCAGGCCGAGGGCCGGCCCGTGGTCCTCGGCGTCGGCGAGGTGCTGCCCTTCTCCCCGGCGCGGCGCCGGGCCGCCTCGCTGCCGGTCGATGTCGCCCGCACGATCGAGCTGGCGCTCGGCGCGCTGCCCCTCGACGTGGTCAACGTGCACGAGCCGTTCGCCCCCAGCGCCGCGAGCGTCGCCCTGCGCCATTCCCGGGCGCTCAACGTGGGCAGCTTCCACGCCCCGACCGAGCGCTTGCTCTCAACGCAGCTGACCCGGCCGCTGTCCCGCCTGCTGTTCGCCCGGCTCGACGCCCGGACGGCCAGCTACCAGGCCACCCGCAACCTGCTTCAGGGCTACTTCCCCGGCGAATATCTGCTGATCGCGCCCGGAGCCGACCCGGGAGCGCACGCCGCCCCCGCGCACACCGCCCGAGTTCCTGCTGATCGCCTCCGAGGAGCGGGCCGCGCTGCGGACCTTCATGCGGGCGCTGCGCCTGCTGCCCGCCGAGCCGGCCTGGCACGCCACGGTGTGGTCAAACCGTCCGGCGGCGCCGCCGGCCACGCTCGGGCGCCTCCGCGACCGGATCTCGTTCCTCGACGACGCCGAGTGCGGGCCCGATGAGGTCCTGGCCCGGGCCGACGTCGTCGTGCTCGCCTCCGAGGGCGACCGAGCCATGCCGGGAACGCTCCTCAGCGCGCTGGGCGAAGGGGTCGTGCCGGTGGCCTCGCGGCTGCCGGTCTATGAGGAGATCCTGGCCGAGGGCGAGCTCGGCTTCATGTTCGAGCCCGGCGAGGTGCAGACCCTGGCCGCTCACTTGACCCGCTTGCTCGATGAGCCCGAGCTCCTGGCCGAGCGGACGGAGGAGGTGCGCGAGCACGCCGGCAGTGCTGGCCTGGCCCCGCGTGGCCGATGAGCTCGAGTCGGTCTACGCCGGACTTGTCGACCGCCGCCACGCCGACCCCGGCAATCGGCGGCTGCGGAGCCGGCTGGCCTCCCGGCCACTGATCGACGTCGATCTGCACATGCACACCGACCACTCCTATGACTGCGCGACCCCGGTCGAGGTGCTGCTGGCCGAGGCGCGCGCCCGGGGACTGGGCGCCGTGGCCATCACCGATCACAACGAGGTTTCCGGCGCTCTCGACGCGCGGGCCAAGGCGCCGGCCGGGCTCAAGGTGATCGTCGGCGAGGAGGTCAAGACGGCCAATCAGGGGGAGGTCATCGGCCTGTTCCTGCAGGAGAAGATCCCGCGCGGCCTGACCCTGGAGGAGACGATCATCGAGATCAAGCGCCAGGGCGGCCTGGTCTATGTCCCCCACCCGTTCGATCGCATGCACTCGGTGCCCGACTACGAGCACCTGCTCCCGGTCCTCGACGACGTGGACGCGATCGAGGTGTTCAATCCCCGCATCGCGATCGCCGAATTCAACGAGGAGGCGGTCCGGTTCGCCGCCAAGTACCGGATCCCGGCCGGGGCCGGGTCGGACGCGCACGTGCCCCAGGGCCTGGGCTCGGTCCGCATCCGGATGCGCGATTTCGACGGTCCGGAGGAGTTCCTGCAGTCCCTGCGCGACGCCGACATCATTCGCAATCCGGCCAGCCTGCTTTACGTCCAGGCGCTGAAGTTTCTGCAGACCAAGGCCATGCCCGGATCGGCCCGGAAGGCGTCCCGCGAGCGCCGGGTCAGACGCGCCACCGGGCGCAAGTCCTGATGCAGCGCGCAAGGACAAGCACGCCCGCCGTCCAATCCGAGGGAGATGCCGGCCACCGACGACGAGATCCGCGAGAAGTACCTCGAGCGGGCGATCCGGGAGCTCAACGCCTTCGCCCGCCGTCTCGGCCGAGTGCTCCGACTGCCCCCGGGGGCAGCTGATGCCCGTGCTGGGCTCGGGGCATCCGCAGGCCGACATCTTCATGGTCAAGCACTCCGCCCGGCCCTCGGAGGTGGAGGAGGGAGTGGCCTTCTACGGCCGCAGCGGCAACGCGCTGATGAAGTCGCTGAGGCGCCTGGACATCGACCCGCTGGCCGTCTACGGGACCCTGTGCGTGAAGTGCCCGGTGCCCGACACCGACCATGGCCGACCCGTCGTGCGTGGCCCGGCTGATCGAGGAGCTGGCCATCGTGCAGCCCAAGATCCTCGTCGTGATGGGCGAGGACGCGCTGGGCACGGTGAACGAGCTCGAGGTGCCCCTGGCCGAGGAGCTCAGCCCGCGGGCCGGGCGAGCTGCAGAGCTTCACCCCGGCGATCCAGGCCCTGTACATGCCCAACATCGACGAGGCGCTGGATGAGGAGCAGGCCAAGCGCGAGTTCTGGACCGCGTTCCGGGTCCTGGGTCAGTGGTGGGCGGACCTGCCGCCGTACTGAGCCGGCGCCGCAGCTCAGTCCATCAAGAGGACGATCTTGCCCAGCTTGCCACCGGCCTGGAAGCGCTCGTAGGCGGCCGGGGCGTCGTCCAGCGCGAACGTCTCGGCCACCGGCACCCGGACCGTTCCCGCGTCCAGCAGGGGCAGCACCGTTCGCTCGAGCGCGCGGGCGGTGAGCGCCTTGCCCTCCAGCGGTCGGGCCCGGAGCGTCGAGCCGTGGATCCGGGCCCGCTTCATCATCAGCAGCCCGAGGTTGATCTCCCCCTTGGCTCCGGCGCCGGTGCCGATCACGGCGATCCGGCCGCCGGTGTCTCAGCGCCTTGAGGTTGTCGGCCAGGTTGATCGCTCCGACCAGCTCGAGGATCACGTCGAACGGCCCGTGGTCGGCGAACTCGTCCGGGGCGATCACCTCGGCTCCGAGCGCGCTGACCCGGTCGCGAAGCTCGGGGTTGCGCACGGTCGCGGTCACCCGGGCCCCGGCGGCCCGGCCGAGCTGGATCGCCGCCGTGCCCACGCCGCCGGCGCCGCCGTGCACCAGCAGCCGCTCGCCGGTCTCGAGCCCGGCCTGGGTGAAGACGGCATCGTGGGCGGTGGTGAAGACCTCGGGTACGCCGCCCGCTGCCGGCCAGTCGAGGAGCTCGGGCACCGGGATCGAGCACCCGCTCGTGGACCACGGCCAGCTCGGCCTGGCCCCCGCCGCCGACGATGCCCATCACGCGGTCGCCCTCGGCGAAGCGCTCGGCGCCGGGCCGAGGCGACCACCTCGCCGGCCAGCTCGAGCCCGGGGATGTCCTGCGGCGAGCCCGGCGGGGCCGGGTAATGGCCGCGGAGCTGCATCATGTCGGCGCCGTTGAGGCCCGCCGCCCGGACCCGGACGAGGGCTTCGCCGTGGCCGGGGGTCGGGTCGGGATGCTCCTCGACGCTCAGCTCTTTGTCGCGAATGGTGACGGCGCGCATCCTCGGCACCCTAGCGGGCGCGACTCGAAGAGAATTCGCGACCCCTCAGGGCGTTAATTCTCTTCGAGTGAGTGCCTCGGGTCGGGCGGGTCGGGCAGGTCGGGCGGCTCGGGCGGCTCGGGCGGCTCGGGCGGGTCGGGCGGCTCGGGCGGGTCGGGCGGCTCGGGCGGCTCGGGCGGCTCGGGCGGGTCGGGCGGGTCAGACCCGGACCAGCTCGGCCACGCACTCGATGTGCGGGGTCTGCGGGAACATGTCCACCGGCCGCACGCGCCGCAGCGAGTAGCCGGCCTCGACCAGCTGGGCGGCGTTGGGGGCCAGCGTGGTCGGGTTGCAGGACACGTAGACGATCTTCTCCGGCGCGGTCTCGATGATCCGCCGCACGACCTTCTGCGAGAGCCCCGCGCGGGGCGGATCGACGATCAGCAGCGTCCGGCCGTCCGGCCCGCTCGGCCAGCTCGCGCAGGGCCAGCCGCACGTCGCCGGCGAAGAAGTGCACGTTGTCGATCTCGTTGACGCGCGCGTTGGCGATCGCGTCGGCGATCGCCTCCGGGACCAGCTCGAGACCCCACACCTCGGCCACCCGCGGCGCGATCGAGAGCGCGATCGTGCCGATCCCGCAGTACAGGTCGTAGACGCGCTCGAAGCCGCGCGGGCTCGGCGTACTCGATGGCCAGCTCGTAGAGCTGCTCGGCCATCTCGGTGTTGGTCTGGAAGAAAGCCTGCGAGCGAGATGCTCAAGCGCATCCCGCCGAGCACCTCGTCGAAGTGCTCGGTGCCCGGCCAGCAGCTCGGTCTCGCCACCCTGGGTGGTCTCGCCGGCCCCGGCCTGGCGGGTCCAGAGCACGCCGGCCAAACCGGTCCCAGCCGCGATCAGCGAGTCGCGGTCGAGGCGACCGGGCCCGGTGACCAGGCGGACCTGGACCTGACCGGTGCGCCGCCCCTCGCGCACCACCAGGTTGCGCAGCAAGCCCTCGCCGCTGCGCCGGTCATAGGCGCTCAGGCCCTGCGCGCGGCACCAGCTCGACGATCTGCTCCCGGGCCCGGTTGGCCGGCTCGGAGGCCGAGCAGGCAGTCGTCGAGCGGCGACGATCTCGTCCCAGCGCCCGGGGGCATGGAAGCCGCACACCAGCGCACCTGTGGCCGGGTCGGTGCCGAACGAGTACTCGAGCTTGTTGCGGTAGCGCCAGTTCTCGACCGCGGGCACGATCGGCTCGAGCTCGTAGCCCTCGAGCTTGCCGATCCGGCGCAGGGCGTCGTCGACCTGCTCCTGCTTGACCTCGAGCTGGCGCTCGTAGGGCAGCACCTGCCACGGGCGCCCCGGGGTGCCGCGGCGACGGGGGCGATCCGGTCGGGGCTCGGCTCGAGGATCTCCACTGCTCGCGCCTCGGCGTAGGCGCGCTTGCGCTTGCCGATCACCGCCCGCACGCGATCTCCGGGCACGGCCCCGGCTGACGAACACGACATAGCCGTCGGTCCGGGCGACCCCGGCGCCGCCGAAGGCCAGGGAGTCGATCCTCAGCTCGAGCTCGTCCCCGCGCTGGGGGCGCGCGGGCCTGATGTCGGTGCCGCTCACGCCTTCAAGCTAAGCAGCCCGGGCGAGCGGGACCTGAAGCCGGCGCTGGGCGGGGCGCTTAGCCGATGGCCTTCTCGAGCGCGCCGACCACCGACTTGCGGTCGGCGTTGTTGCGCTCGTAGGTCAGCACCTTGCGCAGCTCCGGCTTGCTCAGACTCGCTCAGGCGGCTCTGAACCTGGTTGGCGTTCAGATCGTCGTAGCCGAGGATCGGGAACGACGGGCCGACGCCGACCGTGCGACGCGCCCGATCGGCGCCGCGCACCAGGCGGTCGACCGGCTCGGCCCGGCGCGCGCGCTTGGTCGCCGCCTCGATCTGGCCGCGGCCGCGGTCGACCAGCTGCTCGAAGTTCGAGACCAGATCATCGCGCTCGGCCCGGCCGCGGCGGACAAGCTCGGCGACCAGGTCGTTGGCGTCCTTGCGCGTCACTCGCCCGCGCGAGGCGGCCTCGTCGAGCGTCTCCTGGATCCGGTCGCGGGTCAGCATGAGCACGTCGCGGGGGTTGACCAGCCCGCGGACCAGCTGCTCGGCCACCGACCCGATGCTCTCCGAGCCGCCGCCCGCCCGGCGGGTGCGGGTGGCGCCCCGCTTGGCCGTGGTGCCGGCCGACTTGGCGCCGCGCTTGGCCGCGGTGGCGGTTCCCTTGGCCCCGGAGCGCGCCGTCTTGGCGGTGCTGGCCGCGGCGCGACCGGCGGTCTTGGCCGTGGTCGAGGCCGATGCCGCCGGACTCGCCGAGCGGCTGCTTGCCGCGCGCCGGAGGCGGCCGAGCGGCTCGTCTTGGTCGCGCCCGACTTGGCCTGGGTGGCGGCGCGGCCGGCGGCCTTGCGCGTGCTGGTCGCGGTGGCCTTCGCGCCGCGCTTGGCGGCGGCAGTCGTGCGCTTGGCGGCCGGCTTGGACTGAGGAAGATCTTGAACTGGATGAGGACGAGCGTTTCGCGGCGGGCATGCTGTTGGCTCCTGATGTGTCGTGACGCTGGCGCGAGCCTATACGAACTCGGCGCGCGCGGGCTTCAGCTGCATCTGGTGACTTACGGCTCGCTTCGGCGAGCAGCAGCTCGAGCAGCGCCTTCTGCGCGTGACGGCGGTTCTCGGCCTGATCCCAGATCCGCTGGCGCTCGCCGTAGAGGACCTCGGCGGTGATCTCCTCGCCCGGATGCGCGGGAAGGCAGTGCAGAGCGATCGCGCGGGGCGCGGCGAGGCTCAGGAGCTCGTCGTCGATCCGGTAGTCGCGCAGCGCGCGGCGGCGCTCCTCCGCGGTCGCGGGGTCATCGCTCATGCTCACCCACACATCGGTGTAGACGGCATCGGCGCCCGACACCGCCTCGCGCGGATCGTCGGTCAGCTCGGCATCGGCGACCGGCTCGAGCTGGTAGCCGTCCGGCGCAGCCACGCGCACCTGCACGCCGGCCAGCGCGCCGAGGATGGCCAGCGACCGGGCCACGTTGTTGCCGTCTCCGACGTAGGCCAGCGTGAGTCCGTCGAGCTCGCCGAACGCCTCACGCAGGGTGAGCAGGTCGGCCAGCGCCTGGCAGGGGTGGTGCTCGGACGTGAGCATGTTGATGACCGGGACCGAGGCGTGCTCGGCCAGCTCGACGGCCAGCGCGTGGGGCCCGGTGCGCAGACCCGACCGCCGCCGCATGGCGCGAGAGGACGTAGGCGGTGTCGCGCACCGACTCGCCCCGGCTGAGCTGCAGCTCGTCGCTGCCCAGCACCATCGGGTGTCCGCCGAGCTCGAAGACCCCGCCTCGAAGGAGACCCGGGTGCGCGTGGAGGCGGCCTGGAAGATGAGCGCGACCGTGCGTCCCGAGAGCGTCCGCGCGCTGAGTGGTTCGCGCCTTCAGCGGCGCCGGCTCGACTCAGGAGCCGATCGAGCTCGGTGCGGCTGAGCTCGGCTCCGGTGAGGAAGTGGGGACGCGGGTGACGCGTCAAGCGGGGCAGTGTACGTTCTCGGGTGACGTGCGGCTGCGAGTTCTGAGCTGGAGCCTGGGCCACGCCACCGCGCGCTGGCAGGACCTGGCCGCCGCGCTGTCCGGGTGGGAGTGGGACGTTGCCCTGCTCCGCCATCTCCCCCCGCGCTGGCCGGTGCCCGTGGCCACCGCGCTCGATGCCGAGTTCCGCTGCGCTCCCCGACCCGGGGGCGGCGGCTCGATGCTCAGCCGCCTGCTGGCGGTGCGCAGGGACGCGGAGGCTGGGGCCCGGGTCGGGACGGCGGTGATCCTGGCCCGACGCGACCGCCTCGTGGCTCAATGGCCGGCCGATCCCCGGCATTCTCCGCGAGTGGGGGCGCACGCGGCGCGCTTGGCCTGCGGGATCTGGGTCGGCAACCTGGCCAGCCGGAGTCGGGCGCTCAAGCCGTGACGGCGTTGCTGGCCGAGGTGGGCGGGGAGGCACTCATCTGGCCGGTCCCGGGCCCGTGGCGGACGGACCGGCCGGACGGGACGGGCCGGCCGGACGGGACGGGCCGGCCAGGCTGGACCGGGTGGCCGAGGCGGGCGCGGACCGGCTGTGGACGACGCCAGACCTCGTGCCCGTGAGCCCGGCCGCGACGCTGGCCGAGGGCGCCGTCCGGGGCCACCCGCCGCTCGCCGTCACGCTCGAGCGGCGGCGCTGAGCCCGGGGCGCCCGGTCCCGGCTTTCAGCGCCGCGCGGCGCGCAGGCCGAAGCCACGCAGCACCAGGAGGGCCTTCTCGCCCATGGTCCCCCGGGCCGGGAGGACGCCGAGCTGGGTGGCGGCGTCGTAGACGTCGTAGAACGCGCGCACGCGGAACAGGATCTCGTGCTGGAGCTCGCAGTAGAAGACGCAGTGCACGACCAGGAACCGATCCGTGGCCGGCAGGCCCTCCAGCGGCTCGGCGGTGCGTGCCCAGGATCTTGCACGGTGCGGCGACAAATCCGCCGCCGCTGAGCCGCTCGCCGGTCCGTTCCACGCGCACGTCGGGGAACCCAGCCCAGAGTCGCTGGGCGTGGCCGACCAGGGCGTCCAGACCGGCTAGCGGCTGCTCGGTCAGCGGATCCTCGTACTGGATGCCTGCGGCGCAGACCTCGGCGAACGCGGTCGGCTCCCGGCTCGACCAGGCGGCCTGCCAGCCGTCGATCAGCTCATCGACGGTCATTGGCGCCGAGGCGCCGAGCTGCGCGTCGAGGTCGGGCAGGCCCGCCTCGGGCGTCGAGGCGCGGGCGTAGTGGCGGCGCGGGATGCGGCCGGCGCCCCGGGCGAGCCGCCCCGCCTCGACGGCGAGGCGGATCGCCCGGGCCATGGCCACCGGATCGTGGGCGCGGGAGATCGCGCTCGCGCAGAGGACGGCGTCGCAGCCGAGCTCCATGGCCAGGGCGGCGTCCGAGGCGGTGCCGACCCCGGCGTCGAGGATCACCGGCACGCCGGCCCGCTCGACGATGAGGGCGATGTTGTAGGGGTTGCGGATCCCCATCCCACTGCCGATCGGAGAGCCCAGGGGCATCACGGCGGCGCAGCCCACGTCCTCGAGGCGCCGGGCCAGGACGGGGTCGTCGGTCGTGTACGGCAGCACGGTGAAGCCGTCGTCGACCAGCTCCTCGGCCGCGGTCAGGAGCTCGACGGCATCGGGCAGCAGCGTGCGGTCGTCGCCGATGACCTCGAGCTTGATCCAGTCGGTGTCGAAGGCCTCGCGGGCCAACTGCGCGGTCATGACGGCATCCCGGGCGGTGAAGCAGCCCGCGGTGTTGGGCAGCACCTGCAGCCCGCACTGGACGAGCACGTCGAGGATCGAGCCGCGCGCGGCCGGGTCGAGGCGGCGCAGCGCGACGGTGCACAGCTCGGCCTCCGACTCGCGACAGGCCTGCGCCAGGACCTCGTGATTGGCGAAGCCGCCGGTGCCGAGGATCAGCCGCGAGCTGAAACTCGCGGCCGGCGATCGTCAGCGGGTCGGATGCGGACATGCTCATCCCCCTCCGATCGCCGCCACGATCTCTACCAGCGCCCCGTCGCCGACCGCCGTGTCAGCCCAGCGCGAGCGGGTGACAACTTCGCCGTCGAGCGCGACGGCGACGCCACGCGCGTCGCCGGCCACGGTCGAGCAGCTCAACCACGCTGGCCACCGTGGCCCCCGGGTCGAGCTCGCGCCGCTCGCCGTTCACGGTGATGATCATGCCGGGCTCCCGGCGGCGGCGGCGAACCGCCGCGGGGAGAAGGCCTCGCTCCCGAGCCCGGCCGGCGCGCCGAGCAGCCCGGCGCAGGACCAGCTCGGCGGTGACCGGGGCGAGCAGGATTCCGCCGCGGCCGTGCCCGGTGGCCCAGTGCAAGCCGGGGAGGGCGCCCCGGCCGATGACCGGCAGGTTGTCGGCCGTGCCTGGGCGCAGCCCGGCAGAGAACTCGTCCAGCACCAGCTCGGAGACGCCCGGCACGAGCTCGGACGGCGTCGCGCAGCAGCTCGAAGGCCGCTCCCGCGGTGACCGTGGTGTCGAATCCGCGCTCCTCGCTGGTGGCCCCGATCACGTAGCGCCCGTCACCGCGCGGCACGATGTAGGCCGGCGCCGATGCGGACCACCCGGGTGATGAGGCCGGGACCGGCCGGATCATGCAGGCGAAGGATCTGACCCTTGACCGGCCGCAGCGCGGGCCGCTCACCCGCGGGCAGCCCCTCCAGGTCGGCCGACCAGGCGCCGGCGGCGATCACCACCGCCTCGGCGGCGATCTCCTCGCCGCTCTGCAGCCGCACCCCGGCGACCGCGCCGCCGGTGCTGAGCAACTCGGCCACGTCGGCACGCTCGCGCAGCCCGACCCCGGTCTCGCGGAGCCTCGCGACGAGCGCGGAGGTCAGGCGCGCGGGGATCTATCGCGTGGTCGGAGGGAATCGACAGGGCCAGGCGCAGAGTCGGTGCCAGGCCGGGCTCGAGCGCTCGGGCCGCGCTGGGCCGCAGCCGCTCGACGGGCAGGCCGTAGCGCTGGCGCAGGACGAGCTCGCGCTCCAGCGCCTCGGCCTCGTCGGCGTCGCGGGCCACCAGCAGAGTCCCGCAGGCGTTGTATCCGGCCTCGCCGGGCTGCCCGAGCTCGCGGGCGAACTCCGGATACAGCTCGGCGCTGCGTAGGCCCAGCTCGAGCAGCGGCTCCTCGGCCGGTGCGGCCTCTGCGACGGGAGCCAGCATGCCTGCGGCCACCCGGGAGGTCCCGGCCCCCAGCTCGTTCCGCTCGAGCACCGCGACCGTGAGGCCGTGGGCGCGCGCGCGCCAGGCGACGGCCAGGCCGATCACGCCGCCGCCGACGATGGCTAGATCTACAGCTGGTGCGTTGCGCTTCGGTCATGAAAGCTCCCTGCGCCGGCATTACCCGGCCAGGTTCTGACGGTCGGCGGATCCGCTCTGACTTCCGCCCTCTCAGCCCGGCGGTGGGGCTCCCGTAGACGAAAATGCTAGCGCGCCCTTCCTGGCAGACTGGGGACATGAGTGATCGTCGCGATCGTCTGCGCGCCGCCGTCCTGTACCTGGTCTGCGACGCCCGGCCCGACGACTTCCTCCGCGCCGCTCTGCGCGGCGGCGTGGACATCGTGCAGCTGCGCATCAAGGACGGGAGCCGATGAGGAGATCCTCGCCGCTGCCGCACGCTACCGCCGGCTGTGCGCCGAGACCGGCGCGCTCCTGATCCTCAACGACCGCCCTGACCTGGCGCGCGAGGCTGACGCCGACGGCGTGCACGTCGGCCAGGACGACGGCCCGGCCAGTGTCGCGCGGGCCACCGATCGGCCCGGAGCGGCTGGTCGGTCTCTCCACCCATTCCCGCGATCAGGTCGCAGCCGCCGGCCGGGCCGGGGTCGACTACATCGGTGTCGGGCCGGTGGACGCCACGCCGACCAAGCCCGGGCGGCCCGCGGTGGGGCTCGAGCTGGTCCGCTACGCGGTCGTCAACGCGCCCGTGCCGTTGTTCGCCATCGGCGGGATCTCGAGCGCGAACGTCACCGCCGTGCACGCAGCCGGCGCCCGCCGGGTCGCAGTCGTCCGAGCCCTGACCGAGGCCGCCGACCCCGAAACTGCGGCCCGCGAACTCCGCGCCGGGCTGAGCCGAGAGAGGGCCGGCGTTGGCGCAGCGTAACCGCCAGCGCGGGCAGCGCCGCAAGCCCCGACCCGGGCGCTCGGGCTCGGCCGGGCAGACCGGCCCGGGGGCTCGGCCGGGCCAGCCCACGAAGCAGCGTGCGCCCGCCACGGCGCCCGGGGAGACGCAGCCGCCGGGGGAGACGCGGGCGCCCGGGGAGGCGCCGCCGCCGGGGGAGACGCCGGACTCGGTCGGCGGCTGGCGGGTCGAGCCGCAGCTGACTCGCTCCCAGCGCCGCGACGCCGAGGTCCGGGCCGGCCTGACGCCGATCGCGTCCCGGGGAGCGTCCGGGGGCGATCGTGGCCGGGGCGATCATCTCGCTGCTCGTCGGGGTCGGCCAGCTGGTCGCCTTCGCGGCCGGGCTCAAGATCCACGGCAAGTCTCCGGCGGCCGGCGGGACCGATCCTGCTCAGCGTGCTGCTGATCGTCTGCGCGATCGGCATGTGGCGCCTGTGGTACGGCGCCGTGCTCGGCTTCATGGCTCTGCTGGCCATCGTGGCCACGTTGTTCGCGCTGCTGCTGATCGAGGCCAGCAACGTGCTCGGCGTGGTGGTGGCGATCGTCGTCGTGGGCGGCTCGGGCTACTTGTTCTTCAAGCTCGTCCGCGTGCTCAGCCGGATCCAGATGCCGCGCTATCCCGGTCGCTGACCCGACCGGGATGAGGTCGCTGACCCGACCGGGATGAGGTCGCTGACCCGACCGGGATGAGGTCGCTGACACGACCGGGGCGACGACGCTGACGGCGGGCGCAGCACCCTCTGAAATAGACTCGTCTAAGTGGCTGAGTCCTCCTATGATCTGGTTGTCATCGGCTCCGGGCCGGGCGGCTACGTGGCCGCGATCCGCGCGGCCCAGCTCGGCATGAAGACGGCCGTGGTCGAGTCGGACCGGGTCGGCGGCCGTTGCCTGAACTACGCCTGCATCCCGGCCAAGGCGGTGCTGCGCGTGGCCGACATCGTCTCGGAGATCCGTGAGGCCGATGAGTTCGGCATCAAGGTGGCGGAGCCGCGAAATCGACTACGCCGGGCGTCAGCGCCCGACGCACCAAGGTCATCTCCACCCTGACCGGCGGCGTGGCCGGCCTGCTCAAGAAGAACTCGATCGACGTGATCGAGGGCGTCGGCGCCGCTGGCCGGAGCGGCACAGATCACGGTCGGCAGAGCAGACCATCGCGGCGGGCAAGATCGTGCTGGCCACCGGGTCGGTCAAGCGCCCGATTCCGGGCGCCGAGTTCGGCGGCCGGGTGATCGGCACCGAGGAGGCGTGGGCGCTCGAGGCGCTACCAGCCACGATGGCCGTCGTCGGAGCCGGAGCCTCTGGGGCGGAGATCGCCTCCGCCTACGCCCGCCTCGGCTCGGAGGTGAGCCTGTTCGAGGCGCTCGATCGGGTGCTGCCGACCGAGGACGCCGACATCTCCAAGCTGGCCGAGCGGGGCCTCAAGCGCCAGGGCATCAAGATCCACACCGGCACCCTGGTCAAGGGACATCGAGTCCGGCGAGAACGGGGTCAAGTTCACCTACGGCGAGGAGTCAAGGCGAGGCCGAGTGGCTGGTCATCGCCGCCGGGCGCGGTCCCGACGTCGAGGGGCTGGGGCTGGAGGCGGCCGGGGTCAAGCTGGGCGAGAGCGGCCTGATCAAGGTCGACGGCGCGATGCGCACGAGCGCCGAGGGCATCTACGCGATCGGCGACCTGACGCCCGGGCCGGCCCTGGCCCACAAGGCCTCCGACGAGGGCGTGATCGCGGTCGAGGACGCCGCCGGGATGCACGACCCACCCGATCGAGTACATCGACATCCCCCGCGCCACCTTCTGCACGCCTAACGTGGCCAGCTTCGGACTGACCGAGGCCCAGGCCCGCGAGCAGGGCCACGACGTCGTGGTCGGCAAGGTCCAGTACGGGGCGGTGGGCGCCGGAACCGTGTACGGCGACCGCACGGGACTGGTCAAGATCGTGGGCGACAAGCGCTATGGGGAGCTGCTGGGCGGCCACATCATCGGCGCCAAGGCGACCGAGCTGATCCAGGAGCTGGTCAACGCCAAGGCGCTCGAGGGTGGCTACCCGGAGATCGCCCATCTGGTCCACGGGCACCCGACCATGTCCGAAGCGGTCATGGAAGCCGCCCGCGCCGCGGACGGCTGGCTGATCCACGGCTGAGCCCGCGAACGCCGAGGCGGCCAGAGCGCCGTGGCATCGGACCAGCCGGTCTTCTACTACGACCTCGGAGACCCCGAGTGCTACCTGGTGGCCGAGCGCATCATGTCCGAGCTGCCCGTGGTCCCGGAATGGGAGCCGGTGCTGGCCCGCAGCCTCGGGATCGTCCCGGCGCCGGCCGAGCCTCCGGGACTGCGCGAGCGGCTGGCCGCGCTCCGGCTGCAGCCCCTGCGCTGGCCGGCGCGCTGGCCGCCCGACACCGAGCCGGCGATGCTCGCCGCGACCTACGCCAAGCACATCGGGCCGGGCGGTGGCCTTCTCGCTGGCCGCCTTCCGCCAGGCCTTCGCCGGGGGACGCGACCTGGAGCAGGAGGGCACCGTGCTGATCGCCGCCGCAGCCTGCGAGATGCATCCCGCCGCGGTGCTCAAGGGCATCGGGCCTGCGCTCGGTCAGGACCAGCCTGAGCGGCGC
The DNA here is from genome assembly GCA_963723585.1 of uncultured Solirubrobacterales bacterium. Lineage (GTDB taxonomy): Bacteria > Actinomycetota > Thermoleophilia > Solirubrobacterales > Solirubrobacteraceae > Palsa-465. The sequence goes on from CAVRRJ010000002.1 coordinate 324,684, forward strand.
TGCTGACCGGGCGCGAGCGGCCGGGGTGAGCGCGCTGCCGGCGATCACGATCGGCGCCGACGTGTTCTCGGGGTCCGAGGCCCTGGAGGACGCGGCAGCGGTCCTGGGTGCGCTCGAGGCGAGCCCGTGAAGGCCGAGGCGAGCCGGTGAAGGCCGGGGTGAGCCGGTGAAGGCCGAGGCGGCCCGGTGAAGGCCAACCGGGCCTTCCAGCTGATCGTCTCCCGGGAGGGGCGCGAGCCCGCGTTCCTGGCCGACCGAGCCCGCCTGGACCGGATCGAGCTGGTCGCCATCGACGACGGCGAGGTCGTCCTGCTCTGGGATCTCCCGGCCAAGCAGGCCACCCGCCTGCTCAAGCAGCTTCGCAGCGACCTGGTCGGCCTGGATGCCGAGGAGTTCATCGCCCGGTGGGACGGGGCCGACGGCACCGAGGACTGGCCGCTGTGAGCGACTGGGAGCCGAGCGCGGCGGAACCCGGATTGAAGGGGGTCTCGAGCATCCGTGAGCCGACGCCGGGCCGAGCGGGCCGTGGGCCGGCGCGCGGCCGAGACGCGGGCCACGGTCCCCGACCTCGAACTCGGGATCGAGGCCGACGCCGGGCCCGCGCTGGCCCTGGCCACCGCGCACGATTGCTCGTTCACCAGCGTGCTCGTGCGCGCCTGCGCCGCGGCGCTACGCGAGCATCCCCGGGCCAACGCGGCCTACCGCGACGGACGCTATGAGCTTTACTCCCGGATCAACGTCGCGGTCACCGTGCCCACCGAGGAGGCCTTCCTGGCCCCGACCGTGCTCGACGCCGACACCAAGTCGCTGGGCGAGCTCGAAGCTGAGCTCGCGCGGCTGCGGGAGCGCGCCCGCGCCGGGGAGCTCACGGCCGCGGCGCTGTCAGGCTCGACGTTCACGCTCACCGATCTCGGACCCCAGGGCATCGGGCGGGGCAGCGCACTGATCGTCCCGCCCCAGGCGGCCGCGCTGACCGCGGGCGCCGTGCGCGAGGTGCCCGTGATCCGGGAGGGTGGACTCGCCCCCGGGCAGGTTCTCAGCCTGACGCTGGCCGCCGACAGCCGCATCCTGTTCGGCCCGGCCGCCGGGCGGTTTCTCCGCTCTGTGGCCGACCAGCTCGAGTCGGGGCTGCCGTGAGCGAGCCTGACTCCAAGCCGGCCCCGGAGCCGGCTCCCGAGGCGATCCCGGCTCCCCAGGCGGTCCGCATGGCCGCCGTGCACCTGGCCGGAGTCCAGGCGCTCCGCCCGGGTCAGCGCGAGCTCGAGCTCCGCTTCTCAGCCGCTGGGCTGCAGATCTTCCGCCTCGACACGCGGGCCCCGGTCGGGACGCTGCCCTGGAGTGAGATCCGCACGGTCGGGCTCCCCCGCCGCCTCAGCGCGCGCCCCGGACCCCCCGGCTCGCGGTCACCACCGCGCGCGGCGCAGCTCGCTTCGCCCTTCCCGGGCTCAGCTCCAGACAGGTCCGGGATCACCTGAAGCCGCTGCTGGCCCGCCATACCGAGGCGAGAAGCCCGGCAGCCTGACCGCGAAGGTCGAGCCCCGAGTGTCACCGGTCAGCCGGCATTCACCGCCATGGGCTTTGGCGATCGCGTCGACGATGGCCAGCCCCAGCCCGACCCCGCCGGCTGAGCGCGAGCGGGCCGAGTCCGCGCGGGCGAAGCGATCGAAGATCCGCGGCCGCGCCGCCAGGGACACACCGCAGCCCTCGTCCTCGATCTCGATCGCCACCCAGTTCTTGCCGTCGTGGCGCGCGCGCACTTCGATCCTGGTCTGAGGCCGGGAGTACTTGACCGCGTTCTCGATCAGGGCATCAAGCGCCGCCCGTAGGCGCCCTGCGTCCACGACCAGGCGTCCCGGCGCCAGCACCCGGAGGCTCCAGGAACGGGGGGCCAGATCCGCCCAGCGCATGAAGACGTCTTCGAGCAGCGGCTCGAGCTCGATTGGTGCGGCTTGGATGAAGTCGGGCTGATCGGCGGCGGCGAGCACGAGCAGGCGCTCGAGGATCTCGTCGATTCTGCGGAGCTCATCCAGGGCCACGTCCACCTCGGGCGCCTGCACACCGTGCGAGCGCAGGAGCTCGAGGTGCCCGCGGGCGATCGTGGTCGGTGTCCGCAGCTCGTGCGAGGCGTCCTGGACGAAGCGCTCCTGCCGCTCGAGCAGCGAGCGCCGCTCCTCGGCGCGTTCCTCGGCGACCCGGAGCGCCGCGACCCGCCGGCGGGCGTGCCAGACCATGGCCAGAAACATGGCCGACATCAGGGGAACCTCGAATAGCTCGCCCCAGAGCTGCAGGCCATGAAAGGCGTCAAAGCCGATCGAGGCGCCGGTCAGGACCACCACGCCCCCCAGGACGGCCAGCGTGCCGCGCACCGGCCACACGCGGAAGCCATAGAGCACGGTGAGGCTGATCCAGACGAAGTGAAACGGGATCGTCTCCCACGCCGGCCAGGCGATCATCGCGGCGTAGTTGGCGGCCGCGAACAGTGCCCACAGCAGCTCGACGCGGTAGCGCCGCACCACGGGAAGGAGTTCGATGCTTGGTCTGTGTCCCGCGCGCGGTGGCCACCGCAGCCGGGCCACCGAACGCCGGACGAGGACGCCGGCCGTCAAGCCGCTGCGCGGTAGCCGGCGTTGCGCACGGTCTCGATGGGAGCGTCGGGGCCGAGCTGGCGGCGCAGGCGCCGAACGCAGACGTCCACGACGTTGGAGCGCGGATCGAAGTCATAGCCCCAGACCTCCGACAGGAGCCGCTGACGGCTGACCACCTCGCCGACGTGAAGCATGAGGAAGTGCAGCAGCCTGAACTCCCGGTCCGAGAGGTTGGCCACCACGCCATCCAGGCCGGCCTGCCGGCGGGCCAGATCTAGGGTCATGCGCCCGGCCCGCAATGTAACCCCGGGCGCATCATGCGCCCGGCGCAACTGCACGCGCGCCCGGGCCAGAAGCTCGTCGAGCGAGAACGGCTTGGCCAGATAGTCCACCGCGCCCAGCTCGAACCCACGCAGCTTGGTGGCGAGGTCGGTGCGTGCGGACAGGATCAGCACGGGCAGCTCCGGGCGCTGGCGCTGCAATTCCTCCAGCACCTCGAGCCCAGTCCGTCCAGGCAGCATCAGGTCGAGGATCACGATCTCGTAGTCGCCCTCCAGCGCGCGGGCCAAGCCGCGCTCGCCGTCGGACACTACTTCGACCTGGAAGCCCTCCGCCTCGAACGCGCGAGCCAGGAAAGCGCGGATTCCCGCCTCATCTTCGACCACAAGTATGCGCATGCCATCCCTCGGCAAAGAACCCTATCCCTGTGCACATGACTTGTAAATGACCGACATATGACATCGCCGTCATCCGCTTGCCTTTCCGCGTCTCAGTTGTAGGTTTCCGGCCTTGATGAGGCGAGGGGAGTGAGCGGGACGGCGAGAAGGCTCCTTGGAGTCGGGGTGGTCACGCTGGTGGTCTGCGTGCTCGTCGGCCTGTACATCGGCCTTTATTTGACCAACGTGCCCGGCTCGGCCGCGGCCACCCGTACCGCGACCGGTGATCAGCTCTACCTGGCCACGGTTCCCGCCGCCGCGCTCAATGACCCCCACAACACGTGGGTGTCCTACTACGCCGTCAATGCGAGCAGCGGCGACTGGCGCCACGTGACCACGTTCACGATGCCGGCCAACACCCTCGTGCACGTGACGGTCTACGAGTACGACACCCAGACCGGGCTGCGCAACCCGTTCATCGCCCAGGCCACCGGGACCGTGGGCGGCAAGTTCGGGTTGAACGGCGCATCGACCCAGGCGGTCGATCCAAGCGCCGCGTCGCACGTGTTCGCCATCCCCGAGATTGGCCTCTCGGTGCCGCTGGCGGGGGTCTTGGCCAGCGCCAAGAACCTGTGCGCGAATGCGCCCTGCGCGCTCAGCAACGCCCACACGACGACCACCTTCACGTTCCGCACCCCGCGCGCCGGCCTGTACCGCTGGCAGTGCTTCGTGCCCTGCGCGCTGGGCTATATCAACGGCGTCGGCGGACCGATGGCCACCGTCGGGTACATGGACGGCTACATCAAGGTCGTCTGAGGCCCGCGCGCAGGATGGACAACACCAACCACTTCCGCCGCTTCGCCCTGATCTGGTTCGTGGTCAGCGTGATCGCCACGCTGCTCGTCGTCCTCCTGCTGGCCCCGATCCTGCCCCCGGGCAACGGGTCCGTCGAGGCCTCCGGGCAGGTCGTGGACAACACCGTTCTGCTCGGCATCTCCACGCCGATCGCCATGGCCGTACTCGTGTTCTTCATCTACGCGATGGTCGCCTTTCGCGAGCGCGAGCCGGCCGGGACGATCCTCGACGGTCCCCCGATCCAGGGCGACGCCACGATCCAGACCACCTGGCTCGTGATCACGACCACCATCGTGCTGTTCCTGGCCGGCTACGGCACCGTGCGGATGCTGGCCGACGGCGCCGGCGGCGGGCAGGGCCCGAACCCGATCGCCGCGCCGGGCGGTGCCAGCCACGCGCTTCAGGTCCAGGTGGTAGCCCAGCAGTGGAAGTTCGACTACCGGTGGCCGTCCTACGGCGGCGTCGAGACATCGACGCTTGAGCTGCCGGCCAACCGGATGATCGAGTTCCACGTCACCTCGCTCGACGTGATCCACTCCTTCTGGGCCTACCAGCTCGGGGTCAAGGCCGACGCCAACCCCGGCATCGACAACATCGCCTACGTGACCACCAAGGGACCGCTGGCCTTCGACATTCACTGCGCCGAGCTGTGCGGCGTCTGGCACGGCTACATGTTCGAGACCGGCCACGTCGTCTCCCCAGCCAAGTTCTCCACCTGGATCGCGGCGGAGCAAAAGCAGTTTGCGCCGGCGACCAAGAACCTGGGGCCGTACCAGAAGCGCTACTTCCCGGTCCCCCAGAGGAGGGCTTGATGACCTCGATTGCCGTTCCCGCTCGTCGACAGCCCGCGTGGCGGGGGCTGCTGGGCTTCAACCTGCTCACGGGGATCATCGGGGCGATCATCGGGTGGCTCGTCGGCTACTGGATCGGGGGCTTGATCCACGCCCCGAGTCTCGACTACTTCAAGCTCGGCACCGGTCCGGGTCAGAACGACATCTCGGTTCTGCTCGGCTACCTGTTCGGGGTGATCGGCTTCCTGGTCGGCCTCGGGTTTGCCAACTACCCCGTCCGGCGCCTGCTCGGATATCCGGCCACCCTGGCCGAGCACGAGTCAGAGGGTGAGGGCGTGGGGCGCTACTTCCGCCTCTGCACCGATCACAAGGTCGTGGCCATCCAGTACATCGTCGGGATCGGCGTCTTCTTCCTGGTCGGCGGGATCAACGCGATGCTGATCCGGACCGAGCTGCTCCAGCCCAACGTGCACGTGTTCGGGGCCAACCAGTACCTGACCCTGGTCGGGATGCACGGGGCGATGATGATGGGGATGATGACCTCGGGCGTGCTCGGCCCGTTCGCCAACTGGCTCGTGCCGCTGATGATCGGGACACGGCGGATGGCCTTCCCCCGGATCGAGTCGTTCACCTTCTGGCTGCTGATGGCGGCCGGCGTGGTGCTGATCACGACGATCTTCTTCGGCGGCTTCCAGACCGGGTGGACCGGCTACCAGCCGCTGGGCGACCAGGGCACGGCCGGCTACGACGCCTACATCGGCTTCTTCGCCCTGGTAGGGCTCTCGATGACGCTGCTCGGTTTCAACCTCCTGGCCACGATCATCACCATGCGCGCCCCGGGCATGACCTGGAACCGGCTGCCGATCTTCGTGTGGAGCGTCCTGGCCACCGCGATCCTGATGATGCTGGCCGCGCCGATGCTGATCGCCGCCCTGCTCATGGGCGCGTTTGACCGGACCGTGCAGACCGCGTTCTACGTGGTCGGCAACGGCGGCAGCTCCTACCTGTTCCAGAATCTGTTCTGGGTCTTCGGCCACCCCGAGGTGTACATCGTGGCGCTGCCCGGCTTCGGGATCGTGCTCGAGCTGCTGCCGGTGTTCGCGCGCAAGCCGCTGTGGGGCTACCGCCTGGCCGTGGCCGGGATGCTCGGCGTCGCCGTGCTTAGCTTCTTCGTCTGGCAGCACCACCTGTTCGTCAGCGGCATCGACGCCGACCTGCGTCCGTTCTACATGCTCTCCACTGAGCTCATCTCGTTGCCCACCGGGTTCATCTTCCTGTGCGCGATGGGGACGATCTGGCGAGGGCGAATACGGTTCACCGTGCCGATGTGGTTCTGCCTCGGGTGGGTGTTCAACTTCCTCTTCGGTGGCATCTCAGGCGTGTTCCTCTCCGACGTCCCGTCAGACGTGACCACCCACGGCAGCTTCTTCTCGATGGCCCACTTCCACTACACGATCATGGGGGGCCTCATCTTCAGCGTGTTCGCCGCGGTCTACTACTGGGGACCGAAGATGCTCGGCTTCAAGTTCAACGAGACACTGGCCAAGATCCACTTCTGGTCGCTGTTCATCGCGTTCAACTCGACCTTCGGACCGCTGTTCGCTCTGGGCCTTCTCGGGCAGCCGCGGCGTGTGGTCACCTACCCGACGCACCTCCAGGCGCTGAACGACTGGGTGTCGGTGTCAGCGTTCGTGATCGGACTCTCGATGCTCGTGTTCATCGTCAACGTGGTCTGGTCGATGTTCATCAAGCGCGAGCCTGCCGAGGCCAACCCATGGGCCTCCAAATCGTCTGAGTGGCAGCTTCCGACACCCGTGCCGCTGCATGACTTCGACCTGTTCCCGATCTTCGATCCCGACCCGTATCCGTACGGCTCGGAGCAGCCCCCGGCGCCGGTGTTCAGCCCCGCGGGAGGTGGAGTCTGACCATGGAAGGCTCAGCGTCAGCACCCACCCATCCCCAGATCGAGCTCGAGCCGCCCGAGTGGCAGCCCCGCGCGATGTGGGTGAGCGCACGCCTGCTGTGCGGCGCCGCGTCCTTCTTCCTCATCTCGTTCGTGTTCGCCTACTTCTACCTGCGCTCGCTGGACAGCAACAATGATTGGAAGATCGGCAAGGTCAACCCATCGCTTGGCTTTGGCGTGGCGATCGTGGTGATCCTGATCCTCAGCGCCGCGGCCATGCACATGGCGGCGCGCACGCCGGCGCGCACGGTCACTCTCGGCGGCGCGGCGCTGGCGCTGGCGCTGATTGCCGCCGTGCTCCAAGTCATCCAATGGACGACGATCGGGTTCGGCCCGGCCAGCGGCGGCTATGCCAGCGTGTACATCGGCTGGACCGCGATGTACACCGTGCTTCTGCTCTTCTGCGCGTTCTGGATCGAGACGCAGGTCGCGGGCGTCTGGCGGCGGCGCCGGGAAGGCGTCGAGCCGACTCCGGGACACGTCCTGACCGATTCCGCGCTGATCAGCGCCGGGCTGAGGGCCTGCTCGTTCTTCTGGTCCTACTACGTCGCCACCGGCGTCCTGCTGTTCGTGCTGCTCTACGTCCTCTGATGCGATGAGTTGGGGCGGATGGTCCATCCAACCCCCCCTCGCCTACGTGGCGATCGCGGCGATGCTCTACTGGATCGGGGGCCGCGGCTACCGCCATGCCGGCCCGAGCGCGCGGCGCTCGGCCTCGTTCGCTGTTGGCCTGGCGACAATCGTCATCGCGCTCGAGTCTCCGATGGACGGTTACGCCGAGCAGCTCTTCTGGGTTCACATGCTCCAGCACGTGCTGCTGCTCACAGTCGCGCCGCCGCTGATCCTGTTCGGCCGCCCGTGGCCGCGCATGTGGCGCGCGCTCCCGCTCCAGACGCGAACCTTCATCGGGCACGCAGTTGCGCGGGCCGGCTGGACCGCGCCGCTCCGTGCTCTGGCCCGGCCGATTCCGGCGTGGGTGCTGTTCAATGCCACGATCATCGGCTGGCACATCCCCGGCGCCTACGACGCGACGCTCCGATACGGAGCGATCCACGACCTCGAGCACGCGATGTTCTTCTTCACCGGCCTGCTGTTCTGGGCCCGCGTGATCGACCCGGGGCCGCTGCGGCCGCGGCTACCGTGGCTGGGCCGGCTCGCCTACGTGGTTGGCGCGATGATCGTCGGCTGGATCATCGCCATCACGCTGGTGCTCCTCCCGGAGGCGATCTACTCCCCCTACGCGCTGCTCGCCCACCGGCCGGGCGGAATCTCGGCCCTGACCGACCAGCAGCTGGCTGCCGGGATGATGTGGGTACCGGGCTCGATGGCCTACGGGGTCGCGATGATCACCTGCTTCTACCGCTGGCTCGAGCCGAGCAGCGCGACCCGCTCACGCCAACCGGCGCTAATCACCTGAGGAGGACCGATGATCGGCTTCGCTGACAACTTCCTGGCTGGCTCGCTGCTCTCTCTGCTGATGCCGACCGGTCTGTTGATCGCCATAGCGGTCTGGTACCGAATCGCCATTCGCCGAGTTCCCAAGGACACCCCGGAATCTGCTGCCGTCCTTCCCCCGCGTGAGACCGTCGCCGCCGCCGGGGCCGACGTGCACGAGATAACCCCGGCAAATCCCGACGACGGGTCAGCCTGATCCGCCCCCCGCGGGCGGCTGATTGCGCCCCGGCGAGCCGGCATCCGGGCTCAGGCCGGCTCGCGCTCCAGCACTCCGATGTCGTGCGATAGATCCTCCGGGGTGAGCTGATCGGCGGCGAACCCGATCCGCTCGAGGCCGCGCTTGTCGATCAGGATCACGAACGTCGAGTGATCGATCTTGGGGGTCACCGGCTGGATCCCGTAGGCCTTCCAGATCCGGCGCAGGGTGCGCACCCGGCCGGAGACGAAGGCCAGCCGGCCGGTCATCTCGTGCTTGGCCAGGAAGGCCCGGCGGTTGGCCACAGTGTCCTGGCTGGGCTCGACGCTCACCCCGATCGCGGGCACCCCGCGGCCGGACCCGGGCAGATCATTGAGCGCGCCCTTGATCTGCTCGACCATGAACGGGCAGGTGTCGTGACACAGCGAGTGGATGAAAGTGAGCACCACGACGTGGCCCCGGTACTGGGAAAGGCTGACCCGATGACCGTTCTGATCGGTCAGGCTGAAGTTGTGCGCATGCAGGTTCGGCGGCATCAGCGGGCCATCGAAGGGCGAATGCGACAGGGGCGCGGAGGAGCTGCTCGTCGTGGCGCGCCCGGCCGCCAGGACCACGAACGTGAGCGCCCCCAGCAGCACGATCAGCACTCCGATAAGCGCCCGCTGAACCTTGACCGCGGTGGCCATCAGACGATTCTCGCAGCCCGGTGCGGCCGGCGTGTCGCTGGAGCGGTGTGAGCGCCGCGACGCGGGGCACACTGCCACGATGGACCCCGACCTGATCACCACGCTCGAAGAGGCGATCGGCGATGCGCGCGTCCTCGAGGCGATCGCCACCGTGCCCCGCGAGCGCTTCGTCGGGGCCGACGACCGGGCCCGCGCCTACGAGAACGTGGCCCTTCCCATCGCCTGCCGCCAGACGATCTCTCAGCCACTGGTGGTAGGGCGGATGCTCGAGCTGCTCGAGCTCACCCCCGATGACACGGTCCTCGACATCGGCACCGGATCGGGCTACCACGCCGCCCTGCTGGCCGAGTTGTCCGGGCGGGTGTTCTCGGTCGAGCGCCACGCTGAGCTGAGCCGGGAAGCTGAGCGCACCTTGGCCGCGCTCGGCTACACCAACGTCACCTGCGTGACCGGGGACGGATCCGCGGGCCTGCCCGAGCAGGCTCCGTTCGCGGCCATCAACCTGGCCGCGGCCACCAGCTGGGACGCCCTCCCCCCGCTCGAGGATCAGCTGGCCGACGGCGGGCGGCTGGTCGCGCCCGTGGGCGGCGAGGACCAGCACCTGGTCCGCTCGCGACGCACGCGCACCGGTTTCCGGCGCGAACGGCTCGAGTCGGTCAGGTTCGTGCCGCTCGTCCGCGAGGCGCCGCGGTGATAACGCTTGACCCTGTTTTTACACAACCAGCCGCTAGGATTGCCTTGGTGGTATCCGACGCCTACAGCCGTCTGCGCGAGTCTGCGCTCGCAGGCAAGATAACCCGGTATGCGATCGGCTCGGTCGTGGCCTTGGTCACGAGCGTGGTCGTGTTCGCCGTGCTCTACGTCCTCCACGTGAGCACGACGGTGTGCTCGATCGTGGCCTTCGTTGCCGGCTCGGTGCCCAACTGGGTGCTGAACCGCCGTTGGGCCTGGAAGGTGCGCGGCAAGGTGAACTTCTGGCGCGAGGTGTTCGCCTACGTGGTCATCTCGGTGCTGGTCCTCGTCGCCTCATCGGCGGCCACCGGCTGGACGCAGGATCGGGTACATGGAATCGCTCCCGGCCACGGCATCCGCGTGATCCTGGTCACCGCCGCCTACGTCGCCGTGCAGGCGTTCTTCTTCGCCGCCAAGTTCGTGGTCTACGAGCACTGGGTGTTCGCCGGCCGCTCGCGCTTACGCGCCGCCGTGCGGTCTCGCCACCAGGTGTGGACCGCAGCCCGGGCGAACCGCACGCCGTAGCCGAAGTTCCCGCCCTTCTTGGTGCCCGTGGCGTGCTGGCCGCGGTCGCGCATCGTGGTCGGTACCTCGGCCAGCCGGAAGCCATTCAGCGCGGCGCTGATCATCAGCTCCGAAGCCTGGTACTGGGGCTGCTCCAGGGTCACCACCCCGGTCAGCTCGGAGCGCATCGCCCGGAGTCCACAGGCCGGATCGGTGATCCGCTGGCGGACCAGCAGGCTGATCAGCGCCCCGAACACGATCACCCCGGCATGGCGGGTCGCGTCGGTGGTCAACTCGTTGCCCAGCCGGCGTGAACCGGAGACGAAGTCGGCCTGGCCGGTCAGGATCGGGGTGATCACGCCCTCGATCTCCTTGGCCTCGTACTGGCCATCGGCATCGATGGTGACGATGATCTGGGACCCGCGAGCGCGGGCCAGCCAGTAGCCGAGCCGGAGCGCGGCTCCCTGGCCGCGGTTGACCGGAACATCGCAGACGAGCGCTCCGGCGGCGAGCGCCCGGGTGGCGGTGGCGTCCTTGGCGCCGTCGACGACGACGATCACCTCGGTGGCCAATCCCATGATCTCCCGGGGAATCCCGGCGATGACCTGGGACACGGTCGGCTCCTCGTTGTAGGCCGGAATGACCACGGCCAGCGGCGCCCCGATCCCCGGCCGGTTGGTGGCCAGGAACTGATCCGCCGCGCCGCGCTCGGCGGGATCGAGACGCGCGTACTGCCCGGGGCTCACGACATCGGGCTCGACCACGGTCATGCCGGGCCTCCGGCGGCGGTGGCCGGCGCCTCTAGCTCCATCGCCGACCACTCTTCCCAGACACCGATCAGGCCTTGATCCAGGTCCGGGTACCGGGGCGACCATCCCGCGGCGTGGGCGCGGCTGGGGTCGACGATCACCGCGGGCATTTCACCGGGCTTGGCCGGCCCGTGCCGGACATCGATCTCGGCCCCGCTGACCGCGCGGATGGCGTCGATGACCTCGAGCACGGACAGCGAGGTGCCCGAGCCGATGACCATCGGACCAGCCCACCTCTCCTCGGTCAGGCCGAGCTTCATCGCCGCCACCACGTCGGAGACGTGGACGTAGTCGCGAACCTGCCGGCCGTCGCCGTAGACCTCGAACGTGGTGCCGAGCCGGATGCAGCGCATGAGGCGCGCGACGATGCTGTCCTTGGCCTGCATGCCCGGGCCGTAGACGTTGGTCAGGCGGATGCAGGCGCAGCGCAGCCCGTAGGACGCGGTGTAGGCCGACATCAGCATCTCGCCCGCGGCCTTGGTCGACCCGTAGGGGGTCAGCGGGCCCAAGATCGCCGCCTCGGAGATCTTGGGGGCCTGCATCGGTCCCGTGACCGCGTTGGTGGAGGCGAAGGCCAGTGAGCTCACCCCGGCCGCCCGGCCCGCTTCGAGCAGCGCGGCAGTGCCGGCCACATTGGTCCTATAGGTCAGCTCCGGCTGCTCGAGCGACCGCAGCACCGAGGTGACCGCAGCCAGGTGGACGATGGAGTCAAAGCCCCCGTCGAAGGCGCGCTTCAGAACCTCGGGGTCGGCGATGTCACCGATCACCACCTCGACATTCGGATCCGGATGGGGTTGAAGATCCACCACCCGGATCTCCGCGCCCTGCGCGGCCATCTCGGCGACCACGCGGCGCCCGATGAAGCCCGAGCCGCCGGTGACCAAGACCCGCCGGCCGGCCAGGGACGCTCCCGCCGCTGTCGGCGCTCCGGTTGATGTGGTCACTCGGCCGAGGATAACCAACCGGACGGCGAGGACGCCGGGCGGGGGACGGCGAGGACGCCGGGCGGGGGACGGGGGCGGTGCCGGGCAGGGGACGGCTGATAATTTCGCCCTGCCGTGTCCGAGCATCCGTCTCACGCGCGCGGAACGGTCGGGGCCGGGCTGCTCAGCGCTTCATCCCCGCAGGCCGGGAACGCCGGCCTGGTTCGGATGGCCACGCGCTGGCGCTGGCCGCTCGCCGCCCTGGGGCTGCTCGCCGGCTCGGCGCTGATCGTCCTCTGGGCCCGGGTGCGCCCCGGCTATGACCCCTACGGATGGCTGGTCTGGGGCGATCTGACCCTGCACGGGAAGCTGGACACGAACGGCGCGCCGTCGTGGAAGCCGCTGCCCTACCTGTTCACGCTTCCCTACGCGCTCCTCGGCCGCCACGCGGTCTACCTGTGGATGACCACGGCGTTCGCGATCTCGCTGGCCGGCGCCGGGTTCGCCTGGCGGGTGGCCTTCTCGCTCGTCGCTGCCCCGGGGGAACGTCGTTACGCCGCCTACGCCGCCGGCCTGACCGCCGCGGTTGCGCTGCTGGCCATCCAGGACTTCCCCCATTCGATCCTCAGCGCCGAATCGGACACGATGATCGTCGCGATCTGCCTGGCCGCGGTCGACTGCATTCTGCAGCGGCGTTTTCGCTGGGCCTTCTGGGCCTGGTGGCTGGCTGCGCTGGGCCGGCCCGAGGTATGGGCCCCACTGGGCCTGTACTTCCTCTGGGCCTGGCGGACCCAGCCCGGGATGCGGACCCAGATGCTGGCTGGCCTGGTGCTGATCCCGCTGCTCTGGTTCGGCATCCCCGCAGCCAGCTCGAAGAGCCCGTTCTCCGCGGCCACGCTGGCCCAGAAATCGCCCCGGGAGCTACACGGCAACAAGATCACGGGGACGATGAGCCGCTTCCTGGCCATGAACCCGACCGTGGTCGAGCTCGCCGCCGCTCTGGCCCTCACCGTGGCGGTCGTGCGCCGGGAGCGCAGCGTGCTGCTCGTGGCCGGCGGGGTCATCCTCTGGGTCGCGGTCGAGATCGGCTTCGCGCTGCACGGCTTCTCCGCCGTCCCGCGTTACATGTACGAGGCGGCGGCCGGGGTCGACGTCCTTGCCGGTGTGCTGATCGGCCGGGTGATCCTCGACCTGCCGGCCGCGGCCCGGATGCGCGGGGGGCGGCGATGGGTGAGCGCAGCCGGGGTCGCCTCACTGCTGCTCGTGCTCGCCTTCGCCGGTTCGCTGGTCCCGGTTCTCCACGGGCGGATCGCCGCCGAGGACAAGGACCTGCGCGGCCAGCGCACCCGGACGAGCTACATCAATCTGCTCGCCGGCGCCGTGGATCAGCTCGGCGCGGAGCGGATCCTGGCCTGCGGGCAGCCGAACATCGGCATCGGCTGGCAGAGCGTCCTGGCCTGGCAGCTCGGAACCAACGTGGGCGTTCTCTACTTCAGCCCCGCGTTCGAGGCCACGCACCCGCATCCGGTCGTCAACATGTATCCCCGCTCCTACGGCTGGCAGATTTTCCCAGGCGACATGAACGGCTCGGGGCAGATCGCCCGCTGCCGAGGGCTCAGCCTCCGGACATGAGCGTCCCCGCCGCGGCCGCCGCCCCCGCCGCGGCCGCCGCCCCCGCCGCGGCCGCCGCCCCCCGAGCCGCCGGGTCCGTCAGGGGCGCGCCCGGCTGGCTGCGCTCGTCCTCCTCGTGGTGATCGTTGTCGTGGTCCTCCTCTCTCAGGGCGGAGGCCTGCCCGCGCCGCCCCGCGGTGGGGCCGCGCTGGGTGCGGCGGCTGGTGATCCGTTCAGCTACCGGCCCGCCCGGGAGGCCGACTTCGTGGCCCGGGCCGTCGCCGGGGAGGCCCACCCCCTGTTCGTGCAGAGCCCCGGCGGCGCCCTGGCCACGGCGGCGCGGGTGGCCGGCTACCGGACCCTGATCGACCGGGCCGTGGCCGGCACCCCCATCGATCCGAACCTGCTCGAGGCCCTGGTCTTCGTGGAGAGCGCGGGACGGCCCCAGGCGATCGCCGGCTCTGACCCGGCGGGCGCGGCCGGCCTGACCCAGATCCTGGCCGCGACCGGTCAATCACTGCTCGGCATGAACATCGACCTGGCCCGCAGCCGCGTTCTGACCAGCCAGATCGACGCCGTCGCCGCCGGCACGCGGCGCGGCCTGCTGGCGCCGCTCCTGGCCCGCCGGGCCGCGATCGATCCCCGGTTTGACCCGCGCGTCGAGCTCGCCGCCACGGTGCGCTACCTAGAAGACGCCGAGCATCAGTTCGGACGGCAGGACCTGGCCATCGAGTCCTACCACATGGGCATCGGCAACCTGCACCAGGTGCTCGACGACTACGACGGGGGGCGCTCCGTTCCCTATGCCCAGCTCTACTTCGACACCGCGCCCGACCGCCGCGGCCAGGCCTATCGTCTCCTGGCCGGCTTCGGCGACGACTCCTCGCTGTACCTGTGGCGCGTCCTCGGCGCCGCGCAGATCATGCACCTGTACCGGACCGACCGCTCGGTCCTGCGCCGGCTGAGCGCGCTGCAGACGGGCGCCGACTCCGACGCCCTGGTGCTGCAGCCGCCTGGGCGCACGTTCCGCTTCGCCGATCCCGCCGCCCTGTCAGCCGCCTACCAGAGCCGCACCCTCGTCCCGCTGCCCATCAATGCGGCGGCACTTGGGTTGGCCTACGACCCGGCGATGGGCGCCGGCGCGTCCAAGCTCGGCGTCCCCCGGGGCCTGTACCGCGGGCTGCGGCCCGTCGCCCTGCGGATGCTGATCGCCATCGCCGCGCGGGTGCGCGCGTTGGCCGGCGGAGCCGGCCCGCTCGAGGTGATGACCACGGTCGCCGACCGCCAGTACGTCGGGCAGAATGCCGCTGGCTTTGCCTCCTCGCCCGACGGCTACTCGTTCCAGATCGCCCGCCGCTACGTCAGCCCCGCCCAGGCCACCGCGTTCCAGGCCATCCTCGATCGGCTCCAGGCGCTGAACCTGATCGCCTGGGCGCGCGAGCCGGCCAACATCGACATCACCGTCGCGCGCGACGCCGGGGCCTGGGCCCGGTAGGTTTGTCGGGCATGGACTCCGTGCGCACCCCCGAGGATCGCTTCGCCGCGCTGCCCGACTTCGGGTTCTCCGCGCACTACAGCCAGTTCGACGGTCTGAGGCTGGCCCGGGTCGACGAGGGCCAGGGTCAGCCGGTGGTCTTCCTGCACGGTGAGCCCACCTGGTCATTCTTGTGGCGCAAGGTGATCGGCCCGGTGCTCGACGCGGGCTACCGCGCCATCGCCCCCGACCTGCCCGGGTTCGGGCGCTCGGACAAGCCGACCGACGTCGGCTGGTACACCTACGACCGTCACACCGAGGCTATGACCGCCCTGATCGAGGAGCTCGACCTCCGCGGCGCGACGCTCGTCGTCCACGACTGGGGCGGTCCGATCGGTCTGCGGCTGGCCGTCGAGCAGGCCGATCGGTTCGATCGCATCGTGATCCTCGATACGGGCCTGTTCACCGGCCATCAGAAGATGTCCGAGGCGTGGATCGCATTCCGCGACTTCGTCGCCCGGACCGAGGACCTCCCGGTCGGCTTCCTGGTTCGCGGCGGCTGCCACCGGGATCCGGGTGACGCGGTGATCGCCGCCTATGACGCGCCCTTCCCGAGCCCCGAGTTCAAGGCCGGGGCCCAGGCCTTCCCGCTCATCATCCCCACCTCGCCCGACATGGCCGGTGCGCAGGCCGGACAGCGCGTCCTCGATGCGCTGCGACAGGACGCGCGGCCCAAGCTGGTCCTGTGGGCCGACTCCGACCCGGTCCTCCCGGCCGACGTCGGGCGCGCGTTCACCGCGATGCTCGGCACCCAAGTCGACCACGTGATTGAGGGAGCCGGCCACTTTCTCCAAGAGGACGCCGGCCCGCAGATCGGCGGGCTGATCGCCGACTGGCTGCGGGCCTGAGCGCCCGGCGCTAGACGATCTGCTTCTCGGCCTCCGCGGGCGCCCCTGCCTCCGCGGGCGCCCCTGCCTCCGCGGGCGCCTCGGTGGGCGTGGGCGCCTCGGTGGGCACGGCGCCCTCCAGTACTGGATCTCCGGTGCGCTTCTCGTAGGCGCCGCGGATCGTGTGGTCGGGGTTGGCCAGGGCCTGATCGGCCCGCATCAGGTGAGAGATGAACTCGGCCGCGCGGCGGGGCAGCAGGCTGGTGCCGCGGGTGAGGCCGCCGACGCTTCTGGGCACGAAGACGTCCATGCGCCCGGTCTGGAGCGCCTCGACGATGGCCGCGGCCACATCTTCGGGCTCGGCGATCTTCACGCCGCGCGTCGGCTGCAGGCCGGAATACAGATCAGTGTTGACGCCGACCGGCATGACGACGCTGACGTCGATTCCCGTACCGCGCAATTCGGCCCGGAGCGCCTCGGTCAGGCCGACCACGGCATGCTTGGTCGCGCAGTAGGTGACCCCGCCGGCCACGCCGATCTTGCCCGCCATCGACGCGATGTTGACCAGATGACCACGCCCGCGGCGCGAGAAGCGCTCCAGGGCGAGCTTTGAACCGTAGATGACGCCGTGGAGGTTGATGTCGATCTGGCGCTTGGCCGTGGCGTCGCTTTCCTCCACGAACGGCCCGATGGGCATGATGCCGGCGTTGTTGATCACCACGTCGAGCGGACCGAGCCGCTCCTCGACCGTGTCCAGGAACTTGGCGAAGCTGGCCCGATCGGTGACGTCGAGGGGCAGCCCGATCGTGGGGGCGCCGAGGTCCTGCGCCGTCTCGGCGGCCAGCTCTGACTCGATGTCGCCGATCGCCACGCGGGCCCCCTGGGTGATCAACGCGGCGGCCGTGGCTCGCCCGATGCCCCGCGCCCCGCCGGTGATGGCGATCACCTTCCCGGCCAGTGATCGTTGCGCTTTCGCCATGCTCGTTCTCCTCGATTTGATGCGGTGACCCGAACCTGGAAGTTACCGGGCCGGCGTCCCCGGTGGCCGGTGGCTGGCCAGCCAGCCAGCCGGGTCGATATCGTCCCGGGCGTGGCACAGTTCCTCTACGAGGGCCACCGCCTCGATTACACCGTCCACGGGGACGGCGATCGGACCACCGTCCTGCTGCCCGGGCTGCTCCTGTCCCAGAAGATGCAGACGCCGCTGGCCGGGCAGCTGGTCCGGCGCGGGAACCGCGTCATCACGCTTGATCCCCTGGGCCACGGAGCCTCGGATCGACCGATGGAGATGTGGCACTACTCGATGGCCGCCTTCGCCGGTCAGACGGTGGCCCTGCTCGACCACCTGGAGCTCGACCGCGCGGTCGTCGGCGGCACCTCGCTGGGGGCCAACATAACCCTCGAGGTCGCCTCGGCGGCGCCGGAGCGCCTGCAGGGCATGGTGGTCGAGATGCCGGTCCTCGACGATGCGATTCCCGCCTGCGGGGTGGCGTTCACGCCGCTTCTGATGATGCTGAAGTTCGGCCGCCCGGTGATGGAGCTGCTGGCCCGGGGGGCGAGCGCGGTGCCGCGCGACCGGGTGCCCTTCCTGGCCGAGATCGGCCTCGACTGGGTCTCCCAGGCCCCGGGTCCGAGCGCTTCGGTCCTGGGCGGGATCCTCTACGGGCGGGTGGCCCCCGACCACAATGAGCGGGTCGGGTTCCAGGCGCCAACGCTGGTCATCGGCCACCCCCGGGATCCGGTGCACCCGTTCTCCGACGCGGGGATGCTGGCCGCCGAGCTGCCCCATGCCGAGCTATTGCACGCCAGCTCGATTCTCGAGCTCCGCCTGCGCCCCAAGCGGCTTACGGGCCAGATCGCCGACTTCATCGATCGGTGCTGGGAGGCTCCGGCGGCACGGACCCGCCGGGCTCCGCGCCGGCGCGCGGCGGCTGCTTAGACCCCCGCGGCGGGACGTGCTGCATCTGGGCGTCGACTTCCGACGCTCGGTTGCATCACCCCCTGACTCGAGCCGACGGCTCCGCGGTGTGCTCGTCGGGCATGACCAGGATCGCGCCCTCGCCGGTGGTGTAGGCCTCCTCGCCGTGCTGCCCGACGTCCATGCCCAGCCCCTCCTCGGCCTCCGTCCCGCGCAGCGGCATGACGAGCCCGATCAGCTTGAGGATCGCGAAGGTGACCGCGAACGCGTAGGCCGGGGCGACCAGGACGGCGATGGCCTGCCAGAGCAGCTGACCGGGATGGCCGTAGACGAGTCCGTTGGACACGCCGTTCCAGGAGCGCTGGGCGAAGAAGCCGATGAACAGGATCCCGGTCAGCCCGGCCAAGCCGTGGGCGGCGAGCACATCGAGCGTCTCGTCGAGCCGCGTCCGGGGGCGCCAGACGATCATCGCGTAGCTGGGCAATGCGGCGATCGCGCCCAGGCCCATCGCCCACGTCGGGCTGATGAACCCGGCCGCGGGAGTGATCCCCACGCAGCCGACGATGATCGCCGTGGCCGCCCCGATCGCTGTCACGCGCCCGCCCAGGACCAGATCGAGGACAAACCAGACGACCAGCGTGCAGGCCGGAGCCAGCAGCGTGTTGGTGAAGGCGAGGATGCTCGGATGCCCGATCGAGTAGCCGCTGCCGCCGTTGAAGCCGAACCAGCCGAACCAGAGCAGCCCGGCGCCGAGCAGCGCGTATACGGCGTTGTGGGGCAGCAGGGCCTGGCGCCCGTAGTCGCGCCGCGCGCCGACCACGGTGGCGGCGGCGAAGGCGGAGAAGCCCGATGCCATCTCGACCGGGACGCCGCCGGCGAAGTCGAGCGTCCCGTGGTGCTCGAGCCAGCCTCCGCCCCAGACCCAGTGCGCCAGCACCGGGTAGACGAGGATCGACCACAGGACCATGAAGATGAGGAAGGGCGCGAAGCGCATCCGCTCGACTACGGCGCCGGAGACCAGTGCGGCGGTGATGATGGCGAACGTCGCCTCGAAGGCCATGAACAGCAGCTGCGGGATCGCCGTCCCCGCCCGCGGGGCGAAGGTCACGCCGTGCAGGAAGGCGAAATGCAGGCCGCCGATGAACCCGTCGCCCCGGTCGAAGGCCAGCGAGTACCCGACCAGCGCCCAGGTCACGGTGACCACGCCGAGGGCGCCGATGCTCATCATGAAGGTGTTGAGCGTGTTCTTGGCCCGGACCAGCCCGGCGTAGAACAAGCCCAGGGCCGGGGTCATCATCAGCACCAGGGCGGTGGCGACGAGCATCCAGGCGGTGTCCCCGCCGCTGATCTGACCGGACAACCGCAGGGTGCTCATCCGGTCCTCTGCTCGCCCTCGCCGACCGGCGTGACGGCAAGCTGGTCGGCCTCGCCGGTGCGGATCCGCACCGCTCGGTCGAGGGCCACGACAAAGATCTTCCCGTCGCCGACTTCACCGGTGCGCCCCCCCTCGCACAGAGCCTCGATCGTCCGCTCCACGAATGACTCGGTCACCGCGATCTCGAAGCGGACCTTCTCGGAGAGCTCCATCTTGACCGTCGTGCCCCGGTATGTCTCGACCCGGTCGAGCTCGCCGCCGTGCCCCTGCACCCGGCTCATCGACACCCCCTTGACCTCGGCGCGGTACAGCGCCTCCAGCACCTGGTTGGCCCGCTCAGGGCGGACGATCCCGATCACGAGTTTCATGCTCTGGCTCCTTGAGATGGGCGGGGGCTGCCGCCCCGGTGGCGGGCGGGCCGGCGGCGGCGGCGGCACGAGGTTATAGATCCGTCCCCCGTCCCGGGGCTCACCGCGGCCCGGGCGGCCCGGGCGGATCGACGATGTCGCGCCCGGTGGGGGCCAGCGCGCTGTCGAGCTCGAGCTGCCAGTAGTAGCGGGTGAAGGTCACGCCGGCGGTGAACTCCCCGACGTGCGGCTCGATGCGCTCGCCGGCGGCCATCCGCACGATCAGCTCGGGGTAGGTGCGGCCCGGCCCGGCCGCGTACATCGGAGCCGGGAAGGCACCGCCGAACCGGGTGTTGACGTCGGTTATCCCGAGCCCGACCCGGCTGTCGCGGAAGGCCTGCACCGTGCAGGGGCCGCGGCAGCCGAGCGCCTCAACGACGCGCCGGCCCAGGTCGATCAGCTCGGGCTCGTCGATCACCGTGCCCTTGATCGACTCCCCGCCGCGGGACTCGAGCATCGTCCGGGGGATCGCGTTCAGGCAGCGGCCATCCAGATCGGACAGGCAGTCAATCGAGAACTCGGGACCGTCCATGGCCAGCTGGAGCATCGTCGGCTCGTCCACATAGGCGACGAAGAAGGCGGCGGCGGCGGCGTCATCGGCCCGGTGGATCGAGCGCGCGCCCGAGCCCTGCCGCGGCTTGACCATGACCGGGTAGCGCTCGACGCCCTGGCCCGGAAGCACCGTGGGCGGCGAGGGCAGTCCGAGCCGCTCCAGCAGCAGGTGAGCCTCGTACTTGTCGAACGTCGCCCGGGCGAACTCGGGGTCGGGGACGAAGGCCGGGAGCCGGCCGGCCACGCGAGCGTGACCGAGCACCTCGAGGTCGAGGTCGGTCAGCGGGACCACCGCGCCGACCCCGAACTCATCGCACAGCGCCTGCAGGGCGGGGACGTAGCCCGGATCCTCGATCCGGGGCACGGGACGGCGGTGGTGGGCGGCGTACTGCGCCGGAGCCAGCGGATTGGGGTCGGCGGCGATCACCGTCGTGTGCTGGGCGAAAGCGGACACGATGTCGTAGCGCTTGCCCACCCCGGTGAGCAGCACGGCCGGAGCGCCGGGGATCACGGCCCGACCCGCTCGGGACCGACCCGCTCGGGCTCGGATGCCTCCGCGGCGGCCTCAGCCGGCGTGTCCTCGGGCGTGCGCCAACCGCCGCCGGCCCCCTTGTAGATGCCGTGGCCGCTCAGCACGAGGCGGGCGGTCCGGGCCAGGATGCGGAGATCCAAGGCGAGCGAGCGATGCTCCACGTACCAGAGGTCGAGCTCAATTCGCTCCGGCCAGGGCAGCGCCGCGCGGCCGTTGATCTGCGCCCAACCGGTGATCCCCGGCCGCACGTCGAGCCGGCCCCGCTGGCGCGGGGTGTAGTGGCGCACCTGACCTTCGACGGTCGGGCGCGGCCCGACGATGGCCATCTCGCCGCGCAGGACGTTGTAGAAATTGGGCAGCTCGTCCAACGAGTAGCGCCGGAGTACCGCCCCGACCCGGGTGATCCGGGTGTCGCCCTCGGCGATGGCCAGCCCCGCGCCTTGGAACTCGGCCCCGCTGACCATCGTGCGGAGCTTGTAGATGTGGAAGGGCTGACCCCCCGGCCCACGCGGGTCTGGCGGTAGATCGAGTGGCCGCGGGACTCGAGCCGGATGGCCAGCATCAGGGCCAGGACCAGCGGAGCGCTCAGCGCCGAGCCGATCCCGGCGATCAGGATGTCCAGCCCCCGGCTGATCATCGGGTGCCCTCGGCCGGCTCCCAGCCGGCGCCGGTGCCATGGGCCAGCCAGTCCCACAGTCCCGCGGCCAGCGAGGCAGTCGTGAGCACGTAGTAGCGGGCCACGAGCAGCGGCCGTGAGGGGAAGGCCGGGGCGACCAGCGCGCCGAGCAGGATGGCCAGCTGGATGAGGACGGCGACCACGTAGATCCAGCTCTGGCCGACCAGGATCAGGCTGCTGATAAAGGCCAGCACGTGGAGGAAGGGAGAGGCGTAGCGGAGCAGTCGATGGGAGACGATCATCAGCGCGTAGAGCGGGTCGTAGCCCCGGGGGTCGAGCATCCCGCCGCGCAGGACGATCGGCCAGCCGTGGCTCATCATCCGCCGCTTGCGGGCGAATTCTCCCTCGATCGACGGGACCATCTTCTCGCTCGCCCGGGCTCTGGGCGCGTACACGGCCAGCCAGCCCCGCTTGACCAGGTTGAAGGGGAAGGACAGATCGTGGCCCATGATCGGGTCGACGACCAGGTAGGAGTCGCGCCGGGTGGCGTAGATGGCCCCGTTGCCCCCGGTGACCGAGCGCACGCTCGACTCGAGCCCGCGCAGGGCCATCTCATAGCGCCAGTAGAGCCCCTCCTGGTTGGTCCCGAGCTCGTTGACGAAGCTGACCTGCCCGCAGACATAGCCCACCTTGGGGTTGGCGAACGGCGCCACCAGCGCCTGGAGCGCCTCCGGCTCCCAGCTCACGTTGGCGTCGGAGAAGGCGACGATCTCCTGCTCGGCCTGAGCCACGGCGGCATCCTGGGCGCGGATCTTCCCCCCGCGGGGGAGCTCCAGGACGCGGCCGGCGCCCGCCGCTCGGGCTCGGGCCGCCGTCTCGTCGGGCGAGCCGTCGCAGGCCACGAGGATCTCCAGCTGCTCGGCCGGGTAGTCGAGCGCCCGGAGGTTGGCCACGCGAGCAGCGATCACCTCCTGCTCGGCGTAGGCGGGGACGATCACCGCCACCGCGGGCAGCGGGGCGACCGTGACCGAGAAATCGGGCCGGGGCCGGACCACCGAGAGCAGCCCGAGCACCGCGGCGTAACCCGCGTGGGTGTAGAGGAGCAGTCCGGCGGAGATCCAGAAGATGAGCGCGGCCAGCGTCATGTCGGCAGTGATTCTGGCGTAGGCCGCGACGGCCAGCGGCGTGCACGCCTCCTCCGAAGGTAGTTGTCCGCACAACTACCTGCTAGACTGCGTCGGCAATGGAACTCGGCCTGGCCACCTTCGGCGATCTGAGCTCGGGCGTCAGCCCCGAGCAGCGGATGCGCGAGCTGATCGAGGAAGCGGTGCTGGCCGAGCAGCTCGGCCTGGACGTGTTCGCGATCGGCGAGCACCACCGCGAGGACTTCGTGGTCTCCTCGCCGGCCGTGGTGCTGGCGGCCATCGCGGCGCGGACCGAGGCTCTCCGCCTCTCGAGCGCCGTCACGGTGCTCAGCTCGGATGACCCGGTGCGAGTGTTCGAGCAGTTCGCCGAGCTCGATTTGATCTCGGGCGGCCGCGCGGAGATCATGGCCGGGCGGGGATCGTTCATCGAGTCCTTCCCCCTGTTCGGCTATGACCTCGACGACTACGACGAGCTCTACGCCGAGAAGCTCGAGCTGCTGCTGAAGATCCGCGAGTCGACCCGGGTGAGCTGGTCGGGTCGGCTGCGCGCGCCGCTGGACGACGCGGCCGTGTTCCCGCGTCCGGTGCAGAATCCGCTCCCGGTGTGGGTCGCCGTCGGGGGCTCTCCGCAATCGGTGGTCAGGGCCGGTGCGCTCGGCCTGCCGCTCACTCTGGCCATCATCGGTGGGCAGCCCGAGCGCTTCGCACCGCTGATCGAGCTCTACCGCCGCGCGGCCGAGCAGTCCGGCCACGACGCCGCGGCGCTGCCCGTGGCCATCAACACCCACGCCTTCGTCGGGGCGACATCGGCGGCCGCGGACTCCGCGTTCGCCCAGCCCTACCTGGCCATGATGAACCGCATCGGGCGCGAGCGCGGCTGGCCGCCCTCGGGACGGCCCGAGTACGACGCCCTGCGCTCCCCGCACGGTGCGGTCGCGGCCGGCTCTCCCGAGCAGGTGGCGGAGAAGATCCTCTTCGAGCACGAGCTGTTCGGCAACTCGCGCTACATCGCCCAGATGAGCGTCGGGGCGGTCAAGCACGCCGACGTGCTGCGGTCAATGGAGCTGTTCGGCACCCAGGTGGCACCGGTGGTGCGAGCTGAGGTGGAGCGCCGCACCGGCGCTCCGACACCCGCGTAGCCGGCTCACACGAGCTCCCGGTACAGCGCGAGGGTCGCGGTCGCGGCCGCATCCCAGGAGTAGGGACCCTGCGCGGCGGCCAGCGCCGCCGCGGCCAGCCGTCGGCGTTCTCCCGGATCGCCGAGCAGCTCGACGAGCGCGGCCCGAAGCGCATCGGCGTCGTCGGGGGCGACCAGTCGCGCGGCCCCGGCCGCGGCCACCTCCCCCAGCCCCCCGACGTCGCTGAGCACGATCGGCTTGCCGAAGGCGAGCGCCGTGGCCAGCACCCCGGAGAAGTCGAGCCGCTCGGTCTGCGCGTAGGGCAGCACGACGAGATCGGCGCGGCGGAAGAACGCGGCCAGCTCGGCGTCGGGGACGAAGCGGGGCACGAAGCGGACCGTCGGGCCGGCCGCCGCGCGCAGCGGAGCCAGATCCATCCGCGGCCGGCCGACGACCCACAGCTCGGTGTCGCCCACCCCCGCCCAGGCGCGCAGCAGGGTGGCGATCCCCTTGTAGGGGCGAAGCAGCCCGAAGAACAGGACCACCGGCTTCTCCACCGCGGCCAGCTCGGCGGTCAGCGGCGCGGGCGGCTGCTCGGCCAGACGGGCGAAGGCGCCGTGGGGGATCACGCGGACCTTCGCGCCCGGAACCCCCAGCCGATCTACCAGCTGCCCGCGACCGTAGGCGCTGTGCACGATCAGCGCATCGACGCGGTCATAGAGGCGGCGCTGGGCCGCGGCCTGTCCCAGGCGGGGCTCGCGGGGCAGGAGGTCATGGGCGGTGAGGACGACGGGGCGGCGGGGCAGGAGATAGCCGTCGAGCCATGGCACGGCCAGCCACTGGAAGTGCACCACGTCGGCCCGCTCGCCGGCCCTCCGGCGTAGCTCGAGCATGTCGGGCACGTGGTCGCGCAGCTTGCTCAGGCGCCGCAGCCCGGAGCCGGGCGCCCCGTGGGCGTGGCGGTAGAAGCACTCGCTCAGCGCGTAGCCCGAGTGCGGCGGGGGCGCGTCGTAGGCGAAGCGGCTCGTGGCCAGCTCCACCTCGGCCCCAGCCCGGGCCAGAGCGGCGCACAGGGCATGGTCATAGGGGGGCGTGAACGCGGAGGGGTCGATGACCTGAACTCGCATCAGGCCCCATCGTCGTCTAGCGGGCGACCAGCCAGCGCGGCCAGGCGCCGCGCCGCCGAGCCTGCGCCCGCCCCGCCGAGCGGGTGGACCCGGGCCGACTGATCGCCCATCAGGCGGAGCACGGCCGGGGCCAGAGCGGCCAGTCCGGGCTCCCCCGGCTGGCGGGAGCGGAGGTCGGCCAGGCCGCGCAGGGGATGTCGGACGAGCAGGTGGACCGTCGCCGTCGCCCGGGCCGCCGCGCCATCGTCCTCGCGGTAGTCGACTCGGAGCGTTCGGGCCGCGAACTGGTCGAAGGACTCGGGCCGGGCCGTGGCCTCGACCCGCGCTCCGGTCAGGGTGCGGGCAAAGTCGCTCAGCGGGTCGCCGCGGGTCGGGAAGCGCTCGGCGACGAGAATCACCCGCGCCGGCTCCCGGACCGCCCCGTCCGGGCGGTTTGACAGCAGCAGGCCGGCCAGCTCCTCGACTCCCAGAACGGCATCCAGGGCGGCGAAGCCGCTGCGCTCCCAGCGGCTGGGTGGGGACCCGCCCGGCCCGCCCGGACCCCGCCCGCGATCCCGCCCGCGATCCGGCGGCGCGCCCGAGCCCTCCCGCCCGCGCAGCCGCCCCAGGGCCCGGGCACCGGCCCGCCGCAGCGCGGGCTCGGGAGCGAAGTCCTGGTAGCGCCGGCCCAGCCACGCCCGGCCCGCGGCGTAGCCGCGCCACTGGCGCCGCAGCGCGTCGAGGCTGGTCCGGTAACGGTGCTCGACCTGGGCCTCGGGGCAGGCGGCCAGCTGCCAGCCCGCCCGCTGCAGGCGCCAGCTGAAGTCTGTGTCCTCGGCCGCGCGCACCCCCTCGTAGAAGCCGCCCACGGCGATGAACGCCTCGCGGCGGACCAGCAGATTGGCCGCCACCGCGCGGGGGAGATAGGCGTGGGCCAGGTGGGCGCCCTGGCCGAGGAAGCTGCGCGCGGCGCCGTAGCGGGCCACGAAGCTCGCACCATCGTTGGCCGGCAGGACCTCGCCGGCCAGGGCCCCGATCTCATCGGCGATCGGCTGGGCGAAGTAGCGCTCGAGAATGTCGGGGATTGCCCGGCAGTCGGCATCCAGGAACAGCACCCAGTCGCGCGAAGCCGCCTCGGCCCCGACGTTACGGGCGTGGGAGGGTGAACGCTCACCGGTCACCGGGATCACGCGGACCCGGTCAGAGCTCAGCCCGACGCCCGAGTTATCGGCCAGGATCAGCTCGTCCTCGGACCCGCTGCGCAGCTCCAGGAGCGCGGCCAGGGCCTCGGCCGCGGCCTCGGCCGAGCCCGCGAAGGGCATCACCACGCTGACCCCGGGGCGGCTCACGGCTCACTTCCCGCCGGGGCCGAGGGGGGTCGGCGCAGGCGGGCCACCAGCGCGCGGGCCTGGGCGAGCTCGGCCGTGTGGGCAAAGCCGCTGGCCAGCAGGACGAGCGGGATGGCCAGCACGACCAGCGCCCGGGTGACGAAGCCGGCCAGGCCATGGGTGGGCAGGAGCAAGTCTCCGGCCACCGACATCCCCGCCATGACCACGACCAGGCGACCCAGGCGAGCCCACTCGAACTGGACCCTGAACGCGGAACGGGTGAGTAGGTACATGACCCCCAGCATGACCACGTAGGCGCCGCACAGAGCGATCCCGGCTCCGGCGATCCCCCAGGCGGGCACGAGGACGAGGATCAGGATCACGTTGGCCACCAGCCCAGCCAGCGACGCGGGGAAGTTGCGGGTGGTCACCCGGGCCCGTCCGGCGATGACCAGGAACACCACCCACAGCCCGTACAGCGCCCAGCCCAGGGCGACCCAGGGCAGCGCCCGGTAGGCCCCCAGGTACTGGTGGGCGGTGAGTAGGCGCAGGACCCAGCGCCCCAGTAGGGCGAGCGCGGCCACCACCCAGCCGCTGATCAGCAGGTAATAGGTGGTGACGAGGCCGTAGAGCCTCGCAGCCTCGGCATCGTCGGTTACCGAATAGGCCAGCGGCGGCCACGCGTACTGGAAGGCGCGAACGATGAACGCCACCGCGCCGGCCAGCTTGACGGCGATCGAATAGAGGCCGGCCAGCGCCTGGCTGCGATCGTGGTAGACGTAGAAGCGATCGACGATGCTCAGCGCGTAGACCGAGGCCTCGGCCGGAACCGTGGGGAGTCCGAAGCGCAGCAGCACGCCCATCCGCTCAGCCCGCCGCTGTCCCAACCGCAGCCGGTGGCGCATCGAGAACCACAGCACGATGAGGACCACCGTGGAGGCGCCGTAATTTCCCAGCAGGAGCCCCCGTGCGCCGTCGCCGAGACCGACCACGAGGATCACCGAGGCGGTCACGGTCATCAGCACGTTGGCCAGCGAGGCGATCGCGTACGTGCGCAGCCGCTCGTCGACGCGGAGCAGGCCGTAGGCCAGCTCGAGGTTGGTGAATGACCACAAGCCGAGCACCGCGACCAGGAAGGTGGTCGTGTCGCGGTGGGAGAGCAACAGCTGGCTGAGCGGCCCGGCGAAGGCGGCCAGCACCGCCGCGGCGGCCGTGGTGGCCAGGAGCAGGAAGCCCGCCGCCCGCCGCACGAGCGCCGCCCGGCGCTCGGCATCCTCGTCAACGAAGTAGAAGCGCAGGAAGGCCTCGATGATCCCGAAGCGCACGACGATCGAGACGAAGATGACGCTGTTCGCGAGCAGCTCCACCACGCCGTAGCCGGCCGGAGCGATGTAGCGCGTGTACACCGGCAGCAGGAGGACGGCGATCAGCTTCGAGACCACGTCGGCGAGCTGGTAGGCGGCCAGCGAGGAGACCAGGCGCTTGAGGTAACCGGTCATGCGCGGGTAACGGTAGGGGTCGGGCCCGCCGCGACGCGGTCCGCGATGCCGAGCTCAGCGGGCCAGGACGCGGTAGAGCCGGCTCATCAGCTGCTGGCCGTCGAAGTTGTGGGCCAGGCTCGAGCCGAACCCGCGCAGGCCGACGTCGATGACCAGGCCGTGGCCCAGGTGGTAGCCGATCACCGCCGGGCTGGACGGACTTACCCCGGCCTCGGAGGCGACGCTGAGGGGCGCGGTGAGACCCGGGAAGGCCTGGTACTCGGGATAGCGAAGCGTGCCCGAGGTACCCGAGAAGAGGTGCAGCGCATCGCGCCCGGCCAGGATCAGCGCGCCCCGGGTCCGCGACACCGGGCCGATGCGAGCGCCGAGGGCGTCCGCCGCGCGCGGGCCCGTAGGGGCGTAGGCCCGGCTGCTGGTCAGTGTCACCCCACGGCGGAGACTGTCGATCCCCAGCGAGAGCAGCTGGCCGCCTCCGTTCACATAGTCGCGCAGGACTGCGGCCAGCGCCGGGGGCACCCAGGTCTCGTCGCCGGCCAGGACCACGCCGCGGTAGCCGCTCAGCGACGCCGCGCCGCGACTGGCCAGCGCGAGGTCCGTGGTCAGGCCATAGCCCAGGTGACGTCGCTGCAGAAACACCAGCAGTCCCGTCAGGTTCCCCCACCCGTCCGGCAGCCCGTCGACCAACGGCCGGCCCAGGGCCACCGGGTAACCGGCGGTCAGGGTGTCGGGCAGCCCGTCGTGGTCGTCGTCGACCGGATTGACCCCCTGCCAGGTGAGCGCGGGCAGGACGACGAGCACCTTTCCGCCCCGGCCCGAGCGCGGGCCGGCGACCAGCGGCACCAGCGACCGGTGCGCCCCGTAGCGGAGGCCCAGCTCATAGAGCCCGGGGCCGCTGCCGGGCACCGGCACGCGGAGGACCACTGAGCGGGTCGACCCCGAGGCCAGCGCCCGCCTGTCCCCGGGACGCCGCAGCGCCCAGTGATACACGTGCTGGCGCGCGTCGACGTACACCGTGGCCCGGCTCCCCGCCGGCACCGGGAACAGCGGGGGCTGGGCAGCCAGGTAACGCACCGTCACCCCGGCGCCCGCCGTGGTGCCCGCCGGCGGCGGGAGCGCGACCGGGAAATGACCCGTGTTGCAGGCCTGGTCGGTGACCGCGAAACCGATCAGGTAGGTGCCCTGAGGAGCCGGGCGCCCGGCGATCGTCCCGTCCCAGGTGTTGCCTGACCCGCGCCGGCCGGCAAACGACTTGACCAGACGCGGACCGCCAGGGAGGTCGGTCCGGTAGACGAGCACGCGCGGGGCCTGGCCGCCGGTGCCCGTCGCGTCGATCCGCGCCCCCGAGCTCCCTGCCTGGGGGATCAGGCTCGGGGTTACCCGGGTAACACGCGGGCGGGGCGGCACGGTGATCACCGTGACCGGCTCGGGCGCGCCGGCGTTGTTGGAGATCAGGACCGAGCGGCCCTGGTGGATCAGGAAGACACGGATGAAGTACTTGCCGTCCGGAGCGATGGCCCCGCTGGCGAGACGGCCGTTCCAGATGAACCCGTGCCGGTGGCTGCCGGCGACCATGTGCACGCCGTCGGCCAGGGTGGCAACGATGTTCCCGGCGCTGCCCTCGACGGAGACGTCGACGTCGTCGGAGCGGTTGAGCAGATAGAAGGAGACGAACATCTGGCGGTGGCTCACCCCCTTGCACACGCCCCCGTCGATCGGGTTGATCGCCGCCGGGTGGGGTGCCGGCAGGCCGGCCAGCAGCGGCGTGGCCACCTTCAGGTGCTGGGTGACGAAGAACGCAGCGATCGTGGCCACGGCCAGCGCGACGAAGGCCGCGACCGGCAGCCGTCTCACAGCGGCACCACCGCCACGTTGGGGACCTCGAAGTCGTGGAAGGCGTCGAGCCCGCGGGGATCGCCCTCGCACAGGATCACGCGGATCGAGCCGCCGTGGCAGACGACCAGGGCGGGGCGCGGCGCGGCGGCGTGGATGTCGAGCAACGCGGCGGTCACCCGCTGCTGCTGTTCGGCCAGCGACTCTCCGTCCGGAAAGCGGAAGTCGGCTCCGCCACGCCGCCAAGGCGGCGTAGAGGTCTGGCTCCTCGCGCTCGATGTCCCGCATGAGCTGGCCTTCCCAGCGCCCGCGGGCGCCCTCCCGCAGCCGGGGGTCGAGCTGCGGCTCGAGCCCGATCCGCCGCCCGACGATCTCCGCCGTCTCACGCGCCCGGATGAGATCGGAGCTCCACAGCGCCACGGATGCCGTCGCCGGCCATCCGCTCAGCCAGCTCATGGGCCTGGGCGCGCCCGGTGTCGTTCAGCGGAGTGTCGGTGAAGCCCTGAAAGCGCAGCGGTGGCCGGTTGTCGTCGGTCTCGCCGTGACGGGCCAGGAGGATGCCGCTCAGGTCCGGCAGCGGGCTCACCGGGTCGTCCAGTAAGGACCCTCAGTCATCGACGTCGATCGCCGCGGTGTCGGAGCGCAGCCCGACCCGCATCGTCTCCAGCGAGAGGACCTCCTCGGGCAGGATGTTGCCCAGGTTCACGTCGGCGCCGAGACGGCGGATGAACCACACCTGCTGGTCCTTGCGCGGCGCCTCGAAGAGGATCTTGCCGGGCTCCACGGCATGGACGATCTCGTCGATCAGCCCCATGCGCACCTCACCGTCATGGCGGAAGATCCCCACGCTGCCGCTCTCGCGCGCCTCGGCGATCACCTTCCAGGCGCCGGCCTCGAGCTCGGACTGGATCTGCTCGACCCACCGGAACGGAGCCATGATCCGCGTGTCGTCCTTGGAGCCGACCTCGGATAGGACCGTGAACTCCTCCGAGAGCCGCTGGATCAGCTCGAGCTTGCGCTCGTGCTCGAGCGTGATCGTGCCGTCGGAGACCTCGATGTGCTCGAGTCCGAGCTCGTGCAGCCAGGCGACCAGGCGGTCGAGCCGGTTCTGGGCGATGGCCAGCTCGGTCAGCGTGCCGCCGAACATGACCGGAATGCCGTGCTCGCGGTAGCGGGCCAGCTTGGCGTCGAGATTGCCGGTGGCCACCGCCGTGCCCCAGCCCAGCTTGACCAGGTCGATGTAGTCGCCGGCCACCTCGACCAGACCGTCGACGTCGGCCACCGACAGGCCGCGGTCCAGGACATGGGTGATGCCCTCTTCGCGGGGCTTCGTCGCCCGCTCCGGCAGTTTCAGGAGGTCTGTGATTGACATAGTGGAGATAGCTGATGCTACGTGGTCGTGCCCGACGACGCCGGTGTGCCTGACGACGATGCGCTCGACGCGACCGAGGCGAGGTCCGAGCCGACTGTGACCACGACCTGGGCCGTGCAGGCGGCCGCCTGCGGACAGGCCACCGCCTGGTTGGTCTGGGTGACCGGCTGGACCGGCCGTGCGCCGAGGCTCAGCGAGCGGGCCACGAGCTGGGCCGCCCGGCGCTGGCCGGGCAGGTAGCCGACCGTCGTCGCGGTCTGGGTCTGGTCGGTGGCGGTGGCGATCGTGCCCGGCTTGTAGCCCGAGCTGGTCAGCCTGAGCGAGACATCGTGGGCCAGATTGGTCGTCGCGGTCCCGTTGAGCACGGCCACGGTGACCGCCGCCGGCTTCAACCCCGCGCTGGCCCCGCGATGGCGGCCGCGCTTGCTCGGAGCGTTGGAGATCGCCGAGGAGCTGTGCACGCTGGCGCTGTGGCTGCCCGACGAGGTGATGACGACCAGCACCGCGACGATCGCGCCCAGGAGAACGACACCGGCCACGATCATCAGCGCCCGCCAGGGCCCTGAGCCGCCCGCGGTCGAGGAGGACTCCAGCAGCGGCCGGCGCGGAGGCTGGCCGGTGCCCGGCCGATCGGGTCGACGATCCGCTTCACGCGGGCGGGGTCCTCGACTGGACGGCCCGGAGCCGCGGCCGGCGCTGGCGTCCGCGTCGCGGAGCCGCCGCCCGCCGCCCGCACCGTGGCGGGAGCCGGCGTCGCGGCTGTACCGCGCGGCCGGCCCGGGCCCCCGCCGGCCGCTGTGGCCCCGGCCGCCGTGGCCGGTGCGGGCGGCACGGGCTGGGCCGGGTCAGCAGGTGGTGCTGGTGGGGCGGCGGGGCGCCAGCACACCGCCGCCACCCCCGCCGCCGCTGGAGCCGGAAAGATTCGAACCGCCCTCGGCGGCGGCCAGCGCGATCCGGCGCCCCGGCGGCCAGCGCGGCGGCGCCTAACCGGGCCCGCCGGAGCGGACGGCGATCGCTCCCTCGTCGCCGCTGGGGATGATCCGGTGGCGGCGCTCAGCGCGGGCGCGCCGACCCCCGCGGGGCCGGCGGGCACCTGACTGACCGGCAGCGGCGTGCGCGCAGCGGCGCGAGCCGCCGCCGGGGCGGCGGCCGCGACGACCGGGGCCGGGGCGCGACGCCGGCCGCAGCCGGGCTCGCGGCCGGGCGTCGGGCGAGCTGGGCTACGCGGAGCTCGAGCTGGCGGACCTGCTCGCCGGCCTCGGCGAAGCGGTCGCGCAGCGTCGCGGTCTCCCGAGCCTGCGCGAAATAGAGCAGGATGAGGATGGCCAGCCCGATGATCGCGGCGAAGCCGGCGTCAGCTCCCACCGAGGAGACGAAGTGGCTGATCGAGAGGGCAAACGGAGGGGCTCCCATTGGTTCAGCGGCAGTCTAGGTGCTTGACACCACGGATCCGGTCTCAGGGCGGGCCCACGGCGCGCCTCGCCCGGGTCGGCCGCTGGGTCATCCGAGTCCCGGGTCACGCGCGCGTGCGAGAGGTCGGAGACGTGTTTCGCCAGCGCGGCGGCGTCACCTTCCAGCACGAGCAGGTTGATCTCGGCGAAGGTGCGCTCCACCCAGGCCGGATCGAGCGGTCGTGCTCGGCGCGGACGATCCGCTGCGCCGGAGTCGGCTGGGGATGCTCGGAGGGGTTGAACAGCTCCTCGTGGAACTTCTCGCCCGGGCGGGCGCCGACGATCTCGATCGCGATGTCGCGCTCGGGCTCCAGGCCGGAGAGGCGGATCATCGTCTCGGCCAGGTCGAGGATGCGGATCGGCTCGCCCATCTCGAGCACGTAGATCTCGCCGCTGCGCCTCGCCCAGCGAGCCGGCGCGGATGATCAGCTGGACGGCCTCGGGGATGGTCATGAAGTAGCGCGTCATGCGCGGATCGGTGACGGTGACCGGGCCGCCGGCGGCGATCTGGCGGCGGAAGATCGGCACCACCGAGCCCGAGGAGGCGAGCACGTTGCCGAAGCGCACGGTGGCGTAGCGGGTCTCGGGGTACTTGACCGCCGCGGCCTCGACCGCCCACTCGGCCAGCGCCTTGGAGGCGCCCATCACGGTGGCCGGCGTGACCGCCTTGTCGGTGGAGACGAGCACGAAGCGCTCGACCCCGAGCTCGCCGGCGATGCCGGGCCACCAGGCGGGTGGCCAGCGCGTTGTTGCGGACCGCCTCGACCGGGTTCTGCTCCATCATCGCCACGTGCTTGTAGGCGGCGGCGTGGAAGACGACCGCCGGGCGGTGCTCGGAGAGCACCTCGCGCATGCGCTCCTCCTCCTTGCAGTCGGCCAGCACCGGCACCGCCGTGCGAACGTGGCGGTCCTCCTCGAGCTCGCGCGTGATCTCGAACAGGTTGTCCTCGGCGTGGTCGACCAGGATCAGCTTGCGCGGGCCGACGCGGGCGATCTGGCGGCACAGCTCGGAGCCGATCGAGCCGCCCGCGCCGGTGACCAGCACGACCTGGCCGGCCAGGTAGGCGCCCACGCGCTCGAGCTCCTCGCGCACCGGCTCGCGCCCCAGCATGTCCTCGACCCGCACCTCGCGCAGCTGACGGGTGACCCGGAGCTGGCCCGAGCCGTCGCGCAGCAGCTCGAACACGGTCGGCGTGGTGCGCACGGGGATCCCGCGCTCCCGGCAGGCCATGACCACGCGCGCCGCGCAGCGTGCCCGGGGCCGACGGGATCGCGATCACCACCTCGTCGGGCTCGACCTCGTCGAGCACCGCGATCCAGGTCGGTCGGAGGTGTTGCCGAGCACCTTGAGGCCGTGCTCGTCCTTGATGCCCAGCTTGCGCGGGTCGTCGTCGAGGAAGCCGATCGGGCGCAGCCGCAGCTGCGGGTTGCGCATCAGCTCGCGGACGACCAGGCGGCCGCCGTCGCCGCCGCCGATGATCAGCACCTCGCGGGCGCCCTTGCCGACCCGGAAGCTGCGCACGCGGCCCTCGGCGAACAGCTGCACGGCGAAGCGGGCGCCGACCAGCAGGGCCAGCGTGAGCAGGAAGAACAGCGAGATGACGCTGGCCGGCAGCGTGACGGCGGCGGAGGGTCCGGTGACCGTCTGGAAGTGCGCGCGGGTGATGCCGGCGCCCGGTCAGAACACGCTGTGGGTGGTGGGCGCCTCCACCGGGTGCAGCAGCGCGATCCCGCCCACGACGATCACCGTGGCCACGACGACGCCCTTCAGCACCGCCTCGTAGTCGCGCTGGCCGACGTAGCGCCACAGCCGCTGGTACTGGCCGAAGGCGGCCAGCGCAGACCAGCGTGACCAGCGACGACCCAGAGGATCGTCCCGTCGAACAGCAGCCCGTAGCGATGGTTCGGCCCCGCTGAAGCCGTCCTCGAAGCGAAGCCGGAACGCGAGTAGGTATGCCAACGCGACCAGGAGCCCGTCGATCACCAGCTGTGGGATGGCGTGGCGATGGACGGGAAAGGCCGCGGATCTGATCCGCCGGCGCATGCGGGGGCATGATTCTAGTGTCGGCCGACCGCCGCGCATCCTCGGCGCGCACGGACTTAGCGCGGCTCTGCAGCATCCGCGCCGCTAACAGACGGCTGCTAAGTCCGACCGCTACGGACTGGGTCTACTTGGGAACCAGGACGCCGTTCGGATGCCGCGCGGTGGGCACGTAGAGCGCGTTCATGTTGGCGCAGCGTGCTCTTGCAGGGCGGCCCGGGTGCGATACGGCTGCACCCCCCAGCCGTTGGGGAAGGCGGTGAACAGGACGATCGGGTAGCGGCGGTCGTGGAGCTCGATCATGGGCCGGTAGCCGATCGTGCCGGTGTTGCGGTGCGTGTACCAGGCCATGATGCTCACGTACTCGACGTTGACCACCGGATGGCCGCAGTGGGAGCACGTGCTGGTAGCCGCCCAGCGCGTTGATCGTGGCGGCGAGCTTGTTGATCTCCGTGGTGCGCGCGCGCTCGTGGTAGATGTCCTTGTGCTCGAGCGCGGATCTGCGAGATGGCCTGGGGACCATCACCGCGAACAGGATGCCACGCAGCGGGATGCCCGGCCCAGCGCGGGATCGCGCGATGCAAGCGGGAGGCGTCGAGCAGCAGCCAGCCGACGGCGACCCCGGCCAGCACGCCGGTCAGGCCGGCGGGCTCGAACAGGTAGCGGGGCACGCCGGGGAAGCCGTGCAGGGCGAAGGCGATCTCGATCACCACCCAGCCCAGGGCCATCGCGGCCAGGACGAGGACCACGGTCCAGTTGCGGCGCAGCGCGGCCAGCACGACGGCGACCACGGCGGCGATCTCGATCGGCCAGTACTGCGAGCGCGGTGAAGCGGTCCCAGGTCCCGACCACCTTGTTGCAGTGCAGCTCGCGCGGGGAGCTGAGCGCCAGCTGGCCGGCGATGTCCGGGCGGCCGTTGGTGATCGTGGGAACGCCGAACCACAGAAAGGCGTTGACCGAGCACGCCCGACGGTAGAGCATCCAGCGCGTCGAGGGGACCTTGCGCCACAGCCAGATCGCGTACAGGCCGACGAACGGCCACACCTCGGGCCGGCCGAGCGACGGCCAGCGCGCCCAGCCACCAGGCCCAGCGCAGGCGGCCGGCACAGGAAGCAGTCGATCGCGGCCAGGCAGACGGTGACCAGCATCGGGTCGGACTGGGCGCTGAGGATGTAGTGGAAGTACTGCTGGATCCCGAGCACGCGACGCCCCGGCGAACACGGCGGCGACGATCGGCGCGTAGCCGGTCGCCGCCCACCCCGTCCTCACCGGCTGGGCCGGCGGTCAGCCGGTAGGCGATGCGGCCGCCGAACAGGCCGCCGGCCAGCGACATCGACACCGCGGTGAGCATCCACAGCCACAGCGCGTAGTGCCCGAACAGCGCGTAGGGGACGTCGAACAGGTAGGTGAACGGCTTCCAGGACGGCGCGCCGCCCAGGTTCAGCGAGCCATGCAGCGTCTGATAGCCCCAGTCCAGCCAGCCGTAGGGGTCATAGCCGGGCCGGGTGCCGGTGACCAGGATGACGATCCCGGCCAGCACGACCACGCCCAGCGCGGTCAGCCAGCCCGAGTACCGGCGCAGGGGCGAGCCGCGACCCGGCGCGGCTCCGAGGCGGGCGCGGTCCTGCCGTCCCCCGTGGAGGGGACGTGCGGCGTCTCTAACGTGGTGTCGGACACGAGGAAGCCCGGACGGTACCAGCCCGGCTGGCCATCGCTGACCGGGCGAGAGCTCTCGCACGCAAACGCTTCGCTGGGCTAGTCCGACGCTAACCGAGCGACACACCCATCACCCGGCCAGGAGCAGGTCGGTGAACAGCGCCGGGGTCGCGCCGGATGCGGCGGCGCCAGGCGGTCGCCGTCCGGCCGCGCGCTTGACCAGCTCGACGTCGTCGGCGCGGGTCAGCCGGCGCAGGCGGCCCGTCGGCGATCAGCTCCTCATCGACGGCCCCCAGGCGGCCCTCGAACACGGTGAACACCGGGCGTGCCCAGCGCGACCGCCTCGCGGTTCATCGTCCCGCCGGCGGAGACGACGAGGTCGGCGTAGGCGATCAGCGACTGGGCGTCGATAGCGTGCTCGGGCACGATGAAGCCGCCGGCCGCAGCCAGCTCCGCGCGCTGCTCGGGCGTGCGCGGGAGCACGACCACCTGCTGCGCCGCGCAGGCGCTCGAGCACGGCGCCGAACAGGTCGTTCTCGAACCGGTGGTAGAGCGACACGGCCGGCGGGGTGCGGACCACGCGATCGGCGCGGCGGGGTCCAGGCCCGAGCGCCTCCAGCACCGCGGGATCGGGCTCGAAATCGGCTAGGTAGTACTCCTCCTTGAGGCCGGGGTAGCGATGGAGCTTGCCCCGCGCGCCGTAGCGGTAGAGCCGCTCGGGCGGGATCACCTCGGGCACCACGACCGCCCGGGCCAGGCGGCAGTTGACCGTGTGCTGGACCTGGGCCCACTCGTAGTCGAAGGTCGTCGCCGAGGGGATCCGCAGGAGCGCCGCCGCCACGCGTGATGTCGTTGGAGCCGTGGCCGAGGGCGCGGTCAAAGCCCCGCGGCCGGGCCCAGCGGGCCAGCGCCGGCCGAGCGGGCGGCCAGCCCCCGCGCCTTGTCGAGCCAGCCCGGCACCGCGGTGGTGGCCGATCGCGGTGTGGGCGATGCCGAAGCGCTGGCACAGCTCGAGCGTCTGGGCGAAGTCCCGCGCCGTGACCTCCACCTCGTGCCCGCGGGCCTCGAGCGTCGTCGATCACCGGCCGCATGACGAGGACATGAGGCGAGTTGGTCAAATCGACCCAGACGCGCACGCGCGCGACCCTAGTCGGTGACCGGGCGTGGCGCGGCGCCTGCTACGCTGCTACCCTAGGCGGGCTCGTGCTGCTCGACCTTCGCCTCAGTGACCGAGCCGCTGGTGCGGCTGGCCACCAACCTGATCGGGAGCCTCGGCCTGGGCGGGGTCGCGCTGCTCACCCTCACCAGCGGCGTGATCGGCCTGCCCGGGACCGAGCCGACGATGCTGTTCGCCGGCTTCGACGTCTACCAGGGCAACCTGACCCTGGCCGGGATCATCATCGCCGGGGTGATCGGGGACGTGCTCGGCGCCTCGATTCGCCTACTGCGATCGGCTACTACGGCCGGCGCGAACTGCTCGAGCGCCAGGGCAGCAAGCTGCACGTCAGCCAGGCCAGCCTCGATCGAGCCCACCGCTGGTTCGAGCGCTTCGGCGCCCCGTGGTCGTGGTCTCCCGCCTACTGCCGTTCATCCGAGCCGCCTTCCCCTACGCGGCCGGCGTGGCCGAGATGCCCTACTGGCGCTTCCTGCCCCTGACCGCCGTCGGCTCGGTGATCTGGATCGGCGGCCTGGGCATCCTCGGCCGGGCGGTGGGAAGCCAGTGGCAGACCTGGCGCCACCACCTCGAGTACGTCGACTATGTCGGCGTGGTCATTGTCGTGGCCGCGATCATCTACCTGATCATCCGCTGGCGCTCGGACCGCAACGGCTCCGGCGGAGAGCCGGCCGCGGATGTCGTGCCCGACTGAGGCGCTCAATCCGGCGGGCAAGCCGCGCCTGAGCAGCGGGCAGGCACTCACGCTGGGTGCACTGCACGGTCCGGCCGAGCTCTTGCCGATCTCCTCCTCGGGTCACATCGCGCTGATCCCCTGGCTGCTGGGCTGGGATTACGACCGCCTGGACTCCGAGGTCCGCAAATCCTTCGAGGTGGCGCTGCACGCCGGCACCGCGGCCGCGCTGCTCATCACCCTGCGCGGCGAGGTGGGGGACGCGCTGAGCGGGATGAGCCCCCGCCGGGCCGGTCTGATCGCTGCTCAGCTTCGTGCCCCCGGCCGTGGTCGGCTACACCCTCGAGCGCCCGATCGAGGAGCACCTGGGCACGCCGCCCGACGATCGCCGCCGGGCTGGTCGGCGGCAGCCTGGCCATGGCCTGGGCGGATCGGGCTCCGCAGCGGCGCAGCTCGCGCAGCGCCGGCGCGCTGGATGCGCTGTGGCTCGGGGCCGCCCAGGCCTGCGCGCTGATCCCCGGGGTCTCCCGCAACGGGGCCACGCTGGCCGCGGCTCGGCACCGCCGGTTCACGCGCGCGGACGCCAACCGGCTCTCGCGCCACGTCGCGCTGCCGGTCATCGCCGGGGCCACGCTGCTCAAGGGCGCCCGTCTGGCCGGGCGTGGTCTCCCGGCCGGCACCGCGGTCCCGTTCACGCTCGGCGCGCTGGCCTCGTTTGGCTCGACGCTGGGCTCGACCTGGCTGATTCACCAGGTCGAGCGCGACCGCTCGCTGCTGCCCTACGCGGCCTACCGGATGGCCCTCGCCGGGGTGGTCATCGCACGGCTGCGCCGGGGCCGTCCGAGGTCCGCCCGATAGGAGACAATGGCGCCATGACCGACGCCTACGCCGCCGCCGGGGTCGATACGGGCGAGGCCGACCGGGGCGTGGCGGCGCTGGTCGGTGTCCTGCGCGCGATCGAGCCGGGCCGCCCCTCGCTGAGCGTCCCCCTGCCCGGTCACTACGCCAGCGTGATCAAGGTCGCCCCGGGACTCGGTATCGCGCTGGCCACCGACAGCGTCGGCTCCAAGGTGATCGTGGCCGAGCAGGCCCGTCGCTTTGACACGATCGGAATCGACTGCGTGGCCATGAACGTCAACGACCTGATCTGCGTCGGGGCGGAGCCGCTGGCCCTGCTCGACTACCTGGCCGTGGAAGCTGCCGATCCGGCGCTGCTCAGGGAGATCGGAGTCGGGCTGCGGATCGGTGCGCAGGACGCCGGGGTGGAGATACCGGGTGGCGAGGTGTGCCAGCTGCCCGAGGTGATCCGCGGCCATCCCTCCCCCTACGGCTTCGACCTGGTCGGCTCGGCCTTCGGCACCGTAGCGCTGGATTCGATCGTCGATGGGAGCGCCTGCCGGGCCGGTGACGTGATCGATCGGCGTGCCCGCGTCCGGGGTGCACTCCAATGGACTGACCCTGGCCCGCCGGGCGCTGCTCGAACAGGGCGGCCTGTCCCTCGAGGACCGGCCCTCCGGGCTCGAGGGCCACAGCGTGGCTGATGTCCTCCTCGAGCCCACGGTGATCTATGTGCGGGCCGTGCTGGACCTGCTGCGCAGCCCGGTCGACGTGCATGGCCTGGCCCACATCACCGGCGACGGCCTGCTCAACCTGCTCCGGCTCGGCTCGGGCATCGGGTTCGAGATCACCGATCCGCTACCCGTGAACCCCGTATTCGCCCTGATCGCCGAGCTCGGCGAGGTGCCGCCCGCCGAGATGTGGGAGGTATTCAACATGGGCTGTGGGTTCTGCGCCGATCGTCCCCGAGGGCGACGGGCGGGCCGCGGTCGAGCTGCTCGGCGCCCGCCATCCCGGAGCCGGCGGTCATCGGACGGGTCAGTGACCGGGCGGGGTCGTCGAGCTGCCCGGGCTGGGGATCGAGGGGGAAGCGGACGGCCTGCGGGCAGTTTGACCGGGCGGGTGAGTCCGCGTGCGGACGCGGCGGTCGAGTTTCTGGAGCGCGAACGGAGTGCGCGATACCCGAGTGGCGCAAAATAGGCCGCAGCACATGAGCACTCTGGTCGGCACCAGTCTGAACGGGCGCTATCGGCTCGAGGCGCGGATCGGCGCCGGAGGTATGTCGACGGTCTACCGGGCGCTGGACGCGACCTTGGAGCGGCAGGTCGCGGTCAAGCTGATGAACCGCGAGGTGGCCGGCGACTCGGATCTGCTCGAGCGGTTCCGGCGCGAGGCCCGCGCGGTGGCCCAGCTGTCTCATCCCCACGTCGTCGGGGTGATCGACGCCGGGGAGGACGACGGGCGGCCCTACATCGTGTTCGAGTATGTGGAGGGCGAGACGCTCAAGGAGCGCATCCGGCGGCTGGGCCGGCTGCCGGTGGCCGAGGCCGTGGCCTACGCGATCGAGGTCGCGCGCGCGCTGGGAGCGGCCCATGCCCGGCACATCGTCCATCGCGACGTCAAGCCACAGAACGTCCTGATCGACGAGGAGGGGTCGGCCAAGGTGACGGACTTCGGCATCGCTCGCACGATGGAGGAGGACGGGCTGACCGCCGACGGACGGGTCATCGGGACGACTGACTATGTCTCGCCCGAGCAGGCCCTGGGCCGGCCTGTGACCGGGCAGTCGGATCTCTACTCGCTCGGGGTGGTGCTGTACGAGATGCTGACCGGCGAGGTGCCGTTCAAGGGGGAGAATCAGGTCGCGGTGGCCATGAAGCACGTGCGTGAGGAGCTGCCCGACGTCCAGGTCAAACGCCCGGAGATCTCGGCCGCGCTGGCCTCGATCGTCGACACGGCGACGGCCAAGCGCGAGGACGAGCGCTACGCCGACGACGCTGAGCTGATCGCCGACCTCGAGGACGTTCTGGCCATCGAGGCCTCGCGCACCGGCGTGGCCTCAGGCGAGGCGACCAGCGTGCTGCGCACCCTGCCCAACCGGGCCCGCTCACGTCTGCCCTACCGCCTGCGCCATCCGGCCACAGTGGGGCTCCTGATCGCCGTCGTGGTCGTGGTCGTCGTGGGCGGGGCGCTGTACCTGGCCGGGCGCACCCACCGCGGCACCGGCAACCTCCCCCAGACCCCGCCCCCCGCCGCCCACCACCAGGTCGTGCTGTGCGGGACCTGCGCCCACGACTACAACCCGCTGGCCACCAGCGGCCCCAAGAACCAGCATCCGGGCCAGGCCGGGCTGGCCATCGATACCAACATCAACACGGCCTGGACCACGGAGACCTACTACGCCGGTCTGGGCAAGCCCGGCGTCGGCCTCTACGTCACCGCCAGCCCGGGGGTGGCCGCGCGATCGATGCTGCTTGACACCGACACCCCCGGATACTCGGTGGTCATCTACGCCCGGACCAGCCACCCCAATCCGAACACGTTTGATCCCGGACCCGGCGGATGGGTCAAGGTCGGCGCGATCAGCGCGGTGCGCGGGCGCCAGAGCATCCGCCTGCGCACCGGGGATGTCCGCTACCGCTACTACCTCGTCTGGATCACCAGCCTGGGCAGTCACGAGTCGGTGGCCATCAACGAACTGGCGCTGTACACGTAGCGCCCGGGGCTACGGCCCACTCTGGGACCGGACCGGCGGAGAGGTGGTGTCATTCTCGTATCGTCAAGACGACGTAGATACGCCACCCCCGGGGGCGGAGCTGGACAGGCCCGGTTCTAATACTTGTGCGCGCGCTCGGCGGCGTGGCGCTCCAGGGCCAGGCCGACGAGCCGGTCGAGCAGCTCGCTGTAGGGCAAACCGCTGGCCGCGAACAGCGAGCCGAACACGCTGGTCTCGGTGAAGCCGGGCATCGTGTTGAGCTCGTTCACCAGCACGGTGTCCTCCCCGATGAGGAAGAAGTCGACCCGGGCCAGACCGCTACAGCCGCTGAGCACAAAGGCCTCGGTGGCCAGCCGGCGGATCTCCTCCCGCACGGCGTCGGGTATGCGCGCCGGCACGACCAGGCGCATGCCCCCGGCAGAGTATTTGGCCGCGTAGTCATACCAGCCGCCCTCGCCGGCGGCGAGCAGTATTTCACCCGGCTGCGAGGCCAGGGGATCGTCATTTCCGATCACCGAGCATTCCAGCTCGCGGCCCTGGGCGCAGGCCTCCACGATGGCCAGCGAGTCATGCTCGAAGGCCAGGCGCAGAGCGCCGTCGAGCGCATCCGCCTCCGCCACGCGGGCGATCCCCACCGATGAGCCGAGCCGGGCCGGCTTGACGAACACCGGCAACTCCAGCGCGGCCAGCTCGCGCAGTACCGCCGCCGGAGAGATGCGATAGTCCGCCTCCCGCACCGCGCGGTAATCGACCTGGGGCAGGCCGGCCTCGGCCATCAGCTGCTTGAAGACGACCTTGTGCATGCAGGCCGCCGAGGCCAGTACGCCGGCGCCCACATACGGAACATCGAGGCATTCGAGCAGCCCCTGGACGGTGCCGTCCTCGCCGAACGGGCCGTGCAGGACGGGAAACACGACATCGTGCTCGGGAAAGCCCGCGCCGGGCGCGAGCAGGACCGGCTCGCCGTCACGACGCCACACCCCTTGGCGATCGATCTCGATCGTCGTCACCTCGTGACCCGCCTGGCGTAGGCCCGCGGCCACCGAGGCGGCCGAGGCCAGCGAGACCTCATGCTCGGAGGAGCGCCCTCCGGCCAGGACTGCGACCCGGCGCGGGCTCATGGCTTCGTGGGGCTGCCGGCGGACGTGGTCGGGGACGACGTGGTCGGGCTGGTCGACGACGGGGTCGAAGTGGTGCTCGAGCTGGTCGGGGTGTAGTGGCCGACCACGATCGTCACCGGGCTGCCCGGCTTGGCCTTCTGTCCTGCGGCCGGGGTCTGCTGGATGACCTTGCCGTTCTGGGTCTGGTCGGTGGTGCTCTGCGATTTGCGGACCACCTTGAAGCCGGCGGCGGTCAGCTGGCTGGCGGCCGATGAGGCCTTCTCGCCGACCACTGAGGGCACGCCGACCTCCTTCGGTGCGGCGGCCACGACGATGGTCACCGTCGAGCCCGGCGCCACGCTGCTGCCCCCGGCCGGACTCTGGCTGAGCACATTGCCCGGAGTGGCCGTGGTCGAGGTCTGGCTGGTCGAGGTCACCTTGAACCCGGCACCGGTCAGCTGAGCGCGGGCGGCGGACTGGCTCTCGCCGGTCACGTCGGGGACCTGCTTCTTGGCCGGACCCGAGGAGATGAACAGGGTCACCTGGGTTCCCGGGGCCACCGATTGCCCGGAGCGGGGGTC
The DNA here is from genome assembly GCA_963723585.1 of uncultured Solirubrobacterales bacterium. Classification (GTDB taxonomy): domain Bacteria; phylum Actinomycetota; class Thermoleophilia; order Solirubrobacterales; family Solirubrobacteraceae; genus Palsa-465. The sequence continues at coordinate 367,838 of CAVRRJ010000002.1, forward strand.
GGTGCCGATCGCCTGGCCGGCCGGGTACTGAGAGGAGGGCCGAGTCACGACCCGGACGGTCAGATGCTCCTTGCGGAGCGCCGCCTTGGCCGCGGACTCGCTCTGGCCGACCACGGAGGGGACGTTCACCGCGCTTGGGCCCTGGGAGACGCTCAGGGTCACGGTTGAGTTCTTGTCCGCCCTGGCCCCGGCCGAGGGATCCTCGCCGATCACGATCCCGGCCGGCCGGTTGCTCGGCACATTGAGCGCGGCCACCTGGAAGCCAGCGTTCTGGACGATGTCCCGGGCCACGTTGAGCTGGTCGCCGGTCACCGCCGGAACGGTGTCCTGGGCCGGCCGGGTGAGCAGGTAGGCCGCGGCCGCACCGCCGGCCACCAGCAGGATGACCAGCGCGGCGATCAGCCAGGGCATCCAGCCCCGGCGCCGGTCCTCATAAGGGTATTGAGGTTCGCCGGCGCCGTTGGTGCTCGGGACCGGGTAGGGGATCGGCTCGGGCAGCGCGGCGACGGCGACGGCGGCCCCTCCGGCTCCCGCGGCCAGGGCGGCCATGGCGGCCGTGTCGTGGCTTCCCCCTGAGATGATGGCCGCCCGCGCGCTCTCCAGGGCCGCGATGAACTCATCCGCGTTGGCGGGCCGGTCGGCCGGGTTCTTGTTCAGCACCCACATCACGACCTGCTCGAGCTCCAGGGGGACCCGGGGATTCAGCTCATGGGGCATCCGGGGCGACTCGGAGACGTGCTTCAGCGCGATCGTCACCGCCGCGTCGCCGTCGAACGGCACCCGCGCGGTGATCATCTCGTAGAGCACGACGCCGATCGAGTACAGGTCGGACCCGGCCGCGACCGCGTGGCCCTGGGCCTGCTCAGGAGACAGATACTGCGCGGTGCCCATGATCGAGCCCGTCTCGGTCATGTCCGAGGCGCCGGCCCGGGCGATCCCGAAGTCGGTCACCTTGGCCTGGTCGGCGTCGTCGACGATCACGTTGTGCGGCTTCAGGTCGCGGTGGATGATCCCCCGCCGGTGGGCGAACCGGGCCGCCTTGAGGATCTGGAGTGTGATGTCGATGGCCCGGACCGGGTCGAGCGGGGCCTCCTCCCGGATCAGCTGCTTGAGCGAGCGCCCGGGCAGATACTCCATGGCGATGTAGTAGGAGTCGTCCCAGCTGCCGCGGTCATAGACGCTAACCACGTGGGGGTGCTGGAGGCCCGCGGCGGCCTGCGCCTCCCGGCGAAAGCGCTCGACAAAGTCCGGGTCGGCGGCGAAGCGGCCGTGCAGCAGCTTCAGCGCGACCTGGCGCCCGAGCTGCTGGTCCTCGGCCAGGAACACATCGGCCATCCCCCCGGAGCCCAGCCGGGAGAGGACCTTGTAGCGCCCGTCGATCAGGGTGTTGGGACTCGGAGCGGACATGGGCTTACTGGCCCTCGGAGAGCAGGGTCTGCACGACCGCCTTGGCGATCGGCGCGGCGACCGTCCCGCCGAAGCCGCCCTGGGAGCGCTCGACCGTCACCGCCACGGCCACCTTCGGATTCTGGATCGGAGCAAAGCCGATGAACCACGGCTGGGTCACGTTCTGGCCCGCGAGACCCACCGAGGCGGTGCCGGTCTTGCCGGCGAAGGTGATGCCCGAGCCGAGCTGGGCCGGTGTGCCGGTGCCCTCGTCGACCACCTTCTTCATCATCTGGGCGATCTCCGCTGCCGACGAGGCCTTCATCACCCGGTTGTAGAGGGTGGGCGCAAACGTCTCGATGGTGCGGCCGCTGGGGTCGACTACACGCGTGGCCAGGTGCGGACTCATGAGCTTGCCGCCGTCGGCCACGGCCGAGGCGACCATGGCCATCTGCAGCGGCGTGACCAGCAGCCCGCCCTGCCCGATGGCGATCCGGCCGATGTCCTCGTCCGGGCTGCCGGGCGGGTAGGCGTGTCCGGTGGGCGAGTAGGGCCGGCTGGTATTGATCTCATCCAGGGGGTAGTCGAGCGGCGGCTTTGAGTAGAAGCCGAAGCGCTTCATATAGCGGGTCATAGTCCCGCGGCCCAGGGACTCGGCGACCTGGGCCCAGACCGTGTTGACCGAGTAGGTCAGCGCGGTCGTCAGGTCGATCGGCCCGAAGCTCTGATTGTTGTCGTTGTTGAGCGGGACGCCGGAGATCGTGACCGGCGATTTGCCGTCGACGATCGAATTCGGCGTGTACTTGCCGCTGTCGATCGCCGCCGTCGCGGTGACGATCTTGAACGTCGAGCCGGGTGGGTAGCCGGCCTGGGTCGAGCGGTTGTAGCTCGACTGGCCGGGGCCGAGCGGAGAGGGGTGGTTGTCGTCGTAGCTCGGGTTGGCGTACATCACCTTGACCGCGCCGGTCTGCGGGTTGAGCGCGACCACGGCGCCGGCCCGGCCGGCCAGCGCGGACTCCGCCACCGCCTGCGCCTTGGGGTCAAGGCTGGTGAGGACGTCGTCGCCGACCGGCCGCGGGCTGAGCTGGCCGAAGATCGAGGTCAGGCCGGTCTGCAGCCCGCGCAGCTCGGGACCGCGCGAACGCTCCAGGCCCGCGGCCTCACCCTGAGCGATATTCGAGTAGCCGATCGCCTGGGCGAACAGCGAACCGGTGGGATACCTGCGCTTCCAGGTGCCGCCGCCGGCCGGAACCGAACGGGCCAGCGCGGTCCCGTTGTCGGCCAGGATCTGCCCGCGCTTGATCGTCAGCTGATGGATCAGGGTCAGGCGGTTGAGCGAATTGTTGTCCAGCGCGCCGGCGTCGATCACCGTCCAGCGCGAGGTCCAGACCATGAGCAGCGTGAACAGGATCACGATCACACCGAATAGGCGGGCAATCTGGGCGTTCATTGTCGCCTCACGCCCGCTCGGGCCTCCGGGCCCGGTCGGAGACGAGCAGGAGCAGCGCCAGGAGCACGAAGTTGGCCACGATCGAGGAGCCGCCATAGGAGATGAATGGCAACGTGACTCCGGTCAGAGGGATGACGCGGGTGACTCCACCGACGATCACGAACACCTGGAGGGCGAACACAGCCGAGAGTCCGGTGGCCAGCAGGGTCGAGAACGAATCCCGGGCCAGCACCGCCGCCTTGAAGCCGCGCCCCACGAACAGCAGATAGGTGATCAGCACGGCGGCGGCGCCGAACAGGCCCAGCTCGTCGGTGATCACGGCATAGATCATGTCCGTCTGGGGGGCCGGGATCAGGTAGGCGACGGGGTTGCTTCCCGGCACGGTGATCACCGCCTGGCCGAAGCCCTGTCCGAACAGGCCGCCCGCCGCCTGGGCGAAGATCCCGTTGGCGAGCTGGAAGCTACCCCCGTACTGGCTGTACAGATGCGGATTGAATGGGTGCAGCCAGTCGTTCACGCGATCGGTGATGTGCTGAACGTGAGAGCCGAGAAACCATGCCCCCAGCGCGAACGCGAGCAGGCCGACGACCACGAACGAGAACCGGCCGGTGGCCACGTAGAGCATCGAGAGCAGCGCCCCATAGAACATCAGCGAGGAGCCGACGTCGTGCAGGAGCACGAGGATGACCATGGCCACGCCCCAGATGACCAGCACGGGGCCGAAATGCTTCAGCGGCGGCAGGGTCACCCCGAGAATGCGCCGCGCGCCCATGACCAGGACCTGCCGGGTGTCGCGCAGGTAGCTGGCCAGGAAGAGGACCAGTCCGATCTTGGCGAACTCGGTCGGCTGGAAGATGAACACCCCGGGGATACGGACGCCGAGGTAGGCCCCGTTGACCTGCGCGCCGATCCCGGGCACGCGGGGCAGAAGCAGCAGGCCAAGGGAGACGGCCACGATCGTGTAGCGGTAGCGCTCGAGCTTGCGGTAGTCGCGGAAGGCGACGATCGTGACCATGAACAGGATTAGGCCGAACACGAACCATTGGGCCTGCTGGCGAGCCAGGGTCGAGTCGATCCGGTAGACCATGACCACGCCGAAGCTGGCCAGGAGCGCGATCAGCGGGAACATGTACGGATCGGCGTAGGGCAGGGTGAAGCGGATGAAGATGTGCGTCCCGAGACACAGTGCGAGGAAGATCGCCCCGTAGGTCAGGGAGATGTTGGACAGCGCGTTCGAACGCTGGATGAACACGCCGGCGAACCCCGCCGTCACGAGTAGCGAGGCGGGAATCAGCCCGAGGAGCTCTCGGTTGCGCGCGCTCATCGCCGCCGCTCGCCTTCCGGGCTCGCCTGACCGGCGGCGGCGCGCGTCATCCGGCTGCTCATCGCCGCCGCTCGCCTTCCGGGCTCGCCTGACCGGCGGCGGCGCGCGTCATCCGGCTACTCATCGAGTGAGCTGGCCGAGCTCGGCCGCCCGCACGAGACTGATCGCATCGGACTGCGACCGAATCTGATGGTTAAGCATTTCGCCACGCCGGGCCGCGGGCACGAACTGCACCGGCAAGCCGGATTCGTAGAAGGTCTCGTAGAGATGGGCGCCGAGCGGTAGGTCATACGGCAATCCGCGGTACACGGTGACGATTCCCTGGCTGTCGGTACCGATGAAGAACAGCTGCCGGGTGGCCAGGTAGCCACCGCCGCCGATCAGGAAGAGCAGGATGATGATCGTGGCCAGCGCGGCCACCGGCTTGGCCAGCCGGCTCGGGCGGCGGGTCTGCCGTCGGTCGCGCTGCGCCGGGCCGGGGCCCTGGGTCCGGGCCAGACGGGCGCGTGTGCCCGCGCGACTGGAGGCCCCGGCGGGACGGGGCGCGGTCGCGGTGCCCGCGCTCCCCCGGCTGCCGGTCGCCGCGGCGCCGGCGGTCTCGGCCGCGGCGCCGGCGGTCTCGGGCGCTGCGCTGCCCGCGGCCTCGGCGGGCCTCAGTCCGACCATTGTCGGCCCGTCATCGGCCGAGCCGGTCCCCCCGTCCACCTCCTCGAGGCGGAACAGGACCACGGTGATGTTGTCGCGACCGCCCGCCTCGTTGGCCTCGGCGATCAGCCGCTCGGCCGCGCGATCGAGGTCGGTCTCCTGCTGCAGGACAGCGGTGACCTGCTGCTCGGTGATCATCGAGGTCAGCCCGTCGCTGCAGAGCAGGACCACGTCCCCGGCCCGGGCCGCATAGGTCCGGGTGTCGACATCGACCTCGGGATCGACGCCCAGTGCGCGGGTGATGATCGAGCGCTGCGGGTGCTCGGCGGCCTGCTCCTCGGTCAGCTTGCCGCGGCGCAGCAGCTCCTCGACCAGCGTGTGGTCCTGGGTCAAGCGACCGAGCTCGCCATCGCGGAACAGGTATGCCCGGCTATCGCCGACGTGGGCCACGGCCAGCTCGGAGTCATCGACGTACACGGCGGTCAGCGTCGTCCCCATCCCGGCCCGATCATGCTCGCTGCGGGAGATGTCGTAGATCTGCCGGTTGGCCTCCTGGGCCCGCCCGGCCAGCCGCTGCTCAGGGCCACCCTGCTCGGGAAGCTCGGCTCCGAACGCCTCGACCGCGATCCTCGAGGCGACCTCGCCCGCTTGCGCGCCGCCCATGCCGTCGGCGACCACGAACAGCGGCGCACGGGCCAAGGCGCTGTCCTCGTTGTCCCGGCGCTGGCGGCCGGTGTCGGTCTTCCAGGTGATTTGGCTGGCGCGAAGCATCACACGGTCAATGCAGGTAGGAGAACTCCGAGTCCCCGATCCGGATCCGGTCGCCTTCGCGCAAGGGCTGAGGGCCATCTAGCGGGGTGTCGTTCAGATACGTGCCGTTGGTGGAACCGAGATCTTCGAGCACCACGACGTGTCCCTCGCATGAGATGCGCGCATGACGGGAGGAGGCGAACGGATCCTCCAGATGAATCTCCACGTCTCCTCGCCCGAGCGTAGCGCCGTGGGTCAGGTCGTAGGCCACTCCGCTCTCGTGGCCCGCGGCGTGCTCGACCAGGAGCCGGGGCTCGAACTCATCGGCACCGCCCAGGCCCGCGGCGGCGGCGTACATCCCGGTGGCATCCGGGGGCGGCTGGCGGTCGCTCTCCACGACCCCGCCGCGGCCGCGCCGCAGATCACGCATCGAGCTCCAGGCCACCCAGACCAGGAACAGGTAGAGGACGGCCAGGAAGCCGAATTTGAGGCCGACTGAGACGGGCTCGAGCACCGGTGTCCTGGCCCCTTCCTACTCCAGTTCGAAGGTGATCTGCGAGGTGCCGAGCTCGATCTTGTCTCCCGGCTTGAGCACCTCGGAGCCCTCGACCCGATGGCCATTGAGCCGCGAGCCGTTGGTCGACCCCAGATCGGTGAGCACCCAGGAGCCCCCCCTCGCGCGCACTTCGGCATGCGTGCGGGAGACGTTGGGGTCATCGAGCATCAGCTCGCACTGGCGGCTGCGCCCGATCGTCGCCCCGCCCGAGCCGACCACGAGCCGCTTGCCGCCGCTGATCAGCAGGGCGGTGTCTTGGCGGGCCCGGGCGCGCTCCTCGAGCGGCTCGGCCACGCGGCCGGCGCTGCTGTAGATCATCGTGCGGCCCGACGGGTTCTCATGCGGCGCGGGCTCCGGCGCCGGCCCCTCCTCGGGGCTGGCCACCCGGGTCTGGATGCCAAATTCCCCAAGCCCGAGGCGGTCGTCGGTCTCGAATTCGACCACGGGCCGGGACATCAGGGCGAGGTTCTCCCGCCGGGCGTGCTCGAGCAGATAGCCGGCCAGCTCGCCGGTCAGCGCATCCTCGTAGTCGGCGAAGCGCTCCCGGTCCCGCGGGGAGAGGAACACGCGGTACTCGTTGGGTACGTAGGTTCGGGACACGGACAGCGATTTGTGCTCCTCCATCTCACGGGCCAGCTTGCGCGCGATCTCAACCGGGCGCACCTCCGAGCGGAAGGCACGGCTGAACGTCCCCTCGACGAGGCCGGCGATCTTGCTCTCGATGCTCCTGAGCACACTCATAGACAAGCCCCCGTGGGGCGGATCCATGCTACGGAAATTGTCACCGAGCGCCGACCGGGCGCCCCGAGCCCCATCGGCCGGCGGCAGCGGGCAGCCAGACGGGGGCCAGAGCCACGATCGCCCCGGCCGCGGCGCCGAGGAGCGCCGCCGGCGCCATGGGGACCCCGTCGGACCCGTGCACGGCGGCGATCGCGGCCGTGCTGCCCGACACCAAGCTCGCTGACCACACCACGACCAGCACGGAGTCGATGACCAGCGAGCGGCCGCGGACCAGCCAGGGCAGCACCGCGGCGGCGAGCGCCCAGATCAGCGCTGGAGCCAGAACGCCTGCCGCCGTCAGCGGGGTGAGGACCTGGTCGACCGCGCCCCGCAACGAGCCGTCCCAGGTCGAGGCGGAAGCGCCGGGCAACCAGTCCAGGTAGAGCCCGTGGCCGGCGATTGGCGCTAGCAGCAAAAGCACGATCCAGCCGGAGGCGGCCAACGCCGCTCGGCGCCAGGGCGATGACGCCCGTCCGGCCAGAGCCGGCCACGCCCCGGCCAGTCCGATCAGGCCGAGGGCTACGGAGAACGCCGGCAGCGGCCAGCTGGTCGGCCGCCAGGGGATCAGCAGCACGGGAATGAATCCCGCGGGAAGGAGGAGCAGGACGAGCCCGGGATGTCCCTGAGCCGCCACCAGCACGGCCGCGGCCAGGCTCAGTGTGAGCCATCCGAGGCGCGGAAACAGAAGCGTAAGGCCGCCGACGATCAGCCCGAGCAGCGCGGGTGGCAGCGGGGACGGGTGCAGCGCATGAGTCCCCAGCCATACGGCCGCCCCGGCCGCACCCACGGCCCCGAGCCCGCGGTTCGTCCAGGCTCGGCTGGGGCTGGTCCGCTCGGCCGCCTCGCGTTCGCCGTCTCCGGCGTCTGCGCGCCACCGCCGCGTGGGCGCTGGATCCTCGTCGGGATCGACGCTGCGCTCGCGCATGCTCCATGGATCGCCGACCACCCCAGCCTCATCGTCAACCAGCTCGCGCGCGGCGAGGAGGGCGCGGCGCAGATCGATGATGCGACCCCGCTCGCGGGGCCGGGGGCGCAGCGCCATGTCGATCCCGGAGCCGAGCGCGCGGGGCAGATCCCGGCGCTGGCGCCGGAGCGGGGGCAGGTAGGTGCCAAGCCGCCGCGGCCGGGTCGCGCCGGCCGGCGCCCGGACGGGATTGATTCCGGTCAGCGCCTCGTAGAGGACCAGGGCCAGCGAGTAGAGATCCGCGCCCGGGCCGGCCTCGAGCCCCTCGGCCTGCTCGGGGGCCATGTAGGCCAGAGTGCCGATCACGTCACCGGTCCGGGTCAGCGAGTCGCCACCGACCACCCGCGCAACCCCGAAGTCGGTCAGCTTGGCGCGCTGGGCCGGAGACGCGGGCGTGTCGGGAATCAGGATGTTCGACGGCTTGACGTCACGGTGGACGATGCCCTGGCCGTGGGCGTGCTCGAGCGCGTCGCAGAGGACGATGCCGATGCTGACGATGTCCTGGTCAGACAGCTCCCCGCTGTCGAGCAGCTCGTCGAGCGTGGGCCCCCGGACCAGCTCGGAGACCAGGTAAGCGCCCTCGTCGTCCATCGAGGCCTCGTACAAGGTGACGATTCCCGGATGTGCGAGCCGCGCGGCCACCCGGGCCTCACGCTCGAAGCGTCCGCCGAGGATCCGCTCGCGCGGGAGGATCTTGACCGCGACATCGCGCTCGAGGCGCTCGTCGCTGGCCTGCCACACGGTTCCGAACGCTCCCGAGCCGAGCCGGCGGTGCAGCTGGTAGCGGTCCAGGACCAGGGACGGCGGCGGGGCCTCCCCGCGGGATCGGCCCGGGCCGCGGGTGGAACGGGTCTGACGAGTGGAACGGGCTTGGCGGGTGGCCGCAGTCGGGTCGCGGGCCGTCCGGGCCTCACTGGGACGCATGCCGAGCTTTTCGGTGCCGTGGGCCCGGTCCCTGCGGCCCGGGCCCTCGCGGGCGCGGCTTAATCCAATGCACGCGGCGGCGGCGGCGTGCCCATCCAGCCGTGGCGCCGGTCATACTGCGCCCTTCACAAGCCCGACCGGGCGCTTAAAGGAGCGATCGCTTGTCGTTCTTCGACGAGGCCGACGAGCCTCGTACCGAGACCCACGTACCGCCGCGGACCCAGGCGCGCCGGCGCCGTCCCTCGGGGACCGGGCGGCGCCCGCCCCGCGATCCGCAATCCATTCAGACCCGGCGAGCCGTGCTCGCGGTCATCCTCCTGATCGCGGTGATTCTCATCGCCCTCGGGGTCCACAGCTGCCAGGTCAGCGCCAACGAGAGCGCGCTGAAGGACTACACCAACCACGTCTCGTCCCTGGTCACCCAGTCCAACGCGACCGGCAAGCAGCTGTTCGGAGTCCTGTCCAGCAGTGGCGGCCAGGGCAGCGCGACCGCCGTTCAGACGCAGGTCAACGCCACGCTCGGCCAGGCCCGCTCAGAGCTGGGCTCGGCCCGGAGCTTCAGCGCCCCGGACGCGGTGAAGACGGCCAATCAGAACTTCGTCCTCGCCCTGAGGATGCGGCTCGACGGGATCAGCAACATCGCCACCGACATCCAGCCGGCGCTCGGAAACACGGCCAGCCAGACCGCGATCAACTCGATCGCGGCGGAGATGGCCCGCTTCTACGCCTCCGACGTGCTCTACAAGGACTACACGGCGACGGCGATCGCCGGCGCGCTGCACACGGCCGGGATCGCCGTCGGGGCCAACGGCGAGTCGATCGCCGGCGGCCAGTTCGTGCCCAACGTCGAGTGGCTGACCCCGACCTTCGTGGCCGGCCAGCTCCACATCGCCGCCAGCGGCGGCAAGGCCACGCCGGGCACGCACGGCCACAAGCTGACCCAAGTCGCGATCGGCAGCAACACGATGGTGCCCGGCGTGACCAACCACACTCCCGACAGCCCGCCGGCCACCTTCACCCTGACCTTTGTCAACGACGGCCACAACAGCGAGACCAACGTGACCTGCAAGGTCACCGTGGCCGGCACCGGGATCAGCGGCATCATGACCGTCCCACAAACCACTCCGGGTCAGACCAGCACCTGCCAGGTCCCGCTCAGCGCCTCCCCGCCCAAGGGGGTGCAGCAGGTCACGGCGACCGTGGAGCCCGTCCCCGGGGAGACCGACACCAGCAACAACTCCGAGACCTTCCCGCTCGACTTCCAGTAGCGCGGGTTCGCGTCGGCCGGTGCGTCGGGGCCGTCCGCCCCGGCCCGGCGAATGCTCGCGCCGCAACGCCGACCGTGACTGCGGGCCGAAAGCGCGAGCGAGCCGGGCCTGGGCTGAGACCCCCACCACACCGCCTACCGAGATCGCCGTTGGGAGCGAGCGTGGGCCGGAGCGTCCGCTGGCTAAAGCAGCCGAGCCAGGCCGCACCCGGGGCGCCCTGGAGGGGCCGCGCCCCACATTCGGCCACCGGCTCGCGTCGGTTGGCGCAGGCGGTGGCGTCGATAGCAGGCCGAGCGCTGCCGGTGGACGGGCGTCGGGGCGCGGCCCCCGCACGAGGCGCTTTCCCGGGGAGGGGCGGGCTGGGCTCCGGCCTGATCCTTATCCTCTCGGTGGTGCACAACCTGACCACCACCGCGGGGATCGTTGCCCTGGCGGCCGCCGGGGTCGCCGTGGTGGCGCTGCTGGTGAGCATCTTCCTGGCCGTGCGTCTGCGCCGGGTGCGAGCTGATCAGCGCGTGGTCCTGGGTGAGCGCCGGGAGGATCTCGTCAGTCACGCCGCCTCGCTTCACGACCAGTTTGCCGCTCTCAACGATTTCGTCCAGGACGTGGCCGACCGCATTCAGGAGCGGATGAGCGTGGCCGAGACCCGCCTGGACGGGACGATCGCCTACCGGTCATTGGTCCGCTATGACGCCTACGGCGAGATGTCGGGGCGCCAGTCGACCTCGATCGCGCTGCTCGACGCCTCTCGTTCGGGCGTAGTGCTGTCCTCGATCCACCACCGCGAGCAGGCCCGCCTTTACGCCAAGCAGGTTCACGGCGGTCGGGGAGAGCTCGAGCTCTCCCCGAGGAGACCGAGGCCATCCGCATCGCGCTGGAGGGCGGCAGCGAGCAGTTGCTGGCCGAGTAGCCAACCCGGACGGACCCTGTGCGCGTCGGCTACTTCGGGCCCGAGGGCACCTTCACCCAGGAGGCGCTGATCGCCGCCGCCCGAGGGGCGGAGCTCGACCAGGTGCCGCTGCCGACGATCTACGACACGGTCATGGCCGTTCACAACGGGACTGTGGAGCGGGCCCTGGTGCCGATGGAGAACTCGTTGGAGGGCTCGGTCAACGCGACCCTCGACGCCCTGGCCGTGGAGACCGAGAACGTGCGGATCCTGAGCGAAGTGGTCCAGCCGATCCGCCACTGCCTGATTGCCCGCACCGAGCTCGAGCTCGCGGAGATCGAGGTCGTCGTCTCCCACCCTCAGGCCAGTGCTCAGTGCGCGCGCTTCATCCGCACCCGCCTGCCCGGCGCCCAGGTCCGAGCCGGCGGCTCGACCGCCGAGGCAGTCCGGCTCGTGGCGGCTAAGGAAGCCCCCTGGGCGGCGCTTGGCAACCGGGTCGCCGCCGAGCGCTACGGCTGCCATGTGCTGCGGGCCGGGGTCGAGGACGTGGCTGATAACGAGACGCGGTTCGTCTATCTTGGCCCCGCCGGCGCGCCCCCCGGTGGACCCGCGCTGACCGAGGGTGCGCCACTCGGGCCGTGGAAGACGGCGATCGTCTTCTGGGGCATCGGGTCCGAGACCCCGGGCTGGCTGGTCGCCTGCCTCTCGGAGTTCGCCGACCGTGACGTGAACCTGACCCGGATCGAGTCGCGGCCGCGCAAGCAGGGACTCGGGCGCTACATGTTCTTCTGCGACGTCGAAGGACGCGACACCGAGCCTCACGTGGCCGCCGCGCTGGCCGGGTTGCGCGGGCATGTCGAGGTGCTGCGCACGCTGGGCTCGTATCCGGCCGCCTGACCGCTGGGTGGGGTCTCGCGCCGCGCCGGCCGGCTCGCTCGCGCATTCGGGTCGCAGCCGCCGTTTGCACGACAACGCGAGCGCTCGCCGGCCCAGGCGTGGGGCTCGCGGGCCGCATTCCAAGCCGGGCGGAGCGGGAGCTCCCGCGACCTCCGGAGCGCCAAGCGGGGCCGATCTGACCGGTACACTGCCGCGGAGCAGTCCGATGCCTGCCTCGGTAACACCAGCGCCAATCGGGTCCGCGTCGCCAATGCACCAGCGACGCGGGCGTGAGGTTGGCCGGGTGCTGGTGTTGAACGCGACGTATGAGCCGATCAACGTCTGTACGGTGCGGCGCGCCGTCGTGCTCCTGCTGAAGGCGAAGGCCGAGATGATCGAGCGGTCGGACTGGCAGCTTCACTCCGAGCGCGCGACGATGTCCCGGCCGATGGTCATCCGTCTGGTCAGCTACGTGCGCATCCCCCGCGACACGCACCGGCGCAAGATCACCCGGCGGGCGGTGTTCGCGCGCGATGACTGGACCTGCCAGTACTGCGGGTCGCGCTCCAACCTCACAGTCGACCACGTGGTTCCGCGCTCCAAGGGCGGCTCCTCAAGCTGGGAGAACATCGTCGCCTCCTGCGCACCGTGTAACCGCCGCAAGGGCAGCCATTCACCCCGTCAGGCGGGGATGAACCTGAACCGTCAGCCGGCCGCGCCCAGCCCCCATGTTTTCATCCACGTGGCCAGCCCAACGATCCCGGCCGCCTGGCGCGCCTACCTGGCCGCCTGAGTTGAGCCAAGGGGCGCGGGGCGGAGCAGTTACGCATGTACGCGTTACGCAGATCCGCGTACGGCTAAGCGGCGTAACGTTGTGCGGAGCGCGCCTTGGCCTTGGCCGTCTCGACCTCGCGATTCTTGGGTGGCGCGATGGTGATTAGCTGATCGAGCAGCGTCGTCGAGACCTCGGTGACCGCCGCGACGGCCGCGTTGAACGCTGCCTCGTTGGCCTTCGAGGGCTTGGTGAAGCCGCTGATCTTGCGGACGTACTGAAGCGCCGAGGCTTCGACCTCGTCGTGCGTGGCCGGCGGCTCGAAGTTGTGGAGGGTTCGGATGTTTCGACACATGCTCCGAAGCGTAGTCCCTCCGGCTCGCATGGGAAATGCTCGCTCCCGGTCCTCCGGCGAGTCGCCGTCGCGCATGCGCGACTGGCGCAGGATCGGGGTGTGGTGGTGGTTCGTCGCGGCGCGCCCGGCAGCAGCGGCACCGTTCCGAGCCGGCTCGCTCGCCCCTTCGCCTCGTTGCCAACGCCGACAATAGCCCGCGAGCGCTCGCCGGCGAGGACACGGTGACCGCGGCCGACTGGGCGGCTATGGGCGGCGGTTAACGACGAAGGGCGCCGTCGACACCGGCGCCCTTCGTTTCCAACTGGTGACTGATACCGCGCTGGACCGGTACTGCTGCCGGAGGGACTAATCCCGGCGGCCAGCAACGGCGGTGTCGCGGGGGGACTCCGCTAAGCGGGGTCAGCCTCCGACCTAGCGGCCGGACACCTCCAGGGTCCCGCATAAACTGTCAGACAAGTTCGGACCACCTCCTTTCTCTGGTATCGCGGAGAATAGCGAAAGGAGTTGACGTGTTGGCGCGGCGTGTGGGCTCTCCGGGGCGGCGGGCTTGCCACTCCTGGCTGTGCGATTCTTGGACACCATGAACGTCCTCGTTTTCGGAGATACCGAGCGCTCCTCAGCGCTCCGCCATGAGGTGCCGCTGGCCATCGGCGATCCCTTCCTCTACTTGGAGGCCGACGGGCGGCGCGCCGTCGTGACCAACGCACTCGAGGACTCCCGGATCGCGCGTGCGGCCCCGGACCTCGAACGCATCCTGGTCGAGGCGCTCGGGCGTGACGAGCTGATCGCCGAAGGCCTGTCCCGGGGCGAGGTCGACCGCGAGGTGTGCGTCCGCGCGGTTGCCGCCCAGGGGATAGCAGAGGCCACGGTGCCGCCGGAATTCCCGCTCGCTCTGGCCGACAGCCTCCGGGAGGCCGGCGTGACGCTCCTCGTCGACGAGGGCCTGTTCAGCGACCGGCGGCGGCGCAAGACGACCGCCGAGCTCGAGGGCATACGCCGGGCCGCTCAGGTCGCCATGACCGCAATGGGTGAGGCCGCGACGATGCTCCGGCAAGCCGTCGTCGATGGAGACGCCCTCCGCCTGGACGGCGAGACGCTCCGCGCCGGGGCGGTCCGGTCCCGGATCCGCGAGGTGTGCGCTCGCGCCGGCGCGCCGGCGCCCCAGGACATCATGATCAAGTCGATGGGTCCCGACGCCGCCATCGGTCACGACCCGGGGGCCGGCCCGCTTCCCGCGCACGTTCCGATCGAGGTCGACCTCTGGCCTCGGGACGAGCGCTCGGGCTGCTGGGCCGACATGACCCGCACCTTCGTGCGCGGCGAGGTCAGCGACGCGATCGCCGGGGTGCACGCGCTCACGCTCGAAGCGCACGAGCGCGCCTGCGCCGCGGTCAGGCCCGGCGTGGCCGGAGTCACCCTGTACGGGTACGCCTGTGACGTGTTCGAGGCCGCCGGGCACCCGACTCAGCGGACCAAGGCACCCGGCCAGACCCTCCGGGAGGGGTTCTACTTCAGCCTCGGTCACGGGGTCGGGCTCGAGGTCCACGAGGAACCGGCCCTGGGTCGAACCGGAACTGAGCCGCTGGTTGAGGGCGACGTCATCGCGATCGAGCCGGGGACCGTCGTGCGCGGATTGGGGGGCACGCGGGTGGAAGATCTACTGATCGTGACCGCGGACGGCGCCGAGCGGCTCACCGGCGCCTTCCCGTATGGGCTGACGCCGTAGCCCGGACTGCGGTCTTGCCCGGCGAGACCGCGCGCGGTCAGGGGCTACTCATCGGCGCCGTCGGCATTCGGTGCGTCGCCGTCGGCAGGCTCCTCGTGGGCGGGATCCCCGTCGACCGGCTCGCCGTCGCCGGCCTCGGCCTCGGCCTCGGGCAGCTCGGGCGCGTCGGAGGCGAGCAGATCCAGCGGCTCGTCGGCCACCGGCGCCGCCGTGGCCGCCTCTGACTCCATGACCAGGGCCACCGCGCTGACCTGGTCGTCCTCGCGGATGTTCATCACCCGGACGCCCTGGGAGGCGCGGCCGTAGCGGTTGATCCCGCGCACTGAGGTGCGCTGAACCATTCCGTTCTGGGAGATGAACACGAGCTCCTGGTGCTCGCGGACGACCAGGGCGCCGGCCAGGGCACCCTTGTTCTCGGTCAGGGTGATCGTCTTGACCCCCATCGTGCCCCGGCCCTTGACCGGATACTCGTCGATCGGAGTGCGCTTGCCGTAGCCGTTCTCGGTCACGACCAGCAGCTCCTGGTCGTCGCGGGCCACATCCATGGCCAGCACCGCGTTGTCCTTCTGGGCGACGTTCATGCCCCGGACGCCGCTGGTGTCGCGACCCATCGGCCGCAGGAGGCCCTCGCTGAAGCGCGCCGCCTGGCCCGAGCGGGAGATCATGATGATGTCGTCATGCCCGCTGGTCCGGCGCACGGCGATCAGCTCATCGTCATCGCGGATGTTGATGGCGATGATCCCGTCGGCCTTGATCGGGGTGTTGTAGGCCAGGAACTCGGTCTTCTTGGTCTGGCCCTTGCGGGTCGCGAAGACCAGGTACTTGCCCTCGGTGAAGTCGCGCGTGGACAACACCGACTGGACGCGCTCGCCCTCGCGCAGCGGCAGTAGGTTGACCAGCGCCCGGCCCTTGGCCGTGCGCGAAGCCTCGGGCAGCTCGTAGACCTTCAGCCGGTAGACCTTCCCGCGGTTGGTGAAGAACAGCAGGTAGTCGTGCGTCGAGCAGACGAACAGGTGCTCGATGTAGTCGTCGTCCTTCATGTCCATCCCCGTGACGCCGATCCCGCCGCGGCGCTGCTGGCGGTAGGTCGACAACGGCAGGGACTTGATGTAGCCCGAATGGGTGATCGAGATGACCATCTGCTGATCGGCGATCAGGTCCTCGATGTCGATCTCGCCCTCGGCGTGGGTGATCTCGGTCCGTCGGTCGTCACCGTAGGCCTCGGCGATCTCCTTGAGCTCGTCCTTGATCAGGTCGTTGACGCGCTGCTCGTCACCGAGTATTTCCCTCAGCTCCTTGATCCGCTCGATCAGATCGGCGTGCTCCTGCTTGATCTTGTCGGCCTCGAGCGCGGTGAGGCGGGAGAGGGTGAGCTGAAGGATGGCCTGGGCCTGGATAACGGTCAGCTCGAACTGCTCGACCAGGCCCTGGCGGGCGGCCTCGGTGTCGCGCGAGGCGCGGATCAGGGCGATGACCTGATCGAGGTTGGCCAGCGCGATGAGCTGACCCTCGAGCACGTGGGCGCGCTCCTCGGAGCGGCGCAGCTCGTACTTGGTCCGGCGGACGATGACCTCGCGCTGGTGATCGACGTAGTAGCCGATGACCTCGCGCAGCGACAGGGTCCGGGGCACGTTGTCGACCAGGGCGACCATGTTCACCCCGAACGTGGTCTGCAGCGACGTGTGCTTGTAGAGCTTGTTCAGCACCACCTTGGGGATCGCGTCGCGCTTCAGCTCGATCACGATCCGCATCCCGCGGCGATCGGACTCGTTGCGCAGGTCGGCGATCTCGGAAAGCTTCTTCTGGTCGTGAAGCTCCTTGATCTTCAGGATCACGCCGCCCTCGCCGTCCCGGCGCAC
The DNA here is from genome assembly GCA_963723585.1 of uncultured Solirubrobacterales bacterium. GTDB lineage: Bacteria > Actinomycetota > Thermoleophilia > Solirubrobacterales > Solirubrobacteraceae > Palsa-465. Next base: position 384,362 of record CAVRRJ010000002.1, read on the forward strand.
CTGATAGGGCAGCTCGGTGACGACGATCGCCTCCTTGCCCTGTCCGATCGGCTCGATGTGGGCCCGGGCCTGCACGCGGACCCGGCCGCGGCCGGTGGCGTAGGCGTCGCGGATCCCCTCGCGGCCCAGGATGGTCCCCGCGGTCGGGAAGTCCGGGCCCTTGATGTGCTTCATCAGGCCCTCGACATCGATCTGCGGGTCCTCGATGTAGGCGATCGTGGCCGCGATCACCTCACGCAGGTTGTGCGGCGGGATGTTGGTGGCCATCCCGACGGCGATCCCGGAGGCGCCGTTTACGAGCAGGTTCGGGAAGCGGGCCGGCAGGAGCAGCGGCTCCTGGCGCGAGCCGTCGTAGGTGGGGACGAAGTCGACCGTCTCCTGGTCGATGTCCCGGAGCATCTCCGTGGCCAGCGGGGCCAGGCGAGCCTCGGTGTAGCGCATCGCCGCGGCCGAGTAGCCGTCGATGTTGCCGAAGTTGCCGTGGCCGTCGACGAGCGGGTAGCGCATCGAGAAGTCCTGGGCCAGGCGGACCAGCGTGTCGTAGATCGGGCTGTCGCCGTGGGGGTGGAACTTGCCCATGACTTCGCCGACGATCTGGGCGCACTTGACATGCCGGCGAGGCGGCCGCAGACCGAGCTCGTTCATCACGTAGAGGACACGGCGATGGACGGGCTTCAGCCCGTCCTCGACGCTGGGCAGCGCCCGTCCGACGATGACTGACATGGCGTAGTCGAGATACGCCGAGCGCATCTCCTGCTCGAGCCCGCGCGGCTCGATGTTGCCGCCGTCGATCGTGTCGATGGACATTCCGGGCCTCCCTTACTCGTCTCGTCCGTGGACTGTGGCCACGGTCATACGTCGATGTTCAAGGCGTACTTGGCGTTGTCCTCGATGAACGCGCGGCGCGGCTCGACCTGATCGCCCATCAGCGTCGAGAACACGAGGTCGGCCGAGGCCGCGTCCTCGATCGTGACCTGGACCAGGGTCCGGCTGGCCGGATCCATGGTGGTCTCCCGGAGCTCCTCGGAGTCCATCTCGCCCAGCCCCTTGAAGCGGTAGTACTCGATGCCCCGCTGGGCGACGGCCAGGATCACCTCGCGCAGCTCGTCGAAGCTCTCGGCATCCCGCGAGGTCTCGCCCAGGCGGACGGTGAACGGCGGCGTCCCCACGAGGTCAGCCAGGTCGGCATGGACCTCGGCCAGCTTGCGGTACTCGTGGGCCTCGATCGCCGTGCGGCGCACATTGTGGGTGGTGGCCAGCCCGGTCTTGGCTTCGATCGTGCGCACGACCAGCTCGGTCGGCCGCTCCTCGATCAGCACCAGCTTGTGGGCGTCCCCGCTGCCGTTACCTTCGCTGGCCGCGACGTGACGCAGCAGGCTGGCCTCGTCGGTGATCTGCTCCTCGAGCAGGCGGGCCTGCTGCATGAACAGAACCACGCCGTGGCCATGAGCGGCCGACAGAGCCGAGGCCCAGCCCTCATAGGTCTCGAGCAGGCGCGAGAAGCGCTTCCAGCGCGCCTCGGTGAGCTTGAACTGCTTGCCTGACCCGTCGGTGATCTCGAGCTTCTCGAACTTGTCGCCGAGCAGGATGTCCTCGAGCTCTGACTCGCGCTCGATGTAGCGGTTGTTCTTGCCCCGGGTCAGGCGGTAGAGCGGCGGCTTGGCGATGTAGACGTAGCCGGCGTCGATCAGCGGCTGCATCTCCCGGAACAGCAGGGTCAGAGCCAGGGTTCGGATGTGGGCGCCGTCGACGTCGGCGTCGGTCAGGAGCACGATCTTGTGATACCGGGCCCGGGCGAGATCGAATTCGTCCCGGACTCCCGTGCCGATGGCCGTGATCAGGGCCTGGATCTCCGTGTTGGCCAGCACCTTGTCGATGCGGCTCTTCTCGACATTGAGGATCTTCCCGCGCAACGGGAGGATGGCCTGCGTGCTCCGGTCTCTCGCGCTCACCGCCGAGCCGCCGGCGGAGTCGCCCTCGACCACGAACAGCTCGGCCAGTGACGGATCCTTGATCGAGCAGTCGGCCAGCTTTCCCGGCAGGGTGGAGTTCTCGAGCGCCGACTTGCGCCGGGTCAGATCCCGTGCCTTGCGCGCGGCCGAGCGGGCCTGGGCGGCCTGGACCGCCTTGCGGATCACCGCGCGAGCGTCAGCGGGATTCTCCTCGAGGAACTCGGCCAGGCGAGCGTTGACGATCGAGTGGACGAAGCCCTGCATGCCCGGGTTGCCGAGTTTGGTCTTGGTCTGGCCCTCGAACTGGGGGTCGGTGAGCTTGGCCGAGATGACCGCCGTCAGGCCCTCGCGGACGTCCTCACCGGTCAGGTTGTCGTCCTTCTCCCGCAGCTCGCCCTTGTCGCGCGCGTAACGGTTCAACGCGCTGGTCAGGGCGGACCGAAAGCCACTGAGGTGGGACCCGCCCTCGAGCGTGTTGATGTTGTTGGCGAACGAGAACACCGACTCCTGATAGGAGGAGTTCCACTGCATGGCCACCTCGATGGCGCCCTCGTCACTCTCGCCCTCGAAGGAGATGATCTTCTTGTGGATCGGCTCCTTGTTCTGGTTCAGGTAGGCGACGAAGTCAACGATCCCGCCCTCGTACTGGAACTCGGCCCGGTGACCCTCGCCGCGCTCATCGATGATCGTGATGTGCAGGCCGCGGGTCAGGAACGCGGTGTCCCGCATGCGCTCCTCGATCGTCTTGAAGTCGAGTTCGATCTCGTCGAAGATCTCGCCGTCGGGCAGGTAGGTGGTCGTGGTCCCGGTCTCCGTGGTCGCGGCGCCCTTCACGACATCGGTCTGCGGCTTGCCGCGCTCGTAGGTCTGCGTGAACACGTGCCCGTCACGGCGCACCTCGACCTCGAGGCGCTCGGACAGCGCATTGACCACCGACACGCCGACGCCGTGCAGTCCGCCGGAGACCTTGTAGCCGCCGCCGTCGCCGAACTTTCCTCCGGCGTGCAGCACGGTCATCACGACCTCCAGCGCCGGGCGCCCCTCCTTGGCCATCACGGCCACCGGGATCCCCCGGCCGTCATCCATGACGGTGACCGAGTTGTCCGGATGGATTGTGACGTCCACACGCGAGCAGTGGCCGCCGATCGCCTCGTCGACAGAGTTGTCCACGACCTCGTACACGAGATGGTGCAGACCCCGTGCACCGGTCGAGCCGATGTACATGCCCGGACGCTTGCGCACCGCCTCGAGTCCCTCGAGCACGGTGATGTCCTGTGCGTCGTAGCTGGATTTGCTGTTGGCGCCCGCTGTAGCGCCGTCGTCGTTCGCCAACGATCCTCCGATGACGTTGGGACGCCCCGGTCCCGCGCCGGGCTAGGCGCGCCAGGACGTCAAGGAATTATGTCCTTCAGGATAGCACAGGCTGCGGTCGAAACCCGGTCCCCGCATGTGACGTTTTGCCTGCAAAAGTGCACAAAATGGGTCATGCAAACGGGCTCTGCGAGTGGCCCACGGCGACGCATCGCAGGCGCTGCACCGAACCGCGCTGCAGGCGTCCGTTGACCTCAGCCAGGATCTGCGTCGCCATCAGGTCGAGCTCCTGCGCCCAGACCGACGCCGAGCACGAGACGGTCAGCACTCCGCCCCGCTCCGCCGTGGGCCGTGCCTCGGCGGCGATCAGCTCGCCAACCGCCGCCGGCCAGGCCCGCTGCACCTCGGACAGGAGGGTGTCGGGCGCGAGCTCATCGGCCAGGCGCGAGAAGGCGGACTCGAGGGGCCGGGGAGCACGCCGGTAGCGGGTCATGGCCCGGTCCGAGCGTTCATCGGAGCACCGGCTCTGACGCCGACAGCACGCGGCCGCCGCCCACGGCGAGATGATGCACATCCGTCTCATCAGCTCCGGGCACCTGCTCCGGGTCGGTTGCGGTGATCACCGCCTGGCCGCCGGCGGTGCGCAGAAGCTCGACCAGCGAACGGCGGCGGTTCTGGTCGAGCTCTGACATCACGTCGTCGAGCAGCATCAGCGGGGGGATCTCGCGCCGCTCGGCAATCGCCTCCCGCTCGGCCAGCAGCATCGCGAGCAGGGCCAGGCGCTGCTGCCCCTGCGACCCGTAGGCCCGCAGCTCCCGGCCCTCGCGGGCCAGGCGGAGATCGTCCCGGTGGGGACCGTGTCCGGTGAAGCCCCGCTCGAGGTCCGAGGCCCGGCGCTCGGCCAGCTCACCGGCCAGCGTGTCGACCTCCGTGGCCCGTGACCGGGGCCGGTAGGCCAGTTCGGGCTCGCCGTCCAGACCGAGCTCGCGGCAGCACCGCGCGAACAGCTCCCCGATCGTCGCGACCGCAGCCCGCCGGTCCTCCATCAAGGCGATCCCGTGACGAGCCAGCTGCTGGTCCCAGGTGGCCAGCGAGTCGGGCTGGCCGTCACCGGCGCGCAGGCGGGCGATCAGCGCGTTGCGCTGGGCCAGTGTCTGGGCGTAGGCGCGTCGCGTCCCCACCCGCGCGGGCCAGAGGGCAGCCACGAACTGATCCAGATGGGCACGGCGCAGGGACGGCGCCCCCTTGACCAACTCCAGGCGATCGGGCAGGAAGACGCTGACCAGTGGGCGCTCGGCCACCTCGACCATGCGCTCGACGGCAGCCCCGTCGACCCGCATACGTTTCGGCTCGCCCGGCACGAAGCCCACGGTCAGCTCATGCAGCCCGTCCTGCGCCTCGGCCGCGACCACCACCCGGGTGGCCTGTTCCCCGAAGCGGACCACCTCGCGCTCGTTGGTCGTCCGGCAGGAGCGCCCGGTGCAGCCGAAATACAGCGCCTCGAGGAGATTCGTCTTGCCGGCGCCGTTGGGGCCGGTGATGACCGTCAGGCTGGGCCCGAGCTCGGCGCTCGCGCTCGTATAGCTACGGAAGTCCCGCACGCTCAGGCGGAGCACGCGCATCTCCCGCTCCGTCTTAGACGTTCAGCCTGATCGGCATGATCAGATAGCGGAAGCCGCTCTCGTCCCCGGCCTCGATCAACCCCGGCCGTAGCGGGCTGATCAGCTTGAGCAGCACGTCACCCTCGTCGATCGCCTCGAGGCCGGCGCGCAGGAACTCGGGGTTGAAGCCAATCTCCAGCGTCTCGCCCTGGAAGGCCACCGGCATCGACTCGCGGGCCTCGCCCACGTCGGGGGTCTGGGCCGAGACCGTGAGCTCACCAGTGGTGAAGGACAGCCGTAGGGGGGCGTTCTTCTGGGCTAGCAAGCTCATCCGCCGGACCACGTCGGTGAACTCGGGGCCGGCCAGCCGCAGCTCGTGCTCGAAGCTCTCGGGCAGCAGCTGGCGGTAATTCGGAAACTGCCCGTCGATCAGCCGGGAGGACAGGATCACGCGGCCGAGGGTGAACAGCACCTGGTTCTGGCGCACGCTGACCTGCAGCCGCTCGCCCTCGGCGTGGCTGACCAGGCGGCCCAGCTCCTGCAGCGCCCGCGCCGGCACGTTGACCTCAAATCCCGACGAGAGAGGGGCCTCGAGGGTCGTCTCCTTGACGCTGAGCCGGTAGGAGTCAGTGGCCACCATGCGCAGTTCGCGCTCCGAGGCCGACACGAGGATCCCGGTCAGCACGGGCCGGGTCTCATCGCGCGAGGCCGAGCCGGCCACCTTGAGCGCGGTGGAGACGAAGGCATCGGCCGGTAGGTCGACGGCTGAATCGACCTCGGGCTCGGGGAAGGGGGGGAAGTCCTCAGTGCGCAGGACGCGGATGTGGAAGGTGGCGTTCCCGGACACCAGCTCCACGTCCTGCTCGGCCGAGCGCAGCTCCAGCGTCACCGAAGCTGCCGGCAGTGAGCGGACCACATCGAGCAGGAGCCGAGCGGGGAGCACGACCACCCCCTCGCGGGCCACCTCGGACTCGAGCGGCACCCGCAGGCCGACATCCATGTCGGTCGCTCGGAGCTCGCCGCCGGCGGAGTTGACCGCCAGTTGGACGCCGGATAGAGCCTGGATTGCGCTCCGGGTCGAGGCGACACGGCTCACGGTCTGCAGCTGTGCGAGCAGTCGGTCTCGGTCGACGGAGATCTTCACGATGAATACCTCAAGAAGGAATTAGAAGTCATAGAGCGAATAGAAGCTGTGGAGAAGTGCGCGATCTCCCGCATCTAGCGGGGAAGTTGTTGCGCGGGGGCGACAGGCAAGTCTGTCAACCAATGCGGTCGGCTTGTTGATTGCCGAGGCGCTGGGTCAGCGAGTCGAGCTCGTGGACAACGTTCTCATCCGCGGATAACCGCTCCGAGACACGCTTGCAGGCATGTAGCACCGTGGCGTGATTGCGGCCGCCGAACGCCTCACCGATGCTCTTGAGCGAGGCACCGGTCAGCTCTCGGGCGAGGTGAATGGCCAGCTGGCGCGGCCAGGCCACGCGGGCGGTGCGCGTAGCTGAAACAAGCTCGTCCGCCGAGAGCGAGAACTGCTCACCGACGATGCGCTTGACGTCCTCGACAGTGGGCGCGGAGCGGCTGCGCACCGGATACATCGAGTCCATGACCCCACGGGCCAGGCTGACGTCGATCGGCCGCTGGGTCAGCGAGTGGTAGGCGACCACCCGGATCAGCGCGCCCTCGAGCGCACGGATGTTGTTCGTGACCCGGGCGGCGATCAGGTCGAGCACGGCGGGCTCGGCCAAGTCGATGCCGTCCAGGGCGGCGCGCTTGCGCAGGATGGCCACGCGGGTGGCGTGGTCCGGGGGGGTCATGTCGGCGACGAGACCGGCCTCGAAGCGCTCGCGTAGCCGAGCCTCGATCGAGGTCAGCGAGCGCGGGAGCCGGTCGCAGCTCAGTACGAGTTGGCGTCCGGCCTCATACAGCGCGTTGAAGGTGTGGAAGAACTCCTCCTCGGTCTTAGTCTTGCTGGCCAGGAACTGAACGTCGTCGATCAGCAGCACGTCGGCGTCGCGGTAGGCGCGCTTGAACGGCTCGATCGTCCTGGTGCTCAGGGCGGTGAGGAAATGATTGGTGAACGCCTCAGCCGTCGCGTAGCGGACCACCGCACCGCCGCTGTAGGCCATCACGTAGTTGCCGATCGCGTGGAGCAGGTGCGTCTTGCCGAGCCCCGGCGGGGCGTGCAGGAACAGCGGGTTGTAGGCCTGGCCGGGATGCTCGGCGACGGCGAGCGCGGCGGCATGGGCCAGGCGGTTGTTGTGGCCGATGATGAACTGGTCGAAGCTGTAGCGGGGGTTGAAGCTCTCCGCGGGGGCGGCGGCCGGCCGGGACGCGGGTGCCTTGCCGCCGCCGCCGCCTCCCTCGCCCGCGTCCAGGACCACGCGGGTGCTCTCGCCGAGGGTCTGCCGGGCGCAGCGCTCGATGACCTGCCGGAAGCGGTCGGCCACCCAGCCCCGGGTGGCCGCCGGCGCGGCCAGGAGCAGCCGCTCACCATCCCAGTCACGCAGTTCGAGGCCCGCGAGCCAGATCTCGTACTGGGAGTCACCGACCTGCTCCCGAAGCTCAGCTCTGATCCTGCGCCATGCGGGCAGCGACTCAGGTTGAGCGGGCAGCGACAAGCGACTCCTCCCAGGAGCAACGGAGAAACTTTGCGGGCCAGGGGGCGGAACCGCCCCGGGGCCGGCGAATATACAACGGCCACCGGCCCCGGATCGCCTTCTTCCTGGGCCTTGACGCAAAGCGCGAGAAAAAGTGAACAAGAAGTGGCCCGACCGCATCCCGAGCCCGGCCCGGCCCCCCTCCGGAGCTCCGCACGCACCTGCGTATACTGCGTCGCTCCCGCCCCGGGCCCGTAGCCATGAAACGCACCTACCAGCCAAAGAAGCGCAAGCGCGCACGTACTCATGGGTTCCGTACCCGGATGCGCACACGCGCGGGGCGTCTGACTCTCAAGCGCCGGCGCGCGAAGGGACGCAAGCGCCTAACAGTCTGATGGGCGCCGGGCGGGCTGGCGCCGTGTCCGGGCAACGTCCAGGACGGGGGCGGCTCTCGCGCAGCGCGGAGTTCGACCGGGTGTTTCGCCACGGCCGCTCGCACGCGGGGCGTGACCTGGTTCTGTATGTGTTCCCGCGCGGGGACACACCCGCTCACCCGCGACCGGAGAGTCAAGACGGCGAGCCTCGCCTTGGGCTGTCGGTATCGCGCAAGGTCGGCGGCGCGGTGGAGCGCAACCGGGTCAAGCGACTGCTCCGAGAGGCCTTCGCGGCCGAGAGCGGCCGTCTTCCCGCCGGCACCGACGCGGTCGTCGTGGCGCGTAAGGGGGCGCGTGAGCTGGCTGAGCGCGAGGGCCTGGGCGGCCTTCGCGCGGCCCTGACCGAGCTGATGGCGAAGGTCCCGGGGGCGAGCGCTGGGCCGTCCCGGGAGATCGACGGAGACGGCTCGTGATCCGCCCGCGCTCCCTGCTCGTGGTGCCGATCCGGGGCTACCAACGGCTCCTCTCACCGGCGTTCGGTAACCGCTGCCGCTACTACCCGTCCTGCTCTGAGTACGCGGTGCAGGCGATCGAGTCATACGGCATACTCAGAGGGCTTGTCCTGGCCGGGTGGCGACTGGTTCGCTGCAACCCCTGGAGCCATGGCGGGGTTGATCCAGTTGCAGAGCAACGGCTCTTCAAGCCCCGAAGCCCGGTGACGAGCGCCTGAGCATGCTCTTAACGGCCAACATCTTCCAGCCGCTGATCGACGTCTTCGAGTCGGTCCTGGTGTTCTTCCACCACCATTTGGGGGTTTCCTGGGGCTTCTCGATCGTGCTCCTCACCGTGTGCGTCCGGGCGATCTTGATCCCGCTGACGGTCAAGCAGTTCGGCTCGATGCAGCGCCTGCAGCAGTTGCAGCCCGAGATCAAGGCGCTCCAGGCCAAGTACAAGGACGACAAGGAGCGCCAGCAGCAGGAGATGATGCGCTTCTACCGGGAGAACAAGGTCAACCCGCTCGGCTCCTGTCTGCCGATGGTGGCCCAGATTCCCGTGTTCATCTCGCTGTTCTACATGCTGCGCCAGAGCCTGCGCGTGGACATCTGTCCGGCGCACCAGCCGAGGCTGGCCAGCGGACTGATCGACAAGGCGCACCTGCGGCCCTGTGGGGTCGGCCACGGGGCCGGGTTCCTGTTCGTGGGCGATCTGACCAACAAGGCCGCGGGCGTGACCTTGATCGTGCTCATCGTCCTGTACATCGGTACCCAGCTCGCGTCGAGCCTGATGATGTCGAGCGCGACGATGGACAAGAACCAGCGCCGGATCATGCTCTTCATGCCGCTGGTCTTCGTCCTGTTCGTGATCAACTTCCCGGCCGGCGTCCTCGTCTACTGGATTACCACCAACACGTGGACGATGGCCCAGCAGTACGTGATCCGGCGCCGCATCGGCCCGGTGAAGGTGGCAACCGCGGGCGGTGGTGCCGACGGCGCGGCAACGAGCGTGGTTCCCACCACCCGCTCGGGTCCAAAGCGAGCGCTGGGGGCCAACGGGGCTGAACCGACTGCCGCCAATGGCGCCGGGTCGGGTGGCAGCTTCGGCGCGCGTCTGCTCGCCCGTGCGGGCCAACGCCAGGGCAAGGCAGCCGAGGAGACGAAGGTGGCCAGTCCCCAGTCTGGAGGCCACCCGCCCGCCCGTCCTCCCGCCCCGCCGCGCAAGAAGAAGAAGCGCTCCGGCCGGCGCCGCTGACGATGCCCGAGGCCGAGCCCGCGACTCGTGTGCAGGAGTTGCTCGAGCGGATTGCCGATGAGGCCGGAATCGAGGCCACGGTCGAGATCCGTGAGGACGATGACGGCCTGGTCGCCGAGTTCCGCGGCGACGGAGACGATCTCGGCCTGCTCATCGGGCACCACGGGCAGACGATCGACGCGATCCAGCATCTGGCCTACCGGTTCGCGATGCGCGGCGACGTCGAGCGCCGCCCGGTCGTCGTTGACGCTGCCGGCTACCGCGAGCGGCGGGCCGTGGCCCTGCGGGCGATGGCCGACCAGGCCGCCGAGACGGCGGTCAACCATCGCCGTGCCGTCCCCCTGGAGGCGATGAGCGCCGGGGAGCGCAAGGTGATCCACGAGCACCTGAAGACGCGGCTCGACGTGGAGACCTACAGCGAGGGCCAGGAGCCCTCGCGGCGGTTGGTCGTAGCCCCGGTGGTCAACTAGCCACGCCCCCGCGCCCCGGTGCCACGCCCCCGCACCGTTGCGCCGCCGCGCCCGCGCCGCGTGTACCACGCGGCGCGCGGCACCCGGCGCGTGATGTTTCACGTTTTTCTTGACGGTGAAACAGCGGGCCGGTAGAACCTTGGGGTGGAATGGTCCACCTGTCCGACTTCGACCGGGGCCTGCTGATCGGCCTGCTGGTCGGGGAGGGACACTTCGGCGGCGACGGACGCCAGCCGCAGGTGGTGCTGCGGATGCATGTGCGTCACGAGCGGCTGTTCCGGTGGCTGGAGGAGCGCTTTCCCCGCGCGCGCCTGTACGGGCCCTATCACCACTCGGGGCGCCACTACTACCAGTGGATGGCCCGCGGCCATGCCCTGGTGGCCGACGTGCTCCCGCTGCTCGACCCGGACGAGATCTCGGCCCTGGACGCCCACGCCGGCGCCCGGCTGGCGGCGATGTGCGAGCGCTACGCCGCCTACATCGAGCGTGAGCGCAGCCTTCCCTCCGAGTGAGCCGCGCCGGCGTCGCCCGCCCGCGCCGTCCGCGGTCAGCGGCGTTGTGGCCCGCCTCGCCACCCGCCACGGCCTGACCGGCCGGTCGGCCGCCCAGCTCGAGCGCCTCGTCCGCATCCTCTCGACCGAGCCGGAGGCGCCGACGACGGTGCGGGACGTCAAGGGCATCCGCAACGACCATCTCGCCGACTCGCTCGTCGCGCTAGAGCTCCCGGCGGTCCGGGCGGCTGCGACGGTGGCCGACCTGGGCGCCGGCGCGGGTCTGCCCGGACTCTGCCTGGCCATCGCGCGGCCGGAGGCCCGTGTCTGGCTGGTCGAGAGCAATGCCCGGAAATGCCGCTTCATCGAGCGAGCGATCGAGCAGCTCGGCCTCGCCAACGCGACCGTCGTCAACCAGCGGGCTGAGTCCTGGGTCGACGGTCGAGAGCGGTGTCAGCTGGTCACTGCCCGGGCCCTCGCTCCGCTGGCGGTGCTCGCCGAATACGCCGCCCCGCTGCTCACGGTCGGGGGGACGCTGGTGGCATGGCGCGGTCGGCGCGACACCGCGGATGAGGCGGCCGGCGTCGCCGCGGCCGCTCAGCTCGGCCTCCGGCCCGACGCTCCGATCCGGGTCGAGCCCTATGCCGGAGCGATGCACCGGCATCTGCATCCCCTGGTCAAGGTTGCGCCGACTCCCGACCGCTTCCCGCGCCGCCCCGGCGTGGCCCGTAAGCGCCCGCTGGGCGGCCAACGCCGCCCGGTCGTCTGACCGCGAACGGCGATAGCTTCAGGGGAGCCAATGGGGACCGTCTACGCAATCGCCAATCAGAAGGGCGGGGTGGGAAAGACCACCACAGCGGTCAACCTCGCCGCCTGCGTGGCCGAGGCCGGCTATGAATCCCTCCTGATCGACATCGACCCACAGTCGAACGCCACGCTGGGTTTGGGGCTCGACAAGAACACGCGTCCCTCGGTGTACGACGCCCTGGTCGGCGGCCGCAACCTGGCCGACGCCGTGATCCCCAGCGGGATTCTCCACCTGAGTGTGGTCGCAGCGGGTCCGGATCTGGCCGGCGCGACGGTCGAGCTCCCGCGGTTGGCCGGATCGGAGAACCGGCTGCGCGACGCCCTGGCCTCGCTGCGCGACCGCTACGCCTTCGTGCTCCTGGACTGCCCGCCTTCGCTGGGTCCACTGACCGTAAATGCCCTGGTGGCCGCGGACCGGGTGATCGTGCCCGTGCAGGCCGAATACTTCGCCCTCGAAGGCCTGGCCGGCCTGCTCGATACTTTGGCCCTCGTCCAGCGCGAGCTGAACCCGCGTCTCACCGTGGCCGGGATGCTGCTCACCATGCACGACGGGCGCACCCGCCTGGCCCAGGACGTCGAGCGCGAGGTTCGCGAGCACTTTCCCCGACTGGTCTTCAACACGGTCATTCCCCGCAACGTCAGGGTCGGAGAGTCGCCCAGCTTCGGCCAGCCGGTGATCCACTACGACCCGCACTGCGCGGGCGCCGACGCCTACTTCGAGTTGGCCAAGGAGGTGGCGGCTCGTGGCTGAGCGTCAGCGCGGCGGGATGGGGCGCGGTCTGTCGGCGATCCTCTCGGTCGCCCCGCGGGACGAGGCCGAGGAGCTACGGGAGCTCCCCCTCGAGCTGATCGTCCCCAACCCTCATCAGCCCCGCACCGTGTTCGAGGAGTCAGCGCTGGCCGGCCTGGCCGAGTCGATCAAGGTCCGCGGCATCCTGCAGCCCGTATTGGTCCGCCCGGTGCCCGGGGGCACGTATGAGCTGATCGCCGGCGAGCGGCGCTGGCGGGCCGCGGGCCTGGCCCGACTAGAAACGGTTCCGGCCATCGTTCGCCACCGCGACGACGCGGCGTCGCTGGAGATGGCCCTGGTCGAGAACATGGCCCGCGAGGACCTCAACCCGATCGACGAGGCGCGGGCCTGCGCCGCCCTCACCGAGGAGCTCGGCCTGTCCCGCGAGCAGGTCGGCGCGCGGGTGGGCCGCAGCCGGGTCGCGGTGTCTAATCTCATCCGCCTGCTCGACCTGCCCGACGAGGCGATCGGCGCGATCGAGGCCGGCCAGCTCTCCGAGGGCCACGGCCGGGCACTGCTCCTGGCCCGTGAGAACGACCAGCGGCGGCGCCTGGGCCGTTCGGCGATCACGCGCGGCTGGTCGGTCCGCGAGCTCGAGGCCGCGGCCCGCGAGGCCAATGAGGACGCACACTCGCCGCGGCGTCCCCGGAGGCGATCGCGCGCGCTGCATCCCGACCAGGAGGCCGCCGTGGCCCAGATCCACGACACCTTCGGCGCGCTCCTGGGCCGCGACGTCGAGGTGAGCGCGGCCGGCGACGGTGGCTACCGAGTCCAGCTCAGCTTCGGCACGGCCGAGGAGGCGCTCGAGCTGGCCACGCGCCTGCGACGCTGAGCCCGACAGGCGAAGCTGCGGGCCGAGCATCGGCCCGCGCGCAGTTAGAATCACCCCTCCCGGGCGATTAGCTCAGTCGGTTAGAGCGCTTCTCTGATAAGGAAGAGGTCCCAGGTTCGAGTCCTGGATCGCCCACTCCCGGACCGCCGGTAGGCCAGGTGCGCCGGACGAAAACCAGGCCACTCGAGCTGGAAGCGGTTCCGCCCACCGGGGTGAGGTAAGGACCCGTCGGGCATCGCCTGGCCGGGCCCCAGATGCGAGATACGCCCCGGGTCCGAGATCGTCACTCGGGACCCGAGGCGTGTACTCGGAGAGAGGGGTGCTCCCAACGCAAGCGGAGCGCCGGGGCGGCGTCTCAGCCGCCGCAGCCGACCCAGGCGCTTGCGCCCTGGTGCTCGTAGATCGTCTGGGCGCAGGCATCCTGCCCCGCGGCGGTGGCCAGGCTGCAGCCGTAAGCCGCGGCGGTGGAGGGCAGGATCTGGTAGCGGCCGGTCGCGCCAGAGGACCCGTTGGTGTTCGAAGCACCGGTCGAGTAGTTGCTGCCCGACTCCGACGCACAAGCGGGCACGCCGCCGGCCCCGGCGGTGCTGCCGCCGATGACCCCGGTCGGTGTGCTCGACGCGCTGACCGGGCTTATCCTGGGCGCGAGCATACGCTCGAGCACCACGATCGAGGAGACGGTCTGGGCATCGGTCACCGACCGGTTGGCCCGCGCGCCATTCTGGAGGATGTTGCGGCCCGGGGCGCGGCGCCCCAGCTTGTGGCTTACCTCGTGGTAGGCCCGCTCGTAGGCGCGAACATGATCGGGGGTCGGGGGTTTGGCTTGGGCGACGCCGGGGGCGACAGCGACAAGCGCGACGCCCGCAGGCAGCATGAACCGGTTCATTTTCTGGGCACTCCTAACGTCGGGTCACATCGCCAAGCCGGCGTGCCGGAATTCCCACCAGTCGTGGGCGACACGCTGAACCCGGCGGAGCAACGCTCGTTTCAGCGGATGTTCAGGCGCAGTACGCCGCGCTTTGAACGCGACGCTGGTTTTGATTCGTGCGCAGGGACGATCCAGCCGTGGGGCCGGACCGACGACGGAGCACACTAGCGAACGTATGCTCGGTGCTTGTGTGACGTTCGTCGCATAGTGCGGCGGTGCGCCCGGCCGCAAAACCCGATGCAGGAGAGGTGCAGCCGGGGCAGCGTAGGATCGCCGGGCGCATGAGCCGCAGCGCCCCGACGCCCCACGCCCCGACGCCCCACGCCCCGACGCCCCACGCCCCGACGTCCTGGAGACCCCGCTTCTGCCGGGGATGGGTCGCCCTCCTGGCCGCCGCCCTGCTCCTCACCGGTTGCGCCGCGGACGCGACGCCGGCCCGGAACATCCCCCGGTACGCAGTCCTGGTCAACGTCGGCTCCCGCTCGCTCACGCGGCCGCTCCCGCCGGGCTACGTCGGCCTGTCGATCGAGTACCCATCGTCGATCGCCTACTCGGGGGCCAACCCACGGCGACCGAACCCGGTCTTCCTTCAGCTGGTGCGCAACCTCAACCCCGGCCAGGAGCCGGTGCTCCGCTTCGGCGGGGACACGACCGACTGGACGTGGTGGCCCGTCGCGGGGATGGCCAGACCGCGCGGGATCCGCTACACGCTGACCCGCCATTGGCTGGCGGTGACCGCCGCCACCGCCCGGGCACTTGATGCCCGGCTCATCCTGGGAGTCAACTTCGAGGCCGACAAGCGGCGCATCGCCGCCACCGAGGCCCGGGCGATCTTGCAGGGCATCGGACGCCGGCGCATCGCCGGTTTCGAGCTCGGCAACGAGCCCGAGGCCTATTCGACCCTCGGCTGGTACTACATCCGCCACACGGTCCCGGTCCTCGGCCGCCGACCGGGTTATGGCTTCACCTCCTACCTGCGCGACTACGCCTCGGTCGCCGGCGCGCTGCCTCGCGCGGTGCCCCTGGTCGGGCCCGCCTCGGGTGCGCCGGACTGGCTCAGCGGCCTCGGTCGTTACCTGAGCGCTCAGCCTCGCGTTCGGGTGGCCACGTTCCACCGCTATCCGCTCCATCGGTGCGCGACAGCCCGGAACTCGATCGCCTATCCGACCATCCACAACCTCTTGCTGCCGGTGGCCTCGAGCGGCCCGGCGAGGAGTTTGAGCGCCGCGGTCGCCACCGCCCACGCCCACCACACCCCGTTTCGCGCCGACGAGCTGAACAGCGTTTCCTGCGGCGGCGCGCGCGGGGTGAGCGACACGTTCGCCGCCGCGCTGTGGGCGCTCGACACTCTGTTCAACATGGACCGGGTGGGGGTCGATGGCGTGAACATCCACACTTTCCGCACCGGGGTCTATGCCCCGTTCACCTTCGCCGAGCGTCACGGTCGCTGGTCGGCCAAGATCCGGCCGATGTACTACGGGATGCTTCTGTTCACGCGCGCCGCCCCGCCCGGCTCCCGGCTGCTGGCCGCCGAGCATCGGGGCCCGGCGACGCTGCGAATCTGGTCCACGCGTGGCGCCGATGGCCGTGTCCGGGTGCTGATCATCAACGATTCCCCGCGGCGGCCGGTGACCGTTGCCATCCGGCTGCCCGGCTTCACCGAGAACGCGACCGTGGCGCGGCTGCGGGCCAGGAACCTCTCCGCTCGAAGCGGCGTGACCATCGCCGGCCAGAGCTACGGCCCCCGCAGCCACACCGGGAATCTGACCGGGACCTCCCGCACCGCCGCAATCGTCGCAACCCGCGGACGGTTCGTCGTCCCGCTGCCCGCAGCCAGCGCCGCCCTGGTGACCACGACCGCCCCCTAACCCCACCTCGACGTCCCCGCGCCGTCGCAGCCCGCCATGGCGCGGCAGCCCCGCGGTGCGGGGGCATATGCTCACGGGCGGTGGCT
The DNA here is from genome assembly GCA_963723585.1 of uncultured Solirubrobacterales bacterium. GTDB lineage: Bacteria > Actinomycetota > Thermoleophilia > Solirubrobacterales > Solirubrobacteraceae > Palsa-465. The sequence continues at coordinate 400,215 of CAVRRJ010000002.1, forward strand.
TCAGAGCGCGCCCGCCGCTGGTCCTCGCATCAGCCGAACGTGACCGGCCGCGGCATCTTGGCCGGCTACACCTGGCGGTTTTGGGTGCTGATCGTGGTGCTCGGCGCTCTCACCGGCCTGGCGGCATCGGCGCTGATGGGCCTGCTGCGGCTGGCCGAGCATCTCGCCTACGGCTTTCACGCCCGCTCCTTCCTGGCCGCCACCGAGGCGGCGACGGGATCTCACCGCGTCGTGGTGCTGCTCCTGGCCGGGGTGCTGGTTGGGATCGGAGCGCTCCTGATGCATCGCTTTCGTCCCTCCGGCGGCACCGAGGTCTCCGAGGCGCTGTGGCTCCCGGGGGGGCGCCTGAGCCTCCTGCCCAGCTTGGCCCGGGGGGCGCTGTCGGTGATCACCGTGGGGATGGGCTCCTCGCTGGGCCGTGAGGCAGCTCCCCAGCTGGCCGGCGCCGCCCTGGCCAGTCGTCTGTCCGACTGGGCCCAGTTGCCGGTCTGGCAGCGACGACTACTGGCCGCCTCGGGCGCGGGCGCAGGCTTCGCCGCCGTCTACAACGTGCCCTTGGGCGGCGCGTTGTTCGCGCTCGAGGTTCTGCTCGGGACCCTGGCTCTGCCGCTCGTGCTGCCCGCGCTGGGCGTGTCGGTGATCGCCACCGCCGTGGCCTGGATCTTCCTCGGCACCGGCCACACCTACCACATGGCCGACTTCCAGCTGCACGCCGCGCAGATGGTCTGGGCCCTGATCTGCGGCCCGCTGCTCGGAGTGGCCGCCGTGGGCTGGGTGCGGTTGGTCCAGCGGGCGAACCGGCTGCGGCCCACCGGCTGGGCCCGCCTCCTGGTCCCCGTCTTGACCCTCGGACTCCTCGGCGTCGTCTCGATCCAGTATCCGCAGCTGCTCGGCAACGGCAAGGGGATCGTCCAGGCCTCTCTGGTCGGCGGCGTTTCGCTGGGGCTGTTCGCCGTCCTCCTGGTTCTCAAGCCGCTCGCCACCGCAGCCTGTCTCGGCGCCGGCGCGCCCGGGGGCCTGTTCACCCCCACGCTGAGCGTCGGGGTGCTCGCAGCGGGTGTCTTGGCCGGAGTCTGGTCACATGTCTGGCCGCATACGATCGTCCCGGCCTACGCGCTGATCGGTGGGGGCGCCTTCTTGGCCGCGGCCATGCAGGGGCCGCTCTCGGCAGTCGTCTTGGTTCTCGAGCTCACGCGCCACTTCGATCTGCTCATGGGACCGGCGCTGCTGGCCATCGTGGAGGCGACGGTCGTCGCCCGGCTGTTCGGTGCCCCGTCGATCTACTCGGCTCGGCTCCGGCCCGATCCCTACGGCGGCGGTGAGCATGGCCTGGCCGCGCTGGCGGGCCTCGACGCCGGCGAGGAATGCCTGCCCGAGGAGGAGGCCTAGTGCCTGACTCTGGTGCCAACACGACGCCCGGCGTGCGGGGCCAGAACGAGAAAACGCCGGACGGGACCGGGGCGCAAGGGCCCCGGTCCACGTCCGGCGTTCAGAGACGGCCGTTCCGGTCAGGCGGCCCGGCGAAGCTCCTCGAGCCCAGAGCTCTGAGCCAGGCGGCTCAAGCCCCGCTGCTCCAGCTCGCGAGCCTTGCCCAGGGGAATCCCGAGCTCGATCCCGGTCTGGCGGAGATTCAGCGGCTCGGCCCCTTCCAGGCCGAAGCGCAGCCGGATGACGTTGCGCTCGGCCTCGGGGAGCTCGTCGACCGCGCCGTTGATGAGCGACTGGCGCTCGGCGGTCTCGACCTCCTCGGCGGGCTGAGGCTGGTCACTGGCCAGCAGATCGCCGAAGGCGGTCTCGCCGTCCTCGCCAACCGGCTGATCGAGGCTGGTCAAGCCGCGGGTCAACTCGCGCAACTCGGCGACTTCCTCGACCGGGAGCTTGGCCTCGGCGGCCACCTCCTCGTCGGTCGGCTCGCGGCCGAGCTTGGTGCTCAGTTCGCCTTCTACCTTGCGGACCTTGGTCTGGCGCTGGGCAACGTGCACCGGCAGCCGGATCGTCCGGCCGTGGTTCTGGAGCCCGCGCTGCAGCGCCTGGCGAATCCACAGCGTTCCGTAGGTGGAGAACTTGAAGCCTCGCCGCCAGTCGAACTTCTCGACCGCGCGGATCAGGCCCAGCATCCCCTCCTGTACCAGGTCCTCCATCGGCAGCCCGTGGCCTTGATAGCGGCGGGCCTGAGAGACGACGAGGCGCAGGTTGGCGTTGATCATCCGCTCCTTGGCGGCCAGATCACCACGCTCGATGCGCTGGGCCAGCTCGACCTCCTCGGCGGCGGTCAGCAGGGAGTGAGCCCGTGCCGCGCGCAGGAACAGATCGAGGGAGTTCTCGGCCAGGCCACCGGTCTCGACATTGGCGCGCCGATTTTCTGCGCTCCCACGATGCTCGCCGGTGTGGACTGTCCGCCGCCGGGTCTGCCGCCGGCGCGTGGTCGTGTTGGGGGCGCCTGCGGCGGCGCCGTGCTCGCCGCGCTGACGCGAGCGCGGGCCGGAATCATTGTGTTCGCGTCCCGAGGCAGTTACCTCGCGAGGCTGGGTTTCAAAGCTGTTCAGATCTGTCTCCGTTGTTCTCATGGGTTTGCTCCGAACAAAATCATAGCAAAAGTTCGATGATCATCGAACTACCGCTGAGGGCATATAACGCGGTGCTAATGGAGCCACAAAGCCCCGCCTCCGGAGCCCGGAACCGCGGGCTAGAGGTGAATCTGCACGCGCAAGGCCGCCACTAAACGGGCGTCGACATATGTACACCGGAAGCGGCCGGTGGTTGCTCGCATCAGGACAGCACACAGCGACGCGCCCGCCGACCACCCGGCGGGCGCGTCACAGGCTCAGCGCGCCGCTCAGGCGCCGCCGACGAACGCGGTGATGTCCGGCGTGCCGCGACCCGTGGCGTAGTCCCAGCCGGGCAGGGCGGGGAGCCGATTGCCGCCCAGGGTTATGTCGTGGTAGGCCGTCGCCGGCTCGGTGTTGTAGATCACCGGCCCGGCGAAGCCGAGCCCGCCGCTGTGGGCGCCCTGGGCTCGGGCCCAGATGCCCTGCCAGGACGGAGCGCTGGCGCTGGTCCCGCCGATCACCTCCTCGGTGCCGGAGACGATCACCTCGTACCCGCTCTCAGGATCGGCATCGAGGCTCACGTCGGGCACTCCGCGCCGGAGCAGCGGCGCGCCGCCGTAGGTGGTCGTGGACTGGAAGCCGGGGGTGGGCTCGATCAGGCTCGAGCCGCCGCCGCCGGCGTACCAGGCGATCTCCGAAGGCCCGCTCGGCGAGAGGACGCTCGTACCTCCGACCCCGATGCCGTAGGGGCTCGAGGCGGGGTAGTTGGTCCCCGGAACGCCGGCCGGAACGCCGTTCACGCCGACGACGGCCGGGCACGCGGCGCCGGTGTCGCCGCTGGAGAAGAACATCGTCTGGCCCTGGGCGTCGGCCTGCTTGAGCACGGCATCCAGGCCGGCCGTGAAGCCCGAGGCATAGGCCAGCAGCTCGCACTCGCCGGCTGAGAAGCTCCCCTGCTTCGAGATGTCGTCGGTGATCCAGCGGTTGATCGTGTTCAGGATGTCCTGATCGGCCAGAGACGGGCCGACGTAGACGTCGAGGGTGCTCACCCCGGGTGCGAATCCGGTCGAGTACTGGCTGTCCAGATCCCACTCGTCGTCGCCCGAGGTGTCGGTGGTCGTGGCGCCCACGTTTATCTGGTTCCAGGTCACCGTGGGCAGCCCGAACTTGGACTCGAACGTGGCCAGGTCCTTCTTGGGCTGACTGACGTCACCCTCGGTGATGATGGCCAGCTGCTGGCCGCTTCCGGTCTGGGCCGACGGGGCGTTGTACATCGACCAGAACTGCTGCGGCCCGTACTGGCTCGGGTAGCTGAGGCTCGGAGCACTGGGCAGCGTCGGCAGCGTGGCCGCGGGCAGTGAGACGCCGGGCCGGTTGGGCAGCTTCGGCAGCGTCGCCTTGGGCAGCTTGGGCACGTTCGCGAGCCCCGAGTTCAGGGCCTTGGCACTCCGGGTGGCCGGACGGGGCACGGCGGCGTGGGACAGACTGGACAGCCCGAGGACCGCGCTGACCCGTGAGGCCAACGCCGCCGGCAGCTTGGCCGGCGCGGTGATCTGCGAGAACCGCCCGGAGGCGGCGCTGTTGAAACTGGCGAAATGGGTGCCGAGCGCGTGGGCGATCGCCGGAGAGGCCCCGCTCACCCGGACGAGCAGGCGATTGGCCGACACCGAGCTGACCCGCAGCCCGCGTGCCTTGGCCCACCTGCGGATGCTGTTCACGGTCGCGAGCGAAGGCGCGTACTGCCGGTTCCACCCGGCGGGAGTAAGCGCGGCGTGGCGCGAGGCCACGAACCGGTTCAGGGCGGCCTGGTTCCGGGGGGTCAGGACCAGGGTGAAGGTCATCTGGCGGCTCGGCATGGCGCCAAGCGACTGCGCGCCCGAGGCGCGCCAGGCCGAGGTGCCAGGGACGGCAGCGGCGCTGAATGCTGGGATGAGCAATGCCGCCCCGCAGGCCAGGGCGAGGGCAAGGACAGAGATCCGACGGCTCGACATTCGGTCTTCTCCTGACATCGACGACGTAAAGCTCCCACCTTGACCGTACCCGATGCACCGCTTTTGCAGCGCAGGTCCACGGGAGGCCGCCACGATTGCCCGGATCAAGCCATGACCCTCTACAGCCTCGACCCCTACAGCCTCGCCTCCTCGGGTCGGATGCGCTGGTCGAACGTCTCCCGGGCCAGGTCGAGGAACTCGGCCGCGGCCGGGGTGAGACGCCGCCCTTCGCGCCAGGCCAGGGTGATGTCGCGGCTCAGCGAGGGCTCGGCCAGTGCGGCCACGGCCACGTCGGCGCCCGGGCCCTCGGCGTCGGAGCGGGGCAGTACCGCCACTCCGAGTCCCCGTGCGACCAGGCGGCGGACACGCTGGCTCTCGTTCGACTCGAGCGTCACCTCGGGCTCGAAGCCGGCTGCGCGTCCCGCCGACACGAGCAGCTCGCGCAGTCGCGCGCCCGCGCGAAAGCTGATGAACGCCTCGCCGGCCAGCTCGGCCATGCGCAGCCGTTTGCGGTTACCGAGCCGGTGCTCGCGGGGCAGCAGCACGACCAGCTCCTCGGAGACGAGCTGGTGCAGAGCCGAGCCCCCGGCTCTCGATGCGTTCGGTCACCGATAGGAAGGCCAGATCGAGCTCATCCACACGCAGCATCTCGGCCATCTCCTCGCTCGACTGCTCGCGAACCGTGAAGCGGACGTTCGGGTGGCGCTGCCGGAACAGGGCCAGGACCAGCGACAGATCGACCGGGCCCATGGTGTGCATCGCGCCGATCGTGACGTGGCCCGTGTGCATCCCTCGCAGGGCTTGGAGCTCGTCCTCGGCCGCCTCGAGCTCGGCCAGGATCCGCCGGCAGCGCACCACCAGCAGTTCGCCGGCCTCGGTCAGCGCAACCCGGCGGGTGGTCCGCTCGACGAGGGCCAGCCCGAGCTCATTCTCGAGGCGGCGAATCTGCTGCGACATGGCCGGCTGGGCGATGTGCTCGCCTGCCGCGGCGCGGGTGAAGTTGCCCTCTTCGGCCAGCGCGACCAGATAGCGAAGCTGCCGGAGTTCCATAAGCGCTGATTATGAATCAGTTCGCATTCTCGTCTTGGACTTCTGGGCTCGCTGCCTGCATGATGTGCCGCGTAGTACCTCTCCTCCCTCGAGCGCGCCCCGAGCTCCGGCCTCATATCCCGCCGGTTCCGGGGCGCACTCATTTAACCGTCCAGGCGCGCTCACGCGGTCACGCGAACAGGCGCACCAGGCACTCGGCCACCATCGCCGGACGCTCACTGCCCTGGACCTCGATGGTCACCTTGAGCTTGCCCTGAAGGCCACCCGGCACCTCGTCGACCGAGACGAGCTCGGCCCCGCCCCGCCACTGCGCACCGACCGGTAGCGGCGCGGGGAAGCGCACCTTGTCGAGCCCGTAGTTGACCCCGGCCTTGGTGTCGCTGACCTGCAGAAGCTGCATGGTGATCGGCGCGGCCAGGGAGAGGGTCAGGTAGCCGTGGGCGATGGTGCCCCCGAACGGCGAGGCCTTGGCCCGCTCCACATCCACGTGGATGAAGTTGTGATCGTCGGTGACGTCGGCGAACCGGTTGACCCGCTCCTGGTCCATCACCTGCCACTCGGTGTACCCGAGGTGGCTGCCGACGTGGTCCCGCAGTCCTGCCATGTCGGTTTTCAGTCCGGCACCGTTCGTGCTCACGCGCTTGCTCCCTGTTCGATGGATGTGGAGGGCATGGCTATCACAGCGCGCCGCCAAGCCGGGCTCAAGCAATCTGCCACTTCGTACCGATAAGGACATATGTCATCGACCGCGCGCAGCCCGGAGGCGCCGGAAGTTGCGGCGCCGGCTTCGCCGGGCCAGCACTTTTCCTGCACCCTGAGTGCCGTGCTGCTGGCCCGCGTGCGCGACTTCGGCGGCGACGGCGCGGTGCGGGAGTTGCTCGAGCGCGCGGGCGGACGCCGCTCGGTCCAGGAGCTCAGCGACATCGTCAACTGGATCTCCTACGAGGAGGCGGTGGCGCTGTGGCGCGAACGGGAGCGACCATCACCCACCATCCCCAGTTCGCCCGCGCCGTGGGCGAGGACGCGGCTCGGCGGCTGAACAGCTCGCCCGTGGCCACGCTCCTGCGCTCGCTGGGCTCGCCGGAGGCGGTCTACGCCCAGATCGCGACCACCGCGGCCAAGTACAGCACCGTGGCCCGGCTCGAGGCGATCGACTCGGGGCCCGGTTTCGCCGAGATTCGTCGCTGTGCCCGTCGAAGGCTTCGAGCGCAGTGCCGACCATTGCGCCTGGACCTGCGGCCTGCTCGTCAGCCGACCATGCTCTTCGGCCTGCCGCCGGCCTCCGTCGAGCACGAGCGCTGCTCGGCCTTCGGGGCCCCGGCCTGCGAGTACCGGGTCACCTGGTCGGCTGATGAGGCCCGCAGCAGCAGCGAGTCCTCGCGAGCAGATCGCCGATGCTCGAGGACCAGCTCGAGGCGATGAAGGAGCGCCTGCACAGCATGTTCCAGACCGCCGCCGATCTGATCGGCGCCGGCCGGCTCGAGGATGTCCTGGCCCGGATCGCCGATCGCGCGGCTGTCGAGGTGCGTGCCCCGCGCTACCTGCTGGCGATCCGGATGCCGGGCAGCGAGGAGGCGCATCTGCACCACCGCGGCTCTCGAGCCCGAGGAGGCGCAGGCCCATGGCGCGCGTCTCCTCGAGCGGCCATCCGGTGGAGTTTCCCGAGTCCTGGCTGGTCGTCCCGGTTCGCTCCAACCGGCACGACTACGGACGCCTGCTGGCCATGTACGACAGCGGCACGGCGTTCTTCCCCCAGGAGCGCGAGCTGCTCGAGGTCTACGCCCGCTACGCCGCCAGCGCCCTGGACAGCGCCACCAGCCCTGCTCGAGGCCGAGCGCCGCTACCGCCAGTCGAGCGCCCTGCTCGGCCTGGCCCGGGCGCTGGCCACGGCCGGAACCAGCGACGGAGGTCGCCCAGCGGCTGGCCGAGGCGATCCCCGACGTGGTGGACTGCGACCGGGTCGGCGTCTATCTGTGGGACGCGGCCGAGCGGCGAGCTCGTGCGCAGCGCGCTCACCCAGGTCGGCGAGGCGAGATCCGGCGCGGGTCGTCGGACCGCTCGCGGTGGTCGCCGACGGCGGGCAGCGTCCTCGATCGCCTGCTCGTCGCGACCCGAACCCGGATCCGCTGTTCCTCGACGAGGACACGGGCGACCCGAAGCTGCGCGAGCTGTTCAAGGCGCTCGGCTTCGCGGCCACGATCCTCGTGCCCCTGGTCACTCCGGGCCGCTTCCTCGGCCTTCTCTCAGTGTCGGTGTATCGACGGGCCGCAGCGCCTGCGCCCGACCAGCGACCTGCTCGACCGCCTCTCCGGCGTGGCCGCCCAGGCCACGACCGCGCTCCAGAACGGTCAGCTGGTGGACCAGATCACCTACCAGGCCCTCCACGACCAGCTCACCGGCCTGGCCAACCGCGTCCAGTTCACCACCGAGCTACGCGGCGCCGTGCACCACGCGCGCGAGCAGCGGTGAGGAGGTGTCGCTGTTCTACATCGACCTCGACCGCTTCAAGCCCGTCAACGACGAGTACGGCCACGAGATCGGCGACGCGCTGCTGGCCGCGGTGGGCGAGCGCCTGCAAGGTTGCACCCGGGCCACTGACGTGATCGCCCGACTCGGCGGCGATGAGTTCGCGATCCTGGTCACGCAGTCAGACCCGCCGACGCCCTGGTTCGGCTGCCCGAGCGGATCCAGACAGCCTTCGCGCGAGTCCTTCATGTCGGCGGGCGACAAGATCCGGCTCGGGGCCAGCGTGGGACGGTCGGTCTATCCCGATTGACGCGCGAGGACGCGGAGAGTCTCCTGCGTCATGCCGACGCAGGCCATGTTCGAGGCCAAGCGCAGTCGCGGCGAGCGGCCGCCTGGTGTACCCCGGCGGACAGCTGCATCCCGAGCCCGTCAGGCCGGCCCGCTGGACCGCCGACTGCGGCGCCTATACTGGCGCCAACCCGGACGAGGAGCCCTCGCGTGCAGGAAATGGTCATCTACGGCGTTAGCTTCGACATGGTCGGCAAGCAGCCGATCGTGTTGCTGAAGACCGTGGAGAGCAACAAGTTCCTGCCCATCTGGATCGGCCATCCGGAGGCGGCCGCGATCCTCATGAAGCTCCAGGGCGCCTCCACCCCGCGGCCGATGACCCACGACCTCCTCTCCGAGATGCTGGGCGAGCTCGAGGTCGAGTGCACCCGCGTGGCGGTCACCGAGCTGCGCGAGAACACCTTCTACGCCTCGATCAGCCTCCGCGGCGAACGGCACGGAGCTGGAGATCGACTCCCGCCCCAGCGACGCCCTGGCCCTCGCCGTCCGCTCCGGCGCTCCGATCTTCGCCGCCGACGAGGTCATCACCGAGTCGGCGATCGAGTTCGAGCACGAGGTCGAGGACACCGAAGAGGTGGTGGAGAAGTTCAAGGACTTCCTCGACCGCGTCACCCCGGAGGATTTCGCCTCCGACGAGTAGCGGCCGGCGGCTCGCAGCGCTGACGGCACCCAGGTGAGCCCGAGCGGGTGCCGCAGACCGGACTCGGCGCCACGGGAGGCACCCGGGTTGGGCGATGGTCCTAGCTGGCAGAATCGCCCGGCGATGACGACGCTCGTGAGCACTCGCTCCGCGGTCAGCTCCGGCCATGCGCCGCCGCGGAGAGTCGCGCCGAAACCGAAGTCCCGGTGCTTGCGCACAGTGCGAAGTCAGTCGAATCACACCGGCGTCCAGGAGCAAGCTAGTCTCGCGCCGGACGACCCGCCCGCGCCAGCGCGATCAGAGCACCGAGCGTGCCGGCACCGCGCCCAGCACCCGCTCGACCAGCCCGTCGAAGGAGATCCCGGCCGCCTCGGCGGCCAGGGGCAGGAGGCTGGTCTCGGTCAGCCCCGGGATCGGGTTGACCTCCAGCACGTAGAGCTCCGAGGCCTCGGCGTCAGCATCAGGTCCACCCGCGCGAAGCCGCGCGCACCCGAGCCGGGCGCAGGCCTCGAGGGCGATCTGCTCGCCGCGCGCGCGGCCACCGTCGTCCTCCAGCTCGGCCGGGCACACGAAGCGCGTGCGGCCGATCTCGTAGCGGGACTCGAAGTCGTAGAAGTCCGTCCTCGTCCTGGGATGGCACCGCCTCGACGATCGGCAGCGTCTCGGGGCCGTCCGAGCCGTCCAGCACCGAGACGGCCAGCTCGCGGCCGCGCACATAGCGCTCGAGCAGCACCTTGCGGTCATAGGAGAAGGCGGCCACCAGCGCGGCCGGGACATCGGCCGCCGTGCGGGCGAACTTGATCCCGAGCGCCGAGCCGCCGACGGGCGGGCTTGACCACGATCGGGAACTCGAGCCGCTCCTCGATGGCCGGCAGGGCCTGGGCCGCGCCCAGGGCCTCGAAGGCGGTCTGGTTGAAGGAGTAGAAGTCGGGCGTGGGGATGCCGTGGTCGCGCATCGCGTGCTTGGCCAGCACCTTGTCGGCGGCGCGAATGCAGGCCGACACGCCGGAGCCGGTGTAGGGGATCCCCATCACCTCCAGCAGCTCCTGCACCGTGCCGTCCTCGCCGTCGCGGCCATGCAGGGCGACGAAGGCCACATCGGGCCGCTCGGCGCTCAGCGCGCCGACCAGGCCGGGCCCGACGTCGATCGGCAGCACCTCGTGGCCCAGCCGCTCCAGCGCGTCCTGGACCCGGGCGCCGGAGCGCAAGGAGACCTGGCGCTCGAGCGAGCGCCCGCCCTTGAGCACCGCGACCCGGCTCACGAGTCGGCCCCCCGTCAGCCCGCGCGTCCGCGCTTGGCGGGCAGCCGCAGGACCTTGGCCAGCTCATCCCCGCTCGGTGCGTCCGATGCGCCCGGTGCGTCCGGCGCGCGCGCCTCGCCCGCAGCACCCGTGGCCGGCAGGCCCACGGCCGGCCGGACCCGGGCCGGCTCGGAGCGCCGCCCGGTCAGCGTGCCGTACATCGACACCTGCTCGCGCACGACCTCGCCGATCCGCCGGATCCCCTCCCGGATCGCCGTCCTCATCCACGCCGGAGAAGTTCAGCCGCATCGAGGCTGCCGCCGCGACCGTCCACATAGGCGGCCCGCCCGGGCACGAAGGCCACCTGCTCCTCGCAGCGCGCGCGCCAGCAGGTCGGTGGTGTCGATGTAGTCGGGCATCGTCGCCCAGATGAACAGGCCGCCCTGCGGATGGGTCCACGTGGCCTCGCGCGGGAAGTGCTCGGCCAGCGCGTCGAGCATCACGTCGCGCCGCCGCCGGTAGATCTCGACCAGCGAGCGCACGTAGTCCTCCCACGGTCCGGACTCGAAGTAGGCGCTCACGAAGTACTGCGAGATCGAGGACGAGCACAGATCGGAGCCCTGCTTGCCGATCTGCATCTTGGCGGCGATCGGCGCCGGCGCGACGGCCCAGCCCAGGCGCACGCCCGGGGAGAGGATCTTGGAGAACGTCGCCCGCGTAGATCACGAACTCGTCGTCGAGCGAGTACAGCGTCGGCAGCGGCTCGCCCTCGTAGCGGAGCAGCCCGTACGGGTTGTCCTCGAGGATGAGCAGCTCGCGCTCCGCGGCGATCCGGACGAGCTCGCGGCGGCGCTCCAGCGACAGCGTCACCCCCGCCGGGTTGTGGAAGTTGGGCACCGTGTAGATGAACTTGGGCCGCCGGCCGTCGGCCTCGAGGTCATCCAGCGTGGCCTCGAGCTCGTCGGTCCGCATCCCGTCGCGGTCCATCGTCACCTGGACGACATCGGCCTGGTAGGCGCAGAAGGTGGGAATCGCTCCGGGGTAGGTCGGGCGCCTCGGCCACCACCACGTCGCCGGGGTCGAGCAGCGTCTTGCAGACCAGGTCGATGACCTGCTGACCGCCGGTGGTGACCAGGACCTCGTCGGGGTCGACGTCGGTCCCCTCGGCCTCCATCACCGTGGCGATGCAGCTCCTTGAGCACGGGCAGAAGCCCTCGGTGGGCCCGTACTGGAGAGCTCGGGCGCAGGATTCGCCGGCCACGGTGCCCATCAGCGCGGCGTAGGAGTCGGCGGGAAGGTGCTCGTGTCGGGCAGGCCGCCGGCGAGCGAGATCACGTCGTCGCGCTCGGTCAGGGCCATCAGATCGCGCATGGCCGAGGAGCGCATCACCTTGGTGCGCTCCGCGAACAGCGCGCCGTAGCGCTCGATGTCCCGTGCCGTGGACCGGGGCGCCGCGTCCCCGGAGTGGTCCGGTGCCGCGCGCCCGGGCCGGCGCTGCTCGGACCCGAGCTCACGCTGCCCTCTCGTCTATCGTCACGCCTCGTCACGGTACAGCACGGTGCATCTCGTCTTCGACATCTTCCAGGGGATCGGTATCGCGGCTGCGGCGGTCGGCATCCGGCCCTTTCTGCCTGCCCTCGTGGTCGGCGCGCTGGGCGCGGCGGACGTCCAGATCGACTTCGCCCACTGCGACTTCTCTTTCCTGCAGCAGGCCCCTTTCCTGCTCGTCATGGTCGGCCGGCGCCGTGCTGCTCGCCCTGGCCGAGCGGCGGCTGGGTCGCGAGCGGCTGAGCAGCGGGCCGGTGCCGGTGCTGCTCGCCCTGGTCGCGCTGGCCGTCGGCGCCCTGCTGTTCGGTGGCGCGCTGTGCCGCGGCGGCTATGCCGACCTGGCCCGGGATCGTCGGCGGGGTGCATCTGCGCCGCCGTCGGGGTCGCCGCCACCCGGCCGTTGCTGCACCGGGTCCGGACCCGGCTCGACGCCGAGGCCGCGCAGGTCCTGCCCCTGTTCACCGAGGTGCGGCGGCGCTGATCGCCGCCGCCCTGTCGGTGCTGCTGCCCCCGGTGGGGGTGATCGTGCTCCTGCTGCTCCTCTGGCTGCTGATCGCCGGCCGGGGCCGGGGCGAGCAGAAGTACGCCGGCCTGCGCATCCTGCGCTGAGCACCGGTTGACGCACAACATGAGCGCCGCAGCCCAAGAAGCTGGTCCTGGTCGTCGTCGACGCGATGAAGCCGTCGATGCTCGAGCGCGCGATCGCCGCCGGGCGCGCCCCGGCCATGGCTCGGATCCGCGAGGAGGGCGTGTACGTCGGTGACTGCGTGGCCGCCTTCCCGTCCGTGACGCCGGTGTGCGCCGCCTCGCATCACCACCGGCGTCGGCCCCGACCGCCATCTGATCCCGAGCATGAACTGGTACCACCGCGAGGAGGCGCCGCTACGTCGAGTACGGCTCGAGCTTCTCGGCCTCGCGCCAGTTCGGCGTCGTGCGCTCGATGACCGACACCGTCTACCGGATGAACGACGAGCACCTGTCCAAGGACGTCGAGACCGTGTTCGAGTCGCTCGACGACGCCGACGTCCGGACCGCCGGGCACCACCTACCTGATCTACCGGGGCCGCCACCCCCACGAGGTCGCCAATGAATCGGCGCTGGCCCGGATCGTCACCTCGACCCTGTTCCGGCGCACGATCGATGGCCCCCGCGAGCTGTTCTACGCCGACCTCTACGCCTCCCGCAAGACCGGCTGCCGGGGCCAGCTCGGCCTGCCCGGGGCTCGCGACCAGCACACCGGCTGCGTGGGCGCCTACCTGGCCGAGCACGACCTGTTCGACTTCATGCTCTTCTCGCTGCCCGACAACGACGCCTACTCGCACCGCAACGGTCCGCACGCCCAGGTGACCTCGATCGCCGCCGCCGACCGCCAGATCGAGCGCCTCATGCACGCCGCCGGCGGCCCGGACGAGTTCCTCGAGAACCACGCGGTGGTCGTCTGCTCAGACCACTCGCAGGCGCCCGTCGAGCAGCGGATCCGCCTGGACCTGGCCTTCCGGACTTCGACGTGGCCACGCCCAGCCCGTCGCGCTCGATCGGCGCCGAGGTCGCGCTCAGCCCCGCCCAGCGCTCGGCCATGATCTACGCCCTGGACGCCGACCGGCGGACGAGCTCGTCGAGCGCTCGCTGGAGGCGGTCTCGAGAGCTCGAGGGCGTCGATCTGATCATGACCCTGGCGGACGGCGAGGCGGTCGTCCGCGGCCGGCGGGGCGAGCTCCGCTTCACTCCCGGCGGCGAGCTGAGCGACCTGCGCGGCGAGCGCTGGAGCGTGGAGGGCGACCTGCGGCGTGCTGCGGGCCGAGCTCCAGGACGGCCGTTTCCTGTCAGCACCGAGTACCCGGATGCGCTGACCCGGATCTGGTCGGCGCTGCACTGCCCGAACGCCGGGGAGATCCTGCTCTCCGCCGCTCCCGGCTACGAGTTCGTCGACTGGGGCGGCTCTGACCACGTCGGTGGCGGCTCGCACGGGAGCCTGCACCGCTCGGACTCGCTCGGGCGCCCTGTTGTGGTGCGGGACAGGACCCGGACGCCGGGCAGCGAAAGAGCAGTGGTCGCTGCGCGACATCGACCCCGATGATCCGTGATCATTTCGGTTTAGGATCAGCCCGAACCGGATTAGAACCCGGTTAACGGCCAGCCGCCCCTCTCACGAGCGCCGACAAGCCGCCGATACATTGACCGCAGATGTCCGATGAACTGACCACCGCCGTCGCCCTGCCCTTTCACCACCGCGTCCGCACTCGGCGTCCGCCAAGCCGGACAACTGGCTTCAGCTGGGCCGCTTCGTCGCCGTCGGGGCGAGCGGCTACGTGGTCAACCTGGCCGTGTTCGCGGTCTGCGTGCACCTGCTGGCGGATCAACTACAAGCTCGCCGCCGTCGTCTCCTTCGTCGTCTCGGTGGCCAACAACTTCTGGTGGAACCGCCACTGGACGTTCATGAGCGCCAAGGCGGCCGACGCACGCGGCGCAGCAGGGCGTTGCGCTTCTTCGCCGTCTCGCTGGTGGCCTTCGGCTTCAGCTACGTGATCCTGGTCTCCCTGGTCGACGGCGCGGGGATGGCCAAGGTCGATGGCCCAGGCGATTTCGATCGCCGCGGCCACGCCGCTCTCGTTCATCGGTCAGAAGCTGTGGAGCTTCGCCACGTAGCGCCCCCGGCGCGTCGCCCCGTCCGCCTGCTCGTCTCTCGGCCGGCCCGTCCTGGCCTGGCGCTTCTCACTCGCCCTGTCGTGTGCGCTGGTTCGCGGTCCAGCCGCCGGCCGGTCGATCACCCGGACGACTCCCCGGTCCCCCGCTGATCACCGCGGCGCCGGCCGGCACCCCGGTCGCTCGTCACTCAGCCGGACCGTCCGCCCAAGGGCTTCCACCTGACCGCGGCCCGCGTCCTGCCGGATCGCCGCCGCCGATCCGCGCGTCCGGGCGCAGCTGCGCAAGCTCCGGCGCACGGCTGCCCTACGAGTACACCAAGGGCGTCCCCGTACTGGCAGGTGAGCTGGTTCTCGCCCGGCCAGGCCGAGCGCGAGCTGATCCAGGTCTACGTCGATGACCAGCCGGCCGGGTGACCCAGGTCTGGACGGGCTTTCAGGTGGCCTGGACGATGGCCCGCGGCTACCCGGGCGCCTTCGGGCGCCGCGTCCAACGCGCTCTACGTCTGGCTCCCCCTTTGCCTGCTGTTCCTGCTGCCGTTCCTGCCCCGCCGACGCGCGCCTGGGCCTGCTGCACCTGGACCTGCTGGTGCTGCTCGGCTTCTCGGTCTCCCTGGCCCTCTTCAACCACGGCGACATCGGGCTCTCGGTCCCGCTCGTCTACCCCTTCCTGATCTATCTGCTGGTCCGGATGCTGCTGCTCGGCCTTCGGCGCGGGCGTCCCCGCGGGAGCCGCTGCCGGTCTGGCCGCTCGACCAGCTGGCTGCTGACCGGCGCGGTCTTCCTGCTCGGCGCTGCGGATCGGTCTGAACATCCTCGAACTCGAACGTGATCGACGTCGGCTACGCCGGGGTGATCGGCGCCGACAAGCTGATCCACGGCCATCTTCTGTACGGGCTGTGGCCCAAGGACAACGCCTACGGGGACACCTACGGCCCGTTCAACTACTTCGCCTACGTCCCCTTCCGGCTGATCTTCGGCTGGAGCGGCACTCTGGGACTCGCTGCCCGCCGCCCACGCCGCGGCGATCGCCTTCGACCTGCTCACCGTCGGCGGCCTGTACCTGCTCGGCCGCCGCCTGCGGGACAACCGGCTCGGCGTGCTCCTCGTCTACGCCTGGGCTCGCCTACCCGTTCACCCTGTTCACGCTCAGCTCCAACACCAATGACGCCCTGGTCTCGGCCATGGTCGTGCTCGCTCTGCTCGTCGTGAGCTCGGCCCCCGCCCGCGGGGTGGCGGCCGCGCTGGCCGGCCTGACCAAGTTCGCTCCCTTCGCGCTGGCTCCCGCTGTTCCTGCGCGGGACCGGCCGGCGGCCGACCGAGCGCGGCGGCGGCGCTCTACATCGTGGCCTTCGCCGTGACCGTCTTCGTCTGCCTGCAGCCCGTGCTCCTGAACGGCGACCTCGAGCTACTTCTGGCATGACTCGATCGTCTACCAGGCCGACCGGGTGACCCCGTTCTCGATCTGGGGGCTGTGGGGCGGACTGGGCCTGCTGCAGCACCTGCTGCGAGGCGGTGGTCGGGCCATGGCCGTGCCTGGTGGCCTTCGTGCCCGAGCGCCGGGGCCCGGTTGAGGTGGCGGCACTCGGCGCGGCGGTCATCATCGCCCTGCAGCTGGCGGCCAACTACTGGCTCTATCCCTACATCGTCTGGTTCTTCCCGCTGGTCATCGTCGCCCTGTTCGCCGGGCATCCCGAGCACTCGGATCAGACCCGTCCCGAGACCCTGGCCCCGGCCACCGCGGCGCCCGCCGCCGTCGCCGTAGGCTGAACCGTCCGCTCACGCTCGGAACCGTCCGCTCACGCTTGGGCGGAGCCCAGGCCGGTGGCGGGCTCGAGGACCGCTTCGATCGCGGTGGCCCGCATCGGCTCGGCGGCGGCGGTGATGAGCACGCCCTGCAACCACGGGTCCTCGTCGGAGGTCTCGAAGCGGATCGGCATCCGGGTGCGCATGGCCGTGATGGCGAGGTCGCGCCGCACCCCGATCACCCCGCCCCGAGGACCGGTCATCCCCACGTCGGTGATGTAGGCCGTGCCCCCGGGCAGAACCCGGGCATCGGCGGTGGGGACGTGGGTGTGGGTTCCCACCACCGCCGTCACCCGGCCGTCGAGGTGCCAGCCCATCCCGACCTTCTCGCTGGTCGCCTCGGCGTGCATATCGACCAGCAGGTGGTCCACGCGCCCGTCCAGCGCCTCGAGCACCGCCTCGGCCTCCAGGAAGGCGGGTCGGCCGGCGTCCATGAACAGGTTGCCGGAGAGATTGAGGACCCCGAGCCTCACCTCATCACGCGTGGCCACGCACCAGCCGTGCCCGGGCTGCGTGCGCAGGAAGTTGGCCGGACGGAGGATCCGCTCGTGATCGTCCAGGTAGCCGTAGATCTCCCGCTGGCGATAGGTGTGGTTGCCGAGCGTGATCACGTCGACCCCGGCCCGGAATATCTGATCGGCGATCTTGGGGGTGATCCCGACCCCGCCGGCTGCGTTCTCGCCGTTGACGACGACGAAGTCCGGGACCAGGCGCTCGCGGAGACCGGGCAGCAGCTCGAGCAGCGTGCGCTTGCCCAGGCCCCCGACGACATCGCCGATGAACAGGATCCGGATGGACTTGTCTGTGGTTCCGTGGGTCAGGCAGCGCATACTTCCACGTCGTGGCCCGTTCCAGCCCCCACACTCCTGAATTGAGACCCTGATGCGCTTCCGGGCGCGCAGGCGCACGTCGGACCGCCGGCCGCCGGCCGGCCCGGAGGCCGCGGCGCCGACCAGCCCGGCGGCGTCCGGGGCGATGTCCGGAGCGGAGCCCACCCGCGCCCGTCGAGCCACCGGACCGACTCCACCGGAGTCGCTCGAGATGACTCCCATCCCCACCCCGGTCGCCCCCGTGGTCGTGCCGCGCTGGGTCCAGATGGTCATGCTGCCGATCGCCCTGCTCGGGCTGTGGGCGCTGGCTCGGGCCGCGGGGTCGGTCCTGCTGATCCTGATCGTGGCCAGCATGATCGCCCTGATCCTCGCGCCCCTGGTCCGGCTGCTCGCCCGGCGCATGCCGCGCGGAGTGGCCATCCTGGCCGTCTACCTGGGCGGCCTCGGGGTCCTGGTGGCGATCGGCTACCTGCTCGCCAGTCCGGTCAGCACCCAGGTGACCCGCTTCGAGCACAACCTGCCCAGCATCATCGCCGGCGCCAACCGCGACCTCGCCGACGTCCAGCGGTGGCTGAACCAGCGGGGCATCAACGTCCACATCCAGCACCAGGGTCAGACGGCGCTGGACACCCTGCAGAAGGATCTGGGCAAGCGCTCGAGCGCGATCGTCAGCTTCTCCCGCGATCTGCTGTCGGGGATCGTCACGATCGGGTTCGACCTGGTCCTGATCCTCGTGCTGTCGATCTACCTGCTCATCTACGGGCGGCAGATCGGCGCCCTGGTCCGCTCGATCATGCCCTCGGGGGACGGCACGTCCGAGGACGACTACCCGCTGCTGGTTCAGCAGGCGGTCTCAGGCTACGTGCGCGGCCAGTTGCTGTTCAGCCTGATCATGGGAGCCAGCGCGGCCGTCGCCCTGACCATCTTCGGCCTGCTCGGGATCTTCCCGGACGGCGAGCGCTACGCGGTCTTCCTGGGCGCGTTCTACGGCCTGATGGAGTTCATCCCCTACATCGGGCCGATCATCGGACCGGTCCCGGCGGTGCTCCTGGCCCTGTTCGTGGATCCGATCAGCGCCGTCTGGGTCATCCTCATGTTCGTCGCGCTGCAGCAGCTCGAGGGCCACGTCGTCGCCCCGCAGGTGTTCCGGATCTCGCTGCGCATCAACCCGATCCTGATCATCCTCGCGCTGCTGATCGGCTACCAGCTCTACGGCATCGTCGGCAGCCTGGTCGCCCTGCCGGTGATCGCCGTCCTGCGTCAGACCGTGGTCTACCTGCGCCGCCATCTCGTGTTCGAGCCGTGGCAGGTGCTCGGGTCGGGCGCCGGGTTGGGGCTGCTCGGCTCGGGCCCGGACCGATGTCCGGACTGCGGCGCGCCGGCCGCCGGCGCCGATGCCTTCTGCCGCTCCTGCGGGGCATCGCTGGAGCCCCGCGTGCGCAGTTCGGGGTGAGACGGAGCCGGCGCGCGAACCACTAGCCTGGCTCGGTGTCCTCGTCCTCGTCCACGGCCAAGGGGAGGACGCTGGAGGCGAAGGGGCTGACCAAGCGCTTCGGGGCCCGGGCGGCGCTCAAGGCGGTGAGCTTCGAGCTCGAGCCGGGGGAGCTCGTGGGGATCGTCGGTCCCAACGGAGCCGGGAAGACCACGTTGCTCTCGATCCTGGCCGGAGTGCTCGAGCCAGACGAGGGGCAGCTCAGTCGCAGCACCTCCGAGATCGGATGGGTGCCGCAGCAGCTGGCGCTCTACTCCAAGCTGTCGGTGACTGAGAATCTCCGCCTGTTCGCCCGCCTCGAGAAGCTGACCGACCCCGAGGCAGCCGTCGCCCGGATGCTCGCCCAGACGGCGCTCGCCGAGCGCGCCGAGGAGGAGGTCGGGCGCCTCTCGGCCGGCAATCGCCAGCGGGTCAACATCGCCATCGGTCTCCTGGCCTCGCCGTCGGTGCTGCTCCTCGACGAGCCCTCGGCGGCCCTGGATCCGCGCCAGCGCGAGCGGCTGTGGGAGTTCATCTCGGCCCGCGCGGAGGCAGGCACGACGGTGATCTTCTCGACCCACAACGTGGCCGAGGTCGAGCGCTACGCCACCCGGGTCCTGCTCCTGGCCGACGGCGAGTTGCTCTTCACCGGCACGCCCCGCGAGCTCGAGGGGGCGGTCGCGGTGGGGACCCCCGCGCCCGGTGCCAGCGCGCCGGTCTTCGGGCGCGACCTCGAGAGCTCCCTGCTGCATTTCCTGCACCAGCGCGGGCACTGAGTCAGGATTGTGCGCTGGCTGCTCGTCAAGGATCTGCAGATCCTCCGCCGCTCGCCGTTGCTGGTCGGACTCCTGGCCGTCTATCCGATCGCCATCGCCCTGATGATCGGCTTCGCCCTGTCCAGCCCGCCGGGCAAGCCGACGGTGGCCTTCTACGACCAGGTGCCGAGCGGCCACGGGAAGATCAGCCTGGGCAGCCAGCAGCTCAACGTCGCCCACTACGCCGGCCGGCTCCTCTCCTCAGTCAACCCGCTCCGGGTGCACTCGCGGGCCGCGGCGGTCGGCGATGTGCGCGACGGACGCGCACTGGCCGCGGTGATCATCCCCGCGGACCTTCCGCAGCAGCTTCAGAGCCTGGTCACGCAGGGCGCCGGGAACCCCACCGTCGAGGTGATCCTCAACTCCCGCGACCCGATCGAGCGTCAATTCGTCGGCCAGGCCATCGCCGCCCGGCTGGCCGAGGTCGAGCAGGCCGTCTCCAAGCAGGTCCTCCGCGTGGCCATCCGCGATCTTCAGCAAGTGCTGAGCGGCGGCCGGCTGACGATTCTGGGTCAGGCCGTCCAGCTGCTGGGACTGCGCAACGCCCGGACGATCGTGGCCGGGGCGATTGCCGCGCTGCCGGCCCGCTCGCCGCTCCGGCTCGCGTTGCGTCAGGTGGTCGGCTTCGCCAATCTGGCCATCTCGGGCCTGGCCTTCGCCGGTCCCGCGCTGGGCTCGATCGGGACGCCGCTGAACGTCAGTGCAGACCCAGCTGGCCGGTCGCACCACCCCGACAGACACTTACGCCGTCTCGATCGCCGTGATCGTCTCGCTGATGTTCGTCACCGTCCTGCTCGCCGCCGGCCTGCTTGCTCTGGAGCGAACTGAGAACACCTATCTGCGGCTGTCCCGCGGGCTCGTAGCCCCGGGACGCCTGGTGGCCGAGAAGGTCATCCTGGCCGGAGGGTGCGCGGCGCTCCTCGCGCTGGTCATGGCCGCGTTCGTCTCGGCCTTCGTCCCCCTGGACTGGAGCCGCTTCGAGCTCTGGGTGCTGGCCCTGGCCTGCGGTGGCGCGGCCTTCGCCGCGCTCGGCGTGACGATCGGCGCCGTGGCACGCGAGGTGTCGGTCGCCTCGCTGCTGGCCCTGCTGATCTCGCTGCCGGTGGCCTTCATTGCCCTGGTACCCGGCAATGCCGTCTCCGGCGGCCTGGCCACCGCGCTCGACGTGATCGCGTTCGTGTTTCCCTTCCGGGCAGCGCTCGAGGCGGTGACCAGTGCCTTCAGCGGCACCGGCGGGGGTATCGCTCTGCCGCTGGCGCACCTGCTCGTCCTGGCCGCGGCATTCGCCGGGCTGGCGCGTCTGGGCATGCGCCGCTTCGCAAGCTGATCCCCCCGCCGGGAGCCCTTACGGGCGCCAGCTGAAGGTGGCCATCGTCCCGGCGGCCAGCTTGTCGCTGAAGTAGCGGCGGCCCTCGTGCACGCTGAACCCAAGGGCCCGGGTGCCCCCGTTGTAGACGATCAGCGCTTCGGTCCCGTCCGGATTCCGGAAGGCGACGTCGTCGAGCCCGAGACTGGCGATGTCCGCGCCGAGGAACGGGTACGCGTAGGAGACGAAGGTGTTCGAGGCGATGCGGACCGCGCCGGGGTCCACGAACTTCGACACCTGGCCCAGCTGGTAGTAGTTGCGCCCGAAGCTCACCTGTCCCGTCGCCGGATCGATGGTGACGATGCCCCGGCAGCCCCGGCAGCCCGCGTTCGGCGCCTCGACCGGGCCGCCCCGGGTGTCCAGGGCCAGGTTCCAGAGCTGAAGCCCGGTGGCCCAGTTGCGCAGGCTGGCGATCTCCATTTCGGGGATCGGGAAGCTGAGCGTCCCTGGGGCACATTCGGACTCGATCTGCTCGAGGCCCGGCTTGACCAGGTGCAGGCCGGTCATGACCGTGGGCGAGCCGTAGTAGCAGTGAGTGGCGATGCCAGATAGATATGGGGCCGCCGGGCTGTCCAGCAGCACCCAGGCGAACCGCTTGGCGCCCGACCACACGCCGTCGAAGCCGAAGATCTGGGGATGGAGGTGTGCCGCGTCCAGGGCCGGAGCCAGGTCGGAGGCGATGAAGCTTGCCTCCTCGGTCGCGGCCAGGTTCAACCCGGGGTAGGTGGACTGCTGGCCGGGCTCGTTCTGGGGGTCGATGGCCTGGACCTGAACGCCCTGCCCGGCGTAGGCCTCCAGGAAGCGCACGAAGTACTGGGCCAGAGGCGCGTACGCGGACGGCAGCAGGCGGCCGCTGTCGGCCCAGTTGCCCAGCGCGTCGTTGGTCTTCATCCAGCCCGGCGGGCTCCACGGCGCGGCCATCACGTACGGCCGCTCCGCCAGCCCGATGGCCTGGCGCAGTACGGGGATGATGTAGGCCTCGTCGTGGGCGATCGAGAACCGGCTCAGGGTCGGATCGGTCTGCCCGATGTGCAGATCGTCATACGTGTAGGGGACGCGACCGGCGGTGAAGTCCGACGCGCCGATCGGCAGTCGGATCAGGTTCAGGTTGATCCCGGTCGGCCCGAACAGGTGACGCAGCAGCCAGGCCCGCCGGCCCGGGGGAAGCTGCGTGCCGATCAGCCAGGCCGAGCTGTCGGTCATCGCTCCCCCGGCCCCCCGGAAGCGCTGATAGCGGGTCCGGTCCTGCACGGTGATCACCGGGCCCGCGGTCGGGGCGAGGCTCGAGAAGCGCAGACCGGGCTGCGGCGTGAGCGCCTGGCGGAGGCTGGCGCTGGTCTGGACGACCTTCACCCGCGGCCCGAGGCTGACCCGCGCTCCGGGCCGCCCGGCCGGGGCCTTCAGGGCCGCCTTCGCCGTCGCGCCCGGCGCGGTCAGCCCGGTCAGGCCGACCAGCCCGGTCATGAGGCCGATCACGACCAGTCTCGGCACGGCACCCACGCCCCTCATGTCGCTCCTTTACGCCGAGCCACCGCCGGCGTCCTGCCGGCGCCGGATGTTTTCACTGTTACGCCGCCGCTCAGCGCTGGCCGGTGGTGCGCTGGAAGAGCACGAAGCAGATCGCGGCCACGATCAGCGCCATGACCGGCAGCGCGAGGCCGATCACGCCGACGATCGCGAAGACCAGGCTGATCACGCCGACCACGCCGGCGGCACCGCCGACCTGGACCAGCCGGTAGGCCCGCTGCTCGCGGGCCCGGCGAGGCGTGTAGCCGCGACGACGATCGAGGTTGCTCATCCTGCGCGAAGCCTACCGGCTCTGGCCGCTACCGTTTCAGGCTCGATGTCGCCTGACGAGCAACACCACCTGCTGCTCTACGAGTACGTCCCCGACATGGCCGAGCGCCGCGGGCCCCACCGGGGGCCGCATCTCGAGCGGATCGCCGCCGAGCGCGAGGCCGGTCACATCGGGCTGGCCGGCGCCTTCGACCCGCCGGCCGGCGCAGCGATCGTGTTCACGGGCGTCGACCGCGAGCACGTCGAGGCCTTCGTGGCCGAGGACCCCTACCAGCAGCGCCGGGCTGATCACCACCTGGCGGATCGAGCGCTGGAAGCTGGTCTGACGGCGTACCGGCGTCGCCGGCGGCCCGCCCGGGGGCCGGTATGCTCGAATGACCGTTATGCCGTTCCCGCAGACCCGCCTGCGCCGGCTCCGGGCCACCCGCGCGCTCCGCGGCCTGGTCCGCGAGACCCGCCTCGATCCGGCGGACTTCATCTACCCGATGTTCGTCGCCCACGGGCTCGATCGCCGCGAGCCGATCGAGGCCATGCCCGGCATCGACCGGCTCTCGATCGCCCATGCGGTGGCCGAGGCCGGCGAGGCCAAGGCCCTGGGCATCCCCGGCCGTGCTCCTGTTCGGGCTTCCGGCGGCCAAGGACGACGAGGGCTCGGGCGCCTGGGACGAGGAGGGCATCGTCCAGCTGGCCACCCGGGCCATCAAGGAGGCCCATCCCGAGCTCCTGGTCATCACCGACCTGTGCCTGTGCGAGTACACGAGCCACGGGCACTGCGGGGTGCTGCGATCCGATGGCGGGGTTGACAACGACGCCACGCTCGAGCTGCTGGCCCGCACGGCGGTCTCCCAGGCCCGCGCCGGCGCCGACCTGATCGCCCCCAGCGACATGATGGACGGCCGGGTTGGGCTGATCCGCGCCGCGCTCGACGAGGAGGGCTTACTCGAGACGCCGATCATGGCCTACTCGGCCAAGTTCGCCTCCGCCTTCTACGGCCCGTTCCGCGATGCGGCCGACTCGGCACCCGCCTTCGGCGACCGGCGCGGCTACCAGATGGATCCCGCCAACGGCCAGGAGGCGGTGCGCGAGGCGCTGCTCGACGTTCGAGGAGGGCGCCGACATCGTCATGGTCAAGCCCGCGCTGCCCTATCTCGACGTTATCCGCCGCATCAAGGACACGACCGAGATGCCGGTGGCCGCCTACAACGTGAGCGGCGAGTACTCGATGCTCAAGGCGGCCGCCGCCGCCGGCTACCTCGACGAGCGCGCCGCCGTGCTCGAGGCCCTGACCTCGATCCGCCGCGCCGGCGCCGACATCGTCATCACCTACCACGCCAAGGAGGCTGCGCTGTGGCTCAGCTAGACGTTTCACAGGCCGGAGGCCGAGCGGGCCGCACGCCCGTGCCGAAGCTGCGCAGCCGCAAACAGGGCGCGGCGATCGCGCTGGACGACCTCGACAAGCGCCTGCTCAACCTGATGCAGGGCCAGTTCCCGATCGCCGCCCGGCCCTACGAGCACGTGGCCGGCCAGGCCGGCATCAGCGAGCCGGAGGTGCTGGCCCGGGTGCAGCGTCTGCTCGACGAGCGCATCATCCGCCAGGTCACGCCGATCTTCGACACCCGGGCGCTGGGTTACTCGTCGATGCTGGTGGCGGCCAAGGTCGACCCCGAGAACCCGTGGCGGGCGGCCAACATCATCAACGCCCACCCCGGCGTCTCGCACAACTACCTGCGCAACCACGAGTTCAACATCTGGTTCACGATCGCCACCGAGCCCGACTCACCGCTCGGACTCGAGGGAACGCTCGAGGTGCTGGCCGAGCTGGCCGGTGCGGAGTCGGTGCGCCAGCTGCCCACGCTCAAGCTGTTCAAGATCCGCATGGATCTGGAGATGGAGGCTGGGACCGAGGCCCTGGCCAAGGCGGCCGAGGCGGCCGAGCCGGCCGAAACCGAGCCCCAGCCCTACGACGAGTTCGATCGCGCGGTCATCCGCGCCACGCAGGGCGACATGCCGGTGATTCCCGAGCCCTACGCGCCGGCCGCGGCGGAGCTCGGCCTCGCCCAGGAGCGCCTGCTCGAGCACCTGCGCGGGATGCAGGAGCGCCGGCTCCTGCGGCGGGTGGCGGCGATCCTGTTTCACCGCCGGGCCGGCTTCAGCGCCAACGGCATGGGGGTCTGGAAGGTCCCCGACGAGCGGATCCTCGAGCTGGGTATGCGGATGGCCTCGTTCCGGGGCATCTCGCACTGCTACCAGCGCCCCACCTACGCCGACTGGCCCTACTCGGTGTTCACCATGGCCCACGGCCGCTCCAAGGAGGAGTGCGACGCGATCCTCGAATCGATCGCCGCCGACACCGGCATCGACGAGCGGACCACGCTCTACTCCTCGACGGAATTCAAGAAGATCCGCCTCCTCTACTTCACCGAGGACTATCGCGCCTGGGAACGCGAGCACGCCGGCGTGTGAGCGCGCAGTTCAGTGCAGGCCACGCGCTCGGCTGAGCTCTACGCGCGAGCGCTGAGGCTGCTGCCCGGCGGAGTCAATTCGCCGGTCCGGGCGATGCGCTCGATCGGCCGCGACCCGATCTTCATCGACTCGGCTCGCGGCGCGCTCCTGCGCGACGTCGACGGCAACGAGTACGTCGACTGGGTCTGCTCCTGGGGGCCCCTGATCCTCGGTCACGCTCACCCGGCCGTGCTGGCCGCGGTCCACGAGGCCGCCCAGCGCGGCACCAGCTTCGGCGCCCCCACCGCTGGAGAGGTGGAGCTGGCCGCGGCCGTGGTCGAGCGCATCCCGTCGGTCGAGATGCTGCGCATGACCTCCTCGGGGACCGAGGCCACGATGAGCGCGATCCGCCTGGCCCGGGCGGCCACCGGCCGCGACCAGATCCTCAAGTTCGCCGGCGCCTACCACGGCCACGTCGACGGCCTGCTGGCCGAGGCCGGCTCGGGGCTGGCCACCCAGGGCATCCCGGCCAGCCCGGGGGTCCCCGCGGCCGCCGCGGCCGCCACCGTGATCGTGCCCTGGAACGATCCGGACGCCCTTCGCGACGCGGTCCGGCGCGAGCCGCCGGCGGCGATCCTGGCCGAGCCGGTACCGGCCAACATGGGGGTCGTGCCGCCCGCGCCGGGGTTTCTCGAGCTGCTCCGCGACGTCGGCCGAGCGCGGCGGGCGCGCTGCTCATCTTCGACGAGGTCATCACCGGCTTTCGGGTCGCCCGCGGCGGTGCGCAGGAGCGCTTCGGGGTCACGCCCGACCTGACGATCATCGGCAAGATCGTCGGTGGCGGGCTGCCCGCCGCGGCCTACGGCGGATCCCGCGAGCTGATGAAGCGGATCGCCCCGGCCGGCGACGTCTACCAGGCCGGCACGCTGTCGGGGAACCCGCTGGCCGTGGCCGCGGCGCTGGCCACGCTTGACCGAGCTCGACGCCGGCCGCCTACGAGCGGCTGGCCGCCACCACCGAGGCGCTGGCCGGCGGGCTTGCGCGAGGCGGCCGACGAATGCCGGGGTCCCGGTCGCAGATCAAGCGCCTGCCCGGCCTGCTACCGTCTTCTTCACTCCGCGCTCCGGTCCCCGACTACGCCGGCGCCGCGGCGCGCCGACCTCGAGGCCTACGCCGCCTGGTGCCGGGCGCTGCTGGCCCGCGGCGTCTACCCGCCCGCCTCGCAGTTCGAGGCCTGGTTCCCGTCCCTGGCCCAACCGCCGAGCACGTGGCCGACACCGTGGCCGCCGCCCGCGAGGCCTTCGCCGAGGTGGCCGCACGGTGAGAAGCGCCGCCGACGGCCAGCGAGCGCTTGGTCGCCGGAGCTGCGGAGCCGAGGGCGCCAGCGTCACGGCCACGCTCTGCGAACCGTCGCCCGAGCCCGCGGATGAGGCCGGTCCGAGTCCGGCCCAGCTGGCCGCCGCCGGCCCGCGCGCGGCCGGGCGCGAGCGCGAGTACGAGCTGCTGCTCGAGATGATCTACGAGGGGACTCGGCTGCACTACGGCCGCCCCGCGCGTGTTCGCCACCGACGACCCCGATCTGTGCCTGCTGCTCGGCGACCGGCTCTACGCCGCCGGGCTGGCCCGGCTGGCCGAGCTCGGCGATCTCGAGGCGGTGGCCGAGCTGGCCGACCTGATCTCCCTGCTGGCCCAGGCCCAGGCCCGCCAGGACCCCGAGCTGGCCGCGGCGGTCTGGGCGGCCGGGGCCCGAGCGATCGGCTGGGGGGCGAGCCCCGCGCACGAGGCGCGCCAAGGCCCTGGCGCGGGCCGAGGACCCATGCGCGGAGGCCGCTCTGCTCCGCGCTGCGGCCCAGCGGTCGGGCATCGTGACGGCCGCCTCTTTGTTGACGGTACGCTTATCTGCCACGTTGAATACAGACCTAGCCGCACTTGATCGAGGCGCTAGTGGAAGACAGACACAAGGCAGGGAAATCGAAGTACACGGCTGACCGGCAGATGCCGGGGGCGTTCGAGGGCGAGACCGTCACGCGGCGCCGCTTCATGACCGGTGTCACCCACGGCGCCGGCGGCGTGGCCGCGGCCGCGTTCGCCCTGCCCGCCCTCGGCTTCGCCCTCGGGCCGATCTTCAGCCGGGTGCCCGTTCAGCTGGCAGCCGATCGGCACCGCCGGCCGACTTCCCCGACAGCACCTACACGGTCGCGCATGATCACGATCGTGCAGGGCATCGGCGAGGCCGGCAAGTCGATCGCCTACGTGCGGACCCGCAACCCGGCGATCGACACCGAGCCCGAGGACCAGTACAACCACTTCGTCGCGCTGTCCTCGCGCTGCATGCACCTGGGCTGCCCGGTCCGCTTCGTGGCCGCCGCCGCGCGGTTCATCTGCCCTTGCCACGGCGGCGTCTACGACTTCCGCGGCATGGTCGCCGGCGGCCCGCCGGTGCGGCCCGCTGGATCGCTTCTACACGCGCCTGAACTCCTCCACCGGACTGGTCGAGATCGGCCCGCGCTACTCGGTCAACTCCGAGCTCGAGCGCTTCTCCCCGCGCGATCCCGGCCAGCCGCTGGACGGCATCGGGCAATATCTGTATCCCGCCCGGTTCGACACCTCCGTGCTCCCCGGCAAGTAGAGCTGATCTACGATGCCCAAGCTCCCCGCCCCACCCCTCCCCAAGCTCCTGCAGCCCCGCCCAAGCGCCCGGGCCAGAACGGCAACGGCAACGGCAGATGACGCCGCTCGAGACGGGCGTCGAGGCCGGCATCACCGTCGTCGACTGGATCGACGAGCGCACCTCGCTCTCGGGCGGGCATCCGCTGGATGCTGTTCCGCAAGGTCCCCCGGGGGATCAACTGGTTCTACACGCTGGGCTCGGCGACCATGTTCGCCTTCCTGAACCAGGCCGTCACCGGCGTCTTCCTGGCCATGTTCTACCGGCCCGACGCCTCCGGCGGCGCCTACGAGTCAGTCCGCTACATCACCGACGACGCCTTCCTCGGCCAGCTCGTGCGCGCCATGCACAAGTGGGGCGCCTCGGTGATGATCATCCTGATCTTCCTGCACATGGCGCGCGTGTTCTTCTTCGGCGCCTACAAGTACCCGCGCGAGCTGACCTGGATCATCGGCGTCGTGCTGCTCATCCTGACCCTGGCCATGGGCTTCACCGGGTACCTGCTGCCCGTTCGACCAGCGCTCCTACTGGGCGACGATCGTCGGCGTGAACATCAACGGCACGGGCCCGTTCATCGGTCCCTACCTGAGCGACTTCCTGCGCGCCGGGCCCGAGTTCGGGGCAACCACGCTATCCCGGTTCTACGCCATCCACATGATGCTGATCCCGGGGCTGATCGCCGCCCTGATCGGCGCCCACCTCTACCTGATCACCAAGCTCGGCATCTCCGCGCCGCCGTGGATCAAGGCCGAGGAGGAGCCCGAGATCCGCGAGGCCCGCGTATGAACCAGGCCGAGAAGGAGGCCTACCTCCGCGAGTACTCGATCCTGAAGAACGAGGGCAAGCCGTTCTTCCCCTACGCCGTGGCCAAGGACTCGGTCATGGCCGTGATCGTGATGATCGTGATCATCTTCCTGGCCGCGATGTTCGGGGCCGAGCTCGGGCCCAAGGCCGACCCGACCACGACCACCTACGTCCCCCGCCCGGACTGGTACTTCTTCTTCCTGTTCGAGGTCCTGCGGGTCATGAAGAACGTCCCCAAGTTCACCGACATGGCGACGATCGGCGTGCCGACGATCTGCATGATCCTGCTCTTCCTGCTGCCGTTCTACGACCGCAGCCCGGAGCGCCGGATCGAGCGCCGCCCGGTCGCCCTGGTCGCCGGTCTGGCCACCATCTTCGCCATGGCCTATCTGACCTAGTCGGGCGCCTCCACCGGCTCGCCGAACTCGGTCGACATGAAGCCGCCGGCCAACCTCAGCGCCGCCCAGAAGGCCAACTTCACCGCCGGCGAGATGGTGGTCGGGCAGTCGGGCTGCCTGGCCTGCCACGTGATCGGCGAGAACGGCAACAACGGTCCCGGACCGCCGCTGACCCACATCGGGTCGATTCGCCGCCCCGACGCGATCGCCTCCACGCTGCGCAACCCGACCGCGCCGATGCCGTCCTTCTCCGGCCTGGCCAAGCAGTACCCGCAGAAGTTCCAGAACCTGGTCAACTTCCTGTCCGAGCTTCAGTAGGCGCGGCGGTCATGACGGTGATGCACCCCCGCGCCCGGGCACCCCCGGGACGCTGGCCGAGCCCCAGGTTCGGGCGATGTTCGACCGCATCGCCGGGGTCTATGACCGGATGAACGCGGTCATGACCGCCGGCCTGCATCACCAGTGGCGCTCGGCGGGCGGCCGATCTGGCCGCGTGTCGGCCCCGGCGACCGCGTGCTCGACGTGGCCACCGGCACCGGCGACCTGGCTCTCGAGCTGGCTCGCCGAGTCGCTCCGGGCGGTATCGGTGATCGGCGCCGACTTCTCCGAGGGGATGCTCGAGCTGGCCCGAGCCAAGGTCCGCCGGCGCCGAGCTTCCCGCCGAGGTGGAGCTGCGCTTCGAGACCGCCAATGCGCTCGCCCTGCCCTACGCCGACGACGAGTTCGACGCCGCCACGGTGGGCTTCGGCGCCCGCAACTTCTCCGATCTGCGCCGGGGCCTGGCCGAGATGACCCGGGTGGTGCGACCCGGCGGCCGCGTGGTCGTGCTCGAGATCACCACTCCCACGCGGCCACCGCTCTCCACCTTCCTCGAGGTCTGGTTCGACCACCTGGTGCCCGCGCTGGGCAGGCTGGCCGGGGACCCCGACGCCTACAGCTACCTGCCCGACTCGGTGCGGCGCTTCCCTGCCCCGGAGGCGCTGGCCGCGGTCATGTGGGAGTGTCGGGCTGCGAGGGGTCAGCTACCTGCTGACCGCGGGCGGCATCATCGCCCTGCACGTCGGGGAGGTGGCGCGGCGGATGAGTGCCGTCGAGGCGGTGGTCCAGGCCGGCGGGGCGCCCGCCTCGCGGCTGCATGGACCGGCTCGAGCAGCGCATGGCCGAGCTGAGCGGCGCAGCCACGGACCCGAGCTGGGACGGCTGGGCCGGCGACACGCTGGCCGCGGGCGGCAAGCGGCTGCGCCCGCTGCTCGTCTTCCTGGCCGCCGGCGCCCCGCCGCCGGAGACCGAGGCGCTGCTCCGGGCCGCGGTGGCGGTCGAGCTCGTCCACAGCGCGACGCTCGTCCACGACGACGTCCTCGACGGCTCCGCCCTGCGCCGCGGCCGCCCGACCGTGGTCGCCGCCGCCGGCCGCCGTCTGGCCACCGCCACCGGCGACCTGCTCTTTTCTCGCGCGTTCGCCGAGCTGGCCGCGACCGGTTCGCGCGGCGATGGTCCGCTCGCTCTCGCGGGCCAGCTCGGGCCTGGCCGCCGGCGAGCTCATGCAGCGCGAGGATGCCTACCGGGCGGTTCCGGTCGAGCGCTACCTGGAGCGCTGCCGCCTGAAAACCGCCGTCCTGTTCCGCGCTGCCTGTGAGCTCGGCGCGCTCGAGGGCGGCGGTCCGGTGGACGAGCTGGGGGCCTTCGGCGAGCAGATCGGGGTCGCCTTCCAGCTGCTCGACGACGTGCTCGACGTGTCCGGGCCGCCGGAGCGCACCGGCAAGCCCCGGGGGACCGACCTGCTCGACGGCACCGTCACGCTGCCGCTGCTCCTCGCCCGCGAGCGCGACCCCGGGCTGGCCGCGCTCGATGCGCAGGCGATCGCCGGGCCCGCGGAGGCGGAGCAGGTCTGCGACCGGATCACCGCCACCGGCGCCCTGGAGGCGGTGCGCGAGCGAGCGCTGGGCTCGTCGCCGCGGCCAAGGCGGTGCTGCCCGGGCTGCCCGAGCGTCAGCGGGGCGCCCTCGAGCTGGTGGCCGACGGCGTCGTCGCCCGCTACGCCTGAGGCCTGCCTACCCCGCCGGGTGGCAAGCTCCGGCCTAGAAGTCCTCGGGAAGGATCAGATCGGTCTGCAGCGCGGCGGCGAAGCGGTCGATCTCCTCCGCCATGTTGGCCTGGGTCAGCCGGCGCAGGTCGGCCAGCATGTCGGCCAGCCCCTCGTCCAGGCGCTCCTCGAACTCGTCGACCTGGTCCTGGTCGAAGACGCCCTCGGTCACCCAGTCGCAGTTCGGGCAGTGGAGCGTCAACTCCCAGAAGCCGCCGGCGGTCTCGCCCCACTCGATCGGCTGCACCAGGTCCGATTGACACTCTGGGCAGGCATGCAGCCCAGCTCGCGGCGTGCTCGTCGACCGAGAACCGAACCACCTCGATCGCGCGCCCGCTGGGCAGCACGATGCGGCGGACTGAGTGGCTGTCGGACTGGTGACTCATTTGCTTCCTCGCCGCTGATATCGGCCTCCGCGAAGTTCAGCTTGAGGACCAGTCCAGCCCGGCTGGACGCATCGCCCGCTACCCTTGGTGGGCCCCACCCGGAGGCTCTGACGATGTTTCGTAGTCCGCTTGTCGACGCAATCGTTGTCCTCGTGATCGTGCTGCTCATCCTCGGGCCCAAGCGCCTTCCTGAGCTGGGCAAGGGCCTCGGTCGCGGTATGCGCGAGTTCAAGGAGGGCATCACCGGGGAGTCGAAGGACGAGGACGCCGATCGGTCGACGCTGTCCTCGGCGCCGCCGCCGGCCGCGCAGTCGGCTGCCCCGTCCGAGCAGGCTCCCGATCAGGAGCGCGGCTCGGCCGAGGTCGGCTCAGAGCGCCACCAGTAGCAGTGCCTGTCAGCAGCGGACCATCCGCGGGCGCATGCTGCGCTCGGCTCATGGTCGCCCTCGGCAAAGCGCTGGGTCGCCCCGGCAAGCGCGGGCGAGCGCTAGTGCTGCCCTAGGCCATGCCCCGGATCCTTCGACCAGTCGGCTATGAGGATCGGCTGAGCGTCGTCGACCATCTCGACGAGCTCCGCTCGCGCCTGATCATCTGCGTCGCCGCGCTGGTCGTCGCCTTCGCCTTCTGCTTCGTCTCAACCACACGCTGTTGAACCTGCTCAACAGCCCGCTGCCCGCCTCGACCAGTCAGCAGGCCAACCACATCAGCGGGCTGGCCTCAGACTCGGTCAAGGCAGCATCGGGCCGTGGTTCACATCGCCGAGCCTGTTCAGCGAGCTCTCCGCGGTCAAGCCATCTCGCTCCGTCCGACCGGGCGCTGATTGCCGCCATCGCCACCCGGTTCGGAGACTGGCCAAGGCCCTCCCGCAGACCGCGCCCAAGACCGTCCCGATCACCATCGGCGTCGGGGAGCCATTCACGGTCACGATCACCGTGTGCTTCTACTTCGCGCTGCTCATCGCGCTCCCGGTGCTGCTCTACGAGGCCTACGCGTTCATCATTCCGGCCCTGAGCTCTCAGGAGCGGCGGGTGATCCTGCCGATCGTGATCGCCGCCCCGGTGCTGTTCGTCGCCGGGGTCGTGTTCACCTATCTCATCGTGCTCCCAGCGGCGATCAAGTTCCTCCAGGGGTACAACTCGAGCGATTTCAACGCCCTCGTCCAGGCCAAGCCGCTGTACTCCTTCGAGGTCTTGACCATGGCGGCCATCGGGCTGGCCTTCCAGATGCCGATCGGGCTTCTCGGACTGCAGCGGGCGGGGGTCATCAACGGCAGCACCCTGACCCGCCACTGGCGCTACGCTACGGTCATCATCGCGGTCATCGCCGCGGCGATGCCAGGGGCAGACCCGGTGACCACCGCGCTGGAGACCGCACCCCTGGTGATCCTCTTCCTGGCCAGTATCGTGATGCTCAAGATCGTTGATCGACGTGATGCCAAGCGGGCGCTGGGCGAGCTGACCGAGGTCGACAGCGAGCTGCCCGGGGCGGACGGGGAGGGCTGAGCGCATGCTGTTCGATCTCCGCAGTCGCGGCCGTCGCCGGACCGTGCAGTTCGTCTACCTGGGCCTGGCCGTCCTCATGGGCGGGGGTCTGGTTCTGTTCGGCGTCGGGGCGGGCAACGGCAACGGCGGCCTGCTCAACGCGTTCACCGGCAACGGCTCGGGCAACTCCCAGGTCTCGGTGCTGAGCCAGCAGGAGAAGACCGCCTTCAAGGCCACGCAGCGCGATCCGACCAGCGCCGCAGCCTGGGCCTCACTGGTCACCGCCCGCTGGGAG
The DNA here is from genome assembly GCA_963723585.1 of uncultured Solirubrobacterales bacterium. GTDB lineage: Bacteria > Actinomycetota > Thermoleophilia > Solirubrobacterales > Solirubrobacteraceae > Palsa-465. The sequence continues at coordinate 433,332 of CAVRRJ010000002.1, forward strand.
AACGCCACCTCGGGGAGCAACTACAACAGCACCACGGGCAACTTCACCACCTCGGGCGTGAAGGAACTCTCAGGCACTGCCACCGCCTGGCAGCACTACACCCAGCTAACCCACAATCCGAGTCCGGATCTGGCCACCCTCGCCGCGCGCGCCTACGCCCACCTGGGCCAGTACGCCAACTCGGCCAATGCCTGGGAGGTCGTCTCCGCGGCCAGCTCGAGCTCGGCCAAGGGCTACGAGTGCCTGGCCGCCTCGGCCTACGCCGCCAAGCAGACCCGCAAGGGGGACCTGGCCCTGGCCAAGGCCCTCTCACTAGTCCCCAAGCTAAGTCGCCTGACACTGAAGTCCGAGATCCAGAAGGCCGAGACCACCCCAACGGTCGCCCAGGGCTGCTGACGCTCGCGCCGCCCGACCCACGCACCAGCCCCGCCAGCCCCGCCAGCCCCGCCAGCCCCGCCAGCCCCGCCAGCCCCGCCAGCCCCGCCAGCCCCGCCAGCCGACCTTGATCCGGGCCCCGGCGCCACTCTAAGAGAATTCGCGACCTCCACGGGCGTCAGAGCTCTTCGAGTGGGCCCGATGGCCCGCTCCGACGGGCAAACCAGCGCGCATCGCCGGCAGCTCCGGTCTGGGTAACATCGAACGCTGCCCAGGGGCCGTTAGCTCAATTGGCAGAGCAGGGGACTCTTAATCCCAAGGTTGGAGGTTCGATTCCTCCACGGCCCACTCCGAAAGCCCCGGCCTCACCGGGGTTCCGCTCAACCACAGCGCGGCAGAGCTCTCGGCGGCCTTTCAGACTGAGCGCCGCGTTAGCGTGCAGATTCATCCGCGGGCTGGAAACCGTTCCTCCTCCGCCGTTCTACCTTCTCCCGGAGGCGAGGTTGCCCGCCGTGGCACGCTTCTGCAATCGGCCGTAGGAGCGGACCGTTACCCTCGCTGAATCTACGTCGCGCAACCGCGGGCTCATCCGTGACGACGCGCGGAGGAGTTCGTGATGCATGACAACCAGATTGCGCTGATCACGGGGGCCAACAAGGGGATCGGACTCACGATCGCCAAGAATCTCGCGAAGCACGGCCTGACCGTCCTGGTCGGCTCGCGGGACCTCGCCAACGGTGAGATGGCGGCACAGGGCATCGACGGCGACGCGCACGCGATCCAGCTCGACGTCACCGATCAGGCCTCGATCACCGCCGCCGCGGACCGGGTCCGCGAGGAGTTCGGCCGGCTTGACGTTCTCATCAACAATGCGGGCATCTCGCACGCGACACCCTGGGAGGAGATGCCGGGAGACACGTTCGAGGAGAAGGCGCAGTCGGGTCAGCTCAGCAAGGTGTCGCTCAACGAGTTGCGCGAGATCTTTGACACGAACGTGTTCGGCGCGCTCGCGGTCACACAGGCAGCGCTTCCCCTGCTGCGCGAGGCGCCATCTCCCCGGGTCGTCATGGTCTCAAGCGGGGTCGGCTCGCTCGCCGCTGCCTCCCAACCCGGGAATCGCTACCGCGGGATGTTCGGCGCCTACTCGGCCTCGAAGACCGCGGTGAATGCGATCACCCTCGGCCTCGCGATCTCTCTCGAGTCCGAAGGAATTCGGGTAAACGCGATCTCACCGGGGTTCGTCGCCACCGACCTCAACGACCACAGAGGCGTGCTCCCCGTGGAGGAAGGCGGCAGGGACGCGGTTCGCCTCGCGCTACAGGAGGGCGGTCCGACGGGAACGTTCACCGATCAGGACGGCGACACCATTCCCTGGTAAGGCTACGGAGATGGACCCTCATCCGGCCACTCCTTGAGCGACACTTCCATCGCCGACGCAGCTGTCCTCGTCGCCGCAAGCAGGGCACGCGCAGACGTCTAGGGAACCGACGGAGTGCCTCGAACGCGTGACGAGCGGGGCTTTAGCCGCTTAGCGCTATGTCCGCGCGACCCGAGCGGCGCCAAGAACGAGCGGCTCGGCCGGTCCGCCGGGGAGCTCGACTGTGATCTCGGTGAGGCCCTGGTCCCCGTGCTCGAACGCGATGTGCTGGTTGCGGTCGAGGCGCAGCGTCCTGCCGTCGGGCTCGAGCCCGAGCACCTCGGCCCAGCGCGCCGCGATCAAATCGGGGTCGGGGACGCGCAGGGTCACTCCGGTAAGCCGGCCGGGCGCGCCTTTGCCGGCGCGCCCGATCCAGTGAGGCCCACCCCAGCGCCAGCTTTCGGGTGGCAGCGGACGGTCAATCGAAACGATCGTCCCGCCGAGGTCCGCGGGGTGCAGATGGCTGGCGGAGATGTCGTCGATGTCGACGCTCCACACGGTTCGCACCCCAAGCGCCTGCGCGCGCTCGCGCGCGCTCGCGAGACCGTCGAGCTGGAAGAGCAGCATGTAGCCCCCTTCGCCGCGGCGTTCGAGGTGGCGTCCCGCGGCGGTCCCCGTCCTGGATCGGGGAAACGATCTCGAGGAAGTCCTGGCCGAGTGCGCCAACGACGTTGTGCAGACCGAACTGGCCGACGCCCGGGTCGCGGAACGGCTCGCCCAGCCCGAGCCCGGCTCTCAGCCGCTCCCATGCGGCCTCAAGGTCGTGCGCGACAAGCACCGCCTGGCGGAGACGAACACCGGTTGACTGCGATCCGGGCACGGCCATACCCTACGGCCATGGCCGCGATTGAGACTGGCACGGAGGACCTTCTGGTCCGTATCGAGGACGGCGTGGCGGTGCTTACGATGAATCGCCCTGCGCGGCGCAACGCGCTCTCGCCAGCGATGCTCGGGGCGCTCGGCACGGCGCTCGAGGAGGCCGAAGTGAATGACGACGTCGCGTGCGTCGTGCTCACCGGCGCGGGCGGCGCGTTCTGCGCCGGCGGCGACGTCAAGGCGATGGCTGAGAGCACCGGGTCAAGCTTGGACTACGACGCGCTGGTCGCGGTGCAGCGCCGCAGCCAGCGCGCGACCTCGGGCCGCCTACACGCGATGCCGAAGCCGACGATCGCTGCTCTGCCTGGCGCCGCGGCCGGCGCGGGCCTCGCGCTCGCCCTCGCCTGCGACCTGCGCATCGCCGCGCGTGGCGCTGTGCTCACGACCGCCTTCGCGCGCGTCGGCCTCGCCGGTGACTACGGCGGCACCTGGTTCCTTTCGCGGCTCGTCGGCACGGCGCGGGCCCGCGAGCTGTATTTCCTCTCCGAACGGCTCTCGGCAGAGGAGGCCGAGCGGCTCGGGATCGTCAACCGTGTCGTCGACGACGAGCGCCTCGAGGAAGAGACGCTCGCGCTCGCGACACGACTCGTCGCCGGGCCGCACGTCGCGCTCGCGTACATGAAGGAGAACCTCAACCGTGCTGAGAACGGCGACGAGCTCGGAGAGTGCATGGACCTCGAAGCCACTCACCACCTACGCACAGCGCTCACCGAGGACCACCGCGAGGCCGCCGTCGCCTTCGCGGAGAAGCGCCAGCCGACCTTCCGCGGCCAGTAACAAGGGCAGGCGAAAGAGCCGAGCGCGCCCACGCTGGCGCGCGCCGACCGCGTGACAGGGTTGGTGTGAGTTCGTCGGCGAGCCGTTGCAGCTGCTCGCGCGCGAGATCAAGCACGATCCGAGAACCTGTAGCTGAATGCTCGACGACGTCACCTTCGACCGCCTGCTGCAGCGCATTGGTCTCACCGACAGGCCCGCCACCGACGCATCGGGACTTCGCGTTGTTCACAGGGCGTTCGTCTCGCACGTACCGTACGAAGATCTCGCGGTGCAGCTAGGCGAGTGTGAGCCATTGGATCCGCTGGCGCTGATCAACCGCGTTCTGCGTGGCGGGCGGGGCGGCTATTGCTTTGAGCTCAACACCGTGCTGCAGACCCTGCTGGAGGCGCTCGGCTTCGCGGTTGAGCGCCGCCAGGGCATTGTTGGCGCCCGGGACGCGCACGTTGCCGGCGTTCCGACCAACCATCTCGCCCTCGTCGTGCACACGCCCGACGCCGGACCGTTCATCGCCGAGTCCGGATGGGGCGAGGGTCCGCTGGATCCGCTGCCGCTAATCGAGGGCCCGGTCCGGGCGGGCGAATTCAACTTCAGGATCGAGCGCCAAAGCGACGGCTGGTGGGTGACCCAGCACGAGTTCGGATCCTCGGCCGGCTTCTGGTTCGCCGACGCGTCGGCGACCCTCGCCGACTTCCAGCCCCATCACGAACGCCTCTCAACCTCGCCCGACTCCAGCTTCGTGCAGACCCTGGTCGTGCAGCAGCCGTTTGACGATCGCATCGTCACCCTCCGCGCGTGCACACTGTTTAGCGATGGCCCCCGCCACCGCCGCCGCCGAGTGCTCGAAAATCCTCAGGCATTCGCCGCCGTCCTACGCGACGCCTTCAGGATCGACCCTGAGGCGCTTGGCCCCGAACGTCTGCACCGGCTGTGGACCAAAGCCGCAGATCAACATGAAGCCCATCGGGCGCTTACGGACAGCAACTCATCGCCTTCGGCCTGACCATCCACCCGGGCAGCCCCAGGACACGACCTCTGTCGCGAAGTTGCGCGCCGCAGGCACGGCTGCGAGACTCCCGGCGGGCATGGCGCTCGAGATTCCACCGCCGGGCACGCGCGGGACAAAGGCACCGCCGAGCGGCCCCGTGGTGCGCGCCATGATGGCCGTCGTGCGGCGGATCCACAAGCTCACCGGCAACCGGATGTCCGGGCAGCCGTTGCTTTACCTGCACACAGTTGGTGCCAAGAGCGGCCGGCGCCGCACGGCCGCGGTGATGGCCTTCACCGAGGCGAACGACACGTGGCTCGTCGTCGCCTCGCGGGGCGGTACCGCTGGCCACCCATCCTGGCTCTACAACATCGCGGCTCACCCCGACCGGATCGAGGTCGAGATCGACGGCCGCAAGGTCCCGGTGACGGCCTCAACGCTCAATGGTGAGGAACGCACCAGCGCCTGGGAGCGCGTCACGACCTCCCAGCCCCGGTTCTCGGGCTACGAGGCGAAGACAGACCGGGAGATCCCGGTCGTGCGACTCACTGCCCGCTGACAGCAGCCTGCGTGGGACGAGAGCTTGCGTCTAGGCGCGCAATGCTTCGGTGGGGCTGAGCCGCGCGGCTTTGGCGGCGGGGTATAGGCCGGCCAGGGTGCCGATCAGTAATCCGGCCGCCGGCGCGGCGATCAGGGCGTAGAGCGGCAGCACGAACGGCTGGTGTTTGGTCTGAGCGTAGATTTCGGTCGCGCCGGCGCCGAGGATCAGACCGAAGCCACCGCCGATCGCTGCCAGCAGTGCTGACTCGCAGACGAACTGAGCGCTGATGTGGCCGCGGGTGGCGCCGAGCGCGCGGCGTAGGCCGATCTCGCCGCGTCGCTCTAGGACCGAGATCACCATGATGTTGGCGATCCCGATCGCGCCGACGAGCAGCGCGACGGCGCCGAGCCCGAGCAGCAGGGTCGTGAACTGGCCTTTGGCCGCGGCTCGTGCCTGGAGTACGTCGGACGGGCGGTTGACGCTGACGGCGCTTGGATCCTGCGGGTTTGCCGTCGGTCCCAGCAGGTCGGAGACGCTTGTCACCGAGTTCTGGCCCGAGCGGACGTAGATCGTGCTCGCGTGAGGCTTGGTCTTGAAGTACTTGGTCGCCGTCGGCAGCGAGATGAACACGCCGCTGTTGAGGCTCGTGTCCAGCGTGGCGTTCCCCATGATCCCGATCACCGTGAACCACGTGTTCCCGATCGACACGATCACGCGTCCGTTGAGGTGGTAGAGCTGGAGGTTCTGCGCGGCATCGGAGCCCAGCACCACCTCCGGGAGCTGCTGCCTCGGCGCGGCCAGGAAGCGGCCGGAGATCATCGACGCGCCCATGATCTGGGGCAGGTCACCTGTGTCGGCCATGACGTTCAGCCCGCCGGTTTCAGTGCTGGGCACGTACGGCGTGCGGAAGACCTTCTGGTTGATGTCGTAGACGGCTGCCGCCCCATCGACGTGCGCCACCGCTGAGATCATCGGCAGCGCGGTGGCCGGCAGCGGTGGGCTGTTGCCCGTGAAATCGGGGCCGGAGGTGACCGTCAGCAGGTTCGTGCCGAGCGCGTCGATCTCGGCGATGAGGTTGGCCTGCGCGCTTGCGGAGACTCCGACGACGGCGACCATCGCTCCAATCCCGATCGCGATCCCGAGCGCCGACAGGGCGGCCCGGAGCTTGCGTGAACGCAGACCCTGAAACGCGACGCTGATCAGTTCACGGCCGGGCAGACGCGACCCTTCCCGGCCGGTAGCCGGACCGGCCGCCGGAGGGAGTGTCTCGGCGGCGGCGCTCATCCCCCGTCCTCGACGATCTCACCGTCATGCATGCGCAGACGACGGGGGAAAGTCGCGGCGATCGTCTCCTCATGGGTGATCAGAACCAGCGTCGATCCCTCTGCCACGAGCCCGTGGAGGAGTTCGAGCACTGCCGCTCCGGAGCGGGAGTCCAGGTTCCCGGTCGGCTCGTCGGCCAGGATCAGCGTTGGGTGCTTGGCGAGCGCACGCGCGATCGCCACCCGCTGACATTCACCGCCGGAGAGCGCGCCCGGGCGGTGATGGAGCCGATGGCCGAGGCCAACCCGGTCGAGCGCCTGGCGCGCGAGATACCGGCGCGCGTGCAGCGGGGTGCCGCAGTAGAGCATCCCGGTGGCGACGTTGTCCAGGGCGCTCAGCCGGTCCTGCAGGTGAAACGACTGAAAGACGAAGCCGATGCGGTGGGCTCGCAGCCCCGCGAGCGTCCGATCGCTGGCGCGGTCCACATCCATCCCGGCAATCTCGACCGTCCCGGCCGTGGCTCGCTCGAGCGTGCCGAGGATCGTGAGCATCGTCGTCTTCCCGGAACCGGACGGTCCCACGACCGCCACCTGCTCACCGCTAAGGACTTCGACCGACACGCCGCGCAGCGCCTGGACTCCGCCGGGATACTCCTTGACGACGCCGTCGAGCTTCGCGCTCGTCGGCGTCACGCGGTGCTCGACGCTCATCCCTGGGAGTCCGTGATCTCCAGACCGGGGTATAGCCCGCTGCCTGAGACCTGCACAAAGCCGGTGGCGAAGGTGCCGAGGGTGACATCGATCAGCTGGTGAGGAGGCTCAGCCTCCTGGACTGCGTATCGCTCGCCGGGCTGCGCCACCAACGCCGTGACGGGAACTGACAAAACCTGCGTGGCGGTCTTCTCAATGAACGTCACACTCACCGTCGCCTGGTCGAGGTTGCGTCCGTTCTCGTGCTTGTCGAGGTGGATCGTGACCGGCACCGTTGAGCCGCCACCACCGCCACCACCACCGCTCGCCGATGTCGCCTGGCCGATCGCCACCACGCGCCCGTACACCGTTGCGCCGGAGGGCATCACGACCGGCACGCGTGCCCCGACGCTGGTTACGCCCTGCTGGCCTGCGGGGACGGGGGCAGTCACCACCAGGTTCGTCGAGGTCATCGTCATCACCGGACTGTCGCCGCCGGACATCGGCCCGGAGCCACCGCTGTTCGACGGGCTCTTCGACGGCCTGTGGGCCCTGGTTGCGGTGACCTGTCGCTCGAGGCGCTGGTTCTGTCGCTGAAGCGCTCCGACCACTGTGCCGAGTGCGGAGATCGCGGCGTCAGCCCGCCTGAGCGCACCGTCGTTCTGGTCCGGCGCCGCGTTTGGCATGCTTGCTGAGGACCGCGCCGGGGCGGCGGACGTAGACGTGCCCGAGGTCCTCCTTGTCAGCGTGTCACCGACGAACACGGCCTGACCGTCGCCGATGACGTCACGCGTTGACGTGGCGTCGCCCGCCAAGCTCGCGACACGCTGAGCGCCGCGCAGGAACACGATGGTGCCCAGCGTCAGGCTGCCGGTCTGCGGCACGCCGCTGGCCGCTTGAAGCGACTCGACCCCGGCCGTGGTCGCGGCCTGCCATTCATCATTGTCGACGATCCCGCCGGGGTTGAACCCGAGCGCGACCAGGTTCGCGTTGAGCTGCTGAATGTCCGGCCCGGCGGAGTCAGATGCGTTCAGCGTTCGGTAGGCCGGGGTCGTCCCGGCCAACAGGATCACCGGGAAGTTGTCCACGGCGAAGAGCTTGTGTCCCGGATCGATCACGCGGCCGACGGCAGGCACCCAGGTCAGCGTGCCCTGCAGCCGGTTGGCGACCGTCGAGGTGTCGGCGTAGCTGATCGTCCCCGTTTCATTCTCGGAGGTGACGAGGTTGCGCCGCTCGACGGTGGCCGCGCCCGTCGCAGACCGGGGTGATCCAGCGGTCTTGGCTCCGCCCCCACCGGCGGCGAGGACCGCCGCCACGACGACCGCTACCACGACCAGCAGGGCCGCCCCCGCCAGGGCGCGCTTGCGACCGCGCGGCGGCTGTGTCGCGTAGCCTTCAGACGGCACCGGTCAGCCCTTCGTGCCCGGAGCACCCGGTATGTACTTGGTCACCAGCGGCCCGCAGACGTTGATCGCCGCCTGGAGCGTCGGAGACCGCGCGTGCGTGCGTGCGCTTGCTCCCGTCCCATAGGGGGGCGTGATCCCAGCACCACGGCCGCCGGGACCCGTCTCGACCGTCGGATCCGGGAAGTCGGGCACGCCGTGGGCGCGTACGCACTTGGCGTAGGCCAGCGCGCCGGCCTTCAGCCCCGCCAGTTGCCCACTCGAGACCACCGGTCCCTGCAAAGCCAGCGAGTACTTCTGGCATTTGCCGTACGCCGTGTCCACCACCTGCGTGGACTCCGAAAGGATGTGGCCGTTGACGTCCGCCTTCCCCGGAGGCGGGCTGGTCTGCCCACCGCCGTTCGTGGCCGTCTGCCCGCTGCCGTTTGCGGCGGCGTCGGGGTAGTCCGGGACCCCGTGGGCGCGCACGCAGGCCGCGAACTTGAGACCGGCCTGGGCATTGGAGCCGGCGCTCGAGCCGGGGCTCGATCCGCCACAGGCGGCGATCGCGACCGAGGCCACCAGCGCGATCACGCCGGCAGTTGCCGGGTGCCGCAAGGTGAAATGTCGTTGCATGGCCCGCAGTTGTACGCTGCGACCGGTTACAGGCCGGGAACGGAGCCCGTAACCGCGGCGTAACCGTCTCTCGAGCATCCTTGCCGTGTGAATGACACCGCGCCGCGACCATGCGCATCCTCGTAGTCGAAGACCATGCGGAGCTCGCCGAGACGATCGCGAATGGGCTGCGACGCGAAGGCATGGCGGTCGACGTCGCCAACGACGGGGCGCAGGGCCTTTACAACGCGCGGGTATACGAGTACGACGTGGTGGTGCTCGACCGCGACCTGCCCAAGCTGCACGGTGATGAGGTCACCGCGCGCATGATCGACGCCGACGCGCGGCCGCGGATCCTGATGCTCACCGCATCCGGTGAGGTTCAGGACCGGGTCGAGGGATTGAGCATCGGCGCCGACGACTACCTCACCAAGCCGTTCGCATTCGCCGAGCTCGTGGCCCGCGTTCGAGCGCTGGCACGACGCGCGCAGCCCGCGCTGGCGCCGGTCCTCGAGGCGCGTGATTTGCGGCTCGACCCGGGCAAGCGGCTCGTGACCCGCGATGGGCAGCGGGTCGAGTTGAGCGCCAAGGAGTTCACGGTCCTGGAGCTGCTGATGAGCGCAGGTGGGACGGCGCTCGGGGCCGAGGAGATCCTGGCCCGGGCCTGGGACGAGACCGCCGACCCGTTCAGCAACGTGGTCAAGGTGACCATCAGCCGGCTGCGGCGCAAGCTCGGCGACCCTCCCCTGATCGACACGGTACCCGGTGGCGGCTACCGGATCTGACGCCGGCCGGGGCCGCCGGGGCGCTCTCTCAGCGCTTCCCCAGCGCCTCAGCCTGCGGCTGCGCCTGACGCTGCTCTACGGCGCCTGCTTCCTCCTCGGCGCCGCCGCCGTGCTCGCCGTCGCCTACGGGCTCTTCGCCCACGACACCAGCGGCCAGACACAGCACCTGCACCTGTCCGGGGCACAGATCCACCTGCCTGCGGTCCCGCTGACAGTTACGGGTCGGGCGGGCGAGGTCACCACATCGCGTGGGAATCGCCAGACGATGACGATCGAACGGATCCAGATCTCCCCAAACGGCACCGAGATCTTTACCTGGACCCCGTCGCGGGCAAGCACACTCGCCGGAGCGCGACGCACAGCCACGCCGCCGCCGCGGCTCACTGCCGCACAGCTGGTGAGGCTCAAGGCCGGCGCACTGGCCTACGCCGAGTGCGTACGCGCCCACGGTGTTCCCGACTTCCCGGATCCGACGGTCGTGACCGGCCCCGGCGGCCAGGGCGCCGGGATCACGCCGCCCTATGGCGCGGGAATAAGCGCGCGTGCGCACTCGACGCCGACGCTCCAGGCGGCTATCCAGACGTGCGGGCCGCTGGTGACCAAGGACCTACCGGGCGCTCCGGGCAGCGGGCCGAATTTCAAACGGATCGCCTCCTCGCTACAGCAGCAGGTGAACGTGGTCGTCGATCGGGCCAACGGCGCGCTGGAGACGCAGCGCAGCCGCTCGCTCGGCGCGCTGCTGACATGGTCGGGCGCCGCCCTCGCGATCATGGCGGTGATATCGATCCTGCTCGGCTGGTTGTTGGCCGGCAGGGCGCTGGGGCCGCTGCGCACGATGACCTCTCGAGCCCGGCGGATCACTGAGGAGAACCTGCACGAGCGGCTCTCCGTCGACACGCAGGAGGACGAGATCGGCGAGCTCGCCACCACCTTTGACGGCGTCCTCGCCCGCCTCGAACTCGCGTTCGAGGCGCAGAGGCGGTTCGTGGCCAACGCCTCCCATGAGCTGCGCACCCCGTTGACGCTCGAGCGCGCGCTGCTCGAGGTCGTGCTCTCAGACCCCGATGCCGAAGCCAAGGAGCTGCGTCATGCCTGTGAGCGGGTGCTCGTCTCGACTGAACAGCAGCAGCAGATGATCGAAGCGCTGCTCACGCTCGCGCGCAGCCAGGGCGGTACCGACGTCGATGCCCCGGTCAACCTCGCCGACCTGGCGCAGGACGCGATCACCCTGCGCGAGCCACGGCTCGACGGCATCACCGTCGCCGCCGATCTGCATCCGGCGCCGCTCAACGGCGATCCGGCGCTGCTCGAACGGCTGGTCGCCAACCTGATCGACAACGCGATCATCCACAACGTGCGCAGACGACGCTTGGATCACCGTCGAAGCCGGCAACGAGGGGGCAGGCAGCTGGCTGCGCGTCTCCAACAGCGGACCGCAGGTTCCAGAGGGGATGATCCCCGAGATCTTCGAGCCCTTCCGCCGGATGGACGGCGAGCGCACCGCGACAACCACGGGCCTCGGCCTGGGGCTGTCGATCGTCCGGGCGATCGCCGATGTCCACGGCGCGACGGTCGCGACGCGTCCGGTCGACGGCGGCGGCCTCCAGGTCGAAGTGCGGTTCTGAGCCGAAGAACACTCCGGTGCTCGCCGGCAACTCACGAGGCGTCGACACCCACGAGAACGCTACTCCGCCAGGCGATTGGTCAGGGCAATCGCGCTGTGGTCCCCGCTTGAGCGTCTAACGCCTACCGGTGCTCGGCGGCGAGCCGGAGTCCGAGGGCGATGAGTACGGAGCCGGTGATCCGGTCCATCACCGCGCGCACGCTCGGCCGCGTGATCGTCTCGATCAGGCGCGCGGCGAGCACGCAGTAGAGGGCGAGCCAGGCGATCGTCATCGCGACGAACACCGCGCCGAGGATCAGCGAGGGCAGCAGAACCGGCCGCCGGGCGTCAACGAACTGCGGCAGCAGGCTGGTGAAGAAGATTCCGATCTTCGGGTTGGCCAGGTCGCTGAGCATGCCCTGGCGAAACCCAGCCAGGCCGCCGGGGGTCGGCGGCCTGCGCGCGGGGGCCCCGCCGGTGATGGGGGCGCCGTCGATCGGACGCCCCGCAGTACGGAACGCCTGGACCCCGATCCAGATGAGGTAGGCGGCGCCGCCGAGCTTCAGCACTGTGAACGCGACAGCTGAGGCCTTCAGCAGTGAGGCAATCCCGACGGCGGCGGCGAGCGTCCACACCGATAGGCCCCCGCCGACCCCGAACGAGCTCGCCAGCGCGGTCCGGCAGCCGTGGAGCAGCAGGTTCTTGGTGACGACCACGGTGTCGGGGCCGGGTAGGACGATCACGATCGCAGAGACACCGACGAACACGAGGAAGTGGGTAATCACCCCACGAGTCTCGCAAAGTTGTCTCGCCCGCTCAGCGGAACCCGCAGGCGGCCGCAGCCTGCTTGAACGTCGGCGACCCGGGGTTGATCGTGCTCGGGACAGCGAGAACAACTCCTCCACGGTTCTCCACGGTGCCGTAATTCGCAGGGTTGGACGGCGGTGAGAGGGTGGGATCCGGGAAGCCCGAAACACCGTGACTCCGCATGCACTCCGAGATCTTCAGCGTCTCTGCCTTGGCCTGCGCGGTCGGGTGTACGGCGCCGGGGCCGCCGCCCGACAGCAGCTTTTGGCAACCCGCCTGGGCCGCCTTGAAGGCGGGTGAGGATGGGTTCAGCCCGTTGCTGAGCTGGATGCCGCCGCCTGGGCTCGGGTCAGGGAAGGTCGGCACGCCGTGTGAGCGCATGCAGTTGCTAAAGGCCAGGAACGCATCGTGACTTGCCGCTCGGCCGTTCTGGCCCGCGGATCCGCAAGCGGCGATCGCCAGGCCAGCGCTGACGGCAGCCAGCGCGACCACAACACTGCGGCGGCGGGGTCCTTCGGTGCCTTTCGGTCTGTGCATGTCGCGGGGTTGCTCCAAGTCGGTGGCGCGGTTGTAGCGGACGACCGATACCAGGGACGTAACTCTGTGATGCCGGCGTTACGCGATGGTCCTCAGCCGGGCGGGCGCCAGGCCGACCCGCCCCGACCGAAGCCTCATACGGAGCCGGTCTATGGGTCAGGCCACCCCGGCGGGCATGGCCTCGCGCCTACGCGGTTCACTGTTGTGGCGGCGGCGCGAGCGCAGGGGCGCCGTCCAGGTCCTCGGGCAGCATTCCGAGCACGTGCTGGTCCAGGGCGACTCCATCCGCGGTGACGAAGTAGGCCCGGAGCGTTCCCTCGTGGCGCATGCCCGCCGCGAGCAGGCTCTGCAGGCTGGCCTGATTGTCGATCTCGCATTCCGCGTGGATGCGCACCATGCCGTGGGCAAAGGCGTGCGCGGCGGCCAGGCGCAGGGAGCGGGCCGCGAACCGCTGCCCGCGGAACTGGGGCGCGACCCATGTGGCCGCTACCGCCCGCCGGTGGACCCAGTCGATCTCCTTGAGCGCGCGGCGGCCGGCGAGCTCGCCGGAGCGGGCATCGACGATCGCCCACTCCCACGCCTGTCGGGCCGCCGCTCGGGCTCGCGTGCCGGCCACCCACGCCCGAGCTGCGTCCTCGGTCGCGTCGGGCACCGTGTTGCGGGCGCGGATGCTCGGGTCGCGCCAGATGGCCGCCAGCGCCGGCGCGTCCTGCGCCGCGAAAGCGCGCAGCGTCACCACACCGTCGCAGAGCAACGGCAATGAGAGCGGCAGGCCGGCGTTCACAAGTTGCCAGCGTAGCCCGCGGCTAGGCGCGTGGGAAAGCGCTCGCAGCCGGAGCTAGGCGGAGACCTTCTCGAGCGCCAGTCCGCTCGCCGCGGGTCCGGCCAGCGCGATCAGGCCGGCGATGAGCCCGGTCACGCCGATCAGAGCGAAGCCGGCGAAGAACGACAGCGCGGTGATCAGGTTGGGCAGGTACAGGCCGCCCAGCGCGCCGCCACCGTGGCCGATCCCGTCACAGAGCGCGAAGCCGCTGGCCCGCGCCCGCGTCGGGAAGCTCTCAGCCGTGTAGGTGTATCCGGCCTGGAGGAACATGCCCAGCGCGGTTGAGGCCAGGAACGCGCCGATGATGACCACCGCCTCGCTACCCGCGGAGCCGACCAGGAGCATGCCGGCCAGCCAGACCAGGCTGGAGCTCAGCAGCAGCCATTTACGTTCGTAGCGGTCGATGCCGGCGATCATGATCGCCGCGCCCACCGGATAGCCGATCGCCCCGATGGCCAGGTAGGTCGTGCCGGCGCTCAGGTGCTGGGCCTTGAACAGAGTCGCGGCGTCGCCGAGGAAGCCGTAGTTGCCGATGTACCAGAAGAACCACAGGCCGAAGAAGACGATCACCCGGCGCAGGTACGGCGGGCGCAGCAGGTCCATGTACGAGAGGCCGCTGCGGGTGTCGACCTCGGTCGGATCGGGCTCGGTCAGCGTGTGGCCGCGCTCGCTGGCGCGGCGCTCCATCTCACTGACCAGGACGTCGGCCTCATCGAGCTGACCGTGCTGGGCCAGCCAGCGGGGGGACTCGGGCAGCTGGAATCGCGCGATCAGGGCGATGACCGCGATCACGCCTCCGATGATGAACAGCCAGCGCCACCCGTTGTGCAGGCTCGGGATCAGGGCCAGGGCGATCAGCGGGGTCACCGCCTGTCCGAGTATCCCGACCAGGAAGGTCAGCACCGAGATGCGCCCCCGGAGCCGGGCCGGGGCGAGCTCCCCGATGTAGGTCGAGACCAGGTTGAGATCGGCGCCGACGCCCATCCCGGTGACGAAGCGGAAGATGATCAGTACCCCGAGACTCCCGGCGGCAGCGTCGCCGAACGAGCCGATGGCCGTCAGGGTGATGGTCAGTACGAGCATCCGGAAGCGGCCCAGGCGGTCGGCCAGGTATCCGATCACCACGGAACCGACCGCGTAACCGATCAGCCCGATGGCCAGGGCCAGGAACGTGCTCTGCCCGCTGCTCAGGTGAAACTGGGTCTGGATCTGCGGAAGGGCAAAGCCGATGTCGGTGATGTCGTAGAAGGTGAAGAAGTAGCCGGTGCCGATGATCGCCAGGTAGTGCCACGGGAGGGCCCACACCCCGATGCGATCCTGGCGGGCCAGGATCGAGGCCATGCTCGCTCTCGGCGATGGCTGGGAGCTCGTGTCCATGACGAGCCCTTTACCCGGGTTCTCGGAGGATTTACACCCTCGGGAGGGTAAAATCTCCGATGTCCCGTCCAGGCGCCGACCGGGAACTGCTGGACTGACGGACAGATTCCGGAGGATCGCGGGAAATGTTCAAGCCGCGCAACCGCGGTGCCGATCGGCCTAGGCATGGAATCCAGTCACCTGGGCGAGGAAGGCCTCGAGCGCACGAGCTCCTGGCCGCCGGCCGACATATGCACTGATGTACTTGGCCGGCGATTCTGGGCCGCGCTGGTCGACTTGGTGATCCTCGGGCTGGTGTTCGGGATCCTTGTCGCGGTCACCCATGGCACCCGGACTGAGACCATCTCGGTTCCGGGCGGCTATCCGGTGACCAGCCAGGCGGCGACGCTCAGCGGCGGCTCGCTGCTGCTGTTCTTTGCCATCTCGATGGGTTACTACTTCATTCTCGAATCGGTCACCGGTCAGACGCTGGGCAAGATGCTGCTCGGCGTGCAGGTTGTCGGGCTCGACGGGCGGGCCGCCTCCGTCGGACAGATCCTTGTCCGCACCCTGGGACGGCTCGTCGACGCCCTGCCGTTCCTCTACCTCGTCGGGTTCATCTCGCTGATTGCCGGGCAGCCCCCGCGCAAGCGGGTGGGCGACCGGATGGCCGGCACGACGGTCGCGCCGGTCTGATCGCCGCGGTCAGGTCAGCCGGTCGGGAAGCCCGAACCGAGCGAACGTGCCCGCCAGGCGCCTGGCGTCCGAGGCCTGGGTCGGCCAGTTCTCATACGCCTCATCCTGATCGGATTCGATCGAACGGTTGACGAACGCGGTCACGTCGCTGATCAGTTCGCCCTCGAAGGTGAGCACGTTGAGTGCGAAGGCCAGGTAGGCGGCCGCCTCCTCGTCCCAGGCGTAGAAGCCGAGCGCCGGCTGGCCGTTAGCCCGAGTGAGCAGCGTGCGCCAGCGCCACCGGCCGGACAGCGGCGCCAGTCTGGCCCAGGTGGCGATTCCCTCGCGCGTGCGGTACCAGCGGGCCAGCGGCGGCATAGCGAAGCTCGCCTCCTCGGTGAGCATGCTGGCGAAGGCCTGCACGTCGCAGCGCTCCCACGCCTCGACGTAGCGATCGACGATCTTGCGCAGCGTCTGATCGCCGAGCGTGCGCAGCGTGGCCTGCTGGCTGGGTGTCGGCACGCGCTCGTCGACCGCCGCCCGCGCGCGTTGCAGCGCGCTGTTGACCGAGGCCACCGAGGTGTCGAGCATCTCGGCCGTTTCCTTGGCCGAGAAGCCCATCACCTCGCGAAGCAACAGGACCGCCCGCTGGTTGGCGGCCAGGTGCTGCAGCGCGGCGACGAAGGCCAGCTCGACGCTCTCCCGGCGCTCATAGCGTGCCTCGGGCACCGAGTAGCCGTCCTGGAGGCCGAAGGCCTCGTCCGGATAGGGCTCGAGCCAGGTGGTCTCGACGATCGGCTCGCCCGGTCCGATCTGGGGATCGGAGGCGGGACCGAAGTCCATCGGCAGCACCCGGTTGGCTCGTCGCCCGAGCTGGTCCAGGCAGGAGTTGGTGGCGATCGTGTAGAGCCACGAGCGCAGCGAACCCCGGCCGTCGAACCGAGGTAGCCCGCGCCAGGCCCGGAGCATCGCGTCCTGCAGAGCGTCCTCGGCGTCATAGACCGATCCGAGCATCCGATAGCAATGCGCGTGCAGCTCGCTCTGATGGGGCGTGACGAGCTCGCGGAAGGCATCCTCGTCCCCGTCGCGAGCCCTGGCCAGGACCGCCGCCTCGCTCACCGGGGTCTCCTTGCGCTCAGGACTCATGCCGGGCCCAGGTTAGGGCCTGAGGGCAAGTTCGGGCTCGCGCGCCGCCTTTGCACAGCGGCCCTCGTGCGGTGAGGCATCGTTGAGCGCCTGCGGGTGCGATCATTGGCCCCCCAGTACCGAAGCACGGTTCGCATTTTCGGCTCGCGCGTCGGATTACGGACCTGGACCGGGTGCGTTCTGAACAGGCCGGGCCCGCTCGACGTTTCTCGATGAAGCCGTTTCACGACATCACGGACCCGACGGTCGCCAAGGCGCTCGCCCATCCGCTGCGCACGCGCCTGCTGAGCGCGCTCGAAGGCCGGACGGCAAGTCCCAGCGAGTTGGCCGAGGAACTCGACGTGCCGCTCGGGGTGCTGAGCTACCACATCCGGCGCCTCGCCGCTCTGGGCTTCCTCAAGCTCGTGCGCCGCGTTCCCCGACGCGGCGCGGTCGAGCACTACTACACGGCTGCGGTGCGACCGCCGGTGACCGATGAGACCTGGGGCGCCACGCCCGGAGTCGTCAAGGACGCCTCCATCGCCGGGGCGCTGGGGCGGCTGGGGTCGCAGGTCTCCGCCGCGGCCGGCACCGGCGGATTCAACGCGCCCGAGGCCCGTCTCAGCCAGGCCCCGGTGACGCTCGACGACCAGGGCTGGCGCGAGCTGGCCACCGAGCTGACCGCGCTGTCCGCCCGCGTGGCGGAAATCCAATCGGACAGCCTGCGGCGTATCGCCGAGCCCGCCGCGCGGCCCATCGCCGGGGCCGACGGTGCCGCGCAAACGGCGGCTGGCGCGAGAAGCGAGGCCGAGGCGACGGCCGCCGCCGCCCGAGCCGCGCGGCGAGAGGCCATGCTCGTCCTGATGCTCTACGAGGATGTCCCGCAGTCCGGCTCGAGCCCCGAATAGCACCGTAGCCCGGGACATCAGTCCGGTAGCAGGGGGACCCACGGGCCCGAGTCGCGTCCGACCAGCGTGGCCCGGGCGACCACGCCGGCCCCGAAGCGCTCACGCAGCTCATCGAGCGTTCGGTCGAGCTCGGAGATCCGGTCGAAGGGCAGGGCGAGCTGGATTGCGTCCTGGTCGCAGAGATTGGTCAAGGCCACTCCGATCAGGGTGAGCCCCCGGCGCTCGATCAGCGCGGCGGCGTCGTGGAGCAGGCCGCGGGCGACTCGGAGCAGCGTGGCGGTTCGCGTCGTGGCCTGGGTCAGTGTTCGCGAGCGCGTCGCCCGCACGAAATCGTCGAAGCGCAGTCGCAGGACCAGCGTGCGGGCCGCCCGCCGCGCCGCGCGCAGACGCCGGGCCACCCGGTCGACCACGGTCATCAGGGCGGCCTGCACCTCGGCCGGCTCGCGCCCGCGTCGACCGAGGGCGCGTTGGGCGCCGATCGAGCGGCGCCGGGGCCGGCGGCGAACGGCGCGCGGGTCGCGGTTGTGGGCCAGGGCGTGCAGTTGGCGACCCGCGGCGCGCCCGAGCATCTCGATGAGCTGACACTCCTCGAGCCGGGCAACCTGCCGAACCGTGGTCACCCCCTGCCCGTGCAGCCGCTCGGCGGTCACCCTCCCCACGCCCCACAGTCGTTCCACCGGGAGCGGGTGCAGGAAGGCCAGCTCCGAGCCCGGCGGGATG
Organism: uncultured Solirubrobacterales bacterium; assembly: GCA_963723585.1. GTDB lineage: Bacteria > Actinomycetota > Thermoleophilia > Solirubrobacterales > Solirubrobacteraceae > Palsa-465. The sequence goes on from CAVRRJ010000002.1 coordinate 451,591, forward strand.
ACCAGCAGTCCGTCGGGCTTGGCCACCGCGCTGGCTACCTTGGCCAGGAACTTGGTCGCGGCCAAGCCCACGGTGATGGCCAGCCCGACTTCGTCGCGGACCTCGCGGCGCAGGCGGACGGCGATCTCCCGCGGGTTTCCGGAGATGTGCTCGAGGCCGCGCAGGTCGAGGAACGCCTCATCGATGGACAGCGCCTCGACCAGCGGCGAGGTCCGTTCGAACACGGCGAACACCGCCTTGCTGGCCGCCGCGTAGGCCGACATGCGTGGCGAGACGACCGCCGCTCGGGGGCACAGCGCCCGGGCCCGGCGGCCCCCCATGGCCGTCCGCACCCCGCACGCCTTGGCCTCGTAGCTGGCCGCCAGGACCACCCCCATCCCGACGATCACCGGCCGTCCGCGCAGGCTCGGGTCGTCCCGCTGCTCCACCGAGGCATAGAACGAGTCGAGGTCGGCATGCAGGATCGTGGGCCACTCGCGCACGAACACATGTTCGTATGAGCTGCGGACGGAACACCCTCGATCAGGGCGCGCCGACCTGGGTCAGCGCCCAGGCGCCGCGCTCGGCCCCGATCCGGGCCGCGTCCGCGACCGGCAGTCCCTGAGCCAGCCCGAGCGTGAATCCGGCCGCGAAGGCATCGCCGCAGCCGTAATCGTCCTGGGGCTCGCCGGGCGGATCGGCGGCCTCCCACCGGCCGCTCGATGACCCCGACCAGTGGCCGCCGGTCGCCCCGTCGCTGACCACCATGAGCTTGGCGCGGGCCGCGAGCCGCTGTGCCCACGCGGCCTCATCGCTGTCCCGGGCGCTGAACACGAGCGCGTCAACTGTCACCGCGCTGTCGGCCAGCGCCTCCCGCGCGCGTGGCGTGGTGACCATCGTCCCGGCCCGGCGGGCCAGCACCGCGGCGCCGGCATCACCGGCGGTGAAGTACACGCCGTCGGCCCGGTGGAGGCGATCCCAGTCGAGCACGTCGTCGCCGTGGGGCTGGATCCGCGCGCCGATCGTGAGGATCGTGCGCTCGCCGGCCGCCTCCAGGAGCGTGATCACCCGCCGAGTGGGCGCGTCGCGCCAGGCCGCCTGTACGTGCACCCCCCGGCTGGTCAGCTCGTCGACGGCCGCCTCGCCGTTGGCGTCACGGCCCAGCGCGCAGAACAAATCCACCTCGGCGCCGAGGTCCGCCAGCACCGCCGCGGCGACCACCGCGCCGCCGCCGGCGTGCGTGAAGGCGGCCTCGGCGTGGGTCACCGCCCCGCGCCGCGGGAACTCCGCCACCCGGACGAAGTCGACCCATTCGACGTGCCCCACGACGGCAACCCTGGTCACCTGGCCAGGCTATACGGGCCGGACGGCTGAGGGCCCGCCGGTGGCACCGACCGCGGAGTCCCGGTGTTCGCCGGGGCGCCCGGAAGCGCTAAGCCGCGCGCCGGGCCGCCGGCACCTGGCGCAGGTGGGCGGGCAGCAGCGGCAGCAGGCCACGGCGGATGTAGATCGCTCCCGCGCCCACGAGCGCACGGCGGACGGGTGCCGGCGGGAGCGGGGCAAAGCCGTACTCGGAGCGGATCCGGTCGGGCAGCAGGGCGACCGTGATGAAGTTCGCCGTCTCCAGGAGCGGTCGGGCCAGGTTCGGCACTGGCGGCTCGAGCACGATCTGGCGCGCGCGACGGCGAGCCCAGTCCCCGACGCTGATCTCGTCGCCGCTGAGCATGGATTGGCCGTAGGCCTCCAGCGCGGCGAGGGTCGCGGGCATCTGGGTCGGCCGCAGACCGAACAGCCTCCCCAGGATCCGGTAGTCCGACCACAGCCGCTCGCGCTCATCGCCGCTCAGCCGCCCGACGTAGGTCTGGTACAGAACGATCGAGGAGTCGACCAGCGTGTAGAGGATCCACATCAGCAGCGCCGGGTCATCGGCTCGGTAGGGGGTTCCGGCCGGAAAGCGTCCGACCGCCTCGGGCAGCCGACCGCGCACCGCCCGGTGCATCGTGCGCACGCGACGGGCCACCCGATCGGCCTCGGAGCGCGGCCCGAACGTGATCAGGCTCAGCACCTCAGCGGTTCGGGCCAGGCGGAGGTAGGGATCGTCGAGCGAGCCCGAGTGCGCCAGCAACCCGGCCACGGCCAGCGGATGGGCGGCCTGCATCAGGAGCGCGCGTGGACCGGCCAGCGCGACCGCGCGTTCGCGCTGCACGCGGCGGATCATTGAATTGTCGGTGAAGTAGCCGGGGCCGGATCGTGACGCGCTCGCCATACGTCCTGTTCAGCTTAGCTACACAAGACGTGGGTCATGCCGGTCTCGCCGAGCGCGGACGCAGCAGGCTCACGCATGACTTGCTCGCCGCCCTGAACTTGGGGTCAGAGGCGATCTTGGCCGGAAAGATCGATCCGTGGCCGGAGAAGTTCGCCGCCGGGAGCTTGTAACCGTGCTTGCGCGCGCAGGTGACGAAGGACGCGATCAGCGTCCGCCGCTGGGCGGTGTTGAAGCGCCGACCGGAGAAGCGGGCGCCACAGGCCTTGAACGCGGCCTGCAGCTTCGGGTTGGCCCGGAAGCCGCCCCGAGCGCCGAACCCGCCGCCGCCGAACCCGCCGCCGCCGAACCCGCCGCCTACCCCGCCGCCGCCGAAGTAGCCGCCTCCGCCTCCGGGCGGCCGACGAGCTCCGGCCGGCCGTGACGGGAGCGTGACGCCATGGGCCTTCAGGCAGGAAGCCAACTTGACCCTGGTTCCGTGGGCACCGCCGCCGGCCGAGGCTGCGGCCGCGCTCGAGGACGTACTGGAGCTGCTCCCGCAGGCCGCGAGCAGTCCGGCCGCGGCGAGCAGGGCCAGGAGAGAGAGGAATCGTGTCGTCATGTCTGTGTGTCCTTTCTAAACACGCGGCGGCTCAGCCGCCGCCCGAGAACAGCGAGCCGAGCCCGCCTCCCGAGCTTCCCGAGCCCGAGGAACCGGTGGTGGTCGGGGTGCGGGCACCTGCCGCCGCGCCCGTGTCACTGACACTGGCTGCGGTGATCGTGCCGGAGAAGCTGGTCAGCCCCCGGATGAGGACCGTGTCGCCGGGATGCAGGGAGCGCCGGGAGACCCCCAGGCTCTTGGAGATCTTGGTGGCCGAGGACAGCCGGACCTTGACCGTGTTCCCGGTGCTGTCGGTGATGTAGAAGGCGCCGCCCCGGATGCTGGTGATGGTTCCGAACGAACCACCCCCACCGCCGGTCCCACCGGCGCCGCCTCGAGCCGCTCCGCCGCCGGCGAGCCCGGCGAGCCCGCCGGCTCCCCCGCCCGCACCGCCGCCCGCGCGAAGCCGGCCGGCTAGAGCGGCCAGCCCTGAGCTTCCGGTGCCGGTCGTGCCGGAGCCGCTCACCTGGCCCTTCTCGATCCGCACTCCGGCATAGAACCCGGCCGCGCAGGCCACCACCACGGCGAGCGCGAGACTCCAGCGAGTCAGGTACCGTCGGCGCGGCCGGCGGGGCAGACGCTCTGTGTCACCCGGCCGTCCGCGGGGCTCATCGTGATGTGGGTGGGTGGCAGTGCTCATGGATCTGACGCGGCTCCTGGCTCGGGGTGGGCGGGGCCGGCGGCTCATTCGAACCGCAGCGCTTCGATCGGTCGCAGCGCGGCCGCGCGGCCGGCGGGATAGGTCCCGAAGAACAGTCCCGTGATGACCGCGGCGCCGAAGGCCAGCGGGACCGAGTAGGGCGCGATCACCGGCTGGACGCCGGCGATTCGGAACTGGCTCCCGATCACCCCGGCGGCCACCCCGGCAATGCCCCCGAAGACCGACACGAGCACCGCCTCGACGATGAACTGGACGAGGATGTCGGACCGGCGGGCCCCGACCGCCTTCCGGATTCCGATCTCGCGTGTCCGTTCGGTGACCGACACGAGCATGATGTTCATCACCCCGATCCCGCCCACCAGCAGGGAGATGGCCGCCACCTCGCCCAGCAGCGTGGTGAACACACCGCTGGTCGAGCTGGAGGCCTGGAGGATCGAGCCCTGGTTGATGACGCTGAAGCTGCTCGTCGACGAGCCCGGCGCGGGTGGATGGCGCTGGTCGAGGATCTGGGTGACCTCGGTCTGGGCGGCGTTCAGCGCATCGCGCGACCGGGCCTGGACGGTGATCGAGCCGACGCCGCCGTAGCCGGTCAAGGTGTCCTGCACCGCGGTCAGCGGGCCGAAGGCGACATCGTCCTGGTTGCTGGCCCCACTCGCCCCCTTGCTGGCCGTCACCCCGATGACCTGGAAGCCGGTGCCGTTGACTGTCACCGTGTCGCCGATCGGGCTTTGGCCACCGAACAGCTGGCTGACCACCGTCGGCCCGACGACGAGCACGCGGGCGTGTGATCGCTCCTGGGCCGAGTTGAACCAGCTGCCGGAGGCCAACGTGTAGTCGCGTGCTGACCGGTAGCTCGGGGTGGTGCCGACGAACGACGACGGGGAGTAGGTGGAGCTCCCGTAGGCCAGCGTCACTCCGTTGGCGTTGACCACGGGCGACGCGCTGGCCACGTCGGGCGCGGTGAAGCGGTTTTGCAGCGCGGTGGCGTCGGCTGTGGTCAGCGTGGCCGCGCTGCTCGCCCCGCCGCCCAGCCCGCCCAGGGTCGGCGCGGCGGTGACCAGCAGGACATTGCTCCCCAGCGCCTCGATCTGGTTCTGCACCGCGGCAGACGAGCCGGTGCCGACGGCGACCAGGATGATCACTGAGCCGACACCGATGGTCAGCCCGAGGATCGTCAGCCCGGAACGGAGCTTGTTGGCGGCCAGTCCGGCCAGGGCCACGCGAACGATCTCGATCACGGGGCCGGCTCCAGGGAGGAGCGGCTCTCATCGGCGATCAGCTCGCCGTCGCTGAGGCGGATGATGCGCTCGGCGTGAGCGGCTACCTCGGCCTCGTGGGTGATGATGACCATCGTCCGGCCGTCGTCGCTGAGCCGCTCGAAGATCGCCATCACCTCCCGCGTCGAGGCCGAGTCGAGGTTCCCGGTCGGCTCGTCGGCCAGGATCATGGCCGGGTTGGTCACCAGCGCCCGGGCCAGAGCGACGCGCTGCTGCTGACCGCCCGAGAGCTCCGAGGGCAGGTGATCGACCCGGTCGGAGAGTCCGACCTGGTCCAGTGCCGCCAGGGCGCGCCGGCGGCGCGCTGTACGGCTGAGGCCGGCATAGGCCAGGGGCAGCTCCACGTTGGCCAGCGCCCGGGTCCGGGGGATCAGGTTGAAGCTCTGGAACACGAACCCGATTTCGCGGTTGCGCAGGTCGGCCAGCTCGTCCTGGTCCGCCGCGCCGATGTCCAGGCCGCCGAGCCGGTAGGTGCCCGAGGTGGGGACATCCAGGCAGCCGAGGATGTTCATCAGCGTGCTCTTGCCGCTGCCCGAACTGCCCATGATGGCCACGTACTCACCCGGCTGCACGTCGAGCGTGATGCCGCGCAGCGCCCGCACCGAGATCTCGCCGATGACGTAGGTCTTGTGGACGTCGTCGAGCTCGATGACCGTGGAGGCGCTCATCCGCCTCCCCCCAGCAGCCTCCGGGCGCCGAACCCGCCGCCACCGCCGCCGCCGAAGCCACCGCCGCCGCCGAAGCCACCGCCGCCGCCGAAGCCACCGCCGCCGCCGAAGCCAGCCCGTCCGGTGCCCAGGGTGCCGCCCGCGGTGCCCGCCGTCCCCGAGCTTGTTCCCAGGGCGGGAAGGGTCGTCACCACCACGACCTGGGTGCCCGCCTTCAGGCCGCTGACGATCTGGGTGCGGGTGTCACCCTGCAGGCCGACGACCACCGGGGTTGAGACCGTCTGGCCGTTGTGCATCACCTTCACGCTGCTCAGCGAGCCGCTGCCGCTGACCGCGCTGTTGGGCAGCGTCACGCCCGAGGCCTGCTTGACGATGATCGACGCCGACGCGCTCATCCCCGCCTTGACCTGCGGGTTGCTGTCGTCCAGGTCGAGGATCGCGTTGTAGCTGACCACGCCGCTGCTGGTCGTTCCGACCGTGGAGATCGAAGCGACGTGAGCGGCCAGCTCGACTCCGCTCAGGGCGTCGAGCGTGACTGTGGCCGACTGCCCGACGTGGACCTTGCTGATGTCGGATTCGCTCAGCGCGACGGTCATAGTCATGTGCCCGGTGTCGACTATCTCCGCGAAGCCTGAGCTGTTCGAGCTCGAGGCCGATGTGGCGCTCGACCCGCTCGAGCCACTCGACCCGCCGAGGCCGCCGGCCGAGGTCGACCCCGACCCCGACCCGCTCGACCCAGACTCCGACCCGCTCGACCCGGACCCGCTCCCGGCCGACCCGGACCCGCTCCCGGCCGAGACCGGGTCCCCGAGGTTCAGGCTGGCCAGGGAGACAACCGTGCCCGCGCTTGGCGCGAGGAGGCGGGTCTCGGCCAGCGCGTCCTGAGCGTTCCGCAGGGTGGCCTCGGCACCATCGACAGCCGCGCTGGCGGAGGCGATCGCGGCCGGCGACGGGGTGCTCGTGGTGCTGGTCTGGCTGGTTGAGGTCCGGGCGGTCGCCGAGGTCGGTGCCTTTGTCTTGGCCCTGACCGGACGCGGAGCCGTGCTCGGCGCAGGTGACTTGGCCTTGGCCGGCTGCCGAACCGGCTTGGGCGAGGTCGGCTTGCGCGAGGCGGGCTTGCGTGAGGCGGGCTTGCGCGAGCTGACCGGCGCGACGGTGGACACCCGGCCGGACAGACCGCCGCGGGTCTGCTCCGAGACGAACTCCGGGGTCGAGACGACGGTGGTGGCGGCGCTCGACGCGGTGCCGTCCCCCGTGCCGCCGCCGCCGCCCGTGCCCGTGCCAGCGGACCCCGAGCCAGAGGACCCCGAGGACGAGGTGCCGTTCTCGGCCGAGGTGAGCTGGTCGCGCGCGGCAGCGAGGTTCTGCTCGGCCTGGTCGACGGCGAGCTGGTCGGCCGTGGGGTCGAGCGTGGCCAGCAGCTGGCCCTCCTGAACGTGCTGACCTACGTGGACGGAGACGGCGGACAGGGTGCCGCTGGTGCGGAAGTTGGCCTGCACGTCGACCCCCGGGACCAGATTGCCCGTCCCGGTCACAGTCGACTGGACGATCCCGCGTGCCGCGGTGATGAGCTGCCGCGAGGTCCGTGTCGAGCTCGATGGCGGGCCCACCTCGAGGACGCCGGCGATGAGCAGCGCGATGCCGACCGCGCCCAGCACGATGAGATACCAGCTGGGCCGGGTCCGCGCGGTCATCGGCGGGCGTCCGGCACTGTTCGCCGCCGAGCGGTCATGGTCGCTCCACTGTCCCGAGCGGATCTGAAAGCCCCGCGTGTAAAGCCTGAGAGTCCTCTGAGAGGGGCCCGTCGCCGCCCGGGTCGGCGGCCGGGGCGAGCGGCAGCCCGACCCGGAGGCTGGCGCCGCCCTCCGGCAGGTTGCTGGCGCTCACCTTCCCGCCGTGGGCGGTCACGATCGCGCTGACGATGGCCAGACCGAGACCCGCACCGGCCCGGCCGCGTCGTCGCCCGCCCTCGGTGCGCCAGAAGCGCTCGAAGACCCGGTCGCCCGCCTCGGGCGGGAAGCCCGGGCCGTGGTCGCGGACCTCCAGTTCGGCCCAGCTCCCCAGGGCGCTCAGGCGCACCTCGATCGCCGTCGCATCGGGCGTGTGGACGACGGCGTTGCGCATCAGGTTGGCCAGCAGCTGCCGGAGCCGGTCGGGCTCGCCGAACACCTCGATCGGCTCATCCGGAGGGCTCGTTTCCAAGCCGATAGAGCGTCGCGGGTCGATCACCCTCGCGTCCTGCACGGCGTGCTCGACCAGCTCATGCAGGTCGACCCGGACCTCGCGTGAGACAGGTTGTTGGTCGAGCTGGGCCAGGAGCAGCAGCTCCTCCACCAGGACGCCCATCCGGATCGACTCGGCTTCGATCCTGGCCATGGCCCGCTCCAAGGTGGCCGGATCCTCGGCCGCGCCCATCCGGAACAGCTCGGCATAGCCCCGGATCGAGGCCAGGGGCGTGCGCAGCTCGTGCGAGGCGTCGGCCAGAAACTCGCGCAACCGCGCCTCGCTGCGGCTGCGGGCGTGGAAGGCGCGCTCGATCTGCGCCAGCATCTCATTCAGCGAGCGCCCCAGCCGGCCCACCTCGGTCCGCTCGTCGGCGGGTTCGACGCGCCGCGAGAGGTCGCCGCCGGCGATCTCGCTGGCCACCCGCCCGATGCGCTCCAGCGGTCGCAGGCCGATCCGGATGACCAGCCAGCCGAGCACCACGAGCGCGGCGATGATCCCGCCGCCGACGAGGGCCTCGACCACGATTAGCCGGTGCAGCGTCTGATCCACCTCGCGCAGGGGGACCGCGACGATCGCCGTGTCGCGTCCGACGGCGAAGGCCAGCGCGAGATACCGGGTGCCCGACCGGCCGGACGCGGCGATGTTGAACAGCCGCGGGCTGAGGCCGCGGCGGCTGACCGGGAACCCGGCCGGGAGCACCGGGTCGGGGGGACTGGACCCGTCATAGGTGAACGTCCGGCGACGAAGCACGACTCCTCCCGGGCCGCGGAGCTCCCCGAACGTGCCCGGCGGAAGCAGCGCCGGGCTCCGGTTGCCGGTCAGTCCCCGGGCCGGAAAGAAGCCGGCGGGCGGCCGATGGCCCGGGAAGGCGCCTCGCCCACTCTGGCCGCCCCGCCCGGCGAAGCGGTCGAGCCGCAGCTCGGCCGAGATCGGGACGAGCGCCGAGAGCACCTGCTGGTGGGCGCGCGTGAACAGGAACGAGCGCTGCTCCTCATAGGTGACGAGTGCAGCCACCCCCAGGCCGGCGGCGACCAGGACGACCATGCCGGCGAGCAGCCGGGCGCGCAGGGACATGGTTACTCGCGCGGGAGGCGCAGCGCGTAGCCCACCCCGCGCACGGTGTGCAGGAGGGGCGGGCGCCCGGCGTCGATCTTCTTGCGCAGATAGCTGACGTAGGTCTCCAGCACGCGCGCGTCGCCCCCGAAGTCATAGCTCCAGACGTGGTCGAGCAGCTGGGCTCGGGTGAGCACTCGGCGGGGATTCAGCAGCAGGTAGCGCAGCAGCCGGTATTCGGTCGCGGTCAGCTCGACCGGCTGTCCGGCGCGGGTGACCTCGCGCGTCTCCTCATCCATCTCCAGGTCGGCGAAGCCGAGCAGGCTGGTCCGCTCGGCGTAGGCCCCGGTCCGGCGCAGGATGTTGCGCAACCGGGCAATCAGCTCCTCGAGGCTGAACGGCTTGGTCACGTAGTCATCCCCGCCGGTGGTCAGGCCCCGCACCTTGTCGACCGTGTTGTCCCGCGCGCTCAGGAACAGGATCGGCACCCCGGCGCGCTCGGCCGACAGGCGGCGCGCAACCTCGAACCCGTCCATGTCGGGCAGCATCACGTCCAGCACCATGACGTGGGGACGCCAGGATCGAGCTTCGCTCAGCGCCGCGCTCCCCGTGTCGGCCGCGGCCACCTCGTAGCCCTGGTGGCGCAGCGCCATGCAGATCACGTCAACGATGCTGGGCTCGTCGTCCACGACCAGCACCCGAAGCGGCTCGGTCTCTGCCTCCACACGCGTATCGTCCGCCCCGATCCTGGGAACTTCCTTAGCGCTAGTTCAGAAAATGGTGAGAAGCGCGCCGACTTCCACCGGATTGGATTGAGGGACCCGGTATTGGGTAACCCAATCGCGTGGCGATATTCGCACCGAGGCCGGCAGCAGTTCCCACCGGCCGGACGAGGGTTCTCAGCCGGCACGAGGTGGAGGTGCTGTTCGATCGCTGGCAGCGTGGCGGTGACCGCAGCGCGCGGGACGAACTCGTCGAGCGTTTTCTTCCCCTGGCCCGCAAACTGGCCCGCCGCTACAGCGGCGCCCGCGAGCCGTTCGAGGATCTGCTCCAGGTGGCGAGCCTCGGGCTGGTCAAGGCCGTCGACCGCTACGACGCCACTCGTGGCACGGCGTTCTCCTCATTCGCCGTCCCGACCATTCTGGGCGAGCTCAAGCGTTACTTCCGCGACCTCGGCTGGGCGGTGCACGTGCCCCGCGGGGCGCAGGAGCGCGCGGTCAAGGTCGAGGAGGCTCAGCAGCAGTTGACCACCCGGACCGGCCACGCTCCCACCGTGCCCGAGCTGGCTGAGTACCTCGAGTTCAGCATCGAAGAGGTGCTGGATGCGCTCGAGACCTCGCGGGCCCACCACGCGTCCTCGCTGGACGCTCCCTACGACGACGGCGATGGCGAGAGCGGCACGGTCGTCGACGCTTTCGGCGCCGAGGATCCCGGTCTCCGCCTGGCCGATGAGCGCGTGACGGTGGGCGCGGCAGCGCGCCAGCTCTCAGACCGGGAGCGCGAGGTGCTGGCCCTGCGCTTCGTGCATGACCTGACCCAGACCCAGATCGCCGAGCGGATCGGGGTCTCACAGATGCAGGTTTCCCGCATCCTCCGCCGTGCGATCGCCCAGTTGTCCGAGCTCGCGGCGCGCGACTGCATCTCGCGCTCGCGCTGAGCAGCTCCGGTGAGTCGATCGGGTGGACGGCGATCGGGTGGGCGGTGCAGGACATGTCTTGGAAGCCGGAGTGAGCACTGAAGCGCCCACCGTTCGCCTCGAACTCGACCAGCCGCCCCCAGACGCTGACGATCGTCCGCGGGATGCTGGCCGGGGTGGCCGAGCTGCTGGCTATCGACCCCGAGCTGCTCGACGACCTCAAGACGGCGGTCAGCGAGGCCTGCAACAACGTCGTCCTGCACGCCTACGGGGGCGAGGCCGGGCCGATGTCGGTGAGTCTGTTCATCGACGCGGAGAGGATCCGCGTCACCGTGGAGGATCGGGGCGCCGGGCTTCCCGCCGCCGCGCCGGCCGAGGGTATCGGCCTGTCGGTGATCCGCGCGCTGGCCCAGGACGTCGCGCTCGAGTCCCCGCCCGAGGGGGGCACCCGGGTTCAGATGGAGTTCGCCGCCCGCCGCGGCGCCGACGCCCTGCTCGAATCACCCCAGAGCGCGGGCCCCGAGCTTCCGCTGGCCGCAGACGGGCGAGGAGGAGATCATCGTCTCGGTATCGCCGGTGATGCTCCTCGCGGGCGTGCTCGGGCGGCTGGCGCGGACCCTGGCCGCGACCGCCCACTTCTCCCTGGATCGCTTCTCCGACGTCTACCTGGTCACCGACACCCTGGCCGCACACGCCGTCGCGAGCGGCCGCCGGCCCGCGCATCCACGCGCGCCTGGCCGCCGCCGAGCGACGGCTCGAGCTGACCGTGGGGCCGTTTCAGGCCGGGACCGGCAAGTCACTGCAGACCCAGGGCCGGGAGGCTGTCGCGTCTCCGCTGGCCCTGCTCAGCGACGAGGTCAGCATCGAGCCCGACGGTGCGGGCGAGCTGCTCCACGTGGTCGTCATCGACCACCGCCGCTAGGCCCTGCGGGCCCGACAGCGCCGGACCGGGTCGGCGGAGCGGAGGGACGGAGCGCCAGCGCGGCGACGTCGTCGGCGGCCTCACCCTCGCGGAACTCGGCCAGGGCTCGGTCGAGTGCGTCCAGGAGCGCGGCCGGTGAAGCGCGCCGGTGCTCGCTGAGCAGCTGCTTCAGACGCGCGGCCCCGAAGCGGCTCTCGGACCCGACCGTCTCGGTGACGCCGTCGGTGTAGAGCAGCACGAGCTGGTCCGGGTCCACCGCCACCGTCTCCTCGCTCCAGTGCGCGTCGTCGAAGGCGCCGAGCAGCGGCCCCGCCGCGCTGATCTCGCGCACCGTCCCGCTCGCCTCGACGAGCAGGGCCGGCGGGTGGCCGGCCGAGCTGAGGGTCAACCGGCCCGGGGTGATCCGGGCGCACAGGGCGGTGGCCAGTCGCTGCGGGATCCTGGCGAAGCTCCTCGTCGAGACGGCGCAGGATCGCCGCCGGATAGGGCTCGAGTCGGCTGGCGAAGCGAGCGCCGTGGCGCATGAGCGCGGTCAGGGTGGCGGCGGTGACGCCGTGGCCGGTCACGTCGCCGATCACCGCCAGCGCCGCGGCGTCGGTCCTGAACACCTCGTAGAAATCGCCGCCGACCTCGATCCGCTGGCTCTGCCCGGCCGGCCGGTAGAGGGCGGCGATCTCCCAGCCGGGGACTCCGGCGGGTCGCGCGGGAGGAGGCTCTGCTGCAGCGTCTCCGAAACCCGGCTCAGGGTCGTGTGCAGCCGCGAGTTCTCCACCGCGACCGCGGCCCGGGCCGCGAGCTGCTCGGCCAGCGCGACGTCGTCGTGGTTCAGCCGGCGCTCGGACTCCGAGGTGCCGAAGCTCATCACGCCGACGGTCCGCGAGCGGACTCGCATCGGGACGACCATCGCCGAGCGGACTGACAGCGAGCGCAGGGCGGCCAGATGCGCGGGGTCACGCGCCGCGCCCAGCAGAACCTCGTCGGCCACCGACAGAACAGCTCGGGCTCCCCGGTGCGGATCACCCGGCCGAGGGTCGAAGCCGGGTCGATCGGGAGGGCTCGCCGCGACGCAGCCGCGCCACCAGGTCGCGCTGCGCCGGATCGCGGTGGGCGCTGGCCACACGCGCGCGCTGGCCGGCGTCGTCGAGCAGGTCGACCATGCACCAGTCGGCCAGGCCGGGGACCGCCGCCTCGGCGACGTTGCGCAGCGTCTGCTTCGAGTCCAGTGAGGACGCGAGGACCCGGCCCGACTCGGCCAGGACGCGCATGTGGACCTCGGCCGTCTTGACCGCGGTCACGTCCTCGATCACCGTCACGGGCGACGGTCGGGCGCCCGGCGCTGTCGCGCAGCGCCGCCGTCTTGAGCAGCTCCCAGCGTGTCTCGCCGGTGGCTCGGTGGACCGACTGCAGAAGCAGCGGGTCGGCCTTCTTGCCGTGCAGCAGCCGGACCGACGGGATGTCGTCCATGGTCAGCCGCCGGCCGTGCTCGTCGTGGACGAGGTAGTCGTCCATGACCGAGCGCAGCCCCTGGCGCTGCAGCTCGGCCAGGGTCTCGAAGCCGAGATGGCGTAGGGCCGCGCGGTTGGCGTACACGACCGCGTCCCGGGATCGCGGATCGTGACCGCCTCGCCGAGCGTCTCCAGCAGCTCGGCGAACTCCGGCTCGTCGCCCGCTCAGGAGTCGCGCGCCGAGTGCTGCTGCGTCGAGCAGGTCTGTGCCTCCTCACGGGCCGTCCGGGAACCCTGGCCCCGGACGGAGTCCTCAGACCCCGCCGAGGATCTCCTCGGGCGTGTCGACGAGCTGCAGACGCTCGGCGACGCCGGTCAGGTCGAGCAGGCGCTGGACCTGCTGCGAGCCGCGGACGATGCTCAGGCTACGCCCCGCCTCGGTCAGCCGCTGGTGCGCCTTGACGATGATGCTGAGCCCGGTGGAGTCCATGAACTCGAGCTCGCGCAGGTCGATGACGAGCTGCTCGGTCCCGGTGTCCCGAGATCTGCTCGAGCTGCTGCCTCGAGCTCCGGGCTGGTGGCCAGATCGAGCTCCCCGCGCACGACGATGACCGCCGCCTGGCCCTCAGTGCGCACCTCTACCCGAAACTCACTCTGCACGCTGGCGCCGAGCCTACTGATAAGCGGGCGGGCTTGTCGCCGATCTGGTCGGCGGATCCGGGTTTGGAACGTCGGTGAACCCGGAAACGGTACGTACCGTATCGAGCGGAGGGCGGTCCGTGCTGTGACCGAGCAGCGAACATCCCCAACGCGACCGGCCCGGCCCTCGTCCACGAGGCGCTTCTCTACCGGAACGCCGGAGCATTTCGGCGAGGTCGGTCGGCTGACTTCGCCGCGCAGGCCGCCGCCGCCGAGCGAGCCGGTCCTGGTCGTCCTGCCCGCCGCGAGCGCTCGAGTTGGTGCAGCGCGCGGTGTCACGGCAGCGGCGCCGAGCTGCGCTTCGAGGACATGTCCGAGCGCGGACGCAATCCCAGCTGCCTGCTGCGATCTGTTCAGGACTGGATCGACGACCACGACGGGCCGGTCCGGGTGATCGGCGAGCCGGTGTGGCCGGGCCGCAGCTCATGCCGAGGTGGTCGAGGTGCTGCGCCACGAGGCCCTGGTCAACCACGCCCTGGCCGCCGCGCCGGCCGCGATCCTCTGCCCCTACGACGCCGAGCACCTCGAGGCCGACGACCCTCGAGGGGGCCGCAGCTGACCCATCCCCAGCTGATCGACCGACGGGCACCCGCGGGCCAGCGCAGCGCTACGGCGACCCGCTCGAGCTGCTCATCGCGGCGAGCACTGGCCCCAGGCGCCCGGCCGAGCCGATCTCCGAGCATCGCTTCGCCGGCGATCTGCACGCGCTGCGCCAGGCGGTCGCCGACGATCCCGTGCGCCGGCCGCTCGGCCGCGAGCGCCGCGCCGATCTCGTGTTCGTCGTCAACGAGGCGGCCACCAACGCGTCAAGCACGGCGACGGCCACTGCACGGCCCGGCTGTGGCACGACGGCGACACGGTCGTCTCCGAGGTGCTCGACCAGCTCGCGCCTCGCTGATGCGTCGGCCGGCCGGCGGCGGCCCGCCGACGCGGCCGCGCTCAGCGGGCGCGGCCTGTGGCTGATCAACCAGCTCTGCGATCTGGTCGAGCTGCGCAGCGACGAGGGCGGGACGACGCCTGCGCATGCACCTGCGCGATCCGGCGCGTGATCGCGCCGGTCACGTTTGCCCGTCAGGCCGCCGGGGTAGCAGGCAGCGGTGACTGAACTGGCCTTTCTCGGCACCGGCACGATGGGCCTGCCGATGGCCCGCAACCTGCGCCGCAGGCGGGCTTCTCCGTCCGGGCCTGGAACCGCTCGGCCGAGCGGGCCCAGCCGCTCGAGCGAGGACGGGGCCAGGTCTTCGATGACCCCGCGCAGCGCCGCCGAGGGCTGCCGACTGATGGTCACGATGCTCAGCGACGCCGACGCCGTGCTCGACAGCGCCGAGCAGGCCCTCCCGGCCCTGCGACGGATCGCGGTCTGGATCCAGATGAGCACGATCGGGATCGAGGGCACCGAGCGCTGCGCCGAGCTGGCCGAGCAGGCCGGCGTCACGCTTCGTCGACGCGCCCGTGCTCGGCACGCGCGATCCGGCTGAGCAGGGCAAGCTGGTCATCCTCGCCTCCGGCCCGACGCGGCGCGGGACGCCGTCGAGCCGGTGTTCGACGCCGTCGGCGCGCGCACCCTGTGGCTGGGTGCGCCGGCGCCGGCTCGCGCGCTCAAGGTGGTCATCAACGGCTGGATCGTCGGCGTGGTCGGCGCTGCTGGCCGAGGTCGATCACCTCGGCCGAGGCGCTCGACGTCGATCCCGCAGCTGTTCTTCGACGCCGTCGAGGGCGGGCCGCTCGACCTGCCCTACGCCCAGCTCAAGGGCAAGGCGATGATCGGCCACACCTTCGACGATGTCTCCTTCCGCCTCGCCCTGGCCCGCAAGGACGGCGATCTGCTCCTGGCCGCCGCCTCCGACGCCGGCCTGCGAGCTGCCGATCATGCGAGGCCGTCGTCGCCCGCATGCGCGAGGTCGAGGAGCGACGGCCACGGCGACGAGGACATGGCCGCCACCTACTGGGCCAGCGCCCCCTCAGCGCGAGGCATGATGACCGAGTCGAGTTCGAGCGCGAGCAGGAGGAGGCCGCGGCCGCGGAGGCGGCGGCGATCGGCGGCCGGCCGAGCTCCGAGCCGCCCGGCGTCGAGGCCGAGGAGCTCGATCCCGCCCAGGCGCCGCTGATCGAGGCGGGCGAGGGCGAGTCCGAGGGCTTCGAGCTGGCCGAGCAGGAGCTGATCGAGCACGCCAGCCACGGCGACGAGCACGCCGCCCGCCGGGTCATCGAGGACGCCTCCGACGAGGACGAGGACGCCGCGCCGCCGACGGCGGCGAGGCCGACGAGGAGCACTCGAGCGAGGGGCCCGACGAGGACGCAGCTGACCGCCGGGCGGTCTCGAGCCGGGCCGTCTTCAGCGCAGATGTCGCGCAGCCGCTGCAGCGAGCGGCGCAGCAGCCGGGAGACCTGCATCTGCGAGACCCCGACCCGCTCGGCGATCTCGGTCTGGGTCAGGTCCTCGCTGAAGCGCAGGAACAGGATCTGGCGCTCGCGCTCGGGCAGGCACTGGGCGGCGGCGAAGATCGTCGCCTGCTCGTCGACCAGCTCGAGCCGGTCGTCCTCGTCGCCGATCGCCTCGAGCCGGCTGACCGCGCCGCCGTCGTCGCTCGGTCGCGGGGCGTCCAGGGAGACCGTGTCGTAGGCCTCGCCGACCTGGAGTCCGTCGAGCACCTCCTCGGCGCTGCACTCCAGGTACTCGGCGAGCTCGACCACCGTCGGCGCGCGGCCCAGCCGGCGTGCTGATCTCGCGCCGGGCGTCGGCGATCTTGCGGGCCCGCTCCTGGGCGCTGCGGTCGACGTGCAGGGCCCAGGCGGTGTCGCGGAAGTAGCGCTTGAGCTCGCCGACGATGGTCGGCACGGCGAACGAGGTGAAGGCGAAGCCGCGCTCGGGGTCGAAGCGCTCCACCGCCTTGACCAGCCCGAGGCTGGCGACCTGGACGAGGTCGTCGTAGGGCTCGTTCGACGACGGCGTAGCGCCGCGCCAGCTTGCGCGCCAGCGGCAGGAAGCGCTCGATCAGCACGTCCCGGGCACGGCGGTCGCGCGTGCCCTGCCACCGCTTGAACAGCTCGGCCGAGCCCGACCGGCCCTGCCGAATGGCTCGGTGCCTGATGTCACCGCCATCGCTGACCTCCCTAAGTCGCAGACACCGCCGGTTCTATCACAGCCGGCCACCGGCGCGGGGCTTGCCGGGCCGTCGGACGGTCGGCTGCTTAGGCGGCCTTGCGGCCGGCGAAGCGCTCCACCGCCGGCGACCCGCGGTCGTCGTCGAGCAGGTCGAGCACCGCCGTTCTCGAGCGCGCGCGCCGGCGGTCGTCGGGCCCGTCGAGCCGCCGATGCGGTCGACTGCGCCCCCGATCGTCCAGCCCGACAGGTAGCGGTCGAACACCCGCGGATCGATGTAGGAGCGCCGGGCCACCGCCGGGCGTGTTGCCGAGCACCTCGGCCACGCCCGCGGACGGCGCCGTCGATCGCCCGCTTGCGCGCGCGGGCGCTGCGGCGCCTCGCGGCCGTCGGCGGCCAGCGACACCGCCGCCAGCACGGTCGCGTTCCAGGTCCGGAAGTCCTTGGCGCTGTACTCCTCGCCGATCTGCGCCTTGAGGTAGTCGTTGATCTGCTCGGAGCGCACGCCGGTGCCAGCGCCGGCCCTCGCGGTAGGCCAGCAGCTGGTCGCCGCCCGCGCGCCGGCGCTTGAGCGCCGTCACCACCTCGCAGCGTCGGCGGGTCCTGGACGGCCTGGACGCGGCGGACGCCGCTCTTGGCCAGGTAGTCGAACACGACCTCGCCGTCCTCGACGCGCGACGTTGTGCCTTCTCCACCGTGGCCAGGCCGACGCCGCCCTCCTCGTCGGCGTACTGCTCGCTGCCGATCCGGAACAGGCCGACGTCGAGCAGGCGCACGGCGCAGGCCAGGACGCGCCGCTCGTCGAGCTCATCGCCCGCTCAGATCGGCCAGGATCGCGCCTGCGCAGCCGGGGCAGCGCGCTGGGCGAAGTCGACCATGTGGTCGAACTTCTGCGGTCGCGCAGCTCGCGCCAGCGCGGGTGGTAGAGGTACTGCTTGCGCCCGGCGGCGTCGACCCCGGTGGCCTGGAGGTGGCCCGAGCGGATCGGTGCAGATCCAGACCTCCTGCCAGGCCGGCGGGATCGCCAGCTCCTTGACGCGCAGGATCTCCTCGGGGTCCTTGACGGGCTGCCCGTCGGCGTCGCACGTAGGAGAAGCCGCGCCCGCGCCTGACCCGGCGTCAGGCCCGGCGCGCGAGCAGTCCGAGCGGCGCAGCCGGGCCGCGCGCGCGGCCGGGCTGCTGTCGCTGGACCGATCGAGCGGTCGAGCGTCAGCTCGCGGCACGCCGATGCGGCGCTACCCGGTCTGCACGTCTCGAGTACCGGCCGATCCTGGGCGCAGCGGCTCGCCGCTGGCGATCGCCGGGCGCGACTGGGTTGGAATACTGCGGTGGACCGATGGCTACCGCAGCCCTACACCTCTGAGCTGGCCCGCGAGCTGGCCCCGGGCCTGCTCGAGCGCTTCGAGCGCTACGTGCGCGATCGACACCCAGTCGCGCCGCGATCGCGACGCGGGTCGCCGAGCACGCCCGGGCAGCTCGAGCTCGGCCCGGACTGCTGGTCGAGGATCTGCGCGAGGCCGGGCTGCCAGGACGCCGCGCTGGACGAGAACGGCTACGTCACCGCGACGCTGCCGGCGCAGCCACGGCGATGGCCACGGTGATCGGCCTGATCGCCCACATGGACACCTCGCCCGACGCCCCGGGTGCCGGCGTCGAGCCGATCGTCCACCGCGACTACGACGGCGGCGTGATCGAGCTGCCGCGCGGCGGGACCCGGCTCGACCCGGCGACGATGCCCGAGCTCGCGGCCAAGCGCGGCCACGACATCGTCACCTCCAGCGGCGACACGCTGCTCGGCGCCGACGACAAGGCCGGGCGTGGCCGAGATCGTGACCGCCGTCGCCTACCTGGCCGCCCATCCCGAGCTGCCGCGCGCCCACGCTGCGGGTCGGCTTCACCCCCGACGAGGAGATCGGCGAGGGCGCGACGCTGTTCGACATCGACGCGCTTCGGCGCCGCCTGCGCCTACACGCTGGACGGCTCGGAGATCGGCGAGATCCAGGACGAGACCTTCTCGGCCGTCGAGGTGACCGCCACGATCCGCGGCGTCGAGGTCCATCCCGGGTCAGGCCACCGGCAAGCTGGTCAACGCGCTGCGGATGGCCGGCGCGGATCCTGGCCGCGCTGCCCGCCGACGGGCTGACGCCCGGAGACGACCTCCGGCCGCGAGGGCTTCATCCACCCTACCTGCTCGACGGGCAGCGCCGGCGAGGCGCAGCTCCGCGCCATCGTGCGCGACTTCGACGACGAGCAGCTCGAGCGAGCACGTGCGAGCTGTTCGAGCGCACGACCGCGCGAGCCGTGGCCGCCGAGCCCCGGCGCCCGAGCTCGAGGTCGACGTGCAGCGCGCCAGTACCGCAACATGCGCGCCTACATCGACGCCGTGCCGCACGTCGTCGAGCGCCGCCGAGGAGGCGATCCGGGCCGAGGGCATCGAGCCGCGTGCGCACGCCGATCCGGGGCGGGACCGACGGCTCGCGGCTGAGCGAGATGGGGCTGCCGACGCCCAACCTGTTCACCGGCGGCCACGAGTACCACTCCGTGCGCGAGTGGGCCTCGCTGCAGGACATGGCCGCGGCGGCGGCGACGGTCGTCCGCCTGGCCGAGGTCTGGACGCGACGCCGGCGCGCGGAGTAGGCTCGCGCGGCGTGAGCGGCCCCGGACCCACCTCGCTGGCCTCGCTCGACGGCGAGATCATGCCCGCCGGCGAGGCGACGATCCCGGCCACCGACGAGGGCCTGGTCCGCGGCGACGGCGCCTTCGAGGTGATCCGGGTCTACGACGGGCAGCCGTTCGCCTTCGAGGAGCACATGGCGCGGCTGCGAGCGCTCGGCGCGCAACCTGCGCCTCCCGGTCGACCTCGAGGCGGTGCGCGCCGAGGCCTACCGGCTGCTGGCCCAGGCCGGCAGCCGGGCCCGACCACGATCTGCTGCGGATCATGATCACGCGCGGCGGGCGGCGGCTGCTGTTCACCGAGCCGCTGCCCGAGCTCCCCGAGCACGTGCGCCTGAAGACGATCACCTACTCGCCGACCCGGATCCTGGACGGCGTCAAGTCGCTCTCCTACGCCGCCAACATGCTGGCCGGCCGGCTGGCCCGCGAGGAGGGCTTCGACGAGGCGCTGCTGGTCACGCCGCACGGCCGCGTGCTCGAGGCGCCGACCAGCTCGGTGTTCTGGGTCGAGGGCGAGGAGCTCCTCACGCCGCCGCTGGAGGAGCACATCCTGGCCTCGATCACGCGGGCGCTGGTCATCGAGGTGACCGGCGCGCAGGAGCAGGCCTGCCCGCTGCGAGCGGCTGCTGGGCGCCGACGCGGTGTTCCTGGCCTCCACCGCCCGCGAGGTGCAGCCGGTGATCGCGGTCGACGAGCAGCACGCTTCGCCGCGCCGAGCACCCGGTCGACCGCGCCGGGCGGCCGCGATCGTCGCGGAGCGCATCCGCGCCGAGCTCGCATCGGCGCCTGAGCCGCACCGTGAAGGTCCTCACCGTGATCGGCAACCGCCCGCAGTTCATCAAGGCGGCGGCCGTCTCGCCCCGGCTCCGCGCCGAGCCACGAGGAGCTGCTGGTCCACACCGGCCAGCACTTCGACGACCGGCTCTCGGCGGTCTTCTTCTCCGAGCTCGGCCTGCCCGCGCCCGGACGAGCAGCTGGGCGTGGCGCTGGGCTCAGCACACGTCGCAGACCGCGCGGATGCTGACCGCGCTCGAGCCGGTGCTGGCGCGGACCGCGCCCGACGTGGTGCTGGTCTACGGCGACACCAACTCGACCCTGGCCGGGGCGCTGGCCGGCGCCCAGGCCGGCGTGCCGGTGGCCCACGTCGAGGCCGGGATGCGCTCCTTCGACCGCACCATGCCCGAGGAGCTCAACCGCGTGCTGGTCGACCACGCCAGCTCGCTGCTGCTCTGCTCGACCGAGGTGGCCATGGAGAACCTGCGCCGCGAGGCGGCGGCCGGCCGAGCCGAGCTGGTCGGCGACGTGATGGTCGACGTGGCCCTGGCCGTGCAGCCGCGCGCCCGGGAGCGGGCCGACCTCGTCCGCGAGCGCGGCCTCGAGCCCGGGGAGCTACCTGCTGGCCACCGCCCACCGGGCCGGCAACGTCGACGACCCGGCCGTCTGCGAGCGCTGGTCGACGCTGCTTGACGGCGATGCCGCTGCCGGTGCTGCTGCCCCTGCACCCGCGGACCGAGGCGCGCCTGCGAGGCGGCGGGGCTGCTCGAGCGCTCCGGCCGCGCGCCGGTGGTCCGGCTCGAGGCGCCGCTCGGCTACTTCGAGCTGACCGCCCTGCTCTGCCATGCGCGCGCGGTCCTGACCGACTCCGGCGGCCTGCAGAAGGAGGCCTACCTGGCCGGGGTGCCGTGCGTGACCCTGCGGCCCAGCACCGAGTGGACGGAGACCGTCGAGACGGGCTGGAACGTGCTCGTCGACCTCGACGCCGCTGCCGCGCGCGCCGCCGCTGGAGCGCGCGCCTGCCGCGCGATGCATCCCGCTCTCTACGGCGACGGGCGCGCCGGCGAGCGGGTGGTCGGCGCGCACTTAGACTGCTCGGCCATGAGCGCGTCCGCCGCTCCGCGTCGGCGTCGCCGGCCTCGGCTACTGGGGACCCAACCTGGCCCGCAACTTCGCCGCCATCCCCGGCTGTCGAGGTCGCCTGGTGCTGCGACGCCTCGACGGCCGCGCGGGCGCCGCGCGGCCGCTGCTCCCCGACCGCGCGGGTCGACCGGCGAGCTCGACGGACCTGCTGGCCGACCCCGAGCTCGACGCGGTGGTGCTGGCCACGCCCGTGCCCACCCACGCCGAGCTGGCCGTCGCCGTGCTGGCGGCGGGCAAGCACTGCTTCGTCGAGAAGCCGCTGGCCCAGTCGGTGGCCGACGCCGAGCGGGCGGTGGCCGCCGCCGCGCGAGGCCGGCCGCGTGCTGATGGTCGGGCACCTGCTCGAGTACCACCCGGGCGTGCAGCAGCTCAAGGAGCTGACCGACTCCGGCGAGCTGGGCGAGATCTACTACATCTACGGCAACCGCCTGAACCTGGGCAAGCTGCGCGCCGACGAGAACGCGCTCTGGAGCCTCGGCGCGCACGACGTCTCGGTGGTGCTCTACCTGGCCGGCGAGGAGCCCGATGAGGTGGTGGCCCACGGCGAGGCCTACGTCCGCCCGGGGGTCGAGGACGTCGTCTTCTGCTTCCTGCGCTTCCCCTCCGGACTGTCGGCCCACCTGCATCTGAGCTGGCTCGACCCGCACAAGGAGCGCCGCTTCACGGTCGTCGGCTCGCGCCGGATGGCCACCTTCGACGACATGGAGCTCGAGCGCAAGCTGACCGTCTACGACAAGGGCTTTGACGAGGACTCCCGCACCTACGGCGAGTACATCACCCGCAGCGGGGACATCTTCTCCCCGCGGATCGCCAACGTCGAGCCGCTGCGGGTCGAGTGCGAGCACTTCGTGCACTGCGTCGGGACGGCGAGGCGCCACGCTCGGATGGGGCCAGCGGGCTCCGGGTCGTGCGGGTCCTCGAGGCGCTGCAGGACTCGCTCGAGGCTTCGCGGCGCCAGGCGGCGGTCCGTGGTCGCTGAGGGCGCGTTCGTCGATCCCGGGGCCGAGCCTGGCCGCGGACGTCACCGTCGCGGCCGGGGCGGTGATCGGAGCCGGCGTCTCCGCTCGGGGCCGGGTGCCTGGTCGAGGAGGCCGCGGTGCTGGGCAAGCGCCCGCGGCTGCGGCCGGGGTCGAGCGCGGCTCGGCTCGGGCGCGCGGCGCGACCGTGCTCGGCGAGGGGGTCACGGTGTGCGTCGGCGCGGTGCTCTACGCGTCGGCCCGGATCGGGGACGGGGCGATCATCGGCGACCAGGCCTGCGTGCGGGAGCGTTCGGTGCTCGGGGCCCGCTCGGTCGTCGGCCGCGCCTCGACGATCGACTTCGACTGCGTGGTCGGCGAGCGCGTGCTGATCCAGACCGGCGTCTACGTGACCGGCGGCTCGGTGGTCGAGGACGACGTGTTCCTGGGGCCGGGCGTGTGCACCACCAACGACGACACGATGGGCCGCCATGCCCCGGCGGATCCGGATTGGCCGGGCCGGTCTTCCGCCGCGCCTGCCGCGTGGGCGGCGGCGTCGTCCTGACCCCTGGCGTGGTGATCGGCGAGGAGGCCTTCGTGGCCGCCGGGGCCGTGGTCACCCGCGACGTCGAGCCGCGCGCGGTCGTGATGGGCGTGCCGGCACGCGTCGTCCGACGGGTTCCCGAGGCCGATCTGCTCGAGCGCTGGCGCTGATGCTGGTTCGCCCGTTCGCCCCGCCGCGGGGTCGCGTACCTCCGCCCAAACAGGCGTGCTGACCTTGGGCTCTCGGCCGCTGGGCTGTGCCGAGCGACGCGAGCCTGTTTGGGCGTAGCCCGTGACCCCACTGCCCGTGGGTTCCCATGCCTCACACTCAGCCTCGTGCCGTCCGCCGGACGCGGTGCGCCCGGGTGCTCTCCTGCTTGATCTGAGGACTCGAAGCGCGGCGTACGACCCCCTCGGCGACTTCGTGATCGTCAGGCGGCGGCACGCAAGCTAGGCTCGCGTGCGATGGATCAGCGCGTCTCAGCCGTGACCCGAGGCAGACTGACAGCTGCGGCTGCGACACCGGGCATGCTGCGGGAGGTCGCGCTCGAGACGAGCCGAGCAACCCTGCTGCGCGCCCGCGCGGAACCGCGCGCCGCTTCGGGGTGGCATCACCACGGTGAGCGTGATGTCTTCGGCTATGTGGTCCGGGGAGCCGCGAGGTTCGAATTCGGCGCCGACGGCATGGACCGAACCGAAGTCGACGAAGGCGGGTTCTTCCACGTCCCTGCCCGCTTGGTCCACCGAGACATTAATCCTCTCGACGCGCCACAGGAGATCGTCCTCACGGTCGTCGGAGAAGGTCCCCTGGTCTTCAACGTCGACAGTCCTGGAGTATCAGCCGACGGCGGCGAGCACGGCCGCAACTGACTCGATCAGCCGATTGCGCCCGGGCACGCGCGATCGAGTTGGCGACAACTGGATCGCTCGCCGGTCCGGGACCGGCCTCGCGAGTCTCGGATTTGGTTCTCGAGCGGGCATCAAGCCCACGACGTCGTGGCTGGTTGTGTCCGGAACCGGGAGCGTCGCAAGCTCGCCGACGCCGTTGTCTACCACGGCACCGCGTCGATCTGGTTAGCGTCCCATGCCTTGTAGTGAGCGATTGGCTGTAGTTGCGTTCCGTTGAACTTGGACACCCAGTCCCGCTCGGGCCACGGTTCGTTCGCGCCCTGGTTGAGCGTCGCAAGGACGCTCCCGGTACGGGGGATGCCCGCCAGCTCGGCGTCGTCGAGGCCGATCCCGATCCGGACCCGGCGGATAAAGGCACCTGCGGATGAGAACTGCTTGAGGTAGACGTAGCCATCGGGCGGCTGCCAACCCGGGTGCCCCTGCTGGCAGCCCTCCATGGCCACAATGCCCAAGCGATCAAAGGCCGCCGCAGCGAATACGCATCCTCGGTCGGGCGCCAACAGAAGCGGGCCGCTGTGTTGCGTTCCGCCATCGCTACGCACGACCGCCACGCGCTGGATACTGCCCGAGGTGCAATTGGCGACGAGGGAACGCTTCGGCAGTCCCCGTGAGCGGTCGAACACGAATGCGATCCGTCGGCCCGAGGCGTCCCACGCCGGGTGTATGAACTGGTCGCAGGTGTTCCCAGTGGTGAACACGGGCCTGGTTTGCCCGGTGATGAGGTTGCGAACGAACACCCCGGTGGTCCCGTTCAGGGTGGTGCACGGCGACAGGGTCAGCGCCATCCGCGAGCCGCCCGGATCAGGGACGGCGGCGCCGAGCGTCAGTGAGCTCGGGATGGTGAACGCCGTGGGCAACGTGGTGTCGCCGGGAAAGAAGCGCAGCACCATGTTCACGCACGAGTTCGGCACGTATCGCGGACACTCCATGTCGTTGGTCACTGCGCACTGCGCACCGACAGTCTTCGTGAAGTACAGACGATGGTGATCGTCGGCCGCTGGAGTGCTGATCTGCGGCTGGTCAGACGTGTCGACCGAGAGGAACGTCTTCAGCCGACGCCCGTTCTGGAGGGAGAACGCCGCCAACCCGGTGCGACGCGAGCAGGCACACGCGGGCACCAGCGATACGAAGCTGTCCGCCGGGACCGAGCGGCTGGCGTGGGTCAGCGGCCGGGGGACGCGCTCCTGGCCGGTGGCGGCGTTTACGACCGGCACCGCGCCGGTCACCAAGGCGGCGAGCGCGATGGCCGACAGCAACAGCCACCGGCGTATGGGAAGCATCTGCTGAGTATTACCGGATCGTCACCCCGGCGGCGCAGTGCGCCCTGACTTCACATGACGAAGGCGCTCAGGCGTCGTCCTCCAGCCCCGTGCCGACGTAGGAGTCCGGTTCGGCGTCCGACCTCGCGCTTCTGCTCTGTCCCCCCACCGCAGTCTCAGCCAGACTGCCGCTCTTCGCGCGCGGACCAGTAGCGCCGTTGACGTGGCCGCTTGAGGCGTGATCCGGCAGCGCGGACAGTTGCTCTCGGAACCAAGATCGGATTGGGCGCGAGCCCTGCTCTGATTCCGCGACCGGCATCCCGGGCGTGATGCCGGCTGCCCTGCAACGCGCGGACACCAGGGCAGTCGCCGATCAGGCTCGATTACAGACGCGCCGCGAAGACGTGAGCAACGGCTCCGCCGCTGAACGCCGTGGTGCTCGTCGACTCGATCGTGTGCGGTGCGTTGAAGAGCCGCTCGCCCGCACGCCGACAAGGACTTCGACCGCCTCGCCAGCTGTACGGGACGCGGATGTGCCAGGATCGAGACACCTTGCCACTGTTCGGAAAACGCGCGCCTCCACTCAGTGAAGACGAACGCCAGGCCGCTGCCGTCGACCTCGAGCGCATCGGAGCCGGTGGGATCCCGCTCGGCGCCGAGCAGCGTCTGAAGCGGATCGCTGCCGGAGAGTCGGGGGTCTTCACCAGCGATCTGAGCGTCAAGGAGTATGCGCTGGCGCAGGCGTCGGGCCTGACGCCGATCGCCCAGATCATGGGTTCCTCGGTTGTCCAGCACGGCTGGCAGAACTACGGCTGGTCCGCTTATCAAGGCGGGATCGCCGAGATGCCGTCCTTTGCGGCGCCGTGGAACCTGTCCCGCCAGCGGTCCTTCGACCGCCTGCGCCAGGAGGCGCAGCTCGCCGGCGCCGACGCGGTGATCGGCATCGAGATGGCCACCAACGCCTTCCTCGGGGAGCCCGGCAATGTCGAGTACGCCGTCTTCGGCACCGCGGTCCGGGAGAACACGCCGGCGCCGCGAAGCGGCGCGGCACCCCGGATGTGCGCGCTGTCGGGTCAGGACGTCGACAAGCTACGCCGCATCGGCGCTGAGACTGTCGGCGTCATCGGGCATACCTCGGTCGTGTGCGTGGCCCTCAGCGGGCCGGCCAATCAGATGATGCGGTCGTGGTGGGGCAACCAGGAACTGGTCGAGGTCAGCCAAGGCGTATACACGGCCCGCCAGCTGGCGATGGACGAGGTAAGCCGCCAGGCCAGCGACGCGGGAGCCAACGAGATGGTCATCTCGACCCTGTCGCACCGCATCGACCATCACGAGTATGACCGCGCCGGCTTCAGCCAGCACATCTTCATCATCTCCATGCACGTCCTCGGCACCGCCATCGCCCTCGGCGCGCACGAGCCCCATCCCGCCCCGCTCGGCGTGCCGGTCATGTCGATCAACCTCGGCGCCTAACCCCAGGAGAGCAATCATGTCGACCTACGACCCGACCAGTACCGAAGGCCTCGCGGAGCACGCCAGCGAACGCCTCAAGATGAACGCGCGCGGGCTGTTCACGTCCGATCTGTCCGTGAACGAGTACCTGTGCGTCGAGAAGGCCGGGTTTGAGCCTGTCGGCCTGGTAGTCGGCTCGAGCATCTACCACATCGGCTTCCAGCAGTCGAACTGGAAAGCCAGCCAGGAGATGGGCGTGCTCACCCAGGCGATGTACTCGGCCCGCGAGCTCGCCATGACGCGGATGGAGGAGGAGGCCGACCAGCTGGGCGCCGACGGCATCGTCGGCGTCCGCCTCGACGTCGGGCGTTACGAGTGGGGCGCGGACATGGCCGAGTTCATCGCCATCGGGACCGCGATCAAGCACAAGGGCGGCAAGGTCCACCGCGCTCCCAACGGGCGTCCGTTCACATCCGATCTCAGCGGTCAGGCGTTCTGGACCCTGATGCAGACCGGCAAGCGGCCGGTGGGCCTGGTCATGGGCAATTGCGTCTACCACGTCGCGCATCGCGGGATGATGCAGTCGATGCGCCAGACGGGCCAGAACGTCGAGCTCGAGCAGTACACCCAAGCCCTCTACGACGCGCGCGAGCTGGCCATGGAGCGCATGCAGAAAGAGGCCGAGGACATCGGTGACGGCGTGCTCGGAATCGTGGAGGTGAAGCTGAATGAGAACAACCATGGCTGGGGCAGCCACGTCATCGAGTTCTTCGCCCTCGGCACCGCCGTGGTTCCCAACGAGCACGCCGAGGCCGGGCAGGAGTTGCCGGCCATCACCCCGGTCATCGACATCAACGACTGACGCGCCCGGGGTGGGTTGCTCCGGCCGCCGATCAGATCCAGCCCTGCGCCGATGAGAAATGCGCGCCTCGGCAGTCTCTATCTACCGTGAGCGCATTTAGGATCCCATCGATGGCTGTGGTGTGCGTTCGAGGACCGCTGCGCAAGCTCGCCGGGGGGCGCGCCGAGCATGAGCTCGAGGGCGCGACTGTTATCGAGCTCCTGCGAGCGCTCGAGCTGCGCTATCCGGAGCTCAGCGGATGGATTCTCGACGAGCGTGGCCGGATCCGCCGTCACATCAACGTGTTCGTGGGCGGCGAGCGTGGCCAGGAGGAAACGACGGTGCGCTCAGCGGACCGCATCGAGATCGTCCCGGCGATAACAGGAGGCTGAGCGTTGACCGAGTTAGTGGTAGGGACCAAGAAGGGCCTGTTTCTGCTCGAAGGCGATCCGGCCGGTGGGTTTGAGATCCAGACGCGCGCGTTTGCCGGCCAGCCGGTCGACTTCGCGATGCGCGATCCCCGCAGCGGGCGGCTGCTGGCCACCGTGACCTCTCCGTTCTACGGGCCGAAGATCTTCTATACCGACGCCGATCCGGACGGCGAGTGGGAGCCGGCGGCCGGGGTCGCCCTGCCTGAGGGGGGCGATCAGGCGCTCGAGCGGATCTGGGTCATCGCTCCGGGCGAGGCCGACGACGCCCTCTATGCCGGCGGAGACCCGGGAGTCCTGTTCCAGAGCCACGACGGCGGTAGCAGCTGGGAGATCAATGCGGGACTGTGGGAGCAGCCGTCCCGCCCGCACTGGCAGCCGGGTGGGGGCGGGCTGTGCCTGCACTCGATCTGCCCCTGGCCCGGGGATCCCGACAGGCTGGCGGTCGCCGTGTCCGCCGCGGGAATGTGGCTGACCGAGGATCGCGGCCGGACCTGGCGCCGCGGGAACGAGGGGCTGAATCCCGGCTACCTCCCCGCCGAGGCGCTCGCGGATGAGAACGCGGGCCGCTGCGTCCACCACGTCGAGCGCGCCGCGAAGCGACCCGACCGGATGTTCATGCAGTTCCACGGCGGCGTGTACCGCTCCGACGACGCGGGCGAGAGCTGGACCGACATCGGCGGTGGGGGGCTGCCGTCTGACTTCGGCTTCCCGTTGACGGTCGATCCGGCCGACCCCGACAGCGCCTATCTGATCCCGCTCGTGGCCGACATGGATCGCGTCACCCCCGGGGCTCGCGTGCGCGTCTATGAGACGCGCGATGCAGGCGCCACCTGGACCGCCCGGGGAGACGGACTGCCCGCGGAGCACGCCTATCTGACGGTGCTGCGACAAGCGTTCAGCCGCGCCTCGGAGGGCGATGAGCTGGAGCTGTACTTCGGCGCCACATCCGGCGACCTGTTTGCCTCGGGCGACGCCGGCGCCAGCTGGAGCACGGTGGCGACCCGGCTGCCGCCGGTGTTCTCGGTCGTCGCCGCCGGCGCTGGCTAGCCCGCCGGGGCGGGGGCCACGGCGGAGTCTCCCGCCTGCGCGGCCAGCGAGTGCTCGCGGCTGTCGCGTGAGGAGATGAGCACGGCGGCCAGGATCGCCCCGGCGATCGCGAAGCCGGCGCCGATGAGGAACGCCCGGTCAAAGCCCCTGGTCAGCGCGACCGACGCGCTGTGAACGCCCGAGTGGAACACGCTCTGGGTGCGGCTGTTGGCTATCGTGGCCAGGATGGCCAGGCCGAGTGCGCCGCCGACCTGCTGCGAGGTGTTGATCAGGCCCGACGCGAGCCCGGCCTCATCCGGCTCGGTTCCGGTCACCGCGGCGATGGTCACCGGCACGAAGGCGAAGCCCAGCCCGACGGCGGCGAGCAGCGAGGGACCGAGCACGTCGGCGGCGAATGAGCCGCCGGGAGCCGGCACCTGAGCGAACCAGAACAGCCCCCCGGCGATCAGGAGCAGCCCCGCGATCAGCGGGGGCTTGAAGCCCAGCCTGGTCACCAGCTGCGACGCCGCCCCCGCCGCGAAGATGATCCCGACCGCCAGCGGCAGGTAGGAGATCCCCGTCTTGATCGGCGAGTAGTGCAGCACGTCCTGGAGGTAGAGCGAGATGAAGAAGAACATCGAGAACAGCGACATGCCGATCAGCAGCCCGACGATGTTCGCGCCGCGCAGCGTCCTCAGGCGGAAGATCGAGAACGGCATCAGCGGCCGTCGCTGACGCTGCTCGATGATCAGGAACGCGATCAGCAGGACGGCCGCCCCGGCGAGCTTCAGCAGCGTGCTCGAGGATCCCCAGCCCGCGTTGACGGCGTCGACGATCGCGTAGACGAGCAGCGACAGCCCGCCGGTGACGGTCAGCGCCCCGGGAAGGTCAAACGTGCTGCCTTCCTCCTCGACCCGGCTCTCGCGCAGCGTGCGCGGGGCGAGCACGGCCGCGACGATCCCGATCGGCACGTTGACGAACAGCACCCAGCGCCAGCTCAGTCCGCTGGTCAGGATCCCGCCCAGGAGCACGCCGGCGGCGCCGCCGGCACCGGCCACGGCGCCCCAGATACCCAGCGCCCGGTTGCGCTCGGCGCCCTCGGCAAACGTGGTCGTGATGATCGACAGGGCGGCGGGGGAGACGATCGCGGCGCCCAGGCCCTGGATGGCCCGCGCGGCGAGCAGCCAGCCCTCGGACTGGGCCAGGCCACCGGCCAGCGAGGCCAGCGAGAACACCACCAGCCCGAGCATGAACATCCGCCGCCGGCCCAGGAGGTCGGCCATCCGCCCGCCGAGGAGGAGAAAGCCGCCGAAGGTCAGGGTGTATGCGTTGACCACCCACGACAGGTCGGCCCGCGCGAAGTGCAGGTGCGCACCGATCGAGGGCAACGCCACGTTGACGATCGAGGCGTCGATCACGATCACGAACTGCGTCATCGCCAGCAGCAGGAGCGCGAGATTCTTGGCCCGAGGGGTGTACAGCGGCGATGCTTGAGGCTGACTTAGTGACGTCATTGGAAGCTGACCTCCGGTTCCGTTTGCTGCCGGCAATATAGTGAACTATGATTCCGGTTGTCAAGCGAACCGGGTGAAATTTAGTGGCCCAGACTGAGATCAGCACAGTTCGCCCGCTGCGTGCGGACGCGCGCCGCAATCGTGAGCGGATCCTCGAGAGTGCCCGGGCTGTGTTCGGCGAGTACGGCGCCGAGGCGCAGATCGACGACGTCGCCAGTCGCGCCGGTGTCGGCGTAGGCACCGTCTACCGGCACTTCCCCACCAAGGAGGCGCTCCTGGCGGAGCTCGTCCGTCAGAAGTTTCGCCTCTTCGCCGATCGCATGCGCGACGCGCTCGAGCAACCCGGAGACCCGTTCGCCGCGCTCACCGAGGTGATGTGGGACAACGCCGAGACGGCAGCGGGCGATGCCGCCACGCAGCACGCGCTGGCCGGTGCCGGCGAGTCGGTCTGGGCCCAAGCCGAGGCCGAGCGTGAAGAGCTCCTGGTCCTCACCGACGAGCTGCTCGCCCGGGCGCGGCTTGCCGGAACGGTTCGCCCCGACGTCCGCGCGGCGGACATCGGAATGCTGATGTGCGGGGTGTGCTCATCGATGGGCTTCACCGTTCCGAGCTTCGACTGGCGCCGTCATCTCGAGCTTGCGATCGACATGCTCCGGGCGCCGCAGAGCCCGCTCGCCCCGCCGCGCTGACCCGCCGCGCCGACCAGCCGCGCCGACCCGCCGCGCCGACCAGCCGCGCCGACCGGTCGCATACGCACTGGCCATCATGGCGCCGGGTCAGCGCGAGGCAGGCCCCGACCCGTTGGCGCTGACCACGCTGCCCTCGGCGCCGGACATCCAGATGACCTGTTCGCGGCCCGGCCCGGTGCCGACCAGGGCGATCGGGACGCCCACGAAGTCGGACACGAAGCTCAGGTACTCCCGTGCGGCATCGGGTAGGTCCGCCTCGGACTGGCACTCGCTCAGATCCTCGGTGAACCCGCGCAGCTCCTCGTACTCGCCGGAGGCGTGGTGCAGCACGGTCTGGTGGTAGGGGAAGTAGTCGAACTCGGCCCCCTCGGCACCGCGGTAGCCGACGCACACGCAGATCCGGTCGAGTCCCGAGAGGACGTCGAGCTTGGTGATGGCCAGGGCGGTGAGGGAATTCAGCCGCGCTGCGTAGCGCAGGGCGATCAGGTCGAGCCAGCCCACCCTTCGCGGGCGCCCGGTGGTGGTCCCGTACTCGCCGCCCTTCTCGCGGATTGCGTCGGCCAGTTCGCCGTCGAGCTCGGTCGGGAACGGCCCCGCCCCCACCCGGGTGACGTAGGCCTTGGCCACTCCCCACACCTCGTCGATGTCCTTGGGCCCGACGCCGGCCCCGATGCAGGCCGCGCCCGCGACCGGGTTCGACGAGGTCACGAACGGATACGTGCCGTGATCGATGTCCAGCAGGGCGCCCTGCGCACCCTCGAACACGACCATCTCGTCGTCGTCGAGGCGCTGCAGAACGAGCCGCGAGGTGTCGGCGATGAACGGCTCGAGCACGTGACCGTAAGTCAAATACTCGTCGGTCATGGACTGCAGGTCGAGCGCCGGGTCCTTGGCGAACGGGCGCAGGCTGAGCCGCTTAGGCTCGAGTGCGGCCACGATCTTCTTCTTGAGGATCTTCTCGTCGAGCAGGTCCTGGACCCGGATGCCCAGCCGAGCGGCCTTATCGGCGTAGCAGGGGCCGATACCGCGCCGCGTGGTGCCGATCTGGAGCTTGCCCAGTTTGGCCTCGCCCGCGTGGTCGAGCATCATGTGGTAGGGCATGATCAGATGCGCGTTGGCCGAGATGCGCAGTGCCCGGGTGTCGACCCCCCGGCGCCGGAGCTCATCGAGTTCGTCGGTCATCACCTTGGGGTCGATGACCACCCCGTTGCCGATCACGCACAGCTTGCCCGGGTGCAGGATTCCCGAGGGCATGAGGTGGAGCTTCCAAGTCTCCCCGCCCCGCACGATCGTATGGCCGGCGTTATTGCCGCCCTGGAAGCGGACCACCGCGTCGGCCCGCTCGGCGAGCATGTCGGTGACCTTCCCCTTGCCCTCATCGCCCCATTGGGCGCCCACGATGACTATGCCTGGCATGACCGGTCCAGTGTAGGGCGGCCCGCCGCACCCTCGGCTGGCCCCGCCCCGCCCCGGCCGGCCCCGGCCCGCTCCGCCCTCGGCTGGCCCCGCCCTCGGCTGGCCCCGCCCTCGGCCGGCCCCGCCCTCGGCCCGGAAGGGGGGAAACGGGAAGGGCCCCGCCCCCCTCCTCATATGGACGCTGGTCGAGAAAGCGTCCATATGGTTCGTTTTCTCGACCAGCAGTACCGTCCGGGGCCGCCGGGCACCAGGTGGAGCCCTGGGTCCTTGACACCCAGCGTCGCTAGGTATAGTCTCACTAGGCATGAGAGCCGAATCGCTCAAAGGCCACCTGGACGCGCTGATCCTGGCCGTCGTCGCCGAGGGCCCGCGGCACGGCTACGCGATCATCGAGGAGCTCAAGCGGCGCAGCGGCGGCTCGCTGGACCTGCCCGAGGGCACCGTCTATCCGGCCCTGCATCGCCTGGAGGAGGCCGGCCTGCTGAAGAGCTCCTGGAGCAAGGACAGCGGCCGCCGCCGCCGGGTCTATGAGCTGACGCGACGCGGCCAGCGCGAGTTGGGCGTGCGCCGGACTGAGTGGCGCGACTTCTCTCGCGCCGTCGAGGCGGTGCTGGTCACAGGATGACTCCCGACCGCCCCGACAAGCCGCGGCAGGCGGATGACGCGGCGGCTGCCCGACCCCGCGGCTCGAGCTACCTGGACGAGCTTCGCCGCGAGCTGGCCGCGGTCGGGATCGCCGGTCGCCTGCGCGCCCGGATCACCGCCGAGATCGAGGATCACCTGGACTGCGATCCGAAGGCCGAGCTCGGTGCCCCGCAGGCGCTGGCCCGCCAGTTCGCCGACGAGCTCGGGACCTCGCGCGCGCGGCGGGCGGGCTTCGCCAGTTTTGCCGCCCTGGCCGTGGCCGGCATCCTGTTCGGGATCGCCTTCGTGACGTCGCCGGGCCACGCGTTCGGATCCATTCCCGGAGGAGTGGGCTGGCCGGCCCGGGTGGCCAACTGGGTCGGCGTGCTCGCCCCGCAGGTGGCCTTTGTGGCCGGGCTGCTTGCCGTCCTGCGCGCCCTGCACCGCCGGCGCGAGCGCGTCATCGCCGCCGCCGAGACGCGGATGATCGTGCGTCGGGCCGGCGTGGGCGTCCTCACCGGGCTGGCCAGCATGGTCAGCCTGGCCGTGATCGCCGATGAGCTCAGCGCCTATCTGCCCGGCTGGTGGGTGACGCTGTCCTGGGTGTGCGCGGGAATCGGGACCGTGGCCCTCCTGGCCTCGGTCCCGGCGCTGCTCGCGGCCCGGCGTCTGCCCTCGCGGAGCGAAGGCCCGGCCGGCGATCTGTTCGATGACATCGGAGCCTGGCTGCCCCGCAGCCTCGAGGGTCGCCCATGGCGCTTTGCCCTGATGGTCGCCGGGGCCATCTTCGTGCTGATGGCTGTCACCGGCTTTCTCGCCTCCGATGGTCCTGATGGCGTAGCCCGTGGGGTGGTGGACGGGCTGGCCTGCCTGCTCGGGTTCGCCACGCTGGGCCGCTACCTCGGGCTCTGGTCGCCGACCACGCCGACCACGCCGACCACGCCGACCACGCCGACCACGCCGACCGCGAACTGACCGGCGCCACCGCCGTTCGACCACCGCCTGGGCTAACGTGGGCCGGGTGATCGTGCGCCGCCTATGCGCTTTCGCCCTGTCCGCCCTGAGCATTCTGGCCCTCGCGGCCTGCGGCGGATCGAGTTCGACCACGAGCTCCTCGCGGTCGGCCAGCGTCACCCGCTCGACCTCGTCCACCAGCTCCGGCGGCTCGGTCACCACGAGCAGCACGAGCCCGGCGACCACGTCCAGCACGAGCGCATCGGGTAGCGCCGCGGGCGTCTCGGGCTGCCCGACCTCGAAGTTGCGG
The DNA here is from genome assembly GCA_963723585.1 of uncultured Solirubrobacterales bacterium. GTDB lineage: Bacteria > Actinomycetota > Thermoleophilia > Solirubrobacterales > Solirubrobacteraceae > Palsa-465. The sequence continues at coordinate 485,677 of CAVRRJ010000002.1, forward strand.
CTCAGCTTCGTATCCGGCCAGGGGGCGGCCGGGACGGCCTACATGACCTACGCGCTGACCAACATCGGCAGCGCCACCTGCACCCTGTTCGGCTATCCCGGCGTATCGATCCTCGACTCGAGCGGCAACATCGTCCAGCACCCGGCGGCCCGCGGCGGGATCCAGGCTCCGACCAAGGTCCAGCTGGTCACGCTGTCCGCGGGCCGCCAGGCCAGATTCATCCTCACCTCGAGCGACGTCATCCCGAGCCCCGGCTGCCCGCACGCCTACACCGGCACCACCCTCCAGGTGTTCCCGCCGGGCCAGCGGGCCGCCCTGACCGTGGCCCGCAGCGGCAGCTTCTGCAACCTGCGCGTCGGGCCGGTCGAGGCGGTCAGGTGATCACGGCAGTCAGGCCGTGCGCAAATCCATCCGGTGGTCGTGGCCGAGCAGGGGGAGCTCGTCGCACATCTCGGTCAGGCGCGAGACGGTACGGGCGGTGACCTGGGCGCAGAGCGCCTCGCGGTCGAGGATGTTCGTGGTTATGACCATCGAGCGCTGCTCCTCGTAACGGCCGTTGACGATCGAGTAGAGCTCCTCGAGCACCCAGTCGGTGGTCCGCTCGGCCCCGACGTCGTCGACGTGCAGCAGGTCCACGTCGGTCAGGCGGTTCAGCAACTCGACGTGCGAGCGCTCGGAGCGATGGGTGTCCCGGATCTCGTTGAGCAGGCGCGGCAGCGAGTAGATGGCCACGGAGCGGCCGGCCTTCAGCGCCGCCTTGGAGACCAGCATGGCCAGGGTGGTCTTGCCCGTCCCCGGCGAGCCCATGAACCACAGGCCGCGCCCGGCGTCGAGCTGGTCCTCGATCGTGCCCGCATAACGCCGCGCCGCGGCCACGATGGTCGGCTCCATATCGGTCACCGGGGGGCGGTCGAAGGCCACGTCGCGGTAGCGCCGGGGGATGACCGCGGACAGGCTGCGCGCCTTGGCCCGGGCCACGCGCTGCGGCCGGCAGCGGCAGTCAAAGGCGGTGTTGGTCTCCGCGTCGTACTGAAAGCCGGTGCCGTCGCACAGGCCGAACTGGCACTCATCGCTCATTGCGCGAAGCGTTCACCGGCGTAGTTCATGAACTTCGGGTACTCCTTCTGGAAGGTGAGCACCACCTCGCCCACGGGGCCGTTGCGGTGCTTGGCGATGATGATGTCGGCCTCGCCCGGGCGCTCGGAGTCCTTCTCGTAGTACTCCTCGCGGTAGATGAACATGACCAGGTCCGAGTCCTGCTCGATCTGACCTGACTCGCGCAGGTCGGACAGGATCGGCTTCTTCTCCCCGCCGCGCTGCTCGACGGCCCGGCTGAGCTGGGACAGGGCGATCACCGGGACCCCGAGCTCGCGGGCCAGGCCCTTGAGCCCGCGACTGATCTGGCCGACCTGCTCGACCCGGCTCTCGACCCGTCCCTCATGCCGCATCAGCTGCAGGTAGTCGATGATGATCAGCCCGAGGCCTCCGGGAATCTTGCCGTGCAGGCGCCGGGACTTGGCCCGCACCTCGAGCACGCCGGTGTCGCTCGAGTCATCCACGTACAGGGGGGCCTCGGAGAGTCGCTGGCAGGCCTCGAGGATCTTCGGCCAGCGTGACTCGGCCACCTTGCCCCGGCGCAGGTCCTCGCCCTTGATCCGGGCCTGGGAGGCGACAAACCGCTGGGCCAGCTCGGACTCCGACATCTCGAGACTGAACAGGGCCACAGCGTGGCCGGCCAGCACCGCGTTCTCGGCGATGTTGGCCACCAGGGCGGACTTGCCCATCGACGGCCGGGCGGCGAGCACGACCAGGTTGCCGGGCTGGAAGCCGCCGGTCTTCTCATCCAGGTCCTTGAAGCCCGACGGGGTCCCGGTCAGCGGAGTCTGTGACACCGACAGCCGGTGAAGCTTCTCGGTCTCCTCGTCGAGGATGTCAGCGATCGAGCGGATCTTCTTCTGGCGGTCGTCGTGGGCCACCTCGAGCACCGAGCGCTCGGCACGCTCGACCAGATCGCGGGCCGGCGCCTCCCGCGACAGCACGCTGGCCTGGATCTCATAGGACGTCGTGAGCAGGGCGCGCATCTGGGCGTTGTCGCGGACGATCCGCCCGTACTCGCGCGAGTGGCCCGCGGCCGGCACCCAGCCGGCCAGCTCGTCGATCGTCTCCGGGCCGCCGATCTCCTCGAGCTTGCCGTTCTGGCGCAGCGTCTCGGCGACCGTCAGGTGGTCGATCTTGCGGTCGTTCTCGTACAGCCAGAGCATGGCCGCGAACACCGCGCCGTACTGCTCGCGGTAGAAATGCTCGGGCCGGAGCTGCTCCTCGACCAGCAGCGACTGCAGGTGGCGCTCGTCCAGGAGCACCGCCCCGAGCACGGACTTCTCGGCCTCGAGGTTGTGCGGAGGGACGGCGATGTTCTGGACGGCGCTCATCGGCAGACCGAATATAGGTTCGCCACAGGCGGCTGCGCAGAAGTCATCCCGCACGCTGCGAGCGTTTGTTCTCGGCCCCTGTGCCGGGGGCGTTCTCGCTCCCTATCCCGCGGGGCGAATCTCGCCCGGCGACACCGGCTCCGTGGCCGAGCTTCTGGGGTCGATGAGGATCTTGGCGTGGGTCTCGGCGCCGCCGAGCGCTGAGAACGCCGCGTCGACCCCCTCGAGTCCGACCACGCCGGTGAGCAGCGGTCCGGCGTTCACCTTGCCCTCGGCCAGCATGTGCAGCGTGTCGCGGAACTCGAGCGGCGTGTAGCCGAGCACGAAGCGCAGGTCGATCTCCTTGTTGATGGCCATCGCCGGCCGGAGCTTGTCCGCGCCCATGCAGACGCCGACCACGATCACCCGTGAGAACAGGGGCGCGGAGGCGATCACGCCGTCGATCATGCCCGGCAGTCCCACGCATTCGAACACCACCGGCGCCTTCGGCTTGATCCCCAGGGTGTCGATCGCCCGCCACACGTGCTGCCAGGCGACCGGCAGCCGCTTCAGCTTGTCCATCGTGTCGAAGGCGAGACCGATGGCGGCCGGAAGCGTCTTCAGGTGGTCCTTGTCCCGGGCGCTGTACGGGGAGTCCACCCCGGGATCTACGACCACGTCGGCCCCGCACGCCGTAGCCAGCGCCCGCCGGCCGGACGAGAAGTCGCTGGCCACGATCGTCCGCACTCCCCGCGCCTTGAGCAGGCAGATGACGGCCAGGCCGATCGGTCCGCAGCCGATGACAACGGCGACATCCCGCTTGCCGATCTGGCTGCGCCGCACGGCGTGCCAGCCGATGGCCATCGGCTCGGTGAGGGCACTCATCTCCGCGGAGAGGCCGTTGGGAACGGGCATCGTGAACGACTCCTCGACCACGACCTGCTCGGCGTAGGCCCCCGGCGCGGCCGTCGAGAGTCCGGTCGCCTGCGGGGCACCGGCGCGCCTGATCATCGGCAGGGCCACGACCTCGGCGCCGGTGGGGATCTCCCGGCGGCACGCTGGGCCGTACTCGGCCACCCGCCCGGTGAACTCGTGCCCGAAGACGATCCTCTGGTCCGAGCGCATGAAGTCCTCGTAGCCGACCTCGGTCATCACCCCGGCCATCTCGTCGCATTGGTGGCGAGCGTGGAGATCCGAGCCGCAGATCCCGCAGCGCAGCACCTCGAGCAGCACCTGTCCCGGCTCGAGGGTGGGCGTGGGGAGCTCGACGAGCTCGAGCTCAGCCGCGTGGCAGCTGACCGCCCTCATGCGCTGACCAGCTCACGCGTCGGACTGGTCAGGCGATAGGCCTGGCCGGGAGAGCGCCGCGCTCGGTGGCGAAAGCGCCACGTGAAGTCCGGCCAGATCGTCGCGTTGCGACCGGTGCGGTCGATGTAGTAGCTCGAGCAGCCGCCGGTCTCCCACACCGTGCCCTGCATCCGTCGCTCGACGGCCTGGTTGTAGCCCTCGTAGGCCTCGCGCCGGACCTCGATCGTGCTCGCGCCGGCGTCGCCCATCGCCTCGATCGCCGCGAGGACGTGTGCCACCTGGGACTCGATCATGTAGACCATCGAGCTGTGGCCGAGCCCCGTGTTCGGACCGAGCAGCATGAAGAAGTTCGGGAAGTCCGGAATCGAGGTGCCCAGATACGCCCTCGGGCTGCCCGCCCACACGTCCTGCAGGACGGCGCCCTCGCGGCCCCGGACGTGGTCGGCGAAGGGAATGTCGGTGACGTGGTAGCCGGTTCCGAGGATGATCGCGTCGACCTCGACCTCGGTCCCGTCCGAAGCCACCACCGTGCGCCCGCGCACCTCGGCCAGGCCGCTGGTCAGCAGCTTGACGTTCGGCTTGGCCAGGGCGGGATACCAATGGTTGGAGGGCAGCAGCCGCTTGCACCCGATGGTGTAATCGGGGGTCAGCTTGCGCTGCAGCTCGGGGTCGGAGATGGCCTTCTCCATGTGGCTGCGGGACAGCCGGGCGAGCAGGCCGAGCAAGCGGGGCTCCTTGGCCATTCCCAGCACGAGCAGCTCGCGAGCGGCGTAGACACTCCGCCGGACCGCCTCCTGGAGCGCGGGAACCGCCCGGTAGAGCCGGCGCTCCCAGTCGGCGATCGGCCGGTTGCCGTGGGGCATTATCCAGGGCGGGGTGCGCTGGAACACGTAGAGCTGCTCGACCTCATCGGCGATCCTCGGCACGTACTGGATGGCCGAGGCTCCGGTGCCGATCGACGCCACCCGCTTGCCCCGCAGGTCGAAGTCATGGTCCCAGCGGGCCGAGTGCATGAGCTTGCCCTCGAAATCCTCGAGCCCGGGCACGTCGGGCAGGTTGGGCTCGGTCAACGGCCCGACGGCGCTGATGAACACCGAGCTCGTGTAGCGCCCGTCGCTGGTCTCGATCGTCCACCGTTGCTCGTCGTCTGACCAGGCTGCGCCCTGCACCGCCACGCCGGTGCAAACCTGCGGCCTCAGTCCGAACTCGTCGGCGATCCGGCGCAGGTAGTCGCGGATCTCCGGCTGGCGGGAATAGGTGTGCGACCAGTTGGGATTGGGGGCGAAGGACAGCGAGTAGAGGTGCGAGGGCACATCGCAGGTGCAGCCCGGGTACGTGTTCAGCTCCCAGACGCCGCCCACCTCCTCGGCGCGCTCGAGCACGACGAAGTCCTCGCGCCCGAGTGCCTTCAGCTTGATCGCCATGGCCAGGCCGGAGAAGCCGGCTCCGACGATGACGATGCCCGTGTCCTGCGCCATGCGCTGCCTCCGATGCTGATGCTGGAGAAACTTAACGAACGCTCCGCGGCGTCTGGCCCGTGCGGACTCGCGGCGCTAGGAGGCGACGACCATGGTCTTGACCGCCGCCGTCACGTCGTCGGCGATCTCGACCACCACCATGTAGGTCCCGATGTTCCGGATCGGGTCCTCGAGGTGGACCTTGCGGCGATCGATGCGGATCCCGCGGGCGTCCCGAATGGCATCGGCGATGTCCTGGGGAGTGACCGAGCCGAACAGCCGGCCGTCATCTCCGGCCTGCTGGGGAATCGTCAACACGGTCCGGCCGAGCACGGCCGCGCTCTCTCGCGCCCGCTCTTCGGCGTCGCGCAGCGCCCGCTCGGCATCCTGTCGGCGCTTCTCGGCCACGCGAATGGAGTTGCTGGTCGCAGTTTCGGCCAGCTTGCGGGGCAGCAGGTAATTGCGCAGGTAGCCGGCGGAGACATCGATGACCGTCCCGCGCTCGCCCAGGGCCTCGACGTCTTGCAGGAGGATCGCTTGCGGCACTCCCGGCCTACCTAGCGGTCGCGGTCGCGGTCACGGTCGCGGTCGCGGTCGCGACCCCGATGATCCCCACCCGAGGACTCGGCGACGTAGGGCAGCAACGCGAGCTCACGCGCACGCTTGACCGCCCGGGCGACCTGACTCTGGTGACGGCGACAGGCGCCTGTGATGCGGCGGGACCGGATCTTGCCGCGCTCGGAGATGAACCGGCGCAGCATGCCGATGTCCTTGTAGTCGACCTGCTCGACCTTGTCCCGGCAATACGGGCACGATTTCCTGCGGGTCGAGGTCGGCCCGCCCTTCCGATCGCGCCGGCGCACCGGACGTCTGCGTTGCTTAGCCATCGTCTCTCAGCCTAGCTGGTTCGGTGATATAGCGATCCGTGCCTCCCCGCTCCAGCCGCCCCGAGAGGCGATCGGACCAGCCCGCCGATCAGACGGAACCGCGAGCGGCGATCAGAAGGGAATGTCCTCGTCGGCGCCCGCGTTCACCGGCGTGCGATCGAAATCACCGGTGTCAATCGGGACGTCGCTCTCGGTGGCATGCACGCCGCTCGAGAAGCCGTTCCCGTTACCAGCGTCCTCACGCCCGCCGAGGAACTGCACGGATTCGGCGATGATATCCACCGCCTGGCGCTTCTGGCCCTCCTTGCTCGTCCACTCCCGCCAGCGCAGCCGGCCGTCGACCGCGACTGGGCGGCCCTTGCGGAGAAAGCGGGAGCAGTTCTCGCCTTGGGCGCCCCACACGGTGACGTCGAAGTAGTTGGGCTGATCCTCCCACTGACCCGTCTGGCCGTTCTTGCGGCGCCCGTTGCAGGCCACGCGCAGTGAGCACACCGTGGTGCCGCTTCCGGGCGTGGTCCCCAGCTCCGGGTCCTTGGTCAGGTTTCCGGTGATGATCACGCGGTTGATGTTGCTGCCGGCCATGCCGTGGCTCCTTCCAGGAAGCGTTTGCAAACTCGTCGTCCGAGTCTATGGCCGGTCCAGACGGCTACCCCGCGGGTCCCCGGAAAATGGTCGGAATCGTTGCCGACTTGGCACACGGCGGCACGATCGGCACGGTTCTGCGCGCTTTGCCCGTCCCCCGGCGGCGGGGGATCCCCCCGCCGGCCGGTGGTCCGGAGCAGCCGTCGCTACGCGCTCGGGTCGTACTTGAAGGACACCCCGAGACGAACCCGGTAGTTCACAACCGCGCCGTCCTCGATGGTCAGATCCTGCCGCACGACCTCGGCGATACGCAGTTCACGCACGCTCTTGGCCGCAGTCTCGACCGCGACCCGGGCTGCGGCCTCCCAGGATTCACTGCTCACGCCGACGATCTCGGTTACGCGATATACGCTGTCCGCCATTCGAACCTCCTAGTGACAAGTAGAGCCGGAGCTTCGACTCTCCCACTTCGCGGCCACGCCGTGGGGAAATCGTTCACCCGTCGTGAGAAGCGACCCCGACCGGGCCGCGGGAGCGAAGCCACCCCGACCGGGCCGCGGAGCTCAGGACTCGGGTCCGCCCGCACCGGCCGCTGTCGCGGCCAGGGGGGAGCGGCATCCGGGGGCGGCGGTGTCCCGGGGAGGTTCTTGATGATCCGGAAGCGGAGCACGCCGTCGTCGATGCGCAGGTTGTGGGAGAGCCCCTCCAGCAGGGCGGTGGGCCCGGTGAACTGGAGCAGGTGGTACTCGCCCTCGCGCTGGTGCTGGATCTCATAGGCCAGCGTGCGGGTGCGCCAGTCGTCGTTGCGCTCCAAGGCGCCGCCACCCGAGGTGATCTGGCTCTCCACATCGGCGAGGATCTTCGCCCGGCGCTCGTCCTCGACTGTGGTCGAGATCACGAGCATCAGGTCATAAAGGGGGGTGGTGGCGGGCATGATCGGAAGCCCTATCCGGGCGGCGGCCGACTATAGCGGCTGCCAACATGACGGCATGGCCACCCGGAAGCCCTCCACGGCCGACGAGCGCCCGGAGCTCGAGGTGCTCGAGTGCGCCGATCAGGCGGCCTGGGAGGCCTGGTTGGGCCGCCACCAGGAGCGCCCCGGGGTGTGGCTGAAGATCGCCAAGAAGAACACCGGAACGGCGACGGTGAGCCAGCCCGAGGCGATCGAGTCGGCCATCTGCCAGGGCTGGATCGACGGCCAGGTGCGCCGCCTGGATGAGACCTACTTCCTCCAGCGCTTCACCCCCCGCGGGCCGCGCAGCAAGTGGTCACAGATCAACCGCGATAAGGCAAACCGGCTGATCGCCGACGGGCGCATGCAGCCGGCCGGCCTGACCCAGGTGCAGGCCGCGCAGTCCGACGGGCGCTGGGAGGCGGCCTACGAGCCGCAGAGCCGGGCCACGATCCCGCCCGACTTCCAGCACGCGCTGGAGGCCAACCCCGCCGCCCAGGAGTTCTTCGCCACCCTGACCGGCAGCCGCCGCTACGCCTTCCTCTACCGCCTGCACCACGTCCGCTCCCCCGCCCGCCGCGCGCAGCGGATCGCCGACTACATCGACCGCCTCAGCCAGGGCCGCGCGCTCGACTGAGGCCCGGCAAAGCCGGTGGCGGAAGGCCAGGACTAGTGCGAATCTCCGCGTTCCTTGGCCTTGATGTCGGCCAGCTGGTCGTCGATCCAGTTCCCGGGATCCCGCGCGGTGACGATCGAGACGAGGCCCTCGTGCCGACGCTGGCGCTCGGCCACGGGCATGGTCAGGGCGGCGTGGATGGAGTCGGCCAGCTCCTGCAGGTCGAACGGGTTGACCGACAGGGCATATTCGCCCAGCTCCTCATGGGCGCCCGTGTTCTCCGAGAGGACCGACACCCCGGCGCGCTCATTGACCATCGGGCCCTCCTTGGCCACCAGGTTCATCCCGTCGAACATGGCGTTGACGATCAGCACGTCGTAGTGCTTGTAGGCGGCAACCGCCTCCTCGAGGTCGTCCCGCAGCTTGAGCTGGATCGGCATCCAGTCCGGCGAGCCGTGGCGGTGGTTGACCACGGCCACCACGGCCTCGATCCGCTCCAGGTACTCGGCGTACTCGGCCACGTCGGTCCGGGAGGGCATGAGCTGAGCGATGAAGGTGACCTTCTCGCGGAACTCGGGGTGCTGCTCGAGGAAGATGTCGAAGGCGCCGAACCCGCGCAGGACGTTCTTGCTCAGGTCGGCCCGGTCGACGCGCAGGATGAGATGGTCGCGGCGGCGGCGTAGGAGCTCGCCCTCGAACTCGTGCACGCGGGGTCGCCGCGCGGTGCTCTGGATCGCGCTCGAGTCGATCGGCAGCGGGTAGGCGCGCACCCACACCTCGCGCCCCTCTGTCTCGACCACGCCCGTCTCGAAGTCGACCTCGAGCCCCATCAGGTCCTCGCAGCACTGCAGGAAGTTGTGCCGGTAGTGGCGGGTGTGAAAGCCGATGATGTCGTTGGACAGGATGCCCTCGTAGATCTCCTGGCGGATCACCGAGGGCAGCACGCGCCAGGAGTCCGACTGGCTCCACGGGATGTGGATGAAGTGGTGCAGGAAGGCGTCGGGCCGGGCGCGGCGGATCAGGCCGGGCAGCGTGTAGAGGTGGTAGTCGTGGACCATGACCACAGGCTTCTCGATGTCCTCGACCTCCTCGAGCACGGCCCGGGCCAGGTCCTCGTTGACCGCGTTGTAGCCGAACTCGAACGCCTCGGTCTCATTGCCGGCGGATGTCCGGCGCGTTACTCAGATCCCAGAGGTAGTGCTGGATGAACCACAGCATCGGGTTGGCGATGATGTTGTAGAAGCCCTCGTAGGCCTCGGGGTCGGAGGCGACCAGCTTCACCCGGTACTCGTTGCCCTCCGGGGAGGTGACCGGGAACGGCCGGCCGTCGGCGCGCTCGGCGGCGGCCACGTCCTCGTCGGTCATCGCCGAGGCGACCCAGGTCACAGGCCGGTGGGAGGCCAGCCCGATCAGCGCCGTGACCAGGCCGCCGGTGCCGCGCTTGATCTCCCCGCCGGGCTGGAAGGTGACCGGGCCCCGGTTGGAGACCAGGACGAGCGGGGTGTCAGCCGACATCGTCCTCCACTAAATCACGTACGCGCCCGTCCAGACCCGGGAGCCCCCCGACGCGCGCCCTGAGCAGGCTCAGTCGGTCAGCGCCTCGAACAGCGCCAGCCAGTCCCGCAGCAGCCGCGGGGTGAGGAAACGCCGGCGCGCTGTCTCCTTGCCCGCCCGGCCGAGCCGCCGGCCCAGCCCCGGGTCCGACAGGATCTCCAGCGCCCGGCCCGCGCACTCGCTCGACGCTCGAGACCAGAAAGCCGGTCTCGCCGTCGGAGATCTGCAGCGGGATCCCGCCCACGGCGCCGCCGATGAACGGGCGGGCCTTCCAGATCGCCTCCGTGACCGTCAGGCCGAAGCCCTCACGGGTCGACTTCTGGATCACCACGTCGCAGTGGGACTGGAAGGCGTTGACCTCGATCGCGCCCACGTTGTTGAGGTTGTTGAGGATGTGGATGTCCGGGTCGCCGTCGGCGTGGGCGACCGTGGCGTTGAAGAAGTCCCAGCCCTCGGGGTCGTCGGTGGCCATCGAGCCGACCAGGGCGAGCTGGACCTCGGGCATCTGCGCCTTGACCAGCCGGTAGGCGTCGATGACCCCCAGCGGGTCCTTCCAGGGATCGAAGCGCGAGACCTGGCAGAGCAGCGGGCGGTCGACGTCGATCCCGAACTGCTGGCAGATGTAGACCGCGTCCTCGGGGGAGAAGGCCATGTTCTTGGGGGCCAGCGGATCGATCGCCGGCGGGACGATGTGGGCCCGGCCGTCGATCCCCCGCCGGGACGTAGGCGGGCATGTGGAACACCGCCGCCTCGTAGGGGTCGAGGTACGGCGAGAGCTGGGTCAGCGTGTCCGGGTTGGGCGCCGAGAGGTCGATGTGGCAGCGCCAGACCCAGTGGCGGGCGCGCTCTCGTGACCAGCGAGGCCACGGCCGCCGGCTGCGGGTCGTGGACGATGCACACGTCCCAGTCCCCGGTCAGCTCGCGGGCGTTGATCTCGTTGAAGCGCCGCCAGGTCTCCCACTGCTCGCCGGTCAGATCCTGGCCGGACTGCCCTGGAGCGCGTTGTGCATCAGCTTGGTGGCGTTGAAGAACTCCTCGCGGCCGTAGATGACCTGCCACTCGCATTCGAGTCCGACGTCGATCATCAGCGGGACCAGCGTGTAGAGGATCTCGGCGACGCCGCCGCCGAACGCGGTCGCCGACACGTGCAGGATCCGCTTGCCGGCCAGCCGGGCGGCGCGCTCGCGGATCTCGTCGATCAGCGGGCGGCCGACGATGCTCGCGTAATCGGCGAGGTGCTTCTGGGCGACGGAGACGGGCTGGAGCATGGCCGGGGACGGAGCGGGGGCACGAACGATAACTGGCGGCTCAGCTGTACAGATTGCCGCAGCCGCTCGATACCGGCGTCGACGGCCGCGACGAGCGCCCCGTGCAGCTACCGGGTTGGCCGCCGAGATCGAGGACATCTGGAACTCGTGCCCGGAGCCGAGCAGCCGCCGGTCATCGAGCGCCCGCCCCCAGCCGTCGCTGATCACGCCGCCCGCCTCGCGCAGGCAGAGCCAGGGCGCGGCCAGGTCGTAGGGGGAGTTGTTGAGCACCTGCGCCGTCCGCCGATCCGCTCGAACTCCGCCCGCATCCCCGGGCACCTCGTCGATCATCCGCGAGCCCACCTCGACCACCGCGTCGAGCTGGCCGGTGACGACGCGGGTCATCGCGAACGCCTGGGAGCCGAGCTCGAAGGTGCCCGCCGCCGACCGAGGAGCCATCGATCAGCTCGGCCAGCACCTCGACCGTGGGCCGGGCCGGGCGGCCCCGGAAGCCGTAGCCCCAGAACATGCGCCGCGGGTCCTGGTTGGGGCTCAGCCGCGTGGACGCCGTCGGAGACCTCGACACCCTCCGCCGCGCTCGGCCAGGAACCAGGCGCCGGACTTGATCTCGACCACGCAGCCGCGTCAGATGTCGCGACATCGTCGGCTCGCCGTCGCCCAGCGGCGGCCAGGGCGACGGCCACGCAGGCCGACTCGAGCCCGGCCATCGCCGGGCGGGTGCCGTCGATCGGGTCGACGACCAGCACCTCGCGCGGCGTCGCCGGCGCCGACCAGCCCCCGGTCCTCGGAGTAGTAGGCCACCTCCGGGGCGCGCTCGGCCAGGAACTCCTCGAGCGCCTGCTCGGCCACCGCGTCGACGGCGAACGTGATGTCGCCGCCCGCGCCGCCTCCGGCGTCGGCCCGCCCGGCGAACGCTCCCGAGCTCGGGGAGCACGCGTCTCGCGCAGCCGCAGGCCGAGGTCGAGCACGAGCTGCCGGCGCTCTCGGCTGGCGCACGTGCGAAGCACCGCGTTCGGGTTCCGTCACACCGGGACCGTATCCGCCGGGGGTGGTTCGCGTTCGCGCTGTACATCGCCATAAACGCGAACCACCCGCAGGGCCCGGGCGAACCGAGGCCAGGTCGGGCGAATCCAGACCAGGTCAGGCGAAGCCGATGCCCGCCGCTATCTTAGGCGTGATTCGATCGAATCAGTGCACGAAGGAGGCCACGACGCATGAGCCAGACCGATGAGCTGCTCGCCAACAACGAGCAGTACGCGTCGCGGCTTCGACAAGGGCGACCTGCCGCTGCCCCCGGCCCGCAAGGTGGCGGTCGTGGCCTGCATGGACGCCCGCCTGCAGCGTCCACGGCGCGCTGGGCCTCGAGCGAGGGCGACGCCCACGTGATCCGCAACGCCGGCGGCGTGGTCACCGACGACGCGATCCGCGTCGCTGGCCATCTCCCAGCGCCTGCTCGGCACCGAGGAGATCGTCCTCATCCACCACACCGGCTGCGGGATGCTCACCTTCACCGACGACGAGTTCAAGGCCGCGATCGAGGAGGACACCGGCATCCGGCCCGAGTGGGCGGCCGAGGCCTTCCCCGACCTCGACGGCGACGTGCGCCAGTCGATCGCCCGGATCAAGGCCTCGCCGTTCATTCCCCACAAGGACTCGGTGCGCGGGTTCGTCTACGAGGTGGAGACCGGGCCGGCTGCGCGAGGTCAGCTGACAGCCGGCCCGCCGCCGGTAGGCGTCGACTACGGTTACTGGCTCACGATGAGCGAGCACGACGTGATCGTGATCGGCGCCGGGCCGGCGGGAGAGGTGTGCTCGGGCCGGCTGGCGGGCGAGGGGCTGGACGTGGTGCTGGTCGAGCGCGAGCTGGTGGGCGGCGAATGCGCCTACTGGGCCTGCATGCCGGCCAAGGCGCTGCTGCGCCCGGGCGAGCTGCTGGCCGAGGTCCAGCGCGTGCCCGGGGCGCGCGAGGCGGTGACCGGACCGCTTGACGCCCGAGGCCGTGCTCGACCGCCGCGACGAGGTGATCCACGACTTCGACGACTCGGCGCCAGCTGCCCTGGATCGAGAAGCGGGGCATCCACCTCAAGCGCGGTCAGGCCCGCCTCGACGGCGAGCGACGCGTGGCGGTGGGCGAGCGAGCGAGCTGAGCGCCCGGCGGGCGGTGGTGCTGGCCGTGGGCAGCGGCGCGGCGGATCCCGCCGGTCCCGGGGCTGGCCGAGCTCGAGCCGTGGACGAGCCGCGAGGGGACGACGGCCGAAGCCGTGCCCGGCCGGCTGCTCGTCCTGGGCGGGGGCGTCGTCGGCTGCGAGCTCGCCCAGGCCTGGGCCACGCTCGGCTCGCGCGGTCGATCCTGGTCGAGGCCGAGTCGCGCCTGCTGCCCTTCGAGGAGCCGTTCGCCGGCCGAGCAGCTGGCCGGCTGCCTGGCCGAGCTCGGCGTCGAGGTCCGCACCGAGGCGAGCGGTCGAGCTCGGCCGCCCGCGACGGACGGGGACATCGTCCTCACCCTCGACGACGGCGAGCAGTCTGCGCGGGCGATGAGCTGCTGGTCGCGGTGGGCCGCCAGCCCCACACCACCGACCTCGGGCTCGAGACGGTCGGCCTCGAGCCGGGCGAGCACGATCGAGGTCGACGACCGCATGCGGGTGCCGGGCCACGACTGGCTGTACGCGGTCGGCGACGTCAACGGGCGCTCGCTGCTCACCCACGCCGCCAAGTACCAGGCGCGGGTGGCCGCGGCCACGATCATGAACCGGGACCTGCGGGCCTTCGGCGACGGCCCGACCGCGCCCCGGGTGGTGTTCACCGAGCCGCAGGTCGCCGCCGTCGGCCACACGCTGGACCGGCGCCCTGGCCGCCGGCCTCCCGGCCGCACGCCGTGGACGCCGAGATCGGGCGCACGCCCGGGGCGAGCTTCGTCGGCAAGGGGGCTCCGGCCAGCGCCCGGATCGTCGATCGACCGCGAGCGCGACGTGATCATCGGGGCGACCTTCACCGGCCCCCAGGTGGCCGACTGGCTCCACGCGGCGACGATCGCCATCGCGGGCGAGGTGCCCGCTGCGAGCGGCTGATGCACGCGATCCCCGCCCTTCCCGACCCGCAGCGAGGTGTGGCTCGGCGCTGCTCGACGGCTGGGCCGCGCTGACGCCTGAGGGCCGCCAGGGCTCAGTCCTCCGCGGGCAGGGCGAGCCGTGAACTCGGTCACTGCCCGGCGCCGAGTGCACCGACAGCGCGCCCGACATCCGCTCGGCCAGCTCGCGGGCGATGGCCAGCCCGAGACCCGAGCCCTGAGGCGTCGTCGGCGGTGTAGAAGGGCTCGAAGATGCGCTGGGCACGACCTGGCGGTCGATGCCCTCGCCGTTGTCGCGCACGGCCAGGCGCACGCGGCCGTTCTCCCGCGCGGCGGTGACCACGATCTGGGTCCCGGCCGGGGTGTGGGTCAGCGCGTTGTCGATCAGGATGCGCACGATCTGGGCCACCCGCACCGGGTCGCACTGGGCCTCGATGCGCCGCGAGGGCAGCCGCAGCTCGAGGCGTGAGTCGTGCTGGGCCAGCGTCGGCTCGAACTCCCCCGACACCGAGCGGGTGAGCTCGGCCAGAGTCGACCTCCTCGGGGCGCAGCTCGAGCGAGCCCGCCTCCAGCCTCGAGAGATCGAGGAGATCGACGGACAGCTTGCCCAGGCGCCGCACCTGGTCGCCGACCTGGTCCAGGAAGCGGCGCCGCGTCTCCGGGTCGAGGTCCTCGTCCTCGAGCAGCTCCAGGAACCCGCCCAGCGAGAACACCGGCGTGCGCAGCTCGTGGGAGGCGGTGGCGATGAACTTCTTGCGGGCCAGCTCGAGCTGCTCGAGCTGCTGCTGCATCTCGTTGAACGCGATGGCCAGCTGCCCGAGCTCGTCGGTGGAGTCGACCCGGATCGGATGGCCGAACTCGCCCGCCGCCACCCGCTTGGCCGCCGCCTCGAGCCGCCGGACGCGCTGGGACAGGGCCAGCGGGCGACCAGGTAGCCGGCGATCAGCGCCAGGGCCAGCGCGATGCCGCCGGCCACGAGGATCTCGTGGCGCACCGTGCTGACGGCGCGGACGATGTCCGAGACCGGCGCCGAGTAGACGATCACCGCCGCGGTGCGGCCCTGGAAGCTGATCGGCAGGGCGGCCTCGGCCGGTGATCCGTCCGGTCCCGGGCTCGGTCCCGGTGACCAGCCGGCCGGTGGCGATCGCCCGGCGGGCCACGGGGAAGCGGAGCGGCACGGCTGGCCGCGTGGATCGTCGAGTCGGCGATCGGCACGAGCTGACGCAGCGCCCTGCGGCCTCGTTGACCGACAGCAGCGTGACCCGGTCGCCGGAGGCGCCGGCGATCCGCACCACCAGCTCCTGCACGGCCGGCAGCGAGGTCGAGCTGCCCACCGTCCGCCGGAGCGGGCCCGAGTGGGCCCGGGCCGAGGCGGCCAGCTCGTCGAGCTTGGCTCCCCATCAGGCGCGACTGAAGCCCCGGGGCCACGTACAGGTACAGGCCGCCCGACGGCCAGCAGCGTGATCGCGAAGAAGATCAGGACCAGCCGGTTGCGCAGCGACAGGCGCACGGAGCGACTCCGGCTCAGGTCTCCGGGTCGGTGTCGCGGAACCGGTAGCCGACCCCGCGGACCGTGAACAGGTACTCGGGATCCTTGGGGTCGCTGCTCGACCTTCTCGCGCAGGTGGCGGATGTGCACGTCGATCGTCCGGGGGTCGCGGTAGGCCGAGTCGCCCCAGATCCGAGCCAGGAGCATGTCGCGCGTGAACACGCGGCCCGGGGCGCGGGCCAGCGCGGCCAGGATCTCGAACTCGACGTAGGTCAGCTGGGCGTCGTGGCCGCGGACGCGACGGTCCGCTTGGGGAAGTCGATCCGGAGCTGGCGGATCTGCAGCGGCACCTCGTCGGGGGCGGTCTCGGCCGGCCGGCTCATCTCGGCCCGGCGCAGCGCCGCCTTGATCCGGCTCGAGAACTCCCGCAGCGAGAAGGGCTTGGTGATGTAGTCGTCGGCGCCCAGCTCGAGCCCGACCACCTTGTCGATCTCCTCCGACTTGGCGGTCAGCATGATGATCGGGACGCTGAGCTGCGGCTGCGCAGCCGCCGGCAGACCTCGAGCCCGTCGATCTGGGGGAGCATCAGATCGAGCACCACGAGATCGAAGGGCTGTTCCTCGAAGCGCTCCAGGGCCTGGCGGCCGTCGGTCGCCTGCACGACGTCGTAGCCCTCCTTGCGCAGCGGGTAGGAGAGCAGCGTCTGAATCGACTGCTCGTCGTCCACGAGCAGAATGCGCGCTGATCGGTCGGCCACTCGCTCTCTGAGGCCAAGAGTAATGGCCTGGGGCCGCTATAAAGTCGCTCGATGCTCGACGGGCGGATCTACCGGACCGGGTCTCGTGGTCGTGGCGCTGGCGGTGCTGGTGCTCGGTTTCTCCTTTCCAGAACCAGCAGCCGCCGCTGCCGCTCGACGCTGGCGCCGGACGCCTTCAACGGCCAGAACGCCTTCAGCACGATGATCGCGGCTGGCCGACGGCCTACCCGAACCGCCCGCCCGGGCTCGTCGGCCGACTACGACCTGGCCACGCAGGTCGCGCAGACCTTCCGGCGCGACGGCTTCGGCGTGAGTCACCGACGGACCTTCTCCGGCCAGACCGCCGACGGGCAGCGCACGCTCGAGAACGTCGTGGCGACCCGGCCGGGGATGAAGAGCGGGAGCATCGTCATCGTCGCCCGCGCGCGACGCCCGGGGCTCGCCGGCCACCGCCGGCCTGTCCGGGACCGCCACCGAGCTCGAGCTGGCCCGAGATCTGGCCGGCGAGACGCTGCAGCGGACCGTGGTGCTGGCCTCCACCTCGGGCTCTCAGGGGGCCGCCGGGGCGCTCCGCCTGGCCTCCACGCTGGACGGTCCCATCGATGCGGTCATCGTGCTCGGTGACCTGGCCAGCGCCCATGTCCAGCAGCCGATGATCGTCCCGTGGTCGAGACGCCCAGGCCGTGGCGCCGCCGGTGCTGCGGCAGACGATGGCCGCCGAGCTGAGCCAGCAGGCCGGCTCTGGCCACCACCGGCACGAGCCTGTTCGGCCAGTTCGCTCCACCTGGCCTTCCCGCTGACGCTCTCCGAGCAGGCCCCGTTCGGCAACGCCGGGATCCCGGCGGTGATGCTGTCGCTGTCCGGGGAGCGCGGGCCGCCGCCGGACGCTCCGCTGGGCGGCCCCGATCAGCTCAACCAGGTCGGCCGGGCCGTGCTGTCCACGATCTCGGCGCTCGACAGCGGGCCGCAGGTTCCCGCGCCCGCCGCCTATCTGCTCTTCGACGGCAAGGTGGTGCCCGGCTGGGCGCTCTCGATGCTCATCCTGGCGCTGATCGTGCCGGTGGCCATGACCACGATCGACGGCCTGGCCCGCGCCCGCCGGCGCGGACACGCCGGTCTGGCGCTGGTTCGTGCTGGTGCTGGCCGCCGCGGTGCCGTTCGTGCTCGCGGCGCTCCTGTCGTCCTGGCGCCGGGCTGATCGGCGCGATCCGGTCGCCCCGCCGGGACCCGGTGCCCGCGGGGACCGTTCCGTCCCGGCGCGGGCGGGGTGATCGTGCTGATCCTGGCCGCTGCTGGCCGGCGCCGGGAGCTTCGCCGTGCTGCGCCCGCTGGCGTCGGCTTCGCCGCCGGCCGCGGCCCGCGCGCGCCGGCCGTCGGCGAGTACCACGGAGGGGTCGTGGCCGCGTCTGCTGGTCATGTGTGCCTGGTCACGCGTCGCCCTCTGGTTGGCCAATCCGTTCGCCGCCGCCCTGGCCGTCCCCGCGCTCCACCTGTGGCTGGCCGGCCGTCAGCCCCGCGACGCTGCGCCTGCGGGTGCCGTTCGGCCGGCGCTGCTCGCTCTCGGCCTGGTCCCCGCGGCTGCGGTGGCCGTCTATTACGGCGTCGATCCTCGGTTACTCGCCGCTGCAGCGAGGCGTGGGCGGCCACGCTGCTGCTGGCCGGCCACGACGTCAGCCTCCTGGCCGTGCTCGAGTGGAGCGTCTTCCTGGGCTGCGCGGTGGCCGCCGGCGGCCTGCTCCTCCTCGCCTCCCGCCAGCCCGGCCCGAGCCGGTGCCGGTGACCGTGCGCGGCCGGTCACCTACGCCGGCCCGGGCTCGCTGGGCGGGACCAAGTCGGCCCTGCGCCGCTGAGCGGCCCCTGCCCCCCGGTCGCGTATCACCCCAGGCAACCTGCGCGCACCAGCCTCTGCGCTCCGGGTGTGCGCTCAGGACGGCGGAAACCGGCACCGTGGCGCGCACCCGGTTCAGCCGCCCGGGGTGCGCGCAGGGTTACCCGGGCCGGGTCGGCCGGAATCGGGATCGCGACCGGGCCAGGCGTGACACCATGACAAGGCGCATGCGCCGCCTGATCCGCGACATCTCGTCGGTGCTGATCCTCTCCGGGCTGTTCCTGGTGCTCGACGCCGGGGTGACGCTGGTCTGGCAGGAGCCGGTCACGGCGGCGATCGGGCTGGTGCTGCGCGGCGCAGGTCGACCAGCAGTACCTGAGCTACCGCACGGCTCCGCTGTCGGTCGTCGACAAGGCGGCCCTGAGCGGGCTGCGCTCCCGCAGCGAGCGGATCGCCTACCTGGCCCGGCGCGAGCAGCAGGCAGGTGAAGACCGGGGACGCCATCGGCCACATCAACATCCCCAAGATCGGCGCCGGCTACACGGTCGTGCAGGGCACCGACGAGCTGAGCCTCGAGAAGGGGCCGGGCCACTACCCGGGCACCGCGCTTCCCGGGATGGGGCAGACCGTGGCCATCGCCGGGCACCGGACCACCTACCTGGCCCCGTTCAAGCGCATCAACGAGCTCGTGCCGGGCGATCGGATCATCCTCACGATGCCCTACGGGCGCTTCACATACATCGTCCAGTACCACCGGATCGTCCTGCCCACCGCGCTATGGGTGACGCACAACGTCGGCTATGACCGGCTCGTCCTCTCGGCCTGCAACCCGCTCTATTCGCGCGGCGCAGCGGATCATCGTGTTCGCCCGGCTGCGCTCGGTCAAGCCACTGGGGCCGGCGTGAGGGGCCCCTGCGCCCCTCCGGCGAAGCCCTCGCCGCAGGCGGCCGATCCCTGGGATGGTTGTCGAATGTGACCCCGTCCGATCGAGGTCCTATCGTGCCATGCCGACACTGAGGCCACATTGATCCAGCAGACCATGCCCACAGGAAGAGGAACCGGCGTCTTGCGCCTGAACGAGATTCAACAGCAGGTTGGTCGTGGCGAATATGAGGTCGACCCCCAGGCGGTGGCGGCGGCGATCCTCCGACGGCTGCTGGCGACTCAGCCCGGCCCGGCCGGGGCCGAGCCGGCTCAGGGCGAGTGCTCGTAGCCGGCTAGCTCCCGCGGGCTCCGGCCACGACCAAGCCCGGCGCGCCGCCGGTGACCCGGCCGACGTAGGTGAGGCAGTCGCAGCTCCCCGACCGCGGGGGGCAGCGACACGCAGAGCTCGAAGTCCTCGCCCGCCGTGGCGGCAAACTCGTACGGGTCCAGGCCGAGCTCGGCGGCGACTTCCGCCACTCCCGCGCCGAGCGGGAAGCCGCTCGAGCTCGAGCTCGATTCGCACGCCGCTGGCCACGGCCAGGTGCCGGGCGTCGGTAGCCACGCCGTCGGAGATGTCGATCATCGCGGTGGCGCCGAGCTCGCTCAACCCGCGGCCGAGCCGCGTCCGCGGCTGCGGCGTGGCGTAGCGGGCGCGCAACCCGTCCCGGGTGCCCTGACTGCAGTTGTCTCCGGACGCACGGCCCTCGAGCAGGGCCAGACCGGCGCCGGCGCCCCCCAGCGCACCGGTGACCGCGATCAGGTCTCCGGGGCGGGCGCCGTCGCGCCCCACCAGGTCGGCCGGGTCGTCGCTCCAACCGACCACGGTTACCGTGACGATCAGCTGATTGGCCGCGGTGACGTCGCCCCCGGCCACGCTCATGCCCAGCTCGGCGGCCAGGGCTCCAGCGCCCTGAGCCAGCGCCGCGGCCTCCTCGAGCTCCATCCCCGAGGGGAGCGCCAGGGATAAGAAGGCCTCGCCCGGGGGGGCCGCCATCGCGGCCAGGTCGGAGACGGCGGCGGCCAGAGCTCGGTGCCCGATCTGCTCGGCGGTGAGCTGGCCACGGCGAAAATGGACCCCGTCGACCATCGTGTCGACCGAGGTGACCGCGTAGCGACGCCCCCTGACGACGGCGGCGTCGTCCCCCAGCCAACGCAGGACCCGGGGCCCCCCGGGGCGCAGAACCCGCTCGAGCGCGGCGATCAGATCAAGCTCGCGCACGGGCGAGGTGACCGATTCAGCGGTGGCGGTAAACGATCCGGGCGCGATCCAGGTCGTAGGGCGAGAGCTCTACGCGTACCCGGTCCCCGGGCAGGATCCTGATCCGGAAGCGGCGCATCTTGCCGGCCACGTGACCGAGCACGACGCGATCCATGTTGTCGAGCTTCACGCGGAACATGGCGTTGGGCAGAGCCTCGACCACCTCGCCTTCGAGTTCGACCTTTTCTTCTTTGGGCATCCGGGTGAGAACCTTAGTGCTTCTTGGGCTTGCCGCCGCCCCCGCCCAGACCGCTGGCGCCATTGCCATTGGCATTCGCGGGCCCGGATCCGTGTCCGGTTCCGTGCTTGGCACCCGGACTGCCGGGCGCGGGCTGGGGAGGCTGGGCGAACAGGCTCGGGTTGTTGTACGGATTGCTGGCCCTACCCCCCCGGCCCGACTTGGGCAGCGTGTTCCGGCTGCCGGTGGTGGCGTGGGCCCCGAAGTAGGCGGTGCCGCTGAACGGCGTCGTGGGGACGGGGAAATTGCCGCAGTAGCCGCCCGATGCCGCCTGCATGTACTGCCTCCAGATCGGCGCCGCCAGGGTGCCGCCGAAGCCGTTGGCCATCGGGATGTTGGCCTGGGGATAGCCGACCCAGACCGCGGTCGACATCCGCGGCGTGTAGCCGACGAACCAGGCGTTCTCGTAGTTCTCCGCCGTACCGGTCTTGCCCGCCGCCGGGCAGCCGTAGCCGGCCGCGGTCCCGGTCCCGCTGGTGATCACGCCCTTGAGCACGTTGGTGGCCGCGTAGGCCTCGCCGTCGGTGAACACGGTCTTGTGGGCCGGATTGCCGAAGTTGCGCACGCTGCCGTCCGGGAACACGATCCGGTTGATGATCGTGGCCGGGACGTGGCTGCCGCCGTTGGCCAGGGTCGCGTAGGCGTCGGCCATCTCGAGCGGCGTGACGCCGATGCGCAGACCGCCGATGGCCTCGGCCGGGAGTCCGTCGAGATGGCTGGTGATCCCCATCGCGTAGGCCGTCGAGCGGACCTTGTCCGGGCCCACGTCCGCGTCGAGCTGGGCGAACACGGTGTTGTCGGACAGGATCGTCGCCTTGGTGACCGAGATGTTGCCCTGATAGGAGTCCTCGGCGGTGTGGACGGTGTAGGTCGGGTAGCCGGGCAGCCAGCCGGGGGCGAGCAGGTGTGAGTTGTAATAGGTCTGGCCGGGGTCGCCGTGGTAGTCGTGGATCAGGGTCATCAGCACGAACACCTTGAACGACGAGCCCGGCTGCCGCTGGGCCTGCGTGGCGTAGTCGAACTTGGTCTGGTTGTAGTTCCCCGAGGAGGCGATGGCCAGGATGTGTCCGTTGTTCGGATCGACTGAGGCCAGGCCCGAGCCGGGCTGGCCGGGACCGCCTTCGTGGGCGAAGATCGCCTGCTCGGCCAGGGCCTGCTTGCGCAGGTCGATGGTCGAGTAGATCTTCAGGCCGCCTCGGGTCAGCGTGGGGCAGTTGTTCGGGCTGTTAGGGCACAGGTCGCGGGCCGCCGACTGCTCGATGTAGTCGAACACGTAGGGATCGCGGCGGATGACCAACGCCTGATCTGGGTGGACCTGCAGCGGCTCCCGGTTGGCCCGGGCGGCCAGGTCCCGCGTGATGTCCCCGGCCTGGACCATGGCCTGGAGCACCTCGGCCCGGCGGTGGCGGGCCGCGCCCAGGTCGAGGAACGGGTTGTATTGGGAGGGGGCCTGGGGCAGGCCGGCCAGCAGCGCGGCCTGGGCCAGGTCGAGCTTGCTCACCGGCTTGTTGAAGAACATCCGCGAGGCCGCTCCGACGCCGTAGGCGGTCTGGCCGCCGACCGTCCCGTAGGGCACGTCGTTGAGGTAGCTGGTCAGGATCCAGTTCTTGTGATGCATCCCCTCGAGCTGCTCGGCCAGCTTGGCCTGGATGATCTTGTAGCGGAGGTTGCGGTTGGCCTTCAGGCGCAGCGGCAGGTAGACGTTGTCGACCAGCTGCATGGTCAGCGTGGACGCGCCTTGCAGGCCCGACCCGCCGTGCAGCGCGTCCCGGATCGCCGCGCGCACGATGCCCTGGTAGTCGAGCGCCCCGTGCTGGTAGAAGCGGCGATCCTCGATCGCGATCGTGGCCTGCTTGAGCCGCTGCGGTATGAGCGCTCCGGAGACCTGGTTGCGCACCGTCGGCGACCAGATGTAGCCCAGCGAGCTGCCGTCCCCGGCGAACACCTGGGAGGGGGAGCCGGGGATGCGCGCGGGCAGGGAGCTCAAATCCGGGGCCGACTGGGCGACGTTGACCACCCATCCGGCCACGGCCAGCGCGCCGATCACCAGGGCGCTCACGGTGAGCACTGCGGTAAGGGCGAAGAAACGCTTGAGGGCGGATCCGCGGTTGCGCCGCCGGCGGCGCTGTCGATCGCGTCGGCTCATGAAGTAGGTTGGGGCCGCTGGCTGCGGTCGCTCGGGCGCGGTCACCGGCCACCCGAAACGGACCAGACAGTGTAGCCGTAGGGCTGTTTCGGGCCGCCGGCACGGGCTCCTGCCGAGCACGGAGCTGGCACAAACCATGCAGCCCCCCGACCAGCCTCGCCGCGCCCTCCTGCTTGACGCCATGGGCACGCTGATACGCCTCGATCCGCCCGGTCCGCGGCTGCGGCGCGAGCTTCACCGGCGCTTTGCGCTGCGTCTTTCCCCGGCCGAGGCCGAGGTGGCCATGGCGGCGGAGATCGCCCTCTATCGCGAGCGCATGCACGGCGCCTCTGACCCGGCCAAGGTGCGCGCGCTCCGGGACGCCGCGGCGGAGGCCCTGCGCGCTGGTCTCCCCCCGGGCCGGCGGCTGCCGGATGTGCCGACGGCGGCGATGGTCGAGGTCCTCCTGGCCTCGCTGAGCTTCACCGCCTACCCCGACGCCGCCCCGGCCCTGCGCCGGCTGCGCGAGCCGGGCGTGCGGATCGTGGTGGTCTCGAACTGGGACAGCTCGCTGCCCGAGGTGCTGGCCCGCGTCGGCTTGGCCGGCCTGCTCGACGTGATCCTCACCTCGAGCATGGCCGGAGCGGCCAAGCCGGACCCGGAGATCTTCGCCACCGCCCTGGCTCGCGCCGGGGTCGGTGCGGGGCAGGCCGTGCACGTCGGGGACGACCTCGATCAGGACGTGGCCGGCGCCCGGGCGGCCGGCATCCGGGCGGTGTGGCTGGATCGCACGGGCTCGCCCGCCCCGCCGGGGGTCCCGAGAATCACCAGCCTGGCCGAGCTGGGCCGCCTGGCCTGAGCGCGCCCCGCCTGGCCTGAGCGCGCCCCGCCTGGCCTGAGCACCCCGCCTGGCCTGAGCGCGCCGCGTGGCGAGAGCGCGCCCGCCTACCCTAGGCAGGACTGAATGTCGAGCTCCTCCCCATCGGTACCGGACCCTGGGCCCGGGCCGCCCCCCCAGCCGCTCCGTGATCCGCGCGCGTCGGACATCCCGCCCTGGGCGATGTGGACAGTTCCGGCGGCGATCGTCCTCGGGCTCGGCCTCGGCACCGTGGGCACGATTCTCGTCGAGGTGGCCGGCGCGGCCGGGGGCTCGACCCTGGCCCATCCCTCGCCCGCGGTCAACATCGCCGGCGATGTGGTCTTCGATCTCGGCTTTGTGGCCGCGGCGGTGTACTTCGCCTTCCTGGGCCGCCGGGCTCGGCTGGCCGACTTCGGTTTTCGACGCGTTGCCCCGCGCCTGGCCGTGGGGGCCTTCGTACTGGCGGTGATCGGCTACTACGGGCTGACCACCGTCTACGGCACGATCTTCCATCTCCAGGGCAAGGACAAGCTGCCTTCGGAGCTCGGCGTGACTCACAGCACGGCGGCGCTGATCGCCGCGGCGATCTTCGTCTGCGTGGTGGCGCCGATCGCCGAGGAGCTGTTCTTCCGTGGCTTCATCTTCGGGGCACTCCGCCGGCTCAAGGTCCGGGTCGCCGGTCGCGACCTCGGCCCGTGGCTGGCCGCCCTGGTGACGGGGATCCTGTTCGGAGCCGTGCACCTCAGCTCCGCCCCGGTGCAGTACCTGATCCCGCTCGGCTTCCTGGGCTTCGTGCTCTGCATCGTGCGCTGGCGGACCGGCTCGCTCTACCCGTGCATCGCCCTGCACAGCGCCAACAACTCGCTCGCCCTCGGGGTCAACCAGCTGAGCTGGAGCGCGCTGGAGATCGTCGGGCTGATCCTCGCGTCCTGGCTCGTCGTGGCCGCGATCACCGGGCCGCTCGGGGCGCGCTCACCCCGTCTGGCCTGAGTGCTCCCCGGCGGGGGGGCACAAAATTGCCGCGGTGCGGGGCGGCGGCTGATTTACTTCCCGCCCATGCCCGTCAGACTCGCCTCCCTCGCCACGCTCCTTGCTGCCGCCGGATTGGCCGCATCGACGACGGCGGGCACGGCGCTGGCCGCCGGCTCGAGCGTGCTGACCCCGCCCCCGGC
Organism: uncultured Solirubrobacterales bacterium; assembly: GCA_963723585.1. Classification (GTDB taxonomy): domain Bacteria; phylum Actinomycetota; class Thermoleophilia; order Solirubrobacterales; family Solirubrobacteraceae; genus Palsa-465. The sequence continues at coordinate 510,426 of CAVRRJ010000002.1, forward strand.
GAGCGCGCCGAGCCCAACGCCGACCGGCCCGGCCACGACGTCGACAGCCCCGGCCACGACGTCGACCGGCACCACGCCGACCGGCCCCGCGCCGGGCCCGGCTCCCGCGGCCAAGGCCAGCGTGCGGCTCTACCTGCGGGGCGCGTTCTTCGTGCATCGTGGCGCCGTCACCGTCCCCGACCGCGCGTTCGAGGTGCAGGGGGTCGTGCGTCCCTACGTGCCCGGGCAGTCGGTGATCGTGCGCTCGTTCGTCGGGGCGCGCCTGGTCAAAGCGGATCGGCTCCGGATCAAGCCGTCGCCAAACGGCGCCTTGGGCGTCTTCACCGAGCGCGTGGCCAGCTCGCGCACGGGCATCCTCAGGGTCCGCGTACGTCACGACAAAACCGCCCAGATGCAGGGCTTCTTCAGCCAGCGCGCGGTGGCCGTGCTCGGAACCAGCGTCGGCTCTGGCTCGCGCGGAAGCTTCGTCACCCTGGTCCAGCAGAGCCTGAATGCGCTGCACGTCTACGTGCCCGAGACCGGCGTGTACGACCAGCAGACCGGGCTGGCCCTCGACGCCTACCACCGCCTCCTCGGCTGGGGCGTCTCGCAGAGCCTCGACGGGCGCACGGTCAGCGCCCTGCTCGACGGTCGCGGGGCCTTCGTCGTGCGCTACCCCCATGACGGCAAGCACATCGAGGGCAACCTGGGCAAGCAGCTGCTGGCCGAGATCAACGGCGCGAACGTCTACCGGATCTACCCGATCAGCTCGGGCAAGCCGTCGACGCCGACGGTCCTCGGGCATTTCCGCGTCTACCGGCGCACGCCCGGCTACCTGCCCGACGGGATGTACTACTCGAGCTTCTTCTACGGCGGATACGCCATCCATGGCTACAACCCGGCCCCCGATTACCCGGCCAGCCACGGCTGCATGCGCCTGCCGATCGTCGACGCGATCTCGGTCTTCGACTGGCTGAACTACGGCAACGTCGTCGACGTCTACCGCTGAACGCTGAGGGTGCCCCTTCCCGCTGACGCGCGGCGGCGCCTGCTCGATGAGCTCCGAGCGCACGCGCTGATCGTCGGGGAGGTCGTGCTGACCAGTGGCGCCACGGCCCAGTACCTGGTTGACGCCAAGCGGGCGATCCTTCGCCGCGCCGGCTTCACCGCCCTGGCCGAGCTGGTCGCCCACCAGGCCGGGGCCTGGTCGGCCACCGCGGTCGGCGGCATGACGATGGGCGCCGACCCGATTGCCTGCGCCGCCCTGTCCGGGGGGGCCGACGTGAAGGCCTTCTTCGTCCGCAAGGAGGCCAAGACCCACGGGCTGGCCCGGCGGATCGAGGGCCCCCTGCTCGGCGCCGAGGAGCGCTGCATGCTGGTCGAGGACGTGGTCACCACCGGCGGCTCCACGATCAAGGCCCTGGAGGCGCTGCGCTCCGAGGGCCACGCGGTCTGCGGCGTGCTGGCCATCTGCGACCGGCTGTCCGGGGGCGCGCAGGCGATCGAGCAGGCGGCCGGGGCGCCCTTCGTGAGCCTGACCACCATCGACGAGGTCTATCCCGAGCGTCCGGACCGGGGCTGAGCCCGCCCCGCCCCCGAGCCGTCCGCTCAGCTTGGCGTGGATTCACGTTCGTCACGAACCGGAATCCACTCCAAGCCCCGGCAAACCGGAGCACAATCAGTCAGCCCACCCGCGGCAGGGAGCGGCACTGCGGAGCGACCTGGTGGGCGGCCTGGATCAGCCATCCGTTCGCCGTCGGCGTGAACAGGACGATCGGGTTGTCGCGGGCGATCGCCTGCCCGTACTTGAAGCCGACCCGGGCGACGTTGAGCTCGAGCGTGTAGGCCAGCATGGTCTGATACTCGAGGCGGGTCAGCGGCTCTCCGCAACTCCGCAGCCGGGCCGCTCCGCCGAGCCGGTCGATGGCCGGCGTCAGCCGTCTGATCTCGGTCGTGCGCAGCCGCTGGTCCTTGAGGTCGAGGTGCTCGGCGCGGGCCCTGGAGATGGCCATCGGCACGAGGCTGCCCACCAGCACCACGACCAGGGCGACTCCGGCCCACGCGGGGAGCCGGGGCAGGGCGGGCCGAGCGGCCAGCAGCCGCCCCACGCCCAGGCCGGCCAGGACGACGAGCACGCCGCCGGCCTCCCACATGTATCGGGCCAGGCCCGGCCAGCCGTGCAGGGCGAAGGCGATCTCAATCACCACCCACAGGACGATCCCCGCGGCCAGCACCAGCGTGATCTGCTCCCAGCGCTCGCCGCGCTCCCCCCTCTCCCAGCGGTCTCGCCACCCTCGTCGCCCTTGGCTCAGGCCAGCCATGAGGACCGCCAGCAGGGCGGCCAGCTCGATCGGGAGCTCGTTGATGCTGAGAAAGCGCCCCACCGTGCCGAACACCTTGTCGCTGGTCAGCCGGCGTCCCGAGCCCATCGCGTTTGACGCCGCCACGAACGGGCTGCGCGAGGTGAGCGCGGGAATGCCGAACCAGAGCAGCACGACGATCACCCAGCCGCCGACCAGCAGCCCGCGCATGTCAGCCCGACGGCGCCACTGCCAGATCGAGTACAGGCCGAGGAACGGCCACACCTCGGGCCGCCCCAGCGCCGCCAGCACCCCGAGGACGAAGGCCGCGCGGGGCCGCTCGTAGAGGTGGCAGTCGATCGCGCCCAGGCACAGGGCAACGATCATCGGATCGGACTGAGAGCTCAGCACGTAGTGGAAGTAGTCCTGGAAACCGAGCAGCATCGCCCCGGCCAGCACGGCGGCCGCGACCCCGGCCCAGCGGCGCTCGGGCGGGGCGCCCGTCAGCGTGTAGACGATCCGGGCGGCGAACACGGCCCCGCTGAGCGAGACCGCCGTGGAGGTGATCATCCACAGCCCGAGCTCGTAGTGGCCGGCCAGCGCGTAGACGACCGTGAACAGATAGGGCAGGGGCTTCCAGGACGGCGCGGCGTTGGTGTCCAGCGAGAGGGTTGTGGTCTGGTGGCCCCAGACCAACCAGCCGTAGGGATCGAATCCGGGACGGGTGCCCGCCCACTCCACGAGCAGCGCGGACACCACGATCACGCCCAGCCCGACCGCCCACCACGGGTGGCGGCGAATGAACAGGCGCAGGGTCCACGTCTCGGACGTGGCCTGAGAAGGGGTGGCCTCGGGCGGAGATGCGAGGCCCGTGGCGGCTGCCATCGTGCGGCGTGTCACGGGGGATTCTGGCCGCCTGGTGCGGTTGCACCGAGGGCAGCGACGCGCGGACGGTAGCACGGGACCGGGCCCCTCCCGCCCTTTTGGCACCGAGGTCGCCCTCCCCGAGGAGGCTGGCCGCCCGGCCGGCCCGACGATGCCCCCGGCAGGAATCGAACCTGCATCCCGCGCTTAGGAGGCGCGTGCTCTATCCGTTGAGCTACGAGGGCCGGTGCGCCGAGGCGAAGCCGCAGCGTACTGTGGGGCTCAATGTTCGTTGAGGCTGCATTAATGTTGGATGACATGGCGCACCACATGTGGTTCGATCCTCCAATGGAGGATGTTGCGGTGCGGCGCGGAAGCTCGCTCAGATGAGCGTTGGCGCGAGCGAACTGCTGATTGAGCAGGAGGGGACCCCTCAGAGCGCCGAGCTGATTCCCGGAGAGGTCACGGCCCGCTCGCCGCTGCAGCTCTTCTGGCGCCGCCTGCGCGGCGACCGTGTGGCCATGGTCTCGGGGATCTTCATCGTCCTGCTGATCATCATTGCGCTCGCCGCGCCACTCGTCGTCAGCGTGCTCGGGCTCCAGGGGCCATATGTGAACAACTCCAACGCGCTCGACGCGTTCGGCTCGCCGACCGGGCCGAGCGCCGCCCATCCCCTTGGCGTGGACCAGCTCGGCCGCGACGTGCTCTCACGGATCATCTACGGCACCCGGGTGTCCCTCGAGGTAGGGATCATCGGCACGGCCCTGGCCGCGGCCATCGGCACGGTGATGGGGCTGCTGGCCGGCTTCTACCGCGGCTGGGTGGACACGGTGATCTCACGCACGGTCGATGTCTTCCTGGCCTTTCCCGTGCTCGTCCTGGGCCTCGGCATCGGGGCTGCCTGTGGGGTGCGCGGCTGCGTCAGCGGCCTGATCCAGCCGGGCCTGGGGACGGTCATCTTCATCATCACGATCGCCTCGTTCACCTACATCGCCCGGATCGTCCGTGGCCAGGTGCTCTCGTTGCGCGAGAAGGAGTTCATCGAGGCGGCGCGCTCGCTGGGGGCGTCCAACCGGCGCATCCTGTTCAAAGAGATCCTGCCCAATGTGGTGGCGCCCTTAATCGTGTACTCCAGCCTGCTGATCCCCACCAACATCCTCTTCGAGGCCGCCCTCTCGTTCCTCGGGGTCGGCATCCGGCCCCCCACCGCGAGCTGGGGCCAGATGATCTCCGACGCCTCGCAGAACTCCACCACCGAGTGGTGGTACATGCTCTTTCCCGGAGTGGCTCTGCTGCTCACAGTGCTCGCGTTCAACCTGCTCGGCGACGGGCTGCTTGACGCGCTCAATCCGCGCGGGGAGTCGCGGTGAGCCGTTCTCGGCTCAGTCTGATGCAGTCAACACAACAGGAGGAAGCTCTATGAGGCGTAGTACTCGCAGCCTGGCCGCGTTCGCGGCCACCGGGCTGCTGGCCGTTGGCGCCGCCGCGTGCGGTTCCAGCTCCAGCAGCTCATCCGGGGGGGGATCGGGCTCATCGGGGGCCTTGGCCAAGCTCCCGCTGAAAGCCGGGGAGAACCCGGTCGGCCAGCAGCTCACGGGCAAGAAGAAGGGCGGCACGCTGACCGTTTACTCGAGCGGTGACTTCGAGCACCTCGACCCGGGCCAGTCCTACTACGCGCTCGACTACGCGCTGATCCAGGCCACCCAGCGCCCGCTGTTCGCCTACCCGCCCAACTCTGAGACCACGGTGCGGCCGGACCTGGCCACCACGATCCCGACCACTTCGAACGGCGGAATCACCGACGGCGGCAAGACCCTCACCGTCCATATCCGCCCGAACGTCCACTTCTCACCCCCGGTCAACCGGGCCGTGACCTCGGCGGACGTGGCCTACGCGATCGAGCGTGGCGGCAACCCCAACGTGGGCAATGCCTACTTCCCGGCCTATTTCGGCGCCGGGGCTCCGGCGCCGCTGCTCGGCACCACGAGCAAGAGCTGGAAGGGCGGCCCGATTCCCGGGATCACCACCCCGAACAAGACGACGATCGTCTTCCACATGATGAAGCCGGGGGCCACGCTGCTGCTCGATGCCCTCACCCTGCCCATCACGGCGCCGCTGCCGCAGTCGTTCGTGGCGCCGCTGGACAAGCACAGCCCGACCACCTTCGGGACCCAGTTCCTGGTCGGCACCGGGCCGTACATGGTCCAGGCCGATAAGACCGGCAAGATCCAGGGCATCGGCTATCAGCCGGGCAAGTCCGAGACCCTGGTCCGCAACCCGAACTGGAACGCGTCGACGGACTTCCGTCCCGCCTACGTCAATCGCATCAACGTCAACGTCGGTGGCGATTCCACGGTCATCGGCCAGCAGGTGCTGAAGGGCTCAGACGCGATCCAGCTCGACACCCCGTCGCACTCGATCGTCAAGCTGGCCTACCAGCAGTACCCCTCGCAGATCACGTTCACGCCGGGCTCGGGCGACCACTACGTGGCCCTGAACAACGCGGCCGGTCCGTTCAAGAATGTGAACCTCCGCCGGGCCGTGTGGGCGGCGCTCGACCGGGCGGCGATCATCAAGGCCGAGGGCGGGTCGCTGGTCGCCTCGGTGGCGACGCACTTCATCTACCCGGGCGTCGCCGGGTTCGACCAGGCCGGGGGCTATCCCGGGCCGCAGGTCGACTTCAACAAGAGCCTCACCGGCAACATGGCGGTGGCGACCAAGTACATGAAGGCGGCCGGCTACAAGAGCGGCAAGTACACCGGTAGCGGCACCGTCCAGGTGGTCGGCGCCAACAGCGGTGACGAGCCGGCGATCATCCAGATCGTCGATTCGGCCCTGACCAGCCTCGGCTTCAAGCCGCACCCGACCGAGGTCGACCAGGCCACGATGTACGCCAAGTACTGCGGCGTCCCCAAGCAAGAGATCGACGTCTGCACGTCGGTCGGGTGGATCCGCGACTTCGCCGATCCGCTGTCGGTGCTCTACGCAACGTTCTACGGGCCGGCGATCGTGCCCACGAACAACTCCAACTGGAGCCAGACCAACATTCCGGCGGTCAACGCAGCGATCCAGAAGGCGGCACTCGTGGTCGATCCGACCGCCCGGGCGCAGGCCTGGGCCAACGTCGACAAGATGCTCGTCTCCGATGCGGTTGCGGTCCCGCGGGACTTCGTCAACCAGCCCAACATCGAGAGCAAGGACGTCGCCGGCGTCGACCAGCTCTGGAACGAGGGCACCTGGGACTTCAGCTTCACCTCGCTGAAGTAGAGGCCATCTGACCCGGGACCCCGCCACGCACTGTGGCGGGGTCCCACAATCTCTTACTGCGCCAGTCCGAGAGCCATGACCACATACATCATCCGTCGCCTGCTGTGGGGCATCGTCCTGCTGATCCTGGTTAGCGCGCTGACGTTCCTGTTCTTCAACGTCTTCCCCTCGGCCGACCCGGCAATCCTGCGCGCCGGACGCAACTCCAGCCCGCAGACGATCGCCTACATCCGCCACGAGCTCGGCCTGGATCAGCCGATCTACACGCAGTTCTACCGGTACATGAAGGGGATCATCCTTCACTTCAACTTCGGCTACAGCTACTACAGCGGCGCCTCGGTCCTCAGCCTGATCACCAGCCGCCTGTCGGCCACCCTCTCGCTCACGGTGGGCGCGGCGATTCTGTGGCTGGTCGCCGGCGTCGCGGTCGGGATCATCTCGGCCATCAAGCGGGGCACGCTGCTCGACCGCGCGGCCATGGGCATCGCCCTGGTGTTCGTCTCCATGCCCGTGTTCTGGTTCGGCGTCGTGCTGCTGTTCCTGTTCGCCAACGACATCGGCAAGTACCACGTGTTTCCCGGGGCGGCCAGCTACGTCGGGCTGACCGCGAGCCCGGTGGACTGGTTCACCTCGCTGATCCTGCCCTGGATCGTCCTGGCCGGGACCTCGGCGGCGATCTACTCGCGCCTATTGCGCGGCAGCCTGATCGAGGCCATGGGCGAGGACTACATCCGCACCGCCCGGGCCAAGGGCTTGCCTGAGCGGCGCGTGGTCTGGCGCCACGGCGTGCGCTCGGCCATCACCCCGGTGGTGACGATCTTCGGGCTCGACGTGGGCACGCTCCTCGGCGGGGCGGTGATCACCGAGACCGTGTTCGACATTCCCGGCATCGGAAGGCTGAACTTCGACGCGATCGTCCATTCCGACTTCCCGATCGTCCAGGGCACGGTGCTCCTGGCCGCGTTTTTCATCGTGGTCGCCAATATCATCGTCGACATCTCCTACGCCTACCTCGATCCGCGCGTGCGCTACTCGTGATCGCCCTCCGACCGGGAGCTGAGGCGTGAGCGAGCCGCTGTTGAGCGTCGAGGATCTGCGGGTCGCGTTCCGCACCGACGACGGGATCGTCCGGGCGGTGGACGGGATCTCCTACACGGTGACGGAGGGCAAGACGCTGGGCATCGTGGGCGAGTCAGGCTCGGGCAAGACCGTCTCCTCGCTGACCGCGCTCGGCCTGACCCGCAGCCGCCGTTCGCAGATCGAGGGCCGGATCATGTTCGACGGCCAGGACCTGGTCGCGCTACCCGACGATCAGCTCCGCCGGATCCGCGGCAACGACGTGGCCATGATCTTCCAGGATCCCCTGTCCTCCCTGCACCCGTTCTACAAGGTCGGCTGGCAGCTGATGGAGGCCATGCAGTCACACAGCTCGATTTCCCGCAAGGCCGCGCGGGCCCGGGCCGGCGAGCTGCTCGAGCTCGTCGGGATCCCCGACCCCCGGCGGCGCGTGGACCAGTACCCGCACGAGTTCTCGGGCGGCATGCGTCAGCGGGCGATGATCGCCATGGCCCTGGCCAACGAGCCCAAGCTGTTGATCGCCGACGAGCCGACGACGGCCCTGGACGTGACCGTCCAGGCCCAGATCCTCCATCTGCTCGAGGATCTCCAGCAGCGGCTGGGGACCGCGATCATCATCATCACCCACGACCTGGGCGTGGTCGCGGAGATCGCCGACGACATCGCGGTCATGTATGCGGGGCGGATCGTCGAACGTGGTTCGGCGGAGGAGATCTTCAACGCTCCCGAGCACCCGTACACCTGGGGTCTGCTCAAGTCGATCCCCCGGCTCGACAGCCCGCGCGATGAGGAGCTGGTGCCGATCACGGGACGCCCGCCGAGCCTGATCAACCGCCCCTCGGGGTGCCATTTCCATCCCCGTTGCCCGTACGTTCAGGAGTCCCACAAGCAGATCGATCCGAGGCTCGATCCGGTCGCCGCCGGGGCGCGTCACGGCGTGGCCTGTCTGCTCGAGCCCTCGGTGCGCCAGCGCATCTGGACGGGGATTCGCGAGGGCCGCGACCTGGAGGCCCTGCAGCGTCTGGCCGCGAGCAGCAACGGTCACGCCGGGCCTTCGCGGTCGGACCAGCCAGGGCCCGCGGAGCCTTCCACTGCCGTCCCGGGGCCCGCCACCGCCGCCTCGGAGCCTTCCGGCGCCCCGGGGCCTGCGCCCAGCGCCCAGGAGGGACCGCAGTGAGCAACCTGATCGAGGTCCGCGACCTGGTCAAGCACTTCCCGATCAAGCGCGGGATCCTCTTCCAGCGCCAGGTCGGCGCCGTCAAGGCGGTGGACGGCATCTCCTTCGCGGTGGCCGAGGGGGAGACGCTCGGCATCGTCGGGGAAACGGGATGCGGCAAGAGCACCACCGCGCGGCTTCTCTGCCGGCTCATGGACCCGAGCTCGGGTTCGATCGTGTTTGACGGGAAGGAGGTGGGAGCCCAGAAGAGAGACGCACTGAAGGCGCTTCACCGCGACATGCAGATGGTCTTCCAGGATCCCTACTCGTCGCTGAACCCCCGCAAGACGGTCGGCTCGATCATCGCCGACCCGTTCGTCATCCACGGCTTGTACAAGGGGTCCGGGGAGCGCAAGAAGAAGGTTCAGGAGCTGATGGACCGGGTCGGGCTGAACCCCGAGCATTACAACCGCTATCCGCACGAGTTCTCCGGCGGTCAGCGCCAGCGGATCGGGGTCGCCCGCGCGGTCGCGCTGGAACCCAAGCTGCTGGTCGCCGACGAGCCCGTCTCGGCCCTCGACGTCTCGATCCAGGCCCAGGTGCTGAACCTGCTGCGCGAGCTGCAGCGCGACCTCGGCCTGACCCTGATCTTCATCGCCCACGACCTGTCTGTCGTGCGCCACATGTGCGACCGGGTAGCGGTCATGTACCTGGGCAAGATCGTCGAGCTCTCACCCTCCGATGAGCTCTACCACCGCCCCCGTCATCCCTACACCGGCGCGCTGCTCTCCGCCGTGCCGGTGGCCGACCCCAGCGGGGCTCAACGCGATCGCCAGCTGCTCACCGGCGACGTGCCCAGCCCGGCCAACCCGCCCAGCGCGTGCCGGTTTCACACCCGCTGCCCCAAGGCCCAGGACCGCTGCTCTGAGGACGAGCCCGAACTCGAGACCAAGGGCGGTGTCGGCGTGGCCGCCTGCCACTACCCGTTGACCGATGAGGAAATCCGCGTGCGGCTGCCCGCCGCGCTGGCCCGGGGCGACGCTCAGCCCGCGGCCGCGTCACCCTCGCCCGCCGGCGCCTCATCGGCCGGGGCCTCGCCGGCCTCGTCCGAATCCTCTTCCTCGCCCTCGTCCACGTAGAGCGATTCGGCGGCGAGCTGCTCGCCCCGCCGGTCCCACAGCTTGACCTCAAGGTAGTCCGCCCGGTAGTTGTCCGGGGCCAGCAGCGTGAAGCGCTCCTCCACCAGCTCGCACTGGTCGACGGCCAGGTTGGCCAACTCGGCCGTGACCAGCGCCCCTCCGGGGACCAGGGGCACGCCCCAGACCAGGGTCATGTCCGCGGTCTTGCCCTGCTCGCCCCGCCACGTGCCGACCACGTCGTCGTTCAGGTCGAGCTTCCAGTCCGGGTTGGCGTCGGCCAACTCGCTGGTGAAGTCCACCCGGGCCTCGAAATCCGTCGGACCGCCGCCGGCGGCCTCGCTGAAGGACACGAACCCGAACAGCTCATAGCCCGAGGAGGTGCGGGCCACGGCGGGGACGTAGGTCCGCCCGCTGAAGGTCCGGTCGGGGAACCAGGCGATCTCCCCGGGCTGGCCGAGGTCCTCCTCGCCGGCCTCGATCTGCTGGGTCGCGGCCAGGAAGTAGCCCCGCAGGGTCTCGGCCCAGCGCCCATAGGGCAGCGCCTCCTGGGGCGGTTCGGCGGCAAAGCTGATCACGAAGCGGTCGGTGGGGGGCATGACGTTCGGCGGGAGGGTACGGAGTTTCGAGGGCGTTCGTTGCCCAGTGCACTAGGGGCGGCGAAAATCCACCACACCAGGGGGCTGAGCCGGGGCTCGGCACCTCGGGGGGCGCGGAGCCGGCTGGAGCGCCACACCTGCCGCCCGCCGGGGGAGTGGGGAGGAAACTAACCGCGTCGAGGCGGCCGTCAGCGTCGTGCGGCTCCGAGTACGGACCCCGGATAGAAATGGTCCTGCGCAGCCTCAGCGAACTCGTGGTAGCTCAGGCCTTGCTCTCGAGCCACCGCGGCCAGCGCCTGGGTGACCTGTGCGTCGTCGCTGATCACGACGCCCGACGGTGCCAGCCGGCTCAGGGCCAGCTCCAGGTCGTGTCGCTCATGCTCGGCGTCGTGCCAGCCGTCGTACACGAACAGGCCGAACTCGGCCCCGTCCCGGAGCAGGGCCGCGAGCCCATCGCGCGACGACCCGATCCGCAGCTCCCACAGCGGGTGATCGCCGACCAGCCAGCCACCGGCCGGATTGACCTCGAACGAGACCAGCCGCCCCGGGTAGCCCTGCTCGGCGTTGCGCTCCAGCGCGCGCAGCAACAGCAGCGAGCCGAGCCCGTCGTGAACGCCGACCTCGACGATCAGCGTCGGGCGGATCGCCCGGGCCAGCGCGTACCAGCCCACCCGCTTGCCGTACGCCGGGCGCGCCCGGGTCCACAGCCACCGCCCCGCGGTGGCGGCGCGCAGGCGCCGGTCTAAGGCCTGGTCCGCATCCGGCTCGGCCAGGAGGGCGGCGGCGCGCTCGGGCGTGCACCTGCCGACCGCGCTCACCCAGGGGACGAGCTGGCCGGCATTGCTGATCTCGTAGGTGAAGTTGCTCGTCTCCGGGCTGGCCAGGATGAAGCCCAGGTTGGCGCCCAGCGGCGCGCCGCTGCGGCTCACGGCCCGCGCCTTACTGAGCCAGCGCAGCCGCCGCAGGTAACGGGGATCGAGGCCGGAGGCCTGGGCGCGGGCCCGGGCGGCGGCCTGCCAGGGGACGCCGTCGCGGCGGCGGAATCCGAACCGGTCTGAGTCCATCGCGCCGGCCCGTGCGCCGGTCGGCGCGTTCAGAAGGCCCCGCGCCGGGTCAGGACCGCCGGGATCGTCTTGAGCAGGATCGACATGTCGAGGAAGATCGACCACCGCTCCAGGTAGAGGAAGTCGAGCCGGACCAGATCGTCGAAGTCGAGCTCCGAGCGGCCTGAGACCTGCCACAGTCCGGTGATCCCCGGCAGGACCAGGTAGCGCTTCTTGTGCCATTCCTCGAGGTGCTCGAAGTCCCGCATCGGCAGGGGCCTGGGGCCGACCAGCGACATCTCGCCCCGGACCACGTTGGCCAGCTGGGGCAGCTCGTCGAGCGAGAAGCGGCGCAGGATGCGCCCGATGTGGGTCAGCCGGGGGTCATCGCGGATCTTGAACAGGGCCCCGGTTGACTCGTTCAGCTCCTCGAGGTCGGCCTGGCTCTGCTCGGCGTCGGCCCGCATGGTCCGGAACTTGAAGCAGTCAAACGGCCGTCCCGCCATTCCGGGCCGGATCGAGCGGTAGATGACCGGGCCGTGCGAGCTGAGGCGGACGGCGACCGCGATGGCCAGGAGCACGGGGGAGAGCACGAGCAGCAGCAGGAAGGAGACGATCAGGTCGAAGCTGCGTTTGACGGCAAAGGCGACACCCTCGAAGACCGGCGGGCGCAGCGTGAACAGCGGTACCGACTCGCCGGGCACGAACTCCGCCCGGTCGAGCAGGATCTCCATCGTCGAAGGGGCCACGTGCACGGTGATGCCACTCTGATGACATCGCTCGACCAGATCCAAGGCCAGATCCTGGGGGAAGTCCGGGTCGGCGATCACGACCTCCTCAATCCGTTCCCGGACCAGAACCTCCGGCAGCTGGCCCAGGTCCCCCAGCGAACGCAGGCCGTTGTCCGGGCGGGGGGTCAGGGAGATGAAGCCGACCAGCTCGACCGGCCGCTCGGGGCTCTCCAGCAGCGCGTGGGCGACGGTATCCAGGTGATGCCCGGAGCCGACGACCAGTGAGCGCCGGCGGTATCCGGCCCGCTCCAGGAGCTGCCCGGTGATGCGCGTGTAGAGCGAGCGCAGCCCGGTGATGTAGGCGACGCCGAACAGCAGCGAGCCGTAGAACAGGTAGTAGCTCGAGAAGTGCTGGCCGTTGGCCAGCGCGAAGACCAGGGCGATCACCGTGGCCTGGAACAGGGCGGTGGCGATCTTGGGCAGCCCCATTCGCCGCGCCCGCTCCGCATAAAGGTCGGCGCGCGCGAACAGGAGCACTGTGACCAGGTACGCGAACGGGATCGACGGGCGGATGTAGTGCCACGCGCCGTGCAGGCTCAGCGTGTCGCGCAGGGCCAGCTTGATGACGATCGCCGTGTACAGCGCTCCGAGTACCCCGACGAAATCCAGTGCCAGCAGGAAGCTCACCCGAGTCACCCGCCGCAGGGTCTCCCGCCGGAGCAGGAAGACCAGCACCGGCGGGCGCCTTCGCCGCACGTCGCGGTCGGGCAGACGGAGCTGTCCGCTGCCGTAGGCGCGGGCTACTCGCTGTCGGATGGCCTCGTCTTGGTCGATCATCAAGCGGTCAGGGGCCACTAAGAATCCCCCCACCCGCTCGTAAACGGTAGCTTGCCCCCGAAGTTACGGGTTTTTGATTGTGCTAGGGCTGGACGGGCGCTCAGCGCATGGCCCCGACCAGCGCTTCACGGCCGGAATGCTCGATCGTGCGCTCGAGACCCTCGGTGAGCATGATCTCCGGCTCCCAGCCCAGCACCTGGCGCGCCAGGGTGATGTCGGGCTGGCGAACCTGCGGATCGTCGGTGGGGAGCGCCTCGAAGACGATCTCCGAGCTGGAGCCGGTGGCCTTGATGACCGCCTCAGCCAGCTCGAGCAGGGTGAACTCGTTGGGATTGCCGATGTTCACCGGATCGTGGTAGCCCGACTCGGCCAGGGCGATCATTCCCCGGACCAGGTCATCGACGTAGCAGAAGGACCGTGTCTGGGAGCCGTCGCCGAACACGGTGATCGGCCGGTCCTGAAGCGCCTGGCGCAGGAAGGTGGGAATGGCCCGCCCGTCGTGAGGCCGCATCCTCGGCCCATAGGTGTTGAAGATGCGGATGATGGCCGTGTCGACGCCCTGCTGGCGGTGGTAGGCCATGGTCAGGGCCTCGGCGTAGCGCTTGGCCTCGTCGTAGACGCCGCGCGGGCCGATCGGGTTGACGTGGCCCCAGTAGGTCTCGGGCTGCGGGTGCACCTTGGGGTCGCCGTAGACCTCGCTGGTCGACGCGGTGAGGAAGCGGGCTCGGTGGCGCTTGGCTACCCCGAGCGTGTGGTGGGTGCCGTAGGAGCCCACCTTGAGCGTGTGCAGCGGCAGGCGGAGGTAGTCGATCGGCGAAGCCGGGGAGGCGAGGTGGAAGACGAAGTCGACCGGCTCCTCGACGAAGTAGGGCTCGATGATGTCGACGTTGCGATGCTCGAAGCGCTCCGACGTCCGGATGTGGGCGATGTTGCTCAGGTTGCCCGTCTCGAGGTTGTCGATGCAGATCACCCGGTCGCCGCGGGCCAGCAGGCGGTCGCACAGGTGAGAGCCGAGGAAGCCGGCGCCGCCGGTGACAATGCAGGTGGCCATCGGAGCTGGAATCTACCTGCCGGGAGGCTGGTGGGCCTCCCCGAGACCCACTAGATGCGCACGGAGCCGTCGGCCCCGAGGGACCAGCCGGGGTTGTGGGCGACCTCCCAGACGTACCCCTCGGGATCGGCGAACGCGCCCGAGGTCCCGCCCCAGTCCGTCTTGGCCGCCGCGCGGACGATGCGGCCACCGGCCCGCTCGGCCTCGGACAACACTGAGTCCACCTCCCCGGGGCTGCGCACGTTGTGGGCCAGTTCGATCCCCGGCGCGCCGTGACCGCCGAGTTGGGTCCACAGGCCGAAGACCATGCCGCCGGCCTGAAAGAAGCACACCTCATCGTCGGGCTGGCGGGCGCCCGACCATCCCAGCGCCTCGTAGAACGCGCGCTCGCGCTGGAGGTCGGATACGCCGAGGGTGACCAGGCTGACCCGCTGCTCCATGCCGTCAGCATGACAGAGGGGGGCCTGGGCTCTGGTCAGAAAAACGAACCATATGGACGCTTTCTTGACCAGCGTGGCCGAGCGCAGGCCGTCGTCTGGGAGGCCGCGATCCAGCCGAACGCCGACGCCTTAAGGGCCGCGATCCAGCCGCGGTCCTCGCCCCGCTGGACCCGCGGAGCTATGGCGCCGTGCGGTGGCTGGCCCGAACGACGTGCTGGTCCCCGCGGCGGACGGTGACGCGCTCGGAGTCCAGGTGCTCGAGCAGGGCCTGGGCAAACTTGCGCGAGCTCCCGAGCGCGTCGCGGAGCTGGGCCAGGGTGACGGCGCCGCCGTGGTCGCCGGCCAGCTCGAGGACCACGCGCCGGGCCTCGCCCACCGCGTCGGCGTGGCAATGCAGGCTCCGCGAGATTCGCACCGCGCGTCCGGCGGCTCGGAGCGCGGCCAGGTCGGTCGCGTCGAGCTCCCGGTCAAGCGGGGGCTCGAGCCCCGCGGCGCGCAACCGCGCCTCCAGCTCGAGCGCCGCGGGCGACAGTGGCCCCCCCGCCCGTGCCTCCGGGCGCCCCTCCGCCACCGCCACGGCGACCGCCGCCTCCGGCTCGGGCTCCCCGCGAGCGCGGCGCGTCAAGCGGGCCAGCAAGTCCCGGCTCGGGCCATGCCGGCGGGGATGGGGGTCGAGCACGCGCCCGCCCCCGAGGGTGTCCGGCGGCGCGATCTGACGCACGACGAGCCGGTCGGTCTCGGCCGGGATCAGCGGCCGCTCCAGGCGGATCTGCCAGAAGTCCCCGCCCAGCCAGGTCAGGCGCGCGGGCGCCTCCCGGGTGCCGTGGTGAACCTGGACCCGGGCGCCGGTCGAGAGCTCGGCCCCGGCCGGCTCGAAGCTGAGCTCGGCATCGAGGAGGAAGGTCTGGCGCAGGGAGCTCGCCGCATCGACAAGGACGTCACCCCGGGCGATCTGATCGTGCCGCAGCCCGGCCAGGTTCACCGCCACCCGCTGCCCGGCCACCGCCGTCTCCACGGCGTGGTCGTGAACCTGGACCTCGCGGGCTCGGGCCTGGCGCGAGCCGGGGAGCACGCGGAGCCGGTCGCTGCGCGTGATCTGGCCCGACCAGAGCGTTCCGGTGACGACCGTGCCCGCGCCGCGGATCGAGAACACCCGGTCGACGTGCAGACGGGTCTCGCCGCCCCGATCGCCGCGGCTCGGGAGCTCGGCGGACGCCCGCGCGAGCGCCTCCCGGAGCTCGTCGAGACCCTGTCCGCTCCGGGCCGAGACCGCGATCACCTCGGCGCCGGGCACCAGGTCGGCCGCTTGCCGCGCGGCGGGCGCGGGATCGACCAAATCGCGCTTGGTCACCGCGACGACCCCGTGCGCAATGCCCAACGCTCGCAGGACGGCGGCGTGCTCGCGGGTCTGGGGCATGACGCCGTCGTCGGCGGCGATGACCATCAGGTAGAGGTCGATGCCGCTCGACCCGGCGACCATCGTCCGCACGTAGCGCTCGTGCCCGGGCACGTCAATGACCGAGACCCTCCGCCCCGACGGCAGCTCGAGGCTGGCGTAGCCGAGGGCGATGGAGACGCCGCGCGCCTGCTCCTCGGGCAGGCGGTCGGGGTCAATTCCGGTCAGTGCCCTAACCAGAGCCGATTTGCCGTGGTCGATGTGTCCGGCGGTGCCCAGCGTCAGCGGCCCACGCTCATCGCCGCTCACCATCCGGGCTCGCTGCAGTGGCGATGGCGTGGGTCATCCGGCTCGCTCACCTCAGCACCTCGCGCACCGCCGCAGCGACCAGCTCGATCTCGTCCTCGGCCAGCGTCCGCGGGTCGAGCACGAGCCGGCCCTCGTTGATCCGGGCGATGACCGGCGGGTGGGCCGCGCGCAGCGCTTCGGCCAGCCGCTCCGGCCCGATCGCGCCGGACACCGTCACGGCCGGCCCCTCGAGCTCGGTCAGGGGCAGGGCCCCGCCCCCGGGCCGGGCGACGCTTCGCACCACCTCGGCCGCCGGTCCGATGCCCGCCTGCAGGCTCCGCGCCCGCTCGGCCAGTGTGGCCTCCGGCGCGCAGAGCATGCGGAGGGCCGGGATTTCCCGACACGCCCGGGCCGGGTCGCGATAGAGCATCAGGGTGGCCTCGAGCGCGGCCAGTGAGAGCTTGTCGATCCGCAGCGCGCGGGCCAGCGGCTGCTCGCGAGCAGCGGCGACCGCGTCCCGGGTGCCGAGCATCAGGCCGGCCTGCGGGCCGCCGAGCAGCTTGTCCCCCGAGCAGCAGACCAGCGCCGCGCCGGCCTCGACCGAGCGCCTCAGGCTGGGCTCGTCAGCCAGGGCCGGCACCAGCTCGGAGTCGGCCAGCGCGCCGGAGCCGACGTCATCGATCACCGGCACCCCGAGCTGGCACAGCTCCTCGATCGTCGGCTCGGTGACGAATCCGAGCGTCCGGAAGTTCGACTGGTGTACGCGGAGGATGGCTCCGACCGCCGAGTGCGGACCGCGCAGCGCCCGCTCGTAGTCCCGGCGGTGGGTCCGGTTGGTCGTTCCCACCTCGATCATCTCCGAGCGTGACTGGGCGATCACGTCGGGGATCCGGAAACCACCCCCGATCTCCACCTGCTGGCCCCGGGAGACGACGATCGCCTTCCCCGGCCCGGCCAGGGCGGCGGCGGCCAGGAGCACCGCGCCGGCGCCGTTGTTGACCACGATCGCCGCCTCAGCCCCGGTCAGCTCGCGCAGCAGCCCCTCGACGTGGTCGTGGCGCGATCCGCGCTCGCCGGCGTCGAGATCGAACTCCAGGTTGCTGTAGCCCTCGGCGACCTGGGCAACCGCGGCCTGCGCGCTACCCGCGAGCGGAGCACGGCCGAGGTTGGTGTGCATGATCACGCCGGTGGCGTTGATGACCCGCCGGAGCGATGGGGCGGCGAGGGCGGCGAGGCAGGCGCGAGCGCGCTCGGCCAGACTCTCGCCGTTTCCGCCGTCGGTCAGCAGCAGCCGGCGGAGCTCGTCGATCGCCCGCCGTGCCGCGGCCACGGCCAGGGCATGGGGCGCGTCAAGCTCGGCGGCCAGCTCATGGACGGAGGGAAGCGCCCTCAGCCCGGGGTCGTCCCGTCCACCCACTGGCCCTCCTCCTGCTTCCAGATCGGCGCCGAGACCTTGAGCCGGTCAATGATCTCGCGTCCGCCGGCAAACGCCTCGGCTCGATGCGGGGCCGACACGGCGATGGCCACGGATGGCTCGGACAAGGGCACGACGCCGATGCGATGCTCGACGGCGGCGGCGCACAGGCCATGGCGCTCGACGGCGGCCGAGACGATCTCGCCCATGACCGCCGTGGCCATCTCGGTGTAGGCCTCGTACTCGAGGGAGGCGGTTTCCCGGGTGACCCCGAGAAAGGTCACGATCGCGCCGGCGCGCGGGTCGCGGACCCGGTCAAGGAGCGGATCCAGGCGCAGCGGCTCGTCGGTCACCCTGACGTGCATGACGCCGACCGCGCCGCCCGACACCGGCGGGATCAGCGCCAGCTCATCGCCGCCGCGCAGCAGCACGTCCTCATCGGCGTACTCCCGGTTGACCGCCATCACCACGGGCAGTCCCTCGGTCAGGGCGCTCACCTGCCGCAGGGCATCGCGGACCCGCGCACCATCCGGGAGCTCCAGCTCGAGCTCGTCGGCGCCGGCGCGTTCGCGCAGCCCCGCGAACAGGCGAATCTGTACTTGCATGGGAGTGCAAAGGCTAGTGGTCCGGCGCGCTCGGGCGGTCCATGTTGGCCCGCCATTAAACATTTCCCGCGTGAGGCGGATGTTGCCTATCCTGCGGCGACGTCTGACTGGATAAAGATTGGAAAGGGGCGCAATGCGCACACCGAGAAAGTGGTTCTCGATCGCCGTCTCGCTGCTGTCGGCGGCGGCGATAGTGGGATGTGGCAGTAGCAGTAGCAGTTCCTCCTCCAAAGCCAGCAGCTCGGCCACGACGAGTGCCGCGTCCAGCGGCGCGGCCGCCCCGGGCGCGATCGCCTCGGTGGCGGCGCTGGTGCCGGCTCAGGTCAAGTCGAAGGGCACCCTCACGGTTGCCGCCGACGCCAGCTACGCCCCGAACGAGTTCTTCGGTCCCGACGGGCACACCGTGGTCGGAATGGACGCCGATCTGTCAAAGGCGCTGGCCGCGGTCATGGGGCTGAAGGCCAACATCGTCAACGAGACCTTCGACGGGATCATCCCGGGGCTGGCCGCCGGCAAGTACGACATGGGCGCCTCCTCGTTCACCGACACCAAGCTGCGCGAGAAGACGGTCAACTTCGTGGACTACTTCTCGGCCGGCACGTCGTTCTACACCAAGATCTCCGGCGGCACCGCGGTCAGTGGGCTCGCCGACCTGTGCGGTAAGACGGTGGCGGTGGAGAAGGGGACCACCGAGGAGACCGACGCCACGGCCCAGGGCGGCAAGTGCAAGAAGGCCGGCAAGGCGGGCGTGACCGTGCTCACCTTCCCCGACCAGAACGGCGCCAACCTGGCCGTCTCCAGCGGCCGTGCGCAGCTGGTCATGGCCGATTCGCCCGTGGCCGCCTATGCGGTCAAGCAGTCCCACGGGCAGTTCAAGCTCGTCGGGCAGACCTACGGAACCGCGCCCTATGGGCTGGCGATTCCCAAGACCAGCACGCTGGACAAGGCAGTTCTCGCCGCGGTCAAGGCAGTGATGAAGGACGGGACCTACGGCAAGATCCTGGCTCACTGGGGCCTGCAGAGCGGCGCGATCTCCTCCCCGAAGATCAACGGAGCCACGAGCTAGCAAACTACGGCTCAGGTAGGTGAGCAGCACAGAGATATCCGATCAGCGACCGGGGCGGCCCGAAGAGATTCAGGCCGTCCCGGTTCGTCGCCCCGGTCGATGGCTCGCCTCGCTGATCGTGCTGGTGATCGCCGCGTCGATCATCCGCGCGATCATCGTCAACCCGAACTTCGGGTGGAGCACAGTCGGCCAGTACCTGTTCGACCCCCGGATCGTCAACGGAGTGCTGAAGACGATCGAGCTCACCGTGATCTCGATGGCGGTCGGGATCGCCCTGGGAGTCATCCTGGCCGTGATGCGCCTGTCGCCGAACCCGCTCGTCTCCGGCGCGAGCTGGCTGTACATCTTCTTCTTCCGCGGCACTCCGCTGCTCGTCCAGTTGCTCTTCTGGGGCTTTGCCGGGGCGCTGTTCCACAAGCTCAACTTCGGCGTGCCGTTCGGCGGCCCGGTGTTGATCAGCGCCAGCACCAACTCCCTGATCACGCCCTTCGTGGCCGCCATCCTCGGCCTGGGGCTGAATGAGGGCGCCTACATGGCCGAGATCGTCCGCGCGGGCATGATCTCGGTCGACGAGGGGCAGAGCGAGGCCGCCCAGTCACTCGGCATGTCTCGGCTTCAGACGGTCCGGCTGATCGTCATCCCCCAGGCGATGCGGGTGATCATTCCCCCGACCGGCAACGAGAACATCTCGATGCTGAAGAACACATCGCTGGTCATCGTGCTCGGATCGGTGTTCGACCTGCTGTTCGCCACCCAGCAGATCTACGCCGCCAACTACCAGACGATTCCGCTGCTGATCGTGGCCAGCATCTGGTACCTGGCCATGACCAGCGTGCTCTACGTCGGCCAGTACTTCATCGAGCGCCGCTTCGGCCGCGGTTTCTCCCGTGCCGAGCGGATGACCATGCGGGGACGGTGGCTGAGCATCGGGCGAGGTCCGCGATGAGCCCGGCGATGGTCGCGGCCCAGGCTGTCCACAAGCGCTTCGGCCGCCTCGAGGTGCTGAAGGGGATCGACCTCGAGGTGGAGCGAGGGGAAGTCATGTGCCTGCTCGGCCCCTCGGGCTCCGGGAAGTCGACCTTCCTGCGCTGCATCAACCATCTGGAGAAGATCAATTCCGGCCGGCTCCTGGTCGACGGCGAGCTGGTCGGCTACCGCGAAGCCGGCGACAAGCTGCACGAGCTGCACGAGAGCGAGGTGTCGCGCAAGCGGTCTGAGATCGGGATGGTCTTCCAGCACTTCAACCTGTTCCCGCACATGACCGCGCTGGAGAACGTCTCTCTGGCCCCGATGCGGGTCTCCCGCGTCGCGCGTCAGGAGGCCCGGTCCCGAGCCACGGAGCTGCTCAGCCGCGTGGGACTGGCCGACAAGCTCGACGTCTACCCGGTCGCGCTCTCCGGCGGTCAGCAGCAGCGCGTCGCCATCGCCCGGGCCCTGGCCATGGAGCCGAAGCTGATGCTGTTCGACGAGCCCACGTCCGCGCTCGACCCCGAGCTGGTCGGGGACGTGCTCGACGCCATGCGCCAGCTGGCCCACGACGGCATGACGATGATCGTGGTGACGCATGAGATCGGCTTTGCCCGTGAGGTGGCCGACACGGTCGTGTTCATGGACGGCGGCGTTGTCGTCGAATCCGGCACGCCGGCCGACGTGCTCTCAAACCCCCAGCACGAGCGCACGCAGGCCTTCCTGTGGAAGGTCCTCTAGAGCGACCGCCGGTAACCTAGGCTGGTCATGGCCACCGCCGACGAGCACCGCACGATCGCGCCGATCCTCGGCCCCGACGATCCGCGGCACTTCACCGACTCGGGGATCGAGGTTCAGGCGCTGTATGACGAGCGCGACCTGCCCCCCGAGCTCGACAAGCGGCTCGGCGAGCCGGGCGAGTACCCCTTCACCCGCGGTATCCACCGCGACATGTACCGCCAGCAGCTCTGGACGATGCGCCAGTACGCGGGCTACGCCTCGGCCAAGGAGTCAAACGAGCGTTACCGCTATCTGCTCTCGAAAGGCTCGACCGGGCTCTCGATGGCCTTCGACCTGCCCACCCAGCTTGGGCTGGACTCCGACGATCCGCGCTGTCTGGGGGAGGTGGGCCGCACCGGAGTGGCGATCGACACGATCGACGATATGCGGACAGCGTTTGATCAGATCCCGCTCGATCAGGTCTCGACCTCGATGACCATCAATGCCCCGGCCAGCGTGCTGCTGCTGCTCTACGAGCTGGTCGGCGAGGAGCAGGGCGTGGCCTCCGAGGATCTGCGCGGCACGACCCAGAACGACATCCTCAAGGAGTACATCGCGCGCGGGAACTACATCTACCCGCCCGAGGGCGCCATCCGGCTCACCACGGACCTGTTCGCCTACTGCAATGACCGGGTGCCGAAGTGGAACACGGTCTCGATCAGCGGCTACCACTTCCGCGAGAAGGGCTGCTCGGCCGTCCAGGAGGTCGCCTTCACGCTGGCCAACGGAATCGCCTACGTCCAGGCCGCCCTGGATGCCGGTTTGGAGATTGACCGCTTCGCCCCCCGGCTGGCCTTCTTCTTCAACGGCCACAACAACGTCTTCCAGGAGGTGGCCAAGTTCCGCGCCGCGCGGCGCATGTGGGCCGAGATCATGCGCGAGCGCTTCGGCGCCCAGGATGAGCGCTCCTGGAAGCTGCGCTTCCACACCCAGACCGGAGGGGTGACGCTGACCGCGCAGCAGCCCGAGAACAACATCGTCAGGGTGGCGCTTCAGGGCTTTGCCGCGGTGTGCGGGGGAACCCAGTCGCTGCACACCAACGGCTTCGACGAGGCGCTGGCCCTGCCCACCGAGCGCGCGGCCAAGATCGCCCTGCGCACCCAGCAGATCATCGGCTATGAGTCGGGAGCCGCCGACACCGTGGATCCGTTCGCCGGTTCCTACTTCGTCGAGGCGCTGACCGATGAGATCGAGGCCCGGGCGACGGAGTTGATCGCCAAGATCGATGAGCTCGGCGGCTCGGTGAAGGCGATCGAGTTCATGACCGGGGAGATCGAGGAGTCCGCCTTCGGCTACCACGAGCGCTACCGCACCGAGCAGGACATAGTCGTCGGCGTGAACAAGTTCGTCGAGGACTCGCTCGAGGTGACCGACATCCTCCGCGTCGACCCGGAGTCCGAGCGCAACCAGCTCGAGCGCCTGAAGGCGTTCAAGTCCGGCCGCGATGCTGCGCTGGTCGGCAAGCGCCTGGAGGAGATACGCGTTTGCGCGCGCGGGAGCGAGAACCTCCTGCCCGTTCTCCGTCAGGCGCTCAAGGACCGCTGCTCGATGGGTGAGGTGTGCGGGGCGATGCGCGACGTGTTCGGCGACTACCACCCCTCGTTCTAGCCCCATGATCGCCCCCGCCGTCGCGTTCTCGGACTTGATCCTGGCCGTGCACATCCTCGCCGCGGTGATCGGCTTCGGGGTTGTGTTCGCCTTCCCGATCCTGTTCGCGGCCGCGGCGCGCCTGGACCCGAGCGTTACCCCCTGGCTGCTGCGAACCCGGCAGCAGGTGGGGCGCTACCTGGTCAATCCGGGACTGCTGGTTCTGCTGCTGGCCGGGATCTACCTGGCCACCGACCTGCACCAGTGGAGCTACTTCTACGTCCAGTGGGGGATCGCCGCGGTGATCGTCATCGGCGCGATCGAGGGGTCGTTGATCGTCCGCCGGGCGGGGCGTTTGGCCGAGCTCGCCGAGCGCGACCTGGCCGCGGCCGGGGTGGCGGCCGGTGGCCAGCGGGTCTCGGCCCAGTGGAGCCGTGAATACGCCCGCGGGCAGCGGCTGCTGAGCATCGGTGGCGGCCTGATCGCCGTGATCGTGGTCATCACCGTGTTCCTGATGGCCACCCACGCGGGTCGCTGATCCTGCCCGGCCAGGTTGCAGCCTCGCTACCCGCAGGAGGAGTCGGGCGACGCCGGGCGAAGCCCGACTCATGACGATGCACGAGGCAAGCCGGACCCTGGTCAAGTCGACGCCTGAGCTGTGGGCGGAATGCAGCCAAGGGGAGTCGCTGGCGCGCCATCTGGGCGCCTTCGGTGAGATCCGCATCACCAAGCTCGAGCCGGAAACCGCCGTTGCCTGGGAGGGCGATGAAGTACGCGGCACGGTGACCCTCGAGCCGTCGGGGTGGGGGACACGGGTCGTGTTGACCGCCACTCCGGAACCGGGCGGCGAGCCGGAGGCGGGGGCCGAACCCGTGGCCGAGCCCGAGCCGGTGGCCATGGCCGTGCCCGACGCGGAACCGCAGCCTCCGCCCGAATCCGAGCTTCGGCCCGAACCCGAGCCTCGGGTCGAATCCGAGCCTCGGCCCGAATCCGAGCCGGCCGCCCTGGCCGGCTTCTTCACCCGGCTGTTAGGCCGCCTGCGAGGCCTACGCCCGGAACGCAAGCCCCTCGGCGAGGGGGACCCGCTGATCGACCTGACCGGCGGGGGCGCGGCCGAGCCTCCGCAGCCCGCGGGCGAGCCGGCCGCCGCCAGTCCGGACCCGCCGGAGCCGCCGCCTGCCCCGAGCCCGCCCGCCCCCGAGCTCGAGGCCCTCGTCGGCGCGCTGGACAGCCTCGGCACCCCGCACCGCCGTCCGTTCTCGCGTTCCTGAGCGCACGCCGTCTACTGCCGCCGCGCATCCGCAGTCCCGGCGCCGGCCGACCACGAGCTATAGACTCGCCCGCCTGCCCATGCGCGAGAAGGCTCCCGAGACCTATGAGGAGAAGCTCGCCCAGCTCCAGGAGCTGCGCGACGAGGCGATCCACTCGGGGACCCAGGCCGCGGTCGAGAAGCAGCACGACAAGGGGAAGCTGACTGCCCGCGAGCGGATCGAGAAGCTGCTCGACCCTGGCTCATTCCAGGAGCTCGACACCTTCGTGCGCCACCGCACGCTGGACTTTGACATGCAGCGCAACCGGCCCTGGGGCGACGCCGTGGTCACAGGCCACGGCACCATCGACGGCCGCCGGGTGTGCGTGTTCAGCCAGGACTTCACCGTGTTCGGCGGCAGCCTCGGGGAGGTCATGGCCGAGAAGATGTGCAAGGTCATGGACCTGGCGGCCAAGATCGGCTGCCCGGTGATCGGCATCAATGACTCGGGCGGGGCCCGCATCCAGGAGGGCGTCGTCTCCCTGGGCGCCTACGGGGATGTCTTCGTCCGCAACGTCAAGTGCAGCGGGGTGATCCCGCAGATCAGCCTGATCATGGGCCCGTGCGCCGGCGGCGCGGTCTACTCCCCGGCCATGACCGACTTCATCTTCATGGTCAAGGAGACCTCGCACATGTTCATCACCGGCCCCGACGTGGTCAAGACTGTGACCGGCGAGGAGCCGACCTTCGAGGAGCTGGGCGGAGCGATGAGCCACTCGAGCAAATCGGGCGTGGCCCATTTCGCCGCCGACGACGAGGAGACTTGTATCGAGGACACCCGCTACCTGCTGTCCTTTTTGCCGCAGAACAACCTCGAGATCCCGCCGCGCGTGATGCCCACCGATGATCCCCTGCGCGAGGACCCGGAGCTCGACACGATCGTCCCCGACAGTCCGAACAAGCCCTACGACATGCGCGAGGTGGTGCGCAGGATCGTCGATGACGGGGAGTTCTTCGAGATCCACGAGCACTACGCGCGCAACATCGTCTGCGGCTTCGCCCGTTTGGACGGGTTTGCCGTGGGCGTGGTCGGCAACCAGCCCGCGCAGCTGGCCGGCGTGCTCGACATCGACTCCTCGTGCAAGGCGGCGCGCTTCGTGCGCACATGCGACGCGTTCAACATCCCCCTGGTCACCTTCTGCGACGTGCCCGGTTTCCTTCCCGGCACCGCCCAGGAATGGGGCGGGATCATCCGCCACGGGGCGAAGCTGCTCTACGCCTACACCGAGGCCACGGTGCCCAAGATCACCATCATCACGAGAAAGGCCTATGGCGGGGCCTACGACGTCATGGCCTCAAAGCACATGCTGGCCGACTTCAACTTCGCCTGGCCGAGCGCCGAGGTTGCGGTCATGGGGCCCGAGGGCGCGGTCAACATCATCTACCGCCGGGACATAACCGCCTCGCCGACGCCCGACACCCGGCGCCAGAAGCTGATTGAGGACTACAAGGCCCACTTCGCCAACCCCTACGTGGCCGCCGAGCGGGGCTACATCGACGACGTGATCATCCCCCATGAGACCCGACCCAAGGTGATCACCGCGCTGCACACGCTGCAGACCAAGCGCGAGACGGGCCCCCGGCGCAAGCACGGGAACATTCCGCTCTAGCCGCCGGTTACTCGAGCGCTGTCGCCTCGGCGGCAAAGCTCAGGGCGAGCACCGCCTCCGTGGTTTTCGCGTAATCCCCGGCACGCAGCTGGCTGGAGCCCGATCTGGTCGCGGAATTACGTGGTTTTCGCGTGATCGCCGGTACGCACACGGCAGTTCCCGTCAGACCGCGCAATCAACCTTCTGGCGCTGCTCAGAGGTGAACGGTCTGCGCGTCGACGTCGCCCTCGCGCCACGCGCGGTAGGCGGCCGCGGCGACGGCGAGATCCTGGATGGCCAGCCCGGTGGAGTCGAACAGGGTCGTCTCCTCGGGCCCGACGCGCCCCGGCGCGGCCCCGGCCAGCACTGCCCCGAGCTCACCGACGTCCGCGCGCTGCACGAGTCCGGCGTCGATCGCCCCGGTGAGCTCGCCGCCGTGGGCGGCCTGCTCCCACTCGTCACAGAACAGGTGGCAGGCGGCGACCGCGGCCAGCGTCGCCTCGGCCTTGCCGGGTCCGTCCGCACCGAGCATGTTCAGGTGCTGACCCGGCCGCAGGTCGGGCGCGTCGAACAGCGCCTCCCGGCCCGGGGTCACGCAGCAGACCACGTCGGCGGCCATGGCCTGCCCGGTGGTTCCGGGGCGCCAATCGAGCTCCTCGGCCAGCGCCCGGGCCGCCGCCGGCTGTGGGTCAGCGCAGACCCCGGGCCCGTAGCCCGCTTCGGCCAGACAGCGAGCCGACCAGGCGCCGTGCAGTCCGCAGCCGATGATGCCCACGGTCGAGGCATCGGGGCCGGACAGCGCCCGGGTGGCCACGGCGGCCGCGGCCCCGGTGCGCAGCGCCGTGACCGCCCGCGCGTCGAGCAGCATCAGCGGCACGCCGGTCTCGGCGTCGGACAGGCAGACCACCCCGCTGACAGTCGGGAGCCCCAGCTTCGGGTTGCCTGGAAACGAGGTGATCCACTTGAGCAGGGCCAGGCCGCCGCCGCGCGCCGGCATCGCCCGGAAGTCGCCGTGCGGCGGGCTCTGGAGGTACACCTTGGCCGGCATGACCCAATCGCCGGCCCGGAACCGCAGGAATGCCTCGCGCACCTCGGCGATCGCCGCGGCCGGCGAGACCGCACGCATCACCGCGTCGTGATCGAGAACCGGGAGTGACGGCATCGGCCGCGGACTGTAGCCTCGCTTTCAACATGAACCGGCGCCCGCAGCTAAAGCTGATCGCACCGGCGGCCTCCCCTGAGGAGGCAGCGGCCGTCGTCGCCGCGCTGGAGCGGTTCATGCGCGAGACGGCCCCGGTAGCGGCCCCGGAGCCGGAACGCCGCGACCCCTGGCAGCAGGCCGCCCTGCACGAGGGCGTGAACCTCCGGCCGGAGGCACCGCTGCCCTGGCTTTGACCTCGGGGCGGGCTGACCGGGACCGGACGCCCCATCATCTAGATTTCGGTCGTCTGCCTTCGACGGAGGGGTGCCCCGCCGTGCCCAGAGGACAATCCCGAGAGCTTGCGTCTCGCCGCCCCTCGTGGGCGCCGCTGGTCATCGCCGTGCTCGCCCTGGTCCTGCTCACGGGCGCGGCCACTGCGCGGGCGGCTTACCGGATGGGCGCGCGCCCGAGCGTGCCCGGTGGGGCGCATCGCGTCGGACCGCTCGGCGGTGCCACCCGCCTGACGGCGACGGTGACGCTCGATCCGCGCGACCCGGCCGCACTCGCCGCCTACGCACAGGCGGTCTCCACCCCCGGCACGAGCGCCTTTCACGACTACCTGACCGTGGCCGAATTCGCCCGGCGCTTCGGGCCGAGCCCGGCCGCGGTTCAGGCGGTCGAGTCCTCGCTGCGCGCGCGTGGTCTGATGCCGGGGCCATTGAGCGTGAATCGACTCTCCTTCGTGGTCAGCGCCCCGGCCGCGCGCATGGCCCGCGCGTTCTCAACCGCCTTCGAGCGCTACCGCCTGGCCGGCGGCGGAGCCGCGTTCGGCAACACAGTCGCCCCGGCCCTCCCGGCCGCGGCGGCGAGGCTGGTCCAGAACGTGATCGGTCTGAGCAGCCTGGGCCGCCGGCAGCCGCTCGACCAGAGCCAGAGCCAGAGCCAGAGCCAGAGCCGGAGCCGGAGCCAGGGCCTCGCCCCGGGCGCGGCGCGCTCCCCGGCCGCGGCCTCGCCGCCCAGCGCGGGGCCCTCCCCGTGCGCGGCCGCGGTGTCCCACGGGAACACCGACGGGAGCCTCACCGCCAACCAGCTCGCCTCGGCCTACCGGTTCGGGGGCCTGTACGGACAGGGTGACCTCGGCAGCGGCGCCACCGTCGCTGTGTACGAGCTCGAGCCCTACTCGGCCAGCGACATCTCCGCCTACCAGTCGTGCTATGGCACCGCCGCTCACGTGAGCAACGTGGTCGTCGACGGCGGCGCCGGGACGGGTTACGGCCAGGGCGAGGCGGCGCTCGACATCGAGAACGTGATCGGCCTCGCGCCGCAGGCGAACATCCAGGTCTACGAGGGTCCGAACAGCGACTCCGGGGCCTACGACCTGTACAACCGCATCGTCTCCGACGACAGCGCCCAAGTCGTCGCGACGGCGTGGGGACTCTGCGAGAGCCTCGCCTCCGGGGCTGGGGCCGGCGCTGAGAACACGCTGTTTCAAGAGGCCGCCGTGCAGGGCCAGTCGATCTTCGCCGCCTCGGGCGACGCCGGCACCGATGACTGCCAGACGGGTCAGGTCAGCGTCGATGATCCGGCCAGCCAGCCGTTTGTCACCGGCGTCGGGGGCACCTCGCTCCAGTCGCTCGGGCCACCACCGTCGGAGTCGGTGTGGGACAACAGCGACGGGGCTTCCGGTGGCGGCGTCTCGACGCTGTGGGGCCGGCCCTTCTACCAGGATGCGAGCGCCGTGGCGCAGTCGGCCGTGACCTGCGGCTCATCGGGTACCAGGTGTCGCGAGGTGCCCGACGTCGCCGCCGACGCCGATCCATCGAGCGGCTACGTGATCTACTACCGCGGCCGCTGGACCACGTTCGGGGGCACTAGCGCGGCGACGCCCCTGTGGGCGGCGCTGACCGCGCTGGCCGACGCCTCGCCGGCCTGCGGGGGAGCCCCCGTCGGCCTGGCCAACGCTGGCCTGTACGCCGCTGCCGGGCGTAACTACGCGGGCAATTTCGACGACGTCACCACGGGTCAGAACGGCTTCGACGGGCTGGCCGGGTATTCCGCCGGCCCGGGCTACGACATGGCCTCGGGACTCGGCTCTCCGAACGCCGCCGCGCTGGTGGCGGCGCTGTGCAACGACACCGTCACGGTCAAGACTCCACCCGCCCAACGCAACCTCACCGGCCAGGCCGCCAGTCTCCAGCTCAGCGCGACCAGCTCGGCCGGCCGCCCGATCGTCTTTGCCTCCTCGGGGCTGCCGCCCGGCCTCGTCCTCAGCCCGAGCACGGGACGCGTGAGCGGAACCCCGAGCACTCCGGGCAGCTACACGGTCACGGTGAGCGCGAGCGACACCTCGGGCGCGAGTGCTCAAGCCGAGTTCACCTGGCTGATCGCCTCGCCGCCGGTCACCCTGGCCACCCCGGCGGGACAGACCGGCCGTGTGGGCGTCTCCGAGCGATTGGCGCTCCGCGGTGCCGACAACCAGGGCCTTGTGCTGCGCTACCGCGCCAGCGGGCTGCCGGTGGGGCTGGCGATCAACGCCGGCACCGGGGTCATCACCGGACGCCCGCGCACTGCCGGTCGCCACGCGGTGGTGGTCACCGCGACCGATTCCGGGGGCGCCAGCGCCCAAGCCAGCTTCACCTGGACGATCGCCGGACGGCCGGCGGTCAGCGCCGTCGCTCTGCTGGCGCGGAGTCGGACGCACGTCACGCTCAACCTCCGCCTCAGCGCCGGAGCCTACGCGGCGGCCGTCCGCGGACTCAGCCTCCAGTCGCGTTCGAGCGGACTCGGCTTCTCCCGCCACACGCAGGACCTGCGGCACGGTCTCTCGGTCGCGCTGCGCAGCCATCAGCCGCTGCCGGCAAGCTCGCGCCTCCGTCAGGGGTCGCTCCGGATCACGCTGGTCCGGACCCAGCGCGCGGTGAGCATCGGGGTGAGCTCGCCCGAGCTTCTGCTCGGCGGCCGGCTGTACGGTCAGATCGCCTCTGGCCGGCGGCCCGTAGTGCGGATCGGGCTGACCGTCACCGACGCCTCCGGCGTCAGCACCACGGTCATCGTGGCGGTACGCGGACGCCACACGTAGTCACCCCACGTCAGTAGAAGCTGCGCAAGAAGGCCCGCTGGGCTCGACGTCCCCGGGTGAAGCGCCGGTCGGCGATGCCGATCTCCTCCACGACTCCGCGACGGACCTTGAGCAGCGCCATCGAGGCGCCATTGGGAGCGAAGTACCAGAAGTTCCGGCCCACATGGAAGCGACGCCCGGTGTGCAGAGCCCGACCGGCGGCGGCGATCCGGGCTCCCGGACGGACGCCGCGCACCGAGTAGAACGGGCTCGAGGTCGACGCCCACACCACCCGTCCGCGCACGCGCCCGCGATCCCGGCGGGGCAGCGCCCGCAGCAGCTTGGGGGAGGCGTAGCCGACGCGAACCCCGATCGGGCTCAGGCAGAAGAAGTCCTCGTAGCGCCGGCCCCGGTTCGAGCTGTGCGCGTAGGCGCGGCGGGCCTGTCGGCGGGTCATCCCCAGCCTGACCAGCCCGAGCCCCCTGCCGCTCAGGCGCCCCGTGGCCCGCGGGCAGCCGCGGCGGGTGGGTGGATTGGCCGGCGGCCCGGCCAGGCGCGGGCCGCAGTTCACGTTCCTGCTGGTGGGCACGACGGCGGTCGGACCGAGGTTGCCGGCCGCGTCGATCGCCCGCACCCCGACGCAGCCTTCGACGCCGCTCGGCAGCGAGACGGTCACGGTCCGGCCCGCCGGTTGCGCCGCCGGGGCGGGCGAAATGAGGCAGAGTGGGGACCTGGTCGGCGGTGAACGAGGCCGCCGCGGTGACGATCTCGTAGCGGGCGGGGGTGCCGCACATGAGATTGTCACCCGGTGAGACGAAGCTCAGCCGGCCGCCGGACACGCGCACCGACAGCGGGGCGCCGGGGGGCACCGCGTCGCGCGTGTAGTCGCCCGAGTTGGCGATGTCGTGGTGCCAGTTGGGCCACGAGGACGGCGAGCAGGCGGCGGCCGGTGTCGTGTAGACCGAGAGCGTGCCCGAGCGGGTGACCGTGACCACGTCCTTGTGGCGCGGTAGGGCTGTCGTCGAGCGTGCCGAAGGACCCGAGCGTCGGGGTGGCCACCAGCCAGTCGCCGCTCAGCTTCGGCCACGCCGGCACTGGCCGGCTGGCCCTGGGCGTTGAAGGCCTCCACGTCGAGCGACGCGGTGCCCCCGACGACGTCCTGCTGCGCGGGATTGGCCGGTGATGGCGCCGATCGTCTCGCCGGTCAGGAAGCCGAGGTCGTTGGCCACCGCCGGGTAGCCGGGGTCGAACTGCCCGCTGGCCGCGTTCCAGCCGAGGATGAAGTCCTCGCCGCCCCTCTGCTCGCCGTTGACGGCGACGTCGAGCGCGCGGATCAGCCCGCTGCCCTGGTCGAACATCGAGATCGTCTTCCCATCCAGGGTGCCGAAGGCCGGGTAGCCGACGGCGGCGAAGGCCGGCGTGTCCGCCTTCTGGCCGCCCGAGGTGGTGGCGTTGGTCTGCAGCGTGTTGTCCTGCCCGTTGCTGGTCCCATAGCACGAGCTGCCGTCTCCGTTGAGCAGGTAGGCCGGCCCGGCGTCGGGTGAGACGCCGACCTTCATCCCGCCGCCGCCGTCGGGGCAGCTCACCGGGGCCACCACCGGGGAGCCGTTGATGCCCTCGCCGACGTCGGGCAGCAGGCCCTCGTCGATGATCCCGATCTTCACCGGCCAGCCGGGCTCGAAGGCCGATGAGCGGCAGCTGCCGCTCGAGCGCAGGTCATGCTCCCGCCGGTCGGCTTGATCGCGTAGACGCGGCCGTTGGCGAACGTGAGCAGCCCGGTCTCGCCGAGCGCGCCCAGCGAGGCGCTCGACACGCCGCCGGCGTTGATCGGGCCCTCGTCGCCCGTGCTGGCCGTGTACTCCTCGTTGGAGCCCAGGTAGATGACCGGCGGCTTGCTCGGCCCGTTGACGGAGGCCACGGCCGGAGTGTCGATCAGCTTGCCCTGATCCTCGGAGATGCCCGGGTTGGGCTCGGCCGTGGTGGTCGAGAAGGTCAGGTGGTTGGTGGTCGGGTCGACGCCGGTCAGCTTGTCCGGGTCGGCGACCAGCACCGGGAAGCCGGGCACGGGCTTGCCGTCGGGCTGCCAGGCGTACAGGTGGCGGTCCTCGCCCGGCGACGATGATGTCCAGCGGCCCGGCGCCGCCCTTCAGGTTGGCCAGCACCGGGCGCGGACAGGAAGCCGCCCTCGGTGCGGTCGCGCGGGCCGTGGCGGACGCTGTCGAGCGCGCCGGTCGGGTTGCCGGGTAGTCGAGCGGCGCGCCCGGAGTAGGCCGGATTCGAGTGGGCGTGGAAGACGAGCTGCCCGTGACCGTTCCAGGCGTAGACGTTGCCGTCCATGTCGTCGGCGACCACGTCGAGCGAGCCGTCGTGGAACAGGTCCCCGGCGGCCAGGCCGCCGAGCACGGCCGCGTAGTGGCCGGTGCCCACGCCACCGGGACCGTAGGCCGCCTCGCCCGTGTGCAGGGGCAGGCGGTCGGTGTGCACCGGCCAGCCGGGCGCCTCGGAGCCGTCGGCCGGTAGGCGTGGATCCAGCCGTCGGAGGTGGCGACGATCAGGTCGTTGCGGTCGGTGCCAGGCTCGATGTCGGCCAGGATCGGGCTCGAGTCGCCGTCGGTCTGGAGCTCCTTGGGCCAGCCGGGCAGCATGTCCTGGTCGCGGTGCAGGTAGAGCTGGCGGCGGTCCTCCCCGGTCATCCTGACCCCCTGGGTCGCCGTGACGACCACCCGCACGGTGAACCCGTAGGGCTGGGTGTTGGGCCGGCCGTTCTCGGTCTGGGCGATGCCGCCGTTCTCGTTGCCGGTGAACGAGCTCGGGTTGCCGGCCGGGAACAGCGACTTCAGGCTGGCGGTGCTGACCGCCGCCAGCAGCCCGCTGTGGGCGCCGGAGTGCACCGTGGAGCCGTCGCAGTAGGACGGAGCTGATCGGGTGGAAGTCACCCGGTCGGGGCTCAGGGCGTTGTTGGGCTCCACCCCGGGGGCGACGTCGACCCGGCAGGTGTACGAGGTCCGGGCGTTGACGTAGCCGTCCAGGGCGAAGCTCGGCTGCGCCGGGATCGATCTGGGTGAACCAGTCCGGGCGAGGTGATGTCGGCCTCGGGCGGGATGTTCGCCGGCCGCCGCGGCGGCGACCGACTTGTAGGCGTTCAGGCGCCCGTAGCCGTAGAACTCGTCAAAGCCCTTGCGGGCCGGGTACTGGTAGGTGTCGGGCGCCGATCACGCCCCCGGGCTGGGTCGGGTCGAGGCGGTTGAAGGTCGTGTTGAGTTGGGGTCGGTGCAGGTCGCGATCGGCCTCGAGGCGCACGAGCGCTCCGGCTGGGCGGCGAAGTTGACGTCGTCGGCCTGGCCGCCGTTGCCCTCGTCGGCCGGCGTCGTGCCGCGCGCTGGGCGTGGCCTGGCCGGCCGTCGCGTCGCCGGCGATGTTGCCCGAGGCCAGCAGCTGGCGGACCTCGTTGGGGGTGATGATGCAGGGCGTGCCGTCGACCCGCCGGCAGTCGGTCGCTGGGCGGCGATCTTGCCGGCGTCCAGCGCGTTCTCGGCGGCGCTGTAGATCAGCCCGGTGACGCCCGAGCTCTTGCCGGTCGACTCCGAGGAGCAGGAGGAGCCCTCGACCGCCAGGTCGACCCGCGGCCCCCAGTTGGTGCAGCCGTTGAGCTGCAGGTAGGAGCTTCCGGTGGCGTTGACCGGGCCGAGGCTCTCCTCGGGCGCGTTGACCGAGTTGACCACGATCGTGTCGGGAAGCGAGCCCGGGCTGGTTGTGGTGCTCGGCCGCCTCGTCGGCGGCCGAGGCGATCACGGTCGTGCCGTGGTCATAGGCGTACTCGATCGCCTGGCGGGCGAAGTAGGGGGCGTTGTAGGTGCCGAGCGCCTCCTGGATCACGTCGGCGCCCATGTCGGTCGCGTACAGCGCGGCCTGGGCGAAGCGGTTGGCGTCGGTCGACGAACGACTCGCCCGACCCGCAGCGGCATGATCATGCAGTTGGGGCAGGTGCCGACCGTGCCCGCCGGTGTCGGCTTCGGCGGTCGAGTCCTGCGCCTCGCCGGAGCCGTGCCCGTACTGGACGTCGTCGTAGGGGTCGTTGTTGTTGTCGACGTAGTTCCAGCCCGCGATGTCGTTGGCGTAGCCGTTGTGGTCGTGGTCGTTGCCGTCGGAGAAGGCGAGGATCAGGTCCTCGGGGGTCAGCACCCCGGCTGGCCCGTGGCGCCGCGGGCTGGCCATGGCCGCCGCCACGCGCGAGTCGCAGGCCCAGTCGAGCACGTTGACGACCCCGTCGCCGATGATGTCGTAGTCGCCGCCGATCTCCCCGCCGTGGCCGTTGGGGTAGTAGTTGCCGAGGCGGTCGTAGTCCCCGCCGCGCGGGTTCGGCAGCGTGGCGCACGTCTTGCCGTCCGGGCAGCGGGGCCAGCGGCCTGGCCAGGTCGTGCCGGGGGGCGGGCAGCTCGCCCGTGTTGAGCCACACCTTGTCGGCCTCGTTGGCCATCACGCCGGGGTCGTTCCACTCGATCCCGGAGTCGAGCACGGCGATGTGCACGTCGGGGTTGCCGGTCGAGACCTGGAAGGCCGTCTTGACGGGCCCGGTGGCGCACGAGCCGGCCGGCTGCGTGGCCTGGGTGTCGGCCAGGCTGATGCCGCGGATCCCGCACAGCTGGTCGGGCTGCTGGTTGTTCAGTAGCTTCGCTCGTGCTCGTGTCGGGGGTGCCGGTGAGCTCCCAGTCCCGAGTGTCGGAGAAGTTCGACGGGGTCTGGCCGGCGGCGAGCCGGTAGCTCGAGGACTCGGGCTGGTTCACGCCCGCGGGGTACGGATCCTGGGCTGGGCGCCCGCGGCGCACAGGCCAAAGGCGGCGACGGTCGTGCACAGGGCGCGTAGTGCTCTCGGGAGCCCTCGGGAACGGACGCTCAAGGCAGAGTCACCTCCGGAAAGTCATCTAGCCACACCCGCTGGCCACGGGCGTCGAAGTAGCCGCGTGTGTCGCGGTCGGGTCGAACCTGGGGCAGGCCGCTGAGCGACATCCAGGCCAAGGGGTGAACCACTTGGCCACCGCTAAGCTCGGCGCCGATCGCCGGACCGTCGGGGTGGAAGACTGTGTTGGCGTTGCACTGCAGGGACTCCGGGCCGCCGAGCGGATCGCGCGACAGGGTCCCGTCCGGGAGCACGTAGCGCCCGGTCAGGACGTGCTCCGGGCGACCGCCGTGGCCGTCGAGCAGCGAGGCGAGCGCCGAACCAACGATCTGGCCGGTGGCGGCGCCGGTCGACTCGGCGTCGTCAGAGTGGTTGCAGCCGAAGCGGTCGGTGTCGCTGTTCAGGGCCTGGGGGTCCGACGCTGTGGGGATCCCGACCGCGTTGCCGGACGGGAAGATGTAGCCGAGCATGTCCTCGGCCAGACCGTCGACGAAGCGAAAGCGCGTGTGGAGGTCGGGCATCAGCATCGGCGTCATCGCAGCGGACGGGATCGGCATGTCCTGCGGCCCGAGGAAGCTCCCGAGGTAGGTGAACGGGAACACCTCGCCGGGCACGGAGACGAACTGACCGTCCCCGATCTGGAAGCTCGCGACCTGGCTGAGCAGGCTCGTCCCGAGCGTCGTGCCGTCGGCGGCCACCGGGTACTGCCGCGTGCAGCCGCTGTCATAGCCGGGCCGGTTTCCGAACACCCCCGCCACCGAGGCCGCCGAGAACAGCAGGTTGGTCAGCGGGATGCAGACACTCGTCCGTGCGCCCCAGATGGCGTTGCTGGTCGACTCGTAAACGGCGCGCGAGCTCAGGGCGGCGATCACCGAGCTGAGCGATGTCATCGCCGAACGCCTCGGTCTCGCCCGTGTAGCCCAGGGCGACGTGGCCCGTCCCGGCGACGTCGGGACCGGTCGGTGTCTCGAACTCGGTCCGGCAGCCCGCCGGATGGCTGGCGTCGATCTCCCGCTGCGGCGTGCGGGCGATCCGGCTGCCGTAGACCTCAGGGCTCTCGTTTGAGCCCACCGCGCCCGCCATCTCGATGGCCACCCCGCCGTAGCGCCGCTCCACGGCGCTGCGGAAGAAGTTGATCCAGTCGGCTGACACCCAATCCTGCTGGGCGTCGAGCGCCGGCGTGCCGCTGTTGAAGCCGAGCGTCTCCGCGTGCTGGGAGACGCTGGCCAGCGTCACGATCGCCCGGCCGCGGCGATCGACGGCTTGGAGGATGGGGATGTGCTCGTCGTCGACGAACGGGTAGGAGGACCAGCACTGGCGCACGTTGGCGGGCTCGAGCGCCTCCGTGTAACGGATCGTCGCCGGGCGCAGAGCGTGGTAGGCGTTCTCGATCGCCTGCGCGCTGCGGGTTATGAAGTAGTGCAGCCAGTAGTTGTTGACTCCCGAGGTGAGCTGGGTCACCCCGCCCAGGCCGAGTGAGTCCGGGGCCGACTCGTCGTGCGTAGCCGAGATGAAGATGCCGTCGAGGTGGATCCCGTCGGCCTGGACCTGAGCCCGGATCTGCTGCTGGTAGATGTTGAACAGCCCTTCTTGGTCCACGACCTCGACGGCGATCGTTCGGTGGCGGTTCGAGACCACCAGCGCGCGGGCGGTGACCGGGTCGGCCACGCGGGTGTAGTAGCGGGGCGTCGAGGCTCCTCCGCCCAGAAGGTTGCCCTCCCAGCGTGCGTTGCCGTTGCAGTCCAGATAGGGATCGCCCGGCGTGTAGTGCCCGAGGTGGTTGAGGTCGATGTACGGCTCGGTATAGGCGAACGGCCGCGGACCGCTGAACGCCTTCGTGGGATCGCAGTTAGCCGTGTCATCGGGCCCCTGGCCGGCGGCCGGCGGGCTGAAGTCGCTGGCCGCCGCTCCGACCTCGAAGGGGGCCGGCCGGCCGCTGAGGCGGCCGTGGCTGCGTAGCGGGTAGCCGCCGCCCGGCGTCTTGATCAGACGTGCGAGCTGGGCGCGGGGGGCCGGGCAGCCCGGGATCGACACACGCAGGCGCACGCGCCCCACCTCGTGGGCCACGCTCAGGCGCCCGGTCAGGAGCAGCTCATCGCACCGGGCCAGCGCGGCCCGGACGCGGTCCCGTTGACCAGCGCTGAGCGGCACCGACAAGCTGGCTCTGCCTCGGGCCGAGAGCGAGGTCGTAATGGGCGCGATCGGCGCGGTGCCGAGCCGGCGCCGACCTTGGCGTTCGACCAGCGCGAGCCTGAGGCTCAACCGACGCCGGCGGGGCCCGCGGGCCCGCAGGTCGAGCCGGCCGCTGCGCAGGACCGCCTCGCCGCCGCGGTCCAGGAGGCCCACCGACAGGTGGACGGTCCTGGGGGCCCGAGGACGGGCGCTCGCCGCCGCGGCTGTGAGGTCGCCGGCCATGGACACGAGGAGGACAGCGGCCAGGGGTAAGGCCGCGCCCCAGGCCCTCCGCTCGCGCGAGCCACGCGCCCTCTGCTCCATTTTACGGAGCGTATATCAGGCCGGATCGGCTCGGTGGGTTTCTCGGATCGTCCTGGGGAAACATCTGAATACGGATTGCCTTTTGGTAGATTTGTCGGCCGGCCCCTTTGGGCCGGAGCCGACCCCCACCCGGAAGGACGCCATGGAGCCGACGTCGATCCAGACAGGCAGTGCCACGCGCCGCTCGGGCACGCTCGAGAATCCCGAGGTGGTCGAGAACGTCCCCGGCCACGTGATCCCGATCCTCGAGCGGGAGTTCGACGACTTCGACACCGAATCGACCCGCTTCCTCAAGGGGCAGGTCGAGGGCGATGAGTTCATCAAGTTCCGCCTCAAGCAGGGTGTCTACGGTCAGCGCCAGGCCGACGTGCAGATGGTCCGGGTCAAGCTCCCGATGGGCGGGGTCACGCCTGACCAGCTGGACGCGTTCGCGGCCGGGATCGAGCGCTACGTGCCCCTGCGAAAGGGCCACATCACCACCCGCCAGAACATCCAGATGCACCATGTGCCGCTGCCCGACGCCGCTGAGCTCATCCGCGAGCTGGGCGATGCCGGCTTGTCCTCCCGCGAGGGCTGCGGAAACACGATGCGCAATGTGACCGGGGACCCCCGGGCCGGGGTCCTCGAGGGCGAGCTCTTCGACATAACTCCCTACGCGGGCGCCTACGTGCGCTATTTCGTGCGTCACCCGACCACCCAGGCCATGCCCAGGAAGGTAAAGACGGCCTTCACCGCCACCGACGCCGACAACGCCATCACCCAGATCCACGACATGGCCTTCATCCCGCGGCTGCGCGACGGTGTCCGCGGGGTCGAGGTCCGGGTTGGTGGCGGCACCTCGATCATGCCCCGTCTGGCCCCCACGCTGTACGAGTTCGTCGAGCTCGACAACGGCGACTACCTGAAGGTCACCGAGGCCTGCATGCGGATCTTCGATCGCCAGGATTTCCTGCGCGTGAATCGCGCCCGCGCTCGGATCAAGGTGCTGATCGACAAGATCGGCATCGACGCCTTCCGGGAGCTGGTCGAGGAGGAGCTGGAGGGGGAGTGGGTGTCTGAGCGCGACTTCTCGCTCGACGAGATCCTCTACGAGGTCGACGAGGAGGCGCGCGCGCCCGCGCCCCGCCCGGCCTACGCGACCCCCAACGGGGACGGCCGGGAGTTCGAGCGCTTCGTGGAGTCAAACGTGGCCCCGCAGCGCCAGCGCGGCTTTAGCACCATCGAGGTCAAGGTGGTGCGGGGAGACCTGGATCCCAGCCAGCTTCGCGGCCTCGGGGAGATCATGCGCCGCTACACGGGCGGCTCGGCCCGGACCACCGTGCACCAGAACCTGGTCCTGCGCTGGGTCCGGGACGAGTCGGTCTACGAAGTGTGGCGCGCCCTGGCCGAGCTTGGCCTGGGCGAGGCCGGCGCGGATGAGATCTCCGACGGCGTCAGCTGCCCCGGAACCGACTCCTGCAAGCTCGGTATCACCAGCTCGATGGGGCTCAACGCCGCCATCCAGGAGCGGATCGCGGCGATGGGCATCGATGATCCGCTGACCCGGCGCATCCACATCAAGAACAGCGGCTGCCCCAACGGCTGCGGGCAGCACCACATCGCCGACATCGGCTTCTACGGCGCCTCGATCAAGGTCGGGGAGCACACCATCCCCGCGTACATCCCGCACGTCGGCGGGGCCTACGAGGGAGGCGAGGTCCGGTATGGCCAGCGCCTCAAGGCCCGGCTGCCGGCCAAGCGGGTTCCGGAGGCGGTCGAGCGGTGGGTACGCTTCTACGAGTCCGAGCGCGAGGACGGCGAGCCGTTCCGCGCCTTCGTCGACCGGGTCGGCACGCAGTCCTTCGAGGGTCAGGTGAAGGATCTGACCCTTCCGATCGAATTCAATCTCGAGAACATGAACAACTTCATCGACTGGAATCGCGAGGTCCCGTTCGAGGTCATTCGTGGCGAGGGGGAGTGCGCGGTCTGATGTCCACCATTCCCGACCTCGAGCGGGCCACGGCCGAGGAGGTCATTGCCTACGGGGTCGAGAACTTCGCCCCGCGGCTGACCATGGCCTGCTCCTTCCAGAAGGAGGAGTCGGTTCTCGTCCACATGCTGAGCGCGGCCAATCCGGAGTTTCGCGCCTTCACGATCGACACCGGGGTGCTGTTCGCCGAGACGATCGAGACCCAGCGGCGTTTCGAGGAGCGCTTCGGGGTCGTCTTTCAGACGATCGATGCCCGCAGCCCCGGTGCGCCCTGGACGGCCGCGAACTGCTGTTCCGGGGCCAAGGTGGCGGCGCTGGAGCAGGGCTTGTCCGACGTCGATGCCTGGATCACCGGGATCCGTCGCGAGCAGGCCCCGACCCGGACCGCGACGCCGAAGATCGAGCGCGATGAGCGGCGCGGGATCTGGAAGCTCAACCCACTGGCCGACTGGACCGAGAAGGACGTCTGGCGCTACGTTCTCAACCACGACCTGCCCTACCATCCGCTGCACGATCAGGGCTACGCCTCGATCGGATGCGCCCCGTGCACGCAACCCGGCGCGGGCCGCGAAGGCCGCTGGACCGGTCAGGAGAAGACCGAATGCGGAATTCACGTCGTCTGAGCCTGCCCGAGAGACCCCGATGAACCCGTTCCACTACGAGCTCTCGCACCTCGAGGCCCTCGAGTCGGAGTCGATCCACATCTTCAGGGAGGTCGCCGCTGAATTCGAGCGACCGGTCCTGCTGTTCAGCGGGGGCAAGGACTCGATCATCCTGTTGCGCCTGGCCGAGAAGGCCTTCCGGCCGGGGAAGTTCCCCTTCCCGATCATGCACGTCGACACGGGCCACAACTTCCCCGAGGTGATCGAGTTCCGCGACCGTCTGGTCAACGCGGTGGGCGAGCGTCTGATCGTGGCCAGCGTCCAGGACTCGATCGACTCTGGGAGGGTGACCGAGGAGAGTGGCCCGCGCGCCTCGCGCAACCGCCTGCAGACGACCACGCTGCTCGACGCGATCGAAGAGCACGGCTTCGACGCCGCCTTCGGTGGCGCGCGCCGGGACGAGGAGCGCGCCCGGGCCAAGGAGCGCGTGTTCTCCTTCCGCGATGACTTCGGCCAGTGGGATCCCAAGCGCCAGCGGCCTGAGCTGTGGTCGATCTACAACGCGCGCATCCGCAAGGGTGAGCACGTCCGGGTGTTCCCGATCTCCAACTGGACCGAGCTCGACGTGTGGCAGTACATCGCCACCGAGGGGCTCGAGGTGCCCTCGATCTACTTCTCCCATCCCCGGCAGGTCTTCGCCCGGGACGGGATGCTCTATGCCCACAACGAGTTCATGGAGCTGATCGAGGGTGAGAGCCCCTACGAGGAGGCGGTTCGCTACCGCACCGTGGGCGACATGACCTGCACCGGCGCCGTGCGCTCCACCGCGAACACGCTCGAGGAGGTGGTGGCCGAGATCGCCGCCACCCGTATCACCGAGCGCGGAGAGACCCGGGCCGATGACCGGGTGACCGAGGCGGCGATGGAGGACCGCAAGCGTGAAGGTTATTTCTAACGTGAACGGCAACGGCCACGGCGCCAGCGTCGAGAGCGGCTACTCGATCCGCCGGCGGACCAGTGAACTGCTGCGGATTGCCACCGCCGGGTCGGTCGACGACGGCAAGTCGACCCTGATCGGGCGTCTACTCCACGACTCGAAGGCCATCCTCGAGGACCAGCTCGAGCACGTCCAGGCCACCTCGGAGCGCCGCGGCGACGGCTACCTGAACCTGGCTCTGCTCACCGACGGCCTGCGGGCCGAGCGCGAGCAGGGGATCACCATCGACGTCGCCTACCGCTACTTCCAGACCCCGCGCAGGAAGTTCATCATCGCCGATACGCCGGGGCACGAGCAGTACACCCGCAACATGGTCACGGGCGCCTCCACGGCCGACCTGTCGATCGTGCTCATCGACGCGCGGAAGGGGGTCTCGGAGCAGACCCGGCGCCACGCCTTCCTCTCCTCGCTGCTCCGCATCCCGCATGTCGTCGTGGCCGTGAACAAGATGGACCTGGTCGGCTACGACGAGGAGGTCTTCTACAACATCCTCGAGGAGATGACCGACTGGGCCGCCCGGCTCCAGATCCCCGACATGACCTTCATCCCCATCTCCGCCCTGAACGGCGACAACGTGGTCGAGCGCTCGCACGCCATGCAGTGGTACGGCGGCGCGCCGCTGCTCTATCACCTCGAGCACGTGGTCATCGCCCCCGACCGCAACCTGAACGACGTGCGTTTCCCGGTGCAGTGGGTGATCCGCCCGATGAGCGATGAGCACCACGACTACCGCGGCTACGGCGGCCAGATGGCCGGCGGCGTGCTGCGCCCGGGAAGCGAAATCGTCGTCCTCCCCAGTGGCCAGCGCAGCCGGGTCGCCGCGATCGATTCCTACGGGGGTGAGCTCGAGGCCGCCTTCCCGACCATGTCGGTTGCCCTGCGCCTCGAGAACGAGATCGACATCTCCCGGGGAGACATGATCGTCGAGCCCGATGACCAGCCGATCAGTGCCCGCGAGCTCGAGGCGGTGGTCTGCTGGATGAGCGACTCGCCCTTGGCCCCTCGCGGGCGCTACACGATCAAGCACACGACCCGGACCGCCCGGGCGGTCGTCGAGCAGATCGAGCACAGGGTGGACATCAACAGCCTCGACCATGTCTCGGCCGGGCAGCTCGAGCTGAACGAAATTGGCCGCGTGCACCTGCGCTGCAGCGCGCCTCTGGTTCTCGACCCCTACGCCCGCAACCGCACCACCGGCAGCTTCATCCTCATCGACGAGTCGACCAACGACACCGTCGCCGCGGGGATGGTCGTGAACGCCACCGCCTGAGCGGGCGCCCCGCGGTAAAGTGCCCGCGGCATGTTCTCGAAGGTCCTGATCGCCAACCGCGGCGAGATCGCGGTCAGAGTCATACGCGCGTGTGAGGAGCTCGGGATCGCCACCGTGGCCGTGTACTCGGAGCTCGACCGCGATGCGCTGCACGTCCAGCGGGCCGACGAGGCCTACCTGCTCGGTCCGGGCCCGGCCTCAGAGAGCTACCTGAACATCGAGAAGCTGCTCGAGGTGATCGAGCAGTCCGGGGCCGAGGCGGTCCATCCCGGCTATGGCTTCCTGGCCGAGAACGCCGCCTTCGCCAAGGCGCTGGAGGACTCGGGCACCGTGTTCATCGGCCCGCCGTCGTCGGCCATCGAGGCGATGGGCTCGAAGACCCGGGCCCGCGAGCTCATGCAGGAAGCCGGGGTGCCGATTGTCCCCGGGACCACCGAGCCGGTGGCGACGATTGAGGACGCCGAGAAGATCATCGCCGAGACGATCGGCTATCCGGTGGCCGTCAAGGCAGCCGGCGGCGGCGGCGGTAAGGGCTTCCGCGTCGCCCTGTCCGAGGACAAGCTGAAGGACGCCTTCGAGGGCGCGGCCCGCGAGGGAGAGAAGTTCTTCGGCGACGCGACCGTCTATCTGGAGCGCTACCTGCCCGATCCGAGGCACGTCGAGGTCCAGGTCCTGGCCGACGGCCACGGCAACGTGATCCACCTCGGAGAACGGGATTGCTCGCTTCAGCGCCGCCACCAGAAGCTGATCGAGGAGGCTCCGGCCCCGGCGGTCGACGAGGAGCTCCGGGCCCGGATCGGCAAGATCGCCACCGAGGCCGCGGCCGCGGTCAACTACACGGGCGCGGGGACGATCGAGGGCCTGCTGGTGACGGCGGACAAGGCCCAGAAGGCCGAGTACTTCTTCCTGGAGATGAACACCCGCGTCCAGGTCGAGCACTGCGTGACCGAGATGGTCACCGGGATCGACATCGTCAAGGAGGGCATCCGGGTGGCCGCCGGAGAACGGTTGTCGCTCGCCCAGGAGGACCTCGAGATCCGCGGCCACGCGATCGAGTGCCGCATCAATGCCGAGGACGCGAGCAAGAACTTCGCGCCCGCCCCCGGGAGGATCGGCGCCTACCGCGAGCCCACCGGGCCTGGGGTGCGGGTCGACTCGGGCGTCGGGCCGGGGTCGGAGATCTCCCCGATGTACGACCCGATGGTGGCCAAGCTGATCGTCTGGGATGCCGACCGCGAGCAGGCCTCCCGGCGCATGCTCCGGGCCCTGTCGGAATATGAGATCGGCGAGCTGAAGA
This sequence comes from uncultured Solirubrobacterales bacterium, assembly GCA_963723585.1. Lineage (GTDB taxonomy): Bacteria > Actinomycetota > Thermoleophilia > Solirubrobacterales > Solirubrobacteraceae > Palsa-465. Next base: position 553,633 of record CAVRRJ010000002.1, read on the forward strand.
CCCTGATCCCCTTTCACCAGGCGATCATGCAGAGCGAGCAGTGGGCCAAGGCCGAGACCTGCCGGGATCTGATCGAGGACCGCAAGTGGCTGAAGGAGCTGGCCTTCGCGCCCGCCGAGCCCAGGACCGACGGGGGGGATGAGGCGCCCGAGCCGGTCGAGCACGGTTACACGGTCGAGGTCTCGGGCAAGCGGTTCTCGGTCAAGGTGATCGGGCCGCCACTCGGCGAGGGAGTTTCCGCGTCGGCCCTGAACGGGGCGGGCCCGGCCGCCGGCGCGCGCCGGCCCCCGCGCCGGGAGCGCTCGGGCGGCGGCGGTGGTGGTGGCGGGGACACGCTGGCCTCGCCGATCCAGGGCACGGTCCTGCGGGTCGCGGTTGAGTCGGGGGCCGAGGTCGAGGAGGGCGCCCTGATCGCGGTGGTCGAGGCGATGAAGATGGAGAACGAGATCACCGCCCACAAGTCGGGCAAGGTGGCCGAGCTACCGATCGCCGTCGGCGCCTCCGTGGCCACCGGCGACACGATCGCCGTGATCACCGCCGCCGCCGAGTAGGCTCACGCCGACGGGGGAGCCAGCCGGATTGGGACATAAGTCCCGCCAGGCGAGGAAAATCTCCCAACGGAGCCCGACCCGGCCCCGGCTGGTCGGCGGCTCAGGCCGGTGGGAGCAGGTTCCGCGCCTCGAGCAGTCCGATCACCGCGGCGGCCGACTCCTCGGCCGAGCGTTCGGCGGTGGCCAGTCTCAGCTCGGGTCGCTCCGGGGGCTCGTACGGCGACGATATGCCGGTGAAGTTCTCGAGCTCGCCCCGGCGAGCCTTCTGGTAGAGGCCCTTGGGGTCGCGCTGCTCGGCCACGGCCAGCGGCGTGTCGACGAAGATCTCGAGGAACTCGTCGGGCTCGAACCGGGCCCGGGCCATCTGGCGCTCGGAACGGAACGGGGAGATGAACGACACCAGCACGATCAGCCCGGCGTCGATCATCAGCCTGGCCACCTCGGCCACCCGGCGGATGTTCTCCACCCGGTCGGCATCGGTGAAGCCCAGGTCGCGGTTCAGGCCCTGGCGGACGTTGTCGCCGTCGAGCATGTAGGTGTGTCGGCCGCGGCCGTGAAGCTCTAGCTCGACCCGGTTGGCGATCGTCGACTTGCCCGCCCCGGAGAGCCCGGTGAACCAGAGCACACACGGCTTCTGTCCCTTGCGCTCGGCCCGCGCATCCCGGTCGATGCTCAGCCGCTGCCAGCGGAGATTGTGGGCCCGGCGCAGGGCGAAGTGGATCAGACCGATCCCCACCGTCGCCCCGGTCAGCGGGTCGGCGAGCACGAAGCCGCCCTGGCCGCGGTCCCGGCTGTAGGGCGTGAAGCTGACGGCGTGATCGCACTGCAGAGCGCAGACCCCGACCTGGCCCCGCTCGAGCTTGGTCGCCGCGGCGTGAGCCAGCGTGTCGAGGTTGATGCGGTACTTGAGCGGAGCCACGGTGGCGCTGACGCTCTGGGCGCCGATCCGCACCCGGTAGCTGCGGCCGGGGAGCAGCGGATCCTCGTGGCCCCAGACGATCGTGGCCTGGATCTGGTCGGCCCGCTCCACGCCGCTCTCGCCTCCGCCGCCCGCACCGCCCTCCCCACCGCCGCCCGCCGGGGCGCCGCGACCGTCGAGGTAGCCGAGCAGGGTCATGCCCTCATACCAGCCCACACCAGGGTCGCCCGGTCCGATGTTGTCCCCGTTCAACGCGGACACGGGCAGGCAGACAGTCTCGGTCAGTCCGATCCCCTCGGCGAGATCGGCCCAGTCGAGGGCCAGCTCGGCGAAGGCTCCGGCCCCGTCCTCGGTCAGCTCGACCTTGTTGGCCACCACGGCAACGTGCGGGAGCCCGAGCAGTGAGACGAGGTGGCTGAGCTGGCGTGTCTCGGCATCAAGTCCCCGGCGGGCGTCGACGAGCGTCAGCGCACAGTCGCACTCGGCGCCCACCCGCAGCAGGACCTCGATCGCCGGCTCCTCGGCCGGGTCTCCGAACACGATCACCGGCCGCACCTGCTCCCGCTCCAGGCGTGCGGCCAGGGTCGAGCGTCCGACCCCGGGCATGCCGCAGACCAGGACGCCAGGCCGACTCATGGGCTCGGCGCGCCGAGCTGGGCGATGTTGGCCTGGTGGATGCCGCGCTGGGCTGCGCCCGGGCGAGAGCCGGGCGGCTCGGCCGCACTCGGATCGGCGGCGAGCTGGTCGAGGTAGGCCTCGTCCTCGGCCAGGATCTCCCCGGCCCGCTCACCCGTGATCGGGCTGCCGTGGCCCGGGACGACCCAGGCGGCCCGGGCGACGAGATCGCCGAGCCGGCGCAGGGTGCCCCGATAGGCCTCGAGGCTTCCCCCGGCGCTCAGCATCGGGATCTCCACTGGAGACAAATAGTCCCCGCAGGCCAGGATCTCCAGCCAGGGCATCCAGTAGGCCGCCCCGTCGGCGGTGTGCCCGGTGGCCTCAAACAGCTCGAGCTCGTGACTCGGCCCCAGCTCCAGCTTGCCGGGCACGGGCAGGGGCTGGAGGGTGCCCAGGGCGAGGGGCGTCGGGCGGGGGACGTAGTGCTCTGAGTCGAACTCGCGCAGACGCCGCTGGGCTGCTCCCGGCTCGGCGCCGAGCCGCCGGGCAGTCGCTTCGGCACAGCCCAGTGCGGCGCCCGGGAAGGCCAGCCGGCCGAGCAGGTGATCCCAGTCACCGTGGGTGCAGAGCAGCCCCGAGACCGGGAAGCCGGCCTGCTCGAGAACTCCCGGCAGGGCCCCGAGCTCCTCCGGGTACACGGGCGAGTCGATCAGGAAGCCCTCCTCGGCGGCCCGGACGGCCGTGCAGGTCGTCTGCCACACGTCGGAGACGAACACGATCACGTCGGAGTGCAGCGCCGTTACGCGCACCTTGGTGCCTCGGGAGTCGAGACTTGGGTCAGCCGATGCCGATCAGCTTGGCCGCCTCGCGCAGGCTGGCCACCTCGGCATCGGGCTTCTTCTGTCCGGGCTCGAGCTGCTGCTTGGCGCGGTTGACCCAGATCACGGGAATCTTCTTCTTCAGGCATGGCTCGACGTCGTGGTAGTAGCTGGCGGCGACGTGGACCCAGCCCTTCTTGGTGCCGATCCGCCGCTCGCACTCGGTGAAGTGGGCCGGATCGGGCTTGTAGGAGCGCACCTGCTGCGCGGTCACGACCAGATCGAAGTCAAGCGGGATGTGGCGACGAGTCTGGCCCAGCAGCTTGTCGTCGATGTTGGAGATCAGGCCGATCGAGTGCTTCTTGGCGATCTTGGCCAGCACCGAGTTGGTCTCCTTGAACGGCTTCCAGCGCTGGACCGAGTCGGGGAGAAAGCCCGAGCGCGACGGCTCGAGCGGCCAATCGAGCTGCTTGGCGATCTGGACCGCGGTCCGGCGCAGCACCTCGGCGTAGAGCTCATAGGAGCCGGACTGGATCTGCTGCTGGATCTCGTGAAACAGCGGGATCAGCTCGTCGCGCTCGATGCTGAAGCCATCGCGCTGAGCCTCGGCCTCGAACGCGTCGTAGGCCCCCGTCTCCCAATCGATCAGGGTGCCGTAGACATCGAAGGTGACAAACGAGACTGTTTTCGGGATCGCCATAGCTGGCTGATGATGCCATGGCCGCTGGCCGAGCCGCTTGCTGGTGCGGGGGCGCGGCTAATTCCCTCCCGAACCCTTAGAGTCTGGCGCCGTCATGGACCTGCTCGAGTACCAGGGCAAGCAGCTCTTCGCCCGTCACGGCGTCCCCGTCCCCGAGGGCCGGCCGGCCCGCACGGTGGACGAGGCGGTGGCCGCCGCGGACGAGATCGGCTACCCGTGCGCGATCAAGGCGCAGGTCCAGATCGGCGGCCGGGGCAAGCTCGGCGGGATCAAGCTGGCTAAGGACCGGGCCGAGGCCGAGGAGTACGCCCGGGCCATCCTGGGCATGGATATTCGCGGGCTCACCGTGCACGAGGTGTGGGTCGAGGGCGCCTCGGAGATCACCTCCGAGTACTACGCCTCGGTCGTCTTCGACCGCTCGGCCAAGGCTCCACTGGTCATGCTCTCGACCAAGGGCGGGATGGACATCGAGCAGGTGGCCGACGAGGATCCCGACGCGATCGCCCATCTGCACGTCGACCCCCTGCTCGGCTTCCAGGACTTCCACGGCCGGCGGCTGGCCTTCGAGGCCGGCATCGACGCCGACGTCGTCCGTCCGGTCGGGGCGATGCTGGCCAAGCTGTACGACGTCTTCACCGCCGAGGAGGCCACCTTGGTCGAGGTCAACCCGCTGATCGTCACGCCGGACCGGGACGTCAAGGCCCTGGACGCCAAGGTGACCCTGGACGGCAACGCGCTCTATCGCCACCCCGAGAACGCCGAGCTCCGCGATTTGTCAAACGAGGATCCCCAGGAGCGGATGGCCAAGGAGCGCGGCCTGACCTACGTCAAGCTCGACGGGGACATCGGCATCCTCGGCAACGGAGCCGGCCTGGTCATGTCGACTCTCGACGTGGTCGCCCAGGCGGGCGGCTCGCCGGCCAACTTCCTCGACGCCGGCGGCGGCTCCCGCGCCGACGCGATCACCAGTGCGGTCGAGGTGATCCTGTCCGATCCGAAGGTCAAAGCCGTGCTGTTCAACATCTTCGGTGGGATCACGCGATGCGACGAGGTGGCCAAGGGTCTGATCGAGGCCTTTGACCAGATCAAGCCCACGGTCCCGTTCGTGGTCCGGCTCGACGGGACCAATGACGAGGCCGGACGCAAGTTGCTGGCCGACGCGGCGCTGCCCGGCGTGCACACGGAGGCGACCATGGACGGCGCGGCGGCCAAGGTCGTGGAGCTCGCGGGAGGCGGCGCCTGATGAGCATCCTGGTCGGTACCGAGACCCGCCTTTGCACCTCCGGCATCACCGGCCGCGAGGGCACCTTCCACTCGCTGCGCAACCGCGACTACGGCACCCAGGTGGTGGCCGGCGTGACCCCCGGCAAGGGTGGTCAGGACGTCGAGGGGGTGCCGGTGTTCAACACCTTCCACGATGCGGTCGGGCAGGCCGGGGCCAACACGGCGATGGTCTTCGTGCCCCCGCGCTTCGCTGCCGACTCGATCCTCGAGGCCGAGGACGCCGGGATCGAGCTGATCATCTGCATCACCGAGGGCATCCCCGCTCACGACGAGCTGCGGGTCTACAACACGCTGCGCAAGAACGGCCGCTCGCGCCTGATCGGCCCCAACTGCCCCGGGATCCTCTCCCCGGGCAAGGCCAACGTGGGCATCATCCCGGCCCAGTTCTTCCGCGAGGGCAACGTCGGGGTGGTCTCGCGCTCGGGGACGCTCACCTACCAGATCGGCAACGTGCTGGCCCAGAGCGGCTTCGGCAACTCGACCATCGTCGGGATCGGCGGCGACCCGGTGCCCGGCACCGACTTCATCGACGTGATCTCCATGTTCGAGAGTGACGCCGAGACCGAGCTGATCGTCATGTGCGGAGAGATCGGCGGAGACGCGGAAGAGCGCGCGGCTGAATTTATCGCCGAGCACGTCTCAAAGCCGACGATCGCCTACATCGCGGGCTTCACCGCGCCGCCCGGCAAGACCATGGGACATGCCGGGGCGATCGTCTCGGGCTCCTCGGGCGGCGCCGAGGCCAAGGCCGAGGCGCTCAAGAGCCGCGGCGTCCAGGTCGGCCGCACGCCCACGCAGGTGGCCGAGCTGGCCGTCTCGCTGCTCGGCACCGCCGCCTGAGCCGCCGGGGCCGCCGGGGCCGCCGGGGCCGCCGGGGCCGCCGGTACGCTCGCGGGCGTGCCTCCCCCCGACGACGATCCCGAGATCTCCATCCTCGACGCCCGCCTGGCCGAGATCGACCGGCGGCTGCACTCGATTCAGTCGGGCCTGGGCGAGGAGGAGGCGCCGGCGGAGTCCGGGTCGAGGATCGAGGTGCCCGGTGACGGCCCCGGCGGCAGTCGCCCGGCTGCGGAGATGATCAGCCGCCTGCGCGAGCTGACCACCGCCCAGGAGGGGGTGCTGGCCTCGATGCGCGAGCTGCTCGGCGCCGTCGAGCGGGTGGTCATCGCCGAGCCCGCGGCTCGCCCCGGGACTCCGGCCGCCACCCCGGCCGCCGGGGCTCCGGCCGCCTCTGCGGCCGCCCCGCTCAGCGTGTCGGCCGGTCCGTTTGCCAGCACCGAGGCGCTGCGCTCCTTCCAGGCCGCACTCGAGGCGCTGCCGGAGGTCCGCGCGGTTGAGCTCCGCGGCTTCGAGGGCGGCGACCGGGCGATCCTGGACGTCCACCTTTGAGACGCTCGCGGGCTCCGAAGTCGTAGTCTTGGGATCCGTGGCCGACACGATCTCCTTCGCCCGCGGCGCCCCCTCGCTCGACATCGTCGATGTCGACGGGCTCAGGGCCGCCGCCACCGAGGCCTTCGCCGCCGACCCCGGCGGCATGACCGCGTACGGGACCTCGGTGGGCTACCTGCCGCTGCGCGAGTGGATCGCCAAGCGCCACGGCGTGGAGCCAGCCTCAGTCCTGGTCACCAACGGCTCGATGCAGGCCGACGCCTTCCTGTTCGACGCGCTGGTCAGCCCGGGGGACGTCGTCGTGGTCGAGCGCCCCACCTACGACCGGACGCTGCTTTCGCTGCGAAACCGCGGCGCCGACGTGCGCATGGTCGAGCTCGAGCCCGACGGGATCGACACCGCCGCCCTGGCGCGGCTGCTGGCCTCCGGCGCTCAGCCCAAGCTGGCCCACATCATTCCCAACTTCCAGAACCCGGCCGGCTACACGCTGTCCGCGGCCAAGCGGGACGCGCTGCTCGAGCTGGCCCGTGAACACGAGTTCACGATCTTCGAGGACGACCCCTACGTGTCGCTGCGCTTCGAGGGTGAATCATTGCCCACGATGGTCTCGATGGACCCGGAGCGCGTCGTCTACGCCTCCTCGTTCTCCAAGACCGTCTGCCCGGGGATTCGCGTCGGCTACCTGGTCGGGCCGACCGAGCTGATCGCGCGGATCGCCCGCCTGGCCACCAGCACCTACATATCGCCGAGCATGGTCTCCCAGGGGATCGTCAACCAGTTCTGTCGCTCGGGCGCCGTCGAGCGCTCCACGGCCACAGTCCGCGAGGCGCTGCGCGAGCGCGCCCAGACGCTGTGCACCGCGCTCCGGGAGCACCTCCCCGACGCTCGGTTCATCCCCCCGCAGGGCGGCTACTTCCTCTGGGTGGACTTGCCCCGGGGCACGGATGTGGACGCGTTGTCCGCCGCCGCCAAGGAGCGCGACGTGATCTTCGTCAAGGGCAGCGACTTCGTGTTGGAGGGAGGTGACTCCTCTTTACGCCTTGCCTACTCTGGAGTAAATTCCAGCCAGATAGTGGAAGGCGTCAAGCGCCTGGCCGAGGCCTTTTCAGCGATCGGAGCACCTGCCCATGCAGTCTGACGAAGCACGCGCCCTCGGAAACCTGGCCGGCGAGGCGGCCGCCGGCGTCGCCACCCAGATCCGCGATGTCCACCGGGGCATCGCCGGCCGCGTCTTCGGTCTGCTCGGCGAGCCGGCCGCACCGGTACGGGTGCTCCACGACGGGATCGCCGCCGCGGCCTACGGCGGCGCCCGGAGCCTGACCGGGGCCCTGGTCCGCAGCGGAGGCTTCGCCTACGGGCTGACCCGCGGCTCCCATGAGCCCTCGCTCGATGACAGTATCCCCGGCCGGCTGGCCGTGGGCGCTCTGAACGGGGCCTGGGGCGACCGGCTCGAGCAGCGCGAGAATGTCCTGGCCCGGCGGATGAGCCTGCGCCGCGGCGGCCGGCCGCTTGACCTGAACGCGCTGGCCGGCGCCGTGCCCGACGCCCGACCTCGTCTGGCCATCTTCCTGCATGGACTGTGTGAGACCGATGACGCCTGGCGGCTGCGCGCCTACCGCTCGGTGCCCTACGGGGACGCCCTCGAGGCCGAGCTCGGCTACAGCTCGGTGTACGTGCGCTACAACAGCGGCCTGCACGTGTCGGTCAACGGCCGCCGGCTGTCCGAGCTGCTCTCAGAGCTGGTCGCGGCCTGGCCCGTCGAGGTCACAGAAATTGCCCTGATCGGCCACTCGATGGGCGGCCTGCTGGCCCGCAGCGCCTGCCATTACGCCTCCGAGGGCTCATGGCGCGAGCTGGTCCGCCACGTGTTCATGCTCGGTACCCCTCACAAGGGAGCGCCGCTCGAGCTGGCCGCCAACGCGGCCTGTCACGGCCTGTCCCGCCTGCCCGAGACGCGACCCTTCGCTACCCCGATCAGGGTTCGCGCGGCCGGCGTCAAGGATCTCGGCTTCGGCTACGTGGTCGACGAGGACTGGCAGGGCCACGACCCCGACGCCTTCCGCTCGAACACCGGGACCGTGGTGCCGTTCCTGACCAGCGCCACGCACTACTTCGTCAGCGCCACCGTCTCCCGCGATGCCAGGGCTCCGGCCGGGCGCCTGCTCGGCGATCTCCTCGTGCTGAGGCCGAGCGCCTGGTCACACGATGGTCGCGGGGAGCGGCTTCAGTTCCCGGTCGAGAACTACAGCCATCTGGGCGGGGCCACCCATTTCGATCTGCTCAACCACCCCGCGATCTGGGGTCAGCTCAAGCGCTGGCTGACCGCCGGCCGCGAGCTCCCGGCGCCGGTCTGAGTCAGCCCCGCTGGCGGATCAGCTAGCGCCCGTAGCGCTCGCGGCCCAGGACCAGCTGGTCGGGCAGCGCGGTCCGCGGCGGCGGTGAGGGATCGGCGAGCACGGACACGGTCTCGGCCACGCTGACCGTGACTGCGGCGGGCCGGCCGTCAACGTCGACCTCGACCTGCTCGTCATCGCGCACCGAGACCGTGCCCGTCACTCCGGGGGCGATCCCGGCCCGCTTCAGGTAGTGCAGGAGATCCTCGGCTTCGTTCTCGAGGCGCAGGATGGTCACCTCGGCGCCGACCGCACAGTCGGCCAGCGGGACCCCGTCGACGCGCTGGCCGACCTGGATCGGGTGCCCGTGGGGGCAGGTCTTGGCATCGCCTACGGCGCCGCGGACGTAGGCCTCGAAGCGCGGAGTCATGGCGTGCTCGAGCTTCTCGGCCTCCTCGTGGACATCGTCCCACGGTACCCCGACCACGTCGGTCAGGAAGCGCTCAATCATCCGGTGGCGGCTGACGATGCGCTCGGCGTGCCCCCGTCCGGCCTCGGTGAACTCGATCGCCCGACCGGCGCTCGCGGGCCACGTAGCCGTCGCGCTCCAGCCGCCCCAGCATCTCGTGCACGGTGGGAGCTGACAGCTGCATGGCACGGGACAAATTCGCCCCGGTCATCGGCAGCCCGGCCTCGAATAGCCAGAACAGTGACTCCAGGTACTCCTCTTCGGCCACGGTGGCTTGTTCGGCGGCCATTGAGCGATCGTAGACGGTCCTCGCGCCCCCGCCACCGCGGCGGGGCTACCATCGCCGGGCGTGGACCTGCCCTTCAAGCCACCGGTCGAGCCCCAGCTGGCCCGCTCCAAGCCGGAGCTGCCCTCGGGCGAGGGATGGAGCTATGAGCCCAAGTTCGATGGCTTCCGGGCGATCGTGTTCGTCGACGGAGACGAGGTCATGATCCAGTCCCGTGGGGCCAAGCCGCTGGGCCGCTACTTCCCCGAGCTGGCCTTTCCCGGCGGACGCTACGTCGTCGACGGGGAGATCATCATCGACTCGGACTCGCCCGCTGGCGCGCAGGACTTCGGCGCCCTGCAGCAGCGCATTCATCCCGCGGCCTCGCGCATCGCGTTGCTGGCCGAGCAGACGCCGGCCCGGTTCGTGGCCTTTGACCTGCTCGCCGTCGATGATGAGCGTCTGATCGGCCGGCCGTTCGCCGAGCGCCGGACGATTCTCGAGCAGCTGGCCGAGTCCGGCATCGGGCTCACGCCGGTGACGCGTGACCTCGAGCAGACCGCGCCCTGGCTGGCCCACGGTGAGGGAGTCGTGGCCAAGGAGCTCGGGGCCCCGTATCGCCCCGGGGCGCGTGCCGGCATGGTCAAGGTCAAGCGCGTGCGGACGATCGATGCCGTCGTGGCCGGCTACCGCCCGGGCAAGGAGCCGGACACAGTCGGCTCGCTGATCCTCGGCCTGTACGACGAGCTGGGCCAGCTCCATGTCGTCGGTCACTCCTCGGGCCTGCGCGCGGCGGAGAAGCGCGCCCTGGTCGGCCGGCTGGCCCCGTACGAGACCGGACAGCGCGGCCATGGCGATGCCAGCCGGTGGAAGAGCGAGAAGGATCTCGAGTGGATCAGCCTGCGTCCCGAACTGGTCGTCGAGGTGACCTTCGATCACGCCTCGGACGGCCGCATCCGCCACGGGACGAAGATCCTCCGCTGGCGCGAGGACAAGCCGCCGGCCGAGTGCAAGCTGGCCCAGATGCAGCTCTGAGCGGCGTCGTTCAGGCCTTCCGCGCGCGGCTGGGCTGAACGCGCGGTGGCTCGCCGGCCTGCTTGCGGAAGTGCGGCGGCCAGGGCGCGTCCGGCAGGCCGGCGGCCTGATCGCGCTCTGGGCAGCTCGAGCAGCCCGTCGAGCGAGCCGGCGTGGGCGTCGATGTCGGCGTGGGGGTCACCCCGTCGCGCGACCAGCGCGGGCACGGTGTCGATCCGCAGCTCGGCCGCCTCGACGTCGGCCACCTCGGGCCAGCTCAGCGGAGTGGAGACCCGGGCGTCGGGGGTCGGCCGGACGCTGTAGGCCGAGGCCACCGTGCGGTCACGGGCGTTCTGGTTGTAGTCCACGAACACGCCGTGGCGCTCCTCCTTCCACCACTTGCTGGTGGCGATCTCCGGCGCGCGGCGCTCGACCTCGCGGGCCAGGGCGATCGCCGCGCGCCGCACGGCGATGAAGTCGTGCTCGGGCTTCACGCGCACGTTGACGTGGATGCCCCGCGATCCGCTCGTCTTGGGAAACCCGGTCAGGCCGTGGTCGGAGAGGACCTGGCCCACGACCAGGGCCACCTGGCGCACGTCGTCCCAGCTCGCCTCGGGCGTGGGGTCCAGGTCGACCCGCAGCTCGTCGGGATGGTCGAGGTCGGGCACCCGCACCGGCCCAGGGGTTCCAGTCGATCACCCCCAGATTCACGCCCCACACCAGGTGGGCGGCGTCATTGGGCAGGAGCTCCCGGGCGCTGCGCCCGCTGGGGAAGGTGACCTCGGCGGTCTGCAGCCACTCGGGTGCCGAGTCTGGGATGCGCTTCTGGAAGAACGGCTTCTTGCCGGCGCCGTCGACGAACCGCTTGAGCACCGTCGGCCGGTCGCGCAGCTGGGCAGTCACGGGCTCGGCCAGCTCCAGGTAGTAGCGAGCCAGGTCGAGCTTGGTGATGCCCGGCTCGGGAAAGAACACCTTGCCCGGGTTCGAGAGCCGAACCTCAATGCCCGCCGCCTCGATCACCTCGTACTCGGCCATCGCCGCTCAGCATGACGGATACTGGCCGGGTGAGCGCGGCCGCCCGGCATCCCCGACACCGTGCTGGTGGCGCCGGACGCGTTCAAGGGGACACTGAGCGCGGCACAGGTCGCCGGCGCGCTCGGCGCCGGCCTCCGGGATGGAGGGCGCCCGGTCGAGTTGTGTCCGATCGCCGACGGCGGCGAGGGTACGCTCGAGGCCCTGGCCGAGCCGCTGGGGGTACGGCTCTGCCCGGCGCCGGCCACGGCCCCCCTGGGCGGCCGAGATCGAAGCCTCGTTCGGGCTCGGTGACGGCGTCGCCGTGGTCGAGACGGCGGCGGCCAGCGGGCTCCAGTTGGTCGCCGAGCCAGAGCGCGACGCGTTCGCCGCCACGAGCACCGGTACCGGGGAGCTGATCCGAGCCGCGGTCGCCGCCGGCGCCAAGACGATCTACGTGGGCGTCGGGGGCAGCGCCACCAGCGACGGCGGAGCCGGGGCGATCCGGGCCATCGATCGCGGAGGGGGACTCGAGGAGACCGAGCTCGTGGTCCTGTGCGACGTGCGCACCCCGTTCGAGGACGCCGCGCGGGTGTTCGGGCCCCAGAAGGGGGCGGACCCCGACACGGTGCGCCGGCTCACCGCGCGCCTGCACGGGCTGGCCCGAAGCTGGCCGCGCGATCCGCGCGGGCGCCCCATGACGGGCGCGGCCGGCGGCCTGGCCGGCGGGCTGTGGGCGGCCTACGGGGCCACCCTGGTCCCCGGGGCGGCGTTCGTGCTCGACGCGCTCGAGTTCGACCGCCGGATGCGCGCCGCCCACGCCGTGGTCACCGGCGAAGGGCGACTGGACGGGCAGAGCCTGGTCGGCAAGGCGGTCTCCGAGGTGGCCACCCGGGCCCGGCAGTCCGGCGTGCCGTGCCACGCCGTGGTCGGGACCAACCAGCTTGACCGCTTCGGCGCCCGCATCCTCGACCTCCAGACCGTCACCGAGGCCGGGACGCCGCGGCAACTCAGGGCCGCGGGACGCCGCCTGGCCGGAATGGTGTGAGGGTGGCCTCTTTCCTGGTCAGCACTTGCGCCCGGTGGGGGCGTCGGAGCCGGGCCCGGGCGGGTCGAGGAGAGTCGTCCCCAGGGATATGAGGAAGCGGGCCATCTCACGCCCTGAGCTGGTCGCGTGGCCCTCCTTGTAACAGGGCAGCGCGCGGGGCGACCCGTACTGGTCGGCCCAGCCCCACTCGGTCCAGGGATAGCCGGGCAGCGCGGTGGCGATCTTCTCGCCCGCCTTGACCGAGGTGCCCGCGCGGAGCAGGTCCTTCAGGTGCTCGGCCACGTAGACGACGTCTCCCGCGTGGCTGCCCGAGCTGAGCTGGTAGTCGATGTAGTGCTTGCCCGGCCAGGGTGCGTGGGACTCCGAGCCGAGGATGACCCCGTCGCCGATGGCCACCACCGGGGTGGGGGCGGCGGGGATCATGTCGACGCCCATGTCAGTGCGCGACGGTGACCAGAGCGAGCTGGTGAATGGGTTTACGTACGGGCCGGTCGAGTGACGCGTGGCGCCGATCGACACCCCGCTGCAGATGAGCGCGGCGAGGAGGGCTGAAATGAGAAGGGCGGCAAACCGAGTTGTCATAACCCTCGAGATAACGGCCGCGCGGCCGCGGATCTTGAGGGCGGCTGGACGCGCTGGGACTCAGTCGCGCCAGCCCGGCAGCACGCGCTCGCCGGGTGAGTGCGCGTTTATGCCATATAGGCAGAACTGCGCACCCGACCTCACCGCGGGGAGGGCGAAGGCGCCCCGGGTCTCCCTCCGCCGAGGCTCAGTGGGCGAAGGCAGCCCGAGGCTTGAATACCGAGCGGGGCAGCGGCCCGCTGAGGGCCTCCAGGTCGATCGTCTGCTCACTGAGGAAGTCGAGCAGCATTTCGCCCATCTCGATGTTCATGCCCGCTCGCACCACCACGCGCAGGACGCTGAGATCCTGGCGGTTGGCCGGGAAGGTGTAGGCGGGGACCAGCCAGCCCCGCTCGCGCAGGCGGTCGGAGACGTCGAACACGTTGTAGTTGTGAACCTTGGGGTCCAGGGCGAAGGCGAACACCGGCAGCTGGCTGCCGTCGGAGATCAGGTTGTAGGGGCCCATGCCGGCGATTCCGGCCGAGATGTGCATGGCGATCTGCTGCAGGTTGCGCATCACGGTCGTGTAGCCGTCACGGCCGAGGCTCATGAACATGAAGTACTGAGCCAGGACCTCGCTGCCCGGACGCGAGAAGTTCAGCGAGAACGTCGGCATGTTGCCGCCCAGGTAGTTGACGTCGAACACGAGCTCGCGGGGCAGGGCGGACTGATCGCGCCAGATCGCCCAGCCCACACCGGGGTAAACCAGCCCGTACTTGTGGCCCGAGGCGTTGATCGACTGCACGCGGCTCAGGCGGAAGTCCCACTCCAGCTCGGGGACCAGGAACGGCGCCACGAAGCCTCCCGAGGCGGCATCGACGTGCAGTGGAACGTCGATGCCCTGCTCGTCGGCCAGCTGATCCAGAGCGGCGGCGATCTCCTGGACCGGTTCGTAGCTGCCGTCGAAGGTGGAGCCGAGGATGGCCACCACGCCGATCGTGTTCTCATCGCAGTGGGCCACCGCCCGTTCGGCGGTCAGATGGAAGGTGTTGCCCTCCATCGGCACCAGGCGGGGCTCGACCTCCCAGTAGCGGCAGAACTTCTCCCAGCACACCTGAACGTTGGCCCCCATGACCAGGTTCGGGCGGTCGGCGGCCTTGCCGGCGTCCTGGCGGCGAGCCCGCCAGCGCCACTTGAGGGCCATTCCCGCCAGCATCGCCGCTTCGCTCGAGCCCGTGGTCGAGCAGCCGGTGGCGTGTTCGCGTTCAGGGGCATTCCAGAGGTCGGCCAGGATGTTCACGCAGCGCGCCTCGATCTCCGCCGTCTGCGGGTACTCATCCTTGTCGATCATGTTCTTGTCCGCAGTCTCGGCCATCAGCCGGGCCCCCAGCGAGGGCATCCAGGTGGTGACGAACGTGGCCAGGTTCAGGCGGGCCTGCCCGTCCAGCAGCAACTCGCTGGTGATCATCTCGTAGGCCCCGTCGCCACCGATGCCCTTCGCGGACAAGCTGTCGATCGGCATCTCGTGCTCCGGCCCCGCATGACTGGCCAGGACCAATGGGCGGTTGTGGGGACGGTTCGGCTGGCGCGCATTCAGGGGCATCCCGTCATCTCCTGTCCTTTTTGGTGGCCGGAGCCTAATGGCCCCGGTGGCGGCGGGCGGCGGTCAAGTCCCGGGACGCGGGCCTGGCCCCGAGCTTAGGGGCCTGGCGGCCTCAGTCCGGGGGCGGCTGGCAGCCCAGGCGGATCAGATGAGCCCGGAAGGCCTCGCGGTCGCGCTCGGGATGGAATGGGTCGAGTCCGTCCCGGAGGAACGCGGCCACCCGTTCCAGGTCGCAGAGCAGGGCCAGCTTGCCCGGCGGGTCATCCCACTCACCCGAGTCGTAGCGGTCGGTCCAGGCGGCTAGCGCCGCCAGCGCCTCGAGCTGGATCTCGTCCTCCCACCAGCCCGAGCGGACGCCCAGCCGGTAGCGCACGCGCAGAGCGCATACGTCCGCCCATAGGCGCTCGAACCACAGCCACCGCTCGCGCGGGTACAACCCTCGCCAGGTCAGCGGCCAGCGACCCGTCCCATCGTCGAGTTCTTCACCGGTCCAGTCCTCGGGCCGCCCGTCGTCGGGGTCGAACTCCGTCACGGCGCCGCCAGGCGGCGCAGGCGCCGGTCTCCGAACCACATGCGGAGCTCGATCTCGGCCGGCGGCATCCGGCCGTAGAGCAGCAGGGCATGGCGCTCGCGAAGCTGGCGTAGCGACTCGGCGGCCACCAGCGGGCGGCGCCTGACCGAGCTCGTCCGCGTTCCTCCGCCGGCACCGGC
The DNA here is from genome assembly GCA_963723585.1 of uncultured Solirubrobacterales bacterium. GTDB lineage: Bacteria > Actinomycetota > Thermoleophilia > Solirubrobacterales > Solirubrobacteraceae > Palsa-465. Next base: position 568,924 of record CAVRRJ010000002.1, read on the forward strand.
CCCCGTGGTCCGGGAAGTGTCGCGGGCCTCCTCCTCACCGACCAGATCGGCGAAGTACCGCAGGGTGTCAAGGTCGGCCACGCCAGGCAGGAGCATGCGCGCCCGGTGGCTGTTGACCACGGTCTCGGCCTGGCGGCCATAGCGGCTGCGGGCCTGGGCGAGATCGTGGAAGATCGAGATCAGCTGGATGTTGTGGCTGGGCGCGGTGGAGGCGATCTCGGCCAGGTTCGGTAGCGGAGCCACGTTCCCGGCCTCGTCCAGGCACAGCAGCAGCGGATCGGCCAGTCGTCCCCCGGCGCGGGTGGCGCGCTCGTACGCCCGGTCGACGATCTCGGAGAGCAGGGCCAGGAAGATCGGGCGCAGGAGCTTGGAGGCCTTGGCATCGCCGATCAGGTAGAGCGTGGCCCGGTTATCGAGCAGCGCGTCGGCGCCGATCTCCGCGGAGGCGGCCGAGCGGATGACCCGGCGGAAGCGATACGCCCGGAGCAGCCCCTGCGCCGTGGCCTCGATCGAGGTGCGGGTCCGGTCGGCCTGGGCCTCGAAGGCGCGCAGCGCGTCATAGGCGGCGTGGACATCCTCGAGCTGCTCGCCATCCGTGGCCTCGCCGGTGAGCCGGGCGATGGTCTCGTCCAGCTCGCGAGCGCCCTGGCCGTAGACCCAGCGGACCACGGCGTCCATGCCCAGCCTCGCGGCGGCGGCGGTGTAGAGAAGCGGAGCCAGACGCTGCTCCGCGGCCACGGCCCAGAAGTCGCCGCCCTCCACGCCCTTCTGATCGAGCTCGGCCGCGCCGGCCAGGCGCCAGGCCGCCTCGAGCGCACCGTCCCAGCTTGCGCAGCCGGCCAGCGGAGACCAGGTCTGCCCGGGTACGCCCGAGAGCTCGAACGGATCGAATACGTACACCGGTCCGACCGAACGCCGGCGCTCGATCGTGCTGGCCAGGAGGTCGGTCTTGATCGACGACGCGACCGCGGGGCCGGGCCATTCGAGCAGGGCGGGCACGGCCAGCCCGGCTGACTTGCCCGATTGGGGAGGCCCGAACGCGACCAGGGCATGGCGCTCCTCGGCCTGGAGCAGGCGCCCGTGGTAGCGGCCCAGGGTGAGGCGGGCGCCGCCTGCGGATCGGGAGGCGATGCGCCGGGCCGCGGGACGCAGGCGGCGAAGCTCGACCGCGCCGGCCCAGCGCGCGCCGCGCCGGCGGCCACCCAGGAGCTCGGCCACCACGCCCGAGCCGGCCGCAGCCCGGAGCAGCCCCGCGGCCGCGGCCAGGACGAGCAGCAGGGCCAGGTAGCAGCCCGCCGGGCCGGGCAGTCGCGCGCCGGCGGGGTGCGGCCAGGCCCGGGCCGGATCGGCCAGGCGCCCGGGTAGGCGGAAGATCACCCCGGGCAGCTCTGCGGCGGGCAGCGAGGGCCAGCCGCGGCCGAACAGCACCCCGGCCACCCCTCCCCACAGCCACACGAGCAGGCCGAGGGCGGCCGCGGCCGCGAGCACGGCCAGAACCGCGGCATCGGACGGACCACTGGTGGCGGAGCGGTTGCTCACCGGCGCTCCTGGCCAACGCCGGTTCCCCGCATGCCCGTGTCGGTGTCGGTCAGCGCGGCCTCCACCCGCGAGCGGCAGTGCTGGACGACGAACGACCGCCCGCCGACCCGCCACAGGGCCTGGCCCGGGCTGAGCAGGGCGATCAACTCGGCCTCGGCGCTCGAGAGGCCGAGCAGGTCTCGGGTCAGGGGCACCTGGCTTTCATCCTGGTGGTAGACGATCCGCGTCGAGGCGTCGGCGACCAGGCCCTCGGCGATCCGTGCCGCCCGCGAGCCGGCATCTCCGGCGCCATGCAGGTCCGCCAGCTTGTGCAGGACGACGAGGTTCATGACCCCGAACTGCCGCGCGAGCTTGAAGTTGGACTGAAACCACTCACCCAGTCCGGCGTGCTGGACGATCTTCCAGGACTCGTCGGCGACGTTTATCAGCCGCTCGCGCCCCGGCCGCTCCGCGGTGCGGGCGAGCAGCGCGCTGATCCACGCCGTCGCGCAGGCCATCAGGATCCCCACCGCGGGCGAGTCGCGCACGGCGTGCAGGTCGAGCACGAGCAGCCGGGCGTCGAGGTCGAGGCCGGGCGTCGTCGGCCCGTCGAACATCCCTCGGAGCGGGCCCTCGCAGAGATCCTGCAGGGCCAGCGCGGCGCGTCGGACATCGGCGGCCAGGCAGGACGCTTCGGTCTGGAGACGCTCGGCCATCTCACTGACCGGCGCGAACAGCACCGCGGCGATCTCGGGCAGCGTCGGCTCGGCCCGCCGCGCACGCACGACGCGCAGCGCCTCGCGCAGAGCGCCGGCCTCGACCTGGGTCAGCGGTCCGCCCAGCGCGGTGATGGTCACGGCTCGGAGCAGCTCGAGCTGCGTGTGCTCCTCGGGCCGTGAGGCCAGCGGGTTCAGGCGCACGCCGCCTCCGGGCACGAGCGAGATCGGCTCCACCCCGGCGGCGTGGCACAACGGTCCGTACTCCCGCTTGACGTCGAGGACGAAGGCCCGGCGACCGAACAGCAGCATCCGCCAGAGCAGCGTCTTGACCAGCGCGCTCTTGCCCTGGCCGAGCTTGCCGAGCACGATCACGTTGGGGTCGTCCAGCGTGCCTTGGCCGTAGAGCAGCCACGGGTCGAAGCAGAATGCGCCGCCGCTCGAGTCCCGGCCGACGAACACTCCGCGCCCGCTCAGCCCGCCCGCGGCGATGAACGGGTAGAGCGCCTGCGCGTGACGGGTGCTCACGCGGTGCCCGGGCCGCTGGCTGGCGCGCAGGCTCACCGCAGGCCCCGGCCCAGCGGGAGAGTGAAGGTGAACGCGTCCGCCTGCTGCCCGTAGAGGCGGTGCAGCTCGAGATGTGCCCGGGCGGCATGGTCGAGCACCTCGGCGCAGGAGCGTCGCAGGTCCTCCTCGTCGCGGCCCGACACGGTGACAAATCCGCTCAGCCTGACTTCCCCGTGACCGGCAGCCAGCTCGGCCTCGCGGCGGACTGTGGCCACGTGGGCCTGGCGCTGGCGGGCCGTCTCTGACTGGCCGAATCGCGCCCGCAGGGTGCGGTCGGCCTGGTCGCGAGTGATCGCCGCCTCGACCTCGCGGGTCGAACGCTCCACCGCCAGCGGCTCGAAGATGACCGACATCGTCCGCACCGCGCTCGAGCGCCCGATCAGGGCGTCCATGAACATCGGCGAGACCTCGATCCGGGGCCAGCCGGAGATCCAGTACGTCGCGTGCACGGCGCCGTCGCTCCGGTAGTGGTCCCAGCGCTCGCGCGCCCCGAGCGGCCAGCCGCTGGACTCGGACAGACCGTCTCGCCCGGGGTCGGCGGCCTCGAGTCCGGCCAGCTCGGCGCGCGCGTACGGGTCGAACGCGGTCCGCAGCGCGCGGGCCAGCTGCCCCGGGCTGAGCGCTCCGAGCACATCCACCTCGGCCGCCTCGAGACCCCGGGCCACCCGCTCGGTCGCGTCAACCAGCTGCTCGGCGGCCGTGCGTCCGGCGCGCCGCGAGCGACGGGCGTCGACCTGGACGGCGAGCAGGATCTCGTGCTCCTGAGCCAGTTCGGTCGTGGTGCCGATCAGCTCCAAATAGGATTCGATGATCGGCGTCCCGCGTAGCGGTATGGCCGGGTCACGCTCGGAATGAAGCCAACGCGCGAGCTGATCGCCCTGGGCGGGCGCGGTCCGCTCGATCCACTGCAGCCGCCTCACCGGTCCTCCGCTCGCCCCGGAGAGCACCAGGCCCCAGCGGGCCAGGCGCCGCTCCTGGGCCTCCGGATCGAGGAGCGAGAAGGCCAGCACCCGGCAGGCCAGCACCGCGGTCAGGCGCCGTCCGGCCTCCTCGGCCAGCGCCCCGATGGTGCGCTGGCGATAGGGCACCTCGATAACGCGCACGCCGCGCAGCTCTCGGGGCGGATCGGGCGCCGACGGAGTCGGCCGGCCGCGGCTCGTCCCGGAGACCCGCGCCCCGGTCCCCGGCGCCCGCGAGCGGAAGCGGCTTCGCCGCAGCGCTCCCCGGGCCAGAAAGGCCACGGTCACCGGGAGCCACTCCTGCGCCGTGCGACCGCCGAGCGGCGCGAAGCTCGAGGCCAGCGACGCCATCACGCAGAGCAGGCCCACCAGGGCGCCGCCGGGCGATGGGTAGCGGTCGAGGACGGCGATGGCAGTCGCGATCCCGGCGGCCAGCAGGACCACCTGGCCGCCGTGCAACGGTCCGAGGATCCCCCGGCGCTCGAGCGGCCCAAAGGAGTAGCTGAGTCGGCGCTCGCTCACAGCGTGCCGCCATCGGGATCGGGCAACGGGGGCTCCGGCGCTCCGGCCGGGGCTGGAGGCTCCGGCTCCCGGGGGCGCGGCGCCTCGGCCGGGCCCTCAGGGCCGAGCTCGAGGATGCGGCCGTTCAGGTTGCCGCCCTCCCAGTGCGGGCCCAGGACCGAGCCGAGCTCCCAGGCCTCGCCCTCACCCCGCGGCGCCTGGCCGAGCACTTCCCCTAGGAGATCGGCCGGGACGGCGGTCCCGTCCTCGACCGGCGCCGCGGCGGGCCGATCGCCGCCGCCGGGTCCGGCTTGCCCCGCCGGTGGTTGACCGGCGTCGCCCGGAACGTCGTGCCCCGCCGCGGGTTGACCGCCGCCGCCCGGAACGTCGTGCCCCGCCGCGGGTTGACCGCCGCCGCCCGGAACGTCGTGCCCCGCCGCGGGTTGACCGCCGCCGCCCGCGCTGTCGCCGCGCGGACTGTCGCCGCGCCCAGCCTCGGAGGCCAGGCCTTCGACGACGCCCCGGGCGGCGCTCGGGCGCGCCGCGTCGGCTCCGGGGCGTTCTGAGCGTGCCGCGGCCAGTTGATCGCCGAACCCGGAGGCGGTCTCGTAAGCCTGGGCGGCCCCGGCGTCGACCGGGGCCAGGCCGCGCGCCGCCCCACCGCGCAGCCCCTCGACCCCGCTGGCCAGCTCGTGCAGGGGCAGCAGCCGAAGCAGGGCCCACGGGGAGAACGCGGCCAGCATGACGAGCGTCGTCCCGGCCAGCATCTGGGTCACGCTGGGCACGGCCGTATGGCCGAGCGCGGCGCCGCCCAGAGACAGCACGGCGACGATGGCGAACTTGGCCAGGATGAGCGCCACCAGCACCTCGATCGCGCGCAGCGCCCAGATGCGTCGGGCCGGCCAGACCAGGGCAGAGAAGAACAGCGGCAGCATGAGGACGATGACGTACACCGCGGCCGACCGGATGAGGAGCTCGATCCACAGGGTCATCGTGGCCGCGACCGCGAGCAGGCCGACGAAGAACAGGGCAAAGCTCGATACGCCGCCGGACAGGACGCCGAGGGCCGTCACGTGGGCGAACCCGGCTGCCGTGTAACCCGAGGCGGAAGAGACCAAGGCCGACATCTCATCGGAGGCGGCCAGCAGCAGCTGGGTCACCGGTGCAGCAATGCTGACTGCGAGCAGGCCGAGCGGGAGATACCCGAAGGCCGAGCGCAGAAGCAGGCTCAGATCTGAGCGGATCATGGCCTGGATGGCGGCGGCGAACAGGAACGGGAGGGTCAGCAAGGCGGATATGGCGGCGATGCGCCAGTACGAGATCGAGAACCACGTGCTCTGGAGCTGTGGCCGGGTCGTCGTCGAGATCACCGAGGCGGTCTCGCGCAGCACGATCCTGGCGCCATCCACCACCCAGCCGCTGGCGGCGGCGAAGACGGCCGCGGCCTTGAAGGCTCGCGCTGGCGTCCCGGAGCCGGTCAGGGTCTCGACGGCCCCACCGAGGTGGCCACCCAGGAGCTTCTGGCCCGCTTTGAGTACCGATCCGGCGTGGCGCGCGGTGCCGCATACCTTGCCGGCCACCGTGCTGAGAAGGCCGGCCAGCGTGCAGATCGGCTTGGTGGGATCAAAGGCCTGAGCGGGGGCGGGCGCGGCGAGCAGGGCCAGCGCGAGCGCCACGATCACGGCGGCGAGCGGACGCCGGGAGGTCCGCGTCATCGCGCCGTCGTCCCCAGGTGCTGGAAGAAGTTGATCAGTCCGGGGGCCGCCCCGACGACGAGCGCGGCCGCGGCTGAGATCAGGGCGGCCATGCGACCGCGGGCCGCGTAGTGCTGGTTGTGGGTATGGGAGGCGACCGTCCACAGCCCGGCGCCGACGAACGTCCCCAGCAGCGCGATGGCCAGTGACCACGCCTCGGCGCCGTTGACCAGCTGTTGCAGGACGTTGCTTCCCGGCAGGCCGCGAAGGTCGGGATGCGCGCTGACCGTGGCAACTAGAGCTATCACCTGACCGCCTCCTGAGTTCAAATGAGCCAACTGAATGTATTTGAACCTAGCAATCCTCTGGGAGATTCGTTAGTCTCAAACGTAAGAAGTTAGTCTCAATTAGATTCAAGGAGTGCCAAGATGGAATCCAGCGCGAGCCTTCACCCCGCCGACCCGGTCACCGAGCTCTACGCCGTCCATGCCACCCGGCTCCGCCGCATCGTGGGCTCGGGGATCCGGGCCCAGGAGGCGGTCATCGACGATGCCTGCCAGGCCGCCTGGAGCCGGCTGATCCCGCGCGCGGGCACCGTGCGGCCCGAGGCCACGCTCTCGTGGCTGGTCACCACGGCCAGTCGCGAGGCGGTCAAGCTCGTTCGTCGTGAGGAGCGCGAGGTATCGCTCGATGCCCTGATCGAATGCGACGCCCCGCTGCCGGAGGCACCCGAGCTAGACGCCACCGTGGCTGTGCGCGAGCGCCTCGGCGCCGTGCGCCGCCTCCCGGCGCGCCAGCAGCAGCTCGTATGGTTGGCCGGACTCGGCCTCAGCTACAAGGAGATGGCCGCCTACACACAGCTCACCCGCCGGACGGTCGAGCGCCAGCTGCTGCGGGCCAAGCACGCCCTCCGCGCAGCGGCCTGAGTCCGGCTAGCGCCGCTGGGACCGGCCGCGCTTACGCCGCCGGCGCTCAGCCGGGCTCAGCTTGCGCGGCTTCGGGGGTGGCTTTGACCCGCTCCGTCCCCGGCCCTCGGTACCCGAGTAGTCGCCACCTCCGGCGCCCGGCTTGACCGGTGCCCGGCGCCGCGCGTCGTGCCAGATGAAGAAGGAGATTCCGGCCAAGACAACCAGCGCGCCCACCGCGATGGCGATCGCGCTCCCGCCGCTGATCGAGCTGTTCCCGGCTCCATTGGTCGTCGTTCCGACCGCCGCATTGGTCTGGGTCGCCGTCGTCGAGGCGCTGACCGGCGGCGCGGGAAAGCTCGACAGCGGGCTCGAGTTCGTCCCGGGCACCGGGGGCGCTGCGGCCCGACGTCGCCGAGGCCGAGTCGCCGAGCCCGACGTCGCCGTGTGCGTCACCGCCGTGTGGGTCGCCGCTGCCGCACCCTTCTTGCCGCCCGCGGCTACGGCCGCCCCGGGGCCGGCCAGAGCCAGGGCCATCGAGGCCAGGACCGCGGTCGCAGCGCCGCGGGAACGCTGCGCGGGCAAGGTGCGCAGGCTCACCGCTCCGAAGCGAGCGGCTGCTCCATCGCCGGGGTGTTCGGCGGGTTGCGGTAGGGCTCCTCGTTCTCCTGGTGCTCCTCGTGGTAGACGCTCTCGGCGTTGACCGCCCAGATGTCGTGCTTGGTGCCGAGCAGGATGTTGTCGACGGCCCGCATCGCGGTCAGCATCGAGTGGTCGGAGTTGTTGTAGCGGTGCAGTCCGTTGCGGCCGACCTGGGTTAGGTTCCCGATCGTCTCCAGCCAGCCGCGGATCGTGGCCACCCGCTCGCCGTAGAGCTCGTCGTAGATCGGATAGGCCTTGTGGACCCGCTCTACGAAGCCGAACTTGACCTTGGCCGCGTGGGCCAGGTGGAGCGTCTCGATCTCCTGGCCGGCCATCGCCACCAGGTCGTCGTCCTTCATGTTCCAGAGATCATCGCCCTCGAAGCAGAAGTACTCCATGCCGATCGAGGCGTCTGAATCCGTTGGGCACCATCCACGGGCTCCAGGACTTGAAGTTCTGGATTCGCAGCACGCGCACGCCCGGCTGGTGGATGTAGATCCAGTTGTCGGGGAACAGGTCCTCACCCTCGATCACCAGCAGCACGGTCAAGAACTCCCGGTAGCGGAGGCCCTGCGCGGCGTCGCGGACCTCGAGCGGCGCCTCGGGCTCGGTGATGCCGACCGTGGTGCGGAGCGGCAGTGAGGAGATCACGTGCGATGGGTAGAGCGTCTCGCCGCCGGCGATCACCTCGCTCACGCGGCCCTCGGAGACGACCAACTTGGTCACCGGGGCGTTGAGCCTGATTTCGCCCCCCTGGGCCTTGATGTCGTCGGTCATCTGCTCCCACATCTGGCCGGGGCCGAAGCGGGGGTAGTTGAACTCGGAGATCAGCGACTTGATCTTGTCGCCCTTGTTGCCGAAGAAGGCCGACTTGGCGGCCGAGAAGAAGGACAGGCCCTTGATCCGCTGGGCGGCCCACTCAGCCCGGATCTCATCCGCCTTGACGCCCCAGAGCTTCTCCGTGTAGGTCTTGAAGAAGTGGTTGTAGAGCCGCTTGCCGAACCGGTTGGAGACCCACTGCTCGAAGCTGTCCTCCCGGCCCTTGGGCTTGATCGGCGCCGAAGCAGTAGGAGATGAGGCACCGGGTGAGCTCGACGGGCCCGAGCTTCTTGATCACGTCCATGCCCTGGAGCGGGTACTCGAGGAACTTGTCGTTCCAGTAGATCCGCGACTGGCGCGGGCGCTTGAGGAACTCCTCCTTCATGATCTCGTGCCACAGCTCGTCAACTTCCTTGACCTTGGTGAAGAAGCGGTGGCCGCCCAGGTCGAAGCGGTAGCCGTCGCGCACCTGGGTCCGGGCGATGCCGCCGACGTGCTCGGTGGACTCGAGCACGATGACCGGCTTGCCCTGCTTGGCCAGCAGATAGCCAGCGGTCAGGCCGGCCGGTCCGGCGCCCAGCACGACGACGGGATGCTCGGGCGTGATCTCCGCGCCGGCGGTGGTGGCGTCTTGGGGCTGAGGAGTCACTTGGTGTCCTTGATCGTCGTACTTGCGAAACGGGCCACTTAGAGCTTTCGGTATAGGAGCGCGCTGTTGGCTACGCAGCAGGAGCCCCGGTAGTTGTGCGGAGCCCACGCGACCGGCTTTAGGCTCGGGTTGGAGGCGAGAAGCGCCCCCCACTGGGCCGAGCGCCGACGGACGAGCTGCGTCCACGGTGCCTGCCAGTTCTGCGCTCCCTCGGTCAGGGGACGCACGAACAGGACCTGCTGGTTCGGCCTGAGGGTAGCAATCGAGCCGATTCAGCGTTGTGTTCGGATTGGCGTTTTGCAGCCGCGAGAGCGCATTGACCCAGTTCATCGACTGTGGATCCGGGACCAGCGTGCCCGGCTGGTGTTGGCGAAGCGCAGCCCGGCGGGCAGGTAGTACCAGGCCAGCGGCACTGCTTCGGGTTGGCCGAGGATGACCAGGTCGCCGCGGTGCAAGCAACGGGCTCATCTCGCGCGGCCACGTCGCGCATGTCGCTCTTGTTGTGCGGCGTGAACTCCGAAGGGTTGGCCCAGAACACGATCACCAGCGACCAGAGCGAGCAGTCCGAGCACCCCGCGCGCGCGACATGCCGGCCGCGGCCAGCAGCAGCAGCAGCGCCGACGATGGGGGCGAAGTAGCGGTAGGCCCAGGCGGGCGAGAAGTGCGAGACGATCCAGCCGAAGGCCAGAGTGCCCACCGGGATCAGGATCAGCGTCCACATGACCAGCGACGGCTCGGCTGCGCCAGCGGCCGCGGTGCCGACAGGGCGGCCACGCCGATGGCGCGCGGCCAGGACCAGGGCCACCGTGGCCCGGTCGCCGCCCATCAGGTTGCGCGAGATCTGCACCGGGGCGCCGAAGTTGGGCGCGCTGTCCCAGGGCGAGCCGGTGTGGGCGGCCTGGTAGAGCAGCGTCGGCAGCCAGGGCAGGAACAGCACGGCCGCGACCGCCGAAGGCGCAGCACGCGCGTCCTTGACCAGCGCGCGCCGCTCGTCGCTGGCCCGCCACACGAGCAGGAACGCCACGCCGCGCCGACCCCGAAGAAGGCGCCCCAGATGTGGGTGTAGAGCATCAGCGCCTGGCAGACCGCGAACAGGATCAGGTAGCGGCGCCGCCGGTAGACGAAGCCGTGGATGAATCCCGCCGGTGGCCAGCAGCCCGAGCAGGGCCATCAGCGAGTACATCCGCGTCTCCTGGCTGTAGGCGGTCAGGAACGGATTGAGCGCGAACAGCACCATCGCGATCACCGCCGCCCAGCGGCCCGAACAGGCTCCGGGCCAGCCAGGCGCCGGCCGGGATGCGTGAGCAGCCCGAAGATCAAGCGAGAGCGACGTGGGTGGAGGTCTCGCGTCGAGCCGAAGGCGCTCATCCAGACGTGCAGCAGCATGTAGTAGAGCGGCGGCGAGCCGTCGTGGCGCAGCACGGTGCGGGATGTCGAACAGCGGGTGGGTCGAGATCCCCACCGACAGCCCCTCGTCCATCCAGAACTGACCGCCCGAGGTAGCGGGTCCGCAGCACCGCCGAGATGGCCATGACGACCACGCAGCACGGCCCCGACCCAGGAGCCTTGACGGGATAGCGGGCCAGCCGGTCGGGGAGGCGCAGGTCGAACTGCGGGCCGGTCCTCGCGGCGCCGCGGGTGGCGTGGCGCGGGCGGATCCCGGAGCGGTGACGGTGGCCATGGTCAGGCTACTACCCGGAGCGCTCATCGCGCGCATCACCCGGCGCAGTGCTCGAACAGCCGGAAGGTCCGGGCCTGGCGCCCACGTAGGTGTAGTGCGACGTTCGGCCACTGCTGGAGCAGGGGAAGCGGGATGCCAGTCGCGTGTGGGCGGCGGCCTGGAGGACCACGTTGGGCGGCGGTCCCGGGCGGCGCGGCGTTCGCGGCGGGCCCTCGATCTGGTCGGTGTGCACGCCCAGTGTACCAGGCCACCAGCGGGACCTGGAAGCCCTCGGTCATGATCGTCCCGCAGCGCTCGAGCTTGGCCGGCGCCGCCGCCCTTGCTGGATGATCGCCGGCGCGTCGATCGCGCAGGCGGGCCTGGTAGACGAGCGCCGGTGGGTCGCTGGATGCTCGATCAGGTTGGCGCCCACCCAGTTGGGCACGAACGCGAAGCACCAGCGCCGCCAGCACGATCGCCGTCGCCCAGGCGACGGCCGGCGTTCTCTGCGCCGCGCCTGAGCTCGCGTAGCCGCGCCGCGAGCCGGGGCAGCAGCGCGGTCAGCTCGAGGGTTCCCCAGCCCCAGGCCACCGCGCCGCAGATGTCGACCATCGCCGAGCCGATCACCAGGTAGCGGTTGTTGCCCGAGAACCCGGCCTGGGTCATGATCGCGATGACCACGAACCAGACCAGGCCGAGCAGGCCCAGCCGGCGGTCGCGGCCTGGGCGATCGTCTCGGATGTGCGCAGGCGCGGGCGACCGGGCTCGCGCCAGCACGCCCCAGAGGATGAAGCCGACCGCCGCCGATCAGGACCGCCGCGGCGACCTTCAGCCGGAGCAGGATCGTCGGCCAGGCGGCGTCTACCAGCTCCGAGCAGAACGGGCAGTGGGCGAAGGCCAGGCTGTTGGAGCGCGGGTGCTGGGCGCGGCTGACGCCGCGCAGGAAGTGGCCGGAGCCCCAGTACTCGGGCAGGAACCAGAGGATCGGGATGAGCACGAACAGCCCGATCACCAGCCGGCGGCGCCTCGGGGTGCTTCCAGAACAGGTACAGGCCGTAGGGGCCCCAGAAGAGCCAGATCTCGGGCCGGTCGAGCGCGGCCACGAAGCCGAGCGCGAAGGCCTGCCGCGGGTGGCCGTCCAGCGCCGCGCTCGAGGGCGATCAGGATCACCGCGGTGGCCAGCCCCTCCGAGTAGCCGAGCGCGTTGTCGGAGATGTAGCCGCGAGGTCAGGGCCAGCCCGACGGCGGCGATCACTCCGGCCAGGACCGCCGGTCCGACCAGGGTCACCGGGCCGAGCTCGCCTCGGAGGAGGAGAAGTACGTCGCCGACCTGGCGCACGAGCCGGAAGGAGAGGCGGAAGACCATGACCACGGCGGCGAACGCCCCGGCCCGGGCCACGACCAGCCACATGTCCGGCGCGGCCTGCCCGAAGGGCGCGAACAGGGTGGTGAAGATGACCGGCAGCGGCTTCCAGGAGGGCCCGCCCGGCGTGTGCAGCTTGAAGTGGACGATCTCCCGGCCCCAGATGATCCACGCCCACGGGTCGTAGCTCGGGGTCGACGGGATCAGCAGCGAGACGATCGCCGACGACCAGCGCCACGATCGGCCAGGCCAGAGATAGAAGCGGCCGGCAGGCAGCGTGCCGGCGGGCCGCTCGAGCGGTGTGCGCGGCGGCGCACCTGGGACGGCGGCGCAGGCCGGCTCGGCGACGGCTCGTCGGCTCAGCCCTTCACTCCCTGGGCCATGCAGCCCTCGACCTGCTGGAGCAGCCTGTCCGAGGCCTGGTTGGGATACAGCAGCGCGCTGCCGATCACCTCGGCGCTCTCCACCCGCCGGAGATCTGGTCGTCCTGGGCGGCGCCCGGCGTGGGCAGGAACTGGACCGTCGGGCCAGTGGGCTTGCTCCCGACCTGGAGCCACGTCCCGACCGAACTCGGTCACCGGGATGTGGTCCTGCTGCAGGCACTGCGACATGGGCGTTGCGCGGGTCGTCGACCGCCTTGCGGTTCTTGGTCGCGGCCTCGGCGTGTCCCGACCTCGGGCTTGGCGGCGATGCCGCACGCGGACAGCGAGACTGCGCGCAGGCCGAGACCAGCGCGAGCTTCGCGGAGGGCATCGTCGCGAGAGGGTAGAGGATGATCTGCCCGCTGGTGATCGCCTTTGCTGCCCTGTCCGGACCGCTGCCCAAGCTGGGCGTGGTCGTGGTCGGCCGGGCTGGCGGCGTTGGTCCTGCTTGCCCGCGCGCCCCGCGCAGCGCGCGCTGGCCATGCCCGGGGCCCTCGTCCTGGCTCGCCGGTCCTCCTCCTGGCCGACATCTGGCACTCGCCCCAGCTGCGGATCGTTCACCGCCATCCCCTGCCCGCGATCATCGGAGCGGCGCTCGTCCTGGTCGTGCTCGCCGCGGCCGCCGGCTGATCGCCCCTCGGTTCGGCGTGCTCGGGCCGCTGGCCGTCCTGGCGCTGCCCTTCCGGATCCCGATCGCAGGCCGGCGGCTCGACCAAGAACCTGCTCGTCCCCCTGTACCTCGTGGTCGGCCGTGGGCGCGCTGGCCTGGCTGCAGCCGCGCGCTCCGCGAAGGCGAGCCGGCGCCCGTCTCGCCCGCCTCGCCCGCGTCCGCCGCGGCCGGAACTCGGCAGGCGCGGCCGTGTGGGTCGAGCGGCTGCTGGCCGCTCTACATCGTCCTCTACGCGGCTCCAGGCGATCTACTCGCCGGGCTTCGAGAAGGCGCTGCAGAACATGGTCTTCTTCTACGTCCCCTTCACGCTGCTCTACGCGCTGCTGCGCAGCCTGCGCTGGACGCCGGCCATGATCCGCAACTGCCTGCTGGTCATCGTCGGGCTGGCGGTGGTCTTCGCCGTGATCGCCTACGCGGAGTACGCCACCAAGACGATCATCCTGAACCCCAAGCTGGTCGTCACCAACGATCTGCACACCTACTTCACGGTCAACTCGGTCTTCTTCGACCCGGATATCTTCGGGCGCTTCCTGGCCCTGGTCATGATCCTGTTGGCGGTGCTGCTTCTGTACCCGCGGGCGGGTCGGGAGCAGGCCGCGACCGTTGCCGTCCTGGCCGCGCTCTGGGCCGCGCTCGTCCTCACCCTCTCGCGCTCGAGCCTGGGGGCGCTCCTGGTCGGGATGGCGGTCCTGGCCGCGCTGCGCTGGAGGCCCTCGCGCGCGCTCTACATCGCGGTGGTGGTGATCGCCCTGGGCGCGTCTGGCCGTGGCCGTCTCGCCGCGGACCTTCGGCCTGAACCAGGGGATCAACGGCGCCTCGAGCGGGCGGGGCGGACTGGTCAGCGGAGGCGCCAGGCTGTTCGCCGACCGCCCCATCTGGGGCTACGGGTCGGGTTCCTTTGTCACCGAATACCGCCGCCACAACCGCGCCACCGCAACCAGCCTGTCCGCCTCCCACACGATCCCGGTGACGATCGCCGCTGAGCAGGGCCTGATCGGGGAACTGGCCTACCTCGGCCTGGTCATCGCCGCACTGGTCTGTCTGGTCCGCCGCGCGCGCGGAGACCCGGTGCGGAGCGCGCTGGCCGCGGCCTTCGCGGCGCTGGTCTTCCACACCATGCTCTACGCCGACTTCCTGGAGGACCCGATGACCTGGGCTCTGCTCGCGATCGGGGTCTCGCTGGCCGTGGCCGGCGAGGGTTCAGGGGCGGCGCCCGAGACGGCCACGCTCAGCCCGAGGTCCCGGGCCACGAGGCGCCCGGGCCGCCCCGGGCTCGCAGCGTTGCTGGGGCTGCTGCTCAGCGGTTGCGGGCAAGCGGCTTCGTCCACCACCGCGACGACAAAACCCCTGCCTGCGATCGAGGCTCATAGGACCGTCGCGATCTGTCACCGCCGCGAGACGCCGGAGGACCAGGACGTCGTCATGGCCCTGGCCAACCAGGGGGGGTCCATCCTCTCCCCCAACGTGCTCACCGCGCTCAAGGCGGCCTCCACCGATGTTGCGCGAGAGGCACGCGAGGTCCGGGCAGCCTTTTCGACGCCCCCATCCGCGGCGGTTGCCCTGGCCAACGACATGAGCGCCGAGGCGGGAGTCCTGAACCGGGCCGGTCACCTTGTCCAGCTGGCGACCGCGGAGGCCTCGATTCTGAGCATCCTGCATCGGCGCGTGAGCGATGCCCGGCGGGCCGGGGTCTCGAGCTGCGCCGGCGTTGGCACGCCGTCCGCACTGCTCGCCAAGCCGCCGGCGTCCCACTAGCGGGGCTCAGGATCCTGACCCGCAGGTCCGCCGATGCTGTCGGCGCGGCGGCGTGTGGCGCCGGACTGTCTGAGCCAGCGCACGCTCCGTCCTATCGCCCCGCTGGTCTGCCTGGTCCGCCGCGCGCGGGGGATCCGGTGCGGAGCGCGCTGGCGGCGGCCTTCGCGGCGTTGGTCTTCCACACCATGCTCTACGCTGACTTCCTGGAGGACCCTGTGACCTGGGCTCTGCTCGCGACCGGGTTCTCCAGGCCCGGGCCGAGTACCGGCGCACGTATCCAAGCGAGCTCGGTCACCGCTGAGGCCTGCCACCTCGGCAGAGGTTGTCGGCTTGGAGTCATCTCGTGTTCGTGACGAACGCCGATTGACTCCAAGCGCGCGTGCTGGGGTCACATCGTTCGAGCGACTAGTCAGCTAGTCGCATTAATGCCGCCAACGCTGGGTCACGTTCTTGTCCGCCAACGTGACCGCGGTTGTCGGACGTCGGACGTCGGACGTCGGCCAAGCGACCAGGGACGTGGGCTCCCGCCAGAATGCAGCCGTGAGGATCGAGCTGCCGACGCGCTTGGATGACGGCCACCTCGTGGTGCTCCGTCCGATGCAGAGCGACGACGCGGTCCCCTACGCTGCGGCGTTCCGCGAAGATCCTGATCTCGGCCGATTGCTCGGCATCGAAACGGATCCCGACGAGGCGTCCATGCGCAACCGGATCGAAGCTCAGGCTCAGCCCGCCGCCGATGCCACGTTCGTCCAATTCGCGATCTGCGACTTGGCTACGGGCGCTTTCTGGGGAGAGGTGCTTGTTCATTCACTGCATGAGCAGCACCGACGGGGTGAGGTCGGCTTCTGGGTGGTGCCGGAGAGCGTCGTCGGGGTGTCGCATCACGCGCGAGAGTTCCCGCCAGGCCTCGTGAAGCCCCTCGCCCACGCTGAGGACCCCGCGATCAGAAAGGCCGAGGAAGGCCGAGCCGCCCAAGACGCCGCGATATGGTGTCGCGGACTTCGATGGCGCGGGCACGGTACGACAGCATCGGCGTCGGCTACGCGAAGACCCGACGCGAGGATCCGCGTCTGAGTGCCCGGATCGGTGCGGCCCTCGGCGCGGCCCGCACGGTGGT
This sequence comes from uncultured Solirubrobacterales bacterium, assembly GCA_963723585.1. Lineage (GTDB taxonomy): Bacteria > Actinomycetota > Thermoleophilia > Solirubrobacterales > Solirubrobacteraceae > Palsa-465. Next base: position 584,881 of record CAVRRJ010000002.1, read on the forward strand.
CAACGTCGGCGCCGGCGCCGGGTCCTACGAGCCTCGCGACCGGTACGTCATCGCCATCGAGCCGAGTGACGTGATGGCCTCGCAGCGCCCGCCCGACCTCGCTCCCGCGATTCGCGCCACCGCCGATGACCTACCGCTGCGCGACGGTGCCGTCGATGCTGCGATGGCCGTGCTCACGGTTCATCACTGGGATGATCGCCAGCGGCGTGGCGTAGAGGAATTGCGCCGCGTCGCCCGCGGCCCGGTGGTGATCCTCACCTATGACCCGGCCGTCTCCGCAGCCATGTGGCTCATGCGCGACTACCTTCCCGAGGTTGCCGAGCTCGACCATCGCATCTTCCCGCCGCCCGCCCAGCTCGCCGGGTGGCTGGGCGGCGAGGTGAGCACCGAGACGGTCCCGATTCCCGCCGACACGTCCGACTGGACCCTCGGGTCGTTCTGGGCGCACCCGGAGCGAGTCCTCGACAAGAGCGCTCGGGACGCCACCTCCGGCTTTGCCCGGATGCCGCCCGGCGTGGTAGCGCGCGTCGTCGCGGCCGTCGCCCGTGACCTCGCGACGGGCACCTGGGACAGGCGCTACGGCCGCCTGCGGGAACTGGGCGAATTCGACGCGGGGTTGCGGCTTCTCATCGCTCGATGACGTAGTCTCGCCGGCCCGTCACTCGGTCGCCCGAGCCCCCTCGGCCAGCCGCATCAGCAGGCCGTGGAGCTGATCGCGCTCGGGTCCCGAGAGGGGGGCCAGGAGCTCGTCCTGGGCCAGCTTGGCCAACCGGCGCCCGGCCCGGAGCCGGTCGCGCCCGGCGTCGGTTATGTACAGCGCGTGGGCCCGACGATCCGAGGGGTTGGGCCGGCGCTCGACCAGTCCCAGATCCTCGAGCTCGTCGATTGCCCCGACCATCGAACTCGGGTCCATGCCGATCGAGCGGCCGAGCTGATGCTGGCTGATCGGGCTCGCGGCGTCGAGCACGTTCAGCGCGCCCCACATCCGCGGGGTCAGCTCAAGCGTCTGAAGTCGTTCGCCGAAGCGGCGGGAGGCGTACCACCCGAGCCGGCTGAGCAGGTAGCCGGTATGGCGCACGAGCGCGGAATGCAGGCCGGGGGCGCCCATGCGAGGGTCAGGCATGTGAAACCATTTTACTACAGCATCATGGTCAAGCGAAATAGTTTGTGATACAAATCATGCGGGCAATCAACGAACGGGGAGCCGAACCGACATGCTGACCACCACCACTCGCTGGGTTCTCAGGCACAAGCGCGCCGTTGCGGGGTTCTGGCTGCTGGTCACGATCATCGGAATCGCCACCGTCTCGCAGGCCACCAAGGCGTTCAGCACTGAATTCTCCGTCCCCGGGCGCGAGGGCTTTCAGACCAATGCTGCGATCGCCCGCCTCTACCACGGGGGCGGCCAGAACGCGCCGATCCTGACTGTGGTCACGCTGCCCACCGGGGCCTCGGTGTCCTCACCGACGGTGCGCGCGGGCCTGGAGCGCATGGCCTCCCGGCTCGGGGACGCCCTGCCCGGAGCCCGGATCGCCTCCTTCGCCTCGACGGGCAACCGCGCCTTCGTCTCGGCCGACGGACGCACCACGTTCGCGATCGCCTACCCGCACCCCGACAACGAGTCCTTCGGCACCAACACCGTGGCGGCCAAGCGGGCCGTCGCCGCCCTGGCCGGCGTGACCGTGGCCGGCGCGCCGGTTCGCGTCACCGGAACCGACGTGCTGCAGAGCCAGACCGGCGGGAGCGGAGGTCCGGGCGTGTTCCTGGAGTCGGTGCTGGGAGGCCTCGGAGCGCTGGTCGTGCTCGCGTTCGTGTTCGCCTCCCTGCTGGCCTTCATCCCGCTGCTGATGGCCATCGTCTCGATCATGTCCACCTTCCTCATCCTCTGGGGCGTGAGCTCGCTGACCAGCGTCTCGGTGATCGTCGAGTTCCTGGTCGCCCTGATCGGCCTCGGGGTGGCGATCGACTACTCGCTGCTGGTCGTGGTCCGCTGGCGCGAGGAGCGCGCCCACGGTCACCAAGGCGATGAGGCCGTGGTCCGGGCGATGCAGACCGCGGGCCGCGCCGTGGTCTTCAGCGGAACCACGGTGGCCATCGGCCTGCTGGCCATGGTCGTCCTCCCGTTGCCCTTCCTGCGCTCGATTGGCTACGCGGGGATGCTGATCCCGCTGATCAGCGTGATCGTGGCCACGACGCTGCTGCCGGTCGTGCTGGCCAAGGTGGGCAACCGGCTCGACTGGCCGCACGTGCGCAGCGACGAGAACGCCAGCCGGTCCTGGACCCGCTGGGCCCGCTTGGTCGTCCGCCGGCGGTGGGTAGCGGTGCTCCTCGCCGCCGTCGTGCTGGCGGCGCTGGTCCTCGCCGCCACCGGCCTTCAGCCCGGTCAGGCCAACGTCAACACCCTCAGCCAGGGCGGCCAGGCCCGCGCCGGGCTGTTGGCTCTCGAGCGCTCGGGTATCGGTCCCGGCGCGCTCAGCCCGGTCGAGATCCTGGCTCCGGGAGCCAGCGCCGGCTCCCTGGCCGTTCGCCTGTCAAGCGTGTCCGGAGTGCATGGTGCCGTCGCGCCCGCCGGGGGCCTCTGGCGCCGGGAGGGAACCGCGGTGATCGACGCCTTCGTGGTCGCTGACCCCTCCTCGACCGCGGGCCAGAACGCCACCGACAGCGTGCGGAGCACGGCCCACGCCACCACCGCCGGCGCGCGCGTGGGCGGCATCGGAGCCGAGAACGAGGACTTCGTCTCGGCCATCTACGGGAGCTTCCCGCTGATGATCGCGCTGATCGCTGTGCTCACGTTCCTGCTCCTGGCCCGAGCCTTCCGGTCGTTGCTGCTGCCGCTCAAGGCCGTGCTGCTCAATGTGATCAGCGTGGCTGCGGCCTGGGGGGTCATCACCCTGGTCTGGCAGCAGGGCCACGGCTCCAGCCTGCTCTGGGGGATCGCCGCCACCCATTCGGTCGATGCCTGGATCCCGCTGATGGTGTTCGCCTTCCTGTTCGGCCTCTCGATGGACTACGAGGTGTTCATCCTCGCCCGCATGCGCGAGGAGTACGACGCCACTGGCTCCACCGAGGCGGCGGTGGTACGCGGGATCGGCCGGACCGGGCGGCTGGTGACCAGCGCGGCGCTGATCCTGTTCCTGGCCTTCGCCTCCATGGCCTCGGCTCCGGATACCACGGTGAAGGTGTTCGCCACCGGCCTGGCCGCCGGGATCATGCTCGACGCGACGGTGATCCGCGCGCTGCTCGTGCCGGCCGTGGTCTCCCTGCTCGGGCGCTGGAACTGGTGGCTGCCCGAGCGTCCGGCGCGTCTGCTCCGGGTCGAGCCGTCGCTGCCCACACGGGCCGTGGCCGAGGGTGCGCGACCATAGAGGAGATGGAGCTGCATCCACTGGCCCAGCAGTTCGACGCGGTGGCCGAGCGGTATGAGCGTGGCCGGCCCGATTACAACCCGGCCGTGGTCGGCGCGCTGACCGCGGAGCTGGGGGTGCCCGCGGGCGGGCCGATCCTCGACCTGGCCGCGGGGACCGGCAAGCTCACCCGGGCGCTCGTCCGCGGTGGCTTCGATGTCGTGGCCGTGGAGCCGCAGAAGTCCCTGCGTGCGATCCTCGCCGAGCAGGTCGGGGCAGACCGGGTGCGGGACGGGGTGGCTGAGGCGATTCCCCTGGCCGACGGCTCGGTCGCGGCGGTCACAGTGGCCGACGGATTTCATTGGTTCGATCGCCCGCGGGCCATGGACGAGATCCGACGCGTCCTGGCTCCCGGCGGCGGGCTGGCGCTGCTCAACACCGTGCCCGACTGGAGCGGCGCGAGCTGGGCTCACGAGCTGGGCCGCCTGGTGGTCGAGAACCGGCCTGAACACCCCAATTTCGACGGCCCGCCGTGGCAGGAGTTCGTCCGCGCCGCCGACGGCTGGGGCGAGCCCTGGGAGATCCGGGTCACAACGTATCCCCTGGCTGACGTGGGGCGCATCGTCGACCACCTGGCCTCGATCAGCTGGATCGCGGCGCTGCCCGAAGAACGGCGTGCCCGTGCCCTGGCCAAGGCCGATGAGCTGCTGCGCAGCGGCGAGACTCCGGAGCGGATGCCGCTGCACGTCGAGGTCGGCCTGGCTCAGGCCGGGGTGGTGTAGGCCCCGCTGATCCCGCCGTCGACCAGGAACTCGGTCGCGTTCACGTAGCTCGACTCGTCGCTGGCCAGGAACAGCACAGCGTTGGCGATCTCCTCGGCGCGCCCGAAGCGGCCCATCGGGACGTGGACCATGCGACGCGCGGCCTGCACCGGATCGGAGGCGTAGAGCTCACGCAGGAGCGGCGTGTCGATCGGTCCTGGACAGAGCGCGTTGACCCGTACCCCGCGGCTGGCGAACTCCACTCCCAGCTCGCGGGACAGGGCGAGCACGCCGCCCTTGGACGCCGTGTAGGCGATCTGTGAAGTGGCCGAGCCCATCCCGGCCACGAACGAGGCCGTGTTGATCACCGATCCGCCGCCGGACTCGAGCAGGTGGGGAATGCCGTGCTTGCAGCAGAAGAACACGCTGCGCAGGTTGGTCGCCTGCACTTGCTCCCAGACCTCGAGCTCGGTCTCGAGCACCGAGGCGTCCTCGGGCGGCGAGATGCCCGCGTTGTTGAACAGCACGTCGATCCGTCCGAGCTCCTCGCGCACGCGTGTGTACAGCTCCCGTACCTCACGCTCGTCCGTCAGGTCGGCCTCCAGGGAGAGCTCGCCGACCTCGTGGCCGAGCACATCCACGCCGACCACACATGCCCCCTCACGGGCGAACACCCCCGCGGTGGCGCCCCCGATCCCGCCCGCCGCGCCGGTGATCACGCAGACCTTGCCCTCGAGCCGCCTCATCCGGCGGTCGCGTAAAAGATCGACTTGACCTCGGTGTAGGCATCGAGCGCGTGCGGGCCGAGCTCGCGCCCGTAGCCGGACTGCTTGAAACCGCCGAACGGCGTGGCCACGCGCACCGAGGTGTTGGAGTTGATCGACAGCACTCCCGCCTCGATCGCCCGGGCCACCCGCAGCGCGCGCCCACCGTCACGTGACCAGATCGAGCCCGACAGCCCGTAGATGGTGTCATTGGCCAGCCGGATCGCCTCCGCCTCATCGCTGAACGGGATGACCACGGCCACCGGGCCGAAGATCTCCTCGCGGGCGGCGCGCGCCGCCGGATCGACCGGGCAGAGCACCGTCGGGGCGAACCAGAACCCTGGACCCTCGGGGGCGCTCCCGGTGACCGCCACCGGCACCTCTTCATCCACGTAGGAGGAGACCGACTCGCGCTGCGCCGCCGAGATCAGCGGCCCCATCTCGGTGGCCTCGTCCAGGGGATCGCCGACCCGGATCCCCGTCACGAAGCCCTCCAAGTCGCCCATGAACTCGTCCAGTGCCGATGACTGGACCAGGATCCGCGAGCGCGCGCAGCAGTCCTGGCCGGCATTGCCGAACACGGCCCCGGGGGCGGCCGCCGCGGCCGCCTCGAGGTCGGCGTCGGCGAACACGATGTTGGGTGACTTGCCCCCGAGTTCGAGGGTCACCCGCTTGATCGTGACCGCCGCGCCCGCGGCGATGGAGCGGCCCACCTCGGTTGATCCGGTGAAGGCGATCTTGGCCACGTCGGGATGCTCGACCAGACGCCGCCCGCACGTCGAGCCCGGCCCGACGACGACGTTGACCACCCCCTCGGGCAGCCCCGCCTCGAGTGCGAGCTGCTCGAAGCGCAGCGCGCTCAGCGGAGTCAGCTCGGCCGGCTTCAGCACCACAGTGTTGCCCGCGGCCAGAGCCGGACCGAGCTTCCAGCCCGCGATCACCAGGGGGAAGTTCCAGGGCACGATCAGCCCCACCACCCCGAGCGGCTCGCGCACCGTCCAGGCCTGGCCGCCGCCGACCGGGATCGAGTCGCCGAGCAAGCGCTCGGGCGCGCCGGCGTAGTACGCGAGCGTGTCGGCCACCATGTCCATTTCGCCGCGGGCGTCGCCGATCGGCTTCCCCGCGTTGCGGGCCTCGATCGTGGCCAGCTCCTCGCGGTGCTCGGCCACCGCGTCGGCCACCCGGCGCAGCACGCGCGAGCGGTCCGCGGGAGCCAGCGCCCGCCAGGCCGGGTAGGCCGCCTTGGCCCGGGCCACGGCGGCGTCGACCTCATCGGCGCCGGCGCGCGGGAGCTCTTGCAGCACCGCCCCGGTGGCGGGCTCGGTCACGATCAGGCTGCCCGCCACGAGCGGCTACAGATCCGATGGGCTGGCTGGCGCCGTGCCCAGCACTTCGGTGCCTCCGTCGCTGAACTCGATCGTCCGGATCGGGCCCTTGAACGTCCGTCGTGCCGACAGCACGTACCACAGGGTCACCGCGATCATCACGATGATCGTGACCAGCGGCGCGTAGTTGAACGCCGACCAGCTGAACGTGCTGCTGAACGGGACCGCGGCGGGGGTGAAGGGCAGGCAGAAGATGATCACGCACAGGATGACCCAGATGATCGCGATCAGGTTGATCCACTTGTACTTGGCCCCGAGGGTCCACGGCCCGGGCTCAAACGCGTCGCCCATCCGCCAGCGCAGGAAGACCGGGATCGTGTAGGCGATGTAGAGCCCGATCACCGAGATCGAGGTGACGGCGAGGAAGGCGACCGGCAAACCGGCGTGGTTGCCCTTGTAGGCCGGGATCGTGATGATGAACGCGAACGCGGCCACGAAGACAACCGCCCAGGTCGGCGTCTTGTTCCTGCCCAGCCGGCGCCAGAGATTGTGCCCGGGCACCGCCCCGTCACGCGAGAAGGCGAACGTCATCCGGGAGGCGCTCGTCACGCAGGCCATACCGCAGAAGATCTGACCCATCGTCGCGATGACCAGCACCGCCTTGGCCGCCGCCGAGCTGAGCGCCGACTCGATGATCGACTGCGAGGTGCCGCCCGCGGCATCGATCGCGTGGACGTGGGTGGCGGCGAAGGTCAGTGCGAGGAGGACCATCCAGCCGAAAATCGCCGAGTAGAAGACCGAGCGCCAGACGCCCTTGGGTGCGGCTCGCGCGGCATCGTTGGTCTCCTCGGAGATGTGGGCCGAGGCGTCGTAGCCGGTGATCGTGTACATGGTCAGCAGGAAGCCCAACGGCAGTACGTAGAACCAGTACATGTGTCCGCTGAAGCCGGACAGGTTGATCCGGTGGCCGAACACGAAGCTGAAGCTCTGGTGGTGGCTTGGCACCGCGACCAGGATGACGATGATCACCAGCACGCCGATCACGTGCCACCAGACCGAGACCTGCGTGAGGAGCGCAACCAGGTGTGATGAGAAGATGTTGACCAGGGCGTGCAGGATCAGGATCAGGGCGAACAGCACGAACACGTGATGCAACGACGACTGGACGCTCGTGGTGGCGAAGTTCACTCCGAGCAGGTGCAGGCCGTAGAAGGACAGGGTGGAGTTGAGGAACGTCGCCGCGGCGTAGTCGACCGATGCCGTGACCGCGACCAGGCCAACCAGGTTGAACCAGCCGGTGAACCAGCCCCAGCCCGGACCGCCGAGCTTGGAGGACCAGTAGTAGATCCCGCCCGCGGTCGGCATCGCCGAGGCGAGCTCGGACATCGAGAAGGCCACCAGCAGGATGAACACGCTGATCACCGGCCACCCGATTGAGATCGCCACCGGCCCGCCGTTGAGCCAGGCCTGGCCATAGGTCGTGAAACAGCCGGCCAGGATCGAGATGATGGAGAACGAGATCGCGAAGTTGGAGAAGCCGCTCCAACCCCGTTTCAGCTCCTGCTTGTAGCCGAGCTCGGCCAGCCGTTGCTCGTCGCTGGTCAGCGCCTCAGTCGTCATGTGGTGGTCCCCTCCTGAAAAAGGTCTGCCGGTCGGGCCTTCAGTCGGCGGCAAACATATTTCGGCCGCGGTGACGCGTCAAGAGCGATCGTGACAATTCGCACCTCGCCCTCAGTCTCGCGGGAGCAGCCCGGCCAGGATGTGCTCGGTCCCGCGCAGGTGCTCGGCCATCTCGCGAGCCGCTGCGGCCTCGTCGTGACGACGGACCGCGGCCAGCAGGCGGCGGTGCTGCGCGTTGGAGGACGCCAGCACCTCCGCGGGGTGCGGGATCAGGGAGATCAGGCCGCTCATCGCGCCCTGGGTCTCGGTCATCGCGGTGACCAGGCGGGTGCTGCCGGTGGCCTCGGCCAGCCCCACGTGGAGGCGGACGTCGGCCTGACGCTGGGCGGGGAAGTCGTCGAGCAGCGCGTCGATCTCGACCACGATCACGTCGAGGGCGTCGATCAGCTCGGGTTGGGCGCGCTCCGCGGCCAGCACGGCGATCCCCACCTCGACGGCCATCCGCTCGTCGCAGACCTCGCGCCAGTGGGCGAGCACGTCGGGGGAGGGGGGCGGCGCCGGCGGCGGCGGGTCGGCGACGAAGGTGCCCCCGCCGCGACCCCGCAGGGCGTGCAGGTGGCCGCTCTGCGCGAGCGCCACCAACGCCTGGCGCAGGGTCGAGCGGGCAATGCCCAGCATCGAGCACAGCTCGCGCTCGGCGGGCAGGCAGGACCCGGCGGGAAGCAGACCGAGCTTGATCGCCGTGCCCAGCCGCTCCACCGTCTCCTCGAATGCGGTCTGGGAGCGCACCGGCGCGAACACCACGTCCAGGGAGCGGGCCGGCTCGGGCGGGGTGACCGGCGCCGCTCCGCGGCTCACAGCCGCTCGAACCCCCGAAAGCGCTCCCAGTCGGTGACCGCCGACTCGTACGCGGCCAGCTCCACGTCCGCGGCGTGGACGTAGTGCGCGACCACCTCATCGCCGAACGCGCTCCGGGCCAGGGCGCTCCCGGCGAACAGATCGCGGGCCTCGCGCAGGGTGCTGGGCAGCCGTGGCTTGTCGGCGGCCAGGTAGGCGTTGCCCACGTAGGCCGGCTCGAGCTCGAGCCCTGACTCCACCCCGTGCAGGCCGGCGGCGATGATCGCGCTCAGGGCCATGTACGGGTTCAGGTCAGAGCCGCCGGCCCGGTTCTCGAACCGCTTGCCCGGACCGTGGCCGACGACCCGCAGGGCGCAGGTGCGGTTGTCATCGGCCCAGGCCACCGCCGTAGGGGCGAACGAGCCCGCGACGTAGCGCTTGTAGGAGTTGACGTTGGGGGCTTGGAGCAGGGTTAGCTCGCGCAGGCAGGCCAGCTGCCCGGCCAGAAAGGCGCGGAACACCCGATCGTCGCGGGCGAAGAGCATGCCTTCGGAGTCGGCCAGTGAGAAGTGGATGTGGCACGAGCTGCCCTCGCGCTCGTTGAACTTGGCCATGAAGCTGATCGCCATCCCCTCCTGGGCGGCGATCTCCTTGGCGGCGTTCTTGTAGATCGAGTGCTCGTCCGCCGTGCGCAGGGCCTCGGCGTAGCGGAAGTTGATCTCGTGCTGGCCGAGATTGCACTCGCCCTTGGAGTTCTCCACCTCGAGGCCGGCCTGCTCCATGGAGTTGCGGATCCGCCGGATCAGCGGCTCCACCCGGGCGGTGCCGAGCAGCGAGTAGTCGATGTTGTAGAGATTGGCCGGCTCCAGGTCGCGGTAGCCCTTGTGCCAGGCCGTTTCGTAATTGTCGCGAAAGACCAGCAGCTCGAGCTCGGTTGAGGCGTTGGCGCTCCAGCCGCGCTCGGCCAGCCGGGCGAGCTGGCCACGCAGGATCTGGCGCGGTGAGGCGCTGACGTCGCTTCCGTCCTCCCAGACCAGGTCGCACAGGCACATCGCCGTCCCCTCCTGCCAGGGCACGGGACGTAGCGTGGCCAGGTCGGGGCGCATCGAGAAATCGCCGTAGCCCCGCTCCCAGGAGGCCATCTCGTAGCCGTCGACCGGGGTCATGTCGACATCGACGGCGAGCAGGTAGTTGCATCCCTCGGCGCCGTTGTCGGCCACCTCCTCGAGGAAATGGCGCGCGGTCAGGCGCTTGCCCTGAAGCCGGCCCTGCATATCGGTCAGGGCGAGCAGGACCGTGTCTATCTCCCCCCCGTCGACCCGGCTACGGAGCTCCTCGAGCTTCATCGCGGCGCCGTACTCGGGCTCGATCGGGGCTGCACGCGGCGAAGGTATTACAACCGCGCCTTAAACGCTAGGGTCCGGTCCTGATGGCCGATCTGGGGGAGATCGTGGGACTGGCCGAGCGGGCTCTGGGCCCGGCCGGGGGCGAGCCCATCCGGCTGGCCGGAGGGATCACCAACCGCAACTTCCGCCTGCGCTTCGGCGGGCGCGAGTGCGTGCTGCGAGTGATCGGGAAGGACACCGAGCTGCTCGGGATCGATCGGGGCGCCGAGCACGCGGCGGCCGATCAGGCGGCGGCCCTGGGCATCGGCCCAGCGGTGCTCGACTCCGGGCCCGGTTACCTGGTCACCGAGTACATCGACTGTGCTCCGATCTCCGCCGCGGGGCTGCGCGCCGCGCCCGAGCCAATCGCGCACGCGCTGCGCGCGTTTCACGACTCGGGCCTGCAGCTGAGCAGCCGCTTCTGGGTGCCCGACCTGCTGGAGCGCTACGAGGACATCGTCCGGGCGCGCGGCCGGAGTCTCCCGGCCGACTACGCTCTGGCCCGCTCCGTGACGGCGCGGATCGCCGCTGCGCTGCCGCTGGCCGAGCCCGTGTCCTGCCACGACGACCTACTGGCCGCCAACCTGCTGGCCCCGAACAGCGCGCCCGAGCGCGTCATGCTGGTCGACTGGGAGTACGCCGCCATGGGTCACCGGTTGTTCGACCTCGGGAACCTGGCCGTCAACAACGAGTTCGACGCCGCCGCCGAGGAGCGCCTCCTCGAGGCCTACTTCGGCGAGCGACCCGGTCCGGCCCGGCGCAGCGCGCTGGCCCTGATGCGCATCATGTCCGACGCGCGCGAGGCGGCCTGGGGCGTCGTCCAGTCGGCCATCTCGGACCTGCGGTTCGATTTCGTCAGCTACGGCGCCCGTCACTTCGCGCGCCTCGAGTCGGCGGTCGCCGACCCTCGCTTCGACCGCTGGCTGGCCGATGCCGCGGCCTAGAGAGCTACCCGCCCGGGCGCGGGTGGTGATCATCGGGGGCGGCGTCGGAGGCGCCTCAATCGCGTTTCATCTGGCCGAGCGCGGCGAGCGCGACGTGGTCCTGCTCGACCGCAGCGAGCTGACCAGCGGCTCCACCTTTCATTCCGCGGGCCTGGTCGGTCAGCTGCGCGGGAGCGTCTCGCTGACCCGGATGATGATGGACTCGGTCGAGCTCTACCGCCGGCTGGACTGCGGCTGGGTCGAGTGCGGGGGCCTCCGCCTGGCCTGCAGCGAGGAGCGCGAGCAGGAGGTATTGCGCCAGGTCGCGTGGTCGCGGACCTTCGGTCTCCCACTCGAGCTGATCAGCCCCCAGGAGGCGCGCGAGCTGTTTCCCCTGATGGTCACCGACGGCGTCCGCTGCGCCTCCTACCTGCCCACCGACGGCTACCTGGATCCCTCGCTTCTGACCTACGCGCTGGTCGAGGGAGCCCGGGCGGGCGGCAGCCAGGTGTTCACCCACACGCGGGTGGAGGACATCCTGGTCGATGACGGGCGCGTGCGCGGCGTGCGCACTCAGTGGGGGGAGATAGAAGCCGAGGTGGTGGTCAACGCCGGGGGCATGTTCGCGGCCGAGCTCGGCCGGCTGGCCGGGGTGCGCGTCCCGGTCGTCCCCTTCGCGCACGAGTACCTGGTCACCCAGCCGTTCCGCGATCGCGGGGCGGGCGGGGAGATCGCCCACCTGCCCACGCTGCGCGACCCCGACCTGCTCATCTACTACCGCGAGGAGGGGGCGGGCCTGGTCATGGGCGGCTATGAGCGCCAGAGCGCGCCGTGGTCGCTCGACGAGCACCACGTCGACCGCATCCCGGCTGACTTCAACGGCCGCCTGCTCGAGGAGGACTGGCCGCGCTTTACCGAGATCGCCGCCAACTCCTCGCGCCGCGTGCCGGCCATGGAGGAGGTCAGGGTCACGCGGCTGATCAACGGGCCGGAGGCATTCACGCCCGACAACGAGTTCTGCCTGGGCGAGACCGAGGTGCGCGGCCTGTTCGTCGCCGCCGGGTTCTGCGCCCACGGGCTGGCCGGGGCCGGCGGGGTGGGCAAGCTCATGGCCGAGTGGATCCTGACCGGCGATCCGGGCCTCGACGTCTGGTCCATGGACATCCGGCGCTTCGGCTCTCAGTACCGCTCGCCGCGCTACACGCTGGCCCGGGCGCGCGAGGTCTATGAGACCTACTACGACATCAAGTACCCCGGCCACGAGCGTCAGGCCGGGCGTCCGCTGCGGCTCTCGAGCGCCTACGGCTGGCACCGCCGGCACCGGGCCGCGTTCGGCGAGAAGTCGGGCTGGGAGCGGGTCAACTGGTACGAGGAGAACGCCACCGCCGGCGACGAGGCCCTGCGGCCCGGTGGATGGGCGGGCATGCACTGGTCCCCGGCCATCGGCGCCGAGGCCCTGGCCACCCGCGAGCGGGCGGGCCTGTTCGATGAATCCTCATTCGCCAAGCTCGAGCTGAGCGGTCCCGGGGCGGCCGAGCTGCTCGAGCATCTCTGTGACAACCGGGTGGCGCGCGAGGTCGGCCGGATCACCTACACGCAGATGCTCAACCCGCGAGGCGGGATCGAGTGCGACTTCACCGTGACCCGGGTCTCGGAGGAGGTCTTCTCGATCGTCACCGGGACCGCCTTCGGCCAGCACGACGCCGGCTGGATCCGCCGCCATCTGCCCGGGGACGGCTCGGTCCGGCTGGCCGACGTCACCTCCCGCTGGGCCTGTTTCGCGCTCTGGGGCCCGCGGGCGCGGGACATCCTCGCGCCTCTCACCCCCGACCCGCTCGAGTTCGGCTACATGACGATGCGCGAGCTCGCCGTCGGCGACGTGCCCGTGCGGGCGCTCCGCGTCACCTTCGTCGGGGAATATGGCTGGGAGCTCTACTGCCCGACCGAATATGGCGCGGGGCTGTGGGCCGCACTTTGGGAGGCGGGTCAGGCGCACGGCCTGATGGCCGGCGGCTACCGGGCCATCGACGCGTTGCGGCTGGAGAAGGGCTACCGGGTGTGGGCGGCCGACATCACCCCCGACGACTCGCCGCTCGAGGCCGGGCTCGGCTTCAGCGTGCGCCGCGACAAGGCGTTCATCGGCTCGGGCGCGCTGACCGAGCCGCGGCGCCGGCTGCGCTGCCTGGTCCTGGAGGACCCCCGTTCCGTGGTGGTGGGCAACGAGCCGGTGCGGGTCGATGGGACGGTCTGCGGCCGGGTGACCAGCGGCGGTTACGGCTACTGGATAGAGCGCTCTGTCGCCTACGCCTACCTACCCGCCGAGGTGGCCGACGGCACTGAGGCCGAGGTGGACATCTTCGGGCGCTGGGTGCCGGCAACTGTCACCCGCGAGCCGCTCTATGACCCGGCCGGGGAGCGGCTTCGGTCAGTGGCATGACCGGGGGCGGGCCGCGGCCGCCCCGAGGCGCGATTTCGGGTGACAATCCGAGATGATCGGGGTAGGATCGAGACCTCGTGACTTGGGGATTCATCTGGCTCATGCTGGCGCTGAAGTTGCCTCTGGCGGCGCTGATCTACGTCGTCTGGTGGGCGATCAAGCAGGAGCCCGAGGACTCGTCCTCCGACGACGACGGCGGGATCAAGCGCCAGCAGCGGCCGCATCCGCCCCGCCCCTTCCCGCGCCGGCCGCGTCGCGGCCCGCACGGTGATCCGGCGCCGTCGCCGCCCGCGCGGGTCAGGACCACGCGGGCGCGGGCGCGCTCGCTCGGGCACTGAGCCCGGTCCCCGCTGGCACCCCTGAGCCTGACAAACTCCGCGGCGATGAGCGACTCGAGCGCATCGGCGGTCCTGTCCGACGGCACCATCACGCAGTTCGTGCAGGAGGGCCGGATCTTGATCGATCCATGGGATCCCGGCCTGGTCCAGCCGGCCAGCGTCGACCTGCGCCTCGGCGACACCTTCCGCGTGTTTCACAACCACCGCACGTCGGCCATCGATCTGCGCCGCCCGCCGGAGAACCTGACCGAGGAGGTCTCGGTCCCCGAGGGCGAGTCGTTCGTGATCCACCCTGGGGAATTCTGCCTCGGGCGCACGCTCGAGTGGGTGGAGCTGCCCGACGACATCGTGGCCCGGATCGAGGGGAAATCGAGCCTCGGCCGGCTGGGGCTGATCGTCCACGCCACCGCGGGCTTCTGCGACCCGGGCTGGAAGGGCACCCTGACCCTGGAGCTGAACAACCTGACCCGGGTCCCGATCAAGCTCTACCCGGGGCTCGAGATCGCCCAGCTCTCCTTCATGATGCTCGACCGGGCCGCGCTGCGCCCGTACGGCAGCCCCGAGCTGGGCAGCCATTACCAGGGCCAGCGGGCCGCCACCGCGAGCCGCTACGGATCGGGCCGCGCGGGCCCGGATACGACTGAAATCGGGTAGGGTCGCGGGGCGATGCTGAGCCTGTTCCTCGCCGCGGCCGAGCCGTCCAAGGTTCCCTTCTACATCGCCGGCTCGCTTCTGGCCGTATGGGCGGTCGTCCTGGCGGGAATCGGGCTGACCCAGCCGGAGTTCCCCGGCGGCGATCGCGGTGCCCGGGGGGTGATGACGATCAGCCTCGTGCTGATCCTCGCCGCCATCCTGACCGCCGTCCTGACCGACCCGTAGGCGGCAGGAGCGCCCGTCGGGCGCGGAGGATGGACCCGGGCCGGGCCGCCCCCGCGCCGCCCGGTCTTGTTCGCGTTTGCGTGTAGAGCCCATAAACGCGAACAACCGTCCCAGCCGGGAGCGCCGGCGGCCCGAACTGGCACAGTCTCTTGACGGTCCGGGTGGTACTAGAGTTTCTAGCCCGACCACCGCGCGAAGGAGTGCCATGACGACCGAGACCCAGCAGACTTCGGATGGCGGCGGCGTAGCGACGTCGGGCGACAGCCTCACCGTCACCGACAACCGGACCGGCAAGCAGTACGAGATCCCGATTGAGGACAACACGATCCGGGCCACCGAGCTGCGCAAGATCAAGACGCATGAGGACGACTTCGGCCTCATGACTTACGACCCGGCCTACATGGCCACAGCCTCCTGCCGGTCGGCCATCACCTTCATCGACGGTGAGAAGGGGGTGCTCGAGTACCGCGGCTATCCGATCGAGCAGCTGGCCGAGAAGTCGAGCTACCTCGAGGTCGCCTACCTGCTCATCCATGGCGAGCTGCCGACCAAGAACCAGCTCGACGATTGGGATCAGGAGATCACGATCCACACCTTCGTGCACGAGAACATCAAGGAGTTCATGCAGGGCTTCCGCTATGACGCGCATCCGATGGGGATGCTGCTGGCCTCGGTCGGCGCCCTGTCGACCTTCTATCCGGAAGCGGCGGCGATCAAGGATCAGGACACGCGTTATCTGCAGATCATCCGCCTGCTGGCCAAGATGCCCACCCTGGCCGCCTTCTCCTACCGCCACAACCGGGGGATGCCCTACGTCTATCCCGACAACGACCTGAGCTACCCGGGCAACTTCCTGTCGATGATCTACAAGGTGGCCGAGCTCAAGTACGAGCCCGACCACCGCCTCGAGCACGCCCTCGACATCCTGTTCATTCTCCACGCCGACCATGAGCAGAACTGCTCGACCAGTGCGGTGCGCAGCGTGGGCTCCTCCCAGGTCGATCCGTACTCCTCGGTGGCCGCCGGGGTGGCCGCGCTCTACGGCCCGCTGCACGGTGGCGCCAACGAGGCGGTGCTGCGGATGCTGCGCCGGATCGAGACCAAGGACAACGTCCCCGACTTCATCAAGGGGGTCAAGGAGGGCGACGAGAAGCTGATGGGCTTCGGCCACCGGGTGTACAAGAACTTCGACCCGCGGGCCAAGATCATCAAGCAGGCCACCGAGGAGGTGTTCGAGGTCACGGGCAAGAACCCGCTGCTCGAAATCGCCACCGAGCTCGAGAAGATCGCCCTCGAGGACGACTACTTCATCTCGCGCAAGCTGTATCCCAACGTCGACTTCTACTCGGGCATGATCTACGAGGCGCTGGGGATGCCGGTGGAGATGTTCCCCGTCCTGTTCGCGATCGGCCGGACCAGCGGCTGGATCGCCCAGTGGCTCGAGATGATCGATGACCCGGAGCAGAAGATCGCCCGTCCACGACAGATCTACACGGGCGAGCGCGGGTTGGACTACGTGCCGCTGGACCAGCGCTCCTAGCCACGGGTTTGCCGGGCCCGGCCGCGGGTCACCGCGATCGGGCCGGCCCGGTGTGACCGCCGGCACAGTACGAACGCATGTTCCCCCCTATGGTCGAGGCGTGACGCTCCACGTCCTCAATGACCAACGCGTGGTCAACATCCGGCCGATCCGGCCCGATGATGCCCCTGGCCTGCAGACCTATCACCTGGGTCTCTCCGACCGGTCGCGCTACAGCCGCTTCCTCGGGGTCAAGCCCCGCCTGAGCGCGGCCGACGCCCGCTATCTGGTCGACATCGATGGGTCCGACCACTTCGCTCTGGTCGCCACCGCGACGCATGGCGGCCGGACCGCCGGCGCGCTCGTCGCCGTGGCTCGCTTCATCCGCCTGCGCGAGCGGCCCGACACGGCCGAATTCGCGATCGTGGTCGGCGACGATTTCCATCGCCAGGGCCTGGCCGCCGAGCTGATGAACCGGCTCGCCGCGGCGGCGCACGAGCGCGGCATCCATCGCTTCCGGGCCACGGTGCTCGCGGACAACCTGGCCGTCCGCCGGCTGATGGAGCGCCTGGCCGACGGGCCGGTGCAGGTTCTCGCGCGGGGCCCGGTGCTAGAGCTCGAGATCGGGCTCAGGCCCGAGCTTCGCGCCGCCGCCTGACGCCGGCGCCTAGCAGGCGCAGGCCGCCTGGCATGATCCGCGCGTGAGCGCGCGCTGGAAGCTGACCGTCCGCTCGGGTTCCCGGGTCGAGCGCGCCGCCTTCTCGGAGCTCGCACCGGCGCTGGACCGGCTCGAGCGACGAGCCCGGGAGCTCGCCGAGACGGCACCCCGCCGGACGCTGGACGCCAAGATCAAGCGCTTTGACGCCGTGGAGCAGGTCGTGGCCCGGCTCGAGCTGGCCGGTCCCGAGCGCCTCGTGCCCTCACTTCGGGCCGGTCTCGACGTGCGCGGCGACGGCTCGGTCGAGGCCTACCGGGGCCGGGTTCGCCGACAGGTCGTCACGGCCGAGCGGGGTGAGACGGCCTACAGCGCGCTGCGCCGTGCCCTCAGTCCGGGCGTCTAGAGGACCAGCGTCGCGCCGTGGCGACGAAGCCAGCGACTGTGGGCCCGGTAATCCGGGCAGCGGCTGGCCAACAGCGACCAGAAGCGCGGCGAGTGGTCCATGATCTCGAGATGGCACACCTCGTGCCAGATCACGTAGTCGAGCACCGGCTCGGGCCCGAGCAGCAGCCGCCAGTTGAAGCTCATCGTGCCCGTCTTCGAGCAGCTGGCCCAGCGGGTGCGCTGGCCGCGGATGGTCAGGCGCTCATACGACGTGCCCGCTTGGGCGCACGCGGCATCCAGGCGCGGCGCGATCTCGGTCTGGGCGGCGCGGCGGTACCAGCGCTCGAGCGCCGCCTCCCGCTCGGCCCCGGACGGGGTGAGCAGCACCTCCGCGCGGCGATGGACCCGGGTGCGCCCGGGCTCGGGCTGGACCAGGAGCTGGGCGCCCAGATAGGGGACCGTGTCGCCGCGCGCGGCGACCATCGCCCGCGCGTGCTCCACCTCGCGCATCCGCCGCTCGATCCACGGACGCAGCTCGCGGATCGCCGCCGCCGCCGCACGCTCGGGCGCGCGCCGCGGCAGCACCACCTCGACGCCGCGGCCGGGTTCGACCGTGACCCGCACGCGCCGCGCGCGCTCGGAGCGGCGGACTCGATAGCTGATGTCTTCCACGCCTAGTGCTCCCCGCCGTAAGTACCGCCAGGCTTGGCGGCTGCAAACCGTCGCCGGCCCGTGTCCTCGCTCGCTCGCGTGCCAGGGGCACACCGCGCTCGCTCGTCCTTGGCCGGCTCGGTTTTCGCTCGCCAATCCAAGACGGGACTTACGGCAGGAAGCACTCAGTCAGAGTACGGTCAGCCCCCGACATGCCCTCTTTCCCGCCCCTCGAAAGGCCCCTGGCCACCGAGCGTGTCCAGCTCCGCTTCGAGGCCGAGCGGGACATCCCCGAGGTGCTTATCGCCCACCAGGAGGACCCGACGCTGTTCAAGCGCCTCGGCCTCGAGCGTCCGCCCAGCGGGGCCGAGCTCGGCCGTCGGGTCGAGGCGGCCGAGCAGCGCCGGGCGGAGGGAGCCGGCGTCCGGTTCACCATCCTGCGCTCCGGGGAGGACACCTGCCGGGGCCAGGTCGACGTGCACCGCGTGGACTGGGATCACCTCCGCGCCGAGGCGGGGATCTGGGTCGCCCTCGAGCAGCGGGGCGGGGGGCTGGCCTCGGGTGCGCTGGGGTTGCTGGCCCGGTGGCTGTTTGACCGCTGCGGGTTGCAGCGCCTGGAGCTGTTCACCGAGCCCGACAACCTGGGCATGCTCGCCGCGGCGCGCCGGGCCGGGATGATTGAGGAGGGCATCCTGCGCGCCTACGTACGCGAGCGCGATGAGCGCCTGGATGTCGCCGTGCTCTCGCTCCTGCCCGGTGACCTCGGCCCGCCCCCGCCCGGCGCGCCCGCCCCGCCCGGCGCGCCCGCCCCGCCCGGCGCGCCCGCCCCGCCCGCCCCGCCCGCCGCGCCCGCCCCGCCGGCCCCGCCCGCGCCCCCGACGCCCCCGACGCCCCGATGAAGGAGTGGCGCGTAATCCTGCCCGGCGGGGTCCGCTCTCCGTTCGAGGTCTATGTGAACGGCGTGCGACAGGAGCTCGGCCCCGACTACCGGGTCTCGGGCGGCGAGCTCGTCTTCACCCGTGAGCTGGTCCGGCAGAAGCTCGGACCGCGCGCCTGGCTGCTCGGCTTCTGGGGGATCGGCACCTACAAGCGAAATGATGAGGTCGACGTGCGCTATGAGCAGGACGGGCGCCCGACGGTGGTCCGGCCGGTGGACATCATCCCGCCCGACTGAGGACCGCGTGACCCGGATCCCGGGCCGCCGGGGCCCGGCGGACCCCCGGTCTGCGTCAGGCGCCGAGCCTGACCACCTCGCGGCCCACCCAGGGCCGCAGGAGCTTCAGGGCCGAGAGGATGGCTCGGGTGGCGGGCGAGCGGTTCAGCGTGTAGAAGTGGATTCCCGGCGCGCCCCGCGCGAGCAGCTCGGCGCACTGGAGCGTGGCGTAGGAGACACCGAGCTGGAGCACCGCGTCCGGGTCGGGCGCCCGGCGCTCGAGCTCGTCCAGCAGCGCCGGCGGGATGCTCGCCCCGCACATGCCGGTCATCGTCTTGATCTGACCCGCATTGGTGACGGGCATGATCCCGGGCACGATCGGCACCTCGATCCCGGCCGCCCGCGCCTCCTCGACGAAATTGAAGTACAGCTCGTTGTCGAGGAACAGGTTGGTGATCAAAAACGAGGCCCCGCAACGCACCTTCTCCTTGAGGAAACGGAGGTCGTGGGCCAGGTCGGGGGCTTCGGGATGGACCTCGGGGAAGCAGGCGGCCCCGACGCAGAACGGGTAGTCGGCCCGGATCAGGGTGGTCAGCTCGGTCGAGTACCGCAGTCCCTCAGCGTGCGGTGTCCACTCGGATTCCCCGCGTGGCGGATCGCCCCGCAGTGCGAGCACATTGTCGATCCCGGCCGCGGCGATTCCGTCCAGGATCTCGTGCAGCTCGGAGCGGCTCGAGCCGACGCAGCTGAGGTGGGCCATCGCCTCGACCCCGAGCGTCTGCTTGATCCACTTGGTGACCTCGAGCGTGCGGCCTCGGGTCGACCCGCCGGCCCCGTAGGTGACCGAGACGAAGTCGGGCTCGAACGTCCGCAGATCCTCGAGCGTCGCGCGCAGGTTACGCTCGCCGTCATCGGTCTTCGGAGGGAAGAACTCGAAGGAGAACACCGGCTCCTCGGCCCGGCCGAGGATCTCGTCGATGCGCATGCCGGAACCCTAGCAACCTTGACACGCCTGTGGCAAGGTTGTCATGGCGGCGCAGCTCAGGCCGCGCGCCAGCGCTCGGTGTCCCCGTCCGGCTCGGGGCGCGCCTGCCCGTGGAGCTCGAGATGGTGCAGGTAGCAGAGCGTCTGGGTGAGCAGCCAGTTGCCGTTGTGGAAGCTGATCGGCTCGCCGTAGATCATCGGAGCCATCTCCAGAGCGGTCTGCGGCTCGGGTCCGAGCGCGCCCAGCGTGGCCCCGATCCGCTCGTTGACCAGCCGCCGGTTGCCCTCGATATGCCCGGGTACGTCGACGAACGGCTTGCCGTGCCCGGACAGGGCCAGGCGCGCATCGAGCCGGTCCACACGGTCGAGCGAGGCCATGAATTCGGCCACCGGATCGGGCGAGTAGCCGAAGTCGAAGAACAAGGAGATGCGTCCCATCACGTGATCGCCGGAGATGAGCAGACGGCGCTCGGCCTGGAACAGGCAGATGTGGGACGGCGTGTGCCCGGGCGTCTCGTGCACGGTCCAGACCCCGAGATCGGTCTCGATCTCGACCCCGGGGACTAGGTCGCGGTCAGGCTCGATCACCTGCGCGACACCCGAGGGGATGTCCTTGATCCGCTCGAGGTAGGCGGCGATCGCCGCCTCAGGCACCCCGCTCTGGCGAGCCACCTCGAGTCGCCGGGCACGGGAGTCACCGGGTCGCTCGGACAACGTGGCCCGGTAGCGCGGGTGGATCAGGAACTCGCAGCCCGCGCGGTCGCGGATCGGGGCGGCCTGGCCCCAGTGGTCTGAGTGGGCGTGGGTGCAGGCCAGCAGCCGCACGTGCTCGACCCGCAGGTTGACCTGGTCCATGGCCCGCTCGAGCTGGGCCATCGAACCGGGCTCGTGCATCCCCGTGTCGACCAGCACGACTCCCGGTCCGGCGGCAATGGCCCACGCGTTGCCGTGCGGCACGCCCGGCCAGGGCAACGGAAGGCGCAGGCGCCAGAGCCCGGGTATGACCCGTTCTCCCCGTCCGAGCTCCCGTGCGCGCGCCATCAGCCCGAGACCATATTGGCCGCCCGCGCCCCCGCGCTTTGTCCGCCGCGGCCGCTGCCGCTGGGCCCGCGTAGACTGCGGACACCCGATGGCCGGCTCGGCTGACATCGCCAAGCGCTACTTCACCGCGCTGTCCGCGCACGACCTCGATGCCGCGGTCGCCTGTTGGGCGCCGGGCTCGATCGACCGCTTCGTCGGGGGCGAGGAGCTCGTCGCCCCCGAGGGGATCCGGGAGTACTTCGACGCATTGTTCGCCGCCTTCCCCGACTTCGGCTTCGAGATCCTCGAGCTGACCAGCTCCCGCGGGCGCACCGCCGTGCGCTGGCGCGTACGGGCGACCTTCGCCGGCCCAGGCCGCTTCCAAGGTTTCATCGCCAACGGCGCCAAGATCGACATCGAGGGCTGTGACGTGGTTACCGTCGAGGACGACCTGATCCGGGGTAACGTCGCCTACCTCGACAGTGGCGACGTCGCCCGCCAGCTCGGCTTCCTGCCCCCGGCGGGCTCGCCGGCCGAGGCCCGCCTGACCGGGCTGGCCAACTTTCGCACCAAGATGACAAACCGCATCCATGGCGGTGCGCCCGAGCGGATCGCCGACGGCGTGTGGCTGCTCCGCGGCGGCTTCCCGGCCAAGATCATGAACGTGTACTTCATCGAGGACGACGGCGGGGTGACGATGTTCGATGCCGGGATCGCCGCCATGGGTACGGCGGTGATCGCCGCCGGTGCCCGCCTTGGTGGCATCAAGCGTGTCGTCCTCGGCCACGCCGACTGCGATCATCGCGGCTCGGCACCCGCCGTAGCCGCGCCGACCTACTGTCATCCGTCCGAGCGCGTCGCCGCCGAGTCGAACGCGCCGGTGCGCGATTACTGGGATCTGAGCAAGCTCGACCCCCACGGACGGGTGCTGCTGAAGCGCCTCTTCCCGAGCTGGGACGGGGGCGCGGTCTCGATCGAGGGCACCGTTCAGGAGGGCGACGAGGTGGCCGGCTTCCGGGTCATCGACCTGCCCGGCCACGCTCCCGGCCTGATCGGCCTGTACCGCGAATCAGACCGGCTGGCCCTGGTCTCGGACTGCTTCTACACGCTCGACCCCCAGACCGGCCGCAAAGGGCGCCCCCCGCTTGCCCCATCCGGCCTTCGATGAGAGCGTCGAGCAGGCCCGCGCTTCGATCCGCAAGCTGGCCGAGCTCGAGCCCGCCGTGGCCTGGGCCGGGCACGCCGATCCGGTCACCGGCCCGGTGGCCGCGACGCTGCGCCGGGCCGCCGACGCGCCGCTCTAAGTGGGGCGCCGGAACCGCCAGCGAACCAAGCTGACCGCTCCGGTGAGTGAGTACCGCGACGGCGAGGGCAGCGTCCTGCGGATGCGGGGTGCGCTGACCGCGGCCGCGCGCCTGCAGTACACGGCCACGCTCAGCGGGGGACTGAACCAGGAGGATGCCTGGCAGCGAGGGGCCGAGCTGCTGTTCGAGCGCCTGACCGTGAGCTGGGAGATCGCCGGGCTCGAGCTGACGCGCCAGAAGGAGCTCCTCGGCCGCTACCGGATGGCCTCGGCTGCGGAGCGGAGCTTCGTGCGCGGCGCCCTGCGCGAGCACCTGGCCGAGAACTTCCCGGAACTGGCGGCTCCGTGATCCCGGCTCCGACGGCGTTCGCGGCCCTGCTCTGCGACTGGTGTCTCGAGGTGGAGCCGGGATCACGGGTCCTGGTCGAGTCGACGACCCTGGCCGCGCCGCTGGCCACGGCGCTCCACGCTGCGATCCTCGACCGCGACGCCTGGCCGTTCGTGCGCCTCACCCCGCCCGCGCTGGCCGGCGACTTCTACCGCCATGCGGCGGCGCGCCACCGCACCGGCCCGCCTCCGATCGATCTCGCCCTGCTGCAGGCGATCGATTCACGGGTCCGGATCGACGCGCCGGCCAACACCAACGAGCTGGCCGACGTCGACCCGGCCCTGATCGCCGCGGTGGCCGCGGGCCGGGCCGAGTACCGCGAGCTCTCCCTCTCGCGCCGGTGGTGCGGGACGCTGCACCCGACCCCCGCGCTGGCCCAGCAGGCGGGCATGTCCGGCGACCAGTACGCCGGCTTCGTCACCCGGGCGCTGTTCCTGGACCGGCCTGACCCGATCGCCGCCTGGAGGGAGCTGCGCGCGCGCCAGGCGGAGCTGATCGAGCGTCTGGCTCCGGTTGACACGATCCGCATCGAGGCCGAGGGGACCGACCTGAGCCTCGACGTCGGCGGTCGCACCTGGATCAACTCCGACGGCCGCCGGAACATGCCCAGCGGCGAGGTGTTCACCGGCCCGGTCGAGTCCTCGGCCAACGGGACGATCCGCTTCACCGTGCCCACCGGTCCGCACGGGGGTGAGCGTGACCGGTGTCGAGCTGACCTTCCGCGACGGTGAAGTGGTCTCGGCTACCGCTGAGCGCGGTGAGGACTACCTGAAGGCGGCGCTCGCCACCGATGACGGGGCGCGCTTCCTGGGCGAGCTCGGCATCGGCACCAACCAGGGGATCGACCGAGCCACCGGACACATCCTGCTCGACGAGAAGATGGCCGGCACAGTCCATCTGGCCTTGGGCCGCTCCTACCCTGAGACCGGGGGCAGGAACGTGTCGGGCCTGCACTGGGACCTGATCTGTGACCTGCGCGAGGGCGGTCGGCTGACCGCCGACGGCGAGACGGTGTTCGAACCCGCCGACGCCGATAACTGACCGCTCCCGAACGAGTCTCCGCACCTTGAAGTAGCGTGAGGAGCCGGATGCGCCGCACCAAGATCGTCGCCACTATCGGACCCGCCTCCCGCGATCCCGACACCCTGACCCGGATGGTCGAGGCCGGGCTCGACGTCGCCCGGCTGAACTTTTCGCACGGCACCCGCGAGCTGCACGCCGAGAACGCCGCCCGGGTCCGTGCCGCCGCGGAGCGGGCCGGACGTCCGGTGGCCATCCTCCAGGACCTGCCCGGGCCGAAGCTGCGGATCGGCGCCCTGGCCGACGATGTGGCCGAGCTGAAGCCGGGGGAGACCCTGGTCCTGGTCTGCGGCTCGACCGAAGTGGGCAACGAGAAGCGCATGTCGGTCAGCTGGCGCGGGCTGTGCGAGGCCGTCGATCCCGAGGACGTCGTGTACCTGGCCGACGGCGCCATCCGCCTGCGGGTCAAGCGGGTGCGGAGCGAGGAGGCCGAGATCGACACCCAGGTCGAGGTGGGCGGCTCGGTGGCCACCCGACAGGGCCTGAACATCCCCGGCTCGACCCGCGGCCTGGCCGCCGTCCCCGAGGAGGACCTGGACATGCTCCGCTTCGGGGAGTCGATCGGCGTCGACGTGGTCGCGCTGTCCTTCGTGCGCACCGCCGAGGATGTCGAGTTCGTGCGCGGACACACCCGGCTACCGCTGATCGCCAAGATCGAGAAGCCCCAGGCGGTCGATGCCGCCCGCGAGATCATCCGGGCCGCCGACACCGTGATGGTGGCGCGCGGCGATCTCGGCATCGAGCTCCCGATCGAGACCGTGCCCATGGTCCAGAAGGATCTGCTCCGCATCGCCGGCCAGCTGGCGCGGCCGTCGATCACCGCCACCCAGATGCTCGATTCGATGGTCTCCTCCTCGCGTCCCACCCGGGCCGAGGTAGCCGACGTGGCCAATGCGATCCTCGATGGCACCGACGCGGTGATGCTCTCCCAGGAGACCGCGGTGGGCAATTACCCCGCCGAGGCGGTGGCCATGATGGCCGCGATCGCCGAGACCACCGAGCGTGCGCTGCCCTACCGGCGCTGGAATGAGGAGCGCGTGCGCCGCGATGCCCGCGACCCGGCCTACACGATCGCCTACAGCGCCTGCGCGGCCGCCCACGAGCTGGGACTGGCCGCGCTCGTGGTCCCCACCCTGTCCGGCCGCTCCGCCCGGCTGATCTCCGCCCATCGCCCCCATGTTCCCATCTACTGCCTGTCCCCGGGGCGCGAGACGGTGCGGCGCTGCAGCTTCATGTGGGGCGTGCAGGCGGCCTCCATCCGCCGCCATGAGGTGACCGAGGAGCTGATCGCCGACAGTGCCCGGCGCGTCGTCGAGCTGGGCTGGGTCAAGCCGGGTGAGCGGGTCGGCATCACCGCGGGACTGCCCAGCGGCAAGCCGGGGACGACCAGCCTGTTCCAGGTCCAGGAGGTCTAGACCCCGCTCTCCCCAGGGTATAGGGTCGCGGCAACCAAACCAAGGGGGGTTCGCATGGCTGGTGAGCAGAACATCGAGTCGGCGAAGCAGGCCTACGCCGCGTTCAGTGCCGGGGACGCGGCCGGCGCGATGGCCAACATGTCCGACGACATCGAGTGGATCACGCCCGGCAACAGCGCGATCAGCGGCACCGCCCGCGGTAAGCAGGCCGTTGGTGAGCTGTGGGCGAAGTTCGCCGAGCACGGGTTCACCACCAGCCCTCAGTACTGGTTCTCTGACGAGGAGCGGGTAGTGGTGCTGTGCCAGACCACGATCGAGGGTGAAAAGGCCGACTCAGTGGACGTGCTCACCTTCCGCGATGGCAAGCTGATCAAGTTCCAGAATTCGAGCGACACCGCGCTCGGTGAGCGGATCTTCGGCTCGAAGTAGCCCTCAGGCCGCAGCCCGGCTGTAGAAATCGGCTTCCTCGGCGCCCAGCTCGGTGGCGCCGGGGTCGTCGTAGAACCACTCCCGGGCGATGCGGTGGAAGTTGCCTGTCGCGTGGAGCTGCGAGAGCACCGCGAGGGTCAGCACCTCCATCCGCCGGCCGAAGATGTGATCGGGCGGCGCCGACTCGTGGCGCAGGTAGCCGAAGTACTCCGACCGGGGGTCGCTCATGTCGATCAGGACCTGGGTGGCGTACTCGGGGGTCAGCTCGACCTCGCGATCGGAGGTGTACCACGAGGTGGCGGCGCGGAAATGGGCCAGCACCCGATCGGGATTGAACTTCCCCGGCTCGCGGAAGAAGCCCACATCGGTGCCCAGGCGCATGATCGTGTCGGTGTCGCCCTCGATGATCGCCCGGGCCACGTTGATCTCGAGCTCGACCGCCCCGGCGGGCATCCGCTTGAACAGGCCGAAGTCGACGAAGGCCATCCGGCCGTCCTCGAGCAGCATCGAGTTGCCCGGGTGCGGATCGCCGGAGAACTGCCCGTGGCGGTACAGGCAGCTGAAGTAGAACCGGAAGATGATCTCCGCGACCCGGTCGCGCTCGGCCTGCGGCCGAGTCTTCAGCTCCTCGAAGCCGACCCCGTGGACGAACTCCGAGACCATGATCCGCTCGTGGGAGAGCGAGGTCACGACGTCGGGGATGACGATGAACGGGTGCCCGCGGAAGATGCGGTGAAGCGAGCGCTGGTTCTGGGCCTCGAGCTCGTAGTCGAGCTCTTCCTCGATGCGGTCGCGGATCTCCTGGCCGATGGCCTTGGGATCCATGCCCGGGGCGATGCGCTTGGCCAGCCGCAGGATCAGCCCCAGGTTCTGCATGTCCGAGCGGACCGCGGCGGCCACGCCCGGGTACTGGACCTTGACCGCGACCTCGCGGCCGTCCGCCAGACGGGCGTGGTAGACCTGCCCGATCGAGGCCGCGGCGATCGGCTCCTCGTCGAACTCGTCGAACACGTCGCGCAGGCGCTCGCCGAGCTCGTCCTCGATCACCTTGCTCATGTCCTTGAAGGTCACCGTGGGGGCGGCGTCGCGCAGGGCCGCCAGCTTGCGCTGGAACTCCTCCCGGTACTCCTCGGGAACCATCCCGACATCGAGGAAGGACAGCACCTGTCCGACCTTCATGGCCGCGCCCTTCATCGACCCCAGCGCGGCCACGATCTGCTCGGCCGCCTCGACGTGACGGCGCTCGAGCGCCACCTCGCGGCCCTGCTGGTTGCGGGTCACGTTGGCCGCCCGGGTGCCGGCCTGGCGGATCGCCTGGCCGGCGGCCAGGCCGCCGATCTTGGCCGTCCGGCTGACCCGGGAGGTGGGCATCTTGTCCTTCTTGGGCGGCCTGGGCATCGCGGCCGCTATCCCCCTGCACCACTATGCGGCCCGCTGCACCTGGGACCCGGGAACGATGTCATCGGCGCCGTCGGGCCAGCGGATCCAGGCCTTGTGGCCGCCGTCGTAGTCATCGCCGAGCAGGATCAGGGTCGCCGTCCTCGCCCATCGCCCGGCACGGCTCCTCGCCCTCGGGGTCGGCACCGCGCCAGATTCGCACGAAGCGGTTTCGCTCGAGCTCCTCGGCCACGGTGGTCGGATCGGTGTGCCCGGGGTGGATGCGGGTCTCCGGCGCCAGCCCGAGCAGCTTGTCCATGATCGAGCTCTTCAGATCGGCGTAGGTGGTGTGACCGGGCGCCCGGACGCCTCCGACCGAGCCGCGAAACAGAGTGTCGCCGGTGAACACGTCGCCCCCGTCGATCAGCAGCGAGAGCATGCCCGCGGTGTGCCCGGGGGTGTGGATCGGCTCGATCCGCAGGGCGCCTGTCTCGATCACCCGGCCGGGCTCCATCGACCCCGGTCGCGGCGGCCACCAGGTCGCGCTCGAGCGGGTGAATCAGGATCGGGATGCCGGGATGGGCCTCGCGCACGGCGTCGAGCTCGGCCACGTGGTCGTGGTGATGGTGGGTCAGCAGGACGTGGGTCAGCTCGAACTGCCCACGGCGCAGGTAATCGAGCAGCGGGGCCACCGGACCCCCGGCGTCGATCATCACCGCATGGCCGCCGAGCTCGTCGGCCACGACGTAGGTGTTGGACAGCCACGGGTCGCTCATTGAGCGCTCCACAATCATGTCCAGAGGGTATCCGCTGGCCTCGGCCGGGGGACTAGCGCTCGCCGTCGGCCGTCCGGCGAGCGCCTGCGGCCGCCTCGAGCGGGTATGGGTGGGACCCTCCGTCCCAAAGTCGCACATATGGCATCTAAGGGACGGAGACTCCGGCCCGAGTCCTGTCGAGTCGCGCGTCTCGTTTCAGTTCCGGCTCCAGTCGGTAGCCTCTAATCCAGTCATGAGCTTGATCCACACCTGCTACCGGATCCTCGAGATCGACCGCTCGGTCGACTTCTACAGGGCGCTCGGGTTCGAGGAGAAGGGCCGCATCCCGATCCGCGATGAGGCGGTCAACGTTTTCATGGGCCTGCCCGAGGACGGAGATGTAGCCCCGGCTCGAGCTGACCCACAACTTCGGTCAGACCGAGCCCTATGAGATCGGCACCGGCTACGGCCACATCGCCATCACCACGTCCGACCTTGACCGGGCCCTGGCCGAGCTCTCGCGGCAGGGCATCGAGCCCGAGAAGCCGCCCTATTCAGTGCGCGAGGGCGGCAACCGGCTCTGTTTCGTGCGCGATCCCGATGGCTACCGGATCGAGCTGATCGAGCGGGATTAGGGCGGCGGTCATGGTCGACAACAGCACCATGGGCCGGATCCTGGAGCGCTTCGCCCAGGGCGTGGCCGCCCACGATCGCGAGAACCCCGATCACTCGAGCTGGGGGATCGGCATGGCCCACTTCGACATCGAGCGCCTCGGCCTCGAGGAGGGCGAGGAGATCCTGCCCGGGATCGTGCTCCAGGTCGACGGCGGGGTGAGCGGCAACTTCCGCGTGCTCTGCGACGGCGAGCACGACACCGAGGAGGAGCAGGAGGAGTCCGAGATGCTGGACGCCGTCGCCTCCGAGGAGCTGGCCGAGCCGGTCTACATCGAGGGCCCGGCGCCCATCCGTCCCCCGCTCTAGAGACGCTTCGGAGCTGCCGGGGCGGCAATCCCGGCGCGCTCGGCCACGCGCTCGGCCATCCAGGCCACGGTCGGGCAGCCCAGCCCGTTACGAGCCCCGGCCCGCAGCACCGCGCCGGCGATCGCATCCAGCTCGGGCTCGCGACCCGCGGCGATGTCCCGCTGCATCGAAGAGCCGAGCTCGGCGTGGGCGCTCTCGAGCTCGGCCAGGGTCTGGGCGCCGTCCAGATCGGCGCCCTCGGCCCCGGCCACGGCCACCGTCTCCGCCACCGCCCCCTCGAGGGCCGAGCGCCAGCGCGGGTCATCCCGAATCGCGCCGAGCGTGCGGTTGGCCGCGCTGGTGGTCAGGGCGAGGGCATTCAGCCGGGCCAGCTTGGACCACAGGACCTGGCTCTCGGTGGCCCCGGTGCGCACCTCGAGCCCCGCCGCGCGCAGCGCCGTCGCGGCCAGCGCCGCGACGCGCTCGTCGTCGCCGGCGATGTCCACCCGCGCCCCCGGGCTGGTCTGGACGATCTCTCCCGTGCTCACGCGATCTGACTCGATCCTGATGACCCCGGCCACCACGCGCTGGGCGCCGCCGAACCGCGCCCGCAGGACATCCATGTGCTCGAGACCGTTGAGCAGCGGGACGATCAGATCGGGGGTGGTCCTGATCCGTTCGAGCGCGCCGCTCAGGCCGGTGGCCTTGGTGGCCACGAGCAGGACGTCGACCGGTTCGGTCAGCTCGGCGACCGCTCGCGGGTGGGCGCTGAACTCTCCCCCCAGCGCGGCACTCCGGACCCGCAGGCCGCCCGCCGCGATCAGCTCGGCGGTCGGTGCGCGGGCGACCACGGTGACGTCGACGCCCGCGCGGTCAAGGGCCGCGGCCACGAACCCACCCACGCCCCCGGGTCCGAGCACAGCAATGGTCGGCATCGGGCAAGGCTCGCACAAACGCTTGCGCACGCTGGTCAAGAAAACGAACGCTTTCTTGACCAGCGCGACGGCCGACTACCCTGGTCGGTCCCTGTGTCTCCGCTGACCGCCGACCGCGCCCGCCAGGGCACCTACTCGATCGTGGCCCGCGACCCCGCGAGCGGCGAGCTCGGGGTGGCCGTGCAATCGCACTGGTTCAGCGTCGGGCCGATTGTGCCCTGGGCGCGCGCCGGCGTCGGTGCCGTGGCCACCCAGGCCAACGTGGAGGTGGCCTACGGGCCGCGCGGCCTGGAGCTCCTGGACCGCGGCGCCGATGCCCCCAGCGCGCTGCGCCAGCTGCTCTCCGAGGACCCACTGGCCGCGTCCCGGCAGGTGGCGATCGTCGACTCCGCCGGCGCCGTGGCCGCTCACACCGGCGCGGGGTGCATGCAGTTCGCCGGCGACGCCCAGGGCGACGCCGTCTCCTGCCAGGCCAACATCATGGCCTCGGCCAGCGTCTGGCCGGCCATGCTGGCCGCCTATGAAGGCCATCAGGGGGCACTGTCCGAGCGCCTCCTGGCCGCGCTCGACGCCGCCGAGCTCGAGGGCGGGGACGTCCGCGGGCGCCAATCGGCGGCGATCCTCGTCGTCCCGGCCGCCGGCCGGTCCTGGGACACGATCATCTCGTTGCGGGTCGAGGACCACCCCGACCCGCTCGACGAGCTGGCTCGGCTGGTCCGGCTGCACGAGGCCTACACCCTGGCCGGGCGCGGCGATGAGCGTGTCGCCGACGGCCGCCACGACGAGGCCGCCACCCTCTACCTCGAGGCCACCCGGCGGGCCCCCGAGTCCCATGAGCTCCAGTTCTGGGCTGGGATGGGCGCCGCCCAGATCGGTGACCTCGACGCCGCCGCCAAACACATCCGGTCGGCGATCGCGCTCCAGCCCGGGTGGCGCGAGCTGCTCGATCGTCTGTCGCCCGAGGTGGCACCGGCCGCCCCGGCCGTGCGCGCGCGCCTGCGCCTCGACGCTGACTGATCAGTCAATCAGGACTCCGGGGTTGAGCGCCCCCGCCGGGTCGAGGGCGAGCTTGGCGCCGCGCAGCGCCGCGGCGAACGCATCCGGCCGCTGACGGTCATACCACGGGCGGTGATCGCGCCCGACGGCGTGGTGGTGGGTGATCGTGCCGCCGGCGGCCAGAACCGCGTCGGCGGCGGCCCGCTTGATCGCGGCCCACTGCTCGAGCTCCTCGCCCCGCCGCGCCGGGGCCAGCACGGTGAAGTACGGCGCCGGGCCATCGGGATACACGTGCGTGAGGCGGCAGGTCACGGTGCCGGCGCCGCAGGCCTCATGCACCGCGTCCCTGGTCGCCTCGAGCACCGTCTCGTGAAAGGCCGGAAAGCGCTCCCAGGTCACAGCCGACTCGAACGTCTCTGAGAGCACGCCCATGGCCACGAAGGTGTCGCGCAGGTAGGGGGCGCGCAGGAAGGCCTCGCGCCAGCTCCCCACCGGGTCGGCGCCGCCCGACTCGCGCGGCTCCCAGCGCCCCCCGTGGTTCTGGCAGCACTCAAGGGCAAGGGCGAGCAGCGGCTCGGTGGCGTGGGCCGGGGACTCGAAGCCGAGCACGAGCAGCGCGTAGCCGGATGACTCGAGCCGGGCCCTTCCAGGCGAGCCCGGATGGCGAGCGGGCCGCAGGCCCGAGCCGTCCCCGGCGCCGGTCAGGGCCGCCTCGGCCGGGTCGATGAGCCGGCATCCGGCCGGATTCAGGCCCGACTGGACCAGGGCCCGGACGGCCTGGGTGCCGTCGGCGAAACTGGGGAAGCGCACCCCGGCGGAGCTGCGAAAGCGCGGGCGGGGACGGACCCGGACCCAGGCCTCGGTGATGATCCCCAGCGTGCCCTCGGAGCCGAGCAGCATCCGGTCGGGCGAGACCCCGGCGCCCGAGCCGGGCAGCCGGCGGGACTCCCACACGCCCGTCGGGGTCAGCGCCCGGACCGACTCGACCAGGTCGTCGATGTGGGTGTAGAGGGTCGCGAAGTGCCCTCCGGCCCGGGTGGCGATCCAGCCGCCCAGGGTCGAGAACTGAAATGACTGGGGGAAATGGCGCAGGGTCAGCCCGTGCTCGCGGAGCTGGGCCTCGAGTCCGGGCCCGGTGGCCCCGGCCTGGACGCGGGCCGAGAGCGAGACGGGATCCACCTCGAGCACGCGGTCAAGCGCCCGCACGTCGATCGTCACGGTGCCGGTGAACCGCTCGGCGTCGAGCCGCGGCTCGACTCCCCCGACCACGCTGGTGCCGCCGCCGTAGGGGATCACCGCCGCGCCGGCGTCGAGCGCCCAACCGAGGACGGCCTGGAGCTCCGCCTCGTTCTGCGGGTGCGCGACCAGATCGGGCACGTGGTCAAAGCGGCCCCGGAAGGCCCGGACGATGTCGGAGTAGGAGCGTCCGTAGGCGTGGAGCGCCCGCTCGTAGCGGTCGGTGCGCACGATCGTGGCCAGCGCGGGCGGTGCGCTCAGGCGCGGCGCCGGCAGCTCGACCTCGCTCAGCGGGACGGGCGCCTCGGGCTCGGCCGAGCCGAAGCCCAGGTGCTCGGCGGCGAACGCCGCGGTGGCCCGCAGTTCATCGGCCGAGGGCTGTTCGTCCTCATAGCCCCAACCCCAGTGCTTCAACCGCCGCGACACGTGGCTCGCGAGACTAGTCGGTGTTCGGGGAGGCCCACTGCGTCAGGGCCGCGGATACCGTATGCCGATGCCCCCGCCGCCCGGCATCCTGGCCCGTGGCCCCTGGGATCCCTCCCGCGTGCGGGCGTCATGGCGCCCCGAGCCGTTCGAGCCGGCCGCCAGTGCCACCGAGGCCGCCGACGAGGCGCTCGATGCGCTGCGCCGGCGCGGCTCGCCGAGCCACGACGGTCTGGCCGCCCGCCTGCACAGCTTCGCCGCTGATGGCGATGAGCTCGAGCTCGAGCTCCAGCCCGCGCGCTGGGCGCTGCGGTTGGTCTCCGATCCCGCCGCCCAGACCCTGTCCGCCCTGTGCGTGGTCCGCGACGCGGAGGGCTGCTGGCTGGCCGGCCGCCGGGCCGGGTGGCTGGCCTCGTGGGCGGGGCGCTGGGCGCTGGGTGCCGGGGGTGCCGTCGAAGTGGATGAGAACCCGGCCGACACGCTGGCCCGCGAGCTCGAGGAGGAATGGTCGGTGGTCCCGGAGCGGCTCACGGTTGAGGCCCTGGTGGGCAATCCCGGGGGCATGGTCCTGCTCGTCGGGCAGGCCTGGCTTCACCCAGGAGCCGCGGTGATTCCCGATCCCGAGCACGACGGGTACGCCTGGTGGCCGGCCGACGTCGAGCTCTGGCCGGATGAGGCCGACGCGCCGCTGCGGGGGCTGGGCCGGATGCTCTCGGCCGCCGGCCGATGAGCCTCATCACCTTTCGCCGCCTGGAAGCGGTGTCGTTCTTTCACTCGACGGTCTATCTCGCCCTGCTCGTGTGCGCGTTCGTGCTCGGCAATCCGGAGCCGGCGACGTTCATCCTCGGGCTCGGGCACGGGCTGCTCTGGATCGGGATGTCGCTCGTCTGCATCGCCGCCGCGCGCTGGCGGGTGATCCCCTACTGGCTGGCCGTCACGGTGGCCGTCCTGGGCGGCCTCGGGCCCTTTGCCGGGTCAGTCGGCTTCGTGCTCGCCGAGCGCCGGAAAGGCGCAACCGGCCGCCCGGGGGCGGCCGCTGACACGCGTTAGAGTGAATGGCTGGTATGGCAGTGGATACAGGCACGATCGAAGTCGTGATGCCCGCGATGGGGGACTCGGTCGCGGAAGGCACCGTGCTCGAATGGCGCAAGCAGGTCGGGGACACGATCGCCGCCGACGAGACCCTGGTCGAGATCTCGACCGACAAGGTCGACGCCGAGGTCCCGGCGCCGGCCAGCGGCACGATCACCAAGATCCATGCCGCCGAGGGCGACACGGTTGCCGTCGGCGCCCTGCTGGCCGAGATCAGCGCCGGCAACGGCAACGGTGCCGGCGCCCCGGCCAGCCCGACCTCGGAGCGGCCGGTCAGCCCCGACCAGGAGACCCCGGTCTCGGGCGAGTCCCCGCCCACCTCCCCCGAGGAGGTGGCTACTGGCCAGACCACCGAGGCGCAGGGCATGGCCGCGCAGGACAGCGCGGCGGGCAAGACGGTCGACATCGTCACTCCGACTGGCGGTGAATCAGTCACCGAGGGAACTATCCTCGAGTGGTCGGTAAAGGTCGGCGATCAGGTCTCGGACGGGGACACAGTCGTCGAGATCTCGACCGACAAGGTCGACATGGAGCTCCCCGCACCCGCCTGCGGCACGATCACCGAGATCCTGGCCGAGGAGGGCGAGACTGTCACCGTCGGCCAGGTCATCGCCCGGATGAGCGCGAGCGCGAGCACGCCTCGGGCCAAGCGCGCCGGAATCCGCGCCGGCACCGCCGGCCGCGCCGGTCAACGGCGCCGCAGCTGCGCGGGCTGATGTCGACGCCTCGCCGGTCGCCCGTCGCGTCGCCGCCGCCGAGGGGGTCGACCTCAACCAGGTGACGGGCAGTGCCCGGGGTGGCCGGATCACCAAGGCCGACGTGCTCGCTGCCGGCAACGGCGGCCCGGCCGGCAGAGCCGCCGAGGCCCAGCCCGCCGGCGCGCAGCTCATCAAGGGCGGGGGCGCCGCCCTGGCCCGCTACATGGACCAGAGCCGTCAGATCCCGACCGCGACCTCGTTCCGCACGCTTACCGTGACCACGCTCGACGCGCGACGCAAACAACTCAAGAACGCCGGCCTGAAGGTCTCCTTCACCCATCTGATCGCCTACGCGATCGCCCGGGTGGCCACCGAGGAGATGCCGGTCATGGCCAACCACTTCGAGGAGACCGACGGCAAGCCCTACCGGCTCGAGGACGGCGCGGTGAATCTCGGCCTGGCCGTCGACGTGGAGAAGAAGGACGGCTCGCGCACGCTGATGGTGCCGGTGATCCGCGATGCTGGGCGCCTGGGCTTCAAGGCCTTCCTGGCGGCCTACAACGCGCTGGTCGACAAGGCCCGCACCAACAGCCTCACCGCCGATGACCTGAGCGGTGCCAACTTGTCTCTGACCAACCCGGGCGGCATCGGCACCGTCGCCTCGGTGCCGCGCCTGATGGTCGGCCAGGGCACGATCGTGGCCACGGGCTCGATCGCCTACCCCGTCGGCCTCGGCCAGATCGGGGCGATCATCGGGGCCGAGAAGGTCATGACCATGACCTCGACCTACGACCACCGGATCATCCAGGGCGCGGAGTCGGGTCGCTTCCTGCAGCGCATCGAGGCGCTCCTGGCCGGCGACGAGCGCTTCTACGAGACCGTGTTCGCCGATCTCGGGGTGGAGCTGCCCGAGCTGCCCCCGCCGCCGGCCCCCGCGGCCGCGGCTGGGGTCGCCGCGGCCGCCGCGCCCGACGCCAAGGCCGGCCCGCAGCCCTTCGACGAGGATCTGCTGCAAGCCGTCCAGGCCGCGACCTCGCTGCTCAAGGCCCACCGCACTCACGGGCACCTGGCCGCGCACCTGGATCCGCTGGGCCGCGAGTCCGAGGGCGACCCGGCGCTCGACCCGACGCCGCTCGGGCTCACCCCGGAGCTGATGGCCCGGATCCCGGCCCACATCCTGCGCATGTACGTGCCCGGTGCCACGCTGGCCGACGCCCTGCCCCATCTGCGCGAGACCTACTGCGGGACGATCGCCTACGAGATCGAGCACATCGCCTCGCACCGTCAGCGCCTGTGGCTGCGCGAAGCGATCGAGTCGGGCCAGTTCCGCTCGCCGCTCACCCACGACGAGCAGAAGCGCGCTGCTCAAGCGGCTGACCGAGGTCGACGCGTTCGAGCGCTTCATGCACAAGGCCTACCTGGGCCAGAAGCAGTTCTCGGTCGAGGGGCTCGACATGACCGTGCCAATGATCGACGAGCTGACCCAGCTGGCGGCCAGCCGGGGGGCGCGGGAAGTGGTCATCGGCATGGCCCACCGCGGCCGGCTGAACGTGCTGGCTCACAACCTGGGCCGCCCCTACGAGACGATCTTCGCCGAGTTCGAGGGTTCCTCGACGCTCGAGCCGATCACCACCCTGCCCCAGGGCGGCACCGGCGACGTCAAGTACCACCACGGCGCCCAGGGCTCCTACCAGCTCGCCGGGCGGGGAGTCGATCATCGTGCGCCTGGAGTCGAACCCATCGCATCTGGAGTTCGTCGCGCCGGTGGCCGCTGGAGCCACGCGGGCCGCGCAGACCACCCGCCAGGGCCCGCACGCCCACCAGGACACCAACGCCGCGATCCCGGTGATCCTGCACGGCGACGCCGCCTTTCCCGGCCAGGGGGTGGTGGCCGAGACGCTCAACCTCCAGGCGCTCGACGGCTACACGGTCGGGGGCACGATCCACCTGATCCAGAACAACCAGGTCGGTTTCACCACCGACTCCGACGACGCCCGCTCCACCACCTGGGCCTCGGACCTGGCCAAGGGCTTCGACGTGCCGATCATCCACGTCAACGCCGACGACGTGGCCGCGTGTATCAGCGCCGTCCGGCTGGCCTTCGCCTTCCGCCAGGAGTTCGGCCACGACGTGCTCATCGACCTGATCGGCTACCGGCGCTTCGGCCACAACGAGGCCGACGAGCCCGCCTACACGCAGCCCGAGATGTACCAGGTGATCAAGAAGCACCCCTCGGTGCGCGAGCTGTTCGTCCGCCAGCTGATCGAGGCCGGCGTCGTCTCCGAGCAGGAGTCGACCGAGATGACCGACGCGGTCTGGGCCGAGCTCTCCGATCAGCATGCCGCGCTCAAGGAGCGCATCGCCGCCGCCAAGCGAGCTCGAGCACGCCACCGGCGAGTACCAGCTCGACCGCACGCCGTCGCCGGAGGTCAAGACGGCGGTGGCCGCCGATCGGCTCCAGGTGCTCGGCGAGGAGCTCCTGGCCGTGCCCGACGGCTTCAACGTCCATCCCAAGCTGGTCAAGCAGCTCGAGCAGCGCCGCGAGGCGATGGAGGATCCCGACGCGCGCGGCCATCGTCTGGGCTCACGCCGAGGCGCTGGCCTTCGCCTCGCTGCTGACCGAGGGCATCCCGATCCGGCTCACCGGCCAGGACACCGAGCGCGGCACGTTCAGCCAGCGCCACCTGGTCCTGCACGACCCCAAGACCGGCCAGGAGCACTGCGCCATGCAGCATCTGCCCGGCGCGCTGGCCCCGATGGAGCTCCACAACAGCCCGCTGTCGGAGATGGCCTGCGTCGGCTTCGAGTACGGCTATTCCCAGGAGGGGCCGGAGACGCTGGTGCTCTGGGAGGCCCAGTTCGGAGACTTCGTCAACGGCGCCCAGGTCATCATCGATCAGTTCATCGTCTCCGGGCTGGCCAAGTGGGGCCAGACCTCGCGCCTCACCCTGCTGCTGCCCCACGCTTACGAGGGGTCGGGTCCCGAGCACTCCTCGGCCCGCCTGGAGCGCTTCCTGCAGCTGGCCGCCGAGGGCAACATCCGCGTGGCCAACCCGACCACCCCGGCTCAGTACTTCCATCTGCTCCGCCGCCAGGCCCGGATCGCCAAGCAGCGCCCGCTGGTCATCATGACGCCCAAGAGCCTGCTCCGCCTGCCCCTGGCCGCGAGCCGCCTGGACGAGCTGACCGAGGGCCGCTTCCAGCCCGTGCTGCGCCGATCCCGACCGTGGATCCGAGCCAGGTCACGCGGCTCGTCCTGTGCACGGGCAAGGTCTATCTACGACCTGATCGCCCACGAAAGCCGCGAGCAGAATCCCGGGCGTGGCCATCGGCCGGGTCGAGCTGCTCTACCCGTTCCCGCAGGCCGAGCTCATGGAGCTGGTCGCCTCCTACCCGAAGCTCCAGGAGGTCGTCTGGGTCCAGGAGGAGCCGCGCAACATGGGCGCGCGCGCGTTCATGTCCCCGCGGCTGCTCCAGGTGCTGCCCGAGGAGCTCCAGTTCGGCTACATCGGCCGGCCCGAGCGCGCCGCCTCGGGCGAGGGCTATCCGATCGCCCACGCCACCGAGCAGAACCGGATCGTGGCCACCGCCCTGGACGTCAGCCAGCCCGTCTCCCAGTACCCGCGCAAGCTGCCCGGCGAGCGCTGAGCCGGTGAGCGGCGCGCGCCGCCGCCCGGCTACCGGCATCTGGCACTCTGATGAACATCCGGCTTCGTAGAGACGGCTCCCGTCGCGACAACTCAAGGCGCCACTTCGTGCCCACGCTCGGGGTCAACGACATGGCCATCGACCTCGGCACCGCCAACACGCTGGTCTACGTGGGCGGCCGGGGGATCGTCGTCTCCGAGCCCTCGGTGGTCGCCTCCGACGTGGCCACCGGCCAGGTTCACGCCGTCGGCGCCGACGCCGAGCGGATGATCGGCCGCACGCCGGCCACGATCTCGGCCACCCGGCCCCTGCGCCACGGGGTGATCGCCGACTTCGAGGTCACCGAGGAGATGCTGCGCTACTTCATCCGCAAGGTGCTCGACCGGCGCATGGCCCACCCGCGGCTGATCGTGTGCGCTCCCTCCGGCGTCACCGAGGTCGAGAAGCGCGCGGTCGAGGAGGCCTCGCTGGCCGCCGGCGCCCGCCGCGTGCATCTGATCGAGGAGCCGATCGCCGCCGCCATCGGCGCCGGCCTGGAGATCGAGGAGCCGATCGGGCGGATGGTCGTCGACGTCGGCGGCGGCACCAGCGAGATGGCGGTCATCTCGCTGGGCGGGATCGTCATCTCACGCTCGGTCCGCGTGGGCGGCTACGAGATGGACGAGGCGATCTCCCACTACATCCGCTCCGCCTACCAGCTGGCCATCGGCTCGCGCACGGCCGAGAAGATCAAGATCGAGCTCGGCTCGGCGGTGCCGCTGGCCCAGGAGCAGACCTTCGAGGTCCGCGGCCGCCACCTGGTCACCGGCCTGCCCACGGCCATCCAGCTGCGCAGCGAGGAGGTCCGGGCGGCGATCTCGCTGCCGCTGCGGGAGATCCTCCGGGCGATCCGCGACACCTGGAGCAGACCCCGCCCGAGCTGGCCTCGCGACATCGCCCGCGACGGGATCCTGCTGGCCGGCGGGGGGACGCATGGTCAAGGGCTTCGATCGAGCTGGTCGCCGAGGAGACCGGGATGCCCGTGTACCGGGCCGACTCGCCGCTGACCTGCGTGGCCGTCGGCTCAGGTCAGGCGCTGGACCATCTCGACCAGCTGTCGGTCGCCCGCCAGCCCCGGCGCGCGCCGACCACGCCCGACTGGCGCACCGCCCAGTCCTGAGGGCCCGCCCCGGCCCGGCGCCCGGCCGCGCAGGCGCTCGGCCGCGGTCGTGCCACCGCGCAGGCGGCCAGCAGGATCAGGAACGGGTCGACCGGCTCGCGGAAGCGTGGCGTCTCGACGTTGACCAGCACGACGCTGAGCGCCAGCAGGACACGGGACCCCCCAGAGCCACGCGGGCGCCCGGCGCACGGCGCGGCGTGAACAGGCCGGCCAGGGCCAGCAGGCACACGATCCAGAACGCCGACGATCCCCGGCCGCCGCCGTGCCGACGCTCAGGCCCTGGCGTAGGCCGAGGCGTGCCAGGCGTAGCTGCCCTCGAGCTCGAACATCCGCAGCGTGTTGTGGAAGGCGACCGCGAACGGGGAGAGCGGGTGGGCGCTTGATGTAGTTGATCGCCTGTGGTCTCCAGGACGATCGTGAGAGCTGCGGCTCGGTGTAGCGCGACGCGGTCGCTTGTAGGTACTCGGTCCTCGGGGATGTGGCTGAACAGCCGCCACTTGTACGGCACCGGCTGTGAACGGCGGCCGAGGCCGGGTTGTAGGTCCCGACCAGGGTGATCCCGGTCTCGTCGGAGACGGGCAGGAAGCGGTGCAGCTCGATGGCGTTGCGGATCGTCCACGGGACGACCACGGTCAGCGCCGCGCATGACCACCAGCAGGCGCCACGGCGCTCACGGCGCGGCCCCGGCCGCGGGGTCGCAGGCCGGCGCCAGCGGCCGCGCCGCCGGCGACACGCTGCGAACGCCAACGGGATCAGCAGCAGGATCGCGTTCTGGTGGGTGAGCGTGGCCAGGCCGGTGAGCACCCCGGTGGCGGCGATCCAGGCCGCAGCGGACGGGCGAGCGCCGGGCCCGGAGCGCGGTCCAGATGGCGGCCAGCTCGAGCAGCGATCGAGCAGGTTCTCGGCCACCAGGATCCCCGACAGCTCGACGAACACCGGGTAGACCGCGGCCAGGACCATCGCGATCAGGGCGACTCCGCCCCCGAAGCGCCTCGAGGCGCGACCAGCCCGAGCAGGCCGACGGTGACCGTGCCGAGGAGGGCCTGCTCGATCCGCTCGGGCCGGACGGCGGCTTGCCGCCGGCCTGCGTGCCCGGTGAGCGAGGTCCGAGAGCGGCCAGCAGGTAGGGGAAGGCCGGGCGGGAAGTAGGCGGTCGGCCCGCGGGAGTTCCCGCGCCCCGGTCCGCGGCCCGCTGCCGGTGTGGTAGTCGCCGTAGCTGGCCATCATGCTGGCCATGCCGGTTGTAGGTGCCCGCGTCGTTGATCGCGCGGTACGGCGTCGTCTCGATGTAGGCGACGCGGATGGCCAGGGCGGCCAGGAGGATCACGGCCACCAGCAGGCCCGGGCGGCGCGCGAGGGCGTCACGAGCGCGAGAGCTTAGTGCCGGCGGCGGGGGCCGGGGCAGCCGGCGCGGTCGCCTCAGTGGATGCCGACGATGCCGGCGCAGACCCAGTTCGAGGCGCCGGCGCCGCCGTTCCAGATCCGCGAGGCGACCGCGTCCTGCTCGGCCTTGCTGGCCAGATAGGCGGCCGGGCCGCGACCCGCCGAACAGCCTCCAGGTGGCCGGGCATGATCTGGTAGTAGCCCGAGGCGCCCGCGCTGTTGGGCGGGAGGTTCTGGCCGCCCGACTCGCACAGGACGATCGCGTAGGGGATCGCCCAGCCGCCCGAGGGGGCCGCGGTGACCGGAGCCGCGGCCGGGCCGCTGGCCGAGCGCGGGCTGGCCGGGCCGACGTGGTCCTGGCGGCGGCGGCCTGCGCGGCGGCCTGGGCGGCGGCCGCCCGGCTGGGCGGCCAGCTGCTGCGGCCTGGACGCTGGCGATCTTCGAGTGCAGCGCGCTGGCCCGCGCCTGGCTGGCCTGGAGCGAGGCCTGCTGGGCGGAGCGGGCCCGGCTCGAGCGCCGCCTGACGTGACGGAGAGGAGCGCGTTCATGCCCGCCAGCGCCTGCGCGCGCGTCGCGGCGGCCGCGGTCATCTGCCGGTCGCGAGCCTCGAGCGGGCGAACTGGTTCGCCGCCTGGGTGGCCTGCGCCTTGGCCTGCTTGGTGAGCGCGATGATCGTCTGCTGCTGGTGCTCGGCGCGGCCCAGGAAGCTGATCTGCTCGAGCAGGTCGTTGAACCCGTGCGCGTCGAGCACGACCGAGACCAGGTCGGGACGGTCGCCCTCGTAGCTCGAGACGAGCTGGTGGGAGAGGAGCATGCCGGGCGCGGCCAGGCGCCGGCGCAGCAGCGAGCACGCGGGCCCGCTCGCGGCTGAGCTGCGGCCGTGACCTGGGCCAGCTCGAGCCCGGTCGGCGGCCAGCTCCTGGCCGCACCGCCGCCTCCCGGCTCTGGACGAGCGAGATCTGGCTGGAGAGGGAGCTGATCAGCCCCGAGAGCGAGGCCACGCTCGA
Source organism: uncultured Solirubrobacterales bacterium (assembly GCA_963723585.1). Classification (GTDB taxonomy): domain Bacteria; phylum Actinomycetota; class Thermoleophilia; order Solirubrobacterales; family Solirubrobacteraceae; genus Palsa-465. The sequence continues at coordinate 626,147 of CAVRRJ010000002.1, forward strand.
GCTCAGCTGCTGCTGGCGGGCCTGCTCGCTGGCCGAGCTGGGAGTCGAGCGCACCCAGGCTGGGCGTGGCCGCGCGCGGGCCGGGGTCTGGCAGGATCAGGCGCGGCGCAGACGAGCACCGCCAGGGTCGCGGCGGCGAAAGCAGGCGTAGGGCGAGCGGGGCGTCGGGGTGCGCTCATGTCTCGAGGTGCTGGCGGCATCCGCCTACGGGGTTAGCTGACGGGCTCGCGCTGGCTTGCGCTACGCCAGCCATCAGGTGGCGATTCGCCCCGGAGAGACTCTTGGGTCCCTCGCTTCCCCTGCTATTTGCGGGGAATTCGGCGGTCGCGGGACCTTATCAGGATCGGACGTTGGCCGTGCGGCCGGTCTGCGGACCGTGCGCGTAGTTGCCTATCCATATCCTGCTGGGCGTGGTGGCCACCACGATCGACCCCGACCGCTCACGAGCTCGATCCTCGAGCGCGTCCGCCGCGTGCCCGAGGGCTTCGTCCGCACCTACGGCGACGTCTCGCCGGGCGCGCCGCGCATGGCCGGCGCGGTGCTCAGCGCCTGCGCGGACCCGAGCGTGCCCTGGCACCGGATCGTCCGGGCCGACGGCTCGCTGGCCAAGGGCGAGCGCCAGCGTCGCCTGCTCGAGCGCGAGGGAGTGCCGTTCCGGGGTCGACCGGGTGCAGATGCGGGTCGCCCGCCTGCCCGAGGGAGCGCTCTGATGTGGATCCAGCGCGAGATCAGGCTGGCCGCCGCGCCCGCGCGGCTTTCACCTCGTCACCCGCGAGGTGCTCGACGAGCTGCCCGAGCTCGATCAGCTTCGCGTCGGCCTGCTGCACCTGCTCATCCAGCACACCTCGGCCTCGCTGGCCCTGAACGAGAACGCCTCGCCCGACGTCCGCCGGGACTTCGAGACCTGGTTTGACCAGGCCGTCCCCGAGGGCGCCGGGTTACTGGACCCACACGCTGGAGGGCGACGGACGACATGCCCGCCCACATCAAGGCCTCGCTGCTCGGCCCCACTCTGACCCTGCCCGTGTCCGACGGGCGCCTGGCGCTCGGCACCTGGCAGGGGATCTACCTGTGCGAGCATCGCGACCACGGCGGCCCGCGGTCCCTGGTCGCCACGGTCTGGGGCGAGGGCCGTGACGCGCGGCCCGGCGAGAGCCGCTGACGCCCAGCCCGGCGAGGGCCGCTGACGCGCGGCCCGGCGAGAGCCGCTAACGCCCCTGCCAGACCGGCGGACGCTTCTCGGCGAACGCAGTCGCGCCCTCACGGGCGTCCTCCGAGCCCATCACCGGGCCGGAGATCTCGGCCTGGCGGGTGAAGAACTCGGTCTCGGGCCAGTCCACCGACTCGGCCAGGATCCGCTTGCTGGCCGCTAGGGCCAGGGGTCCGTTGGCGGCCACGGTCTCGGCCAGCTCGAGCGCCGTGGCCAGCGCCTGCCCGGGCTCGCTCAGCCGGTTGACCAGCCCGAGCTCCGCCGCCCGCTCGGCCAGGATCGGATCACCGGTCAGGGCCAGCTCCATGGCCACGTTGCGCGGCAGGACCTTGGGAAGGCGCAGCAGGCCGCCGGCCGCGGCCACCAGCCCGCGCTTGACCTCGGGGATGCCCAGCCGTGCGCCCCGCGCGGCCACGATCAGGTCGCAGGCCAGGGCGACCTCGAGCCCGCCGGCCACCGCGAAACCCTCGACGGCGGCGATCAGCGGCTTGGCCGCCGCGCGCTCGGTGATACCGGCGAAACCGCGCCCCGGGACATGGGGGGACTCGCCGGCCACGAACGCCTTCAGATCCATGCCGGCGCAGAAGCCCTTGCCCGCGCCGGTGATGACCCCGATCGACAGCCCGTCGTCGGCGTCGAGCTCGATCCAGCGCGGCGGCGATTCCCGCGGCCACGGCGGCGTTGACCGCGTTGCGCTGGTCGGGCCGGTTGAGCGTGATGACCAGGATCCGGTCGCGGCGCTCGGTCAGGACCGCGGCGTCGCTCATGCCGCGAACAGTCTCAGCTCGGGCTCGCGCTCGCCGCGCAGCACGGCCAGATCGACCTCGACGCAGTCGATCCCGCGCGCGCCGGCCAGCACCCGAGCCTGGGGCTTGATCAGCTGGGCGGCCAGCACCCCGCGGCAGGCGGCAAAGGCGGGGTCGAGCTGGATCCGCTCCAGGTAGCGGGTCAGCTGCTCCACCGCATCGATGCCGGCGATCCGCTTGATCTCCACCGCCACCCAGCCGGTTCCGTCGCCCTCGCGGCACATCAGGTCGACGGGACCGATGTCGGTCGGCCATTCCCGCCGGACCAGGGTCAGCCCCTCGCCGCACCACTCCGGCTGCTCGGCCAGCAGCTCCTGGAGGTGGGCCTCGACCCCGTCCTTGGCCAGGGCGACGTCGGCGTCGGGCGAGCCCATCTCGTGGGTGACGTCGGAGAGGACCTCGACCAGCTCGATCTCGAGGCGCTCCTCGGCCGCGGTCCCGGCGCGCTTGCGCACCACGAGCTGGCCCGCGGATTCCTCGACGACGGTCGGCGGGGTCATCCAGTTCAGCGGCTTGACGCTCTGGCTGCCGTGGTCGGAGAAGACCATGAACGTGCCGTCGGCCTTGAGCATGAGCAGCCGGGTCGCCTCCCCGAGGTGGGTGCTGAGGCGGCCGGAGTAATCGACCGTGCAGCGGGCGACCATGAGGCGCATGGACGACAGCCTAATGACGACACCGGCACGAGCGCCCGGCGGCGGATGCGGCCCGTCGCCGCCCTAGACTCGGGACTCATGCGCAGCCAGCTGCGGCCGCTGTTTGATCGGATCGTCATCAAGGAGCTCGACCCCGACCGGGTCCGCCGCTCGGGGCTGGTGGTCCCCGCCGGCTCAGACGAGCCTCCGCCCCAGCAGGGCATCGTGCTCGCCGTGGGCCCGGGACTCGACTGGTGGGACCACGTCGGCGTCCGGATGCCGGTCAAGGCCGGGGACCACGTCGTCTTTCCCGCCTCGGCCGGGGCCTGGGTCGAGATCGAGGAGGAACGCCTGTTGGTCTGCCGCGTCGGCGAGCTGCTCGGGGTGCTCGAGCAGGCCGCCGACTGCCCGGCTTGCGGCGGGCGTCCCCTGGCCGCGCACGAGGCCTGCCCGGTGTGCGGGCGCGAGGGCTCGGTCGCGCCCTCCTGATTGCCGCCGCCCCCGCGGGCCCCGCCGTCCTGATTCCCGCCGCCCGCCGGCCCCGCTGGGGCCCGTTCGCCCACTCCAAGAGAAAACGCGACCTCTGGGGGCACTTTTTCTCTTCGAGTGGCGGCTCGGGCGCGGCCGCTCAGGCGGCGGCGCTGCGCTCCGACAGCCCGCGGGGGGCGGCCGCCTCGACCCGGGCCAGCAGCTCGCACGACCTCGGGGTCGTGGCCCAGGGACAGCGCCCGCCGGCAGGCATGCTCGCATTCGCCGAGGCGGTCGGTGCGGGCCAGGGCGTGGGCGTAGGTCGACCACGCGGCCGGTGAGTCAGGTTCGATCGCGGTGGCCGCCTCGGCTGCCGAGACCTCGGCTCCGACATCGCCGGCCAGGTGGTAGGCCAGGGCCAGGTCGAGCAGGCCCTCGACCGAGGGGCCGATGAGCCGGGCGCGCTCGAGCGCGGTGATCGCCGCCTGGCGGTCCATCAGCCGGATCCGCAGGCGTCCCAGGCGCTCCCAGGCCGAGGCATCGGCCGGTGCCCGCGCCGGCCGCGCGCACCGCCGCTTCCGCGGCCAGGTCGAGCGCGCCCATGTCCTCGTAGATGCGCGAGGCGAAGCGCTCGGGCGTAGGCCGGTCGGTGTCGGCCCGGCTCCAGTCCCGGACCGTCCGGGCGGCGGCGGGGAGGTTGCCCGGCCTGCCAGAAGGCGACCGTGAGCAGGCGCAGGACGACTGGGTTCTCGGGCTCGGCGTCCCGCGCGTAGACCAGGCGCTGGGCGGCCAGTCCGGCGTTCCCCTCGGCCAGGGCATGCTGGGCGGCGGTCATGAAGCGCTGCACGCGATCGGCCGCCGGGTCGGGCTTGGAGAAGTCGACGAACTGCAGCGAGCCGGCCGGCACGGTGCGAACTCCGACGGCGAACGACATCCGCGCCCATTGCTGCACGTCGTCATCGCTCGCCCGAGAAGTAGATGCCGCTGACCGTGCCCACGCCCCACTCGGGGTAGGAGATGCAGCGCGCGTAGCGGTGGACCACCGAGTGGTCGGGCACCCGGGAGCCGAACGGGTCGTGCTGGGCGCGGTCCTCGGCTGAGGCCCGCTCGCGCTGCTCGGCCTCGTAAGCGCGCCGGCCCTCCTCCGCGCGGGCCCGGCGGGTCGCCGCGGCCGACGCCTTGACCGCGCTGCGGCTGACCCGTCCGCCCCGGAAGGTCTCGGCCAGGCGCTCGAGCTCGTCCGCGGCCTGGTTGATGGCCTGGAGATGGCGCTGGTGCTCGTGTCGGCGTCCGGCCGGGGCGATGTCAGGGTGCCAGCGCTTGGCCATCCGGCGGCGGGCCAGCTGCACCGAGCGCTGGTCGAACGGCGGCTCGAGCTCGAGCAGAAGCAGCGCCGATTCAACGTCCAGGATGCGAGGCATGACCACTGAAGGTTAGCGAGCGGGCCGCCGTTAGAACACCGCTGGCGGCCGCTTCGCAGGCTCGAGGGTCCCGCTCCGCGACCTGGCAATGCAACAAATCTGTGTCGGTTTCAGCGCCGGGCCGGGTGCTTGCCTAGCGTGGCCGGAAATGGCCCCGCGCCACTCCCTCGCCCCACCGCTGCGCACCCTGCTCCCGCTTGGAGCGGCGCTGGCCGGCCTGCTGGCCGCCGCGATCGCGGCGGCGGTGTTGGCCATGCTGCTCGCGGCGGCCAACCCCGGCTCGGCGTGCGACCCCTCGATGACCGGGCCCGGGACGGGAGCCCGGACGATAACGCTCGGGCCGCCGGGAACCGGCCAGCGCGTCGGCGCGACCGAGTACGGCGGTCCCGGCGATCCCTCGAGCGGCACCGTCGGCGCCTCGGGGCCAACCTGCTCGCGCACCCCGACAGCTACGCCGAGCTCGGCGGGACCACCTTCCAGACCGCCACGGCGATGGGCGGGCTGGCCTACATGACGCCGCTGCGGATCACCTGGGGCGCGCACTCGGCCGATCGCCTACAAGCGTGACTTCGGGCTCGGCGGCGGCCCGGTGGCCGGGCTTCCCCGCGTGATCGATCTGTGGTGGCAGCTGGCCGGGGCGCTGCGCATCCCCTACGAGCGCGGCCTGTGGTCCGGCGGCCGGTGACGGTGCCGCGGCCGCCGGCCGCGGGGGCCGGGAACCTGCTCGGCCAGGCGGTGCCTGCGACTGTCGCCGGCGCCGCGGGCCACGGACTGCCCGCCGGCGACGCTCCGCCGGTCTCACCCTGACCCCGGGGCCCCGGGCCGAGCTCCTGCCCGGCGGCCTGGCCGCCGCCCCCGCGGACGCGCCCGCTGCCGTCCAGGGGATGATCGCCGCCGGCAACCAGATCGCCGGCAAGCCCTATCTGTACGGCGGCGGCGCACGGCGTGCCGCTCAACCAGCTCGCGCCCGCCTACGACTGCTCGAGCAGCGTCGACCACCTGCTCTACGGCGGCGGCCTGCTGCCCGTCGAACTACGACGCCGACCTCGGGCACGCTCGAGTCCTTCGGCCTGCCCGGCCCCGGGCGCTGGGTGACGATCTACGCCAGCGCCGACCACGTGTTCATGTACGTGGCCGGGCTGCGCTGGGACACCTGGAACGCCGCCGGCTCCCAGGACGGCAGTCGCCGGCATCGGCTGGCATCCGCTGGTCCGCAGCGCCGCCGGCTTCGTCGCCCGCCACCCGGTGGGGCTGTGAGGCGAGCGCTGGCGCTCCTGGTCGCCGCGTTGGCTGGCCGGCTGCTCGCCGATCGGAGGCCCCGCCTCGGCCTCCAGGACGGCGCGGCGCCGTGGCTCAGGCCGAGCGCACGCATCGAGTATCCGGCCGCGCGCGTCGGCGCCGCCAGCACCCGGCATCCGCGCGGGCGCACCCGGCCGCCGCGGTCCGCGCCTTCGCCACCGCCTACATCAACTGGACCGCGGCCACGGTGACGGCGCGGCTTCGCGCGCTGGCCTCGCTGAGCGTCGGGCAGGCCCGCTCGGCGATGACCCTGGCCGCCAGCCAGACGGCCGCCGACTACGAGCTGCACCGCGGCGGCGTGGCCAACCACGGCACCGTCGAGGCCGTGGCCCCGCTCCGGCGGCCAGCCCGACCACTACGTCGTGGTCACCCGCGAGCTGACGACGGCCACCGGCACCGACGCCTACCGGGGCCTGCGGCCGGCCTGGCACGTCGCCCTGGCCACAGTCGTGGCGGTGAACCGGGCGGGCTGGGCGCTGAGCGGCTGGCAGCCCGAGAACTGAACGCCGCGTCAGTGGGCGATCACGTTCAGGGCCACCGCCGCCCCGAAACAGGCCAGCGCGCCCACCCGGAGCAGGTAGCCAGTGCGGGCACTCTGGCCGCCGGTGACCATCCCGGCGACGGCGAAGCCGAGGCAGAGCAGCGCGCCGCTGGCGAACGCCACGGCCAGGACGCGAAGCGCCGTGCTCATGGTGCCGGCTGCCCCCGGAGGGCCGGTCCCGGTCCTCTGCGCCGCGCCGCTCGAGCGCATCGATCCGCCCTCGGGCGCGCCGGATACGTAACCTGCGTGACCATCGAACGCACATGGTCGCGCAGCGGACAGCTGCGCAGCTCGCCGGACCAACCCTGCCAAGACCTCCGCCAAGGGAAGACACCATTTATGCATCAGGCCGCTGAGAACGAGTTCCTGTTCACGTCGGAGTCGGTGACCGAGGGCCACCCCGACAAGATCGCCGACCAGATCTCCGACGGTGTCCTGGACGCGGTCATGCGCGACGACCCCAGCGGGCGGGTGGCCTGCGAGACGCTCGTCAACACCGGCCTGGTCGTGGTCTCCGGGGAGATCACCACCGAGACCTACGTCGATATCCAGGACATCGCCCGTACGACGATCGAGCGCATCGGCTACACCGACGCCGCCTTCGGCTTCGACTGCAAGACGTGCGCGGTGATCAACGCGATCGACAAGCAGTCGCCCGACATCGCCCAGGGCGTCGACAGCGCCTACGAGCGGCGCAGTGACCCCAGCGACAATGACGAGCTCGACGTGGCCGGGGCCGGGGACCAGGGGATGATGTTCGGCTACGCGACCCGGGAGACCCCGGAGCTGATGCCGCTGCCCATCGCGCTGGCCCACCGGCTGGCTCGCAGGCTGGCCGAGGTGCGCAAGGACGGCACGCTGCCCTACCTGCGGCCCGACGGCAAGACCCAGGTCAGCGTCCGCTATGTGGACGGCAAGCCCGTCTCGGTGGAGAAGCTGCTCATCTCCAGCCAGCACGCGGAAGGGGCAGAGGACCGGATTCGCAACGATCTCTTCGAGCACGTGGTCGGAGCGGTGATCCCGGAGGACCTGTACGACGCGCGCGAGCTCGAGCGCAGCTTTCTCGTGAACCCGACGGGCCGGTTCGTGATCGGTGGCCCGATGGGCGACTGCGGGCTGACCGGCCGCAAGATCATCGTCGACACCTACGGGGGCATGGCCCGCCACGGCGGCGGCGCGTTCTCGGGCAAGGATCCCTCGAAGGTCGATCGCTCGGCCGCCTACGCCGCACGCTACGTGGCCAAGAACGTGGTCGCGGCCGGTCTGGCCGACCGGGCCGAGGTGCAGGTCGCCTACGCCATCGGGGTCGCCCATCCGGTTTCAGTGATGGTCGAGACCTTCGGGACCGAGAAGCTCAGCCGGACGCGGATCCTCGAGCTGATCTCCGAGCACTTCGATCTGCGGCCCGGGGCGTTCCGCGAGTACCTGCGCCTGCACCGCCCGATCTACCAGCAGACCGCCGCCTACGGCCACTTCGGCCGCGAGGAGGAGGACTTCACCTGGGAGCGCACGGACAAGGCCGACGCGCTGCGCTCGGCCGCGGGAATCTAACCAGCCCTCAGACGGGGCCGCAGCGCCGAGCCTCCTATCCTCACCTGGCGTGTCGACCCAGTACATCTTCACCACCCACAAGCTCTCCCGCCGCTACCCGCCGGACAAGGAGGTCCTGTCGGACGTCTCGCTGTCCTTCTACCCGGGAGCCAAGATCGGCGTGCTCGGCTATAACGGCGCCGGCAAGTCCACGCTGCTGAGGATCATGGCCGGGCAGGACACCGAGTTCGACGGCCACGCCCAGCTGGGCTCGAGCGCCACCGTCGGGCTGCTCGACCAGGAGCCGGAGCTCGATCCGGCCAAGGACGTGCGCGGAAACGTCGAGGACGGGGTGGCCGAGGTGCGAGCGCTGCTCGATCGCTTCACGGAGCTCTCGATGAACTACTCCGAGGACACCGCCGACGAGTTCGCCCGCGTGCAGGAGCAGATCGACGCGGTCGACGGCTGGAACCTCGACACCACGCTCGAGTACGCGATGGACGCGCTGCGCTGTCCGCCCGCCGACGCCGACGTGGCCACCCTGTCCGGCGGTGAGCGCCGCCGCGTGGCCATGTGCCGGCTGCTGCTGCGCCAGCCCGACCTGCTGCTGCTGGACGAGCCCACCAACCACTTGGACGCCGAGTCGGTGGCCTGGCTCGAGCAGCACCTGCAGGAGTACAAGGGCACCGTCGTGGCCATCACCCACGATCGTTACTTCCTGGACAACGTCGCCGGCTGGATCCTCGAGCTGGATCGCGGCCGTGGGATCCCCTACCAAGGCAACTATTCGGGCTGGCTCGAGCAGAAGCAGATCCGCCTCGCCCAGGAGGAGCGCCAGGAGTCAAGCCGCCAGCGGACGATCCAGCAGGAGCTCGACTGGGTGCGGATGAACGCCTCGGCGCGCCGGGGCAAGCCCAAGGCGCGGCTGAACGCCTACGAGGCGCTCCTGGCCGAGGACCGCAACGTCAAGCTCGACCAGGTCCAGATCCACATCCCCGCCGGCCCCCGGCTGGGCGACGTGGTCCTGGAGGCCGACGGCGTGCGCAAGGCCTACGGCGAGCGGCTGCTGATCGACGACTTGACCTTCAAGCTTCCGCGCGGGGGGATCGTCGGCGTGATCGGGCCCAACGGGGCCGGCAAGACCACCCTCCTGCGGATGATCACCGGGCAGGAGCACCCCGACGCGGGCACGCTGAAGCTGGGCGAGACCGTCAAGCTGGCCTACGTCGACCAGTCCCGCGAGGCCCTGGATCCGGACAAGAACGTCTGGGAGGAGATCTCCGGCGGCCTCGACGAGATCACGCTGGGCGACCGCACCATCGCCAGCCGGGCCTACGTGTCCGGGTTCAACTTCAAGGGCACCGACCAGCAGAAGAAGGTGGCCAAGCTGTCCGGCGGAGAGCGCAATCGGCTGCACCTGGCCAAGCTGCTGCGCTCGGGCGGGAACCTGCTCCTGCTCGACGAGCCGACCAACGACCTGGATACCGACACGCTGCGCGCGCTGGAGGAGGCGCTGCTCACGTTCGCGGGCTGCGCCGTTGTCGTCTCGCACGATCGCTGGTTCCTGGACCGGATCGCCACCCATGTTCTGGCCTTCGAGGGCGACAGCCAGGTCCGCTGGTTCGAGGGCAACTTCGAGGCCTACGAGAGCTTTCGCCACGAGCAGCTCGGAGCCGACGCCGACCGCCCCCACCGGATCACCTACAAGAAGCTCGTCCGCGGGTAGCGTGGAGTCGGAGCACACGCGCTCCATCGTCAGCGGGTTCACGGCCCAGGCCGAGAGCTTCAACTCGAGCCAGGTGGCCACCGACGCGCGACTGCTGGACGCGATCCTGGCCCTGGCCGAGCCCGGGCCCGAGGAGCGCTGGCTCGATGCCGCCTGCGGGCCGGGCCTGATCGCCCGCCGGCTCGCCCCGGCGGTGGCCGAGGTCCAGGGGTATGACCTGACCCCGGCCATGATCGCCGTGGCCCGGCGCGAGGCCGGGGCGTCCGGGCTGGCCAACGCGCATTTCCAGACCGGCGACGCCACTGCCCTCCCCGTCGCCGCCGACTGCTTCGACGGCGCCGTCTCGCGGTTCTCGATCCACCACATTCCCCTGCCCGTCCGTCTGCTGACCGAGCTGGGCCGGGTTGTGAAAACCGGCGGCAAGGTCATCCTGGCCGATCCGCTGGCTGATCCCGACCCCGCGGCCGCCGCCTGGTCGCAGGAGATCGAGCGGCTGCGCGACCCCACCCACTGGGCGTCGCTCAGCCTGACCAGCCTGCACGCGGTGATCGCCGAGGCCGGCCTGGCCATCGAGGATGAGCGCGTGCTCCCCCTGAAGCTGGACTTCGATGATTGGCTGTCTCGCGGCGAGGCCGAGGCCGGCGCCCGGGAGCTCGTGGAGCGAGCCCTGCTCCGCCCGCCCGAGCACGCCTCCGCGTTCGTCGTCGAGGCGGCGGGGGCGCAGCGGACGCTCCAGCTGCAGATGTGGCTGGCCCGCCTGCGCGTCTGAACGCGAAGGTGGCGTGATTCTCGTATCGCCGGACGATACGTAGATACGCCACCCCCGGTGCGCTAGCGGCTGGCCAGCGCGGCCTCGAGTAGCGGGCGCAACTCCGACGCCTTCGCGGCGACCCCGTCGGCGTCGCGCAGCTTCTCAACTCCATACGGGCCCGTGGCCACGGCCAGGCAGCGGACCCCGTCGGCCCGGGCGCAGAGAATGTCCCGGGGCGTGTCGCCGATCACGATCGTGTCCTGGTGCGAATGGCCCACACCGGCGCGGCCGGCCCGCTTGCGGGCGATGTGGGGGAGATCCGTGCGGTCCTCGGAGTCCGAGCCGAAGCCACCCTGGCCGTGGGGGAAGTGGCCCCCCAGCCCGGCCCGCCCCAGCTTCAGCCGGGCCACCGGCTCGAAGTTGCCCGTGACCAGGGAGAGGCGCACCTCCGGCTCGCCTTCGAGCCAGTCCAGGAGCTGGGCGACGCCGGGCAGGACCTTGTCGGCCAGAGACGGTGGGCAGAGCTCGGCGTAGATCCGGCAACAGGCTTCGCGCACATCGTCTCGATGCTCGTCGACCTGGGCCGCCGAGATTCCGGCCTTGAGCAGGATCAGACGGGCGATCTCCCCGTCGGTCCGCCCGGCCGGGTCAAAGCTCAGCTCGAGCGCGTCGGGGTCCACGCCGTGGACCTCGTGCAGGGCCCCGCGCAGGGCCTGGCTGTGCTCACCGGCGGCCCGGCCGACCAGCGTCCCGTCAACATCGAACAGGAGCAGCAGGCTCAACGCTCGAACGACATGCCCGGCTCGAGCCGCCGGGCGAAGGCGGCGATCAGCCTGGCCGCGGCCTCGATGTCCCCCAGGGAGGCCAGCTCCACGGGCGAGTGCATGTAGCGGATGGGCACGGAGACGAGTCCGGTGGGGATCCCGCCGCGGCTGATGTTGACCGCATCGGCGTCGGTGCCGGTGGAGCGTCCCAGCGACTCCACCGTGAACTCGAAGCCCTCCTGCTCGGCCGTCTCGTAGAGCAGATCGGTCACCGCCGGGTGCAGCGCCGTACCCCGGGCCACGACCGGACCTGAGCCCAGCGGGTGCTTGGTGATCGGCCCGAGGTCGATGCCCGGCTGGTCGGTGGCGAAGGTCACGTCGACCACGATGGCCAACTCGGGGGCCAGGGAGAACGCACTGGTGCGCGAGCCGGCGAAGGTGGTCTCCTCCTGCGCGACGGCCATCGCCACCACGTCGCCGGGCGCGCCGCCGCCCTCGGCCACCAGCCGTGCGGCCTCGGCGGCCACGAAGCATCCGATCCGGTTGTCCAGGGCGCGGGCGATGAACCGGTCGCCGGTGATCTCGATCGGCTCGGCGTCGATCACCGCGGTGTCGCCGATTCGCACCATGCTCCGAGCCTCGTCACCATCCTCGGCGCCGATGTCGATGTGCAGGTCCTTTATCTGAGGCGATTTCTCCCGGTCGGGCCCCTTGAGCAAATGGACCGGCTTGCGGCCGATCACCCCGATGACCGGGCCGCCGCGAGTGGTGATGCGCACGCGCTGCCCGACCAGGACCACCGGGTCCCAGCCGCCGACCTCGCCGAAGCGCAGATAGCCCTCGTCGTCGATGTGGGAGACGTGGACGCCGATCTCGTCGATGTGGCCGATCACGGCCACGGTCGGGCCGCCGGCCGTTCCCGCGACGCGGGCCATGGATGAGCCCACGTTGTCGCCGCGCACCTCGGCCGCCCACGGCGCGCAGCCCTCACGCCACGCACGTGACGCCGGACCCTCATGGCCCGAGGGGCCGGCCGCGCTGAGCAGGCCGCGAAGCATCTCCGGGACGAACATGGCGGAGAACCCTAGTGGACGGCCGCCAGCGGGAGGGCGCCGCGGCTCAGCGCAGAAGCTCGCGGAGCACGTACTGCAGGATCCCGCCGTGGTGGAAGTAGCGCTGCTCCTTGGGCGTGTCGATACGCACCGTGACCTCGAACTCCTGCTCACCCGCCTTGACCGTCAGCCGGCGCGGTAGCTCGTCGGCCCCGGCCAGGCCGGCGATCTGGAACTCCTCGTGACCGGTCAGGCCCAGCGATTCCACGGAGTCCCCGTCGGAGAACTGCAACGGGAGCACGCCCATGCCGATCAGATTCGAGCGGTGGATCCGCTCGAAGCTCTGCGCGATCACCGCGCGCACGCCGAGCAGCCGCGTGCCCTTGGCCGCCCAGTCGCGTGAGGAGCCCGAGCCGTACTCCTTGCCGGCCAGGACGACCAGGGGGATGTCCTTCTCGGCGTAGCGCATGGCGGCGTCGTAGATCGGCATCTCATCCTCGCCACCATCGCCGAGATACAGGGTGATGCCCCCCTCGGTGCCTGGCGCAAGCTGGTTGCGCAGGCGGATGTTGGCGAACGTGCCGCGCATCATCACCTCGTGGTTGCCCCGGCGCGAGCCGTACGAGTTGAAGTCCTTGGGCGCCACGTCGTGCTCGATCAGGTAGGCACCGGCCGGGCTGTCGCGCTTGATCGAGCCGGCCGGTGAGATGTGATCGGTGGTCACACTGTCGCCGAGCACGGCCAGCACGCGGGCGCCCTCGATGTCGGTCAGCGGCTCGGGCTCGGTGGGGAGATCGTCGAAGAACGGCGGCCGCCGGACGTAGGTCGAGGCCTCATCCCAGGCGAAGCTCTGACGATCACCGTCGCCGGCGTCGTCGGCGCCCGGGACCTGGAGCGAGTTCCAGCGCTCGTCGCCGTCGAACACCTCGCCGTAGCTCTTGCGGAACATGTCCGACTGCACGGCCTCCTCGACCGTCTCAGCCACCTCGCTGGCCTCGGGCCAGATGTCCTTGAGGAACACGGGCTGGCCGTCCTTGTCCTCTCCGAGAGGCTCGTCATAGAGATCGATGTCCATCGTGCCGGCCAGCGCGTAGGCCACGCACAACGGCGGTGAGGCCAGGTAGTTCATCTTCACGTCGGGGTTGATCCGCCCCTCGAAGTTGCGGTTGCCCGACAGCACAGAGACCACGGCCAGGTCCTCGGCCCCGACCACGTCGGAGATCTCCTCGGGCAGGGGTCCGCTGTTGCCGATGCAGGTCGTGCAGCCATAGCCGACCAGGTTGAAGCCGAGCTCATCCAGGTACTCAGTCAGTCCGGCTCGCTCCAGGTACTCGGTCACCACCTTCGAGCCGGGAGCCAGAGAGGTCTTGACCCAGGGCTTGACCTTGAGCCCCTTCTGGGCCGCGTTACGGGCCAGGATCCCGGCGCCGAGCATGACCGACGGGTTCGAGGTGTTCGTGCAGCTGGTGATGGCGGCGATGACCACATGGCCGTGATCGAGCTGGGTCTCGGTTCCGTCGGCCATGGTGAGCGGCGTCGGCGCCGAGCGCCGCTCGGCCACCTGCGCACCGCCGGTCTGACCCCGCGGCTCGTGCCCGATGCCGTTGGGCACATGCGTCGATACCGGGTCCGAGGCGGGGAAGGAGCCGCGCAGGGCCTCGTCCTCGCCGTCCTTGCCCTCGCCGTCCTCGTCGTCGTCGGGGAGGAGACCCTCGAGGGCCATGCGGAACTCGGCCTTTGACTCGGTCAGCGAGACACGGTCCTGCGGGCGCTTGGGCCCGGCGATGCTGGGCACGACTTCCCCCAGATCGAGCTCGATCGTGTCGGAGAAGGTCGGCTCCTCTGAGCGCGCGTCATGCCAAAGAAGCTGCTCACGCGCATAGGCCTCGACCAGCTCGACCAGCTCCGGGGGGCGCCCGGAGAACTCGAGGTAGCGCAGCGTCTCGGCATCGATCGGAAAGATCGCGCAGGTGGAGCCGAACTCGGGCGACATGTTGCCGATCGTGGCCCGGTCGGCCAGCGGCAGGTTGGCCAGCCCGGCACCGTAGAACTCGACGAACTTGCCCACCACGCCGCGCTCGCGGAGCCTCTCGGTCACGGTGAGGACGAGATCGGTGGCGGTCGCGCCCTCGTGGAGCTCGCCCACCAGCTTGAAGCCCAGCACCTGGGGGATGAGCATCGACATCGGCTGGCCGAGCATCGCCGCCTCGGCCTCGATTCCGCCCACGCCCCAGCCCAGCACGCCGAGCCCGTTGATCATCGTGGTGTGGGAGTCGGTCCCGACCAGCGTGTCGGGGTAGGCCAGGTTGTGCTCGTCGTCCACGAACACCACCCGACCTAGGTACTCGAGGTTGACCTGATGCACGATCCCGGTATCGGGCGGCACGACGCTGAAGTTGTCAAACGCGCCCTGGCCCCAGCGCAGGAAGGCGTAACGCTCCTGGTTGCGCTCGAACTCCAGGTCGGCGTTGCGCTGAAAGGCCGACGCGTTGCCGAACGCGTCCACCTGCACGGAGTGGTCGATGACCAGCTCGGCGGGCACGAGCGGATTGATCTTGCTCTCCTCACCGCCCAGCTCACGCATCGCGTCGCGCATCGCGGCCAGGTCGACGATCGCCGGCACGCCGGTGAAGTCCTGCATCACCACACGTGCCGGCGTGAAGGCGATCTCCTGGCTGGGCTCGGCCTTGGCGTCCCAGCTGGCCAGGGCCTCGATGTCCTGCGCGCGGATCGACTCACCATCCTCGTTGCGGAGCAGGTTCTCGAGCAGGATCCTCAGTGAGAAGGGAAGCCGGGCGATGTCGAACTTGGCCTGGAGGGCGTCGAGCCGGTAGATCTCGTACGTCCTCTCGCCGACCTTCAGTTCGCCCCGGGCGTCAAAGCTGTTCTTGGACATGTCTCAAAACCTACAACTTCCTTAGTCGTGTCTTCGGGCTGTCTTGGGGGGCGGGCCGATGCTCCTGGGGGTCAATCCCGTCCCGAGGAGCCCAGCATGACGATCATCACCCGTACCCTGACCAGGGCCGTCCTGGCCGCCGTCGGCGCCGTGGCCGCCGCCGGTACCTACGCCGAGATCCGGCGGCCGCCGGACCAGTCTTAGCGTTTTCTCAGCCCGGCCCCGGATCCTGCCTGCCATGAGCTCTGACTCAGCCCGCTATCCCGCGCGCCTGCGCGCCACCCATCGCACCGGTCGCACTCGGTCCCACGCCCCGGCCCTACTCGGCCGCCTGCGTGCCTTCCCCGAGCTCCCCGTCCTGATCGCCGTGGCCGGGGTGCTCAACCTGTGGGGACTGAGCATCAACGGCTGGGCCAACACGTACTACTCGGCCGCCGTGCGCTCGATGAGCACGAGCTGGCATGACTTTCTGTTCGCCTCGCTCGACCGCAGCGGGCTGATGACCGTGGACAAGCCACCGCTGTCTCTCTGGGTTCAGGCGCTGTCAGTGCGCGTGTTCGGCGACCACCCGTTGAGCGTGCTCGTCCCCCAGGCTCTGATGGGCGTCGCCGCTACCGCGCTGGTCTATGACCTGACCCGCCGGCGGTTCGGGCGCGCCGCCGGGGTGGCCGCCGGCCTGGCTCTGGCCACCACGCCCGTGGTGGTGGCGGTCTCGCGCCACAACAATCCCGACGAACTCCTGCTTCTCTGTTGCGTGGCCGCGGTTTGGCTCGCTCTGCGGGCGTTGGACACCGGCCGGACGCGCTGGCTGGTCTGGTGCGGCGTGGCCACCGGACTCGGCTTCGAGACCAAGATGGGCGTGGCCCTGATGGTCGTCCCCGGGATTGCCGCGGCCTATCTGTGGATCGCGCCCTCGCGCCAGCCGCCCGCTCGGCATCCAGCCTCGCCTGATCGGGCGGCGCGCGAGTCATCCGGCTGCCAGCCGCCCGCTCGGCATCCAGCCTCGCCTGATCGGGCGGCGCGCGAGTCATCCGGCTGCCAGCCGCCCGCTCGGCACCGCTCGCATGCTCGCGCTCAGAGTCCTCGGGCGGCGCGCGAGTCATCCGGCTGCCAGCCGCCCGCTCGGCATCCAGCCTCGCCTGATCGGGCGGCGCGCGAGTCATCCGGCTGCAGGCTGATCGCGATCCGCCAGCTGCTGGCCGGCGGCGCGGCGCTGGCCGTGGTCGGCCTGGCCTGGCCGGTGCTGGTCACGCTCACCCCGGCCGCCGACCGTCCCTGGATCTCCGGCACGGCGGACAACAGCATCTGGTCGCTGATCTTCTCCTACAACGGGGTCGGCCGGATCGCCGGGCAGTCCGGCGGTGGGGTGGGCGGGACGACGTTCGGCGGCGGTGGTGGAGGCGGGACAATGTTCGGCGGCGCGACCGGCGTCCTTCGGCTGCTCCAGACCGGGCTCGGCGACCAGGCCGGGTGGCTGCTCGGCTTCGCCGTCGTGGCCGGTGGCGGGTTGCTGATCAGCTCCCGGCTGCGCCGCCGCGATCCCCGCACCGGCTGGCTGATCGCCGTTGGCGGCGCGTTTCTGACCACCGCCGTGGTGTTCAGCTTCGCCCAGGGGATCTTCCATCCCTACTACGTGTCCTTCCTGGCCCCCTTCACCGCCGCGCTGGTCGGGGCGGGAGTCGGGACCGCCCTGCGAGCCGAGCGCGAGGCGCGGATCATCGCCGCGCTGGCCATCGCCGCCGGCGCGGTGACCGAGCTCGTCGTCCTGGGCACGATCGGCGGCCAGCTCGCGTGGGCCAGGCCGGTGGTCATCCTGGCCGCGCTGGCCGGAGTCCTGGCCCTGGTCCTGCGCGTCTCGCCCCGGGCACGGGCGGTTGGCCTGGCCGTGGCCACGGCGATGCTGCTCGCCGCGCCCGCCACCTGGGCGGCGGAGACCCTTTCTCACCCCACCGCCGGCACCTTCCCGACCGGCGGCCCGGCCAGCGCGGCGGGCGGGTTCGGCGGGCCCCCCGGGGTCGGCGCGCGAGGACGGCCGTTCCCGGGCGGCGGCTTCGGCTCCGTGGGGCCTGGCGCCGGAGCGGCCCCCAGCGGTTCGAGCCTCGGTTCCCTCTTCGGACCCGGGCCAGTGCGCGGCGGCGGCCGGGGCGGCGGCCGGACGCGCGGCGGCGGCCCGGGCGGCTTCCCCGGAGGCGGCCCGGGCGGCTTCGGCGGCGACAGCGCCGCGCTGAACGCGGCCATCCGCTATGCCCGCGCCCACGGTGGCGGGACGATCGGGGTGGCCAGCCAGAGCACAGCCGCCGCGGCGATCCTCGACGCGGACGCCAACGTGGCCGGCCTGGGCGGGTTCTCGGGCCGGGAGAGCTCGGTCACCGCGGCCTGGATCGCCATGGAGGTCCGGGACGGGCGCCTGCGCTGGGTGATCTCCGACGGGACCAGCGGCGGCCAGGGCTTCCGGGCCCCGGGCGACACGCGCCAGGGCAGCCAGGCGGCCCTCGCCGTCGTGGCCAAGACCTGCCCCGCCGTCGCACTCGGCAGCTCGAGCGGCGACAATTCGACTATGTACGACTGTCAGGGCCGCGCGACGGCGATTCTGGCCGCGGCGAGGCGCGCGTGAGCCCATTGCGACGCCGGGCGCTCGCGCTCGGCCTGGTGGTTAGCGGGTTGCTGTTCGCGCTCGCCGCGCCGGCCGCCCTGGCCGACGCCACGCAGAGCTCGAACTGGGCCGGATATGCCGTTCATCGATCCGGCGTGCGCTTCTCCAGGGTCATCGGCACCTGGCGCCAGCCCAGCGTCACCTGCGAGGGCAGCGGCCCGAGCTACTCGTCGGTGTGGGTCGGGCTGGGCGGCTTCAGCCTGAGCTCGCGGGCGCTTGAGCAGATCGGCACCGAGGTCGACTGCACTGCTACCGGGCACGTGGACTTGGGCGCCTGGTTCGAGCTCGTCCCCGCTCCCTCCCGCGCGGTCCACCTCCGAGTCGACCCGGGTGACCAGCTCTCCGCTTCAGTGACGATCCGCGGTCACCGGGTGCAACTGGCCCTACGCGACATCACGAGGCGGACCTCATTCTCCCGGACTGTCAGGGTCAAGCAGGTCGACATCTCCTCCGCGGAGTGGATCGTCGAGGCGCCCTCGGAGTGCACCAGCGCCAGTTCCTGCCAGACCCTCGACCTGGCCGACTTCGGCACGGCCGCCTTCACCTCGGCTCGGGCCCGGAGCACCGGCGGCCACACCGGCAGCATCTCCGACCGGCGCTGGGACCGGACCCGGATCACCCTGGCCACCGGGCAGCGCCATTTCATCGGCGGCCCCTCGACCGGGGCCGAGGCCTCGCCGTCCCCGCTCTCCTCCGGCGGCAGCGCGTTCACGGTCAGCTACCAAGGGCCGTCGGGATCGCCGCCGTCCTCCAGCCGCAGCCGCCAGCCGCAGATCGCCGTCCTCGGCGGCCTGCGCCCCGGCGGTCCCCGGCTCTCCCGCTGACCCGCGGCGCCGGGAGCGCCCGCGAGCCGCCCGCGGCGCCTGAGGGCGCCTCCTACACGACTCTTAGCCCCGTCCTACGGCGCTCTCGCGCGAGCCGGCGATCGTGTCCGCCATGACAACCAGCGTTACTCCCCACCTGTTCTGGATCACCAGCCGGGCCGCCGGAATCGTCGCCCTGGTCCTGGCCAGCCTGGCCGTGTCCCTGGGTCTCCTGATGAGTACCAAGCTCCTGCGCCGGCGGGGACCCGACCTGCTCGCCACCCATGAGGTGCTCTCGCTCTCCACTCTGGTGGCCATTGCCATGCACGGGCTGGCCCTCGTGGGCGACCAGTATCTGCACCCCTCGCTGGCTGATATCGCCGTGCCCTTCGTCGGCTCCTACAAGACCTTCTGGACCTCGCTGGGGATCGTCGGCGGCTGGGGGCTGGCCCTGCTCGGGGTGTCCTTCTACCTTCGCCGCCACATCGGCGCCGCGCGCTGGCGCAGGCTTCACCGCCTGACCGCGCTCATGTGGCTGGCTGGCCTGGTCCACGCGCTGGGCGAGGGCACCGACGCCGGTCAGGTCTGGTTTGTGGCCATGCTCGCCGCCGTGGTCATCCCGGCGCTGCTCCTCCTGGCCGCCCGCTGGTTGGGTGGGAGGGGCCAGCCGATCACCCCCCGCCCCACCGCTGACACCGGACTGGACGTGCGCCGGGTTCGGGCCGCCGCGGTGCCGAGCGCCGGGGTCCCGGTGCGCCCCGGCCTGGTTGGCGCAAAAACCCCGTTGCCCCGGGAGCGCGTCGGCCAGACCTGAGCCACGCCGCGGCGAATTTCCTCCCCGAGGCGCGAGCCGGTCGGGGGTGAGTGCAACCAGAGGGCCAGGGGACTCCGGATCGCCCCCACCATTCGCCATCCATCCGACTGTGGTGGATTTAGCGGGAAGGGCTACAGCCCGGGCGGGTGCCGGACCACGAAGCCCGAGAATTCGCCGCCGCCCCGGGCCCAGCGGGTGCCCCCGTAGGACAGGGCGACGGTGTCAAAGCGCCAGCCCGCCACCTCCATCCAGACGTGGCCCGCGTTGGCGTAGATGGTGATCCAGCGTCCGGGGCCGGGATCGCCATAACTTTCGAAGTCGCCGGAGACCATCGGCGAGCTGAGCAGCCCGGCCGCGGCCAGGGCGTAGCTGACCGAGCCCGAGCAGTCGTAGCCGCTGGCCCGGAAGGAGCCATGCCCGCCGCCCCACACATAGGGCAGCGTGGCGATCGCGTTGCCGGCGGCGATCACCTGGGCCACGGCGGCTGGGGCTCCGGGCGGGGGCTGGACCATGCCCCCGGTGTCCACGGCCACGCCGCCCACGCCTGCGTTCCCGGTGGCCGCGGCGCGGGCGGCCTGCTCGGCGGCACGTTTCTCGAGCGTCTGCAGCCGGCCGCGCAGTCCCTGGTAGCGGGCGCTTAGGTGCGAGCGTGCGCCGAGCTGGCGCAGCTGCTCTGAGAGCAGGGCGGACTGGAGCGCGGCGACCTGGTTTCGCCGGTTCAGCACGGACTCGGCCAGAGCTCGGTCCCGGGCCTCCAGCTGGGCCAGGTGGTTGGCCTCGCGGGCCACCTCGGCGCGAGCGGTGCGCGTCACGCCGACGATCTGGGCGTCCTGGTGGCCCACGCGGGCCATGAAGCTCACCTGCTCGAGCAGCGAGCCGAAGCCGTGGGACTGCAGGATGACCGTCATCAGGTCGGGCGTGGCGCCCTCATAGCTGGCGCGGAGGTTGGCGGCCAGGACCGTGGTGGCCAGGTGGAGCCGGTTCTCCAGCGCCACGAGATGGTCGCGGGCGGCGATCAGCTGGGTCTGGACTGTCCTTAGCTCACCGATCCGCTGGTCGAGGTCGGCCTGAACGGCGGCCAGCCGGGCCCGGGCCTGGTTCAGTCCCGCGGTCGTGTGGGCGATCTGGCGTGAGTCGACGGCGATCTGCGACTGCAATGCCGCGGCGGCCGAGCGGGTGGTGGTGATCTGGCTCTGAAGGTCTCCGGCACTGGTGCCGGTCAGGGTCGTGCCAAGCAGCGTCGCCACCAGCGCCGCCACGAGCGGAACGCGGCGCGACCAGGGTCGGGGCGGCGAGGAGCGATGAGTAAGTTTGGGCATCTCGTTACAGGGGCCGGCCACGCGGCCCGGCCGCGCGTCACAGCGTTCGGTGAGCCAGCGCCAGGGGGCGGTCGACGGAGGCTCTGAGGTACGGCGCTGCGGCAATCTAACAAAGCTCGTCGGCGCATCGCCCCCAAGTCCTCGGCTGCAATAGATCCTGCAAATCGTCACTTTGGGCGATCGCTACTGCGGCGGCCAGGAACGCGTTTGGGCAAACGCTGCGGCCGCGGCGCGACCGTGCCCGGCCCCATTCCGGGCTCGGGCTTGCTTTACTCGAAGTGTGTTCAGAACTCGCTCCATGCTCGCGGCGCTGATCGTCCTCGGCCTCCTGGCGACCTTCGCTCCAGCGATCGCGCTGGCCGGCGGAAGCTCCGCGGGCGACAACCAATACGTCGATCCGCTCGCGGGCCTGCACTCCCACAGCGGGCGCGGCTCGGGCTCCTCGGGCAGCGGTTCCTCGGGTAGCGCGGGTGCCCCGGCGACCGCCGCGACCGCGACCACGCCGACGTCACCGACCGCGACCAGCGCCGCGACAACGAGCACCAATTCCAAGCACAAAGGGACGCTGCCCTTCACCGGCTTCGAGGACTGGCAGGCTGCCGGCTTCGGCGCCGTGCTCCTGCTGGGCGGGCTGGGCCTGCGCCGGCGGACGCGCACCCGTCGTCGGCGGGTTTTCGCATCTCGCTTCTGAGCGCTGCTCGATGCTCGAGGGCGGACCCGACCCGCGCGTGACCGCGCTCGGGATGACGGAGCTTTTCCGAAACCTTCTTCGCCGGGAGCTGTTCTGATGCTGATGCCTGTCCGTAGATCGTCGCTCAGCCGCCCCGTGCGGCTTCAGCTGATCACCCTGCTCCTGACCGGGCTGGCCGTGGTCGCGCTCCTGAGCGGCGCGGGATCGGCCGGAGCCAAGGCCAGGAGCGCTCCAGTTCCGCAGGGCTTCGTCGGGGTCAACATCGACGGCCCCCTGTTCGAGGCCCACACGCCGCTCAACCTGGGCAACCAGATGGGCAGCATGGTGGCCAACGGCGTGCAGAGCGTCCGCGTGGCCTTCGACTGGTCGGCGGCGCAGCCCTACGCGAGTCAGTCCGACGTCCCGCTCGACCAGCAATCTGCGTTTGTCCCCGGGCCGGCCGGGCGTCCGACCAGCTTCGCCGCCACCGACGCCGTGGTCGGCGCTGCGGCCCGTCGCGGTTTGACCGTCCTGCCGACGATCCTCTACACGCCGAAGTGGGATGCCCGGAGCAATCCTTCCGGGGGCCTGGCCACACCGCAGCACGTGACGCCGTACGCGCAGTACGCGACCGCGCTGGTGCAGCGCTACGGGCCGAAGGGCAGCTTCTGGACGGCGAATCCCGGAATCCCCAAGCGGCCCGTGCGGATGTGGCAGATCTGGAACGAGCCCAACATCTCCTTCTACTGGCCCCAGCCGTTCGGCAAGGGCTACGTCGCGCTGCTGCGCGCCGCCCACGACGCGATCAAGCGGGCCGACCCGCAGGCCAAGATCGTGCTCGGCGCGTTGACCAACTACGCCTGGAAGTCGATCGGGGAGATCTACGCAGTCCCGGGAGCACGGAGCCTGTTCGACCTCGTGTCGGTCAACGGCTTCACCCAGAACCCGGCCAACGACATTCTCTACCTGCGGTTCATGCGCCACGCGCTGGACCACTTCAAGGACGGGTCAAAGCCGCTGCTGGACACCGAGTTCAGCTGGCCCTCGGGTCGCGGTCAGGCCCAGCGCAATGAGCAGCGCTACGACTTCGACACGACCCGCCACGGACAGGCGACGTTCGTCACGAGCTTCCTGGCGATGGCCGCCAGCAACCGGGCCAGCCTCGGCCTGGCCGGGGTCTACTACTACGACTGGATCAACAACGAGTCCGAGGGCGCGCCGATCTTCAACTTCTCCGGCTTGCTGGCGCTGAACAGCCGCCGCCGGGTCGAGGTGAAGCCGGCTCTGGGTGCGTTTCGCAAGGCCGCGCTGTCGCTCGAGGGCTGCCGAACCAAGGGCACGAGCGCCACGCAGTGCCGCCGCTGACGCGGCGCGCCGGCCTCCCGGGATGCCCGTCCCTGCCCGTCATGCCTCCCGCCTCCGGGGTTCCCGCCCCGCGTACACTGGCGGCGGTGGGGAAGCGAAGTGAAAGCCAGAGCCAGACGCCTGCGCGCGTCGCCCTGATCCACGATTTCCTGCTCGATGTCCGCGGGGCCGAGCGGGTGTTCGTGGAGCTCTGCCGGATGTGGCCGGAGGCCGACATCTACACCGCCGTCTATGACGAGGCCGGCACCGAGGGACGCTTCTCGGGGCGCAACATCCACACCTCGTTCCTGCAGCGGCTGAGGCCCTCGGCCCGCACCTTCCGGGCCCTGCTGCCGCTCTATCCGGCGGCCATCGAGTCCTTCGATCTGAGCGGGTATGACCTGGTCGTCTCGAGTTCCTCAGCCTGGGCCCATGCCGTGCTCTGCGGCGCGGAAACGGTGCATGTGAGCTACTGCCACAACCCGTTCCGCTACGCCTGGAATGACCGCGAACAAACGCTTGCCCGGCGCGATCCGCTGACCCGGGCCTTCTTGCGCAGCGCGTTTCGCCGCTGGCGCCAGTGGGACTGGATCGCCGCCCAGCGGACCAACCGCTATGTGGCCAACTCGCGAATCACCCAGGCCCGCATCCGGGCCTATTTCGGCCGCGAGGCGTCGATCGTCCACCCTCCGGTTGACACCGAGCGCTTCACCCCGGGCCCCGTCGGCGAGCACTACCTGATCGTCTCCGAGCTGATGGCGCACAAGCAGATCGACGTGGCCATCGCCGCCTTCAACCGGCTGCGCCTGCCCCTGGTCATCGTCGGCGACGGGCCCTATGCCCGGCGGCTGCAGCGGATGGCCGGGCCGACGGTGAAGCTGGTCGGCCGGCTCTCCGACCAGGATGTGGCCCGCACGATCCAGAGCGCCCGCGCGCTGATCGTCACCTCGGTGGAGGAGTTCGGCATCGCGGCGGTGGAATCGCAGGCCGCCGGACGCCCCGTAATCGCGCGGGCGGCCGGCGGAGTGCTCGAGACGGTCATCGACGGGGTCACCGGCTGCTTCTGGACGGGCGGCCCGGAGGAGCTGGCCCAGGCCGTGCTCGAGTTCGACGAGGAGGGCATCGACCCCCGGGCCCTGAGCGAGCACGCGAACAGATTCGGTCGCAGCGCCTTCCGTCAGGGCGTCCTCAGGGAGGTTGACGCCGCGCGCACACACGACGCCAGGCCCATGGTCGGAGGGCGCCAGCCGCTGCCCTCCACGCGGCTGGTCCGCCGCGCCGCCGGGGATCCTCACCGTCACTAGTGCACTGTCCGGCAATTAGGGCACATGTTTCGCGGCCCCGGAGGACCACCATGCTGCGTCCTCGAAGCCTCGCGCAGCGCTGCTGCGCCACGGCTTCTGCGTCCTTGCCTGGCGCCCCCCGGGCCTCGCGCTCCATGCCCCCTAACCACCGGACAGCACACTAAGAGTGCGTTCGGCGATCCTCACCGCCGGGCGGGCGCTCGCGCTCGCGGGGCCTACCGCACTTGCCTTCTTCGCCGGTGGCTTCTTCGATGAGCCCCGGGCCTGGGCGGGGGTCGGTGCGTGGCTGGGGGTCATCCTGGCCGCCGTGGCCGGGGCGCGCCTGCCCCGCGGACGCGCGAGCGCCCTGACCATCGGCGGCCTGGCCCTGCTCGCCGCCTGGACACTGCTGTCGATCCTGTGGGCGCCCCTGGCCGGCAACGCGTACCACGCCGGGCAGATCGCCTTTCTCTATCTCGGGGCCCTGGTCGGCTCGGCGATGCTGTTCCGCGGCCGCGCGGGCGCTCTGGTCGAGCCCGTGCTCGGCGCCGGGTGCCTGATCGTCGTCGGCTACGGGCTGTCCGAGCGGTTCGTGCCCGGTCTGCTCCACTTCTCCCGCTCGCTCAGCGCCCAGGGCCGGCTGGAGGAGCCCCTGACCTACTGGAATGCCATGGGCGAGCTGGCGGCGATCGGCCTGGTCCTGGGCGCGCGCGTGGCCGG
The DNA here is from genome assembly GCA_963723585.1 of uncultured Solirubrobacterales bacterium. Taxonomy (GTDB): domain Bacteria; phylum Actinomycetota; class Thermoleophilia; order Solirubrobacterales; family Solirubrobacteraceae; genus Palsa-465. Next base: position 650,849 of record CAVRRJ010000002.1, read on the forward strand.
AGACACGGCCCGCGCGACCTGGCTCCGGGTGCTGGCGGCGGCCGCGGCGGCGCCGCTCGGGATGGGCCTCTACGTGTCCTTCTCCCGGGGGGCCCTGTTCGCCTGCGCGGCGGGCCTGGTCACGCTCCTCATCGCGGCCGGCCGCCGGGAGCAGCTTTGGGCCGGGGCGCTCTGCGTCGCCGCCGCGGCGCTCGCCGCCGCGGCTGCCGCGCCGTTCGGAGCTGTGACCTCCCTCCAGGGCGCCCTGGCCAGCCGTGAGCGCCAGGGTCTGCTCGCCCTCGTCCTGCTGGCCGTCATCGCCGTGGTCGCGGCCCTGGCCGAGTGGCAGCTGATCCGGCGCGGGCGCCCCGCGCCGCTCCGGCTGCCGCGGCGGGCGCCGATCGTGGCCACGGCGGTGATCTGCGCCGGCCTCGCCGTGGCCATCGCGGTCGGCGCCAAGGAGAGCAGCACCGCCTCGCAGCCTCTCTCCGGCGGGGCCACGCGCCTGGTCACCCTCCAGAGCAACCGCTACGCCTACTGGGACGTCGCCCTGCGCGCGTTCGCTCGCGAGCCGCTGCATGGAGTGGGGGCGGGGGGCTGGAGCGTCTACTGGCTGCGCTGGCGCACGGTCAACGAGTTCGCCCAGGACGCCCACTCGCTGCCGCTTCAGGTTCTGGCTGAGCTCGGCATCGTCGGGCTAGCTCTGCTGGCCGTGTTTCTCGGTGGCCTGGGCTGGGCCGCTTCGGTCGCGCTCAGACAAAGCCCGCTGGCGGTCGGGCTGGTGGCCGCCCTGATCGCCTACTTCGCCCACGCGCCCCTGGACTGGGACTGGCAGATGCCCGCGCTCACCCTGGTCGCGATGGTCCTGGCCGGCGCGCTCCTGGCCCGGGCGGACGCCGCCCGGACTGCGGCGGGGCCCGCAGCGGCAGCCCCGATGCGGCACTCCGAGCTCGCGGATTAACATCGGCGCCGTGTTTCGAGCCCCCTTCCAGCCCACTTCGGGCGGGCGTGAATGATCGGCTTTGGCTGCGCGATAACCCGGCCGGAGGTCTACCGGACCGCCGCCGAGGTGGGGATCCGCCAGGCCGCCGAGCCCGACTCCGAGGTCTTCTCGGGTCCCTCCATCGGCTCGATCTTCGAGAGCTACAACGCGCTCATCGACCGCGCAGCAGCTCACCCCGAGCTCGAAGCCCTGGTCCTGGTCCATCAGGACACGGAGATCGTCGATCAGGACTTCTGCCAGCGCGTCCGGGCCGCGCTCACCGACCCTGACGTCGGCCTGGTCGGCTGCGTCGGGGCCGTGGGCGTGCGCAGCATCGCCTGGTGGGAGGGGTCGGTCTCGGCCGCCTCCTTCGTGCATCGCTATGACGACCACGGGGGAGGGGAGTTGCCCGCGTTCTCCTGGGCCTGGGGCGACGCCCCGCCCTATGCCCGGGTTGGTGAAGTGGACACCCTGGACGGCTTCCTGCTCGTCCTCTCACCCTGGGTGGTGCAGAACGTCCGCTTCGATGAGTCCCTGGGGCAGTTTCACGGCTACGACCTCGATTTCTGCCTGCAGGTCAGGGCGGCCGGCCGCAAGGTCGTGACGGCCGAATTTCGGGCCGTGCATCACCATTCCCTCGAGCCCTTCGACGATCCCGAGCCCTGGATCGACGCCCACATCCGGGTGGCCGAGAAGTGGGACGGCGTGCTGCCCGGGATCGGCCGGGGCGCGGGGAGCTGGGAGGAGCGCGCGCTCCGGGCCGAGGCGCTGCGCGACGTGGCCCGGCTGCACGACCACGCCAACGGGCTCCGCTACGAGGCTCGCGTGCGCGAGCTCGAGCACGCCCTGGCCGAGACGACCTCGAGCATCTCCTGGCGCGTCACCGCTCCGCTGCGCCTGTGGCATCGCTGGCGCGCGGCGGACGCGCGATGATCGCCTTCGGCTGTTCGGTCAGCGAGCCCGAGCCCTACATCCGCTACGCCGGGCCGGGCCTCCGGCTCGCCGCCGAGCCCGACTCCCAGCTGCTGATCTTCGCGGCCATGGACTCGCTCAGCCGCAGCTACAACCTGCTCCTCGACGCCGCCGCCCGGCGTGACGACCTCGAGGCCCTGGTCATCGTCCACCCCTTCGCCGAGATCGTCGACCCCGAGCTCGCGGCCAAGGTCCGCAGCGCGCTGCGCGACCCCGAGGTCGCAGTCGTCGGCTGCGCCGGCGCCACCGGGGTGCGCAGCATCGCCTGGTGGGAAGGGGCGGTCACTCGTGGCGAGGTGACCAGCGTGTACACCGACTTCGGGGGCGGGAGCTTCCCGGCCTTCTCCTGGAGCAACCCCGGGGCGGCCCCCGCGGAGGTAGAGGCCGTCGACGGGTTCCTGCTCGCCCTCTCGCCCTGGGCGGTGCGCAACCTGCGCTTCGACGAGCGGCTGGTCCTCGGTCACGGTTACGACGTCGACCTCTGCCTGCAGGCCCGAGCCGCGGGGCGCAAGGTGCTCACCGCCGACCTGCGCGTAGTCGAGCATCGCTCGCTGGACATCGTCTCCGACTCCGAGTTGTGGGTCGAGTCCCACATCGCGGTGGCCCGGAAGTGGGGCGAGCGCCTGACCCGGCAACCCGACGCCGGGGAGGCCGGGGACGGCGCCGACGCGGAGGACCGGGTCCGGCAGCGCGCCCGCCGCGCCGAGGCAGAGCGAGAGTGCGCCCGCGCGGTCGCTTACTTCAAGCAGCTCGGCTACGAGGCGCGCGTCGAGGCTCTACAGCGCTCGCTGCGCGAAGCGACGGGCACGCCGGCCTGGCGGCTGACCGAGCCGCTCCGGCGGATCAACCAGTGGCGCCGGGAACGTCGCGCCCGGGACGGGCCTAGAAGCTAGTGGTCGCCGTCGAGCGCCCGGCGGATCTCCGCGCGGGAGATGACCGACTGGCCGGCGGCTACGCCGGCCCGCACGCGCAGCTTGGACAGGGTCTCGGCGACCGCGAACGCGCTTGACTGGAGCATCCGGCGCAGGACCTGCTCCTGGCGCGTCTGGCGCTCCTGCTGATCCCAGAGCTGGGTGCGGAGCGCGTGCTCCTCGGCGATGTGGGCGACGCGGTTCTCCTCCAGGCGGGCCAGCAGCGGATTGCGGTCAAGCGGCTTCAGGACCTCGGCGACGCGCGGAGCCCAGGGCGCCTGCCGGTGCCACACCGCCCCGAAGCCGAAGAAGGCCGGCACCACGGCGAGCTCGAGCTGGTCAGAATCGGCCACGAAGTCCTCGATCGCGGTCAGCACGCCGTTGCGCGCGCCGCCTTCGCTGGCCGCCGAGCGCGGGTAGGGGAGCCCGCCGCGCCGGGCGCCGGGGTCTGCGGGTTGAATGCCCGACCCGGCGGCGACCAGCGGCTGGCGGTAGTCGGGCGGGATCTGCTCGGGATCGAAGTAGTCGTCGCGGCGGCCGTGCGGCCAGCACACGTCGTGGAACAGCAGCAGCGGCAGCTCGGGGCCGCTCGCCCGGGCGGAGATCAGCCGGAGCTCCTCGGCCACGGTGTAGTAGTTGTGATCGCCGTCGAGGATGATCACATCGGTCAGCTCGATCTCGGCCAGCGCCTCGAGGCTCGTCTCCCGGACCAGCTCGAGCCCGTCCTGGGCCTCGCTCATGGCCACGAGCGCGGGCTGCGGGGCCGGGTCGACCGCCACCACCCTCCCGCCGGTCCGGGCCGCCCAGTCCACCAGCAGGCGGGTCAGGTCGCCGGCGTAGGCTCCGACCTCGGCCACCGATCCGGCCTCCACCGCGCCCAGGCAGGACAGGAGCGCGTCGGAGTGGTGCACCATCGAGGCGCCCCAGTGCAGCGGGTCGTGAAGGTAGGGGTCGAAGTCGCTCACAGCGCCTCGGCGATCCGGGGCGCCTCGCGGCGGAAGATCCACACGGCAAACGCGCAGATGGCCAGGTAGATGAGGACCGGGGCCAGCGCGGTGAGCCAGTTCCCGGCGGCGGCCACCGGGCTGGGGGCGCTGGGCTGGATTATCCACTTGCGGGCCAGCTCGAAGATCGGCGCCAGCGGGTTGAGCAGGATGATCTGGCGCAGGGTGTGATGCCCGGCCAGCCGGTCGATCGCGTACATGATCGGCGTGGCATAGAAGAGCACGGTGGAGAGCACGGTCCAGATGATCGCCATGTCCCGGTAGCGCGGGTAGAGCGAGGCGACGATCATCGAGACCGCGGTGGTCAAGACGACCAGCAGCACCAGGACGACGGGAAAGAGCAGCCAGCTCCACACCGGGGGGACGCCGAAGGCGAGCAGGAAGATGACCACCACGACCAGGTTCAGCATCAGGTTGAACAGCGCCGTGGTGACCACGGCCAGCGGGATGACCAGGCGGGGGAACTGCGTCTTGCGCACGATCGCCTCCTGGCCCACGACCGAGCCGACGGCGATCACCGTGGCCTCCTGGAAGAAGCCGAACAGGACGATGTTCATCAGCAGCAGGACCGAGTAGTGGGGCACCGTGTTCAGCCGCAGGATCTTGGTGAACACCGTGACCAGAACGGCGAACAGCATCAGCGGCCGGGCCAGGGACCACAGGTAGCCGAGCACGGTGCCGAAGTAGGTCTTCTTGAACTCGGTGACCGCGATCAGGTAGAGCAATTCCAGCGAACGCCGCCAGCCGCCGCCGAGCGCCGAGGGGCCGGGAACGTCGCGCAGCACGAGGTCGGTGGCCTCGACGCTCATGAGCGCTCGAGCGGGAGTGACCGCGGCATCACCGTGTTGGGCAGTGAGACCAGGCCGTGGCGCGGCGCGGTGCCGTAGACGACGAAATGCATCACCCGCAGGCCCTGGACGACCATATCGCCGGACTCCCGGTCGCGGCGGATCCAGCAGTCGATCGAGTAGCGCCCGGGGACGAGCAGGTTCTCGATCTCCCCGCCCAGGTGGACCCGCTGCCCCTCGGCGATGCGCTCGTCGAGCTGGTGCTCGATCCCGAGCACGATGTCGCCGTCGGCGTCCAGCACGTGCAGCACGAAGATCGGGCGGTCGAGCTCCCGGGCCGCCTCGAGCACGATGTCCAGCGACAGTGGCTTGCCCTGCTCGACGTTGTCGATCCCCTCCCCGCGCTCGTCGAGCAGCTGGGCGCGGACGACCCGGCCGTTGATCTCCGCCTCGGCCACGGGGCGGTCGCCGACCGCGTGGACGGGCTCGGCGGTCGGCGTGACCGCCGAAGTTCAGCCGGAAGTAGTGCAGCGCGGCGTCCTCGGGCTCGCCGGCGTACTCCAGCTCGCCGTCGTGGAGCACGATCGCCCGGTGGCAGAGCGACTGAACAGTGGCCATGTCGTGGGTGACCAGCACGATCGTGCGGCCCAGCCGGCGGCGCTCGTAGAACACGTCCATGCACTTCTGCGCGAATGAGGCGTCCCCGACGGCCAGGACCTCGTCGATCAGCATGATGTCGGCGTCGGCCTGGACCATGATCGAGAAGGCCAGGCGCACCATCATCCCGGAGGAGTAGTTCTTCAGCTTCAGGTCCAGGAAGTCCTCGAGCTCGGCGAACTCGATCACCGCATCCACGCGGCGCTGGGCCTCCCGGCGGGTCAGCCCGAACAGGACGCCGTTCAGGATCACGTTCTCGCGGGCGGTCATCTCGGGGTTGAAGCCGACCCCGAGCTCGATGAACGGCGCGACGCGGCCGGCCATGCGGACCCGACCCTGATCGGGCCGGTAGATGCTGGCCATGATCTTCAGCAGGGTGCTCTTGCCCGAGCCGTTGCGCCCGACGATGCCGAAGAACTCCCCCTTGTGGACCTCGAAGGACACGTCCCGCAGCGCGTGGAGCTCGCGGGTGGAGATCTTCCGCAGCGGGTGGGTGACGCGCTCCTTGAGCGTGTCCATCCGCTGGTCGGGGACCATGAAGGTCTTGCTCAGCCCGCGGGCCTCCAGCACCACGGGGCCCGCACTCGCTCCCGTCCGTGTGGACCGGGCGGCGGCGGACGGGCGCGAAGCTCCTTCGTCGGTCGTCAGTGAGGCCGTCATGGGGGTTCAGGTCGGTCGGGGGTCACGCGCGTTTTGACGCGTGTCTGACCTGGGCTCAGGCTAACAGCCGCCCCGCGGCCGACGGCCCTCCCGCGGCGCAGATACAGTCCTTTCGGCATGGTTTCAACCGAGCTCGCGACGCCCGTGGGGGCTCCTGCGCGGCCGCGTCGGCCGCTGCCCGGGGGCGCCATCGGACCGGGGCTCGCGGTCGCGGCGCTGGCGCTCGTCGGCGGCGTGCTGAGGGTGCTCGTGGCCCGCCAGTCAATCTTCGCCGACGAGCTCTCGACCTACTGGATATCGGCCCAGCACGGGCTCGGACGGGGTGATCTCGCTCCTCTACGGCTCAGCCGCCATCAAGCACGCCGAGATCACGCCGCCGCTCTATTTCGTGGCCGCCTGGGTCACGACCCACCTCGGGCACTCGGTGCTGTGGCTGCGGCTGCCCTCCCTGATCGCCGGTGAGCTGAGCATTCCCGTCATGTACCTGCTCGGCGTCCGGACGGTCGGGCGCCGCGCCGCGCTGGTCGCGACGGCCCTGACGACCCTGTCGCCGTTCATGATCTACTACTCGACTGAGGCCCGGGCCTACGGGGTGATGATGCTCCTGGTCATGGGCTCGACGCTGGCCATGCTGCTGGCGCTCGACACGCGGCGCCCAGCCTGGTGGGTCCTCTACGCCGTCTGCTCCTGCGGCGCGGTCTACACCCACGTGACCAGCGTGTTCGTGCTTGCGGCCCAGTTCCTGTGGCTGTGCTGGGCGCGTCCGGAGGCGCGCCGCGCGGCCGTGATCGCCAACCTGGGCGCTGTCGCCGGCCTGGCCCCCTGGACGGCGGGCTTTTACCGCGACTACACCTCGCCGACGCTGACCATCCTCTCGCTGCTCTCGCCGTTCAGCCTGCACGCCATTCCCAGCATCGTCGGACACTGGGCCATCGGCTATCCGTACGCCAACTACGACGCGGGCGTGGCTCACCTTCCGGGCCCGGTCGCCCTCGGCCTCCTGGCCCTGGGCACGATCGCGGCGCTCCTGGGCCTGGGTGCCCGCGCGCTCCGACCCGCTGACCGGGTCCGCGGCCGGCTCTCGCGGCGCATGGTCCTGGTCGCCATCCTGCTGCTGGCCACCCCAGTAGCCGAGGCGGTGATCAGCACGTTCAGCTCGCACATCTTCGGCGTCCGCAACCTGGCCGCGTCGTGGCCGGGGTTGGCCCTGGCCTTCGCCGCTGTCCTGATCGCCTGCGGGCGACGGCTTCGCTGGCTCGCCGTCAGCCTGGCCCTGGCCGGCTTCGCCATCGGCGCGGTGCTGATGCTCAGCCCCACCTACTCGCGACCCGACTATCCAGTCCGCCGCCAGCCTGATCGACGGCGCCCACCCAGCCATCCGGGCCGTGGTCGACGAGACGGGCGAGATCAGTCCGGGCCCCCTGACCCCGATGGACGTCGAGTTGCCCGGCGAGCTGCCCCTGTTCCGGGCCGGCTCGCCGGCCGAGCGCGAGCATCCCTACAACTTCGGCGACCCGATCGCTTCGCTCTCGGCCGCCGTGGCCGGCGCGGCGGCAGCGGCGCACGGGGGACCGGTGGCCGTGGTCTCGACGGAGCTCCCGGCGGGCGCCGTGATCTCCTCGCGCCGTGAGCCGGCCACCCCCGCGTTCCCCGCGCCCTACCGGCTCGTGAGCACCCGCGTCTACGCCGGCATCGCTCCGGTCGCGGTCCGAATCTACGCGGATCCCACCCGCTGAGCAGCGTGGGTGGCTAGTGCCCCGGCTCCTGCTTCGCGCCCCGGGCCGCGCCCTTCCCGCCAAAGACTCTGAGCCACCGTCGCCGGCGGCGGGATACGGCCCCACGCTGGCCCTGGCCGTGACCCTGGCCGCGGCCGCCTTCACCATCGCCATGTCGGGCCTCCTGCTGCTCGTGGCACCGGTTCGCCTGACCGGCCTCGGCCCCGGTCTGGACGTGCTGGCCGGCCTGGTCAACCAGCAGAACCAGAGCGTCAAGACCGGCCTCTATCTGGCCGCCTTTTTGCTGTTGCTCCCCGCCGTCATGGTGCTCGCTCCGCGGTTGGCCGACCGGATCCGGGTCCACTCGAGTCCCGGCGCGCTGGCCGGGCTGACCGCGGCGCTGGCCGGGAGCTTCGCGGCAATGCTGATCGTGGTCAGGCTGTCAACCTCCCTGCCCTGGGGCGATGGCCTGGGCACCGTGCTGGCCGGCAGCGTCCTGTGGTCCGCGCTGGCGGCGGCGGCCCTGGCCCGCGCGGCGTCGGAGCGGCCCTGGCGCGGGCTTGAGCGCCTGGGCCGGCCCGCCGACGGGCTCGCGCTGCTCGCGGGGATCCTGGTCCTGGGCCTGCTCCTCTGCGTGACCAGCCTCGATTCGCTCAGCGCCACGGCGCTCGCGCTCGGCGCGGTGGTGGCCGTGGCCGTCCTGATCGGCCATCGCCGGGGGGTGCTTACGCGGGCCGCGGGCGCCCGCCTCGGCCGGGGCCTGGACGTGGTGTTCATCGTCGTCCTGCTGCTGGCCATCCCCGACGTGATCGTGTTCCACGCCTCGAGCGGGGTCCCGAGCAACTTCTTCCCCCCCGGGGTGATCCAGTTCCAGCAGGACTGGATCCTCGCCCCGGCCAACCAGCTCCTGTCCGGCGGAGCCCTGCTGGTCAACGTGCCCTCCTCGCAATACGGGGTCGGCCTGGTGTACTTCGTGGCCGCCTGGTTTCACCTGGTCCCGATCGGCTACGGCAGCTTCGCGTTGCTCGACGGCCTGCTCACCGCCGGGCTCTACATCGTGGCCTACGGGGTGCTGCGGCTGGCCGGCGCGGGCCGCCTGCTGGCTTTGGCGGCCATCGCCCTGGGCGTCGTGGTCCTGCTCTACAACCTCCCCTATTCGGTCGGAGCGCTCCCCGAGGAGGGTCCGCTGCGCTTCGGGCTGCCGATCGTGGTCATCCTGGCCGCGGCGGCCGAGGAGCGCTGGCGCGACCGCGCCCCGGGGCCGCGGACGCTGGCGCTGGCCACGCTGGCCGTGTCCTCGGTCTGGGCGCTCGAGGCCTTCGCCTATACAGCCTTCACCTTCGCCGCGATCCTGGCCGTCAAGGCCTGGCTGAGGCCTCCAGGTGGCCGGCGGCGCTGGCTCGGCATCCAGGCCGCCCTGGGCATCGTCGCCGTCCTCTGCGCCCAGGCGCTGCTTGCCGTGGCGACCCTGGCCGGGACGGGCCGGTGGCCGGACTGGACGCAGTACCTGGGCTTCCTGCACAGCCTGCTCCTGGGCGGCAAGGAGGGGACCGTGACCTACGGCGCGGCCGACTTCTCGCCCGTCTTGGTCGCGGGCACGGCCGCGTTCGCCTGCGCGGCGGCGGTGCTGCTGCTCATCCGCCGCCGGCCCACCCTGGCCCGGAGCCGCCGCTCGCTCGTGGTCGCGCTGACCGGGTGCACGGCCTACGCGATCGCCTCGCTCAGCTACAACGACAACCGGAGCTCGACCTACCTGCTGCTCTACACCTCGTTGCCGCTCCTCATGGCCGCGGTGCTGTGCCTGCGCCTGGTCCTCGGCGCCGGCGTCTCCCCGCGGGCCCGCACCGGCGGCCTGGCCTTCGCGCTGGCCGTGTCGGTCCTGATGCTGGCCGCGGCGTGGCCGTCCGCCGGCGCCCACATCGCCGACACCGCGCTCGCCCGGGCCTATCCGGACGGAGGGCTGACCAGCGCCGTGCACCGCCTCGAGCATCCGCCGCCGATCGATCCCCGGGCGCCGGCGGGCGAGCGGCTCGTGCGGCGCTACCTGCCGGGGGGTCACCCGCTGATCGTGCTCCCGGCGGCGCCCGATCTGGCCATCGAGATCGACCTCCGCGCCCGGCGAGCCAGCCCGCTGTTCCTCGGCGACCCGAGCGAGGATGTGTTCGTGCCCTCGATCTGGGCGCCGATCATCCGCGGTCAGATCTCGCGTCTAAAGGCGGGCTCGCGCGCCCTGGTCGATCGGTTGGGGCTGCGCGACCTCCGTGTCCTGGCCGGGCGCCGGCCCGGCTACGTGCTCGATCATCCGTTGCGGGCGCGCAACCCCCAGCTCGACTGGGTCCTGGTCGCGCTCGACCGGCGCTTCCGTCTCGTGCCGCTGCACGCCGGCCCCGACGGCTATGTGGTGGTCAAGCTGGCGCTCCGCCGCTGAGCCGCCCCCGGCCGGCCCCCGAGGCTCAGCGCGTGGCCAGGATCACGTTGTGAGCGGCGTAGCGACGCAGGCCGGGGATGCGCTCGACCGTGCGCTCGAGCGCCGCGGCCAGGCCCAGCGCGGCCGGGGGCACGAAATCGGGCACCAGTCCGAGCGAGGTCGCCTCGACGCCCCGGACGCCGGCTGCATTCAGCCCGTCGACGATCTCGCCCTCGGGCACCAGCCGCTCCTCGCCGGTGTCCTGGGGCACGCGAGCCATGAGCGAACGCCAGTAGGGATTGCGGGGATTGTGATCCCAGATCAGGACCGCGCCGCCGGGGCGAACCACCCTGACCATCTCCGCGATGGTCTGGCGCACGTCATCCGGCGCAGCGACGTGATGCAGCACCGCCACGGTCAGAGCCAGATCGAAGCTCCCGTCGGCAAACGGCATCGCCGTGCCCGATCCGTGCACCGGCCGGACCTGCTCGGTCCGGGCGCGCATCACCTCGAGCATCCCCTCCGACGGGTCCAGCCCGGTCATCTCGTAGCCGGCCTCGGCCAGCCGCTGGGCCAGCACGCCCGTCCCGCAGCCGACGTCGAGCGCGCGGCCGGGGGGGCAGGAGCGCAGCACGAACGCGGTCCGCTTGCGCAGGTAGTGCTCGACCACGTGAGCGGGGAGCGATTCGTCGTAGTCCTCGGCGATGAGGTCAAAATGGGAGTTGCTCATGCTCCCGCTCGTAGCTCCGGGGATGGGAGGCGACCATCGCCGGGGCGCGCTTCAGGCGCCCCCGGGTGGCGCGGCGGAACTGCAGCACCAGGGCGATCATCCGCAGGCCCACGTCGATCGCGGCCAGGCGCCGGCCCGTCACCGAGGAGGTGCCGACGCGGGGCAGGTAGTTGACCGGCACCTCGACGAACCGCGCTCCGGAGACGATCGTAAGCAGCATGATCTCGGCCCCCGCGTGGCTGCCGCCCACCGACATGGTCTGGGCGATGTAGTCCGCGGTCTCGCGGCGCAGGAGCTTGTAGGTGCAGCCGACGTCGCTGAGGTGACGGGTGTTGAACAGCAGCTCGATCATCTTGGCCACCGCCCAGTTGCCCCAGCGCAGGAAGTGGGCCATGTTCGCGTCCTCCCAGATCAGCACCTGGGTCGTGCGAGTCCCGAACACGACGTCGCAATCGCCGCTGTAGACCAGCAGCTTGATGATGTCCGAGGGCAGGAAGGTCCCGTCGGGCTCGGCCAGCACGACCAGGTCGCCCCGGGCCTCGAGCAGCCCCCGGCGGATGGCGTGGCCGTAGCCCTGCTCGGGCTCGTGAACCAGCCGGGCCGGGGTTTTGGCCACCTCGTCGGTCGTGCCCGCCTGGGCGTTGTTGTCGACCACCAGCACCTCGTCGACCACTCCGGTGGCGAAGAAGCCCCCGATCACGCCGCGGATCGAATCGCGCTCGGCGTAGGTCATGAGCACAACCGATACCTGTTTGCCGTTCCACATGGTGTGCGCCTGGTCGCCTCGAGCCGGGAAAAGGGCGGTCGATTCTAACTTCGGGATAGGTTGCGGGCGAACGCCCACACCTGCACCGGGAGGTCGGGCTCGTTACGCAAGGAGTGCCAGCGACGATAGCTCGGCCAGACATCGAAGTTGCCCGTCACGCACCGGCGGTTTCCCCACGCGTCGACTCTGTCCACCGTCAGTCCGGCCCGCTCAAGAAGGGTGCGCAGGCCACGCGGGGTGAAGCGCCAGTAGTCACCCATGGCGAACATGGGGAGCTCGTGCACGCGGATCAGGAAGGGCGTCGAGACGATCACATGCCCCCCCGGGGCGCACAGGTCCCGCAGGTTCTCCGCCGCCTTGAACGGGTCGGTGACGTGCTCGATCACCTGCTCGCAGATGACCACGTCGTAGCGCTCGTGGTCCGCCAACGGGGCGCACAGGTCGAAGTCGGGGAAGTTCAGACTGGTGAACCGCCGCCAGGGCTTGCCGGCCTGGGCGTCGCCGCTGATCTCGGCCGCGCTCAGCTGGGCCGGGCCCAGGGAATCGATGTGGCGGCTGACCGCGGCATTCAGGATCGCGCGCTGCCATTGCTCCTCGCCCGAGGCGGCCTCGGGGAGCAGGAACCTCAGAAGACCTCTCGCCATGCCGGCGGTATCTCCTCGAGCTCGATCTGCAGCCCCTCGAAGCAGCTGTCCTCGTAGAACCACCTCTCGAACTCCTCCGCGTCGGTGATCTGGTTGTGCAGCGACCGGTTCTCGTCCCGGTCGGCCTGGGCGTAGGCACGCCCGCGCCGCAGGCGGTGTCGCGCCAGGCAGATCTCGTAGTCCATGCGGTGCAGATGGATCAACCGCAGGTCGGGATCCGGGTTGTAATGGTAGTCCGCCCGGCCGTGAAAGCCGGTCCGCCACTCGAGCGGCGCCATCGTCACCGCGGGCTTGTCGTAGCCCCCGTTGGGGAACCAGTGGTGGCGCTGGCTGAGGATCGGCCGGGCCGGATCGAAGGCCGGCTCGCGATCGGCCAGGTGCAGGAGCTCATAGCCCAGGCAGTTGACCCATTCCTCCTCGAAGCGGTCCAGGTACTGGCCCAGCGTGCCGAGCTGCGGAACCGGGGCGATCAGCTCGTCCACATCGGTCACCACCACGATCTCGTAGCGCTCGATCAGCTCGTGCTGCAGCGCCTGCACGGTGGCCACCCGCCAATGCTCGTCGACGCAATCGTGCGGAGCCGGGATCCGGTTAAAGCCGCCGCCCGAGGTCGAGCCGTCGGTGGTCTCGTTGTCGAGCACGTAGATGTCCTGGGCGGCGAACCAGCGCGAGTAGTAGCTCAGCCAGATGGGCAGGAAGACCGGCTCGTTGTGCACCATGGTGACCACGGCCTGGCGGCGGGGGAGCCGCGGCCGGGGGCGCCCCGCGTAGTGGAGGCGGCGCTTCTCCCGCGCCTCGGCGAACCACGGCGCGACCGGATGGGCCGGGCTGTCCTGCGGCTCGAGCTCCGGGCCGGCCGGCGCCCCGGCGTCCGCGGGGTCCCGGGGAATCTGGGTGTCGTTCATGGACCCGTACCAGTAGCAGCTGTGCGGCCGCCCGCCCGGCCCGCGTGCTCTTCCCGCGCGATGATCAGCCCCGCCTGGCGTAAAGCATCCGCACCGAGGTTCCCCGCATCTGTGCCTCGTCCTCGCACATGACCCGGAACCCGCGCCGGCGCAGGTCGGCCCCCACCGTCCGGCTGCGGCCGTCCTCGTCGTGGAGCTCGATCACGACCTGCTCGATCTTCGGCCAGTCACCCTCCTTGATGCCGTTCAGGACGTCGAGCTCGGCCCGCTCGACGTCGATCTTGAGCAGCTTGACCTGCCCGATCCCCTGCTCGCGCAGAACGGCCGACAGCGTCCGCACCTCAGCGCTGAGCGGCTCGGGCCGGTAGCGGTCGCCGAGCTGCTCATCGGCCTCCCGATCGGAGAGCCCGCGGTTGATCAGGACCGTCCGCACCAACGCGCGATCGCGATCGGGATTCGCGTACAGGCCTGACATCGCCGAGGCGCCCGGGTAGTAGGTGAAGGGCAGCCAGCCCTCGTGGGCGGCCAGGCCGTGCGGGTGGGCCCGGCACGCCTCCAGGCCGGCCACGTTCGCCCGCAGGATCTCGAACACCGGCCCCACCGGCTCGAAGCTGTGGACGCGCCCCGCCTGGCACACGGCGGCGAAGAAGACTGCCGCCACCCCGACATTGGCCCCCACGTCGAGGACCAGGTCCCCGGGCTCGATCGCGATCCCATGACGCAGATAGATCTGGTCCCCGGCGATCTCCGCCACCTGGAACATGAGCTGGCTGGGATCGGGATGACGCACCAGGCCGGCCACGGTGCCGATCCGCTCCTGTCGCGATCCGGCCATGACGACCCGGCCGCCCGCCGCGTCGGGGATCAGACCGCCATCGGGGCGTAGGCGGCGGGGAACTTCGACCCGCCGAAGAACCAGCACTCGAGCGCATAGCGGGACTCGGGCATCGCGGGGTCCGAGCCCGTCTGGTGCAGGAACAGCTCGTCGAACAGCAGCGCATCCCCGGGCTCGAATACCGGACGCAGGACGCCGCGCTCGCCGGCCGCGGCCTCGGCTCGCTTCTGGGAGACCTGCATATCCAGCGTGGCCTCCTCGGTCTTGGTGGTGACGTAGTCCTCGAGCCGCACGGGGACGATGTCGAGCCCGGGCGCGACGTCTCCGCAGTGCGACAGCGACAGCCACAGGTTGAGCGCCCGGACCGGGCCCATGAAGGCGCCGTCCTGGTGCCAGGCTCCGGGCACCGAGGGATCGGCCTTGCGCAGGGTGGACTTGTGCACCGACATCAGCGCGGGCTCGCCGAGGTAGCCCGAGACCAGTTCCGCGACGCCGGCGTCGTGGAGCATCTCGGACATCTGGAAGCTCAGCTTGGGCGAGTCAGCCGCGTAGACCCCGCCGCCCATCTTGATCCAGGGACGCCCGAGGTAGGGATCGAAGCGCTCGTGGGGGGTGAACTCCTCGTAGTAGCCGTCGGCCGCCGCCTCGCCCTCGTCGAAGCGGTCGCGCGTCTGGAAGGCGCACTCGATCTGCTCGGCGAAGCTGACCGCCGATCCGCGAGGCACGAGTCCGCGGACCATGAGCGCGCCGTCGCGGAGGATCCCGGCGCGGAGCAGCCCGGGGGTCAGCCGTGCCGCTGGCACCGCGGGCAGCGTCCCCGTGAACGGCGGCAGCCCCGTCGCGTCGGGCGCCGGATGCTCGGGCTCGCGCTCGGCGCGGTCCAGCTCGGAGATCCCGGCCAGGTGGCGCAGCCAGAGCAGCCGCCGCTCGACGGCCGGATCGGCCTGGGCCCGGTTGGCGCTGCGCAGCTGCGCGATCTCCTCGCCGGGCTCGGGCTCGGATTCAAGCTCGGCGGCCGGCGGCGCCTCGCCTCGGCTGCGCGGGAATAGCCTCATCGAAACGCGGGCGGGCCGAGCGCTCAGACGGCGATCGGCGCGTACTCGGTCGGGAAGGCCGAGCCGCCGAAGAACCAGTTCTCGATCGCGTAGCGGGGCTTGGTCATCGCCGGGTCAGATCCCGTCTTGTGCAGGCACAGATCGTCGAAGAACAGGGCATCGCCGGGCTCGAAGATCGGCCGCACGATCGGCCGGTCGCCGGCGGCGGCCTCGGCCGCCCGCTGGGAGACCTGGTAGTCGAGCATCGCCTCGTCGGTTCCCGCGGTGACGAACTCCTCCAGGCGCCGCGGGACGATGTCGAGCCCGGGCGCGACGTCCCCGCAGCGCGAGAGCGAGAGCCACAGGTTCAGCGCCCGGACCTGGCCCATGAACGCCCCATCCTGGTGCCATGCCCCCGGGACCGACGGGTCGGCCTTGCGCAGGGTCGTCTTCTGGGCCGAGATCAGCGGCGCCTCGCCGAGATATCCCCGCACCAGGGCGCCCAGGCCGGCCCGCTCGAACATCTCCATCATCTCGAAGGTCAGCATCGGCGTGTCGACGGCCAGCACGCCCCCGCCCATCTTGATCCACTCGCGGGCGATCGGCTGGCCCGAGCCCGCCTCGGGCTCGAACTCTTCGTAGTAGCCATCGGCGGCCACGCCGCCGTCCTCACCGGCTTCGCGCTCGGCGAACGAGCGATCGATCTGGTCGGCGAAGCGCAGCGCGTCCTCGCGCTCGATCAGGCCGCGCACCAGCAGGCAGCCGTCGCGGAGGATCCCGGCGCGCAGCAGCTCTGGCGTCACGTGGGCGGCGTCGATCTCGGGCAGCCCCGACTCCACCACCGGTAGCGAGGGGACATCGGGCTCCGGATGTTCCACCGCACCCCGCTCCCCGACCAGCCGGATGCCCAGCTGATGGCGAAGCTCGAGCAGGCGCCGCTCGGTCTCGCGGTTGGGGGCCTCGCGGTTCTCGCGCGTCAGCCGTCCGAGCTCGGACATCAGCTCGCTCTCGCCGAGCGCCTCATCACCGGGCTGGGCAGCGACTCGCCGGGGGGGCGCGGTCACGGCGCCGTTGCCCTCGGGGTTCTCTCGTCTGCGTCTGCGTGTCCACATGGGGGTCAATTTACTACCCCGATTCCTTCGCGGCCCGGGGCCGCGCTGGGACGCCCACCACCGTGCTCCCGGCTGAGACGTCGTCGAGCACCACCGCGTTCGCGCCGATCCGGGCGCCCGCGCCGATCCGCACCCCGCCGATCACCTTGGCCCCCGTGCCGATGCTGACGTCGCGCTCGATCACCGGCCCGCGCACGTCACCGGCGCGCAGCCCGATGGTCACGAACGGTGCGATCACCGCGCCGGTACCGATCTCGACCAGGCCGTCGGCCACGAACGACCCGTGGACGATGTACACCCCCGGCTCGACGATCACCGGATCGCCGATCGAGATCTGGGCCATGGCCATGGCCAGCCGGTGGGCCAGGCGGGGCAGGATCGGAACGCCGAGCGTCTGCATCCGCGCCTTGGCCCGGTAGAGCGCCTGGGCCAGGAACGCGTCGCTGACCCAGGCCAGCCGCAGGATCTGGCCCGCGGCGTCGAGCCGCGAGCGGAACTCGGCCCGCTCACCGCGGTGCAGGGCGGTCATGCGGGCGTCGGCCACCAGCGCCGCGCGCAGCCCGGGGTGGCGTTGGCGGATGGCCCGCCAGAACGCTTCCCGGTCAACCTGCTGCGGGGGTTCTGCGCCCGTCGCGTCACCGTTCACGGCCGGCCACGTTAGCTGAGTCCCCACCCGTCCTCGCCCCCGTGAACCGGGGGACGACGTCTACGCTTGGCGGCGTGCCGAAGGCCACGCTCCATGCCCAGCTCGAAGCCGAGCTGCCCGCCGAGCTGGCCGTGGGCGCCGGCACGGCGCTGTTCGTCTGCGGATGGTGCTTCTGCCCCTCCTCCCGCATCGAGGAGCTGGAGTTCATCCTCGACGGCGAGGCCCAACCAGTCCCGGCGAGCGGGATGCCGCGGCTGGATCCCTTCCGGGCCTTGCATCCCACGCTCGACCCGTTGGCCACCGGCTCGGTGAGCCGTGATCCGGACTCCGAGGAGGATCCCCTGCTGCACAGTTACGGCAGCGGCTTCTGGGGCCTGGTCCGCGTCGGGGCACGCCCGGCGGGGTCCGAGCTCGATCTCCGTCTGCGCGCCCGGCTCGAGGATGGCGGGGAGGCCGAGGCCGGATTGGCTCAGATCACCACGGTGGCGCCGCCCGAGCCGCTCAGGGAGTCATGGCCCGAGTCCGGGACCTCGCCCCCGGTGGCCATCTGCATGACCACCTACAACCCCCCGCCCGACCTGCTCGAGCGCCAGCTGCAGTCGATCCGTGACCAGAGCCACGGCAACTGGTTCTGCATCATCTCCGACGACTGCTCGAGTCCCCACTCCTACGCACGGATCGAGTCCGCCGTCGCCGGGGATCCGCGCTTTGTCCTCTCGCGCTCGGAGCGGCGGCTGGGCTTCTACCGCAACTTCGAGCGCGCGCTGGCCCTGGTCGGGCCCGGGGCCGAGTACGTGGCCATGGCCGATCAGGACGACCACTGGCATCCGGACAAGCTCGAGGCGCTCCTGGCGGCGATCGGTGATGCCCAGCTGGCCTACAGCGACGCCCGGGTGGTGACGCGGGACGGGGAGCTCATCTCCACGACCTGGTGGAACACCCGCCGCAACAACCACTCCGATCTGCTCTCGCTGCTGGTCGCCAACGCCATCACCGGCGCGGCGTCCCTGCTCCGGCGCGAGCTGCTCGACTACGCGCTGCCCTTCCCGCCATACCAGTTCGCCCACTTCCACGACCACTGGATCGGGCTGACGGCGCTGGCCACCGGGAAGGTCGCTTACGTCGATCGCCCGCTCTACGACTACGTTCAGCACGGCAATGCCTCGCTCGGGCACGCCGCGGCCAACCGGATGACCTCGCTGCGCTATCGCGTGACTCACCAGCGCCCGCCGCGCGAGCGCATCCGCCTATGGCGCCTGCACTACTTCGCCGACGTCTGCCGTCTGGCCCAGTTCGCCGCCGTGCTCGAGCTGCGCTGTGGGGCGCAGATGTCGGGCCCCAAGCGGCGGGCGCTGCGGCGCTTCACCTCGGCCAGCCGCTCCCCGGTGGCGCTGCTCGCCCTCGGCTGGCGCGGGGCGCGCGAGCTGGTCGGCACGCCCGAGACGCTGGGCGCCGAGTGGATGCTGTTCTACGCGCTGCTCTGGCGGCGCCTGGTCGGCCTCGGTCCCGGCGCCCGGCCCCGGCGCCGACTGCGACTCGACGCCCTGCCCCCGTCGTCGCTGGTCGCCTCGCCGGGGCGGACGGGGCTGGATGAGAGCGTGGTCGTGGTGGCCGACAAGACCAGGCCGCTGCCCTGGAACGTGAACCGGTCCGCCCCGGAGCGGGTCAACCTGCTCCTGCCGACGATCGACCTGAAGCACTTCTTCGGCGGCTACATCGCCAAGCTGAATCTCGCCCGGCGCCTGGCCGACCAGGGCCAGAGGGTGCGCATCATCGCCGTGGACCCGGTGGACCCGCTGCCGCCGGCCTGGAAGGCGACGCTCGAGGGCTACAGCGGGCTGACCGGGCTGTTCGAGCGGATCGAGGTGGTGTTCGGTCGCTCGGTGGGGTCGATCGAGGTCAGTCCGGCCGACACGTTCATCGCCACGACCTGGTGGACGGCACACATCGCCGGCGATGCCCTGAGCTGCGTGCAGGCCGAGCGCTTTCTCTACCTGATCCAGGAGTACGAGCCGTTCACCTTCCCCATGGGCACCTATGCCGCGCTGGCCGCGGAGTCCTACGGGCTGCCGCATTTCGCGCTGTTCTCCTCAGAGCTTCTGCGGGGCTACTTCCGCGAGCAGGGGATCGGGGTCTACGCCGCCGGCCGGGAGGCCGGCGACCGTGACTCGCGCTCGTTCCAGAACGCGATCACCCCCGTGGCCACGCCCGACCCGGCCGAGCTGGCCGACCGCCGGCCCCGCCGGCTGCTGTTCTACGCCCGGCCCGAGGAGCACGCGGCGCGCAACATGTTCGAGCTCGGAGTGCTCGCCCTGGCCCGCGCGGCCGAGACCGGGGCGTTCGCCGACGGCTGGGAGCTGCACGGGATCGGCACCACCGCCCGCGGGCGGTGGCTCTCGCTGGGTGCCGGCGCGGGGCTCGAGCTGATCCCCCGTGCAGACCAGAGCGGCTACGCCGACACACTCCGCGCCCATGACGTCGGGCTGGCGCTCATGTACACACCCCATCCGAGCCTGGTCCCGATCGAGATGGCCTCGGCCGGGCTGCTCACCGTGACCAACAGCTTCGCCAACAAGACGCCGGCGGCGATGAGCGCCATCTCGGACAATTTGCTCACCGCCGAGCCGACGGTGGCCGCGGTGGCCGAGGCTCTCCGCGAGGCCACCGCCCAGGCCTCGGACGTCGAGCGCCGGATCCGGGGCAGCCAGGTCAACTGGAGCCGGGACTGGAGCCAATCGCTCGGCGATGAGCTGATCGGATGGGTCCTGGCTCAGTGCGCTCCCTTGAACTGATGATCGAGCTGGGCGATGTGGGCCAGCGCGCGGGTCAGTGGGCGCCCTTTGCCGTAGTCGGCCTGGGCGATCAGGACCCAGGCGGTGATGTTCATCGGCTCGCGGGCGGCGACCTGCTCGAAGATCCGGGCCGCCCGGGCATTCTGGTTGCGCGCGGCGGCGGCCTCCCCCCGGACGAGGTTGACCTGCTGATCGGGGTTCAGCGTCGCCGCGGCCCGGAGCAGCGAATCGACCTGGGCGGCCTGGCGCGCGGACAGCGAGTTGGCTCCCGAGACGATCGCCTGGGCGCGGCCGAGGTCATGGGCCTGGCGGATGCCCAGCCCGAACCACACGCAGGCCACGACGGCCACGACGCCGATGAGCAGGCGAGCCGGTCGCACAGCTGCATGATCCCCGATCTGCGCCTCGGGGCGGTGGCCGGATGAGCGCGGTGCCGCTCGGGGTGGCGGTGGTCATCCCGAACTGGAACGGCCTGCGCTGGCTCCCCGGCTGCCTGCAGGCGCTGGGCCGGCAGGAACGGCGCGCCCGATGAGGTGATCGTCGTCGACAACGGCTCGACCGATGGCTCGCTCGAGTACCTGCGCGACCAGCACCCCGAGGTGACGGTGCGCGAGATGGGGGAGAACACCGGCTTTGCCCGCGCCGCCAACCAGGGCCTCGCGCTGGCGCGCGCGGAGCTGGTGGCGCTGCTGAACACCGACGTCGTGCTGGCCGAGGACTGGCTGGCGCGCATGTGCGGGGCGCTCCAGAACGCTCCCGGTGCGGCCGCGGCCGCCGGCAAGATGCTCTGCCTCGACGATCCCGGCCGGGTCTACGACGCCGGTGACATCCTCCGCCGCGACGGAGCCTGCGAGCAGCGCGGGCGCTACATGCGCGACGACGGGCGCTGGGACGAGCCGGGGGAGGTGTTCGGCGCCTGCGCCGGGGCGGCGCTCTACCGCCGATCGGCCGTCCTCGCCGTGGGCGGGTTCGACGAGCGCTACTTCGCCTACCTGGAGGACGTCGACCTGGCCCTGCGCCCTGCGGCTAGCCGGCTGGAGCTGTCGCTACGAGCCCGCCGTCTCACTCCACGCCGGAGAAGGATCCTCGCACCAGCTGGCCGGCGCTCACACGTTCCTCGTCACCCGCAACACCGTCCTCCTGGTGGCCAAGTGGTTCCCGGTCCGCGTGGCTGCCTCTGGTCGCCTACCGCCAGCTCGGCTGGGCCTGGCACGCGCTGCGCGAGGGCGGCCTGGCCGCCCACCTCCGAGCGCTGGCCGCGGCGCTGCCGCTGCTTCCGGCCGCGCTTCGGGCTCGCCGCGCCGCGCGCTCGGGGCGCCGCAGCGCGATCGACACGGCGATCCCCAAACGCCCCTTCCGCGGGCCCCGGGCCGGCGGCCATCCGTCGCAGCTGGGCTGAGCGGACCCTGACGCCGGCCCGTCGAAGGCCACCGGGAAACCCTTACCCTGTCGGCGTGCCGTCGATGATGAGTGAGCCAGCCGCCGGCGAGCGGGCGGGCTCGGTGACCTGCGCGTGGTGCGGTGCCCAAGCTCACCCGACCGGAGGCGCGCTGGCCCGCTGCCCGGCCTGCGGAGCGGCGACGACCTACCCGGTGCCGAGTCAGGCCGAGCTCGAGCTGCGCCTACTCTCCGCTACCGGCCTGCCGGGGGACGCTTCCCGGCCGGTGGGGATCGGCTGCTGACGCTCTCCCGGGGAAGCCTGGCCCGACGCCTGGATCGCATCGCCCCGCCCGGTCCGGTGCTCGACGTCGGCGCCGGCGATGGCTCGCTGCTGCGGGCGCTGCGCAGGCGGGGTCGCGAGGCGGTCGGGCTCGAGCGCGCGTCGGGCGGAGAGGGGGTCCTGGACCGGGACATCGCTGAGTTCCACGACCGGCCCGGCGAGTGGGCGGCGGTGGTGTTCTGGCACTCGCTCGAGCACCTGCCCGACCCGGCGGCCGCCCTCGACCAGGCCGTCGCGCTGCTCAGCCCGGGCGGCGTCCTGGCCATCGCGGTGCCCAACCTGGGTTCCTGGCAGGCCCGGTGCTTCGGCGCGCGCTGGCTGCACCTGGACCTCCCCCGCCACCTCGTGCATCTGACCACCCCGGCGCTCCGGACGGGGCTGCGCCGACGGGGGCTGAGGGTCGACCGGCTCAGCCACTGGCGCGGGGGGCAGATCCTGTTCGGCTGGCTGCACGGCCTGGTCGGTTGCCTCCCCGGCCATCCCGACCTCTACAGCGCGATCCGGCGCCCGGAGGCCCAGGAGAGGCCCAGCGCGGGCGCGCGTCGCCTGGCCGTGGTTCTGGCCGGCGCGGCCCTGGTGCCGGTGGCCGTGGTGCTGTCGGCCGGGGAGATCGCCGCCGGCGCGGGGGGAACCGTGTATCTGGAGGCCCGGCGGCGATGATCACCGGCGAGCGGGTCAGCACTGACACCGGGGGCTTCAATCCGACCTTCCAGCGCCACGTGGCCGCCTACCGGCTGTGCGCGCCGCTGCTGCCCGAGGGACGCGTGCTCGATCTCGGGTGCGGGGTGGGGCATTCCTACCGCGAGCTGTCTCCGCGAGAGACGGTTGGGGTCGACCTCGATCCCGGGGCGCTGGCCGATCAGGACCGGGAAACCGTCCAGGCGGATATGCGCCGGCTGCCGCTGGCCGACGGCTCCTTCGACTCCGTGATCTCCGTGCAGTCGCTGGAGCACGTCCCCGATCCCGAGCACGTCCTGGCCGAAGTGGTGCGCGTCCTGGCCCCCGGGGGGCGGGCCGTGTTCGTCACGCCCAACCGGCTCACCTTCGGACGCCCGGACGAGATCATCGACCCCTATCACTACATCGAGTACGACCCGGAGGAGCTGGGCGAGCTGTGCGGGCGCTTCTTCGCCACGGTCCAGGTGCGCGGCATCGACGCCTCCGACCGCTACCGCCTGATCTACGACGCTGAGCGCCGCGAGCTCGACCGGCTCCTGTCCCGCGACCCGCTCCGCCTCCGCCGCCTGATTCCCCGTCACACTCGCCAGCGGCTGTATGACTGGAGGTTGCGCGCCGACCGAGCCACGCCGCGGTCTGGAGCGCTCGACATCGAACCGGAGGACTTCTGGCTTTCCCCGCGCGAGCTGGAGCGGGCCCTGGACCTGGTGGCGATCTGCGACAGGGCATGACGCCGGGCCCGACCCGCGCCGGGCTGCTCACCCGCTCCGCGCATCTGATCCGCGGCGATGCGGCGACCTTCGGGGCCCTGACGATCTGGACCTTCGCGCCCCTGGTGACGATCGCCGTCTACGTGGCCATCAACGGCGGGATCCTGACCGGCCCCAACGGCGTTGACTTCTTCGATCAGTTCCAATATCTGGCCTGGATCCGGGACGAGGGCAGCCACCTGCTGGCCTCGGATCTGTGGGTGATCGGCGGAACGCCGCATGACTATGTCCAGCCCATGTATCTGGTCTCCGGGGTGCTGTGGCGGCTCGGACTCAGCCTGCAGCTCGCGTACCTGATCTGGAAGCCCGTCGCCCTGGTGGTGTTGTTCCTCGGTTTCGCCGCCTACGGCCGCCGGATGCTCCGCGACCGGTGGGCCGCCACCGCCGCGCTGATCCTGGCCCTGTTCTATGAGAGTCCGGCCTCGGCGCTGGCCAACTGGACCGGCCATCTGTCCAGCGCCCATCGCCTGCAGCTGATCCTGACGACCGACGACGCGACCTCAGCGCTCAACCTGTGGGGGTTCGAGCACGCGGCGATCGCCATCGGGCTGATGCCGGTCTTCCTGCTCGGGGCAGAGCAGCTGCTCTCCGGCGCTGAGGCCGCGGCGCGCATCGACCGCGGGCGGACGGCGCTGGTGGCCATCGCCGGTCTGCTGGTGGCGTGGCTTCATCCCTGGCAGGCTGTGACCTTGCTGGCCATCGTCGGCGTGGTCTGGCTGCGCCGGCCGTCCCGGCGGCGTCTGGCCGTGCTCGTCGTGCCAGTGCTCGCCACCGTCGTGCCGCTGATCTATGGCGTGGCGCTGTCTCGATTCGATCCCTGGTGGAGCTCGTTTCAGTCCCAACTGACGGGGGCGGGCACCGAACCCTTGTGGGCGCTGCTGGCCTCATTCGCGCCGCTCGTCGTGTTCGCCGCGGCCGGTTGCCGGCGGCCGAGGGGGGACGGGGAGTGGATGCTCCTCCTGTGGCCGGTGGCCTGCGCCGCCGTCTATCTGCTCATCCCGCAGTTTCCCCCCCACGCCCTCGCCGGGGTCACGCTGCCGCTTGGGGTGCTCGCCGTCCGGGGATGGATTCGGATCCGGGCTGGGCTCCGCGTTCCGCCGCGACTGGCCCAGGGCCTCGCGGTCCTCGCGATTGCCGCCGGGTGCGTCCCGGCGGCCATCCTCCACGCCCAGGGCGTCAGGCAGAGCGTGCAGAACTCGCTGACCGGCGCGCTCGACCGCCAGCAGTTCTCCTTGACCGATGACCAGTCCGCCGCCCTGGCCTACCTCGATCAGACGCCTCGCCGGGGCGGGGTCCTCGCGCCGTGGTATTTGTCGATGGCGATTCCCGGGCTGACCGGGCGAGCCGTCTACGCCGGGCATCCGGCTTGGCAGCCGCACATCAACGTCCCCACCGCGAGCACCTTCTTCGATCCCGCCCTCCGCGACCCGACGGGCGCGCTCCGCCGGGCGATCCTGACCCGTTCGGGGGCGAGGTTCGTGCTCGCCGATTGCTCGCTGGCCGGCGAGCTGACCCGCGACCTGGCCCCGCTGGCGCGGCCGGTCAAGCGCTTCGGCTGCCAGGTCCTCTACGCGATGCGGTGACAGGCGTCGGCCACCGCGCTAGCCCGTCGTCCGTCGGTAGACGATGACCTCGGTCGGCGAGGCGCCGGTGTAGCGGGTGCGCGATACGAAGGCGAAGCCCGGATGCTGGGGCGTCCCGATCCCGCGCAGGTTCGCGATCTGCTGATCCAGGACCAGGTAGGCCCGGGCTCCGGGGGGAGTGCTCCGCCACATCTCGGGCAGCGTGGCCACGACCCGGTGGGGGGCGTGAAACTGCTCCTGCACGGCCAGGTATCCAATCAGCGAGATCAGCGCCACTGGGTCACGCGCGGGCGCCACCCGATCGAGCTGGCCGGCGATGGCGCGGAACGGGCCCCGAGCGTAAGCGGGCTCGAAGCTGCGCAGGGTCCCGAGCAGGAGCACGACCAGGGTTCCGGCGCTGGCCAGGACGAGCGGGCGCCGGGGCAGGGCCGAGATGAGCGCGCCGATGACCAGCGCCTCCGCCGGCATCGAGGCCGAGAGTCCGCGGGGCAGCCACAGGTCGGTGACGATCAGGCTGTAGGCCAGCAGCCCCACCGGGGTGGCCACGGCCAGCACGACCAGAAGGCCGAGGCCCCTGGGCACGCCCGCCCGAGCTTCTGCCGCCCCCGAGCCGAGTCCGGTGGCGGCGCGCACCGTGGCCACCAGCCCGGCCAGCACGCACAGCGCGAAGACGACCAGCCCCAGGGTCGTCGGGATCGCCCCCAGGGAAGCCGCCGGGTGCCCGGGAATCGGGCGCAGCAGATCCGTGAGCACGCGATGCACGCCCAGCGGGTAGAGGGCGCCGATCACCGCCAGCGCCTTGCCCCGCAGGTGGGGCAGCCAGGGGATGTAGAGCACCACGGCGGCGGCATTGGCGATCAGCGGCGCTCGCCACCGGTCCCGAGCCGCCCACAGCGAGTAGGCGCCCTGCACGACGAGCAGGAAGATCGCCGTGTAGTGCGTGTAGGCCGCGGCGGCAGCCGAGAGGCAGTACAGGAGCCACCACGCGGACCGCCGTGAGCGCAGCGCATGCAGCAGGGCCAGGGTCGAGAGCGCGACGAAGAAGGTCATCGTCGCGTAGGGACGGGCCTCGATTCCGTAGAAGACGGCGAACGGGGCCAGGGCCATGATCGCCGCGGCGAGCAGTCCGGCCACCCGCCCGACGGTCACCCTGCCGATGCCATAGACCACCAGCACCGTCGCCGTCCCGGCCAGTACCGACGGCACGCGGATCCAGACGCTGGGATCGCCCAGCTTGACCGCCGCCCAGGCGAGCAGGAAGAACAACGGGGGCGAGTTCTCACCGCCGGTGTGGACGGTGCTCAGGACGGTGCCGAAGCTGTGGCCGACAATGTCCTGATAGGTGAAGACCTCATCGCCGGCCAGGCTCTGATGCAGCTGGCTCGCGCGCAGCGCGAGGGCGATCGCGGCCAGTGATGCGACCACGATCAGGTCGAGGTTCGCGGCCAGGGAGGCGGCGCCCGCGCGGCGCTGGGACCGCTGGTTCCGCGCCGCCGAGAGCAAGGAACTCATTTCCCGCCCGGCCTAGGGCACGAACTTCCGCGAGCCGATCAGCCGCCGGCGGTGCAGGACCAGGCGCCCGGCGGCTCCGAGCGTCTTGATCCCGTACACGATCGACTGCATGGCCGAGGCCGAGGACGCCTCCGGGAAGTAGCGGGTCCGGGCCGGCACCTCGACGATCCGGAAGCCGAAGTGGACCGCCTGCATGACCATCTCCGAGTCGAACACGAAGTCGATCGAGTTACGCAGGAAGGGTACCGTGAGCAGGAGCTGGCGCGAGTAGGCCCGGTAGCCGGTGTGCAGTTCGCTGAAGCTCGTCTTGAGAATCGCGTTCTCGAGCACGGTCAGGCCGCGGTTGGCGATGAACTTGTACCGGGGCATGCCGCTCTGCTTCCACACGCCGGGCTCGGCCAGCCGCGAGCCGAGCACCATGTCGGCCTCCCCGCGCAGGATCGGCTCGACCATCCGGGGGATCAGGGCCGGCTCGTACTGGCCGTCGGGGTGGAGCATCACCACCACGTCAGCTCCCCGCTGGAGCGCCTCCAGGTAGCAGGTCTTCTGGTTGCCGCCGTAGCCGACGTTGTGGGGATGCCAGATCAGGTGCAGGGGCAGGCGCCGCGCCACCTCGAGGGTCTCGTCGGTCGACTTGTCGTCGACCAGGATGATCTCCGAGACGACGTCGGTGGGAATCGCCGACACGGTCTGCTCGAGCGTCCGGGCGGCGTTGCGGGCCGGCATGACCACCACCACCTTGGCCGGCGGCGCCGATGGGCTCCTTGTGGCCTGATTCTCGTGTGACGCGATCTCGGCTGGGCCTCCCACGCGGCCGGAGGTTACCTCCTGTCCGGGGACCGGCACGGTAGGCTCCCGGCGGTGAGCACGGACGCGACCGTCCCCCGGTTTGGCTTCCCGCTGGTTCCCCCGCCCCCCCGCGTGGTCGGCGAGTGGCTGTCGACCCGGGATGTGAGTACGTGGCCGGCGCCCCCGGCGGGAGCCGGGCGTCCGGTGATGCTGATTCCCGGCTTTCTGGCCGGTGACACCAGCCTGACTCGCATGGCGCTGTGGCTGCGCAGCGGCGGCTTCGCCCTGGCCCGCAGCGGGATCACCTGGAACACCGGCTGCATGGAGGAGACGGTCGTGCGCCTGGAGCAGCGGCTCGAGCGCGCCACCGCAGAGGCCGGCCAGCCGGCCCTGATCGTCGGCCAGAGCCGCGGCGGGTCAATCGGCCGCGCGCTGGCCGTCCTGCGCCCGGACCTGGTCAGCGCACTGGTCACCCTGGGCTCGCCGCTGCTCGACCAGCTCGCGGTCAAGCCGCGCGTGTGGCCGTCGATTGTCACAGTCGGCCTGCTCGGCACGGTCGGGCTGCCCGGCATGTTCTCGCTCAGCTGCGTGCGCGGGGACTGCTGCGCGCGGGTCCGGGCCGCTGTCGAGGCGCCGTTCCCCGACTCGGTGCAGTTCCTGTCGATGTACTCGCGCAGCGATGAGGTCGTCCGCTGGGAGGCCTGCCTGGACCCGGCGGCGACCCAGCTGGAGGTCGACGCCAGCCACATCGGCATGGGGATGGCGCGGGAAGTCTGGACCACCCTGACATCGGCGCTGGCGGTCTGACTCGAGCCGTTCGCCGGACGGGCGGTTCCGCTGCCCGGTGGCGCCGCCTGGACGGGCCCGCGCGGGTCCTGGTGGCGCTGCTCATCCTCGGCGTCGCCCTGCGCGTAGTGGCCGCGCTCAGCTGGTGGCCGGTGACCCCGACGCTCGAGGACGGCTACCAGCGCTTCACCGCCAACCCGTTCCTCGATTACCAGCACTCCGCCGGCTACGACCTGATCGTCGCCGCGCTCGGCCACATCAGCCGTCAGGTCGCCTTCACCGTGCTGGTTCAGCACCTGACCGGCCTGGTCTCGGCGCTGCTCTACTGGGCGGCCACCCGCCGCCTGACCGGCTCGGGCTGGCCGGGCCTGCTGCCCGCGGCGATCGTGCTCCTGGATCCCGACCAGATCTTCCTCGAGCACTCGATCATGTCCGAGAGCTGGGTGATCCTGGCCGTGGCCGTCGGCCTCTACGCCGCCGTCCGCTCGGCCCAGTCCGCCCGGCCGGGGTGGCGATGGGCCCTCTTCAGCGGCGCCGCGCTGGCCGCGGCGGTGATGATCCGCAGCGCCGCGGCCCCGCTGATCGTCGTGGTCGCGCTCGCGCTGCTCCTGTATCCGACCGCGCCGGGGCGCCGCGCCCAGCGCTTGGGTGCGCCGCTCACCCTGTGCGCCACGGTGATCGTCCTGCTGCTCGGCTTCGCCGCCGCCAATGACCACTTCGGGCACCGCTTCGCCATCAGCCCGTCGCCCGGCTGGTACCTCTACGG
Organism: uncultured Solirubrobacterales bacterium; assembly: GCA_963723585.1. GTDB lineage: Bacteria > Actinomycetota > Thermoleophilia > Solirubrobacterales > Solirubrobacteraceae > Palsa-465. Next base: position 678,992 of record CAVRRJ010000002.1, read on the forward strand.
CCGGGTGGCGCAATTCGCCGACTGTCGCGACTTCACCCCGCCGCCGGGAACCGCCTCCCTGTGCCAGCGCACGCCCCCGACCGCGCGGCCCAGTGCCTACAACTACATGTTCACGCCGCAGTCACCGGCGGTGAGGCGCTTCGGTGGCTTCGCCCGGCAGGATGCCCTGGTCGGCGGCTGGTCCCGGCGCGCGCTCGAGGCCCAGTCGCTGGCCTTCCTGGCCACGGCCTGGAGCTATCTGCGCAGCTACTGGGTGCCCGGCTGGCTCCCCCAGCGGCTGAAGGGCTCGACCGGCCTTGACCCCCAGCTCGATTTCACCTTCTCCGATGCGCTGTTCGCCCCCTTGCTGCGCCGGGACCTCGAGCGCTTCTATGCCCCGTTCGATGTTCACCCGGTGCACTGGGGCCTGCAGCTGCTCCACGCCATCTCCCGGGTCGTCCGCTTCGGGGCCACGCTGCTGTTCATTGCCACCCTGCTCACGGTCCTCGGCCTGGGTCTCGGGCCGCGCCGGTCCCGGGTCGGGGTCCTCCTGTTCGGCGTCGGCGGCCTGTCGCTGATCCTCATCCCGGCGCTGCTCAGCACCTACGCGGGGCGCTACACCGTTCCGATGGCCGCCCCGATGATGGCCGGCTCGGGAATCGCCCTGCTCGAGCTCGCCCGGCGGCTGACCCGGCGCGCGGGGCCGGAGGCGGCCCCTAGGCCCGCGCGGCCGCCCGGGCCAGCTTGACGCGCGCGTTCTTGTCCAGCGCCACCTTGCGCAGGCGCACCGCCTGCGGGGTGACCTCGACGCACTCGTCGGCGCGCAGGAACTCGAGCGCCTGATCGAGCGACAGCTCGCGCTTGGGCACCAGGCGGACCAGCTCGTCGGCGGTCGAGGAGCGCATGTTGGTCAGGTGCTTCTCCTTGACGGCGTTGACGTCGAGGTCCTCGGCGCGGGAGTTCTCGCCCACGATCATCCCCTCGTAGACCTCGTCGCCCGGGCTCGACGAACAGCGTGCCGCGCTCCTGGAGGTTGAACAGCGCGAACGCGGCCACCGTGCCGCGCCGGTCGGCCACGAGGCTGCCCGTCGGGCCGGGTGCGCAGCTCGCCGTGCCACGGCTCCCAGCGATCGAACACGTGGTGGACGAGGCCGGTGCCCCGGGTCTCGGTGAGGAACTCGGTCCGGAAGCCGATCAGCCCGCGGGCCGGCACCAGGTACTCCATCCGCACCCAGCCGGTGCCGTGGTTGACCATCTGCTCCATGCGGCCCTTGCGCAGCGCCAGCAGCTGGGTGATCACGCCGACGTACTCCTCGGGCGCGTCGACGCTCATCCGCTCGACCGGCTCGTGCGCGCGGCCGTCGATCTCCCGGGTGACCACCTGGGGCTTGCCCACGGTGAGCTCGAAGCCCTCGCGGCGCATCAGCTCGACCAGGATGGCCAGGGCCAGCTCGCCGCGGCCCTGGACCTCCCACACCTCGGGCCGCTCGGTCTCGATGACGCGCAGCGAGACGTTGCCGACCAGCTCGCGCTCGAGCCGCGCCTTGACCTGGCTGGCGGTCAGGAAGGTCCCGTCCTGGCCGGCCAGGGGCGAGGTGTTGATCCCGATCGTCACCGACAGCGAGGGCTCGTCGACGGTGATCACCGGCAGCGGCCGGGGGTCCTCGGCATCGGTCAGCGTGTCGCCGATCGTGATCTCGGGGATCCCGGCCACCGAGATGATCTCGCCCGGCCTGCGCCTCGTCGGCGTCCACGCGCTCGAGCGCCTCGGTCACGTAGAGCTCGGAGACCCTGACCCGCTCGATCGATGCCGTCGGCCCGGCACCAGGCCACGGTCTCGCCGCGGCGGATCGTGCCGTGGCGCACGCGGCAGATGGCCAGCCGGCCCACGTAGGGCGAGGCGTCGAGGTTGGTGACGTGGGCCTGGAGCGGGTGCTCGGGGTCGTACTCCGGGCGCCGGCACGTGCTCGACGAGCAGGTCGAGCAGCGGCTGCAGGCTCTCGCCCTCGTGGTCGCTCGGGTCCAGCGAGGCCTGGCCGGCCTTGGCGTTGGTGTAGACGATCGGGAAGTCGATCTGCGACTCGTCGGCGTCGAGGTCGAGGAACAGCTCGTAGACCTCGTCGACGACCTCGTCGATGCGGGCGTCCGGCCGGTCGACCTTGTTGACGACGAGGATCACCGGCAGCCGCGCGCTCGAGCGCCTTGCGCAGCACGAACCGGGTCTGGGGCAGCGGGCCCTCGCTGGCGTCGACCAGCAGCAGCACGCCGTCGACCATGGTCAGCCCGCGCTCGACCTCGCCGCCGAAGTCGGCGTGGCCCGGGGTGTCGACGATGTTGAGCTTCACGTCGCCGTAGCGGATGGCCGTGTTCTTGGCCAGGATCGTGATCCCCTTCTCGCGCTCGAGGTCCATCGAGTCCAGCACCCGCTCGTTCACCGCCTGGTTGGCGCGGAAGGCGCCCGACTGCCACAGCAGGGCGTCGACCAGCGTCGTCTTGCCGTGGTCGACGTGGGCGATGATCGCGATGTTGCGGATGTCGGAGCGGATGGCCATGTCGGACTCGCGAGGTTAGACGGCCGGCCGCCGTTCACATGTCCTGTCGCATCCGATCCGCGGCTCGAGATCTAGGATCCGGACTCATGGGCGACCTTCGCGATCCGCTGGAGGCGGAGCGGCTGCGCGACGCTGGCGCCCGGAGGCCTTCCACACCCGGCGCGACTTCCTCAGGCGCACGGCGGTCACCGCCGGTCTGGCCGCCGGGATGGGCCTGGTCCTGGACCCCGACACGCTGGTCGCCGAGGCGGCCCGGCGCCAGCGCGAGGTCCAGCTCCCCTCGCCGCGCAACCTGCCCATCGACACCTTCGTCGTGCTGATGATGGAGAACCGCTCCTTCGATCACTACCTGGGCTGGCTGCCCGGGCGCCGACGGCCGCCAGGCCGGGCTCGAGTTCACCGACACCACGGCCGGACACGTTCGCCACCCACCGGCTGCGGACCGACTTCCAGGGCTGCGGCTTCCTCGACCCCGACCACTCCTGGCAGGGCGGGCGCACCGAGCTCGACGGCGGCGCGCATGGACGGCTTCCTCAAGGCCGACTCCGACATCTTCTCGATCGGCTACTACACCGAGGACGACCTGCCCTTCACCCCGCACGTGGCCCAGGCCTTCACCGCCTTCGACCGCTTCTTCTGCTCGCTGCTGTCCTCCACCTACCCCAACCGCGAGTACATGCACGCCGGCCAGTCCTACGGGAAGATGGACAACACGCCTGCCCTCCGGGCGCCGGCTTCCCCGACACGACGATCTTCGCCGCGCTGAGCAAGGCCGGCGTCTCCAACCAGCTACTTCTACACCGACATCCCGGTCTCGGCCCTGTGGGGCAACGCCGGGGCTGGCGCGCTCCAGCCAGGTGCAGACGTTCTACGAGCAGGCGGCCGCGGGCACGCTGCCCGCGCTGTCGTTCGTCGATCCCGTCCTTCAACGGCGAGGACCAGGGCACCTCGGGCGACGAGCATCCGCACGGCGACGTCCGCGTCGGCCAGGCGTTCGTCGCCGACGTCGTCCACGCCTTCATGGAGTCGCCGCAGTGCAAGCGCGGCGCGCTGTTCATCGTCTACGACGAGTGGGGCGGCTTCTTCGACCACGTCGTCCCGCCGCGCGTGCCCGACCTGCGCTCCAGCGGCGACCTGAACAAGGACTTCGGGCAGATGGGCTTCCGGATCCCCGCCGTCGTCGTCTCGCCCTACGCCCGCCGCGGCCACGTCGACCACTCGATCTACGGCTTCGAGTCGATCCTCAAGATGATCCGCTACCGCTACGGGCTGCCGCCGCTGACCCCGCGCGACCTGTACGCCAACAACATCGCCGCCGCGTTCGACTTCGAGTCAGCCCCAACTTCACGCCGCCGGCGCTGCCCCAGCCCGCCCGCAGGTCATCTCCTCGGCCTGCAGCGGCTCGACCCCGGTCGACAGCGGCGGGGCCGGGATCGACGGCGGCACGATCGGCTCGCCGCTCCGGTGCCGCACCGCTGCCGCCGGCCGGCGCTGGTCGGCCTCGAGCGCAGCGCCGCGCGCCGCGCCGCCGAGCGCCCCAAGCCGCACGACCTGCAGAACCTGGTCACCAGCGGCTATCCTCGAGCGGCTGCGGCTTCGACTACAGGCCGGCCACGCGCGGCGACCATGTACCGCCATCCGTCGAAGCTCGGGCATGCGGCCGTGAGACGCGCGCGGGTCGGGCGCTGGCGGCTGCTGGCGGCGCCCTGCGTGCTCGCCGCGCTCGCCGCCGCGGCGCGGCGGCCGACAGCTTCACGCCGGTCACGATGACGATCACGCGTCGCCCCGGTGGCCCGGCTGCACGCGCCGCTCACGGTCAAGGTCGTCAACGCCGACCCCGGCGTGCTCGACACCGCCGAGGGGCCGCTGCGGGTCGAGGTCAAGCTCGCCACCGAGTGCGGCGGGAACTTCGAGACACACGCCCGGGCGTCACCCTGCTCAACGCGCCGCTCGAGCCCGCAGCCGGCCGCCGGCAGGGCCTACTCGGGCGGCGCCAGCGGCTCCGGGCGGCCCGGCGCCTACGGCGTCCAGACCGTGTGCATGTACCTCGAGGACACCGACGTCGGGCCGGGTGTACGCCAACGACGAGTCGATCACGGTCGACGTCTCCCCGCCGTGCACCACGGCCGGGCGTCGCTACGACCGGCCGCCCGGGTCCCTGCGAGCGCGCCCAGCGCCAGCTGCGCCGCGCTCACGGCCGCGCGGCCAAGCGCCGGCGCGAGCGCCGGCTGGTGGCCGAGCGTCAGCGGACCCTGACCGCGCGACCGCCGGCGCGGCGTCGCCGCCTGCGGAACCGGGGTGCCGCTGTGAGATGGACGCTCGTCTCGTCGGCTCTGGCCCTGACGCTGGTCTGGCCGCGCTGCCGCGGCCGCCTCGGCCGCCGGCGTCGCGGCCGCCGCGCCGCCGCGCCGCCGGCCTCGGCCGCCGCCGTCCGATCCGCCACGTGTTCGTGATCGTGCTCGAGAACGAGTCGGCCTCGACCACCTTCGGCCCCGGACTCCCCCGCGCCCTATCTGGCCCAGACGCTGCGCGCCGAGGGCGCCTACGTGCCCAACTACTACGGCATCGGCCACAAGTCAGCAACGACAACTACATCGCGATGATCAGCGGCCAGGCGCCCAACGCCGCAGAACCAGGCCGACTGCCAGGACTTCAACGACTTCGAGCCCGGGCACGATCGGCGCCTACGGCCAGGCGCACGGCGACGGGCTGCGTGTACCCGGCCGCGGTCCAGACGATCGCCTCGCAGCTGACCGCGGCCGGCTTCACCTGGCGCGACTACAACGAGGAGCATGGGCGCCGACCCGACCCGCGAGGCCGCGCGTCTGCGGCCACCCGGCGGTCGGCAGCTCAGGACAACACCCAGAACGGCCGACGGCCACCGACGAGTACGCCACCCGCCACAACCCGTTCGTCTACTTCCACTCGATCATCGACGACACCACGCTGTGCGACACCCACGTCGTCAACCTCGACGCAGCTGCCCCAGGATCTGGCCTCCCCGGCGGCCGCGACCGCCAACTACGTCTTCATCACCCCCGACCTGTGCGACGACGGCCACGACGCCCCGTGCGCGAACGGCCAGCCCGGCGGGCCTGGCGTCAGGCCGACGCGTTCCTGCAGACCTGGGTGCCGCAGATCACCGGCTCGCCGAGCCTTCCAGCAGGACGGGCTGCTGATCATCACCTTCGACGAGGCCGCCACCAGCGACACGAGCTCCTGCTGCGGCGAGATCCCCGGCCCGGGCAGCCCGCAGCCCGGCGTCACCGGCCCCGGCGGCGGCGACGTCGGCGCGGTGCTGCTCTCGCCCTGCATCGCGCCCGGCACCGTGACCCAGACGGCCTACAACCACTACTCGATGCTGGGCAGCGTCGAGGACCTGTTCGGCCTCTCGCACCTCGGCTACGCCGCGCTGCCCGGCGAGACGCACGTTCGGCTCCGACATCTTCAACCGGCCGTGCGGGCCCGCCGCCGCCCCAGGCCGCGGGCCAACGCGCCCCGGCTCCTGTCCGCGCGTCTCGACCCGCGCGCGCGATCCCGGTGCGCTGGAGCGCCATCACCACGCGGCGGGACCTCGCTGGCCGCCTACACGGTGCAGGTCGCGATCACGAGCGCCCGCGCGTCCGAGCTGGCGGACGCTGCCTGGCCGGCGACTCGGCAGTCGTCGCTCAGCTTCCGCGGCACGCTCGGCCACACCTACGCGTTCCAGCGTTACAGGCCACCAACCTGGCCGGTCAGGCCAGCGCCTCCGCAACGGCCACGACGCTGGTGCCCAGCGGCGTGCGCCCGGCCGGCGGCCACTACAGCCGCGGCTGGCGGTCCGCCGCGTCCGCGGCGCCTGGCAGGGCCGGGCGATCGCGAGCTTCGCGCGCGCGGCGCCAGCTTCACTCTGCGCTACCGCGGCGGCATCGCTGGCCATCATCGGCGAGCGCACGCTGCGCCGGCGGCGTGGCCCGGGTCACCTTCGACGGCCGCGCCCACACGATCCGCCTCCACGCCGTGCGCGCCGGACCCGGCAGGTCATCTTCCAGGCCAGCGTCCGCGGCTCGCGGGCCCACTCGCTGACGGTCCGGGTGCTCCGGGGGACCGTGGCCCTCGAGGGCTTCGCCATCTCCGCCCGGCGGCGCTGACCCTCGTTCCGGCTCCGGCTCCGGCTGGCCGGCTCCGGCGCGCCGCGCGGACCGCGGCTCGGGCGCCGGCTCCTCCGCCGCGACTCCGTTGGCCGACGCGCTCTCGCCGGCCCCGAGCTCGCCAGCTCTCCGCGCCGCCTCGAGCTGAGCCTCGGCCTGCTCATGGGCGGCCTTGGCCGCGGCCTGCCTCGCTCCCGGCCCCGGACAGGGCCTCGAGCATCGGCCGCATCAGGTCGATCGGCATCGGGAAGACGATCGTCGAGTTCTGGCTGCCGCCGATCTCGCGCAGCGTCTGCAGGTAGCGCAGCTGGAGGGTGACCGGGTTGCGGCCGATCACGTCGGCGGCGTCGCCCAGCTTGGCCGCGGCCTGGAACTCGCCCTCGGCGTTGATGATCTTGGCCCGCCGCTCGCGCTCGGCCTCGGCCTGGCGGGCGATCGCGTGCTGCATCCGCTCGGGGATCTCGACGTCCTTGATCTCGACGTTGGTGACCTTGATCCCCCACGGCTCGGTCTGGGTGTCGATCACCCGCTGCAGCGACTCGTTGAGGTGCTCGCGCTCGGAGAGCAGCGTGTCGAGGTCGACCACGCCGAGGATCGAGCGCAGCGTGGTCTGGGCGATCTGCAGCGTGGCGCCGTCGAAGTCCTCGACCTCGGTGACCGCGCGTTGGCGGATCGACCACCCGGTAGTAGGCGACCGCGGTGACCCGCGCCGGGATGTTGTCGCGGGTGATGATCTCCTGCGGCGGGACGGTGAGGGTGACCGTGCGCAGGCTGATCCGGACCATCCGGTCGATCGAGGGCATCAGCAGCTGCAGCCCCGGCCCGCGCTGCTCCATCAGCCGTCCGAGCCGGAACACGACGCCCCGCTCGTACTCGCGCAGCACTCGGACCGAGCTGGCCAGGGCGGTCAGCCCGAGGACCAGCAGCACGACGACGACGATCGACGATCGCGGTGATCACAAAAGCTCCCAATCCTCGGCTCGGCGCACGCACAGGGTCAGCCCGCTGAGGCGTTCGACCACCACCGGGTCCCCGGCGTGCAGCGCTCTGCGGCTCCTCCTCGACGCCGGGCGAGCGCGCGCGCCGCCACAGCGCGCCGTCGAGGGCCACGTTGCCGCTGGCTTGCCCGTCCAGGCTCGGACCACGCCGACGTGCCCGATCAGGCCCTCGGCGCCCGCCCTGGACCACGGCGTCTGCGCACGCGCAGCCCGTTCTTGACCGTCAGGGTGACGAGGACCGCCGCCGGCGCCGGCCAGCGGCCACGCCGGCCAGCAGGGCCGAGCAGGACTCCGCGCGCCCAGGCCGCTGATCGCCAGCACGGCGCCGACGGCCATGGCCAGCCACGCCGGCGCCCCCCGAGATCCCGTGCGACGGGTAGTGCGCCTCGGCCACGGCGACCACTGCGCCCGACCACCAGCAGGATCAACCCGAGTGCCGTCACTGCCTTAATCGTACGCCTGCGTAGCCTCCGGCCCGGCAATCGTGCGGTAGCGTCGGGGTATCGCCGTGTCCAGTCGAAGTTTGACCGCCGCCGTCGGCGAGCAAAACACACTAGAACGCTTGCTCTCGACTCGAGGTGACGCCATGAACAACGAGGAAATCCACCAGCTCGCCCAGCGCCTGCGGATCGACTCGATCCGGGCCGCCGCCGCCGCCGACTCCGGCCATCCGACCTCCTCGATGTCGGCGGCCGATCTGATGGCCGTGCTGATGGCGCGCTACCTGCACTACGACTACGACAAGCCCGAGAACCCCAACAACGACCATCTGATCTTCTCCAAGGGCCACGCCTCGCCGCTGGTCTACTCGATGTTCCGCGCCGCCGGCGCGATCAGCGACGAGGAGCTGCTCACCTTCCGCCAGTTCGGCTCCAAGCTCGAGGGCCATCCCACGCCGGTGCTGCCCTGGGTCGACGTGGCCACCGGCTCGCTCGGCCAGGGCATGCCGATCTCGGTCGGGATCGCCCTGTGCGGCGCGCGCAGCTGGACCGGCTCGCCCTACCGCGTGTGGTGCCTGTGCGGCGACTCCGAGATGGCCGAGGGCTCGATCTGGGAGGCCGTCGAGCACGCCGGGCAAGGCGCAGCTCGACAACCTGATCGTGATCGTCGACGTCAACCGGCTCGGTCAGCGCGGCGAGACGATGCACGGCTGGAACCTGGCGTCCTACACCGAGCGCGCCGAGGCCAGCGGCTGGAACGCGATCGAGGTCGACGGCCACGACATCGAGGCGGTCGACCGCGCCTTCCGGGCGGCGGTCGAGACCAAGGGCCGCCCGACGATGATCGTCGCCCGGACGATCAAGGGCTACGGCGCCAGCGAGACGGCCGACGTCGAGGGCAAGCACGGCCAGCCGCTCAAGGATCCCGACAAGGCGATCGAGGAGCTCGGCAACGTCGAGCTACATCCACGTCGACGTGGCCAAGCCCGAGAGCGACGGCCAGCCCCACAAGTTCGAGTCCGACCCCTCGGTCGCAGCTGCCCAGCTTCGAGCTCGACGACGACCCGGTGCCGACCCGCAAGGCCTTCGGCCTCGGGCGTGGCGGCCGTCATGCAGCGCCGCGGCGACGTGGTGGCCATCGACGGCGAGGTGGGCAACTCCACCCACCTGGAGGAGGCCAACAAGGTCGCGCCCGAGCGGTAGCTTCGAGGCCTACATCGCCGAGCAGCAGATGATCTCCACGGCGGTCGGCTTCCAGGTCCGCGGCTGGACGCCGTTCGCGGCCACCTTCGCCGCCTTCCTGTCTCGCGCCTACGACTTCATCCGCATGGCGGTGATCTCGCAGGCCAAGCTGTGCCTGAACGGCTCGCACGCCGGCGTCTCGATCGGCGAGGACGGGCCCTCGCAGATGGCCCTCGAGGATCTGGCCGAGTTCCGGGCCCTGGGCGGCTCGGTCGTCCTCTACCCATGCGACCCCAACCAGACGGTCAAGCTGGTCGAGGCGATGGCCGACCACGACGGGATCTCCTACCTGCGCTCCACCCGGGCCGGGCTGCCCACGCTCTACGGGCCCGACGAGGAGTTCCGCATCGGCGGCGTCGCGCGTGGTCCGGGAGTCAGAGGAGGACCAGGTCACGCTGATCGGCGCCGGCATCACCCTGCACGAGGCGATCAAGGCGGCCGACGCGCTGGCCGAGGATGGCATCAACGCCCGGGTGATCGACCTCTACTCGGTCAAGCCGGTCGACACTGACACGCTGACCGCGGCCGTCCGCAGGCCACCGGCGGGCGCCTCGTGGTCGTCGAGGACCACTGGCCCGAGGGCGGGATCGGCGACGCCGTGCTGAGCGCGTTCGCCGACAGCCGACGAGCGCCCGCGCGTGGTCAAGCTCGCCGTCACCCACCTGCCTGGCTCGGGCAAGCCGGCCGAGCTGATGGCCGACTGCGGGATCGACGCCGATCACATCGTCAAGGCCGCGCGCCGCCTGGTCGAGCTCGGACCGCAGATCGGCGGCCGGGCGGCCGCGGCCAGCGCGCTCGATGACCGTCCTCGTCTGCGGCGCCACCGGGACCACCGGTGGCGCCGTGCTGCGCCAGCTGCGCGGCGACCAGCATGCCGGTGCGGGCGATGACCCGCGAGCGCCGAGGCAGCCGAACGGCTGCGAGGCGGAGGCGTTGAGGCCGTGGTCGGCGACCTCGGCGATCCGGCGTCGCTGTCCGCCGCCCTGGAGGGCGTCGACGCGATCTACGTGGCCAGCCCGGCCTCCGAGGAGCTGGCCGAGCACGAGGGCAACCTGGCCCGGGCGGCGGCCGCGGCCGGCGTCGGGCATCTGGTCAAGCTCTCGGTGGTCGGTGCGGCGCCGGGACGCGCCGCTCGCCTTCGGGCGCCTGCACGGCGCCGCCGAGGAGGCGGTGCGCAACGCTGGGGTGGGGTGGACGATGCTCCGTCCCAACGGCTTCATGCAGAACACGCTGGCCTGGGCCGGGCAGATTCCCAGCGGGCGCGTCGTCGGGCCGGTGATGCACGCCCGCTGGGCGATCCTCGACGTGCGCGACATCGCCGCCGTGGCGGGCCGGGTCCTGGCGTCGCCGGCCGAGCACGTCGGCCGGGCGTACACGCTGACCGGCCCCGAGGCCTCTTCCCCGCACGAGCAGGTGGAGATCCTCTCCGAGCTGCTCGAGCGCCCGCTGGACGACGGTCGAGGTTCCGGTGCGCGGCCGCCCAGGAGCAGATGCGAAGCGCCGGTGTGCCCGCTGAGACCGTGGACCGGCTCGGTGAGCTGTGGGGCATGTACGCCGCCGGCCACGCCGAGGCGGTCAGCCCCGACGTCGAGCGCGTGGCCGGCCGGCCCCCGTACACCTTCCGCCAGTTCGCCGAGGACCACCGCACGCTCTGGCTGTAGTACGGAGCGGTCCTCGCGCCGCCACTCAAAGAGAATCTGCGACCCCCGGGGTCGTTAATTCTCTTCGAGTGGAGCCGACCGGCCCGCCGCGGTCCGCCGGGCCGCGCTCAACCCCTCGCGGTGCCCGGGCCGCAGGCGCCGGCGCAGCCGCCACGCCGCTCCCGAGAAGGCCAGGTTGGCCACCGTGATGAAGCCGCGCTCGTCGCAGCGCAGCGCCAGCAGCAGGTGGGCGATGCGATCGCTGACCGGAAGCTCCTTCCCGGTCGGCTTCACGCAGTAGCAGTAGACCCGCCGGCCTCGGGGCCGGACCAGGACGGCGCCGGCCTCGCCCAGCAGCCAGACGCCGAGCTCCCCTCGCTCCCGGACCAGGCCGGTCTGGGCGTGCAGGCGCCGGGCCTCGTCGTCGATCAGGTCGCCGAGCAGGAGCAGGGCCCGGCGCTCGGCCTGGGCTCCGGCCGGAGCGCGTGAGCGCAGGACTCCGGCTCCGCGCGCGGCATACAGCTCGGGGATGGCCCAGGCGTGGGCGAGCAGGATCACCCCCACCGCCGCGGGGACCGCTCCGAGCAGACCGAGGAGGATCGCCGCTGCGCTGAGCGGCACGACGTGGGCCAGGACCGAGAGCGTCCACCGGCGCCCGGCCCGCTTCAGTGATCCCTCGTCCGCCCGGGGGCGCCAGGGAACGTTGGCCCGTTCGGGAAGGCCCTCCAGGGCCGGCCCGTCTCCGATCACGGTGGTGCTGGCCAACTCGAGTCCGGTTCAGCCACCGGCGATCGGGCGGCGCAGGATCACCGTTGGCGCGTCGCGCGGCAGCTCTTTGACCTGCTCGGCCCGTCCGCCGGGCCGGGAGACGAGCCCGAAGTAGCCCCGGTCGAGTTGCTCGCGGAACGCGACGGCGGCTGCCTCGAAGGCGGTCTGATCATCGGCCCTCCACTGGGCGAGTGTCGTGTGACCGGTTCGGTCAAGGCGGATCAATCTCGACATCGGGCCTCCTGTCGGTGGGGCGAGGTTGCCATCAACATCCTAAGCCCGGGCGCTCGAGCTGGTGAGCGAACCGGGTCTCCCGGCGGCCGGCTCCGCCTATAGTCGATTGGGCGGTGATGGCAGGTCAGGGAGACAGCATGTCCGCTCGTGGACAGACGATTCAGGCGCCTGGCCGTCGGCTGCGCGCGCTGAGCCTGCTGGTCGCTGCGGCGATGACTGTCGCAGCGACGATGACTGTCGCACTGGCCCAAGCCGCCCTCCCGGCGAAGGCGTCAGCCGTCGGTGACCCGTACGCGCCGCTCGACCGCCCCGGGCCGCCGCTGTCGGTGCCGGCCGGCCAGCTTCAGTCCGCCCTGAGCTGCACGGCTGGGGTCGCGGGCGACTCGCGCAACCCGATCCTCCTCGTGCCGGGCACGAACCTCGATCCGGGGCCCAACTACTCCTGGAACTATGAGCGCGCGTTCGCGGCCCTGCACTGGCCCTACTGCACACTGACGCTCCCCTACCACACGATGGGCGACATCCAGACCGCTGGGGAGTACGTGGTCTACGCGCTGAGGACGATGGCCGTGCTGGCCGGCCGGCGGGTAGACGTGCTGGGCTACAGCCAGGGCGGGATGCTCCCTCGATGGGCGCTGCGCTTCTGGCCCGACACACGCGCACTGGTCGAGGACGACGTCGGCATCGATCCCTCGAACCACGGGACGCTCGACACCGACGTGGTCTGCCATCTGGAGTGCCCGCCGGCGTACTGGCAGCAGGCCAGCACGTCGAATTTCACCGCGGCGCTGAACAGCCGGGCTGAGACCTTCGCCGGGATCGACTACACGGTGATCTACAGCCGTACCGATGAGGTCGTGACCCCCAACCTGAACTCGTCGGGCAGCTCGTCGCTGCACACTGGGGCCGGGCGAATCGCCAACATCGCCGTTCAGCAGGTCTGCCCGGCTGACGTCTCCGATCACCTGGCGATGGGCACCTACGATCCCGTGGCCTACGCGCTGGCGGTGGACGCGTTCACTCACGCCGGACCGGCCGATCCCTCCCGGATCCCCGCCTCGGTGTGCACGCACCCCTTCCAACCGGGCGTCGACCCGGCCACCTTCCCGGCCGACTACGCGGGCTTCCTGAGCGCGATCGGACAGGCTGCGCTGGAGTCCCCCGAAGTGCCCGCGGAGCCAGCCCTCCAGTGCTACGTGTTCGCGAGCTGCACCACAACCGGCCAGCCCTGACCTCCGCGCCGCACAGCGAGTCGCCGGCGACCGGCTCGCGATCCCGACACCGGGGTCACTCTTCCTCCCCGGCTGACCCGGGCGAGCTTGTACCTTCTCCAGTGTGTTGGATGCTCGCCGCCTGCATGTGCTGTGCGAGGTAGCTCGGTGCGGGTCGCTGGCGGGCGCCGCTGACGTTCTCTCCTACACGCCGTCGGCGGTTTCCCAGCAGATCGCGGTGCTCGAGCGAGAAGTGGGCATGACGCTGTTCGAGCGTCGCGCCCGGGGCGTGGTGCTCACCGAGGCCGGCCACGTCCTGGTCGAGCATGCGAGCGCGATCCTCGCCCAACTGGAGGCGGCCGAGGCGGGTAGACCTTGCTCTCACCGTCGATCTCGTCGAGACGGCCGGCGAGAGCGTCGAGGTTCTCGACCTGTTCAGGGACGTCTTCCAGCTCGCGCTTCACCGCGATCACCCGCTCGCCCTCCAGGCGGAGATCAGACTCGAGGAGCTGGCCGCTGAGACCTGGATCGATGTGCCGCGCTCTGCGTCGGGGGGCATGGTGCTCAGGCGCGCGTGCGCGCGGGCCGGCTTCGAGCCGCGAGTTGCCTTCGAGAGCGACGACTACACAGCGATCCAGGAGCTCGTGGGCACGGGCATGGGCCTCGCCCTGCTGCCCGAGCTGGCGCTCTGCCCGCCGCATGAGGCGGTGAGGTTGGGCTCGCTGGGGCCGGGGGCTCCCTGGCGGATGGTCCAGGCCGCGACGCGAAGAGCCGCCTTCCGCTCTCCCGCGGCATCGATGATGCTCGAGGTGCTACGCGAAGTGGAGCCTCGACGCCGGGCCGTGTCGACTGCCTGAGGTCTAGGCCGCCGTGCCGAGACGGTAGGCCGGCTTGAAGCCGGGATCCGCGAGCGCTGGCCGGTCGGCCCGAAAGCCCTCGATCGGTGCGTCGGTCGGGCCCGCGGTCACCAGGTCGGCGAGAATGCGTCCGAGCAGACTGGCGAACTTGGCCGCGTGACCGGCCCCGATGCCCACGGCAAGTTGCGGGAGGCCGGGGAGGAAGTCGAGCACGAAGTCGCGGTCCGGGGGCATGTCGTAGAGGCAGCAGCGTGTATACAGCTCGGGTCCGCCGTAGCCCGGGAGTATCTCTTCGAGGAAGCGACTGAGCTGGCGCACCCGCGCCTGATCCGGCTCCCAACTCCTCGACGCGAGGTCGACCGACGGGCCACACTGCTCATGCGCGGCCTTGGTGGCCACCTCCCCGTGGACGGGAAAGCCGTAGTACTCCTCCTCGCCGTGCCAGATCCAGACCGGGAATCGCGCCGGGGAGAAGTCCCTGAGGTTGGGGGTGGCAAAGTAGGTCACCTGCTCCTGAGTGAGACGAATCGGCCAGCGAGCCCCAGTTCGGTGAGCAGTCTCGCGGTCCAGGCACCGGCGCAGATCACCACCTTTTCGGCCTGCAGCGGGCCAGCGGTGGTCTCGAGATCGACTCCGTGGTGGGTGGGCTGGACGCCGGTAACCGCGGCGTGCTCCAGAACCGTCGCGCCGCGGGCCCGGGCCAGGGCGACGTGCACGGCGCCGCCCTTTCGGATGTCGAGGATGCCTCCGTCGGGCTGGAAGAGCGCCTCATCGTGTGACCCGAGCCGGAACTGCGGCCATCGGACCATCAGATCTTTCGCGCCGACTCGCTCGAACGGGATGTCGTGCTCGAGCATGGCGACGGTGTAGGCGTCGAGGATCTCGGCGCCCGGGGTGCCGGTCCGGGCGATGTTCACGATCCCGGTCTTGTGGACGAGAGCAACCCCCGACTCCTCCTCCACGACGTTCCAGGCGGCGTAGGCACTCCGCGTCAGCGCGGTGTAGCGGGCGGCGTGGTAGCCGAGCCGGATGATCCGTGAGTGATCCTCGGACGCCCCCAGGCGATGGCCGAGCTCGTATTGCTCGACGCAGAGCACGTCGTCGCCGGCCACTCGGCTCAACCAGTAGGCGGCGGCACTGCCGATGCCACCGGCGCCGATGACCACGTAGCGGAATGAGCGCCGGAAGCCAGCCCCGGCACGATGGCCGCCGGTCGCGCCGGGCAAGCTCAAGCTACAGCCGCCGGGCGAACTCGAGGTTCTCCTGGCGCAAGCTCGGGTCCGAGCCCAGGTAGGCGTGCTTGGACATGTCGGCTGAATAGCGACTCGCCGGCGGCCGCCGACCCATCGCCTCGGCCATCGCCCGTATGTGGTGGGGCGCCGCACCGCAGCAGAGTCCGAGATACTGGACGCCGAGCGCCAGGGCCTCGGCCGCGAACGCCCCGACCTCGTAACGGTTGCAAGTGAAGGGGTCGAGCGCGGTCGGGAACGGCGGGCCGGTTGCGTCGAGAACCTCCGGGTCGCTCAACGACTGGACGTGGGCTGAGCCCCGCGCGTGCGATAGGGCACCGGGAGGGCGGCCACCGGCGTATCCACCGCGTCACACACCGCACGCAGAAGCGGCAGCATCGTCTGCGGCCCGCGGATGCAGTTCAGCCCCACCACGGCGGCCCCGGCGTCGGCCAGCCGACGGCAGGCCTCCGGCGGCGAGAACCCCTTGCGCGTCCCCGGGTCCTGGTGGATCGCCAGCGTGACCACGGCCGGGAGCCCCGCCTCGCGGATCACCTCGGTGGCGATCAGCGCCTCCCGAGCGAACTGGAACGTCTCGGCGATCACGAAGTCCACACCCGCGTCCAGCGCCCAGCCGATCTGCTCCACGAACATCGCCCGGACGGCGCTGCGTGAGGCGGGATCATCGGCGTAGACGTTGGTGTTGCACACGTTGCCGGCCAGCAGCGTGCCCGTCTCGAGCGCCACCGAGCCAGCAATGGCCAGCGCCTCGCGGTTCATCGGCTCGAGCAGGTGCTCGCGGCCGATCAGCCGCAGCTTCTCCCGGTGCGCGTAATAGGTGAAGCTCTCCACCACGTCGGAGCCCGCGTGGACGAACTCCCGGTGAAGGCCGGCCACGACCTCAGGATGCTCGAGCACGACCTCGGGGACGAAGGCGCCCGCCTGCAGGTACCCCCGCCGCTCGAGCTCGAACAGGTAGCCCTCGGCGCACAGGACAGGCCCCCGGTCGAGCCGGTCAAACAGACGGGAGCCCGCGGGGCGGAGCGCGTTGACTGATCGGCGCGAGCCGTCTCGATCCTCGACGTTCATGTCCACGCCGATCAGTCGGGGGGAGCCGGCCCCGAAGATCGCAGGTCCCCTGCGCGCGAGCCACGAACCTTCGCGCAGGCTGCCATAAGCGTTGCTTCAACCGTCAGCCGGACACTGTTCGTAGACTTCTCCGTGGTGTCCGCCGACGAGGTTGACGAGTACCTGCGGGGTGTCGAGGAGCCGAAGCGCAGCACGCTTCAGGCATTGCGCCGCACGATTCTTGAGATCTGCCCAGACGCCGATCAGGTGATCTCCTACCGCGTCCCCGCGTTCCGGGTCGGCGGTAAGACGGTCGCCGGCCTTGCCGCGTTCACGGATCATCTGAGTTACCTGCCCTTCAGCGGCTCCGTCCTCGGACAGCTCGCCGATGACCTCGCCGGCTACACGATGACCAAGAGTGCCCTCCACTTCGCGGTCGACCGTCCGCTTCCGAAGCCGCTCGTCGAGAAACTCATCGCCGTGCGTCTCGGGGAGGCTCGCCCCGGCTCGCGCTAGCCGCGTGACGCGTCGGTCACGAGAGGCTTCTCAGTCGGTGGCACGCCCGCTCTCCGCCAAGCGAATCGATCCCCGGCTCGGGCAGCGGTTAGGGTGGCGTGGCGCGGACGATCGGCTCGGGGCAATGACCGGCAATATGCCGCGACCAGACCCGCCTACACCGAAACGGAACACGCTCTCATGGGGGCGCAGTCGTCACGGGCGCGCCTGGGCCGCGGGACCGGCCGGCGTGAGGTCGGCGAGCCAGTTCTGGAGCACGTGGACGAACACCGGGTCGATGCTGTGGAACATCGGCGACTCGCGGTAGAGCACCTGCGCCCCGGCGGCCTCCAGTCGCCGGCTGGCGTCGCGACCGAACTGAACCGAGATCACCGGATCGTGCGTGCCATGCCCGATTGCCACCGGCAACCCCTTCCGACTCGAGAGGTCGAGCTCGAACCCGTCGACGGTGGGAATGAACCCACTCAGCGCGAGCAGGCCCGCCGGCGACGGGCGTCCAGGCCCCAAGCCAAGCGCGTAGGACATCACCGCCCCCATCGAGAAGCCTCCGAGGACCGTCCGCGACCAGGGCACTCCCAGAGCTTCGGGCAGCGCATCCAGCCACGGTTCGAGCCGGCCGTAGGCCTGGTCGAAGGTGTCAGGATCGGGGGAGCCGACCGCCCGCGATACATACCAGTGAAAGCCCCCAGGGGAGAGCTCGAGCGACGCCCGCGGCGTGAGGCCAACCAGCCGCCGCTCCGGGTCAAGTTCATCGATCAGCGGGAGGAGGTCGAAGTCATCGGTCCCGCGACCGTGAAGGAGCACGAGCGCGCCAGCCGGCTCTCCGCGCGAAGGGCGCAGCTGATGCTCGACCAGATCTATGGCCGCTGTCATGACCGGGCCATGCCCGCGCGCGGGTTGCGCAACGGAGTCAGCGAGCGCTCCAAGTACTCGCGCAGGTGCTCGTGCTGCCGGGGCAGGCGAAGCCCCTCGCCCAGATGTGCGGGATCCTCGTCCACGGCAAAACCGGGGCTTGGCGTCGCCAGCTCGAACAGCACGCCACGGGGCTCGCGGAAATAGATGCTCAAGAAGTACTCGCGGTCGATGATTGGGGTTGGACGGGCGCCGATCTCGGCCAGGTGCTGACGCCACGGTTCATGGTCCTGGTCACTGTCGCACCAGGCGATGTGGTGCACGGTGCCCGCTCCCTGAATGCCGACCGCCGCCGGCGGCTCGTCGTGCACGTACGTCGCGCTTCGGCGCCCCCCGTTGAGGGCGTAGGTGCCGGGGGCTGTCAGGGTGAACCCCATCCCGTCGGTGAGCAGCGGCTCCTCGACATCGACCGCTCGGCTGAAGGCGCGCACACCGTCGAAGCCGAGCAGCGCGTGCTCGGGGGCGATCCCCTCGGCGGCGGCGACCAGCGGCTCGTCACCGCTCTCGACCACGGCCAGCTCGAGCTCCAGGCCCTCGGGATCGCGGAACGGCAATACCCGCTGATCGACATCCGGTAGGAGCTCGACACCCTCGCGGGCCAAGCGCGCGGCCCAGAAGGCCAACGCCTCCTCAGAACCAATCCGCCAGCGCAGGCGATGGATCATCCCGGCGCCCGCCCGTCCGGGCGCCGCGTCGGGGAACTCGAAGAAGGTGAGAATCGAACCGGGCGCACCTCGCTCGTCCCCGTAGTAGAGGTGATACACGTCCGGCGCGTCGAAGTTGACCGTCTTCTTGACCAGCCGCAGGCCGAGAACGCGGGCGTAGAAATCGACGTTCCCGGATGCGTCAGCCGTGATGCAGGTGATGTGATGAATGCCGTCGAGCTGCATATGTCTAACCTCCGATCGAGCGCAGAGCCCGCCCGGCCGAGTGCGCCTCAGCCGAGCTGAATGAACTGTAGGAGTGACACGTCTGTGCCTCGCCGCCCTGGCCACAGACCCGAGACCGCGGCGCTCGAATTTCACGGAGTCATGGTGTCGATTCGCTGTCGTCTCTTGTGAGCGCTTGTTCGAGCGGGGTGCGGATCGCGGGGGTGAGCGCCGTTCCGTTGAGTCTCGCCTGGAGGTGTGATGCGGCGCGGTCAATGGCGGCGTGAGCGTCGGCGCCTCGGTCCGCGATCACCTTGGTGCGCAGGTCGCCGTTGGGTGCGACCGCCCAGGACCCAATGATCTCGCCGTTCCACCACAGAGTGGGTCCGATGTTGCCGGCGCGGTCGAACACATGGCCTGGGTTAATGCCGAGGAACCAATCGCGGGTCTTCCATCCCATCGGGGTGGGGTCGAGCGCCGGCAACAACGTGGCAGTCGGGGCGTCAGGCGCCTCGTCGGCGACCTCGCTGGCCGGGGTCGCGAGGAGGATTCCGGCTTGGCCGTGCAGGTTGACTTCCTCGATCGCGAGATCACGAAGGGCGCGGCGGGTGGTGGTCTTGTTCCACCCGGTCCACCACTGCAGGTCCTCGGTTCTCGCCGGGCCGAAGCGGGCCAGCCAGCGGCGGGCGAGATCGCGTTGTGCCTCTGACGTGTCGATCGGTGGTAGCCCCCGAGGCCACCAGCGTGAGATCGGCTCCCAGCGATGTTGACGGCTGGTCCAGGGCCCGGTCGGGGTGCCGCGAACGATTCGCCCGTCGGCACTCATGAGGGTGAGCAGGGACGTGGTGACGTTCTGCGGGCGATCGGACGGCGCTCGGGCCAGGATGAGCGTCTTCAACGCCGGCTCGTCATCGGCTAGCTGCGCGCCGGTGGCCGTCGCGCGCCGCGCGAGCGCTCGCTCGACGCGATCCTCGAGGCCGGTCACCCAATGGTCGACATCCTCGTCGATGACCGGTTCGCTGCCGTTGCGTTTCAGCTGGCTGACCAGGCGTCGACGGAGCATCGCGGCCAGGGGCGTGCTGACCGCGGCTTGCACGGTCGGGATGTCCTCGCGCGCGAAGACGAACAGTGTGCGACGCATCGCCATCCACCGCACCAGGTTGCGCCGCTCATACATGGCGTCGGCCACGTCGCCCAGTGTCGATGCGGCGCTGCGCGCGAGCACGGACAGGTAGACCGACGCCGGATCGCTCGCATGCAACGCGATCAGCGCGCGCGTCACCCCTTCTGGACCGTCGGCATCGCCTGCGAGATGGTGGCGACGGACCATCGCGCGTCGTCGCTCCTGCACCGTGATCGTCCGCATCTGGCACCTCCTTCGCCGGTCTAGCTGGTTGATGGTGCGACGTCTTAGTAGCGATACTTGCACATATCGATATGCTAGCGTATCGTTATTTGCATGAAGAACAGTACGAGCGCCGCAGACAGGGAGAAGACGAACACGGGCACGATGCTCGAGCACGAGTCCCGCGCCCGGGCGGGGCGCAAACGAGACCACAGTCGCGATGGCGTCATTCTCGACGCAGCGCTGGCCGTTCTGGCCGAGCACGGCTACGACGGCATGACGATCGACATGGTCGCAGCCCGATCTGGCTCGGCGCGGGCAACGGTCTATCGGCGTTGGGCGACCAAGGCCGAACTCGTCCTCGAGGCCGTGGCTCGGATGAGCCGAGACGATGTCAACCTGGATCAGCTGCCCGACACCGGCAGCCTGCGCGGGGACATGACCGCCCTGATCCTTCCCCTCAGCGACCAGGAGCAGCAGGTCCGCATCCAGGCAATGACCGCTCTGCTGTCGCTGTCCAAGACCGACGCGCGACTCGCCCACGCCGCGACCGGCGCGGGCATCGGACCCTGGATCGAGGTCAACCGCATCCTGATCCAGCGTGCGGTCGACCGCGGCGAGTTTCAGCCGCCGAGCGACATCCACACGCTTGCCGAGCTCATCCCCATGATGTGCGTCTCGCGTGCTGTGCAGCAGCAACCGATCACCCGCGAATTCAGCCTCGCCCTGCTCGACGGCGTGATCATCCCCGCGCTGCGCGGCGGCCCGCCCGGGGACCAGACCTAACGAAAGGCAGATCCGCATGAGCGTCAGCACCACCACCCACGTCAACTTCCGCGGCCAGGCCCGAGAAGCGCTCGAGTTCTACAAGTCCGTGTTCGGTGGTGAGATCTCGATCGCCACCTACGCCGATATCCACGCCATCGAGGAACCCGCCCAGGCCGACCAGGTTGCCTTCGGACGCGTCGACGCCCCCAACGGCTTCACCGTCATGGCCTACGACGTGCAGCCGTCCAAGGGCTATGACCCCGGTGAGAACCCCTTCTACATCACCCTGCAAGGAACCGCGGGCGAGGAGATCCAACCGCTTTGGGACGCCCTCGCCGACTCGGCGACCACCATCCTCACTCCCCTCGCCCCCGCCCCCTTCGCCCCCCTCTACGGCGTGCTCACCGACCGCTACGGCGTCACCTGGATCGTCGGCGCCGACACCGCCCGGCAAGCCAGCTGACCGTGGCACCGGCGCGGCCCGGCCTCTGCTTTCGTGCGGCGGGCGAGGGGCAGAAGGGCGTCCACCGAGCTACTCCGGGGCGATCGATAGTGCCGAGGCTTCGGGAAGCAGTAGCCTCAGTCGCCGCTTGCTTAGTGAAGGTTCACACGCCGAGAAACGCCGTGGGCACACTTTCGTCCGGCGGACGACGTCATGAACATCAAGGTGACTGCGGGCGGAGAAACTGACGTCGCGTCTCTGGGCGCCCTGTGGATGTCGATGGTCGAGCACCACCGCCAGCTTGTGGGAGATCGATGGCCGGTGCGTCCCGCAGAGCAGGCCTGGAGCCTTCGCCAGGAGCAGTACCTGCGCTGGCTCAGGGACGGAACGGGGCTTCTTTTCATCGCACGCGACGGCGCTGCTAAGGCAGCCGTCGGCTATGCGTTCTGCCTGCTCAGCCGGTCAGGGCCAACCTTTGATCTTGGGTCGACGACAGCCGAGGTGGATTCCCTCGTGGTCGATGGGAGTGCGCGCGGATCGGGCATTGGAACTTTGCTGCTCACGGCCTGCCGAGAAGAACTCAGGCGACGCGGCATCCGCTATTGGTCGATCGGCGTCGTTGAGGCGAACCGACAAGCGATCGCTCTCTATGAACGCCTGGGATTCCGCCCATACACGCGGTCAATGATTGCGACCACCGATCACTGAGTGCGCGAGCCGCGCCGACCGTCGTCACGGAGGCCAGCGGCGTGAGACGACCGCGATTCACCGGTGATTCGGTCCAGGCGCTGCGGCAGCCGGCGCAGCATCGGCATGAGCGAGATCAGCTCGTCGGTGGCTCTCTTGCGCAGCGCAGTGGGGCTGAGCTGCTCTGGCCACGGAACCTGGTGTGCGTCGTCCTGCAGGCCGCTGAACTCGTCGACGAACTCGGCCGGCAGCAGGTCACGACGGGTCGCGAGGACCTGCCCGAGTTTGATGCACGTGACGCCCCCGTCCTCGAGCGCGAGTCGTACCGATCCGGCGAACGCGACGCGGCCGTCGCGGGTCTGCAGCTCGGCCCGGCGAGCGCCCCGCAGGTACGTAAGCATGTCGCGGCTGCTGATCTGGGCGTAGCGGCGGTCACCCGGGCCGCGCCGAGCTTGTCGGTCGAGTCGCAGCCGCTCGGGTTTGTCCGCTCGAATCGCCGTCCTGGTCAGGCACTCGCGCGGATTCCGTTGCGCCGGTATCCTCCACGAGCACCGTCAGCAGCTCGCCGATCGTCGGGTCTCGGTCGATGGGCCCTCGAAGCGGCAGGTGGTTCTGGATGTGGTAACGGTTGCGGCGGCCGTCCTTTTCCTTCACGACGTAGCCAGCTTTGGTCAGGTCGGTGACGATGCCGAAGACCCTGCGCTCGGTGACGCCGAGCACAGCGGCGATCTCGCGTAGGCGGACACCGGGATCGCGGGCGATACACACCAACGCTCGGGCGTGATTGGTGAGAAAGCTCCACTCCGCCATCGCACAAATATTGAACCATATTTTCTAGAAACTTCTTGCTAGTGGGCCGGAATCGGCGTAGCGTTCCGATCTCGACACTGCGAGGATCGGCTGTCGCCGACGGCCGGGTGCTCGAGGGGCCAGTGAAAGGGGCCGGCGATGCTCGATAGCGAGTTTCAAGCGGAGCGCTCCGCGGCGACAAATGCGGGGACGACCAACGGCGCTGGGTCGCGGGAGGCGGCGCCGTCGAGACCGTGGGTGCGGTATGCCTGGGCGGCGGGCATCGTCTTCGTCGTCGCGCTGGCGGCCGAGGTTGTCGTCGCGCTCGGGGTCGGACTGACTGCGAACGACTCAGCCGGGAAGATCGCGCGCGGGCTCCACGAGCACCACACGCGGCTGTTGGTGATCACCTACCTCTCTGCCGTCTACGCCACGGCGTTTCTGATCTACCTCGGCAGCCTGTACAACCTGCTGCGTGGGGACACCGGCCGACCGCGGATCCTCGGCTCGTTGGTGCTGGTCGGCGGAGTGCTGTTCATCACCCTGCACGCGGTCAGCGACATCGGCATCACGGGCTTGGTCGGCGCGAAGCTCGCCTCATTTGGGTCTCAACACGATCCCGGCATCCCCTACACGCTGTATCTGATGACGTATGCGCTGGAGAGCGTCGGAGACGTGTTCGGAAGTCTCTGTTTTCTCGCAGCAGGCTTGCTCGTGCTGGGCAGCGGCGTCCTACCGCGCTGGCTTGGGCGTGTTTCCATCCTCGCCGGGATCCTGCTCTTCCTTCAGGGCTTCGGCCTGGGCGGCGTGATCGCCTCGTTCGGGCTGGTTCTCGACGGCATCGGGTTCGTGCTCGCCCTGATCTTCGTGCTCGTGAGCAGCGTCATCTTGCTGAGACGTGAAGACACGGTCGCCCCAGACGGCATCGTTCTCAACCGCTGACCAGAGGCGTCAGACCGGCGAGCCACAGAGGCCGCCTGGTGTGGCTTAGCGCGCCCGGTGTGCCTCTTGGACGCGGATCGTGCGAGTGGCACCGGCGTATCCGGGGGCGGTGGCATAGACGCGGATGCGGCCGGCGTGCTTGAAGCGCTGGGTGAAGGTCGCGCGGCCCTGTGAGTTTGTGCGCACCCGGTGGTGGCCGATGGTGATCACGGCCGCCTTGATTGCCTCTTGGCGTCCGTTGATGTGAGCGGTCACGGTAAAGCGAAGAGTGACTCGTCTGGCGACTTTGACGGTGTGCGGTGTGAAGACGAGCTGCAGTTTCTGTCGGGTGCAGGCCGCCTGTCGTAGGAGCTTGAGGTTGATCGCATTCGCCATCGCCTGGTAGCCGGCGAGGTTGAAGTGAAGATGGTCGCCGCCGTTGTAGGCGGGGTTGATCATGCTGGGGTCGGATGGATCTTGGACGGCGGCGGCGAAGTCGATCACCCCGTTGGCTGGGCTTTGGGTGAGGATCCAATGGTTGATTTGCTCGCGCACCTGGTTGGCGGCCGCGTCGCCGTAGCTCTTGGTCGGGTCTCCACCGGAGGGGGTGAGCGTGCCTTGCAGGACTTTCAGGCCGGCGGCGTGCATGGCGGCGATTCCTTTGACGTATCCGGCTTCGATCTGCGCGGCAGTCGCATAGGGGGCTTGACCAACGTCGTTGATCCCTTCGAGCCAGATCACGGTCGTGACGCCGGCTTGGCGAAGCACGTCGTCGTCGAGGCGGGTGAGGGCCGAGGGCCCGTAGGCGTCGGTGTTACCGCCGACCGCGCCGTCCAGGAGGACGCGGTTGCCGCTGATTCCGGCGTTGAGCACTGCGAGCGGGATGTTGGCGGCGATGAGGCGCCGGGCCAGGTCATCGGGCCAGCGGCCGTTGGTGTCAACGGTGCTGGCGACCTCGGGGGTGCCGTTCGGGGCTTGTCCCTGGTAGCCGTCGGTGATCGAGTCGCCGAACGCAACGACCGCGCCGGCGGAGTCGGGGGCGATGACATCGATGCCCTCAACATAGGGTCGGCTGGTGTCCTGCTGGGTGAATGCGCTGCCGTTGGTGTCGGCGGCGTGGTTGCCGGTACTGGGGTCGGTGAGGTAGGAGGTTTGGCGGGCGGTGTAGTGCTCGGTCGGCTTGTTGGGGGCGTTGCTGACGAACATGCTGACCGCGAGTGTCTGCATCGCGGAGAAGGTGAAGTGGACCGGGTCGCTGACCACGTCCTGTCCGGGGGCGACAGTGACCGAGTGGCTGCCACGGAAGGTCAACGGGCTCGCGGGCCCCGCCAGTGATGCGCCGGTTCCCTGAATCGCGACCGTCGTCTCGCCGAAGGTGACCGGGGTGGTGCCGAACCGGTTGGAGAGGTGCACGCGGATCATGGAGCCGCCGTATGTCGGCGTCAGGATCGCCCGGATCGTCTCGTCGCTGACCGGCATCTTGTAATGCGACGATGGATCGAAGAGGTCCTCGATGCTGGTACCACCCGATGCGTCTGATGGGGGCGCTTCCCACGCGCCGATCCAGTGAGTGGTGGTGCATAGCGCGGCGCCTGCCGCGGCGGGCAGGCAGAGGCAGATGGCGGCGGTCAGTAACGCGCAGAGCCGCGCGACTCGGGTGATCGTGTGGGAGAGGATCGCGGTCATCTGGCTGCCTGTCTACTTGATGGCTTTGCGCGATGGTGATCTCGGCACGCCGGCGGGCTGCCGAGCCTTGCCGCCCATCGAGAAGTGATCACGATACGCGGGTCTCGGGTCAAGTTGGTCGCTGCTGCACTGCTCAGAGTCCAGGTCAACTCGCCTACTACCTGTCGCGCTTTCGGCTGCCTGAGCAGGAACTTCGAGAAGTGGAGCTACGGGCTCGAACCGGCGACCTCCTGGGTGCGATCCAGATCTCTTTGTCCAGCCGTGTCCTGTCGTGTCCACAAAACACCTGCATATCCTGATGTTTGCTTGGTCACGAGAGGACGCCGGGGGACGCGAGGAGACAAACTGATGCACCCCGTATGCACCCTCGCGACGGGCGGCGGCCCGGCGCGGAGGGCAGTTGACGGTCATCGCAGCAGCCGGATCGAGCAACGCGGACCCGGCGCGCCCGCAAGCCGCGCGTCGCCGGTGAGCAGCTCGCAGCCGAGGCCCTCGGCCAGCGCCACGTAGATGGCGTCGTACGCGGTGAGGTTCGCGCGTAGTCCGTACGCGCGGGTCGTCAAAGGGAGCGTCGGGTAGCGGTCGAGGTCGAGCGCCTGGAGGTCCTTGATCGCTGTTGCGAAGCGGCGGTCGGTGATCGTGTTTGCGAGCCAGCGCTTTCGGAGCACGGCCACGGTCTCGACGTCCACGAGGTCCGGCGCCGCCAGCGCGCCGGCTTGTGCGCGAAGCTCGCTGCGGGCCAAGTTACCGTCGGCGCCGTCGTCACCGATCGCGTTGGCCACGATGGAGGCGTCGACGACGATCAACGCCGCTCGTCGTGCAGGTCCTGAGCCGCCTGGGCGAGGCCAACCTTGCCGCCCCGCCGCCGGTCGATCCGGTCGAGCAGTTCGTCCACGCTCGGTCGCTCCGCGATGCGACGCAGCTCCCCGGCCAGGAACTGCTGCAGCGACTGGCCGCTGCGCTCGGCCCGGTGCTGGAGTCTGGCGTGGATGTCTTCCGGGATGTCTCTGACGAGAAGGTTCGGCATGCTTGCAAAATGATAGCGCGCGCCTGGCTCGTCTACTGCCGTCGGAGCTTCGGCTCCTCATTCGTCAGAGCAGCCCGAGCGTTCGCGATGGCGGTGTGCGCATCGAGCTGTGGCGCATCCTCGAACTCGTCCATCACGCGGCCATATGTGCTGAGCGTGAGGCGTGCGTCGTGGCCGAGCTGACGGGCGACGTAGATCACAGATCGGCTCTCGTGAAGGAGCAGCGAGGCATACGAATGGCGGAGGTCGTATGGGCGCGCGTGCTCGACGCCGGCGCCGGCGAGTGCGCGCTTGAAGGCGCGGCGCCGCCACGATTGATACGCCGGTTGGCTCCAGACCGTTCCGGTCGCCGACGGGAAGATCAGTGCCTTTGCTGCCGGCCGGCCGCTCAGAAGGCGCCACTTACGAAGGTCGGCGGCGAGCGGCGGCAGAAGCCGAACGGTGCGATGCGCCGCGGTCTTCGTGTCTTCTCCTGGCCGAGCGAGACGGCCCGCTCAACCAGGATCGTCTGCTCGCGGATGTCGCGCCATTGCAGCGCCAGCGCTTTACCCGGCCATTTGAGACGCTGGCCGGAGCCGTCGACGCAGATGACGGGGCGGCGGGGGACAGGATTGCGGAATGGCTGAGCCAACAGAAACCGGTCGCGTGACGCCTGCCATTGACGACCGGACTCGTGTGCAGAGTGGCGGTCGTCGATCTAAGCGATACCGCTGTGCCGATCGGGGTAGGGACCGCCTGTGCCCACCTTGCCCTGGACCGAGTGCCGGTACCGGCCGCGCAACGATGAGTCGCTGCACGTGCTCACCTCAACTCTGCCACTTCAGAGCTATCGCGATGTCCCGCGCTTTCTCAGGTGGACGTTGAGGATTCGCAAGCAGCTCGCAAACGCCGAGGGCGCCGCCGGGTACAGTCTCGATGCGCGCCTGCTGCGAAAGACCTTCTACACGCTGTCCGCTTGGTCCAGCGCGGAGGCGATGAACCGGTTCGTACACAGCGGCGATCACGCCAGCATGCTCGCCGACATGGCCGCCCGCCTCGGACAGCCGGTGTTCGTCGAATCGAACGCGAGCCCCGCTGAGTTGCCCTTGGAGTGGGACGCAGCCAAGCAGCGACTCGCTGATGAGCGCGCTCGCAGCAGCTAGCGCCGCGCGGCGATTCACAGCGTCCTGCTGGTGCGCTCACGAAGTCGCTTGGCTGCGCTGCTCCGTCGGGTAACTACGACATGCGAATCGACCTTTGGCCGCTCGGCACATGTCGTAGCCTTCCTCCTCATCGATCTAAGCGGCAGCGCCGGGCTGGCGGATGGCTACGCCGTTTTAGCCGTTAAGCGATCTCGAGGGGCTCGAGGCCAACGGATAGGCCAGCAGTCGGCCACCGCACGCTCGGCCCGCGCCCTTGAGGCGGATGCGGATCGACTGTGTGCTGTTGGGCGCGTACACGCGGACAGCGGCGACGCGCCGGCACGGGCCACCGAAGTTGTCGGGGTACGCGATGACCCCGTAGGCCACAGAGTTGCGTTTTAGAAGCAGCGTTCGCGGCCTCGAGTAGGAACGCGGCGCGCGCGTGACCTTCGGTAGCCGTTTCCCGGTTGGGCTATAGAGGGTGACGCCTGGATAGCCGCCGGTTCGACACGTTCTCTTGGTGAGGTTGCGATATGTGAGAGCCAGTAGCCACGTGCCGGCCGCCCCCTGACTTGAGCTCTCACGGATAAGCATTTGAGTAGTCCAGCAAGTCGACGTTTCCGGCGCAGCCTGACTCTTCGACAGCGTTCCAACCAGCGCAGCAAGAATTACGACAGCCACCCCGATCGCTACTACGGCTGGTGAAACCCGGACCATAGACATGTCATTCCCGCGCTTGGGCCCATCGAAAAGTGCTCATCCCGTCCCGAGGCACGCACCGCTTGTGCTCATATTCGATCATTCCGACAGCGACGAGGCGGAGGTCTCCTCGAGCCGGCGGGACAGCACCACGACCTCGTCGGGCCTGTAGCCGATGGCGGCGTAGAAGCCGTGTGCCGCGGGGTTGTCCGCTCGGACCATCAGGTTGATCTTCGGGATGCCGCGCTCAGCAAGCCATCGCTCACACGCCGCCATCATCTGACGGCCGCGGCCGGATCGCTGCCAGTCGGGGTGAACGGCGAGGTAGTAGACCCAGCCGGGATGGCCGTCGTGTCCGACCATCGCGGTCGCGACTAAGTCGCTGCCTTCGAACCCGGCCAGGACCGCTGAAGCGGGACCACCAAGAGCGCGGCTGAGGTCGGTCCCGGGGTCGTTCCATGGGCGGGTCAGCCCGACTAAATGCCACAGGTTGACGGCGGCTTCAGCGAGGCGCTCTGGGAGCGGCGTGATGTTCATTCGCGTTAGAGAACCAAACCGACCCGCGCGGGTCGCTGTCCCCCGTGATGGGCGAGCGCCACGCTGCTCGTCCTCGATCACACCGGACGCCGCGCGAGCGCGAAAGCTCGGGCTGCTGATCTGACCCGTAGCACTCCGTTCTCCCAGCTCGATCTAACCAACACTGACCACATCCCGGGGGTGAGCCGTCGAGCCCACGCCACGGGCTTGCGGGGCGGCCCGGATCCCTAATCACGCGCGGGGCGTTCTGGAGGCGGTTCCCATCGTCCGTCGTACGCAGCCGAAATATCTCGCCACATCTCGCTCAGTGCCTCGGTGGTCTCTGCTTGGTTGTCGGCGTTGCGTTCGAGCTGAGCGTCACCGCCGACATCTCGGAGGGTGAAGTAGAGCGCATAGCAGGCCGTATTCCAGGCCTTGGCGGCGTCGGCGACCTCCTGCGCTGCGGCTGCAAGGGCAGGGCGAGCTGCATTCGCCTGGAGCGCGGCCAAGTAGGCGCGTTCGGCGACGTCATATAGATGGCAGGCAGCGGTGACATCGGCCTCTCGGTTCATGCTGACACTCTTGCGCAATGCGCCTCGTTGTGATTCTCAATCAGCGCCCCGCCGTGCCACCAGCCGGAGCGCAGACTGTCGGAAAGGGCTACAAGCAGCAGCCACGGCCTAACCCGCAAGCCCGATCGCGAGAGACGTTGCAGAGATGCGCTTCGCGTGTGAGGCGCCGGGTGGCGCCCTCACCGCGTCGCTTGCCGCCCCGAAAACGAGCATTCTCGCGAACCTGATGCACCTCTCGCTCGGATCGGGGGACTGTCAGCGAGAGAAAGCTCGAGTCGAACCCGCAGATTTGCGGGGACTTCCCGACGATGGAGCTAGCCGGGCTCGAACCGGCGACCTCCTGGGTGCGATCCAGGCGCTCTCCCAA
Organism: uncultured Solirubrobacterales bacterium; assembly: GCA_963723585.1. Classification (GTDB taxonomy): domain Bacteria; phylum Actinomycetota; class Thermoleophilia; order Solirubrobacterales; family Solirubrobacteraceae; genus Palsa-465. The sequence goes on from CAVRRJ010000002.1 coordinate 708,577, forward strand.
CTGAGCTATAGCCCCGTGGGGCGGCCGCGGCCGCCTCGCGGGCGTCTAGTTTAGCCCTGGGCCGCGGCTCGACGCCGCAAATTGGGGGAAGCCATCCTCGGTTCAGGGCTTGGGGGGTCCGGTTGACGCGCCGATACGCTCCTTGGGCCCCGGTTCATGAGCTTTCGCGCGCGCTTAACGACGTTCTTCGTCCTCATCGTCGTCGTCCCCATGGCGGCGATGGGTCTGCTCGTCCTCAGACTGATCAGCGACAGCCAGCAGGGCAAGGCGGACGCTCGGGCCAACGGCATCGCCAGCGCCGCGGCGGGCGTCTATGACGAGGCCAGCCGTGCGGCCAGCCTCGATGCCCGGACTGTGGCCCGGCGGCTTGAGCAAGTCCCGCTCAGCCAGATCCACGCCCGCGCCGCCGCTCTGGCCTCCGAGGTCGGAATCGAGCGGATCACCGTGACCGTCGGCGGCCGCCAGGTGGCCGACGTCGGCGTTCGCGATGCCGTCGCCCCCGGCGTGGCCGTGACCCGGGGATCGACCTCGGCCCTCCCCGCGCGGTCATGCTCTCCGAACTAGCCGCGGATCAGTTCGCCAGCCAGCTCAGCGGCCGCGGCTTCGGCGTCGTCGTCCGCCAGGGCGCCCGGACGCTCAGCTCGACCGTGCCTGCCGCGCGCCGGCGGTCGTGGCCACGTTCGGGCACCGTCACCTTGGGCGGTAAGGCCTACCAGACGGTCACCCTGAGCTTCAGCGGTTTCGGGCCCGAGCCGGTCAGGGTGACAGTCCTTTCCGCGGCCAGTGCCACGGCCGCCTCGGTCAACGCCGACCGCGTCGTGGCCGCCATCTTCATCATCGGCTTCCTGGTCCTCGCCTTCGGGTTCTCACTGCTCGCCTCGCGCGCGCTCCAGGGACAGCTCTCCGGCTTCCTGGCCGCGGCGCGGCGCCTCGGTCACGGCGACTTCTCCTCGCCCGTTCCGACGCAGGGCAGCGACGACTTCGCCGCTCTGGGAGCCGAGTTCAACAACATGTCCCAGCAGCTCGCGCGTCGGCTCGAGGAGTTGGAGCGCGAGCAGGCACGCGTGCGCCGTTCGATCCGTACGATCGGCGACGCCTTTGCCGCCAACCTCGACCGGGAGGCCTTGCTCGAGCTGGCCCTGCGGACCGCGATGGACGCCACCGGCGCCGATCGCGGTCGCGTCAGCGCCCGGGCGGAGCACGGCGACGAGCTGGTTGAGCTGGTCCGGCGGGGCCGCCTGACCGGGCTCGAGAGCTCGATCAGGGAAGCCGAGCGATCCGCCCTGGAGGGTGACGGCATCGGCCAGGCCTTCACCAAGGAGCTAACCATGGCGACGGTCGCGCTCAGGGCAACCACATCCGCCGGGCCGACCTACGGGCTGATCACCGTCGGGCGCCCCGGCCGAAGCTTCAACGAGGATGACCTGGAGCTACTGCGCTCACTGGCTGCGCGGGCCACGCTGGCCCTGGCCAATGTCAACCTGCACCATGACGTGCAGCGGCAGGCGGTGACCGATGATCTCACCGGACTGACCAGTCACGGCCGTTTTCAGCAGCTGCTCGGGGCCGAGCTGGAGGAGGTCAGGCGCTACCGCTATCCCGTCGGCCTGGTCATGCTCGACATCGATGACTTCAAGTCGATCAACGACGTCCATGGACATCAGCAGGGGGATGTGGTGCTGCGTCATGTGGCCGAAATCCTGCGCGATAACTCCCGCGACGTGGACCTCGCCGCCCGCTACGGCGGGGAGGAGATGGCCCTCATCCTGCCCCATACCGACCTCGGCGGCACGTTTGTCATCGCCGAGCGCGTTCGCGAGGCGATCGCGGCCCTCGAGGTACCTCTGCTCGAGGGCCCGGGCGCCCTGCGGATCACCGCCAGCGTAGGGGCTGCGGCCTCAGCCGAGGGCGAGAAGGACGAGCTCATAGCCGCCGCTGACGCGGCTCTCTACATGGCCAAGCGGGAGGGTAAGAACCGAACTGTTAAGGCCGACTCGCAGACCGCGAACGTGTTCGGAGGCCGCTAGGCTTTGCGGCCATGGGTCTACTAGACGAAGCGATTCGCGAGCATCTAGACCTCAAGCGCCGCCGCGGTGCGGATCCCACTGAAGTCGAGCGCGCCGAGCGCGAGGCGCTGGGACCGGTCCGGCGGGCTCAGGCTCCGGAGGACCCGGATATCGACGAGCTCGATGACCAGGCGCGGGAGGGGGAGATGGGACTCGAAAACGGTCCCGATGCTGCCGGCCTGGACCGGGCTTCGGGTGGCGCGGCCTTTGACCACGAGGCCGACGAGGAGGGCTGGAGCTTCGAAGAGGCCCCAGCCGACGAGGCAGAGGCCGATCACCAGCCACAGCCGGCCCCGGCCGAGGCCGCCGGTCAGGAGACCGCCGTTCACCGGCCCGACTTCCTCGATGAGGAGCCGTTCGCCGAGGAGGAGCTCGCGCCGGGGGCCGAGTCCCCGCCGCCGCACCCGGCCGGGGGCGAGACGGTCGAGTACGACGTCGAGCGCGCCCATCGGGCTGATTCCTCCGAGGAAGGGGACGAGGAGGGTGAGGAGCTGCTCGAGGAGACGCCCGAGTTTCTCCAGGACACCCCGGATCACGATCGCCTGTGGTTCGAGCAGCGTCCGCCCAAGGACTTCGACTTCGACGGCTGATCCCCGGAACGGGTCAAACCAGACCCGGTTTCCCCATTGACGACGGGCTTATGCTGGGCTCAATACCGCACCGGATCGGTGTGATTTGAGCGAAGAGGGGTGCAGTCCGTGTTCTTCCGCCAGGTGCTGTACCGCGACCTCGGTTGCGCGTCCTATCTCCTTGGTGGCGATGGCGAAGCGATCGTCGTCGATCCTCGCTGGGACATCGATGTCTACCTCGAGACCGCCCGGGCTGAGGAGCTGCAGATCACCCATGTCCTGGACACCCACGACCACGCAGATCACGTCTCGGGCCGCGAGCGCCTGGCCGCGGCGACGGGAGCCGAGGTCCACCGTCCGGGTGTCAACGCGCAGCCGGAGCTGGTTCTCGACATCGGCCTGCTGCGCCTTACCGCGCGGGCCGCGCCGGGGCACCGCCCGGAGCACGTGGTCCTCGCGGTCGCCGATCTGAGCCGCAGTCCCGAACCCTGGCTGCTCCTGACCGGTGACTCGATGCTGGTCGGCGATCTGGCCCGGCCTGACCTGGCCTATGAGCCCGCCGACGGCGCGCGCGCCCTGCACCGGACGATGCGCGAGCTGATCGCGCTCGGGGACCAGGTCGAGGTGTGGCCGGGCCACATCGGCGGATCGCTGTGCGGTGGGGCGTCGCTGAGCGGCAAGACCAGTTCCACGGTCGGCTTTGAGCGCCGCCACAACCATCTTCTCGGCTTGGATGAGGCACGTTTTGTCAGCGAGTTGACCTCCAGCCTGCCCACCCGGCCGCCCAACGTGGCCCACATCGTCGCACTGAACCGGCGCACCACAGCGGCGGCACCGATCGCTCTCGAGGCGCTGAACGGGGAGGAGCTGATCGGCCTGCTCAGAGCTGGAGCGACGGTGCTCGATGCTCGCCCCCCCGACGATTTCGATCGCGCTCACCTGGCCGGGTCGCTCAACTCGCCCGTGAGCGCGGCCGGCGTCGGGACTCGGGCCGGCTGGACGCTCTCCCCCGATCAGATCCTTGTCCTGGTCGCGCAGGATGCTGAGTCCGCCGCGCGGATGTCCGGCGCACTCCAGGCCGTCGGACTCTCCCGACTGGCCGGTTTCCTCCTGGCCGATGAGCGGGCCTGGACGGCGGCCGGCCTGCCTGTGGCCCAGGCTGGCGCCTGGGATCTCGATCGCCTACTGGCCGAGCTGAGGGCCGATGCCGTCGAGCTGGTCGACGTGCGTGAGCCCGACGAGTGGGTCCAGGGTCATGTTCCGGGGTCGGTCAACGTGCCCCTTCACCGCCTGCGCGACGTCGCCTCGGCGGGCATACCCGACCGCGGGCGCCCGACGGCCGTGGCCTGCGCCGCCGGTATGCGCGCGGCCTTCGCCGCCAGCCTCCTGCGCCGCGCCGGGCGTCGGGACGTGGTCCGCTTGTCGGGCGGCGGCGTGCCCGGGCTGGGTGAGCGCGGGCTCGAGCTCGAGCCCGGGCCCTAGACCTCCTACATCCTGAAGACGCCGTAGCGCACATCGGCCAGCGGGGCGTTGGCCGCGGCCGACAGGGCCAGGCCGAGCACGTCGCGGGTGTCGCGGGGATCGATCACCCCGTCGTCCCAGAGCCGGGCCGTGGAGTAGTACGGATGCCCCTGACGCTCATATTGCTCGCGGAGCTCGGCCCCGGTCTCGGGTTGTCCGACCTCGGTCATCACGGTGGCAGCCTGCTCCCCGCCCATGACCGAGATCCGGGCGTTCGGCCACATCCACAGCAGCCGGGGTGAGTAGGCCCGTCCGGCCATGCCGTAGTTGCCGGCCCCGAACGAGCCACCGACGATCACGGTCAGCTTCGGCACCCGGGCCGTCGACACGGCGGTGACCAGCTTGGCGCCGTGCTTGGCGATCCCCCCCGCCTCGTAGTCGCGGCCGACCATGAAGCCGGTGATGTTCTGTAGGAAGACGAGCGGGATTCGCCGCTGATCGCACAGCTCGATGAAGTGAGCGCCCTTCAGCGCACTCTCGGAGAACAGGATCCCGTTGTTGGCCAGGATTCCCACGGGGTGGCCGTGGATGTGGGCGAACCCGGTGACCAGAGTCGCCCCGTAGAGCTCCTTGAACTCCCGCCAGTGCGACCCGTCGACGATCCGCGCGATGATCTCCCGTGGGTCGTAGGGGCGGCGAATGTCGCTCGGCACCGCACCCAGCAACGTTCCAAGGTCCACCGCCGGAGCCTCGACGGCGACCCGCTCCCACGGCGGCGGCGTCCTCGGCGCCAGCGTGGAGACGATCCCGCGCACGATCTGGAGCGCGTGGGCGTCATCCTCGGCCAGATGGTCGGTCACCCCGGAGACGCGCGAGTGAAGCTCGCCGCCCCCCAGTTCCTCGGCCGTGACCTCCTCGCCGGTGGCGGCCTTCACCAGGGGCGGGCCGCCGAGGAAGATCGTGCCCTGATTGCGGACGATCACCGCCTCGTCACTCATCGCCGGGAGGTAGGCGCCTCCGGCGGTGCACGAGCCCAGCACCGCGGCGAGTTGCGGGATCTGCCGGGCCGACATGGTGGCCTGGTTGAAGAAGATCCGCCCGAAGTGCTCGCGGTCGGGGAACACCTCGTCCTGGCGAGGCAGGAAGGCACCTCCGGAGTCGACCAGGTAGATGCAGGGCAGCCGGTTCTCGAGGGCGATCTCCTGGGCTCGAAGATGCTTCTTGACCGTTATCGGGTAGTAGGTGCCGCCCTTCACCGTGGCGTCATTGGCCACGATCACGCATTCGCGCCCGCTCACCCGACCGATGCCGGTGATGATCCCCGCCCCCGGCGACTCGTCGTTGTACAGCCCGTACCCGGCCAGCGCGGAGAGCTCGAGGAACGCCGACCCGGGGTCCAGGAGGCGATCCACGCGCTCGCGGGGCAGCAGCTTGCCACGGCTGACGTGGCGCTCGCGCGCCCGCTCCCCGCCGCCTTGCGCGACCCGGTCCAGCTGCGCCCGCAGATCGGCGATCAGCCCCTCGTGGGCGCTCTGGTTGGCCAGGAACGCCTCCGAGCCGGGACTGACGGTGCTGCGCAACACGGTCATCGCGACCCGTTCGTCTCCACGCGAGCCAGCGGCTGATCGACGGCCACCCTGTCCCCGACGGCCACGCTCAACTCGGCCACGATTCCGGCCACCGGCGCGGTCATGGCCAGCTCCATCTTCATCGACTCGAGCACCACCAGCGTGTCACCGGCCTCGACCTGCGTGCCGAGGGAGGCGGGAACGAGCAGGACCTGGCCCGGCATCGGCGCGCGCAAGGCCCCATCGGCGTTGTCGGAGGCGGCCTGCTCCGCATCGCGGTGGCGAACCGCCCAAGCCCAGCCTGCGGAGCCGACCCAGAGCACCTCGCCGTCCTCGGCATAGGTCCACTCGCGACGCTCACCCTCGATGCTCAGCGTGAACGCGTCGGGCGCGGTGCGCTGCGCTGCTCCGGCCTCGTCTCCGGCAAGCGCGACCTCGACGGCTTCTCCGCCGGCCACGGCCAGGCGCCACCACGAACTGGCTCGCCGGCCACCGAGACGCCAGCCGTCGGCGCGGGCAAATGGCTCATCGGCGGCCGCCTCGGCCCGGAGCCGCATGGAGATCAGACCCGCCGCTCGGGCTACGGCCAGGTCCGGGAGTCCGCTGGGGAAGTCCATCCGTTCGATCAGGCCGGTGTCGATCGTCCCCGCCCGCACCGCGTCCGTGCCGAGCAGCGCACGGAGGAAGCCGGTCGTCGTCGTGACTCCGAGGATGCTCGTGTGGGCCAGGGCCCGGTCGAGCTCGGCCAGGGCTGTCGCCCGGTCGCTCGCGTGGACGATCACCTTGGCCAGCAGCGAGTCATAGGCGGGGTCGACGGCGCTGCCCACCTCGATACCGTCGTCGACCCGAGCTCCGGTCGGCCGGCGATAGCCGAGCACGCGCCCGGCGGCGGGGAGGAAGTCGCGGCTGGCGTCCTCGGCGTTGATGCGCGCCTCGATCGCGTGACCGCTCAGCCGGACCGCGGCCTGCTCGAGATCCAGGTGCTCCCCGGCGGCCACCCGCAGCTGGGCCTCGACCAGATCGAGGCCAGTGACCAGCTCGGTGACCGGATGCTCGACCTGAAGCCGGGCGTTCATCTCCAGGAAGTAGTGCTCGGACGGGTCCGCGGCGACGGCGATGAACTCGACCGTCCCCGCCCCGACGTAGCCCCCGGCGCGGGCCAGCGCGACCGCCTCCGCGCCGAGCGCAGCCCGGAGCTCGGCTCCGACAACGGGGGAGGGGGATTCCTCGATCACCTTCTGGTGTCGGCGCTGCAGCGAGCACTCGCGCTCCCCCAGGTGGAGGATCCGGCCATGGGTGTCGGCCAGCACCTGGACCTCGAGGTGACGGGCGCGGGGCAGGAAACGCTCGATGAACACGCGGTCGTCGTCAAACCCAGTCCGAGCCTCTCGCCGGGCCGAGGCGAGCGCGGCGTCGAGCTCTGACGGGTGCTCGACGAGCCGCATGCCGCGGCCGCCGCCACCGGCCGCGGCCTTGACCAGGAGCGGATACGGGGTACCGGCCGCCTGTGCCTCCTCCTCGGTGTAAGTGGGAACCACAGGGACGCCGGCCCGCCGGGCCTCCTCCTTGGCCCGCAGCTTGTCGCCCATCAGCTCGCTGGCCGCTGCAGGCGGTCCGACGAACACCACCCCGGCCTCGGCGCAGGCCCGGGCCAGCGCCGGGTTCTCGGACAGGAAGCCGTACCCCGGATGTAGCGCCTGCGCCCCGGTGCGCGCGCACGCGCTGAGCAGATCGTCGATGGCCATATAGGAGGAGATCGCGACTGCCTCCGTGGCCTCGTGCACGTGTGGGGCCGCGCGGTCAGTCGGGGTGTAGACCGCCACGGAGGCGATCCCCAACCGGTCGAGCGTCCGGATCACCCGCCGCGCGATCTCGCCCCGGTTGGCGATCAGCACGCTCGCGAACATCAGTTGTGCCAGTCGACAGGTCCGGCGACCAGGGTGTGGCTTCCAAGCGAGCGGCCCAGGTGGCGCTGCAGCGAGCGCGAGCAGGCGAGCAGGGCCGGCAGATCGACGCCGGTGCTCACGCCGATCTCATGCAGCATGGAGATCAGATCCTCGGTGGCCACGTTGCCAGTCGCTCCGGGCGGGACCGGGCAGCCCCCGAGCTCACCGAAGCTCGACTCGAAGGAATCGATCCCCACCTCGACCGCGGCGTAGACGTTGGCCAGCCCCTGGCCGCGCGTGTTGTGGAAGTGGGCGGTCAGCTCAATACCCTCCAGTCGCTCGCGCGCGGCGGTGAAGAACTCCCGGACCTGGCGGGGGTTGGCCATCCCCGTCGTGTCGCCGAAGCCGATCTCCTCCGCGCCGGCGTCGGCCAGACGGCACGCGATCGCGAATACGCGCTCGGGGTCAACGTGACCCTCGTAGGGGCAGCCGAAGGCGACGCTGATGACGGCCTCGCAGCGCAGCCCCTCCTCGCGGGCACGGGGCACGACCTTCTCCAGGGCGCTCAGCGACTCCTCCACCGAGCGGTTGACGTTCTCGCGGTTGTGGGTCTCTGAGGCGGACAGGAAGACGTTGATCTCATCGAAGCGGTCACGGACGGTCAGTGCGTTCTCGAGGCCGCGCTGATTGGGGATGAGCACGCCCCGGCTGACCTGGGGTGGGACGTCGATCAGCCTCAGGACCTCGACGCCGTCGGCCAGCTGCGGGATCACGTCGGCGCGGACGAAGCTGGTGATCTCAATCCGCTCGAGCCCGGTGCGAGCCAGGGCGTTGATCAGTTCGACCTTGACCTCGGTGGGGATGATCTCGGGCTCGTTCTGAAACCCGTCGCGCGGACCTACCTCGCGGATCCGCGCCGAGAACGGAATGCCCTGGACCGCGCTCGGGACGTCGCTCACTGGTGCCTCACTGGCCCGCGGCCGGGCACGCTTAGGCTCCGAGCGCTCGGGCGATCACCATCTGCTGGACCTCGTCGGTTCCCTCGCCGATGGTCAGGATCTTGGCGTCGCGGTAGAAGCGGCACACCGGGTACTCCTCGATGTAGCCGTAGCCGCCGTGGATCTGGACCGCCTCCTCGGTCGCCCGGACGGCGAGCCGGCCCGTCTTCAGCTTGGCCTGCGCTGCCGTGAGTGTGAAGTCCTTGCCCTCGTCTTTCAGCCAGGCCGCTTTGTAGGTGAGCAGACGCGCGGCCTCGAGCTCGGTGGCCAGATCGGCCAGCTTGGCCTGGATGGTCTGGAACTTGGCGATCGGCCGGCCGAATGCCCGGCGCTCCTGGGCGTAGGCCAGGGCCTCATCAAGCGCTCCCTGGGCCAGGCCGACGCCCATGGCCGCCACCCCGATCCGCCCGATGTCGAGCACGCGCAGGAACTGCCTGAACCCGTCGCCCTGGCGGCCGAGCAGGTTCTCGGCCGGGATCCGGCAGTCCGTGAAGGTGAGCGGGCGGGTGTCGGAGGCGTTCCAGCCCATCTTCCGGTACGGCTCGCCCCGCTCATAGCCCGGGCTGTCCTGGGGGACGATCAGGTTGGAGATCTCATGGCCATCGCTCTCGGCCGGGCGGCCGGTTTCGGCGGTCCGAGCGGTGATGCAGACCACGCCTGAGATGTCGGTCCCAGCGTTGGTGATGAACTGCTTGGCACCGTTGATCACCCACTCACCATTGTCCCGGCGGGCTCGGGTCTTGGTGTTCCCGGCATCCGATCCCGCCTCGGGCTCGGTCAGACCGAAGGCGCCCAGGATCTCGCCGGAGCAGAGCCGCGGAAGCCACTCGTGCTTCTGTTCCTCGGTTCCGAACAGGTAGATCGGCTGCGTGCCCAGCGAGGTGTGGGCGCAGAGCGTGATTGCCACGCTCGAGTCGACCCGGGTCAGCTCCTCCACGGCGATGGCGTACTGAAGCGTGGTGCCGCCAGCGCCACCCGACGCCTCGGGGAACGGGATGCCCATCCAGCCGAGCTCGGCCATCTTGGCCACGATCTCGTAGGGAAAGGCCTTGGTCCGGTCAAGCTCCCCGGCGACGGGCGCGACCTCCGCCTCGGCGAACTCCCGGACGGTGCGCTGTAAGAGCTGAGTCTCGCCGTCGAGAGCGAAGTCCATGGAATACGATCCTACCCAGTCAGACCGTAAGTCCGAACGCTCGTTCAGACAACGTTTGACAATGATCCAATTTCGTCAGCATGCCCGAGCGCCCCACCCGCCCTGCCCTCCAGGTGCGATATGACCGCCGTCGTCAGGCCATCGTCTCCGCTGCCGCTGCGGTGTTCGCCAAGCAGGGCTACGACCAGACGACCATGCAGGACCTGGCCGGCTCGATGGGGCTCGCCACTGGCGCCCTCTACCACTATTTCGGCGGTAAGGAGCAGTTGCTCATGGCCATCTGCGACGACCTCATGGAGCCGCTCCTGGCCCGCGCGCGTGAGGTGAGCCTGAGCGACGATCCTCCCGGCGACCGGCTGCGCACCCTGGTCCGTATGTGGGTGTCCAACGTCGTCCTCTACCGCGACCACATGCTGGTCTTCCAGCAGGAGCGTCACATAATCGAATCCGACGCCCAATGGCGCAGGGTCCGGGCCAGCCGCAAGGCGTTCGAGCGGATCATCCGGCATGTACTCGACGAGGCGGATGGCGAACGCCCCCGGATCCGTGACCGGCGGCTGGAGCTCGGCGCGCTGCTCGGCATGGTCAATCACACCGCGACCTGGTATCAGCCCCAAGGGCCGCTCGACCCCGAGCAGATCGCCGACGGGTACCTCGGCCTACTCCTCGGCGTGTCTCACGGGCCCCCAGCGGGCGGGATCACGCGGGACCACGTTTAGACTCGAAGCCCTGACGGGGCCATAGCTCAGTTGGGAGAGCGCCTGCTTTGCAAGCAGGAGGTCGCCGGTTCGATCCCGGCTGGCTCCATTTCGCGGAATCCCTGCAAATCGGGCGATTTTATGCTCCCTCGTCGACAGGAAATTGGACCGAGTCTAGGGAGGAGGGGGCATGGCGGGGGCATTAGGTCGACACGCCGGACGGTACGTCCCGATTCGTCTAAGAGAAGCTGAGGCTACGGGGCGCGGGTGAGAGACCCGGTTCGGCGTTACGCTGCGGGCTTCGGTCTCGGTCGTCGCGTGAGGCGGGAAGCTGCTGTCCGGCTGGCACTGTTCTGCGGATTTCCTCTTGACATCAGTGATTGGGTCCAGTCTTTGTCGCGGCGCCTGGACTGACGAGGCGGCTCTCATATGCGAGGACGACTGCTTGGACGCGGTCGCGAACACCGAGCTTCATGAGGATGCGGGTGACGTGCGTCTTGACGGTGGTCTCGCCGATGATGAGTTCGGCGGCGATCTCGCCGTTTGTTTTTCCGGTCGCGACCAGCCGGAACACCTCGAGTTCTCGCGGGCTGAGCTCCTCGAGTTCGGGCGCGGGAGCTGTGGGGGCGCGGGAGGCGGAGAACTCCTCGATCAGGCGGCGCGTGATGCTGGGGGAAAGCAGAGCGTCGCCCTCCCCGACTGTGCGGATGGCGGCGACGAGCTGGCGGGCGGGCACGTCTTTGAGCAGGAATCCACTGGCTCCGGCACGCAGCGCGTCGTAGACGTACTCGTCGCGATCGAAGGTGGTAAGGATCAGCACGTTCGTCTTGGGATCGTGGTTCTGGGCGAGGATCCGGCGGGTGGCTTCGATGCCGTCGAGTTCGGGCATGCGGATGTCCATCAGCACAACGTCCGGGTGCAGCTCTCGCGCCAGGGCGACGGCTTCGGCTCCGTTGCTCGCCTCGCCGACGATCTCGATATCTGTGGCGGTTGCCAGGATCATCCCGAAGCCGTCACGGATCAGCTGCTGGTCATCGGCGATCAGGACGCGCACGCTCAAGTGAGTGCTCCTTGCATGCCGCGCGGCATCCGGGCGACGAGCTGCCAGCCAGGATCGCCGAGGACATCGTCGTCAACTACGCCGGCGCATAGCGCGATACGCTCGCGCATCGCGTCGGTCGGCCATGCGTTCGGCTCGGGGCAGGGGGCGGTGAGCCGTAGCTCGAGATCCTCCTCGCGAAACCGCAGCGTGACACTCACGGTGGATGCTGGGTGGCGGCGGGCGCTCTCCAGGGCATCCTCGAGGACTCGGTAGACACCGAGGTCGACGCCGGCCGCCAACGTTCTCGGCTCACCGTCCAGCTGCAGTTCGACCGGCTGGCCGCGCGCGCGCGCGCGTTGGATCAATGTGTGGACCTGAGCGATGCCCGGTCGCGGCTCGCGCCCCGGTGGATCGTCGCCGTGGCGCAAGACTCCGAGGAGGCGGCGCATCTCTGTGAGCGTCTGGCGGCCGGTGTCCTCGATCGCGCCCATCGCGATGTCAGCTCGCTCGGGGTCATCGGCGAGCATGCTGCGGGCACCCTCGGCGTGAACGACCATCCCCGCGACGCTGCGCGCCACGATCGCATGCAGCTCGCCCGCAATTCGCGAACGCTCGCCGGCGACGGCCAGCTGCGCCCGGTCCTCGCGTTCGGCCGCCAGCCACGCGGAGGTGCGCTGAAGCTTCGAAGTCAGCGACCTGTGCGCGCCGATCGCGTGGCCGGCGGCCCACGCCGCGCTGATCGTGAAGGCGGCGCCGGCAAGGTTGCCGACCGGCTGGTGCCGGACGATCAGCACGCTGATCGCTGCGATCCCGAGCAAGAATGCGAGCGCGATCACCGCCTCGCGTCGGGGCAGCCAAGCCGCGGCTGTGTATACCGGGACGAGTAGGAAATACGCAGCCAGCAGCGGCGAGTGGTCAAGCGGCGTGAGGTACGCGTTCATCACCGCGGCGAGCACCCCGACGACGAGGACGAACCACAGCGGCGAGCGCCGGCGCCACCCCGCCGCCAGCGCGACGGCTGCCACCACCAGCATGTTCAGCGCGATCGGACCGCGGCGGCGCTCACCGATCAGCACGCCGATCTCGAGCGCCACCACGAACACCCCGGCGCACGCCGGGTCAAGCCAACGCCAGCGCGAGCCGCGATCGGGCCCGACCGGCAAGCGGTCGCGGCTGGCCGGCGAGATGACCGGGTGGGGCGCAGGCCCGATCCCATCAATTGGAATGCGCGCGCGGACCTCAAAGCCTGGCGTGTCGGTACGCCTCCCGGCGTGCAGCTCTCCGCCGTACAACCTGACTCGCTCATTCATACCGACGAGCCCGTGCCCGGCTTCTCGGTGGTTGTTGCGGTCCGGCGCCGGTCCGAGCCCGGTGTCGGAGACCTCCAGCTCGAGGAGACCGGCGGCGACGGCCACGTTCACGCGAGCGCGCGCGGGGCCAGCGTGCTTGATTGCGTTCGTCAGCGCCTCCTGCACGACACGGTAAGCGACCAGATCTAGGCCGGGCGATAGCGCCTGCAGCCGACCGTCGACGTGCACGTCCACCGGCAGTCCTGCGGCGCGCGCGCGGTCGACGAGCGCATCCAGCTGCGAGAGACCGGGTGCAGCTAAGCCCGCCAGCCCGCCGTTGCCGCGGTGCAGCACGCCGACAATCCGCCGCAGCTCGACCAGCGCGTCACGGCCCGCGCCCTCGACAACCCGCATCGCATGCCGCGCCCTTTCGATATCGACGCTCGCGACGCCGCGGGCGCCGCTGCTCTGAAGCACAATCACGCTGACGTCGTGCGCGATCACGTCGTGCAACTCGCGAGCCATCCGGTGTCGCTCCTCGGCCGCGGCGCGGCCCGCACGGGCTTCCTGGGCCTCCGCCAGCCGAGCCGTGCTCTCCTCGAGCTCGTCCGTGAGCCCTCGGCGCGTCTCGAGGGTCCGTCCGAGCGCGAACGGCAAGCCCCCCAGCAACGCCCAGGACCCGAGCACCGTGCCGACCGAGCCGCCGGGCTGAGAGTAAGAGATCACAACGGCCCCCACCAACCAGTAGGCGAACAGCACCGACGCGCCGAGCATGCGCTCGCGGCCACGCGCACGGCGGCCGAGCAGATAGAAGTTCAAAGCGATCGCCGCCACCTCGAACGCGCCGCCCCCGGTGTAACCGCTGGCAAGCTGGAATGCCATGAACGCTGTGACCGCGAGCACCGTCGTCAGCCACGGGTTCAGTCGCCGCCAGGCAACGCTGCCCGTGAGCACGATGAGCGGCACGACCGCCAGCTCGTGCGGTCCTCGGTGAAGCTGCGAGGAGGCATCCGCAAGCGCCGCGGCGGTGAGCAGCACCGCCAGCACAACGTCGATCACACGGAGGTCGACCGTTCGTGCCCGCGCGATCAAGCTGCGTCCAGTGCCCACGCGCGCACGCTAGCGCCACAGTCAGCATCGCGCATCCGGCTAGGCGACGACTCGGGTCCTACTCAAGTAGGACCCGAGCCCCGTCAAATCACCGCCCAGTCCACACAGGTCCTACCGCCGGCCGACGACAGCGCCGCCACCAACTGAAACGCTGGCGCCAACCAATCAGGAGGCCAGCGTGTCGAACACAGCAGATTCACTGACAACCCTCAACCGCCGGACCTGGATCAGCCTGGTCGTGGCCGACGTGGTGTTGTTTGTCCTCGCCAACCTCACCGCTAAAAACAGCAGCCACCCGGGCACCGCAAGCAACGTGTTCTTCGCTGCGTTCGTGATCGGCGTCGTGCTGCTGATCGCGCTGGCGATCACCGCCGTGGTCAAGTCACGACGGGGAACGTCGCGATGAACCCGATCGGGAGAGCGGTAGCCATCCTCGGCGCGGTCGCATCGATCCTCACCGTGGGCGTGACATCGGCGACCGGCGCGGCAAGCTCCGGTCTGCCGACGCTGAAGCTTGCCCTGAACGGACGGTCGGTCGTAGTCAGCGGTGCGCTCCAATCCGGGGCAGTGAACGTCGTCTCCAGCGTGAGCGTCAAGCACACCGAACCGGTACTGATCCGCCTCAACCCCGGAGTGCCGTTCTCAGCCTTTGCCCAGGCCGGTGCGGCAATCAACGCCCACCACGGAGATCTGAACTACGTCGGCCCGTACGGCTCGATCGTGTTCGATGTCAGCGCCGACAAGGGAACCACGAGCGCACAGACGACCCTACAGCCCGGCAACTACCTAGCGGTCGATCTGAGTAGCAGCAATCCCGACCCCCCGCACGCCACGTTCGTGATCAGCCAAGCGCGGCAGCCCGCCTCGCTTCCCAAACCGGGCGCGACAATCAGCGCGATCGACTTCGCGTTCAACGGCCCGAGCGAGCTCCACGACGGCGAACTCGTCCGATTCCAGAACAGCGGCTTCCTCGTACACCCGATCCAGGGGATCGGCGTCAAGAACGCAAGAAACGCCAAACGGCTGACGGCCCTACTTCGCGCCGCCAACGACAAGGAGGCCCCGAAGCTCGGAATCAGCTTCCCGGAGTTCGCCGGACCGCTTTCACCTGGCGGCTCCCAACAGGAGCTGATCAACGAGCGGCCCGGCATATACGTCCTCGCCTGCATCCTGCGCACCCAGGACGGCCGCGAACAGACCCAACTCGGCATGGAACGCACAATCCGGATCGTCAGGTAGCCGTTGCCCTGATGTTGCCTGGCTACGGGTACCGACCGCAACGCTCGAGCTGGGCACCGCGTTCACTACAGAGCGGGCGCGGGATCCACGGCGATTCGGACCCGCGGGTCGCCAAACCTGCGCACGTCGGGCATGAGGTGTCCGGCGTCCGCGGGCTTGCCCCCCTTGTCGTCCCAGTTGACGCGGAGTCCGCTGCGGCGGACTGCAAGGTGAGGACGAAGGGGTGGACAGAAGGGTGGACGGATGGGTGGACTTGGAGTCCACCCTTGAGCCCCCGAACAGCCCCGCCGCACCTGAGCTTTTAGCTCGCTCACGACCCCGACTACCCGCCCCCCACGTATGTCAGGAGGGAGGGGTGCGGGTAGTCGGGGTCGTTGCTTGATTGAAGGGGTGCGGCGGGGTTGGTCAAGGCCCGAGGGAAGCGAGCTCGTGCATGCCAGCGAAGGATCCAGTCGGGGGCGGCCGTGAATTACGGAAGCAGCTCGAAGCCGGCGATGTGCTGAGGGCGGACGAGGCCGAAATGGCGTCTGTCAAGGGTGCCGATGCTGGTTGCGCCGAGTCGCTCGGCGATGGCGACGAGGCTGCTATCGACGCCGCCGAGGTGCTGATCGGCGTACTGAACGGTGAGCGCGGCGATTCGAGTCCAATCGGCTGCCGTTAGCGGCTCCACGCGGATCTCGCCGGCCGCCGCGGACTCGTAGAGCGCGGCCTCGGCCGTCGGCCCGAGCTGCCGATCGATCAGCCAGCCACTCTCCGCCATCACGAGCGTTGTCGTAACCAAAGGCCCGGGATGCGTCTCGAGGAGCTCGCGGCAGGATGTGTGGTCCGGGTCGCTGCGATCGGCGGCAGCAAGCAGCACGCCGGTGTCGACGATCAGCGTCAGCGACCGAATCCCTCGGCGAGCATGTCCTCCGCTTCCGCGGCGGTGCGACCGGTGTCTGACGCGCCTGTCGCGACGAACCCGAGCTTGCGTCGGGCAGGGATGTGCTCGGCCAGCACTCGCGCAGCGAGTTCGTCCGCGGTCACGGACTGGCGCGCCGCCTCTTCGGCTAGCAGGGCGGCGAGGTCGTCGGGGAGGCGCACGTTGACGATCATGAGTCGAGTCTATCGGCGCGGGTTCCGGTTCCCAAAGGCGCATCCGCCGATCAGCTGCTGGCGGCGGGAACGCGCGTGAGCGGCGCAGAGCGCGTCGGGAGCTGCGGCGGACCCGTTCAGGTGTGTAGGAAAGTGTGTAACGAAGTGTGTAATCCGATTACACACCTGAGCCCCCGGACAGCCCCGCCACACCTGGGGTTTTTGCTCGCCGATGGGCCAGACTACCCGCCCCCCACGTAGTCACCAGAAAGGGTGCGGGTAGTCTGGCCCATGGCTTCCCAGTGAGGGTGCGGCGGGGCTGTCCGGGGGTGGACCTGGAGCGCGGGCGAGTGTGACCATCGGGATGCGGTGGCATCCTTGAGGGCAACGAAGAAGAGCCAGGGAGTAGCGGCGTGGAGATCGAGCGACGAATCCTGAAGAACGGAGCGGTGCAGTGGCGGGTTCGCTGGCGACAAGGTGGCCGGCGTCGGTCCCAAGCGTTCGACCGGAAGGGGGACGCCGTCACGTTCAGTGCCGAGCTCCGGCGGCGGCAGCAGCTCGGGACGCTGACCGAGATGGACATGGGCCGGGTCACGCTCGCCGAGTACGTGGTCGGCACTTGGTGTGAGGCGTACGCATCTCAGCTTTCGCCGAAGACGTGGATGCACTACCGGCAACTTCTGAACAAGCACATCCTGCCGTCGCTCGGTGCGCTGGAACTTCGGGTGATCAGGCCGGAGACGATCGCGCGCTGGCAGGCGCAGCGGCTCGCCGCGGGCTACGGCCGTGTTTCGGTCCGCTACGCGCTCACCCTGCTCGGAGCGATCCTCCAGCGCGCGTTCGAGGATATGCCGAGGCTCGACGCGCAGACGGCGATCGCCGACGCGCGAGCGGCCTTGGCCGCGGCCGCATCCTCGAGCTGACGCAGCCCGGCAAGCGGGGGCCGCCCTCTGCCCGCCCCAAGCCACGAACGCCGAGGGGCCACCAGGGGGGCACCAGCTTGTCTCGCGCCGTCCTTTCGTGTCCTCCCGTGGCCAACAGAAATGCGGGGATTTGCAGGCATTTACGCGACACCACGAGACACGCGTGGACAATCCGATCTGCTTTGCAAGCAGGAGGTCGCCGGTTCGATCCCGGCTGGCTCCACTGAAGAAGTGCCTGCTAACCCGCGGTTTTCGCCCGCGCGGAGGACGCGGCAAGACCGCCAGGACAGTCCTGTGGAAGCGTTATGGAAGCCTCTGCCTGGCGCGGCCTGCGACTCGCTGATCTCGTGGCCGTTCTCCCAAGCGACGCCTGATCCCGTTGCGAGGCTGGGCCGGACGGGGATCTTGAAATTGGAGAGGTGGACAAATCGATCCTGGGCAGCAAACACTCCCCGGCGGGACGCGGGCTCGGATGCCCGCGTTCCGACGGGGAGTACCGCGACCGGCCGGTTCCAGTCGACGCAGCGCCTCCACCGCGGTGACGACGCTCTCAAGGACAAGCTCGACCAGCCGGACGAGACCCGGGAGCACGGCCCCGAGTACACAGCCGCCGGCCTTCCCCGCCTCGCAGCCGACGCGCTCGGATCGGACCACTCAGTTGTCGCTGCTGCGCCCGCCAGACAATAGGTCGCTTCGAAGGCGGAACCGGTCGTCAGCCGGGACCTCGCTTTC